>NZ_JAEUXI010000009.1 GCF_016775005.1 Streptococcus suis | reverse complement strand
TTGGTGCCAATCGCTTACTTCCCAGCCTTTTAAATAATACTCTCTGCGGGTTTTATCAACTATTCCCTTAACTTTTCTGTACTCTGATGAAAACATATAGTCTACCTCTTCCTATTTTTGTTTTCATTCTACTAACAATATCATCTCCTGAACAGGACATAAATGTCCGATTACTCTTAGATACCAAAAAAACTAAACCTTTACTGGTCTAGTTTTTCTTTTAGAGATTGTAGATAAATTTCTTCCCCATAATCACGCATTTGTAAGCCTTCTTCTGCAAGGATCACTAGTTCTTTTGATAGCTGATGCATCTGAGACTTTGTGGTTGAATCAAGATACTTTTTAGAAAATAAATGACGCATTTGTGGGATATCAAATTTTTGCTCTCGGTACAGCAAATGGTTGGAAATCAATTTTTCTGCCTTTGTACGATTAAAGAGCAGCCCTAATTGAAAGGCAGTTGGTACAAAGCTCTGGTCAAATGGTTGTGCGCAAACACTTCTTAGCTCGACTGTGCTACGGGTTGTTAGCAGCTGATAATGATAGGCTCGATGATATTGGATGTCTTCGTTTTGTGGAATAAGAGCCCTAGTTTGTCCCAAAAGATTTGTAGCTTGGATGCTCTCTGCTTGAAAATAGTCAGAGACGGTCATTGGAGGAAAGTAGTAATCGACCCCGTCTCGTTTGCAGCAAAACATGGCGGACTGATCCAATACATCGAGGTAATCATCCAGCTGATCAAATCCCCAATCAAATGGCCCAACATTTTTGGAAATGACCCCGTGCATCGATTTTTCCCACAAGAAGTCACGTGCAATCGTCAGTCCTTGAACAATCTCATCTTGACCTGAATTGGCAAACAAATAGGCCTTAACAGGTTCCAAAAGGTTAAAAAAATTCAATACCGGCAGGACGGATGTTCGATCCACATCAAATTGCACTTGATTACCATGTATAAAGCCTGCATAGTCTAGAAAGGCATGACAATCCTTTCTAGACTTTCCAAGGGCCAAATAAGC
Source organism: Streptococcus suis (assembly GCF_016775005.1). Classification (GTDB taxonomy): domain Bacteria; phylum Bacillota; class Bacilli; order Lactobacillales; family Streptococcaceae; genus Streptococcus; species Streptococcus suivaginalis. The sequence continues at coordinate 49,433 of NZ_JAEUXI010000009.1, read as the reverse complement.
CATTAGAAGCTTGTAGCGGCCTATCGGTATTGGACTGTAATCATTCTCCTTCCAATAAGGATGAAGCCCCTTGCCTTGTAGTTCATAGCCCTTTTCACTTAGAATACCTTGAATAATCGGAAGATAGTCTTGAAATCGATCTGCGATTTGGTGAAGATTACTTGCTTTTTCGAAAGCAATTTCAAGCGTAGTATAAGTGACTTCAAAAACCAGCATGTCTTTTGCTGGCGTCTGAATTCCGATAATATTTCCTGCATCATCCCATGCAGTTGCAATTGCTTGCAAGGGGGCCATCAAGTCACTCAGTAAGGAAACCATGTCTTGGCTCTTAGTTCCTCTACCAGCTTTTGAAACGATGGGAAACTCTAGTTCTACTCCGATGTATAGTTCTTTTTCTTGTGGAATCGGCTGAATGTAACGCTTAAATAATAATTGTTTTGATAGAGACAAGGTCCTCTCCTTACTTAAAAACGCCTGCTTACAAAATCATTCTATTTTAGAGTGATTTCGTAAACAAGCGTTACGTCTATTCTGATGAGTGTTACCGCTGGGCAGAAGCCCAGCAGTAGACCAGAGCTAGACTAAGAATAGCAACTATTCCATCATCATAACACTCAACAAAATTGATGATTATTAAACTAATTCGATGATAGCCATTGGGGCTGCATCGCCACGACGTGGTTCAGTTTTAAGAATACGAGTGTATCCACCGTTGCGTTCTGCATAACGAGGTGCGATTTCTGAGAACAATTTTTGAAGTGCTGTAGTAGAAGTGTACTTATCAGTAGCTTCATCATAGTTTTCAGATGCGATTTCGTTACGTACAAATGCAGCTGCCTGACGACGAGCGTGCAAATCGCCACGTTTACCAAGTGTGATCATTTTTTCAACTGTTTTACGGATTTCTTTAGCACGAGCTTCAGTTGTAACGATTGATTCGTTGATCAAAAGGTCTGTCGTCAAATCGCGCAACATTGCTTTACGTTGTGAGCTAGTGCGTCCTAGTTTACGGTATGCCATGATTTCCTCCTATATTATTTATCTTTCTTCAATCCAAGACCGAGATCAGCCAATTTAACTTTGACTTCTTCAAGACTCTTACGGCCAAGATTGCGTACTTTCATCATTTCTGGCTCAGATTTCTCTGTCAAATCAAATACAGTATTGATTCCTGCACGTTTCAAACAGTTGTAAGAACGTACTGAGAGATCCAATTCTTCAATTGTGCGGTCTAACATCTTATCATCGGAAGCCACTTCAGTTTCTTTCATCACTTCTGCAGATTTTGCAACCTCAGTTAAGTCTGTAAAGAGACCCAAATGTTCCATCAAGATACGAGCAGATAAGCCAAGGGCATCTTCTGGCACAATTGTACCATTGGTCATGATTTCAAGTGTTAGTTTGTCAAAACCATCATTGCTACCAACACGAGCTGGTTCAACTTGGTAATTAACTTTTTTCACTGGCGTATAGATCGAATCTACAGCAAGTGTACCTACTGGTGCATCATCTTTTTTGTTTCCTTCAGCAGGAACATAGCCTCGACCTGAATTTACTTTAAGAACTGCTTTGAAGCTAGCGCCTTCAGCAATAGTGAAGAGATGATGATCAGGGTTTACAATTTCAATATCACTGTCTGTTAGAATATCGCCTGCAGTTACATCTGCTGGACCCACCACATCAAGTTCAATCGTCTTTTCGTCTTCGACATAAGATTTTACAGAAATCCCTTTGATGTTAAGAATGATTTGCATAACATCTTCACGAACACCTGGAACGGTATCGAATTCGTGCAATACTCCCTCGATTTTAATTGAAGTTACAGCAGCACCTGGAAGAGATGCCAAAAGTACACGACGAAGAGAATTTCCGAGAGTTGTGCCGTAACCACGCTCAAGTGGTTCGATTACAAATCTACCAAAATCTTTATTTTCATCAATTTTTGTTATAGTTGGTTTTTCAAACTCAATCATTTCCTACTCCCTCTTAAACGAAAAGCTGTGTATGGTTTGTATGATTATACACGGCGACGTTTTGGAGGACGAGCACCATTGTGTGGTACAGGAGTCACATCACGAATTGCTGTTACTTCAAGACCAGCGGCAGCAAGAGCGCGGATAGCAGACTCACGACCTGAACCTGGGCCTTTAACGGTAACTTCAACTGTTTTAAGACCGTGTTCTTGTGCAGATTTAGCAGCAGCTTCAGCAGCCATTTGAGCAGCAAATGGTGTAGATTTACGAGAACCTTTGAAACCAAGAGCACCAGCTGATGACCAAGCAAGAGCGTTACCATGCACATCAGTAATCATAACAATAGTGTTATTAAATGTTGCGTGAATATGAGCAATACCAGATTCGATATTCTTTTTCACACGACGTTTACGTGTTGGTTTAGCCAATTTTTCTACCTCCTATTTTATTTTTTCTTACCTGCGATCGCAACAGCTTTACCTTTACGAGTGCGGGCATTGTTTTTAGTGTTTTGTCCACGGACAGGAAGTCCACGACGGTGACGGATACCACGGTATGAACCGATTTCCATCAAACGTTTGATGTTCAAGTTAACTTCACGACGGAGGTCACCTTCAACTTTGATTGCATCAACTTCACGACGGATAGCGTCTTCTTGATCAGGTGTCAAGTCTTTTACGCGAACATCTTCTGAAATACCTGCAGCAGCAAGAATTTTCTTAGAAGTTGCGAGACCGATACCGTAAACATAAGTCAATGAAATAACTACACGTTTGTCATTTGGAATGTCAACTCCAGCAATACGAGCCATGTTTTCTCCTTTCTATTTCTTAACCTTGACGTTGCTTGTGTTTAGGGTTTGCTGGGCAAATCACCATAACACGACCATTACGACGAATAACTTTGCAGTATTCGCAAATTGGTTTGACCGATGGTCTTACTTTCATGTTTAATCCCTCCAAGTATTTCGACTATTTAAAGCGGTATGTGATACGGCCACGCGTCAAGTCGTAAGGACTAAGCTCAACAGTTACACGGTCACCGACTAAAATACGGATGTAGTTTTTACGGATTTTTCCTGAAACAGTTGCAAGGACTTGGTGTCCATTTTCCAACTCAACAGTGAACATAGCATTAGGCATAGTATCGACTACTTTACCTTCAATTTCAATCACATCTTCTTTTGCCATGCAAAAGTATCCCCTCTCTAAATTTCGATTTGATGCCCTCTGAACACAGAGGTAACAATTATAAGTCAGACTAGGCTATTTTATCATGTTTGTCAACAAAACGCAAGCCTAATCCCTTTAATTATTTCAAATTTGTTAAAACTGTATCGATTGCAGCAAAAACCACTTCGATATCTTGATCGCCTTCGATATCATGAACCAAACCTTTGTTTCGGTAATGGTCGATGATTGGCTGACCTTGTGCAATATTGACTTCTAAACGGCGTTGTACAGATTCCGGTTTATCATCTTCACGTTGGTAGAAATCCTCTTCTTTATAATCACCAACTGGTGGATTGAAGATTTTGTGGAAGGTTTCTCCCGTTTCTTTATGAATGATACGGCCGCTTAGACGCTCCACCAATTTTGCTGGGTCGATTTCAATGTTAATCACCCCTTGCAATTCAATGCCCAAATCTGCCAAACTTGCATCCAAGGCGTGTGCTTGCTCAATCGTGCGTGGATAACCATCCAACAAGAAACCTTTTTCTTTGATGTCATCTTGTAGCAAACGTTCTTTAACAATACCGTTGGTCACTTCATCTGGTACTAAATCGCCCTTGTCGATGTATGACTTAGCCAAAAGTCCCATTTCAGTTTGATTGGCCATTGCTGCACGGAACATATCTCCAGTGGAAATATGAGCAACATTAAATTTTTCAACAATCTTTGCGGCTTGAGTGCCCTTGCCTGCACCTGGTAAGCCCATGATTAAAAGATTCATGACAAACTCCTTATTTTGTTTTCACATAAATTTGCCACAATTGACAAACTTATCTAAAAACAAAATAGGAGCTAGACGACTAACAATCGTCACTTCAGCTCCTATTTCAAAATTCCCTAAAAGGGAAGTGACTAGCGTACTAGTCTGTAATTTCCATAAAACCTACATATTTTCTCTTAAGAAGGTAGCCTTCCAATTGCTTGATACCTTCGATACTTGTCATGATGACGATGATCAGACTGGTACCAAGGAAAGCGATGTTTGAAGATAATCCAAATAGATTTTGAGCCAAGATTGGAAGAAGGGCAATGAAGCTCAAGAAGAGTGAGCCGATCGCTGCCAATCGTTTCAAGAGGGTTGAAAGATATTTCTCTGTTCCATTTCCTGGACGAACACCGTGGATGTATGCAGCACTCTTTTGCAAACTTTCAGCAGTTTTCTCAGGGTTAACCTGAACAAAAGTATAGAAGAAAGTAAACAAAATGATGAGCAGGGCATAAACAACCATACCTTTAACGGTTGAATAATCAAAGTATTCCTGAATATTCAATAACCAACCAATACTACGGTTTTGACTTGCTAAGAATTGGATGATTGAAGTTGGAATCGCAGTGATGGAACCTGCAAAGATAACAGGGATAACACCAGCTGGATTCAGCTTCAACGGCAAGTAAGAACTAGATGGTGCACCTTGGGCACGTTTGGTGTACTGAATTGGAATTTTGTATTCAGCTTGTTGAACAAAGGTTGTAAAGTAGATTACCACTAAGATCAAAACTACCAAAATCGCTACATAAATCGCAGACTCTACTAAACGACTAGATTCAATGTTGATGAAGCGATCTTCATAGATTTCATAAAAGGTTCCTGGCAATGATGAAATGATACCTGCAAAGATTATCATTGATGTACCATTTCCATAGCCCTTATCAGAAATCAACTCACCCAACCAGGAAACGATAACCGATCCTGTTGTCAGAATAGATCCGATAATGAGATAGGTTTTCCAATCCAAAGGCATGGATGTCAACTTAGCACCTGAGAGGGCATTAAAGCTGGCAGTAATACCGATTGATTGAACAAAGGCCAAAACAACTGAAATGTATCGAGTAGCTTGATTTAGTTTTCGCCGACCGACCTCTCCTTGTCTGCCCCATTCTACAAATTTTGGAAGAATATCCATTTGTAGGAGCTGAACAATGATGGATGCGGTAATGTATGGACTCACTCCAAGTGCAAATACAGAAAAGTTACGCATGGCGTTACCAGAGACCAAACTCAACATGTTCAAAAATGGTACATTTGAGAGGGCCTCTAGGCTTTTTGCATTTACACCTGGAACAGTAATGTGAGTCCCGATTCGGAAGACAAAAAGGATAAACAAGGTAAAAAGAATCTTTTTACGTACGTTTTTGACCTTTAAGGCATCTTTTAAAAGTTTAAAAAACATAGGCTGTCACCTCTTAGATGACTTCTACTGAGCCACCTTTAGAAGTGATTGCTTCTTCAGCTGATTTAGAGAATTTAGCAGCTTTAACTGTCAATTTCTTCGTCAATTCGCCGTTACCAAGAATCTTAATTCCTGATTTTTCAGCTTTAACGATTCCAGCTTCGATAAGCACAACTGGTGTTACTTCTGCACCATCTTCAAAAGCGTTCAATTGATCAAGGTTAACGATTGCGTACTCTTTAGCGTTGATGTTTGTGAAACCACGTTTTGGAAGACGACGGAACAATGGAGTTTGTCCACCTTCAAAACCTGGGCGAACACCGCCACCGCTACGAGCTTTTTGACCTTTTTGACCACGGCCAGAAGTTTTACCGTTACTTGATGATGTACCACGACCTACACGGTTGCGGACTTTACGAGAACCTGTTGCAGGTTGCAATTCATGAAGTTTCATTATTTTTTCTCCTCTTTTTTCAATGCTAGCGCCTGTGGAGACCAAAGAGTCTTCTTCCACAAACTCGCCACTATACTGACAGTAAGTCGCAAAGATTTCTCTATGCGACTTCGTCAATTGTTTAATTATTTAGAAGTTGCACAAACTAGGTTTGGCAAAACCAAGTGCAATGACTTAGTTTACTTCTTCGACAGTTACCAAGTGAGAGATAGCGTTCACCATACCAAGGATAGCTGGGTTATCTTCCTTAACAACTGAGCTGTTCAATTTACCAAGTCCAAGTGCAACAACTGTTTTACGTTGTTCTGGTTTGCGACCGATTGGAGACTTAGTCAAAGTGATTTTAATTTGAGCCATGAGTATCTCCTTTCTTATGCTAAATCAGAAACTGAAATGCCACGAAGTGCAGCCACTTCTTCAGCACGTTTCAATTGTTTCAAACCTTCAACTGTTGCGCGAACGATGTTGATTGGTGTGTTTGAACCAAGTGACTTAGAAGTCACATCTGCGATACCTGCCAATTCGATTACGGCACGAGTTGCACCACCGGCAGCAACCCCAGAACCTTCTGAAGCAGGTTTCAACAATACACGAGCACCGCCAAATTCTGAGCGAACTTCGTGAGGAATTGTTGTACCAACCATTGGTACTTCAATCATGTTTTTCTTAGCAGATTCAACTGCTTTACGGATAGCTTCTGGTACTTCTTGAGCTTTACCAGTACCGAAACCTACGCGACCGTTACGGTCACCAACAACCACAAGAGCTGCAAAACGAAGACGACGTCCACCTTTAACAACTTTTGTAACACGGTTGATGGCTACTACGCGTTCTTCAATTTCAACTGCGTTATCTTTGAATGCCATTTCTTAGTGTCCTCCCTATTAGAATTTCAATCCGTTTTCACGAGCTGATTCAGCCAAAGCTTTCACACGTCCGTGATAGAGATATCCACCGCGGTCAAAGACCACTTCAGAAATACCTTTAGCTACCGCGCGTTCAGCAACGAGTTTACCTACAACAACAGCTTGTTCTGTCTTAGTACCTTTTGAAACTTCTTTATCAAGAGTAGAAGCGCTTGCGAGCGTTACACCCGCTACGTCATCAATCACTTGAGCGTAGATGCCTGTATTAGAACGGAAAATGTTCAAACGTGGGCGAGCAGCAGTTCCAGAGATTTTACCGCGAACGCGACGGTGGCGTTTTTGGCGGATTTTGTTTTTATCTGGTTTTGAAATCACAATATTCACCTCTTAATGTATGATTCTGTTTCTTACGAAACAATTTGAGAAATAGTCAGCCAGGTGGCTAAGCCACCTCAGCAAGCTATTATTTACCTGTTTTACCTTCTTTACGGCGAACGAATTCACCAACGTAGCGGATACCTTTACCTTTGTATGGCTCAGGAGCGCGAAGGCTACGGATGTAAGCTGCTGTTTGACCAACAACTTCTTTGTTGATACCAGACACGACGATTTGTGTTGGTGTTGGAACTTCAAATGTAATACCTTCTGGTGCAACCACTTCATCTGGATGTGATTTACCAACAGCAAGTGTCAATTTGTTACCAGCCAATTGAGCACGGTAACCGACACCACGCATTTCAAGTTCTTTTTTGAAGCCTTCAGAAACACCAACAACCATGTTGTTGAGGTTAGCACGGCTAGTACCGTGAATAGTCTTCATTTCTTTTGAATCGTTTGGACGGTGAAGAGTAACTTCTGTACCTTCCACACGGATTTCAATAGCAGTTGGGAATTCACGAGTCAATTCCCCTTTAGGTCCTTTTACAGTTACCACGCCGTTGTTTTGAGCAAGCTCAACACCAGCAGGCAATGTAATTACTTTATTACCAATACGTGACATATTTCTAAATTCTCCTGTTAAATTATCAAGCCGTCTAGCGACTAGTTTTCACGGGGTGAACAAGATACAAAGCCGTTAAGCAACTCGAAGAAAAATAGGAAACTCGACTGCTGATGCTTGAGCATCTAAGGAGAGTTTATCTTTTTTCAAAGAGTTGTAGGCATGTTCAATTAGTGAATCTTGTTCTAGTTTGGTTTTATGATACCTTTAAATCAGATTATTAGATTTGAACCCGAGCTGTGACCTGTGTGAAAAAGATAAATCAAACTTGAATACAAGTATTCTTCGTTTGATTTCCTATTTTCACTTGGGTCACTACGCTCTTGGTATCATCCAATTACCAAACGTATGCGATAACCTCACCACCAACGTTCTTTTGACGAGCTTGTTTGTCAGTCAAAAGACCTTCTGATGTTGAGATGATTGCGATACCAAGTCCGCTAAGAACTTTTGGAATATCTTCACGTTTTGAGTAAACACGAAGACCTGGTTTTGAAACGCGTTTCAAGTTAGTGATAACTTTTTCACCGTTTGGTCCGTATTTCAAGAATACACGGATGATGCCTTGTTTGTCATCTTCGATGAATTCAACGTTTTTCACAAAACCTTCGTTTTTAAGGATTGTAGCAATACCTTTTTTGATGTTTGATGCAGGTACTTCAAGCACTTCGTGTTTTGCTTGGTTAGCGTTACGAATACGTGTCAAAAAATCTGCAATTGGGTCAGTCATAACCATTTGTTGTTTCTCCTCTTACTAGCAGTTTGATTGGATCACTTGCTAGTTAATTCATGATACAAAGGGCGCTAAAAGCCAAAGTGAAAATAGAAAACTTGACGAAGAAACCTCGTTTCTAGGAAAGTTTGTCTTTTTCACACAGGCTTTCGCCCGTGTTCAAATTGACAAGCAAACTTTGTATCGGGTTTATTTATACAATTGAGTTCGAGCTACAACCTTAGCAAAGAAGATAGATTTTCCTAGAAGTAAACTTCATCGTCAAATCTCCTATCTTCGCGTTGGTTGCTAAACGCTCTCACATCTTATCTTACCAAGAAGCTTTTGTTACGCCAGGAATTTGTCCAAGGTAAGCCAAGTCGCGGAAGCATACACGGCACAATTTGAATTTGCGGTAAACTGAGTGTGGACGTCCACATTTTTCACAGCGTGTGTAAGCTTGTGTAGAGAACTTAGCTGGGCGTTTGTTCTTAGCGATCATTGATTTTTTAGCCATTTATTCTCTCCCTCTTATTTTGCAAACGGCATACCAAGGCCAGTAAGCAATGCACGTGATTCTTCGTCAGTGTTAGCAGTTGTAACGATAACGATATCCATACCGCGAGTTTTATCAACATCGTCGAAGTTGATTTCTGGGAAGATCAATTGCTCTTTCACACCAAGTGTGTAGTTACCACGTCCGTCGAATGACTTAGTTGGTACACCGTGGAAGTCACGTACACGTGGAAGTGAAACTGTAACCAATTTGTCCAAGAACTCATACATACGTTCGCCACGAAGAGTTACTTTCGCACCGATCGCAACACCCTCACGAAGACGGAAGCCGGCGATTGATTTCTTAGCTTTAGTGATAAGTGGTTTTTGACCTGAAATCAAAGCCAATTCTTGAGCAGCTTTCTCAAGGTTTTTAGCGTTAGAAACAGCGTCACCAACACCCATGTTCAAAACGATCTTATCAACTTTTGGCACAGCCATAACTGAAGAATAGTTAAATTGTTCAGTCAAAGCAGGAACTACTTCATTAAGATATTTTTCTTTTAAACGATTTGCCATTATACTTCTCCTTTCCTTCGTGATTAATCAAGCACTTCGCCTGATTTTTTGTTGTAGCGAACTTTTTTGCCGTCTACAAACTTGTAACCAACGCGTCCTGCAACACCATTTTTGTCAAGAACTTGAACGTTTGACACATGGATTGGAGCTTCTTTTTCAACGATAGCGCCTTGAGGGTTTTCGCTGTTTGGTTTTTGGTGTTTCTTAACGATGTTAACACCTTCAACAATAACTTTGTTTACTTTTGGAAGTGCTGTTACAACAAGAGCTTCAACGCCTTTGTCTTTACCAGCGATTACGCGAACTTTATCGCCTTTTTTTACAAACATTTGATTTCTCCTATGATTTCTTACGCCCTAATGGGCACCCTGGTTAGTAATGTAACCAGGGGACTTAGTTTGTTAGATTTTAAATTAAAGTACTTCTGGTGCCAATGAAACGATTTTCATAAAACCGCCATCACGCAATTCGCGTGCCACTGGGCCAAAGATACGAGTTCCGCGAGGGTTTTTGTCTTCACGGATGATAACTGCAGCATTCTCATCGAATTTGATGTATGAACCATCAGCACGACGAGCACCTGTCTTAGTACGAACGATAACGGCTTTAACAACGTCACCTTTTTTAACCGCACCACCAGGAGTAGCTTGTTTTACTGAAGCAACGATGATGTCGCCGATGTTCGCGAATTTACGTCCTGAACCACCAAGAACTTTGATTGTCAAGATTTCACGTGCGCCACTGTTGTCAGCAACTTTCAAACGAGTTTCTGTTTGAATCATGTCAATTTTCTCCTTTCAGGTTGATTAAATGATAACTGCCTCTTCCACAACTTCTACAAGACGGAAACGTTTTGTAGCTGAAAGTGGGCGAGTTTCCATGATACGAACGATATCGCCTTCTTTAGCAACATTGTTTTCATCATGAGCTTTGTACTTTTTAGAGTAGTTAATACGTTTACCATAGACTGGGTGGTTACGTTTAGTTTCAACTACAACTGTGATTGTTTTGTCCATTTTGTCAGATACTACGCGTCCAACAAGAACTTTACGATTATTGCGTTCCATTGAAATTCTCCTTTCCCAATCTATTATTTAGTTTCAGATTGCACAGTCTTGATACGTGCAATTTGTTTCTTCACTTCGTTCAAACGAGCAGTTTGCTCAAGTTGACCAGCAGCAGCTTGGAAACGAAGTTCGAAGAGTTCTTTCTTCAATTCGTTTTCTTTCTTAGCAAGTTCTTCTTGAGAAAGGCCACGAAGTTCTTTTACAAAATCTTTAATTTCTTGAAGTTTCATGTCTTCTCCTTATTCTGCTTCACGTTTTACGAATTTAACTTTAACTGGCAATTTGTGACCAGCAAGGCGGAATGCTTCGCGTGCAATTTCTTCAGAAACGCCAGCTACTTCAAACATAACCTTACCGCGTTTAACTGGAGCTACCCAACCTTCAGGAGCACCTTTACCAGAACCCATACGTACACCGATAGCTTTAGCAGTGTATGATTTGTGTGGGAAGATTTTAATCCAAACTTTACCACCACGTTTCATGTAACGCGTCATAGCGATACGGGCAGCTTCGATTTGGCGGTTTGTAATCCATGAGCTAGTAGTTGCTTGAAGACCGTATTGACCAAAGTCTACTTGTTTTCCACCTTTAGCTTCACCGCGCATTTTTCCACGGAATTCACGACGGTGTTTTACACGTTTAGGTACTAACATTTGTTATTTACCTCCTTTAGTGTTTTTACGAGCTGGAAGAACTTCACCACGGTAGATCCATACTTTGATACCAAGTTTACCGTAAGTTGTCAAAGCTTCTTCCCAAGCGTAGTCGATATCCGCACGAAGTGTATGAAGAGGAACAGTTCCTTCTGAGTAGCCTTCTGCACGGGCAATATCAGCACCGTTCAAACGACCAGAAACTTGTGTTTTGATACCTTTTGCACCAGCGCGCATTGCACGTTGGATAGCTTGTTTTTGAGCACGGCGGAATGCCACACGTTGCTCCAATTGACGAGCGATTGACTCACCAACAAGGTGTGCATCCAAATCAGGTTGTTTGATTTCGATGATATTGATGTGTACTTGTTTACCAGTCAATTTGTTCAATTGAGCACGAAGTGCATCAACGTTGCTACCAGCTTTACCGATAACCATACCTGGCTTAGCAGTGTGGATAGAAACGATTACTTTATTTACAGCACGTTCGATTTCGATTGTTGATGTTGATGCATCAGCCAATTCTTTTTTGATAAAGTTGCGGATTGCAAGATCTTCATGAAGGTAATCCGCGTATTCTTTTTCAGCATACCATTTAGCATCCCAATCACGGATGATGCCAACACGCATACCAATTGGATGTACTTTTTGACCCACGTTTTTACCTCCTTATTTCTCTGCCACAACTACAGTGATGTGAGCTGTGCGTTTGTTGATTGGTGAAGCAGAACCTTTCGCACGTGGACGGAAACGTTTCAACGTTGGTCCTTCGTTTGCGAATGCTTCGCTGACTACCAAGTTAGCTTTTTCCAAACCAAAGTTGTTTTCAGCGTTAGCGATTGCTGAGTTCAAAACTCCCTCGATAATGCCTGCAGCTTTGTTTGGTGTGAATTTCAAGATTGCGATTGCGTCTGCTACGCTTTTGCCACGGATGTTATCCAAGACAAGACGTGATTTACGAGGTGAAACACGTACTGTGCGAGCAGTTGCTTTAGCTGAAGTAATTTCTGCCATTGTGTTTTCCTCCTAAATTATTTACGACGAGTTTTCTTGTCGTCAGCAGCATGACCTTTGTAAGTACGAGTTGGTGCAAATTCACCAAGTTTGTGACCTACCATGTCTTCTTGAATGTATACAGGTACGTGTTTACGTCCATCGTAAACTGCGATTGTATAACCGATGAAACTTGGGAAGATCGTTGAACGACGTGACCAAGTTTTAATTACTTTTTTCTTTTCGTCGTTTGCTTGAGCTTCAACTTTTTTCATCAAATGCTCATCGACGAAAGGTCCTTTTTTAAGACTACGTCCCATTTTAGTGTTTTCTCCTTTAAAATATGTACCACAGCGGCTTGCCCGCTTAGCGGGCTACCGAGTTGGCGGATGATATAGAATGCTAAGCAACTAAGAATAGATTATTTTTGGTTGCGACGACGAACGATAAGTTTGTCAGATTTAGCTTTCTTGTTACGAGTTTTCAAACCAAGAGCTGGTTTACCCCATGGTGTAGATGGTGCTTTACGACCAACTGGTGCTTTACCTTCACCACCACCGTGTGGGTGATCGTTAGGGTTCATTACAGAACCGCGAACTGTTGGACGGATACCTTTCCAACGGCTACGACCTGCTTTACCAAGGTTAACAAGGCCATGTTGTTCGTTACCTACAGTACCAACAGTAGCACGGCAAGTACCAAGAATCATACGAACTTCACCTGATTGAAGGCGAACAAGAACGTATTTACCTTCTTGACCAAGAACCTGTGCAGATGCACCAGCAGCACGAACCAACTCACCACCGCGACCTGGTTTCAACTCAATGTTGTGAACAACAGTACCGACTGGGATGTTTGCAAGTGGAAGTGCGTTACCAACTTTGATATCTGCTTCTGGGCCTGAAACGATGCGTTGACCAACTTCAAGACCTTTAGGAGCAATGATGTAAGCTTTAACACCGTCTGTGTAGTGTACAAGAGCGATGTTTGCTGAACGGTTTGGATCGTACTCGATAGTTTTAACGATTGCTTCAACGCCATCTTTGTTACGTTTGAAGTCTACCAAACGGTAGAAACGTTTGTGACCGCCACCTTGGTGACGAACAGTGATGCGACCGTTGTTGTTACGACCAGCTTTGCTCTTCAAAGCAACAAGCAAGCTTTTTTCTGGAGTACTTGTTGTGATTTCAGCGAAGTCCAAAGAAGTCATGTTACGACGGCCATTTGTCGTTGGTTTATAAACTTTAATACCCACGTTAATTCCTCCTTTGATTATTCAGCGTCAGCTGTAGCGAACAATTCGATCGCTTTTGAATCAGCAGCCAATGTGATGATTGCTTTTTTCACTTTGTTTGTGCGACCTACATAACGACCTACGCGTTTTGTTTTAGGTTTCACGTTGATTGTGTTAACATTTGCAACTTTAACACCCTCGAATGCAGCTTCAACAGCTTGCTTGATCAAGAGTTTGTGCGCACGAGTGTCAACTTCAAATACATACTTGCCTGCTTCGAGTTGGCCCATTGAGCTTTCTGTGATGACAGGTTTTTTGATAACATCATACAAATTCATTATGCAAGAACCTCCTCAATTTTAGAGATAGCTGCTTGAGTTACAAGAAGTTTGTCTGCATTTGCGATGTCAAGTACGCTTGCAGTTGTTGCAGTTGCAACTTTAACTCCTGGGATGTTACGAGCAGAAAGAGCTGCGAATTCGTTGCCTTCTTCAAGAATAACAAGGACTTTAGAATCAATGCTCAATGCTGCAAGCACTTTTGCAAATTCAGCAGTTTTTGGAGCTGTGAATTCAAGTGAGTTAACAGCTACAAATTTGTTTTCAGCAACTTTTTCTGAATAAACAGATTTAAGCGCCAAGCGACGAACTTTTTGTGGAAGTTTGTACGCGTATGAACGTGGAGTTGGTCCGAAGACTACGCCACCGCCACGCCATTGTGGTGAACGGATAGAACCTTGACGAGCACGTCCAGTTCCTTTTTGACGCCATGGTTTGCGTCCGCCACCTGAGACTGCTGAACGGTTTTTAACTGCGTGAGTACCTTGACGAAGGCTAGCACGTTGGCTGATGATTACATCAAACACAACTGCTTGGTTTGGCTCGATACCAAAGATCGCATCGTTAAGAACTACTTCACCAGCTTGTTTACCAGTTTGGTCAAATAATGTTACGTTTGCCATTTCGACTGATTTCCCCTTTCCTTATTATTTACCAGCTTTAACTGCTGACTTGATAGTGATAAGAGATTTCTTAGCACCTGGTACGTTACCTTTGATAAGGATAACGTTCTTTTCTGGAACAACTTGTACCACTTCAAGGTTTTGAATTGTTACACGGTTGCCGCCCATGCGACCTGCAAGGTTTTTACCTTTGAATACACGGTTAGGTGCAACAGGACCCATAGAACCTGGACGACGGTGGTAACGAGAACCGTGAGCCATAGGACCACGTGATTGACCATGGCGTTTGATAACACCTTGGAAACCTTTACCTTTAGATGTACCAGTTACATCAACAACATCACCAGCTGCGAAAGTTTCAACTGTAATTTCTTGTCCAACTTCCAAGCCTTCAATGTTTTTGAATTCACGAATGAAGCGCTTAGGAGCTGTGTTAGCTTTAGCTACATGGCCTTTGGCAGGTTTGTTGCTCAATACTTCACGTTTGTCATCAAAACCAACTTGAACTGCCGCATAACCGTCAGTTTCAACTGTTTTCACTTGAAGAACAACGTTTGGAGTTGCTTCGATGACAGTAACAGGGATAAATTCACCAGATTCAGTGAAGATTTGAGTCATTCCCACTTTTTTCCCTAAGATTCCTTTTGTCATGAGAAAAATATTCCTTTTCTTATTTTGTATTAAAAAGTTTTTAACGAGCGTTTTTCATGCTCAAATCAAGATACACAGGGCGTCAAACTCAAAGTGAAAATAGGAAACTTGACGAAGAAACCTCTGTTTCTAGGAAAGTTTATCTTTTTCACACGGAGTTTAGCCCGTGTTCAATTATGAACACTTGCTTGTCTACCTTGTTACTTGATTACAATTTGATTTCTACGTTCACACCACTTGGAAGATCCAATTTCATCAAGGCATCAACTGTTTTTTGAGTTGGGTTAACGATATCGATCAAACGTTTGTGTGTACGCATTTCGAACTGCTCACGAGAATCTTTGTACTTGTGAGTCGCACGGATGATTGTGTAGAGGCTACGTTCTGTTGGAAGCGGAACTGGACCTGCTACTTGTGCACCTGTACGAGTTGCAGTTTCAACGATTTTTGCAGCAGCTGTATCAAGTGTACGGTGTTCGTACGCTTTCAAGCGGATGCGGATTTTTTTGTTTGCCATCTTTGTCTCCTTTTCGTCTATTTAAGATAATAGGCTAGCTCCACAAGAAAACCAACACGGGTCGCGTGGCAATGCAACCGAGCGTGTCGCAACCTCTTGCATCAAAGCTACAGCCGTAATTTTTACGGCACTAGAACATTCTACCAGATTCTATTAACCAATGCAAGAGATTATGCTTTCTTTTTTAAAAAATCTTAAAAACTTTTTTCTGGTATCTCAACCGAGCCAACTTCTTATCTTTTTGATTAATTATAATAGAAGAAAACAAACAGAAAACAGCCGGCAACTGCCAACTGTTTTCAAGGAGATTATATGAAAAAGATAGGCCAGCCGTCTGAGCTTTAGCTCTTACAGGTGAAGATACTGAAACTATTTCAGTAAAAGTGTACTAATTCTAGCTTGACAATAGTATAGTACATCTTTCTTAACGAAATCTAAATTCTTTTTTCTTCCAACTCGATCATATTAAGTTGCGGCCACTTACTCTTCCAATTCTTTTTGACAAGCCGATTCCGATAAAGTTGCATACGTTTCGGATGTTCTTGAAAATACGGTGTCGGTCGGACACGATAATAGAAAATATCTTCTAGACCATAGGGACAAAATATTTCTACTCGTCCGTCCTCTAAGAGACGAGCGCCGATTGCCGTACACCGCTCGGGATATTTGCTCATAGCATCCTTGTAGGAGAGATAGGGTTTAGTTTCTGGGTTATGCTAGTGCATATAGACTTGATTTTTGACTTCCCACTGATAGTTCGGAAACGTCTGACGCAAGTTCTTCTCAATCGCCAGCGTTTCTTCATAGGAAACCGTCACATCATGGAAAATCACATCCACATCCGTTTCTGGATCAAAAGCTCCGCCATTCCACAAAAAATTTCGTATGGTCCCCGCACAGAGCCAGGCATCTTTCAGTCTCAAAGAAGCAATAATCCCCAGAATGATTTTCATGTCCTGGTCTGCCAACAAGGCCTTTTCAACATCTCGTTCTTTCATAGATCCATTATAACAGAAAACCCAGCACGGTGACTGGGCTTTCAAGGAGATTATATGAAAAAGAAAAGTTTTAGGATAAGGATAGTATAGCCCGATTAGCTTAAGATTTCCTTAATCCTCAAATAATTCTTTGATTTCTAACAAAGCTTTGATGTTTTGATTCTGCTCCACACCATCAATTTGCAGGTTGATACTATGAATCCCTGCGTTGATAGCTGTTTCTACATCGAGCAAACGATCACCGATATAGTAGGTCTTTTCCTTATCCAGTCCGTATTTTTCGATGAGAAATAGCAGAGCTTCTGGACTTGGTTTGCGGGCAAAACCAGAATCGCTGGTCAAGATTTCTGTGAAATGGTGACGGACACCCAAATCCTCCAAAACTTGAAAAGCATTGTCACTCTTGTGTGTATAAACGAAATTTTGAATTCCTTTCTCTGCTGTCCAGTCCAGAATTTCACGCGCACCAGCCATCAAGGGAATCTGCGTATTTTTCTCCTTCAAGGAAGTCGCACGCACACGATTGAGCTCATCGCTATCCAGACCGTACTTGTCCGCATCACGCACTAGCAAATCCTTGACAGAATAGCGAAGAATGAAATTCCTTACTTCTTCACGGTCAAAAGGAAGACCAAACTGCTCGTAGGTTTCCTGTATGCCAGCCAAAATCGCCTCATAAGAATCCAAGAGCGTTCCGTCCAAATCCCAAATAAATGTCGGTGTCATCTTATCTCCATTCATATGCTTGATAGGGCTTGTCCAATTGGTAACCCAATTTTTCAGCCAGTTTCAAGGAAGTCAGAGTATGGGCATCCCAGCTAGGATAGAGATTACGGTCTAAACAAGCTAAGATTAACTGAGCAGCACAAGCTCTAGCTAAACCCAAACCTCGATAGTCTTCCCTAGTATCCACTTCTATCTCAATCCCACCTAAATAACTGGCATAGGATGAGGCACCTGACACCACCTGTTCCTTATGCAAGACGACATAGCCTAGACCCAAGTCTAAAAACTGCTCCACATCAGCATAATTGCCCACCAAATCGCGTGACCAGTCTTCCACCTGACAGGCATCATACAGATTACGGTCAATCACTTTCAGGTCAAACTCTCCAGGTAGGGCATCAATCAGTTTCTGCAAATGCCCAAGGTCAAAACTAGTATCTTTTTTCGTAGCATAACGGGTAAAGGACCGGATTCTGTCTCCGTAAGTCCCTTCTATCAAGTCTGACCAGGCTTGGTTTTGAGGGACTAAAATAATATCCTTTCTCTCACAAATTTTTAGCAAGTCCGCATTTGGTTTTCCAGCCAAAAAACCAAAGAAGCTCTGCCGTCCATAGAGAGCTAGGGCTGACTGGGGAAACTGGGTATTATCGACATGAATCTGTCCCATTCTGCCTTCTAAACAGGTCCAAATAATTGCCTCAGGCCAAGCTCCAAATAAACTGGCTACTTGTCTCATCTGCTCTGCCATTATTTTTCCGTATAGGGATAACCCAAGTGCTCGTAGGCCTTGGCTGTCGCAACCCGCCCCGTCCGTGTCCGCATGAGAAAGCCCTGCTGAATCAGGTATGGCTCATACATATCCTCCACCGTTTCACGCTCCTCGGCGATATTGACCGACAGGGTGTTGAGGCCGACAGGACCGCCGCCGTACATCTCAATCATGGTCCGGAGAATCTTCTGGTCCACGTAGTCCAGCCCCTCTCGGTCCACGTCCAGCATGGTCAAAGCCTTGTCCGTAATGCTATCGTCAATCAAGCCGTCGCCCATAATCTGTGCAAAATCCCGCACCCGCTTGAGCAGGCGGTTGGCGATACGAGGGGTCCCACGGGAGCGACGGGCCAGCTCGATCGCTGCTTCATGGGTAATCTCCATGTCAAAGATATCCGCTGTCCGCTCGACAATCTCGGTCAAATCAGCCAGTTCGTAGTATTCCATGTGCCCGGTGATACCAAAACGGGCCCGCAGGGGATTGGACAGCATACCCGCACGAGTCGTCGCTCCAATCAGGGTAAAAGGCGGCAACTCCAAATGCACAGAGCGGCTGGCCTCTCCTGCTCCAATCATGATGTCAATGTAAAAATCTTCCATAGCAGAGTAGAGAATCTCCTCAACCGCCATGGGCATGCGGTGGATTTCATCGATAAAGAGGACATCCCCTGGCTCCAAATCATTGAGAAGGGCCACCAAATCACCTGCCTTTTCAATGACAGGACCACTGGTCTGCTTGATATTGACGCCTAGTTCGTTGGCAATGACAAAGGCCATGGTGGTCTTACCCAGACCCGGAGGACCAAAAAGAAGGGTATGGTCCAAGGCTTCATCACGGAGTTTTGCCGCCTCGATAAAGATTTTCAGCTGGTCCTTGACCTTGTCCTGACCGATGTATTCATTTAATTTCTGCGGACGCAGGGTACGCTCAACGTATTCCTCGTCCTGCATTTGTTCCATATCTAAAATTCTAGTCATGGGACTATTATAGCACAAAATGAAAATACCAGACTCAGTGAGTCCAGTATTCTCAGGAGATTATCTGAAAAAGATATGCCAGCCGTTTGAGCTTTAGCTCTTACGGATGACGATACTGAAATTCATTCAGTAAAAGTTTTGCTATTTCTAGCTTGGATATAGTATAGCGCGCCAAACTTAAGAGAAACTAAAACAGAATTCATTTTATTTATTTTCCACTATTCGCAAAAATCGCTCTAGATAGTGCGCATCTAAATCGTTGTATCGACTGCCTTCTGCTGAACTTTCTTTTGGAATGCCCAGATTCATCAGTCGGTAATCAAATTCCTCTAGTTCGATGTAGGTATCAGCTGGCACTAAATCCTGATTGGCAGTCGGCTGCATAAACACAATTTCTTTTCCGTCAAGCTGAATACGGTAGCTAAACTGTCCCTGTCTTTCAGCTTCATCCAAGGTAAATACCTTGGTTCCAAATCCTGCCCAGACTGACTTTACATCACTGTAAAGATATTCCTTGGACGGTGCCAACAGATTGATGTCAATAATCTGGCTATCTGTCACTACTGTTGTGGTGGAAAGGAGCAGAGCGGTCAACAAGATACAGCCACCTGCCAGACCCCAGCCGTATTTCCAAGGCAGCTTCACCAGCCTCGCCAGTTTTCCCAAAAGAAAAACGAGAAAAGCCATAATAAATACCATGGAAACCTTGCCCAGACCAATCGAATACTCATAGAAGAGCCAGTCGCTTGGCAGGAAGAAGGTTTCTGTCAGCCAGCCGACGAAGATAAAGTAGCTAATTCCACCCACAAGGGAAATTAGACCGATTGGAAGCCACCAGGCTTGACTACGGTTCTTCTGGCGGACCTTGTCCCGATGTTTCCACCAAGTCACGAGGTAGTCTCGCCAGAGGAGCGTTATCCAAGCAGTTGCTAGTAGGGAAACCACGGCTAGTAGGAAAAGATTTTCCTGACGGCCCTCTTGAATTCGGATAAACAGCCAGAGGATCGGACCTGATAGCATCATGGTCTGCAAGAGGGTCACCCATAGGCTTGGTAATAAGGCATCTTCTAGGTCTTGTTTTAATTCTTGGAATTCACCGCTTTCCACAAAAGCAATGGAGTCCTGTGCTTCTTCCAACCAGTCGTCTTTCTTACCCAGATTCTTGACTACCTGACCAAGCAAGTCAACCTTGTCCTCCAATTCCTCTACTTGCTGGTGGATTTCTTGCTGCTTCTCACGCAGGGCTGATTGCAATTCCTCCTCCGACAAGGTTAGAAGTCCTTGAATCTCTGCTAGGGAAAACTCAAAATAGCGGAGCAACTTAATCAAGCGGAGTTGCTGCACATTTTCCTCTGAATAATCACGGTAGTCGTTGAGTGGATTTCTCGCCACTTCAATCAAGCCCTTTTCTTCATACAAGCGTATCGCCTTGGTTGACAAGCCTGTCAACTTCTCCACATCCTTGACCTGCATCTCCGTCCTCCACACATATTGATAGTCCTAGCATACACCATTCCCCTAGGGGTGGGTCAAGACTTTTTTGATTTTTTATACAAAAACAGCCGACTTCACTTTGCCGACTGTTTTCTGGAGATTATATGATACCTAGCTCTTGTCGCTTGCGACTTAGAGCTAGGGACACCTTTAGGTGAAAAGATATGCCAGCCGTTTGAGCTTTAGCTCTTACGGATGACGATACTGAAAATCATTCAGTAAAAGTTTTGCTATTTCTAGCTTAAATAGAGTATAACTCTCAAAACTTAAGGGAAACTAAAAAATTCTCTGGAAAATCCAAAGAATTTTAATTTTTTATAATCCAAGTCGTTCAAAGATGTCATCAACCCGCTTAGCATAGTAGTCTGGGTTGAAGAGTTCATCGATTTCTTCCTGACTGAGTTTGGCTGTCACACGCTCATCTGCTTCAAGAAGAGGCTTGAAGTCCACTTGATTGTCCCATGACTGTGCGGTTTTTGGTTGCACCAAGTCATAGGCTTCCTCACGGGTCATACCTTTTTCAATCAAGCTAAGCATGACACGCTGGCTGTAAATCAGACCAAATGTTGAGTTCATGTTGCGAATCATGTTTTCTGGGAAAACAGTCAAGTTCTTGACGATATTACCAAAACGGTTGAGCATGTAGTTGATGAGGATAGTCGTATCCGGCGTGATAATCCGCTCCGCTGACGAGTGGGAAATATCGCGTTCGTGCCAGAGAGCCACATTTTCAAAAGCCGTCACCAAGTGACCACGCACCACTCGAGCCAGACCGGTCATGTTTTCAGAGCCGATAGGGTTGCGTTTATGGGGCATAGCAGAGCTGCCTTTTTGGCCTTTGGCGAAATACTCTTCGACTTCGCGTTGTTCAGATTTTTGTAGCCCACGGATTTCTGTCGCCATACGCTCGATAGACGTTGCAATCAAGGCTAGGGCTGAGAAATATTCTGCGTGGAGGTCACGAGGAAGAACCTGGGTAGAAATTTCCTGCGGACGAATGCCCAATTTGCCACAAACATACTCTTCCACAAATGGAGGAATGTTGGCAAAGTTACCAACCGCACCTGAAATTTTACCAGCCTCAACGCCCTTAGCTGCTACATCAAAACGCTCCATGTTGCGTTTCATTTCGCTATACCAAGTCGCTAATTTAAGACCGAAGGTCGTTGGCTCCGCATGGACACCGTGGGTCCGCCCCATCATGATGGTGTACTTGTGCTCACGAGCCTTGTCAGCGATGATATTGGTAAAGTTTTCAAGGTCACGACGGATGATGTCGTTGGCCTGCTTGTAGAGATA
Organism: Streptococcus suis; assembly: GCF_016775005.1. Classification (GTDB taxonomy): domain Bacteria; phylum Bacillota; class Bacilli; order Lactobacillales; family Streptococcaceae; genus Streptococcus; species Streptococcus suivaginalis. The sequence continues at coordinate 27,612 of NZ_JAEUXI010000009.1, read as the reverse complement.
GCCGTAAGCCGTATCCACCACGTCGGTCGAGGTCAGACCATAATGGACCCACTTGCGTTCCTCACCAAGACTTTCCGAAACCGCACGCGTGAAAGCCACCACATCGTGACGAGTTTCCTCTTCGATTTCTAAAATGCGGTCGATGTCAAAAGTCGCCTTCTCACGAATCAAGGCCACATCTTCCTTGGGAATCTCACCCAACTCAGCCCAAGCCTCATCTGCGAGGATTTCCACCTCCAACCAAGCCTTGTACTTGTTCTCTTCACTCCAAATAGCCGCCATCTCTGGGCGGGAATAACGATTGATCATATTGTCTCCTTAATATATATCTTCGTCCAAAGCTAATTGATAAACTCTATATGTTGACATAAAAATTTTGTCAATTAAAACTAATATCGCAAACCATACAAAATAATTTCTCGACTCATCGGTCTCTAATTGGAGAGTCTTTAGGGTAGGTAAATTATCTTGATAAGATATTACATTATGTGCTATTCTATTTCGTTGATTATACAAAATTTCATACTTTTCTACTAAAACATTTCCAAATAAAGAATAATTATTCTTTTGCTTAGGCAAGAGTTGATTCAAACAAATTATTTTTTTTGAACCTTCATTATAAAAGTAATCAAAGTTTTTTTCCTTCCAAACCGCTAGATTTGTGTCTGCAAATATTTCAATAATCTTATTCACAGTACTGTCCCTAAATTCCTTTTTTGCCAAGCTTGCATATAGTTTATGAATCTCAGACTCCGAAAGAAGAACTTTAAGCATTTTTATTATTTCATCGAAGGATTTTTCTTGAAAGAATGTTTTCAACAATTTACGACATAACTCATTAAACTTTGATTCCTTTATTACATTTTTTAAAGTTTCGAAGATTTCATCAGCTGTGTTTTTTCGTTGCTCTATTTTCTCTAACTCAATGTTTAATGATAAAAAATCAGAGTCACTCAGAAACTCTTTTATTATTTCTAAAACTTCACTATTCGTATTTTGGGATAATTTTTTTTTAGCTAGTTGGAAAAATATCTCATTAACCCTGTCTTTATCTGATTCTGATCCAAATACATCTTTTAATACTATCCTTGTTTCTTCGATAATATCAATATCTTCTTTTCCAAGAAAATCTTCTTTTATTACTTCAAATACTGACTTATGGAAATCGATATCATTGTTTATATTCGCAATGCTCTCTTGAAGTTTTTGAAAAATTGTATTTTTCGCTCTATATGTTGAATGCTCCGCCAATCCGTAATCATTTGCCAAAAGACTTCTTCGATAGGCAAAATCATTTGTCGCTATTTCCCAACTAATACACTTCATCTTCTGCTCTTGAAAGCCAGTCATCTTCAAAAATAAAGATTGCATAATATAGTCACTGATAGAATATGATTCAATACCTTTACCGATACCGTAACTAGCTACAACTGCTTCTTCTAATACAGAAGTTATAGGTGTCAATATAAACTTATCGTGCTTACTCATTGTAGATACTTTCTATAAATTCCTTCAGAGCTACTCATTCTACTTCTCAAATGCTTCAACGCACCTGGATTTCTAGCATGCAAACTATCCGATTTGAAATTTTTTATCGCCAACTCTAAATCTAAAATAAGGTGTGAAATTTTAGACCTATCTATTTCTTTTTGTTTAAAAATAATATATTCTAACAAGCCAAAAGCAACAACATCCATATCAATTATCGAGTTGAAAACAATCTTGCTATGAATAGTTTCAAAAAGTTCAGCAGCTTTTTCAACTTGTTCAGTATATTCACCACTCATCACATAATTCGGTAGCACAGCGAAAGTCTCTCCCCCCTCTCCGTCAACTACGAAATAAATAAATTCCTCATACAGAGCCTCCATTTTTCTAGCGTAGCCATATCCAACTCTATTTATATTATCTTTTTTTATTCGATGTGAAATAAGGGCTATGTATCTCACAAAATCCATCTTAGCATCTTTAACAGTAATTTTATTAGTAAATTTAGGCTCAAAAAAATCTGCAAGATCATCTTTTAAGTAGTATAGCGACTTCCGACTTTCTTGAGGTAATAATCTCTCACCTTGAATATTTATATTTCGGAAAACAGATGAATAATATTTTTGTTGTTTTGAAAAAAAATCCTCATCCCTCTCGAAGCTTTCCTTTTGAGGTACCAAATAAGAAAAACCTAAATAATGAGATTTTAAAAACTCCTCGTCAATTGTATCAATTTGCTCGTAATTTCCATCTGCAATCTTATCTAATATTTTTTCTCTATTATTTCCTTTTTCTGTTAATAATTTGAAAGTCCATTCTAATATATTATCAAAATCTTCTGCCTCATAGTCCAAATCATTTTCGTCAACCATAGCCTCGATTTTCTTTTTAAACTTTTCTTTATCTGGAAAAACACCTAGATAACTCAAAAAGATACTCGTTAAACGCTGTTGTCCATCTAAAATTAGATTTAGCGTTTTTTCTCCATTATCATATGCTCCAATGGTTACCGGTGGTACAAACTCTCCATTTCTTAGACTCTCAATTAACTTGCTGGATTTTTCCTTTTTCCACACAAACAGTCTTTGGTAGTCTGGCAACACAATATTTTGTTTTAAAATCAGTTGCATCCAATGATATAAACTATATTCTCCATAGTAAGTTTTATTTTTCATCGCTACCTCTTCTAAATATTTTTAAAACTCCTCAACACTGTAGATGTCATCCCCCAACACCGTCACGTGTCCCATTTTGCGATTGTGCTTTGCTTCTAGTTTACCATAAAAGTGGGGATGGGCGGTAGGGTTTTCTTGAAGAAAGGTTTGGACTGCTTCCATGTCTTGTCCGAGGACGTTAATCATAACTGCTGGAGAGAGCAGGCGGATAGGAGGTAGAGGCTCCCTTAAAATGCCTCGGATATGGGTATCAAACTGTGAAAAATCACAGGCTTCAATGGAATAATGTCCCGAATTATGTGGTCGAGGAGCAATTTCATTGACCAGAATGTCTTGCCCTGCCACAAACATTTCAACGCAGAAGGTGCCTGCCAAATGGAGCTTGTCTGCGATTTGCAGGGCCATGGTTTTGGCTTTTTCAGCTAGTTCATCTGAAATACGGGCAGGCACAATAGTCTTGTAAAGAATATTATTGCGGTGGATATTTTCCTGCACAGGAAAGACGGTATAGTCGGAGCCATTCCCAGACACAAGGACGGAGATTTCCAGGTCAAAATTCACAAACTCTTCCAAAACACACTCGGCAGAGTTGGCTAACTGACTAGCCTCTACCAAGTCCGCCTCTTCTCGAATGACCTTCTGGCCATGTCCGTCGTAGCCCCCAGTGGCTGTTTTTAAGACGTAGTTTTTGCTGAGGTCCAGACCTTCTAGGTCTAGGCTAGATGTGACGACTTTGTAAGGGGCGACTTGCACGCCAGCTTTTTTGGCCAAAAAATCCTTCTCAAAAATGCGGTTTTGGGAAATGCGGAGGAGGTCTGTCCCTTGAGGGAGCTGGCCGTCCTTGATGACCGCGTCCAGTCCGTCGGCATCAACATTTTCAAACTCGTAGGTCAGGACATCGCACCGCTCCGCCAGCTGTTTGAGAGCCGCTACATCGTGATAGGGAGCGACGATGACCTCGCTGACCTTGGAGGCTGGGCAGTCCGCTGCAGGATCCAGCGTGATCACCTTGTGGCCCATGTAAATAGCGGAAATGGCCATCATCTGCCCTAGCTGACCGCCGCCGATAATTCCGATTGTCTTAGATGAGGTCATCTGTCATCGCCTCCGCAATTTTTTCCTGTTCCTTGGCAAAATCTGCCAGCTGAGCTGCAATGGTTTGGTCTTCAATAGAGAGAATGCGAAGAGCTGTCAGAGCTGCATTGGTCGCACCTGCTTCACCGATTGCCATAGTCGCAACAGGCACACCGCCCGGCATCTGCACGATAGAATAGAGAGAATCCACACCGCTGAGGGCACGGGACTGGACAGGGACACCGATGACAGGCAGGGTGGTCTTGGCTGCTACCATACCTGGCAAATGAGCCGCACCGCCCGCTCCTGCGATAATGACCTTGATGCCACGGCCACGCGCCTCTTCGGCATGACGGAACATGAGGTCTGGCGTGCGATGAGCGGAGACCACTTTCTTTTCATAGGCTACGCCAAATTTGTCCAGCACTTCGGCTGCTTTTTTCATGGTTTTCCAGTCAGAACTAGAGCCCATGATGATGGAAATTGGAATATTCATGCTTGTCTTTCCTTTTCTTTGTCCCTTATTTCACGGCCTTGCTTCCAATATCTGTCCGATAAAAGAGGCCTGTCGTATCTTGTTTCTTCAGCTCCGAGTAAATTTTTTCTTGGGCTTCTTGGACGGTATCTGCTGTGGTGACTAGCATATAAACTCGACCGCCTTTTGATAGCAGTGCTCTGCTATTTTCCGCAAAACGAGCCCCTGCATAGTAGGTCGTGATATCGCCTTCAGTCTTCGCTGGCAAGGTTACGCCTTTTTCGTAGTCCAGAGGGTAACCGTTTGAAGCCACGACAACGCCCAGCGTCACGCCGCTTTCCAGCCAAGTCAGCTCAGTCGGACGTTTGTGGAGGATGTCGTCGATGTTCTGAGCAAAGTCAGAGGTCAAGCGAGGTAGGATAATCTGAGTTTCTGGGTCGCCAAAACGGGCGTTAAACTCGATGACCTTGGGACCTTGGTCGGTCAGAATCAAACCAGCATAGAGCACGCCCATATAAGACCGCCCTTCCGCAATCATGCCGTCCAGAATAGGCTTGACAATGGTGTCAACCGCTGTGTCCACCACGCTTTGAGGCAGGTGGGGAACAGGAGCGTAAGCCCCCATACCGCCTGTGTTGGGCCCCTGGTCGCCGTCAAAGGCACGCTTGTGGTCCTGGGCTGTCGGCAGGATATAGAACTGGTCGCCATTGACCAAGGCAAAGAGGGAAAACTCCTCGCCCGCCAAGAACTCCTCGATGACCACGCGGGCACCTGAGTCGCCGAACTTGTTGTCCAAGAGCATCTCCCGTGCTGCTTCGACCGCCTGCTCGACGGTTTCCGCCACGACCACGCCCTTGCCCAGGGCCAAACCGTCCGCCTTGACCACGATTGGAGCCCCCTGCTCTTCGATGTAGGCTTTTGCTTCTTCGAAGTTGGAAAATGTGCCAAAGGCTGCTGTTGGAATGCCGTATTTGACCATGATTTGTTTGGCAAAGTCTTTTGACCACTCCAGCTCCGCGGCTAGACGACTCGGACCAAAAGCTTTTAGTCCCGCCTGTTCAAAATCATCAACGATACCTGCTGCTAAAGCATCGTCTGGTCCCACAAAGGTCCATGCAATGTCATTTTCCTTAGCAAAGTTGATTAATGCAGAATGTTCGGAAATTCCGATATTGACCAAGTCAATACCATCTAAAATCATTCCTTCATTTCCAGGAGCGACAAAGACCTGTTCTACCTGATCAGACTCTAACAATTTCTTTGCAATCGCGTGTTCACGACCACCAGATCCAACAACCAAAAGTTTCATTTTTCATACCTCAAAAACGGATTTTATACTCTTATTTTAACAAAAATATTCAGTTTATCCTAATTTACCTGGATTTTTTTATTTTTTCTCAATTTTTACCGAACAATTAGGTAGGAGGTAAAAAAATGAAAAAATACACATCATTTTTATGTTCAACAGCTATCCTAGCTGCCAGTCTACTTTCAGTATCTGTCGCCCATGCCACTAGCGATACAAGCACCCCGGCAACTACAGTCGGGCAGATTGAAAACACAGCAACCACCAGCGCTCCGGTGATACAAGTGGAAAACATCCGAAAAGGTAGCTTAGACATTACCATTTCAAATATCCCGAGCACTATTCATGAAATACGTATTCCTGTTTGGTCCAGCCTCAATGGCCAAGATGATATCAAATGGTATTCCATCATTACACAAGGAAGAACAACTATCACTCAATCCATTAATCTTTCCGACCATCATCAACAAGCTGGAAATCTGAACATCCATCTGTACTCAAAGGATTCTCCCTCAAGTAGCCTTGTATTTCAAGGAGAAAAAATTCATGAAGTTCAAACATCCGATTTATTACTTCCAACAATTTCCATACTAGCTGTTCAGAAAGGATATTTGGATGTTGAAGTTGCCAATATCCCAACAAGCTTTACAAATATTGAATTACCTGTTTGGTCTTCAACAAATGGTCAAGATGACCTTAAATGGTATAAACTAGAAAAAAATAGTTTAGGAAAGTATGTAACTAGAATTCGTTTAAAAGACCACAACTTTGATGCTGGCACATATAGCTTCCATTTGTATGGAAAACCAACTAACGAACAAAATAAAAAATATATTGCGGCAGCAACATTTTCTGTTCAACCTTCAGAGCTTCCTATTATTGATCAACCAAGTGTTACCATTGATTCGATTGATTCAACAAAGGGAACCTATACAGTAACTGTTAGTGAAAAAGAATTTTCTAAAAAGATTCAAAAAGTAGTTGTCGCAACTTGGTCTACCAACAATCAAAGTAATCTAAAATGGAGAACAGCTACCTTCGAATCTGGAAATTATAAATCTAAGATTGATTTTAACGACCATTCTTCACTACGCGGTACATATCACAACCATGTCTATGTCACCTATACCGATGGTAGTAGGGTTGTTTACCATGCAGATTCCATCAATCTTTCCCAAGCCTATTCAAGAGTAAACATTGGCACTAAAACCTCATCTTCCGCCATCTCTATCAATATTACAAATGTCAATAATCCTGAAAAATTGAGATTCGCTGTTTGGTCTGGGATTAATGGACAAGACGACCTTAAGTGGTATTCTCCATCCAAATCAGCAAATGGAACTTACACATACTCTGTTCCCACTTCAAGTCATACTGGTTATGGTAACTACCATGTTCATGTCTATCAAGGAAACGTTTGTGTCGGTACAAGTACATTCCAGTTAAATCAACCCCAAACAACAACTGTAAGTACCCCAAACAAATATCCTGTGGGGCAGTGTACCTGGGGGGCGAAGCAACTTGCTCCTTGGGTTGGCAACTATTGGGGAAATGCGAAACAATGGCTTTCTTCAGCTAGAAATGCTGGATTTCAGACTGGTACAACACCACGTGTTGGTGCTATCGCTGTCTGGACTGGAGGGGGTTATGGACACGTAGCGGTCGTAACAGAAGTTTCTAGTACAACGCGCATTCGAGTTAGGGAATCAAATTACAATTACAACCAAAATATCAACGACTACCGTGGTTGGTTCAATCCTGTTGCTGATGGTGTCACAGGATACATTTACCCATAACAAAAAGCTCCATTGGAGCTTTTTTGATTATTGATTAAAGGAAACATGGACGTGGTCATAGTGATTTTCTGTGATGCTACCACGATCAGGCATCAAATTCCAGGTATAGGCAGGACCATAAATGCTGGCAAATGGTGAGTAAAAACGCTGCTTCCAAATGATATAGGAAATTTTCTTCGAAGCCATATTGGCAATACTATACTCAGCAATCTGATCTCCAAGGCTTGAACTCTCGGGAACCATAAAATCAAGGGCCAAACCTGAACCATGGTCTCCAGAATCACCAGCTCGGTAACCACCAACAGTAGTCAGCCCAAAGAGAGCCTTCACTTCATCTTTATAAGCAATGACGTGCGCTTGCAAACCTGCATTTTCAGCGCTTGAACTGATGATTGTATTTGTTGCAGTTGCTGTCGAAGTAGATGACGATGTCGTTGCTGCTTCTTGTGAAGTAAGGCTATCAGTCGATGCAACAGTAGCCGGCGCGCGCTCTTCAGTGGCGGGAGCTACTTGAGCAACAGGAGTCTCCACAGAAGCTTCTTGCTCTTCTGTTGCAGTCTCTACCGTCGGTGCTTCCGTTGAACTTGGCTCTGCAGCCTCTTCTTCGCTCGCATCCGTTGTCACTTCTACTTGATTCAAATCAACTGTCTTATTTTCAACAACCACTTCATTAGACTTGCTTTCAATAACAACCTCATTCATTTGCAAATCAACCGTCGCTTCAACGGTTTCCTGCGGATTTTCTGGCGCAGGCGTCACAATTTCAATCTCTGTAACCTGATGATTGGCATCTAAGGTCGTCGTCAATACAGTATCTGGGAAAATCAAGTCTAGGTTCGTAATTTGATTAACTTTGGCTAACACTTCCATATCAATCGCCATCGCATTCGCAATTGTACTCAGCGTATCTCCGTACTGAATGGTGTAGGTTTCCTTACTACCACTTGCAATAATATCAGCTGAAATCTCATCTACCGAACGTGGCGTCCAATTCAAGGTGTCGGCCTTCACTTGACTCGAGAACATAGTCAAAGCCATTGTTGATGCTAAAAAAATTCGTTTATTCCATTTCATATCGAAACCTTCTTTTCTGTTTGATGGTTCTAATAGTAACTGAAACTTTCCTGAAATTCAATGCTTTCTAGCCTGATTTAACCCAACTGTAGTTTCTGACTTAGACTCGACATTTTTTGACATCTCACCAACACATTTGTCACTAATTCGTTATATTTGTTACAAAAAGAAACTAGCCCGAAATTCCAAATAAATCAGGTATTTTTGCATTTTTATTAAAGGGAAATCAAAAAGACTCGCTTTCAACGAGCCTATAAATTGATATTAAAAAATTTTTTTGTTAATCGTAGAAACATTGTTTTTTCCAGCTCTGCCTTTATCACTAGGTGTTTTTGCAATTGTAAACGTATAGCGATTATCTCCAAAATAGATTAACTTATAATGTTTCCCTTCTTCTCGTATATCAAATCCTAAATTTTTTAAAGAATTTCTTAATTTTGTAGTCATTCCTGTATAGTTACTTAGTAAATCCTTAACAGTATTACTTTTTTCTTCCAATAATGCTTGAAAATTATTCGAAGCAACAATATCAGATATAATTGTAAACCGTCTGGAATCTGGATTCATTTTATCTAAATTACTATTCAATACTGATAAAATAAACTCTTTTACCTCATCTACAAAAAATTCCTCCTCAGCTCCCATATCAATTACAGAAGTTCCTGATTGTAAACCGACCTTCGCTTTTAAACTTTGATTTTCAAAAATTAATCTGTCGTTCCGCTGAGTCAATTCACTAACTTTTAATTCTAATGCCTTCAATTCTTCATCAAACTCTTCTAGTATTGATTCGGTATCTTTTTTCTCTATTAACGCCGCATTTCTTTTTTGTTTTTGACTTTGCAACTTATCATATAACAACGCATTATTGACACCTTGCCAGGTTGACAATACATCGATTTTCAATGTATTATGGTAATTTAGAACTGAATTTACTATTCTATTACGGAGCGAAATATTTCCATTTTGATAGCTGCTATATATGAAGCGCTTATTTGGAATTACTTGGTTTGGAAAATAAATCCCCACAGCTCCCAAATAATCATTCTTACCATTGCATAGCTCTCTTAATTGCGAATTAGTACTAGTTGTATTTTGAACAAAAACATGTGCAACTCCTTTTAGTGTTCGAGCTAATTTACAAACATCCAACGGAAATTGATTGCTACTTGTTTTTGAAACATACACAACTGGGAGTCTAAAATCAGAATCACCATTAATGATTGAAGCTAAGTCTTGAATATTTTTTTCAGTGATTTCAATTGGAACATCACTTATTTTTAATTCCTTATCATCTTTTAAATACCCCTCTCTAATTAACAGAGTTATAAAATACGGGGTCGCAAAAGAATAGGTAATCTCTTCTGCACTATCTGTGAAACTTCTATCAAGAATAACCGACATTTTCATCGTATCAAAATTCATAACATAGTCAGTATCCCATATAATTCCATTTTCATTTTTTTCAAAACGAACTGCAATTATATTCTTATTCCGATACTCCTGAATATCTAGCCATAAATTTTTGTCGGTGAATTTAATATTTCGCTCTCCACACCAATTAATCCCTGAAATAACATTATCTGTATGGGGGCTACCTTGATTCCATTTAATCACTAACTCAATAAATTTATCGTGAGTTAAAGATTCATCAATATTTAAAATTGTTGAGAATAATAACATACCTTCCCCTTAACTATAAAAAATGATCAACCAATATCTAGTTTTATTCTAACATAAAATGATAAGTAACCAAAATAAATCTAATAAAGAATTTTTATAAAAACCACCCCAACTTCTCCAGCTGGGGTGCTATACTTATTCCAAATTTCTCAATGTCTAAAATGTCTGACTCCTGTAAAGACCATGGTCAAGCCATACTTGTTGGCCATGTCAATGGAGTCTTGGTCACGGACAGAGCCACCCGGCTGAATGATAGCCTTGATTCCTGCCGCAGCGATTTCTTCCACATTATCAGCGAATGGGAAGAAGGCATCCGACGCCAAAACGGCTCCTTCCAAACGGTCCTTGGCTTGCTCGATGGCGATACGGACGGACGCTACACGGTTGGTTTGCCCCGGTCCCACGCCCAAAGTCATCTTGTCATTGGTGATGATGATGCCGTTGGACTTGACGTACTTGGAGGACTTCCAAGCGAACTCCATGGCCGCCCATTCTTGCTCAGACGGTTGACGCTCGGTCACCACCTGCCAGTCCGTTGGGCTTTCCACCACCACGTCCTGATCCTGCACCAAGAGCCCGCCGACAATGCCTGTGAACTCTTTTTCAACTTCGCTCGCATCCTGTGCATCAAAGGCCAATTCCAAAATCCGAAGATTTTTCTTTTTATTGGTCAAAATAGCTAGCGCTTCTGCCGAGTAACTCGGTGCGATGATGATTTCTAAGAAAATCGGGTGCATCTTTTCAGCCGTCGCAGCATCCACTTCCCTGTTCAGCACGACAATGCCTCCGAAAATCGACACTGGATCAGCCTCATAAGCATAATCCCACGCCTTTTCAATAGTATCTGCTTGTCCGATACCACAAGGATTCATATGTTTAAGAGCCACAACAGTTGGACGGTCCTTGAAATCACGGATAATCCGAATAGCCGCATCCGCATCACGAATATTGTTGAAAGACAGCTCCTTACCATTTAACTGCTTGGCAGAGGCAATAGAATAGTCTGTTGGTAGGGCATTTTGGTAGAAATCCGCATTCTGTTGAGGATTTTCTCCGTAACGCATAGGCTGATTGAGGTCGTAGGTAATGGTAAGTTTTTCAGGCTTTTCTTCACCAACTTGCTTGGTGAAGTAATCTGCAATCAAGGCATCGTAGGCTGCGGTGTGACGGAAAACCTTGGCAGCCAATCGCTGACGCGTTGAGTAGGTCGTCTGTCCCTGCTCTGCAATTTCCCCTAAAACCGTCGGATAATCTGCCGGATTCACCACAACGGTCACGCTGGCGTGGTTCTTAGCTGCCGAACGAAGCATAGAGGGACCACCGATGTCAATATTCTCCACCGCCAAATCATAGGTCACATCTGGACGTAAAATAGTCTCTTTGAAGGGATAAAGGTTGACCACCACCAAGTCAATCAAGCCGATTTCATGGTCGCTGGCTGCTTGTAGGTGGCTGTCCAAATCCCGACGAGCCAGCAAACCACCGTGTATTTTCGGATGAAGAGTCTTGACACGACCGTCCATCATCTCAGGAAAACCTGTCACATCGTCAATGGCGATAGTAGTTACACCAGCCTGATCCAAGGCAACCTTTGTACCTCCTGTCGAGATGATTTCCCAACCAAGTTTGGTCAATTCCTGGGCAAACTCCACAATGCCCGCCTTGTCTGATACGCTAATTAACGCACGTTTTGTCATGATTTCTCCTTCACTATATTTTATCTTCAGCAGGATCTACTTTAAACCAATGTTCCGGATTTCTTATACACTGCAGAGCAGGTGTTCTTTTAATTACTTCAGTCTTTGTCTTACCGTCAGAATAAGTTATCTCTTTAAATTCAATAGGCTTATTAAAAAACTTCATTTTTCCATTACAGATTGGGCAGTTATCAATTTTTATCTTTTCAAGAGTGAGCCTTTTCCCACCACCACTAATTGCATAATTAAACATCAAAGGATATCTAGTCTGTTTACTAGTAATCGATCGTAGCGAGAAAATAATTATTGTAATTAAAAAAAATCCAATAAAGACGAACATGTAAGTTTGATTATTTCCGATTTCTTCTTGTTTACCATTCAACCATTTTAGGACAGGTTCGAAAACTTTGAATATCGAAAATATGCTCCCTAACGAGCCAAAGAAACCCAACCATGATAGGACCGCCATTGTAATAGGACTTCTCCAAATTGGCTCAGGCTCATAAGTAGCAATTGTTTCCGGCTGATTTTGATTGATTTGAATATTAATATCTCCACCAGCATTGTTATTCCAATTATTAAAACTATTATTCATAATCTCTCCTCACTGCCCCCAACTCCTCCAAGACCGCTGGATAAAGTTGGTATTCCGCTTCATGTATTCTGGCTTCAAAGTTTTCCAAAGTGTCATCGACCAGTCTGGGTACTCGGACTTGCTGGATAATTTGGCCTGTGTCAACGCCACTGTCAACCCAGTGGACTGTTACGCCACTTTCAGATACGCCTGCCTGCCAGGCATCTTCAATCCCATGGGCTCCTGGAAATTCTGGCAAGTAGGCTGGGTGGATGTTGATAATCCGACCTTCGTACTGAGCCAGCAAGGTCGGCCCCACAATCTTCATATACCCCGCCAATACCACCAAGTCAATCTGGTATTGGTCTAGCAGTTGGATGATAGCTTCTTCGTAGGCCTGCTTATCTGCAAACTCTTTTAATTCAAAAGCAAAGGCAGGCACCCCTAGTTTTTCAGCTCGTTCCAAGACATAGGTGTTTCTACGGTCTGAAAAGACAAAAGCTACTTCAAACTGCTCTGCGATGACTTGAAAATTGGAGCCATTGCCTGATGCAAACACTGCTATTCTTTTCATTTGATGACCACACTCTTATCTTCCTTGGCGATGATGCGACCAATGGTGTAAACTTCCTCGTCAACTAGTTGACAGACACTGTCAACCTTGTCTGGACTGACAGCCAGAACTAAACCGATACCCATGTTGAAAATTTCAAACATTTCTTCATGTTTGATTTGGCCGTATTTTTCAAGAGCTGTAAAGATTGGAAGGACTGGAATCTTATCTTCTTCAATCTCAGCTGCGAGATTATCAGCAAACATACGGGGAATATTTTCGATGAAACCACCGCCTGTGATATGGGCAATACCATTGACCAGCCCTGCTTTTACTAAAGGCAATACCTGCTGGACATAGATGCGTGTCGGCTCTAAGAGGACATCCTTCAGAGCTCTGCCATTGAGCTCTGGCAACAGAACGTCGCCAGAAACATCTGCAAAAACGCGTCGGACCAAAGAATAGCCGTTGGAGTGGATGCCGCTGGAAGCTAGGCCGAGGAGAATGTCGCCCTCCTGGACCTTACTGCCGTCGATAATCTGGGACTTCTCCGCAATGCCGACGGCAAAGCCAGCCAGGTCATAGTCATCCTCTCCGTACATACCAGGCATTTCAGCCGTTTCACCGCCAATCAGGCCGCAACCAGCTTGGACACAGCCTTCAGCCACACCGGCCACCACCTGCTCCAGCTTGGCTGGTTCATTTTTTCCTGTCGCGATGTAGTCGAGGAAGTAAAGTGGCTCCGCACCTGCAGCGATGATGTCGTTGACACACATAGCCACGCAGTCCTGACCAATGGTGTCGTGCTTGTCGTACTGAATCGCCAACATGAGCTTGGTGCCGACGCCGTCTGTCCCTGATACCAAGACTGGCTCTTTGACATCCAGTTTGGTCAGATCAAACATCCCGCCAAAACCACCGAGGGCTCCCATCACACCCAAGCGTTCTGTCCGAGCCACGTGCTTCTTGATGCGTTCGACAACTTCATATCCAGCTTCGACGTCAACGCCCGACTGGGCGTAGGCATTTTTATTTGTCATTTTGATTCCTTTCAACAGTTTACAGGTCTGTCAAGTAACATTGACACCTCGGTCACTTACTTGACGTTTTCAATGTAGAAACTCGTTTTCTCTTCTAGGCTACGGAGGTATTCTTCCTCATAGTCATAGAGAGGCGTTGGAAATTCTCCATCAAAGTAGGCTACACAGAGCCCGCCTTTGGGCGCATCAGTTTCGATGCCGATGGCCTCAATCATCCCCTCAAGAGAAAGGTAGGTCAGACTGTCTGCCCCGATAATCTCACAAACTTCCTCAGCAGTGTGGTTGGCTGAAATCAGCTCCCGACGGGTCTGAATATCAATGCCATAGAAACACGGGTACTTGAGTTCTGGGCTACCGATAGCCACATGAACTTCTTTTGCCCCTGCATCACGAAGAAGCTGGACAATGCGGCGGCTAGTTGTACCGCGAACAATAGAGTCGTCAATCATGACCACGCGCTTGCCTTTGACAACACTTGAAACTGCTGACAACTTCATGCGCACACCCTGCTCCCGCAATTCCTGGGTCGGTTGAATAAAGGTCCGCTGGGTATATTGGTTTTTAATTAGCCCCATTTCATTTGGCAAACCAGATTCCTCTGCAAAGCCCATAGCCGCAGATAGGGAAGAGTTTGGCACACCGACCACAATGTCTGCTTCCTGTTGAAATTCCTGGGCCAAACGACGCCCCATGTTTTTTCTAGCTGTATGGACATTGACACCATGGATAACGGAATCTGGGCGAGCAAAATAGACATACTCCATAGAGCAAACAGCCAGTTGCGTATCTCTTGTATAGCTATCATATTGAATTCCTGAATCATCAATGACAACAATTTCACCAGGCTCCACATCTCGCACCCAGTCAGCCCCCACAACTTCAAAAGCACAAGTTTCACTAGCAACAACCCAGGCACCATTTTTCATTTTGCCTATTGAAAGTGGTCGGAAGCCATTTGGATCCAGAGCTGCGACCAGCTTGTCTTCCAGCATAATCAGGTAGGCAAAGCCACCTTTAACAGTATTGAGGGCTTCCTTGATTTTGCCCATAAAGTCTGGATTGTGACTGCGGCGAATCAAGTGCATGAGAATTTCAGTGTCAGAAGAAGAAGAGAAAATAGAACCATTTTTTTCAAGTTCAGCCTTCAAACTAACCGCATTGGTCAAATTCCCATTGTGTGCCAAACCCACCTGCATATCTGCAAAATCAAAGAGGAAGGGCTGGATATTATTGATAGAAGCAGAGCCAGAAGTTGCATAGCGGACGTGACCAATGGCAGCCCTTCCAGTCAAGGCTTCTAAATCTGCTGGATTTTTGAAGACTTCTGCAATCAGGCCTGTTCCGCGATGGCGACGTAAATGCCCACCATCATTGGCTAAAATCCCTGCCCCTTCTTGTCCACGGTGCTGCAAACTATGGAGCCCAAAATAAGTAACCTGAGCAGCCTGCGGATGTCCCCAGATGCCGAAAACACCGCATTCTTCATTGAGTGATTTAACTTCGTATGTCATATTTATTTTCCTGTAAAATAGCGAACCGCTGAGACAAAGAGTCCTTGGTCTTTCTTACCTGGAATGTTTTGGAAAAGACCGTCCTCGTACCGCTCCGAATGCCCCATTTTTCCGATGATTTGACCGTTGCGGCTGGTAATGCCCTCAATTGCATGACTGGATCCATTTGGATTGTACTTAGAATCCATACTTGGCTGACCAGTAAAGTCAACGTATTGGCTGAAAATTTGACCATTATCCCGCAAGATAGCGAACTCCTCGTCTGTCACCACGAATTTCCCTTCCCCGTGAGAAACTGGAATAGCATGAATATCGCCGACATGAACACCCGCCAACCACGGAGAGTTGACATTGGCAATCCGTGTTTCCACCATTTTGGCAACGTGCTGGTTGGCATCGTTGTAGAAGAGGGTCGGACTGCTTTCACCCGCCTCCTCAAAGTTTCCATACGGCAGCAAGCCCGATTTGACAAGGGCCTGGAAGCCATTGCAGATACCGATGATGAGACCACCTTTTTCGATAAATTGGTCAATAGCAGAGCGGACCTTGGCGTTTCGTAAGATGGTCACGATAAACTTGGCAGACCCATCTGGCTCATCCGCAGCCGAGAATCCCCCTGCGAAGAAAAGAATATTGGCCTTGGTAATATTGTCAACCATGGTGTCAACCGACTTTTCAATGCTCTCTGCATCCAAGGTCACAAATGGAACAAGATTGACTTTTGCACCAGCCTGTTCAAAGGCCTTGGCAGAATCATATTCTGAGTTGGTGCCTGGGAAGACTGGGATATAGACTATCGGCTCCTCGATAATTTCTTTAGCTTGAATAACTGCTGTATTGGCTACCGCCGGAACATCCTGCAACTCTGTCGCCTGTTCAAATTCCGTTGGGTAAACCTCTTCTAACTTACCTTCAAAGGCTACCTGCAAGTCCTGCCCTACTAGGTTGACACCATTGACAAGGAGTGTAAAGTCAGCGGTGGTTTGTCCAATTTTCACAGCATCTGGAATGTCTTCTTTCGATGTAAAGACAAATCCGCCAAGCTGACCTGTCAAGCTGGTTTCAAGATCTGCAAGTTCGACTCTTGCTCCGATTTGGTTTCCAAAGGACATGAGGGCTAGACTTTCTAGAACACCACCGTACTTGACTGCACTCGCAGCTGTAATCGCATAAGCGCTCTGCCATTTTTCAAAAGCCTCAAAATTAGACTTGATCAGGGCAAAATCAATATCTTCCGACAAAGTCTGACCTGGTAAGTAGTAAATGTGCTCGCCAGCCGTCTTGAACTCAGGCGAGAGGACCTTGCGGCTGTCTGCCGTGGTCACACCAAAGGCAACCAGGGTTGGCGGAACTGTCAAGTCCTCAAAGGTACCAGACATGGAGTCCTTGCCACCGATAGAAGGCAGGCCAAGCTGAATCTGAGCCTCGATAGACCCCAGTAGAGCGGCTACTGGCTGACCGAAACGATCCGCCTGCTTGTCCATGCGTTGGAAGTATTCTTGATAGGAGAAGCGAGCCTTGGACCAGTTAGCCCCTGTTGCCACCAAGCGAGCTGTCGCTTCAATGACCGCATAGGCAGCCCCGTGGTAAGGTGACCAATCTGCCAGATAGGGATGATAGCCCTGAGCCATGACAGAAGCCGTTGTCGTCACACCGTGTTGGACAGGTAGTTTCTGCACCGAACTTTCTGTCGGAGTTAGCTGTTGGCGACCTCCGAGTGGGTGGTTGACGGTTGAACGACCAACAGATGAGTCGAAAATCGTCTGCAAACCTTTTTGACTAGCATGGTTGATGTCTGAAAGAAGGTCTTTCAAGTCCTCCTGTAGCGTTTCGACAGATGTTGTACGTCTTTCTGGCAAGTTGACAGAACTGTCAACTACCTTGGTATCAACGACTACACGGACACCGTTGGTGTCAAGGAAGGAACGTTCCAAATCAACAATGGTTTGTCCATTCCAGGTCATGACCAAGTTTGGTTTTTCAGTAACTTTAGCTACGACAACCGCATGAATATTTTCCTCACGGCAGGCTGCGATAAAGGTATCTACATCTTGAGGACGAACAACCACGCTCATCCGCTCTTGTGATTCAGAAATGGCAATTTCCGTTCCGTTCAAACCTGCATACTTGAGCGGAACCTTGTCTAAATCAATTTCCAAACCGTCTGCCAGCTCACCAATGGCCACGCAGACACCACCTGCACCAAAGTCATTGGATTTTTTAATTAAGCGAGTCACATCACCATTGCGGAACAAACGCTGAATTTTGCGTTCTTCAATGGCATTTCCTTTTTGGACTTCTGCACCAGCTGTTTCGACAGACTCAACTGTCTGTACCTTGGACGAGCCGGTTGCACCGCCGATACCATCACGCCCTGTTTTGCCACCCAGTAAGATGACCACATCACCTGCGACCGGCTTTTCACGGACCACATTTTCCTTTGGAGCTGCACCGACTACGGCACCCAGTTCCATACGTTTTGCGACAAAACCTGGGTGGAAATACTCACGCACATAGGTGGTCGCAAGACCGATTTGGTTACCGTATGAAGAATAACCATGTGCTGCTGTTTTAGAAATGATTTGCTGTGGCAATTTCCCTGGGCGAGTAGCTGTCAGAGGTTGGGTAATATCGCCCGCACCTGAAATTCGCATGGCTTGATAAACATAAGAACGACCTGACAAAGGATCACGAATAGCTCCACCGATACAGGTTGCCGCACCACCGAAAGGCTCGATTTCTGTTGGGTGATTGTGGGTTTCATTCTTGAACATGAGGAGCCATGACTCTTTCACGCCATCCACATCCACTTCAATCTCCACCGAGCAGGCATTGATTTCGTCCGATACTTCCATATCATCCAGACGACCGTTGGTCCGCTCATAGCGACCAAAAATGGTCGCCATATCCATAAGCGTCTGCGGCTTGTCTGTCCGACCTAACTCTGTTCGCATAGCCAGATACTTGTCATAAGTCGCCTGCAATTGCTTGTGGAATTTTGAAGCTGAAAAATCAATAGACCTCAGTTCTGTTTCAAACGTCGTATGACGGCAGTGATCACTCCAATAGGTATCCAAGACCTTGAGTTCTGTTTCAGTTGGTACTCGCCCGATTGAACTGAAATAGTCTTGAATGAAGAGCAAGTCCTCCACTTCCATAGCCAAGCCAGCCTCACGCTTGTAAGCCGCAAATTCTTCCGCCCCATAGCTAGCAAAAAAGTCCAAGCTTGGAATAGTCGCATCTGACACCGAGAACTCCTGAGCCACCAAAGGAGCATCCAAGTCCTTGAACCGCGAATCCACAGGGTTGAGCAAATAGTTCTTAATAGCAGCTAACTCTTCTTCCCGCACATCGCCATTCAAGATATAGAGCTGACCTGTATTGACTCGCACCTTCTGACGACTGCCCAATAAGAGAAGGGCCTCCTGACTGCTGACAGCCCGCTGATCGAACTGTCCAGGAAGAGCCTCAATCGCAAAATAAACAGCCCCCTCCAAGCCCAGTTCCGCTTCCGACAAGACCTTGTCCGTCACCTGCTCGGTAAAGATATGCTTGATCGCCTGCTCCAGCAAGTCCTCCTCCAGATGAAAGACATCATACACCTGCACCAGACGTACACTCGTCAAACTCGTCAGCTGCAAATTATGGGTCAACTCCTTACGAAGAGCCTCCGCCTTAATCTGAAAATCTGCCTTCTTCTCAACAAAAATCCGCTTCGCCATTTTTTCCAATCCTTACTTCACTTCTTGTAACTTTGCCAATACGACCTCGTAAACCTCGGTCAATTCCCCGAGACCCCGACGGAAAACATCCTTGTCCAGATGGTTGCCATCCGCATCCCATAAACGACAATTATCAGGTGAAAACTCATCCGCCAATAAAATCTGACCAGACAAGTCGACCCCAAATTCTAGCTTGAAGTCCACCAAAGTCAGCCCAATCTGCGCAAACAAGTCCTTCAAGAATCCATTGATTCGTCTTGTTTCTTCCTTGATATAGGCAATTTGATCCTGACTAGCCAGTTCTAGAAAGGCAATATGTTCATCGTTGATAAAAGGATCGTCCAATTCATCTTTTTTATAGTAAAATTCTACGATAGGAGTAGGTAAGGCTATCCCTTCCTCCACCCCAAAGCGTTTTGAGAAAGACCCAGCGGTCACATTTCGCAAAACAACCTCAAGAGGAATGATCTCCACCTTCTTATTCAACTGCTCCGTATCCGACAAGCGCTTGACAAAATGCGTCTTGACACCAGCTTCATTCAACTTTTCAAAAATCAAGGATGAAATCAGATTGTTGAGCCGGCCCTTGCCCACAATCTGTTCTTTCTTACCACCATTAAAAGCCGTCGCCTGATCCTTATAGACCGCAACAATCTGGTCACTGTCAACTGTAGCGTAAATGTCTTTGGCTTTTCCTGAATAGAGAAGGTCTGTTTTCATGAGAATGTTCGCCTTTCATAAAATATTCTAGTCTTTTCGTTTATTCTATCACACAACATTCGTGTTAACAAACAAAAATCTAAAATACTATCGAATAAAAAGAAAAACGCCCGTAATCTACGAACGTTCTTTTAATTGACTCCAAATAAAATCCACAATATCTGCTAATGTTTCAAAGCGCTCAATCGCTGCATCTGGAACATCGACACCAAACTCGTCTTCCAAGGTCAATACGAATTCCATAATTTCCACTGAATCCGCAGCTATATTATCTGCTAAAGAAGATTCTGCCTGTACTTGAAAATCATCGCCCTTCTCCTCTTGGATAATAGCAACAACCCGCTGATAGACCTGCTCCCTAGTCATGACTTTCCTCCACTACTGAAAATTTGGCAACCGATTTTTCGACAATGCCAGCCTCCAAAATGGAACGTGTCTGCTTGATCGTATAGAAAATCGACTGGGCATCGCTAGACCCATGCGCCTTGATGACAGGTGCCTTCAGACCAAGCAAGACAGCACCGCCAGCAGTTTTATAGTCCATAGCCCCCAAGGCCTTTTTCAAGGTTGGCTTGACCAAAAGACCACCTAATTTGGCACGCAGACCACCATTCTTGATTGAGCCAGTCAACTGACCGACAATAGATTTTGCAGTCCCTTCAACTGTTTTCAGCACAGCGTTTCCCGTGAAACCATCCGTCACGACCACATCCGCCACGCTGTTAAGCAACTCACGCGCCTCCACATTTCCGATGAAGTTAATCGACTTGTCTTCCGCCAAGAGTTTATAGGCTTCTTGGTGAACTGGCGTGCCCTTGGTATCTTCCGTACCGTTGTTCAAAAGTCCCACACGAGGTTGTTTGACACCACGCACGTGCTCCGCGTAAAATGAGCCAAGAATACCATACTGATAGAGGTGATGAGCTGTATTTTCAGCATTTGCCCCCAAGTCCATCATATCAAATCCCTTACCGTCCATAGTTGGCAAAGTAGACATAAGACCTGGACGGTCGATGTTCTTGATGCGACCGACGACAAAGACGCCTGCCGCCAAAAGAGCACCTGTATTTCCAGCTGACAAGATTGCATCTGCCTGACCATCCTTGACAGCCTTGGTCGCTAGGACCATAGAAGCATCTTTCTTACGACGAATAGCCTTGACAGGCTCATCATCTGAATTGATTTTCTCCTTCGTATGGACGATGCTAACACGCTCTGTCGCTGTCAAATACTGCTTGATTTTAGCCTCATCACCATAAAGTTGAATATCAATGTCTGGAAAGGCAGCCAAGGCTTGATTTACACCTTCTACCACTGCCTGAGGGGCGTGGTCCCCACCCATAGCATCTACTGCAATACGTTTCATTCTGTTTCCTCATTTTCTGTTCTTGGTTTCATAATCTGCCCCCAAGAAGACAAATCATCTATAAATTTCTTGGATTTCAAGTGAATCCCCACATATTCCTCGTACAGCTGGTCAATAAAAAGCCGTAATTTTCGTTTCATCTCAGGCTTGATGGAAATGGTTTCCAGCTCATCAAAGGAAATAGCCTGAAATTGATCAAGTAGATAGGGAACATTGGGATCCAGATAAGCCCGTCGCTCATCTTGTTGATAGTGTTGCGGACACAAGACACCGCTGTACTTGTAGGAATAGTCAAAAGGCAGACCGACCCGGTGACAAAAAGCACACTCGTGAAAATTCAGACTGACGCCAAATCTTCCCAAAAGTTGAATTTCAAAGATATTGGTCAAGACTTCGTAGTCCAAACCTGACTCCATCAAGTCCAAGGTCTTGACCAAAAATGCAAAGAGAGCTGAGTCATAGACCTTGTCCTGCAAGGCCGCATCTGCCAAGGCCAAGATATAGGTGGCATAACTGAGCTTGAAAATATCGCCGTTAATATTCTTAAATGGCTGTACCTGATGAAAATCTTCGATATAAGACAGACCATCATCATTGATTTTGACAATAAAATCCGCATAAGTCAAAGGCTGAATAGAAGCTACCAGCTTGGACTTAGAGGCATGTTTCACGAAAAACATTCGCTTGCCAGCCTTCTCCGTAAAAATCTTAACCAGCTTGTCATCTTCTCGAAAATTCCGATTGTAAAGGACTAATCCCCTAGTTTCAATTCGTTCCATTTTCTTCCAGATATTCCTTCAAACGAGCCATAGCTGTTTGAATTTTCTCCATACTTGCTGCATAGGAAATTCGCACATAGCCCTCACCATATTGACCAAAGGCCGCACCTGGAATAAAGGCCACCGCTTTCTTTCTCGCAAAGTCTTGCAAGAAGCTAAAAGAATCTTGATTGTAACCCGCAGGGATTTTGGCAAAGATGTAAAAAGCTCCATCAGGCTTGATAATTTTAAAGCCTAAGTCCGTCATCTTCTCGATGATGTAATCCCTACGCTTGACATACTCCGCTCGCATCGGCAGAGCATCATCCTTACCATTTTTCAGGGCCTCAACTGCACCATACTGCATAGCAGTTGACGCCGCTGTCACAAGATACTGATGGCTCTTGATAATTTGAGCGATGATGGAAGCCTGACTCATAATCAAGCCAATCCGCCAACCTGTCATGGCATGGGACTTGGACAAGCCCTGAATTAAAATGGTCTGCTCTGGCAAAAATTCCGCAATCGAAGTATGGGGCTGACCAGTATAAGTCAACTCCGCGTAAACCTCATCCGACAAGACAAAGACAGGATACTTACGCAAGACATCCGCAAAGGCCTGAATCTGCTCACGAGAGTAAGTCACCCCCGTTGGATTGGCAGGATAGTTGAGAATGACAGCTTTTAGCTTATCCCCCTGCTCAATAATCGCCTCTTCCAACATCTCAGGTGTCAACACAAAATCATTAGCTGTCGTATCGATTTCAACAACATCTGCTCCCACCATATTGACAATTGGTTCATAACCAGGATAGGCAGGGGCAGGTAGAAGCACCGTATCCCCAGCTTCCAAAATAGCAACTAAACTCGCTGATAGAGCCTCCGTCGCACCAATCGTAGAAAGAATTTCTGTTTCTGGATTGTAGTGCAGGTTATATTTTTCTGCTACAAACTCAGCCGCAGCCTGACGCAACTCCAAAAGACCAGCCATTCCTGTATAGTAACTCTGGTTAGCATCAATGGCGGCCTTGGCCGCTTCTTTAACATGATCAGGCGTTGTAAAATCAGGCTCTCCCAAGGTCAGTTTCAAAATCCCTGGAACATCCGAAATGGACTGATCAAACTGACGAATCATCGAAACCTCAATCCGATTCAAATTCTTATTAAAACGGTCATGTAACTTCATAGCTGGCCCCCTTAAACTCATAATTGTATGCGAACTAAAAAGCTAGTGATTTAGATATAGTCATTTGAATTAACTTTGATACAGCGTTACTTTCGGCCTGCCGTACTCTACGAAAGTAACTAGCTTCGCAAGTCTTATCTCCAACCTAGAACAGCCTGCACCTCAGTTCCTTGTCTGAAAGCTAATTCATTCGACTATAAATCCCCTTGAAGTTCTACCGACTTCCGCGCAGATTTTTTAAAATCATACGCTTTTCTTAACGTTCTCATTAATTATATAAGAACATTATACCAAAAAGAAGAGCCTGACGGCTCTTCCAACTATTATTTGGTAATCTTTGTTTCAAATAAAGGTGATAGTGGACGTTTCTCATGGATACGAATAATGGCATCCGCCAGCAAATCAGCTGTTGAAATATGCTCAATCTTCTCAATCAAACGTTCTTTTGGAATCTCAATAGTATCCAAGACCACCAGTTTTTCAATGGCTGACTTGGTGATATTGTCCATAGCTGGTCCTGACAAAACAGGGTGAGTACAAGATGCATAGACAGCTGTTGCACCAGCTTCCGCCAAGGCATCTGCTGCATGACAAATAGTCCCTGCCGTATCAATCATATCATCAATTAGGATACAAGTCTTGCCCTCGATGTTTCCAATGATATTCATAACTTCAGATGTATTCATCTTATCAACACTACGACGCTTGTCAATAATCGCAATCGGTGTTTTCAAAAACTGCGCCAGTTTACGCGCACGGGTCACACCACCATGGTCTGGTGAAACCACCACATAGCCATCGCCTGTCATCCCGCGACGCTCAAAATAATCCGCAATAAGTGGTGCCCCCATCAAATGATCCACGGGAATGTCAAAGAATCCTTGAATCTGGGCAGCATGAAGGTCGATGGTCAACAAACGATCCACTCCAGCAGTTTCCAGCATATTGGCAACCAATTTTGATGTGATTGGCTCACGAGCACGAGCCTTACGATCCTGACGAGCATAGCCGTAATAAGGAACAACAACATTTATCGACTCAGCAGATGCCCGTTTCAAAGCATCTACCATGATCAAAATTTCCATTAAATTATCATTTACAGGTGAACTAGTAGATTGAAGGATGAAAACGTGACTGCCACGAATTGATTCTTCAATATTTACTTGAATTTCACCATCTGAAAATTGACGAACACTTGATTTCCCCAAAGGAATTCCAATTTTTTTTGCAACCTTCTCTGCTAACTGTTGATTGGACGAAAGTGCAAACAACTTTAAGTCGGTAAACGCCATGATATCCTCCTAGATTTTTCTACTCTACTATTTTAAACCTTTTTAGACCAATTTTCAAATAAAAATAGAACGCCAATGACGTTCTATTCACTACGAATTAAGGATAGATATACCCAGCGATGCCCGAAGAAGCCGAATTAAACCAACCACGGAAGTTACCAACATATTGGTTCCCGTTATAGTTTGATTCCACAACTTGGATTTGAGATCCATTTACAGCTGTTACAACCGCAACGTGTCCGTATGCACCAGAAGTCCAAACTGCTACCGCGCCGACTGCTGGTGTTGAACCTGTTCTAAAGCCTGCTGCAGATGCTGAGTAGAGCCACTGGTTAGCATTACCCCAGTAGTTGCCAACCCAAGGAGCGACTTGTTTTGCACCCCAAGTACATTGACCGATAGGGTATGTATTACCACTGCTGCTATTGCTTGCTGCTACAGAAGCATTATTTGATGTTGTTGTAGTTGTTGTGCTAGGAGCCACAGTTGTAGTGGCTACCGCAGCCTGAGTAGTGCTACTTGCTGCTGGAGTAGATGTAGTTGTTGCTGGTGCGCTAGATTGTGCTGTTGCTGCCGGAGCTGACGTTTGAACAACTGCTGCTACAGCTTGCTGTTGTTGTTGCGCTAACTGAGCTTGCTGTGCTTCATATGCTGCCTGCTCTTCTGCTGCCTTACGTGCTGCTTCTTCTGCTGCTGCTTTTTGAGCCAAGAGAGATGCTTTTTCATTTTCAGCGGTTGCTTTTTCAGCTGCAAGGTTCAATTGAGCAACTTTAAGAGCTGCCTCTTGTGTTTTCAATTCTTGAGCTGCATCGTCCAATTTTTTCCAGTTTGCTTCAACGGTGTTGATTGCCTCCTGGTTAGCTTTTTGTTTTTCTTCAATCGCAACTTTGTCAGCTTTTTGTTGTTCCAACATACGGTTGTTTGCTGAAACGATTTCACGCATTGCATTTACACGTGACAAAGCGTCAACGATATTTTTTGAATCAAGGATTGTATTGATGTAAGAGCTTGCTGATCCATCTGTCTGAGCACTACGAGCTTGCTCTTTCAAAGCAGCATCGCGAGAAACGATATCAGCAGCCAAACGTTCGATTTCAGCACTCAAAGCTTTTGATTCTGCTTCAAGGCGCTCATTCTCAGCAGTCAATTCTGCTTGCTCTGCAACGATAGCATCTACTTGAGCTTGAAGAGCATCAACCTGCTCTTGAGCAGCTTGTTGTTGAGCTGTAATTGCGTTGATCTTTGCATCTTGTGCAGCAATTTGACTATCTGTGTTTGCTTGCACTACAGCTACATTTCCTGCTTGGGTCAATACGATTGTACTCAATAACAATGTAGCCATGATTTTTTTCTTCATACGAATGAACTCCTCTAAACTCTTCTATTCTTTATGACAATACCATTTTAACAAAAAAATTGCGTAAATATATTACGCAATTATTACATTTCTATGTCTTATTTGTAATTCCAAAAAGTCGATTTAACAAAGGATTTAAGAAGACAAATAAGAGGCTATTAAAGACCAAAGTCGGAAATAAGTAATACATGATAAAAATAAATACCGACAGATTTGTCATTCCAAATAAACGAGCCAAGACAAAACTAGAGGTTTCAAAAATGAAGGTCCAAATCACCAAGAGTGAAAGACTTGAAAACCAACGGAATTGAATTTTTTCCAAGAGAAAGGCTGTGAAAAAAGCCATTAAAGGAAAAATACAGGTCGCCATTCCCAAAATATTAAAATAATAGATATCGTACAAAAGCCCAAAAAAACTGAACCAAGCAATCAAGCTAATCATTGAAAAATACGGTATGGTATACAGAGCTACAATAAAAAATAATTGACTGCTAACCAACCAGATACCTGGTGTAAAATTCCCCAATAAATGAGTAATTTGCCCATCTAAAAGAAAACTGACAAACAAAATCAAGGGAGAAAATAGAATAAGCTGGCGGTACTTCATCATGACATCACCACCAATACGGAATAAATAGTTGAAAAATCGGCAGTTGGTTCGATGTATACTTGACGATTCAAATTCCCAGAACTCGTTACAACTTCACTAACTTTACCAATTTGGATATTCGCCGGGCTAGTTCCTGCCAGGTCACTCGTTACAACAGCGTTACCAGTCGTCAAATCAGCGCTGCTATTCAATTGTGAAACAATCAATCGATTACTATCTGTGTCGTAGCCTGATAAAATTCCGTAAACATCCGTATCCCCATTCTCAATACGAATAGCAATCTTCTTCAAGCCATCGGAATTCGTCAATAATGAAACAGCAGCTGAATCATCGTATACTTTTTCAACCATCCCAATCAAGCCACCATTCGCCATCACCAACTGCCCTTCCAAAATCCCACTACTGCTCCCTACGTTAATCGTTAACGAATTAACCCATGATGCAGGATTACGTACTAAGACATTTGCAGAAAGAAAGGTTGTCGACTGATTTGAAGAAACGGTTCCCAAATCAGATTGAAGGGCAGCTAACTCTTCTCTTAAAGAAGCATTCTCAGCTTTCAAGGAATCCACCTCTGCAAGACCTACCTTCAATTCCTTATTCTCTTGATAAGTATTCATCAAATCAAGAACAGCATCCTTCTGAGCTGAAACATAATGTACAGGAATTGATAAAACTGAGTGAATAGCATCAAGCGAAGAATGTACAAAAGGTGTGATATATGGAATTGTAACAGATTGCTGAATCGACAAAAACAGCAAAGAAAAAGAAAGTACAAAAAAAAGCGATACAGCAACAATAACCTTAGCAAAACGATTCATAGAAAAACCTCAAACATGAAAAAGATACAAGAAAACGAGAATATCAAAAGATAATCTCGTCTAGTACGGAGAATAAGGGATTCGAACCCTTGCGCCAGTTACCCGACCTAACGATTTAGCAAACCGTCCTCTTCAGCCTCTTGAGTAATTCTCCAATATATTAATGGGCACGAGTGGAATCGAACCACCGACCTCACGCTTATCAGGCGTGCGCTCTAACCATCTGAGCTACGCGCCCAAGGTAAGAACTTGGGTATATGGCGCGAGACGGAATCGAACCGCCGACACATGGAGCTTCAATCCATTGCTCTACCAACTGAGCTACCGAGCCAAA
>NZ_JAEUXI010000008.1:54665-74298 GCF_016775005.1 Streptococcus suis | reverse complement strand
GATTCTGAAATTGACTCACTTACAGACTCTGAAATGGATTCTGAGATTGATTCTGAAATTGACTCAGAGACTGACTCTGAAATTGACTCAGAGACTGACTCAGAAACGGATTCTGATATAGATTCAGAAACTGACTCGGAAACGGATTCTGAGATGGATTCTGAGACGGATTCTGAGATTGACTCTGATACCGATTCTGAGATTGACTCTGATACCGATTCAGAGATGGATTCTGATACTGACTCAGAAATGGACTCGGTTACTGATTCAGAAACTGACTCTGAAACAGATTCTGAGATGGATTCAGAAACAGATTCTGATACCGACTCTGAGACTGACTCGGAGATGGACTCTGAAATTGATTCTGAGACAGACTCTGAAACTGATTCGGAGACTGATTCAGAAATGGATTCAGAAATGGATTCTGAGATGGATTCTGAGACTGATTCAGAAATCGATTCTGAGTCTGACTCTGAAATGGACTCGGATACTGATTCTGAAATTGACTCAGAGATTGATTCGGAGACTGACTCAGAAATGGATTCGCTTACTGATTCTGAAATTGACTCGGATACTGACTCTGATACTGATTCACTTAATGACTCAGAAATTGACTCAGAAACTGACTCTGAAATGGATTCGGAGACGGATTCTGAGATGGACTCAGAAACTGATTCTGAAATCGATTCAGAAATTGATTCGGAGACTGACTCGCTGATTGATTCTGAGATCGATTCTGAGACTGACTCGGAGACTGATTCAGAAACTGATTCACTTACTGACTCTGAGATGGACTCGGAGACTGATTCTGACACTGACTCTGAAATTGACTCAGAAATTGATTCGGAGACTGACTCGGAGACTGATTCGGAAACTGATTCACTTACTGACTCTGAAATGGACTCTGAGATTGATTCTGATACTGACTCGGAAACGGATTCAGAGACTGACTCTGAAATGGACTCTGAAACTGACTCTGAAACTGACTCAGAGATGGATTCTGAAACGGACTCGGAGACTGACTCAGAGATGGATTCGGAAACTGATTCAGAGACTGATTCAGAAACTGATTCTGAGATTGACTCAGAGACTGATTCTGAAATGGACTCAGAGACTGACTCTGAAACGGATTCTGATATAGATTCAGAAACTGACTCAGAAACTGATTCTGAGATGGATTCTGAGACTGACTCTGAGACTGATTCAGAGATGGACTCACTTACAGACTCTGAAATGGACTCTGAAACTGATTCTGAAACTGACTCAGAAATGGACTCTGAGACTGATTCTGATACTGATTCTGAGATAGACTCTGAGATTGATTCAGAGATTGATTCAGAAACGGATTCTGAGACTGACTCTGATACTGATTCTGAAATGGATTCTGATACTGATTCAGAGATTGATTCTGAAACTGATTCGGAAATGGACTCTGATACTGATTCAGAGATTGATTCAGAAACTGACTCTGAAATGGATTCTGAGACTGACTCAGAGACTGATTCGGATACTGACTCTGAAACTGATTCGGAGACCGATTCTGAAATTGATTCTGAAACTGATTCGGAGACCGATTCTGAAATTGATTCTGAAACTGATTCTGAAATGGACTCACTTACAGACTCTGAAATTGATTCGGAGACTGATTCTGATACTGATTCAGAAACTGATTCGCTTACTGATTCTGAAATGGACTCTGAGACTGATTCTGAGATTGATTCAGAAATGGACTCGGATACTGACTCTGAGACTGATTCAGAGATGGACTCTGATACTGATTCAGAAATGGACTCAGAAACTGATTCAGAGATTGATTCAGAAACTGATTCGGAGACTGACTCTGAAACGGATTCTGAGATGGACTCTGACACTGACTCAGAGACTGATTCTGAGATGGATTCTGATACTGACTCAGAAATGGACTCAGAGACTGATTCAGAAACTGACTCTGAGACTGATTCTGAGATGGACTCAGAAACTGATTCTGAGACGGATTCGGAAACTGATTCAGAGACGGATTCGGAAACTGATTCAGAAACTGATTCTGAGATGGACTCAGAGACTGATTCTGAAATGGACTCAGAGACTGACTCTGAAACGGATTCTGATATAGATTCAGAAACTGACTCAGAAACTGATTCTGAGATGGATTCTGAGACTGACTCTGAGACTGATTCTGAGATGGACTCAGATACCGATTCAGAGATGGACTCTGAGACTGACTCAGAAATTGACTCTGAAACTGATTCTGAAATCGATTCAGAAATTGATTCGGAGACTGACTCGCTGATTGATTCTGAGATCAATTCTGAGACTGACTCGGATACCGATTCAGAAATTGACTCAGAGACTGATTCTGAGATGGATTCAGAAACGGACTCGGAGACTGACTCTGATACTGACTCAGAAATGGACTCGGATACTGATTCTGAGATGGATTCAGAAATGGACTCTGAGACTGACTCAGAAACTGATTCTGAAATGGATTCTGAAATGGATTCTGAGATGGATTCAGAGACTGATTCAGAAACTGATTCTGAGATGGACTCTGAGACTGATTCTGAAATTGACTCGGATACTGACTCGGAGATGGATTCAGAAACTGATTCAGAAACTGATTCAGAAACTGATTCAGAAACTGATTCAGAAACTGATTCAGAAACTGATTCAGAAACTGACTCTGAAACTGATTCTGAAATTGACTCGGATACTGACTCTGAGATGGACTCAGATACCGATTCAGAGATGGATTCAGAAATGGATTCTGAGACTGATTCTGAGACTGACTCGGATACTGATTCAGAAATGGACTCTGAAACTGATTCTGAGATAGATTCTGACACTGACTCTGAAACTGATTCTGAAATAGACTCAGAGACGGATTCTGACACTGACTCAGAGACGGATTCTGATACTGACTCTGAAATTGACTCAGAAACGGATTCTGAAATGGATTCTGAGACTGACTCTGAGATTGATTCTGATACTGATTCGGATACTGACTCAGAAATGGATTCACTTACTGACTCAGAGACTGATTCTGATACTGACTCTGAAATTGACTCAGAAACGGATTCTGAAATGGATTCTGAGACTGACTCTGAGATTGATTCTGATACTGATTCGGATACTGACTCAGAAATGGATTCACTTACTGACTCAGAGACTGATTCTGAAATGGATTCTGAGACTGACTCTGAGATGGATTCTGATACTGATTCTGAGATGGATTCAGAAATGGACTCTGATACTGACTCTGAAACAGATTCTGAAATAGACTCAGAAACTGACTCTGAAATGGATTCAGAGAGCGATTCTGAGACTGACTCTGAAATTGATTCGGATACGGACTCAGAGATGGATTCTGAGACTGATTCGGAGACTGACTCAGAAATTGACTCAGAGATGGACTCAGAAACTGATTCTGAAATGGATTCTGAGACTGACTCAGAAATGGACTCGCTGACTGACTCAGAAACTGATTCTGAGACTGACTCAGAAATGGATTCTGAGACTGACTCTGAAATGGACTCAGAAACTGACTCTGAAATGGACTCAGAAACCGATTCTGAAATTGACTCTGAGAGTGATTCTGAGATTGACTCTGAGACTGATTCTGAGACTGACTCTGAAACTGATTCGGAAATGGATTCTGAGACTGACTCAGAAATGGACTCGCTGACTGACTCTGAGATGGACTCTGAGACTGATTCAGAGATGGACTCAGAGACTGACTCAGATACGGATTCAGAGATGGACTCGGAGACTGACTCGGAGACTGACTCGGAGACGGATTCTGAAATCGATTCAGACACTGACTCAGAAATAGACTCTGAAACTGATTCTGAGATGGATTCTGAGACTGATTCTGAGACTGATTCTGAGATAGACTCGGAAACTGATTCTGAAATGGACTCAGAGACAGATTCGGATACTGACTCTGAAATTGATTCAGAGACGGATTCTGAGACTGACTCAGAAACTGATTCGGAGATTGACTCAGAGACTGATTCTGAAACTGACTCTGATACTGATTCTGAGATGGACTCGGAGACTGACTCGCGAATAGATTCAGAAAGAGACTCGGAGACTGACTCGCGTATGGATTCGGAAACGGACTCGGAGACGGACTCACGAACGGATTCGGAAACGGACTCGGAGACTGACTCGCGTATGGATTCGGAAAGAGACTCGGAGACTGACTCGCGAATAGATTCAGAAAGAGACTCGGAGACTGACTCGCGTATGGATTCGGAAACGGACTCGGAGACTGACTCACGAACGGATTCGGAAACGGACTCGGAGACGGACTCACGAACAGATTCTGAAACTGACTCGGAGACGGACTCACGAACGGATTCGGAAACAGACTCAGAAACTGAATGGCGAATAGATTCGGACGTTGATTCCGAGATTGATTCACGAACGGATTCAGACGTTGATTCTGAAACTGAATGGCGAACAGATTCGGACGTTGACTCCGAAACTGAATGGCGAACGGATTCGGATGCTGATTCTGAAACTGAATGGCGAACAGATTCTGAAGTGGACTCGGAAACCGACTCACGAACGGATTCGGAGATGGACTCTGAAAACGACGTAGAATTGTACTCACCCCGAGCAATCGCAGCATTAGAGAACATGTAATTCGTGTTGGTCCAGACTGCACCAGTATTCATCGCGCTGTTCGCATAGGTTGTTTCCGTCGACAAATTCATGGTTGAATTCGTATCCACTCTACTACTAATAACAAGCAACAATGGCGATCCCGTTTGACTACCTAGATTGAGACGCAACCATTGACCGTTTGCAGCAAATCTAGAAGTAATACGACTGGTAATTTCCGTATACTTCGAGAAATCTCCTTCCATACTGTCGATAAACTGACCAACAGGTACACGATAAGCACGAATTGTAGTAACTGCGTCAGAAAAATACGAAGCACCATTAGAAACGATTTGCAAGATTTCGTTGGTACCATAGTTATTCTTACCATTTTCATTCAAATAGATAACATGGTCATAGGTTCCTTCAGTAAGATTGAGATTCGTCAAAAATGCGCGAATGGAATACGAGCCATCCGCTCGGCTAGTTGGATTAGAATAGAGTACTGTGGAAGAACGACTAGCTTGATACTGATCATTCAATGTTACCGTAAATTCCTGCATCCCTTCGCTTTGAACAACTTTTTGGTCCACAAAGATTGAAAGGTTGATGCTGCCAGTGACAGATGACAAGGTATTAACATTGGAATTTAAAGTGTACAAAATAGTGCGTGATTCATGGTCCCAAGTTCCTGTTGCGATAATTTTCCCATCCACAACAATATTGGGAATTTTCACATCTGCCGGCATACCACTTCCTGATAAATTCAATGTCGGTGAGAGTTTAACCGTAAATTGATCACCAGCCGTCGCCAAGTCATTGATTGAAAATTGTAATGAGGCACGTAGTTGACCACCAGAAAGTCCCATAGGTTCAACTGTCTGAGGGAAAGTAAGCGAGACTGAGCCCCAAGTAACAACTTGGTCATTGGTCAGTTTCCTAACACTACTACCCTCACGAACCACATAGGATCGAAAAACTTCAGCAAGACGCGTCAATTCGATTGCCTCTTGCCCATATTCCAAAACAGCTTTGTCGATGTCATCTTGGCTACTGGTCGTATCTTCCAACAACTTTTCCGCTTGCTGCAAATGTTCTTCTAAGCGACTTCTTGCAGCTAGATAAGCCTTGTAAGATTGTGAATCAGCATGTTCCCCAGGTTCGACCAAAGCCGAAAGAGCCGACTTAATAGACTTGATGACTTCTTCCAGTTGAGCCGTATCTCGAACAAGAGGAACAACTTCCTCTTCATCAGCTGCTTCTTCCTTGACAGGTATTAGGTCCTCCGTCACTTCTACAACTTTGCCTTCCTGTTCGGCAATTGGATCAACCGCCACCCCAATATCAGGCTCCGTTTGCTCAGAAACTACAGATTCCATGACAACCTCATCCGTTACAGCTAGAGCTGTCTCTTCTGTATATTCTGATGCAAGAACAACATCTTCAGCCAATACATGCTCAAAACCTGCTCCTCCCAGCAAGGCACCTACTGATACAAGACCTTTTATAGCAGATCTTGTTGACATCCCCTGATATTCATACTTGGGCACCTGCTCCCTCTTACGAATCAGAGTAGTCATTCTACGTATCCACTTTTTCTTAACTTTGTGAAGCCGAATTTTTGTCTCTCTTACAACTTCACACCTTCGCCTACCATCTTCACTATTCCCCATCGGAATTTCCTCCTTTAAATCAATGTATTATTGTAGTGATTCTCTTTCAGTTTATCACTATAGGTAAAAATTTCAAAAGAAAAATAGGCAAATTTATCTGTTTTTACTGTAATTTTTTTGTATGTGCTTTAAAAGACAAAAATTAAAATGTAACAATAATTCTCATCCATTTTTTTCTAAAAAAAAATGCCACACATATGTGAAGCAATTCTTTTTCTAATGACCATTTCATCAACAAAATGGAAGATGTCAGTGTTCAAAATCAATCTGAAAACGCATGGTAGTCTCATTAACCGCTCGAAAACTATAGGCAAAACCGTGCTTGTCCAAGACATTCTTCACCAGATACAAACCGATTCCAGTACCACCATCTTGTTTGGTACGACTATAATCTGGTCGATAAAAAGGAAGAAACAGTTTTTCAATCTCCTCCTCTGGCAAGATACAATTAACCTCATTGTCCACAATAAAGGTCCCTTGCTTACAGATGATACTAATTTTCCCACCTGGTCGACTGTAGCGGAAGGCATTATCAATAATGTTTTTAAGCGCCTTACCCACTAAAACTTGGTCACCAGTTACCTGAGATGGCATTAAAATAGGAGAAAATTTATAATGATTCAAAATCGCCAGAGCATTGTAACTGGCCATCGAACCCTGCAACAACTCATCTATCTGGAAGGTCGTCTCGCGCTCTCGCACAGTAATCTCCACGTTGGTTGCATCTAGGATTGATCGCACTAACTCAGACTGATCCTGCAAAATATCCCGACACTTTTTCAAGTACAGGTCATGATCTTTAAATTCACCAACGTTGTAAATCATCCCTTCGACCAAGCCCAACATACTAGCGATTGGGGTTTTCAATTCATGCGAAGCCATCCGCAAGAATTCTGACTTCTCCCGCTCTCGTCGCTGGGTTTGTTCGTTTTCGAATTTCAACTCTTCAATACTGGATAACAACTTGGAGTAGAGGCTGTTCAAATCCTGGGCTAGAACAGAAATCTCATCCCTCCCTATGACTTGGCATTCGATGCCATCTTCCAAGCTCTGCATTTTCCGTGCCGTTTCAGAAATCAAGGCAATCCGCCCCGTTGACATCTTGGAGTAAACAGCACCAACTATCAAAGCCAAAACCACGATAAGAATTACAACAAAAGGATACATGGTTACTAACGACTGACTGACTAGAGATAGGTTTTTGAATCCGTACTCAGCTAGCAAGATGTAGCTGTTCCCCTCTTTTGAGGTAACAGTCGTTGACCAAGAACCTACTTCGTCGTAAGCACTAAGACTATCATAATTGGGATGATTGGCGAGGTCGTCTGAGATTAGCGATTCATTCGGCCACAGGCGTTGACCTTCCCCATCAAACAAGCTGTACAGAAGGTCGGGTCTTCCCAAATCATATGTTTCTATATTGGCTAAAATATCTGCATCTGACTGGCCATGCAATTTTGTCACAACGTAATTAAAGTTATCCTTCAATTCATGACGCCGCTGTTGGTTGTAATAAATCGGCATGGCAAAATAGAGCAGGGCAACCAAAATCAGTGAGGTGATAATGGTTAATAAAGTGACAATAATAAAATGCCGTTGAGCAAGCTTCATCTAGCCCTCTTCGATCTGATAGCCACGACCGACTACCGTCTTCAAGTGTAGGCTAGGAAGTTTCTTGCGAATGTTTTTGATATGGTTATCTAAAACTCGACTATCCAATTCTGTGTACCCCCAAATCCCCATCATAAGAGCATCGCGACCGACAATCTTACCTTTACGTTTCGCCAAATAAAGGAAGACCTCATACTCTTTTTTCGTTAGCTGAACTTCTTGTTCCCCCACATACACGAAGCCAGCCTGTTGATCGACCACAATATCCCCGATACGGATAACATCATCGACGTGTTTTGCTTTTAGAATGTTTTCAATCCTTTTCATTAGAACCAAAGGCGAAAACGGCTTAGTTACAAAATCACTAATATCTTGATTAAAACTAATCAACTGCGTATATTCATCACTTAAGGCTGTTAGAACCAAAACTGGAACCGAGGAAATCTTACGAACCTCTGTCAATAGTTCTAACCCAGTCATTGTTGGTACCATGATGTCTAAAATCAGCAAGTCAAATTCCGTTTTTTGAATCTCTTCAAGTGCCTGTCCTCCATCAAACAAAGGCAGAACATCGTGATCACTCTCTCTTAAAAATTCACAAACAACCTGATTAATGACAACATCATCTTCTAATACCAAAATTTTTGCCATGTCTTCTCCCTTCATATTTTCCAAAATAACCAGCATTCTTTTTAGTCAGGCCTCAACCTTACCCAACTACATTCTTCCAAGACAATCGTCAAAAGTCAAATTACTTTAAACATTGCTTGGTAATTGCTGTTTTGTCAGAGACAAAAAGAAAGCCCCTGCAAGAACTGTAACTGTGCAGAGGTAACATGAAATGCGACTCCACTACACAGAACTGAGTATAAGAAACAAACTTGCATATGGCTTACCAAACACAATCCCTTGTTTGCTTCAACTGCACAGTTACTCCCTATCAAAACAGCATCATAAAACTGCTAAGGTGATTAGTGGAATCAAAAAAATATCCTGCAACTAAAGTAAGGTGAAATAAAAGGCAAGACTGATTCATGATATCAATCCTCCTATCCCTATTTCAAGCTCTCTAGTTCCTATTCAAACAATCTAACTGTCCCCCCCGAACAGCCAACTATTACGATTTCTCAATTGCTTGGTAAAGAAAATCATTTCGAGAAAATTGCTTTCATCAGATGACTTTTAGTGTAAAAAGTTCTCTTTTTCTGAGCCCCACGCTCAATTGGCGAAAAAGATTCATTTTAACACACTCATTATAAAGTTAAATTTTAAAAAAAGCAACTAATATGTTTGATTTAGTTTGATGAATCATAGCAATTTCCTCCATTTTCCTTCAATTTTAGTCAAATTTTTACAAAAAAACAGACAAAAAATACATCAAACACGGTTTTTTAGTAGAGGGTTTTGGTATCATTATATGGCAAGTGTGATTGGAATAAACTTAATAATCAAAACTAGCTTGCCAGTTTTTGAATGAGCTAGTTCCTAGTTGGTTTTATATATTTATAGACGCATTCGCGGACTATCCCCCCAAAAATATATAGCGCCAATCTTATTCAAAAGAGTTGTGAAATCCTTCCCCCAGGTATGCAACTCTCCACATCACTTGCTTGGTAAATGGTGAGGACATGTACATTCCCAGTGCATGTCCTCTCTTCTTTTTTCAGAAATATTTATAGAAAAAAGCACCCAATGGGTGCTTTTTCATAACTTATCAAGCTTATTTTGTAGATTGACGTAGTTTGATACCGTGATTCAAAATCACCTCACGATTTTCCAACTCTTCCTTATGCATAATCTTGGTCAACATCCGCATAGCAATCGCACCGATATCATACAATGGCTGATTAATCGAAGAAAGATTTGGTCGAGTGAACTTAGTCACGAGAGAATCATCACTCGTGATAATCTCGAAGTCATCTGGAACCTTGATACCCTTGTCCGCAATACCATTGAGCAGTCCAGCTGCAATCTCATCTTCTGCTACATAGGCAGCTGTTGCCCCTGAGTTTAGAATGCGCTCAGCAAGTGCATAGCCTTCTTCATATTTGTACTTGGATTCAAAGACAAGACCTTCATTAAATTCCAAACCATTTGCTTTTAAGCCATCTTTATAACCTGTCAAACGAACTTTTCCATTGATATCATCCACAAGCGGACCTGACACAAAGGCAATCTTTTGATTGTGTTTCGCCAACAAATCTACTGCATCTTTTGTCGCCAAAGCATAGTCAATATTGACACTTGGTAACTGATGCTCCAAATCAACTGTACCTGCTAGTACAATCGGTGTCCGTGAACGTGAAAACTCTGCACGAATCTTATCTGTCAAATGGTAGCCCATAAAGATAATGCCATCCACCTGTTTAGAGAAGAGAGTATTGACAACATTGATTTCCTTCTCATCATTCTCATCACTATTGGCTAGAACGATATTGTATTTATACATGTCGGCAATATCATCAATCCCTTTTGCCAAGGTTGCAAAGTAGGCATTTGCGATGTTTGGAATAACGACGCCAACTGTTGTTGTTTTCTTACTTGCCAACCCCCGTGCAACAGCGTTAGGACGGTAATCCAAACGATCAATAACTTCCAATACCTTCTTACGAGTATTTTCTTTCACATTTTTATTTCCGTTGACCACGCGACTGACAGTGGCCATTGAGACGCCTGCTTCTCGGGCGACGTCGTAAATCGTTACTGTATCATCTGTATTCAGCATACGCATATCCTTTCAAATTTAATATATTGTATGAAAATTACGCTTTCACTCGTTAATAGTTTATCATTTTTTGAAACCACTTTCAAGTGAAAAATTCAACTTTTTCTTTTCCCCTTGCATTTTTTTTCATTTTTTGGAAAAATAGAGGTATAGAAAGAGGTGGACTATGTCTAAAATCAACCGTATCAAGACTTATTTAGAAGAAAATCAAATGGATTTGGCCATTTTTTCTGACCCCGTCAGCATTTATTATCTCACTGGTTTTCACAGTGATCCCCATGAGCGCCACATGATGCTCTTTGTCATGCCCGATGCTGAGTCTCTGCTCTTCCTTCCTGCCCTCGATATGGAACGGGCTGTAGCTACTGTTGACTTTCCAGTAGTTGGCTACATGGATTCTGAAAATCCTTGGCAAATCATCAAGAGTAAATTGCCTCAAAAAGCCTTTCTGAAAATCGGGGCAGAGTTTGACAATCTCAACCTGACTCGCTACCATGGTTTGCAGTCTATTTTCAACCAAACCTTCACAGATTTGACGCCGTTTATCAATACCATGAAATTAATCAAATCTCGAGATGAGATTGAAAAGATGTTGGTAGCAGGCGCATTTGCTGACAAGGCCATGCAGGTAGGTTTTGACAATATTTCCCTAAATGTGACAGAAACAGACATCATTGCTCAGATTGAGTTTGAGATGAAAAAGCAGGGCATTTCCAAGATGAGTTTTGATACTATGGTCTTGACAGGTAACAATGCTGCAAACCCTCACGGTATCCCCGGAACAAACAAAATCGAAAATAACGCTCTGCTCTTGTTCGACCTTGGCGTCGAAACCTTGGGCTACACGTCCGATATGACACGCACTGTCGCTGTCGGAAAACCAGATCAGTTTAAGAAAGATATTTACAATCTGACTCTAGAAGCTCATATGGCTGCGGTCAATATGATCAAGCCTGGTGTGACGGCTGGCGAGATTGACTATGCTGCTCGATCTGTGATTGAAAAAGCGGGCTATGGACAATATTTTAACCACCGTTTGGGGCATGGTTTGGGGATGAGCGTCCACGAGTTTCCATCCATCATGGAAGGTAATGACCTGGTCATTGAGGAAGGTATGTGCTTCTCTGTTGAGCCTGGCATCTACATTCCTGGTAAGGTCGGTGTCCGGATTGAAGACTGTGGTTATGTAACCAAGAATGGCTTTGAAGTCTTTACAAAGACACCGAAAGAACTTTTGTATTTTGAAGCTTAAAAAACAGTCCTTTGCAGACTGTTTTTGTATGACTATGAAACCAAAGAATCAAATCCTTCACTGCAAATTTGGATTATTTAAGACCGAAATTCAGAATTTAGTATAAAACAACCTCCTACTCATTTGTAGGAGGTTGTTGTTTTTTAAATATCACTACCGTTTTTTCTGCGACGCTTGTACAAACCACCTAAGAGGAGACTTGCTCCAAGCAACCCAGCCCAGGCTGATGATTCTTCACCCGTGCTTGGCAAAGCTTGTTTACCACGAGGTCCCTCTGAATGGCGAGACGGAGTTGATTCTGAAACTGACTCACTTACAGACTCTGAAATGGATTCTGAGACGGATTCAGAGATGGACTCACTTACAGACTCGGAGATTGACTCTGAGACGGATTCAGAAATGGACTCGGAGACTGATTCTGAAACTGACTCTGAGATGGATTCTGATACTGATTCTGAAATGGACTCTGATACTGACTCGGAGACGGATTCTGAAATGGACTCTGAGACGGATTCTGAGATAGATTCTGAAACTGACTCAGAGATAGATTCTGAAATCGATTCTGAGACTGACTCAGACACTGACTCTGAAACTGATTCACTTACTGACTCAGAGATGGACTCTGAAACTGATTCTGAAATGGACTCAGAAACTGACTCAGAGACGGATTCTGATACTGATTCTGAAATGGACTCTGATACTGACTCAGACACTGATTCAGATACTGATTCTGATACCGATTCAGAAATGGACTCTGATACGGATTCTGAGATAGATTCTGAAATCGATTCTGAGACTGACTCGGAGACTGATTCTGAGATAGATTCAGAAATGGATTCAGACACTGACTCTGAAATTGATTCAGAAACTGACTCAGAAACTGATTCTGAGATGGATTCAGAAACTGATTCTGAGATAGATTCTGACACTGACTCAGAAATGGACTCGGAGACTGATTCTGAGACTGACTCTGAGATTGATTCAGAAACTGATTCTGAAATGGATTCTGAGACTGATTCAGACACTGACTCTGAAATCGATTCTGAGACTGATTCTGAAATGGACTCAGAAACTGATTCTGAAATTGATTCTGAAACTGACTCGGAGACGGATTCTGAGATGGATTCTGAAATGGACTCAGACACTGACTCAGAAACTGATTCTGAAATGGACTCAGAAACTGACTCTGAGATTGATTCAGAAACTGATTCTGAAATGGATTCTGAAACTGATTCACTTACTGACTCTGAAACGGATTCAGAGATTGACTCTGAAACGGATTCAGAGATTGACTCTGAAATCGATTCTGAGACTGACTCTGAGACGGATTCAGAAATTGATTCTGAGATTGACTCTGAGACGGATTCTGAAATGGACTCGGAGACTGACTCGGAGACGGATTCTGAAATTGACTCTGAAACTGATTCTGAAATGGATTCTGAAACTGATTCACTTACTGACTCAGAGATGGACTCTGATACTGACTCTGAAACGGATTCAGAGATTGACTCTGATACGGATTCAGAGATTGACTCTGAAATCGATTCTGAGACTGACTCTGAGACGGATTCTGAAATTGATTCTGAGATTGACTCGGAGACTGATTCTGAAATGGACTCGGAGACTGATTCTGAGATAGATTCAGAGACGGATTCTGAAATGGACTCGGAGACTGATTCAGACACTGACTCTGAAATCGATTCTGAGACTGACTCGGAGACTGATTCTGAAACTGATTCGGAAATTGACTCGGAGACTGATTCAGAAATGGACTCTGATACGGATTCTGAGATAGATTCTGA
The DNA here is from genome assembly GCF_016775005.1 of Streptococcus suis. GTDB lineage: Bacteria > Bacillota > Bacilli > Lactobacillales > Streptococcaceae > Streptococcus > Streptococcus suivaginalis. Next base: position 60,630 of record NZ_JAEUXI010000008.1, on the reverse strand, counting down.
GACTGACTCTGAAATCGATTCTGAGACTGATTCTGAAACTGACTCTGAGATTGATTCAGAAACTGATTCTGAAATCGATTCTGAGACGGATTCTGAAATCGATTCTGAGATAGATTCTGAAACTGACTCTGAAACTGACTCTGAAATTGACTCGGAGACTGATTCAGAAATGGACTCTGATACGGATTCTGAAATCGATTCTGAGACTGACTCTGAAATTGACTCGGAGACTGATTCAGAGATGGACTCTGATACGGATTCTGAGATAGATTCTGAGACTGACTCTGAAATCGATTCTGAGACTGATTCTGAAACTGACTCTGAGATTGATTCAGAAACTGATTCTGAAATGGATTCTGAGACTGACTCTGAAATGGATTCTGAGACTGATTCAGACACTGACTCTGAAATCGATTCTGAGACTGATTCTGAAATGGACTCAGAAATTGATTCTGAAATTGATTCTGAAACTGACTCGGAGACTGATTCTGAGATTGATTCAGAGATGGATTCTGAGATAGACTCAGACACTGATTCGCTGACTGATTCTGAGATAGATTCAGAAACTGATTCTGAAACTGATTCCGAGACCGACTCAGAGACGGATTCTGAGACGGATTCTGAGACGGATTCTGAAATGGACTCGGAGACTGATTCTGAGATGGATTCAGAAATTGACTCAGAAACTGATTCGCTGACTGATTCTGAGATTGATTCAGAAATTGATTCAGAAACTGATTCAGAAATGGACTCTGAGATTGATTCTGAAACTGATTCTGAAATTGACTCAGACACTGACTCTGAAATTGATTCTGAAACTGACTCGGAGACTGATTCTGAGATGGATTCAGAAATGGACTCAGAAACTGATTCGCTGACTGATTCTGAGATGGATTCTGAAACTGACTCTGAAATCGATTCTGAAACTGATTCACTTACTGACTCAGAGACTGATTCTGAAATGGACTCGGAGACTGATTCTGAAACTGATTCTGAAATCGATTCTGACACTGACTCTGAAACTGACTCGGATACGGATTCAGACACTGACTCAGACACGGATTCTGAAATAGATTCTGAGATGGATTCTGAGACTGACTCGGAGACGGATTCAGAAATTGATTCTGATACTGACTCAGAGATGGACTCTGAGATTGATTCTGAAACTGATTCTGAAATTGACTCAGACACTGACTCTGAAATTGATTCTGAAACTGACTCGGAGACTGATTCAGACACTGATTCTGAGACGGATTCTGAAATAGATTCTGAGATGGATTCTGAGACTGACTCGGATACGGATTCAGAAATTGATTCTGAGACTGACTCAGAGATGGACTCGGAGACTGACTCAGAAACTGATTCTGAAATTGACTCGGAGACTGATTCTGATACTGATTCAGAAATGGACTCTGATACTGATTCAGATACTGACTCTGATACTGATTCACTGACTGATTCTGAGATTGATTCAGAAATGGACTCTGAGATTGATTCAGAAATGGACTCAGAAATGGATTCTGATACTGACTCTGATACGGATTCGGAAACTGATTCTGAAATTGACTCAGAAACTGATTCGCTGACTGATTCAGACACTGACTCTGAAATTGATTCAGAAACTGATTCACTTACTGACTCAGAGATGGACTCTGATACGGATTCTGAGACAGATTCTGAAACTGACTCGCTAATTGAGGTTGAAATTGATTCCGATACGGATTCTGAAGTTGATTCACTGATTGATGTAGAGATGGACTCAGAGATTGATACGCTTACTGACTCTGATACGGATTCTGAAAGCGACTCTGAATTGGAAAGGGACTCCGATTTGCTAGCTGACTCTGAATTAGAAAGTGACTCCGATTTGCTAGCTGACTCTGAATTAGAAAGTGACTCCGATTTGCTAGCCGACTCTGAGTTAGAAAGGGATTCTGATTTACTAGCTGACTCTGAATTGGAAAGTGACTCCGATTTGCTGGCTGATTCTGAGTTGGAAAGGGATTCAGAAGAAGAAAGCGACTCTGAGTTACTGGTTGATTCAGATAAGGATGTTTTGTTCACTCCATCAGCAATAGCGAAGTTGGCGAACACAGAGTTTTCAGTTGTCCAAACAGAACCTGTGGTATTGGCACTATTGGCATAGGTCGAAGTAATGTGGATATTATCTGTCGCACCTACATCAACGGTTGATTTGATGAGAACTAAAAGCGGAGAGGAGGTCAACCCCTTTGTTTGGATCTTGATGGATTTCCCATCCGCCGCATAAGTCACATTGACTGAGCTGGTCACATCTTTATAGACACTAAAATCCCCCTCCATACTGTCAATGAAACCACCTACTGGGACACTATAAACAATCACTTCTGAATTCTGAGGAGTATAGGTAACTGATGATGTATCTGTTTGTACCGTCAAGGTGTCATACAAACGATAGTTGGTGTTCATACCATTTTCATTCAAATAAACAACTTGTTCATAAGTCCCATCATGACGGTTGATATTGGTGAAGAAGCTTCTGATAGAGTACATTCCGTTGTTTGAAGCTGGATCAGCATAAGCAACGTTTTGTGATTTGGAAATACTTTCACCATCAACTGTAACGGTAAAAGTTTGATTACCTTCGTTTTGAACCGTTCGTTGGTCAACAAATACAGACAACTCAATCTCACCAGAAATATCTGAATTATTGGTCACATAGTCTGTCAATGTATAGGTAATCGTACGACTTGCATAATCCCAACTACCTTTTGCAATGGCATTGCCACCAACAATGATATCTGGAATAATAGCCTCATCTACAACACCATTTCCAGACGTGTTCAAGGTTTCAGAAAGGACAATTTTGAAAGTATCCCCTGCTTTAGCTGTGCTATCAAGCGTAAATTTGATGACAGAAAACATATCGCCACCATTTTGTCCCATCGGCTCAATCGTGGTTTCAGGAACATTCAATTGAATATCCACATTTGACAAGACCGAACTGGAAGCCAAAACACGGAAACCAGAACCTTCTACTACTTTTAGTGTCGTTAACTGATTTAAACGCCCTGTCAAATTAATGGCAGATTGTGCTGATGAAGTGGCAAGGCTAGTGACTTGATCTTGGGTCAAGCTGTCATCTGCCAAGGCGGCTTCTGCTTGAACTAAGGCTGCTTTTGCATTTTCCAAAGCTGTCAAGTATTTGGCATACTTTGCAGTGGTTGTATCAACATTTTCTGGGAGAGATTTCGCCAAGGCATCCTTTAGAGATGCGATAGCTTGCTCCAGCAAACTCTTGTCAACTTTCTTTGTCTCCTGCTCCTCTTCAACTACTTCTTTGGTCTCAGTTGTTTCTGATTGACTTGTTTCTGAGGTCAAAGCTGACGCTTCTGAGGTGATCGTTTCAGACGAAGCTGTTACCGATTCACTACTGACTGTTTCTTCAACTGGAACCGTTGTTTCCATAACAACAGTATCGGTTGTTCCCAATACAGAATCCGTAGCAATCTCAGATGCTTGAACAATTTCCTCAGCCTGAATTGTTTCACCTAGAGCAATTCCTCCGCCCAACACTGTACCTGCAGCAATCACACCACGCATCATTTTGGCAGTATTTACCACACCAGTATTGATGGTTGCTGGATCAAGCTCGCCAGCTGAACGGTTCAATTTGATGAAGCCAATCTGCGTCATCACAGTACGGACCCAATGCTTACCCGATTTGTGCATTTTGACGCGAGATATTCGACTTGTTTCACTATAGTTATTTGATTTCTTCATTTTACCCTCATATCTATTGTTAGACTCTCATCAAATTCCAACTGCACAGCAACAAACCGCTTCCCCCAAAACAATTCAATACAAAGCATGAAAGTCTACAAAATTATTTTCTATTTTATTTTATTATTTTTCATTTGTTTTCAAATTTTGCAAACAAAATAGCTTCAACACCAGAATGTTTTCTAGTGTTGAAGCATACAAAACTAATTTAGAACTAGTTCATTCTAATCAGATCAATGCTTAATCTGTTTATTTTTCTTTGCGGCGACGTGAAGCCACTGCAACCGACCCCAACAAGGCCAATCCAACCATAGCAAGTACTGAAGTGTTTTCACCTGTAGATGGCAAGCTTGCTTTAGGTGTTACTTTAACAGACTCTGCTACAGGCTTAGTGGTTGGTGTAGTAGGTGTAGTAGGTGTTGTTGGCGTAGTAGGTGTTGTTGATTCCTCAGCTTCCTCTTTGTAAACATAAGTTACATGAGTTTCACCTTCAACAACTTTACCTTTTTCGTTATTTGGAATACGAGATTCTACAAGAACGTAACGTTTACCATTGAATACGATCACTTTTGGACGATTGTCTGTTGTGTCGTAGTCTCCTCCTACTGTACCATTTTCAGTGTCAACAACTGGTGTCTTAATGACATTTCCATTTTCATCAACATAATGTACGATGACTTTACCTTGTTTTTGAGCAACTGGCGGTACAACTGGTGTTTCAACAACTTCTTTGTACTCGTAAGTGATAGTTTGTTCACCTTCTACAACTGTACCGTTGCTTGGTGCATCACCTTCATTTGAGCGTGTACGAACAAGTTCGTAAGTCTTACCATCTTTTGTAATTGTAGCTGGTGGTGTGTCTCCGTATGGCTCATCAACTGGTGTATCGGTTGGTTTAACTGACTTATCGTCTGCGATTTCAGTTTCTGTTCCTTCGATTACATAACGAGCTACGACTGAACCTGTCTTAACAACTGGTGTCACAACTTTCGTGTAGATGTAAGTGACTGTCTTCTCACCTTCTTCAACCTCACCTGTTGGTGTTGCACCTGCTTCATCAACTTTCACAAATGTGTAGCCTTCGAAATTACCAACTGTTGTTTCATAGGTTGAACCTACTTCACCGTCACGAACGACATCAGTTGTATCTGCAAGAACCTCACCTTTATCAGTGATGTGACGAACAAGGACGCTACCTGTCTTCGCAACCGGAGTCACAACCTTCGTGTAGATGTAAGTGACTGTCTTCTCACCTTCTTCAACCTCACCTGTTGGCGTTGCACCTGCTTCATCAACTTTCACAAATGTGTAGCCTTCGAAGTTGCCGACGCTTGTTTCATAGGTTGAACCAACTTCGCCATCACGAACAACATCTGTTGTATTTGCAAGGATTTCACCTTGATCCGTGATATGGCGAACAAGGACGCTACCAGTTTTCTTCTCGACTGGAGTTGGTGTATCAACAACCTCTTTGTACTCATAAGTAATAGTTTGTTGACCCTCAACAACTGTACCGTTACTTGGTGCATCACCTGCGTTTGAACGTGTACGAACAAGTGTATAGGTCTTACCACCAAATGAGATTGTTGCTGGTGGTGTGTCACCGTATGGCTCATCAACTGGTGTATCTACTGGTTTAACTGTTGTACCACCAGCGATTTCAGTTTCTGTTCCTTCGATAACGTAACGAGCCACAACTGAACCTGTCTTAACGACTGGTGTTTCTACAACCTCTTTGTACTCGTAAGTAATGGTTTGTTCGCCTTCAACAACTGTACCGTTGCTTGGTGCATCACCTTCGTTTGAACGTGTACGAACAAGTGTATAGGTCTTACCATCTTTTGTGATTGTAGCTGGTGGTGTGTCTCCGTATGGCTCATCAACTGGTGTATCAGTTGGTTTAACTGTCTTATCGTCTGCGATCTCAGTTTCTGTTCCTTCGATAACGTAACGAGCTACAACTGAACCTGTCTTAACGACTGGTGTTTCTACAACTTCCTTGTACTCGTAAGTGATAGTTTGTTCACCTTCTTTGACAACGCCGTTTTCTGATGCATCACCTTCGTTTGAACGTGTACGAACGAGTTCGTAGGTCTTACCATCTTTTGTGATTGTAGCTGGTGGTGTGTCTCCGTATGGCTCATCAACTGGTGTATCAGTTGGTTTAACTGTCTTATCGTCTGCGATCTCAGTTTCTGTTCCT
>NZ_JAEUXI010000008.1:0-54612 GCF_016775005.1 Streptococcus suis | reverse complement strand
TTTTTTGTATACGTAAGTGACTGTCTTAGTACCTTCTTCAACAGTTCCTTCCGCCGCATCTGAACTTACCAAGTGACCATCTTCTGTTGTTTCACCAACTGTGTGCGTACCTGCAACGACACGTTTGTAAGTCACGCCATCTTTTTCGATTGTTTCTGGATACTCATCTGCTGATTCTTTAGTGTTGTAAGTTGAACCAACTTCGCCGTCAGTTGTATCTTTAACAGTTGTCTTCAACTCAAGACCTTCTGTGTCAACGTAAGTGATAACAACGTTACCTGTCTTAACGACTGGTGTTTCAACTTTTTTGTATACGTAAGTGACTGTCTTAGTACCTTCTTCAACAGTTCCTTCTGCCGCATCTGAACTTACCAAGCGACCATCTTCTGTTGTTTCACCAACTGTGTGCGTACCTGCCACAACACGTTTGTAGGTTACACCATCTTTTTCGATTGTTTCTGGGTACTCATCTGCTGATTCTTTGGTGTTGTAAGTTGAACCAACTTCGCCGTCAGTTGTATCTTTAACAGTTGTCTTCAACTCAAGACCTTCTGTGTCAACGTAAGTGATGACAACGTTACCTGTCTTAGGTGTTTCAACTTTTTCTTTATAGACGTAAGTAATTTTTGTTACACCTTCAGCAACTTTACCTGTTACTGGCGCTACACCAAATGATGTTGACGTTTCAGTAAGGTTATTGTCTTCACCAACTGTACCAACTGTATAAGTACCTGCTGGAACGAGTTCATATGTTTTTCCGTTTTTTTCGATAACTGCTGGTTTTTCAGTTGTACCTGTGATTTCTTCAGTGTTATATGCCGTACCAACAGCGGTACCTTCCGGAGAATCAACATATTGTGTTTGAAGAACGTTTCCTTCTGTATCAACGTAGTCAACTACGACTGATCCAGTTTTAACTTCTTCATAGACATAAGTCACTTTCTTCGTACCTTCTGCAACTTCGCCTGATGCAGCATCAACACCCCAATCAGTAGTTGTCTCTGTCAAGTTTCCGTCCGTTCCAACAGTACCGACAGTGTAAGTACCTTGAGCAACCAACTTGTATGTCTTACCGTCTTTGGTAATGACTGATGGACGCTCAGAAGTTTCTGTTGAAGCTTTTGTTCCTGTATCGTTTGCTGTATTGTATGCTGTACCAAGCGATACGTTAGCAGTGTCAACAAATTGTGTACCAATTTTGTTTCCTTCAGTATCAACGTAATCAACGATAACAGAACCTTTCACTTCTTCATAAACATAAGTGATTGATTTAGTACCTTCAGCAACTGTACCAGAAACTGCATCTGTACCGAAGCTAAAGTTTGTACCATTTGTAGCCAAGCTACCGTCAGCGTTTACTGTACCAACTGTTGCTGTTGTTTCTTTAGCAACCAATTTGTACGTCTTACCGTCTTTGGTAATTACTGCTGGGCGCTCAGTTGTTGCATCTGATGCAGCTGTTCCTGTATCAACTGCAGTATTGTACTCAGTTCCAACAACTTGGTCAGTTGTATCTTTGTACTCAGTTCCGATTACATTACCTTCAGTATCAACATAGTTAACGATAACTGAACCATACTTGGTATTACTCAAACGAACTGAGAAACGAAGAAGGTCAGCGTTTGTTGTTGAATCACTTACATCTTGAACCTTTTCTGTCCAGAATTTGTTCAAACCATTAACACCATCTCCATAGCTAGTACTATTGAAGAATACTGGGTCAGTTTTGTAAGTTTCTGTTGAGTACTCTGTAAATGGAGTTGATTGGTGATAAAGCTTGAAGGTTACTTGTTTAAATGTACCTACCAATCGGATTGAACCAGTACCAGCCGGTACCAAGTTAGGAAGACGGTAATTCCATAGATACATATCATCGTTACCAACGACTGCTTTATCATAGGTGTTCTTTTCAGTTACATTAATAGTTGTATCTGTAACTGTCAAGTTTGTTCCTGTTAATTTTTCTAACTTAACATCAGGTGTGACAAGTTTAAAATTGGTGCTGTTAAACGATCCTCTAGCAAGGAATACTTGACCTGTATTGACGTCATCAACAATTGCCTTACCACTACCACCGATACCTGAAAGGTCGATGATTGGGTTAGTTACTTCTTCACTAAAAGTCAACGTCAACTCAGCATTCTCAACTTCACCGCTATAGTTCAGTTTTTCAGAAAGATCCGCAGCTGGAGTTGAAGGTGATGGCTGAAGGTAAATCCCCATCGCTGGAATAGATGCAGGTTCAGGAGTTCCTGCCAACATATCTGGTGTAGCGCTGTAAGCTGCTTGGTTCTCACCAGGCACTAGGTAGCTGACACCAACTTCATTACCATTTGTCGGTGTGATAGTTGCAGTTACAGTTACAGTTGAACCATCTTGTTCAGTAATAGTTGATTCAGCAGTTGTATGTGGTGTGTAGGCCCACTCTGTCATTTGTGGGTTCACATTTGGATTGTCTGATGGAATCGTATCTGTAAATGTCCAGTTTCCATTTGCAGAATAAGTTTCCTCCGCTGCATAAACAACTACTTGCGGTGCAATAAATGATTCCACCGCTGCGCCTGCCATAAATAGCGTCGCACCTACAGTAACAGAAGCAAGTCCACGCTTAAATTTGCGCAACGAGAAATACTCCTGCTTCTTGATCATCTTTTTTGATTGATCTTTAAACATATAAAAATTCCCCTATATTTTTTTAGACACACACCTGAGTTATGTCCATACTCAAAATTATAGCTACAATGTTTTCATTCGTCAACAAAAATGGCACGAAACTGTTTGTTTTTTCTGTGTATATTTTTGACAAAAAAACGGGTAAAATTTTCCTTTTTTGAACATTTGTATTTAAAATTGGAAATTATATTCGATTTTTCTGTTTTTTCATCCGATTTTTTTGAAAAGGAATTTTCTTATTTCACATATCTATATATTGTTTATTTATTGGATTTTTCAATACTTTTTTCCTATATATAAGTTTTTTTACAGTAAATATTAAGATTTTTTGCATATTTCCTGCATATTCCACATTTTGCTTTTTCTATCCTATATGAAGTAGCTCATGCTATAAGCTTGAATATCATGAACGTATTTCTTAGAAAAACTACAGATAAAAAACACATCTATATTTCCACTTTCTCGATTTTTCTATCTTTTATTCCAAAAGAAATCGTTCTCTAGATGGTCATTTTGGTCATTTTGTCTGGTAATTTGGTTTTTTCTCTAGATTTGCTTACACAAAAAATAGATTTACAAATAAAAAACTCCCTCAGTAGTATTGAGGAAGTCTGTTGAAAAGTTTTTTTCTATTAAAAATTTCTGCCGTTTTTGCCGTAGCCGTATTTTTCCATAAAGTCTTGACGGAACTCTAGCAAGTTATCATCCATGATGGCCTGACGGACATTTTTCATCAGGTTGATGAGGAAGAAGAGGTTGTGGTAGCTGGTCAAGCGGATACCAAAGGTTTCATCTGCCTTGAGCAAGTGACGGAGATAAGCACGAGTGTAGTTTTTACATGTGTAGCAATCACAGTTTGGATCAAGCGGTGTAAAGTCTTCTGCAAACTGGGCATTTTTCACTACCAAGCGACCTTGGCTAGTCATGCAGGTTCCGTTACGTGCGATACGGGTTGGCAAAACACAGTCAAACATATCGACACCACGGATGACGGCATCAATCAAACTGTCTGGTGCCCCAACCCCCATGAGGTAACGTGGCTTGTTCTCAGGCAAAAGCGGTGTTGTAAAGTCCAGGACGGCATTCATTTCGTCATGGGTTTCCCCAACAGCTAGACCGCCGATTGAATATCCTGGGAAATCCATGCTGACCAAATCATGGGCTGATTGGCGACGGAGATCTTCAAAACCTGCACCTTGCACGATACCAAATAATCCTTGGTCATGCGGACGTCGGTGGGCCTTGAGTCCACGTTCTGCCCAACGGCTAGTACGTTCGATGGATTTTTTTACATAATCATAAGGCTGATAGAACTGCGGACACTCATCAAAACTCATCATGATGTCTGAACCCAAATTGTTTTGAATAGAAATAGCCTTCTCAGGTGACAGGAACATCTTGCTACCGTTGAGGTGGTTCTTGAAGGTCACCCCTTCTTCTGAGATATTGCGGCTATCTGCTAAGGAATAAACCTGGAAACCACCTGAGTCTGTCAGGATTGGCTGGTCCCAGTTCATGAACTTGTGCAAGCCACCTGCCTGGGCAATCAATTCATCACCCGGACGGAGCCAGAGATGATAGGTATTGGACAGGATAATGCCTGAGCCCATTTCTTTCAATTCTTCAGGCGACATGGTTTTAACCGTTGCCTGAGTTCCTACGGGCATAAACATAGGGGTTGGGAAAGTCCCGTGGGGTGTGATAATCTCCCCTAAACGTGCACCTGTGTGCTTTTCTTTCTTAATCAAGCGGTACTTGATTGGAACATCTGTCATGGTTACCTCCAACTAGGAAAAACAGTCCTAGGAATTTTTTCTGCTGTTCACAGCAAGCATTTCCAGTCTATCAAAAAAAGCCTAGCTTGTCACTAAATTCTATGCTAAAATGTCAGAAGGAGGACTTCTATGCACAGTTTATTTTCCCTAACACGTATTCGTGCCAAGGCACGCCAAACTTTACAAGAGACGGCTGGTATCTTTTTCTTGCCTCTTATGGCTGTTTTCTTAGGTTTAACCATTCAATTTATCAGCTCACGTAGCCAGGATCCTGCAACGATTGTCGCGGTTGCCAATCAAGATGGTGCCACTTGGCAATACCTTTCGGCTTCCATTGGTTTTCCGATTTTCTCTGGAATCCTACTAAGCTTTCTCTACCTGTCCATCTCTTATACCCTTTTTCAGATCTTGTATAAGGGCAAGACTCAAACAGGCTTTAGGGATGGCTTGGCGATTTTTCAACATCCTGAGTTTGGCAAGATTGTCACAACCTATTTCACCAAGACCTTTTTCCTCTTTCTCTGGGGTCTGCCACTTTTGATTGGTAGCTTCTTATTGATAGGCGCATCGGTCTTTGTTGTCTTTTATATGGTGTCAAATAATATCAGTCAGCCAGAATTGATTCCTGACGCAGTCCTTGCGACCTTTGGTCTTGGATTTTTTGGTGGCCTCTTTCTCAGTTTGATTGGTTTTGCCCTGTATTTACCCCAATATTATGCCTATTCCTTGGTGGATATTCTACTCTTTCAGGCACTAGACCAAGGTCACTATACGGGTGCTAGAAAACTGCTTAAACAATCCCGTTTATTCATGCGTGGTTACAAGGTCAAACGCTTCTTGCTAGACCTTTCCTTTGTAGGCTGGTTTATCCTGATTTCCTTGACCCTTGGTATGGTGGGCGTTTATGTGCTACCTTACTATTATGCAAGTCAATGGCATTTCTACCAGACTATCCTTGAAACCAATAGCATCCTTTCTCAATTCATCGAAAAAAATACCTTGGCTTAGCCAAGGTATTTTTTTACCAACCAAATTCTTCGTAAAAAATTTGGCCTTTTGGTACACCATTTTTTTGCAGGTTTTTCATCCAATAACGGGCCATGGCAGGTGGTCCACTTACTAAGACAGTTAAACCGGTCAAGTCATTGGGAAGGCTAGATAGAATCTCTTTTTCTTCAAATGGACCAATTTTGCGATAAACCTTAAACTGTTCCCGTTCTTGACTCCATTTTTCAAATCGGTCTCCATAAATCAGAGCTGCTTCAGTTGTCGCACCTGAAATGGCATTGACATCTGCTGATTGAGATTCCAAAGCTTCTGCTTCATAGGTTGGGAGGGCATCGGCATTGATTGACTCTGAAGTTGGGTTATCACTTGGGTATTCCAAGATAGTGATATCCGTCATCACACCACCAGATACGGTGATTTGCACTTGGTAATCACCACGGTTGGTTGAAGTCACTGCACCCGTGTAGGTGCCGTCTGTCAGGCTACGAGTGCTTGTTGCTGAAGAACTGCTGGCTGCACTGCTACTTGCTGCTGATGTTGATGCAGTTGATGCAGTTGCTGTTGAAGAGCTTGTTTGCTGGCTGGTACTTGTTCCTGTAGCATCCTGGCTATTGGATTGGAAAAAGAGTAAAAATCCGCTATATGCTGCTGTGATGAATGCTACATGTGAGATAGCAAGGGCTGTGATTTTTTTCTTCATGTAAGACCTCATTTCTTTATTGAAAAACACCATTTCTTTCATTAAGTTTTCAAATAGTGATTTCCAATTATAGCATGCAGAAAGTTTCCAATGCATGTAATGTATCTTCAATTATCGCTAATTTAAATATGTTTTAAGAATTGATTAAGAAAGGGAGTGGGAAAGAACTCGATTGGTCTAAAAAAGAGTTCTCCTCACTTCCAAACAGTAGGTTCGGGCTAAAATAGTCCACTGGACTATTTTACTCCCACCCCCGCACAGCTCCAACAGTCAGAGTAGTGACTGTTGGAGCTTGGAAATGAAGCGAACTCTGTTCGCATCAGTCGTAGAGGTCAGATTTGGAGTGCAAAGCACGAATTGCTGAGATTTGCTTCGCAAATCTTATCTCCAACCTTTAACAGTCCACTGGACTGTTAAACCCAATCAACCACTGCGCTGAGATGTTGACACGAACTCTGAGAAGCGAGGCTGGACTTTCTGCCCAGCCTCTAATTATCTTACAAAGTGGAATTGGATACTTTCAGCATATCAAGGTACTCAATCTTAATACACTTATTCATGACAATGTCATTGCGACCAGCCTGACGCAAGAGTTCTTCTGCTTCTTGGCTTTCCAAACCAAGTTGCGCCCAAAAAACCTTGGCTTCTGTCTGGACAAACTCACGCGCCACATCTGCCAAAAACTCAGAGCGGCGGAAGACATCAACAATATCGATAGCTTGGTCAATATCCAAAAGGCTAGCATAAACTTTTTCTCCGAGAATGGTTTCACCTACTGCTCTTGGATTGACTGGGATAATCTGATATCCCGCTTCTTGCATAAGCTTAGACACGCGATAGGCAGCTGTTTCTTCACGGCTGGAAAGTCCTACTACGGCAATCGTTTTCGCTTCTTTCAGATAATCGAAAATAACTTCTTGACTGGGATTTTGAAATGAATAGGTCATAGTTTTCTCCTTTACGAACCTGTATTTACAAGTGAGGTGCTGTATATAAGAGACAGTTCTTCACTAATCAAGGCAGGTTTTTGTGGGAATACTGACTGTATTTTGAAAAAACTAACGATGAGTAGCTGAAAAACTAGTCTTAGATGGAAGTGCAGAATTGTGACTATCGGTTATATGATAAATCAAATCGAAATACAAATAGAAATAACAATAGAGCAAGGATGGCAACCAATCGAATGGTCTTTTCTTCTCTCTCTGTCAATCGTGTCCGATTGGGCATTTTTGGAAAAGCCAACATCAACATGGCATAAGAGGCACAGCCGAGGTTTGCCAAATAATTGATCTTAGTTAGCCAAGCTAGAATCATTCCTAACAAACAAGATGCAAAGCCCAACCACCACTGTTCTCCAAAGGTTCTTGTCTTCAACCAGCTCATCGTCTGCTTACTCCTTTTGGTTTTCAGGTCTTATTTTTTAGAAACTTGATAAAGAACATCCTTAAGTTGTCCGATTGTCTTCTTCAAGACAGCTCGATCGCTATCATAGACAGCTTCCAATGGATAGACAACCGTACCAACCACAACGGAATCATCGTATCCGCCAGTATTTTCCAAACGGTAGAAAGTGATTCGACCCACTTTCTTATCGGCTAGAATTTGACGCCCAACCTTCCATTCCTGTCCTTGAATAGTTACAGTGCCAGTCTCTGTAAAGGTATGGTTGGTTTCCGTCATACGAGCAGCCCACTGGTCGTCTGTCATAATGGTTCCACCATCTAAAGGAGAAGCCTGGAAGGCATTCAGAGTATAAAGCTGGATGATAAATTGGTTTTGACCATCCTTGACATCATAGACGGCTGCCAAAGTTTCATCTTCCGTATTTTCCTGACTAATTGTCCAGCTTGCAGGTACATCATAGTAACGGTAATGGTAGATAATCTCACCATTTTCATCTTTTTCTGCCACCCAGTTATTGGCTGAAAGAAGCTTATGCCCTTTTTGAGTCTCATCTGCAGGGGGATTTTCATTGACCACTTGGTATTCCGCATTGGCAAGGACATCAAAAGTTTCATTAGTTGTGTCTTTCTTTTCTTCCAAAATCGGCAAAGTCGTGGATAGGGCTTCGCTGCTTGAACTAGTTGTCGCATCTGGTGCTTTGTCTGTTGACCCACATGCAGCCAAGAGGAGACTAGTCAATCCTAGGGCTAAAATCGTTTTTTTCATGGAACTCCTTTCCTTTTCTTCCATTGTTCAGTGACTATTTTGCTTCATACCAGGTTTGGCCATCATTTTCATCGGCAATCAATGGGACTGACAAGGCGATGGCTGATTCCATGGTTTCTTTAACGAGGGCTTTTACTGTTTCCAATTCTGCTTTCGGCACTTCCAAGACAATTTCGTCATGGACTTGCAGGAGCAAGCGAGCTGTCAAACCTGCTTCTTCAATGGCCTTGTCCAAGTTAATCATGGCCACCTTGAGGATATCAGCAGCTGATCCTTGGATAGGAGAGTTGATGGCTGTTCGCTCGGCAAAATTTCGGACATTGAAATTGCGGGAATTGATTTCTGGCAATTCACGGCGACGTTTGTAAATAGTTTCTACAAAGCCCTTATCTCGTGCCTCACGGACGATGGTTTCCATGTAATTCTTGATACCTGGGAAACGTTCAAAATAGGTATCGATATAGTCCTTGGCTTCCTTACGGGTAATGCCCAAGTTATTGGACAAGCCAAAGTCAGAGATACCATAAACCACTCCAAAGTTTACTGCCTTGGCATTGCGGCGGTCATTTGCTGTCACATCTTCTGCTTTTTCAATGCCGAAGACCCGCATGGCTGTAGAGGTATGGATATCATCGCCTCGTTTGAAGGCTTCAATCAAATGCTCATCTTGAGAAATATGCGCCAAGACGCGCAATTCAATCTGTGAATAATCCGAAGCCAGAAGAACACTGTCTTCAAGCGAAGGTACAAAAGCCTTACGAATCAAGCGACCTTGTTCCAATCGGACAGGGATATTTTGCAGGTTAGGATCTGTAGAAGACAGACGACCTGTCTGAGTCAAATCCTGTACATAACGAGTATGGATTTTGCCGTCTTCTAAAATGGCATCCTGCAAGCCAATCACATAGGTTGATTGGAGCTTGGTAATCTGACGGTAGTCCAAAATCTTGGAGACGACTGGGGCAATTGGGGCCAAGCGTTCTAGAACATCCACTGCAGTTGAGTAGCCTGTTTTGGTTTTCTTGGTGTATTCCAAAGGCAAGCCCATGTCTTCAAAAAGAATAGTTCCCAGTTGTTTCGGCGAATTGATATTAAACTCCTGACCCGCCAATTCATAGATTTCCTTGGTCAACTGTTCGATCAAGACTTCATTTTCAGCCTGCATGGTCTGCAAGGTTTCTTTTTGAACCTTGATGCCTGTGATTTCCATCTTGGCTAGGACATTTGCTAGGGGCAATTCCATGTCAAAAAGAAGGGAAACTTGCTGGTTTTCTTCCAGTTTTTCTAGCATGACTGCTTCTGTTTCGATAAGAACCTGTAGCTTGTTGGCAAGATGTGGGAAGTATTCTGCTCGTTCTGGGAGAGCCAATTTTGCACCCTTGCCATAGACTACTTCGTCGGGAACTAAACGAGTTTGACCATAAAGGTTGGCAATAGTGGTGATGGCATTGTCTTCGACTGTTGACAGGAGGTACTTTGCCAGACGGCTGTCAAAGCTAGCCAATGGCAGATCCAAGCCGTGACGGGCTAGGAGGACTTTTCCACGCTTGAAGTCATAGGTCTTAATAGTCTGCTTCTCTAGGAAATCACGCAAGATTGGACTGTCCAGCAGCTCTGGACCTCCGACATAAATCTGTTCTTTGTCTCCCCAAGCTAGTCCTACCAAGTCTTCTCGGTGGTAGTTTTCACCCAAGATTTCAAAATAGAAAAATTGATCTGCCTGCAGCATGTCCTCAGTCAATTCGGTGACTGTTTGAAACTCGACTGCAGGAAGTTCTTCCTCAGCACTAGTTCCCAACTGAGCCCGCAACTGCTTGAAGCCCATGTCATCGTAGAATTGACCGAGTTCTTCTACCTTGGGACCTTCATAGATCAGGTCATCCAGTCCGATTTCAATAGGAGCATTGGTATCAATGGTGGCAAGAGTGCGCGATAGGAAGGCCTGTTCCCTATCCGCAATCAGGTTTTCTTTCATCTTGGACGCTTTCATGCTGTCGATGTTTTCGTAAATGCCGTCTAGTGACCCGTGTTCAATCAGGAGTTTGAGACCTGTCTTTTCACCGATTTTGGTCACGCCAGGGATGTTATCGGACTTATCGCCCATGAGGGCCTTGAGGTCGATAAACTGAGCAGGAGTGATACCCATTTTTTCCATGAGGTAGGCTGGGGTAAATTCTTCGAATTCGGCAACGCCTTTCTTGGAAATCTCGACAACGGTATTTTCGTCTGTCAGCTGAATCAAGTCCTTGTCACCGCTGACAATGGTCACATCGAAAGGAATGTCTGTCCGCTCTGCCATTTTGTCCAAGGTACCGATAATATCGTCTGCCTCGTACTGAGCTAGCTCATAGTACTTGACCCCCATAGCATCCAGCATCTGACGGATAAAAGGAAACTGTTCGCGGAACTCGTCGGGCGTCTTGGCACGGCCCGCCTTGTAATCGGCGTACATCTCGGTACGGAAGGTGGTCTTGCCGGCGTCAAAAGCCACGAGGATGTGGGTCGGCTCAATCCGCTTCATCATGTGGTCCAGCATGAGGTTGAAGCCGTAAATGGCGTTGGTATGGAGACCATTGGCATTCTTGAAGCGGTCAATTTGGTTATAAAGTGCAAAGAAGGCACGGAAGGCTACCGAAGAGCCATCGATAAGTAGTAATTTATTTTTTTTCATAGGTCTATTATAGCATGGATGGGTATAATCCAGCTGGCTTTGAATTGAAAATCACAAAAAAGCTTGCGAATTTGCATGGGTTTGTCTATGACAAAAACATCTCCTTGCGGAGATGCTCTTGCCTATTCAAAAATAGAGGTTCTGAAATCATTAGTCTGCCGTAGCAAGGCATTGTAAACACGTTCTTTGAGCAGGTTGACCCAGCTATGTTTTGGATCTGCTTCTACTTTTTCACGGTTTGCATAGTCATAATCTACTGCAGCATTCATCAGACTTTCTAGTTGTTCAAAGGTTTGAATGTGAACTCTTTCAGATGAATAACGGTCTCCCAACTTGTATTCGATTGTGATGTCGATGAGTTTATCTTTCTGATCGATTCGGCGTTGGTACATAGCTTTCTTGAAGGAAGCCCAGTCTTGGTAACCGTCCTTTTCAAAAACATGGTCAAAGACAATCTTATCCGTTACCAAACCAACTTCTCTTCCATACCAAGAGTCAAAATACTTGTAGCCCTTGTCAGCAGCCGTTTGACTCAATTGGTTACTTACATAAGGAATAAAGCCGTGTACATAGCCTTTTTCAGCCAGCAGTTCAAAGGCCATCCGTTTGAACATGATATCACCCGGTGCACCTGATTCGTTAGATAGGGCTGCATAAATCGGCGAGAATAGTTTGATAGTGTAGTAAGAATTCCGTGCCAATTTATCTTCTTGATTCCAATAGTCACGACGGTTAATGATATTGTTGTCAACCAAATCACTGATTGATTGCAAGCGATTTGCAACCTCATCTGTCAGTGGTTGAATGGAATTTCCAGCCAAAGCAGTTGTTTCTTTCTGATCCTTGTCTAGATCATACCAGTTTCCGATTTGGCGGTACCAATCCTGCTTGACTTTAGCATCCTTCTTAAGCACACTGTTAGCTTCCAGGTAATCCAAGAAGTAAACCGTATCCATCATACCACGCATGTATTGTTCCAAATCTTCTACCGACTTAAAGCGATTAGTTGGATCGGCGGTGTGGAAGCGGTCTGTCGCATTGGAATCACCTGTGAACATGGTATTAATTCCCAAGATAGCAGAGTTCAATGCGGTTGGGTTTTGCAACAAGCCTTCGGAGAAGACTTCCGCCCCTTCACCAACACGGCGACCGTGGCCCATTAGATAGATATTGCCATCAAAGTTGTGGACCATTTCGTGGGTGAAGATAGAACTACCATACTGGTCAAGAATTCGGTCCACTTCAAAGTGGGTAAAGATGCCTGTTGCATAAGCACCAGATCCCATGAAGTCATACCATTTTCCAACTGGTCCAAAGAAATCCTTGATAGACTTATGCTGGGTATCTTTCAATCTTGTCCAAGCAACACCTTTTCCGTTTGTTTGGAAGTTAAAGCCGTCATAGTTGATAAAGCTTTGGAAGAGTTTTTCTCTATTTTCCCTGTCTAAAACGCGGTACCAGAAGTCAAAGTAATTTGCCTGCCAACGGCCTGCCTGAGCGACTTTCTGATTCATGTATTCCTCAACGGTCATCTCCTTGTCCATAGAGTCATTGTGGTAGCGTTCAAAGGCTCCAAAGGAAAGGGTGGACATAGTTGATAGGACATAGACACTTGGGTCCTTCATGGTCAGAAGTGGGAGGACCATGTTTCGGTACTGCCATTTTGGATTGGTGATGCGGTCATATACACCAAGATTGTACTTGCTGTGTTTTTCCGCATTTCGTTGCAATTGAGCAACTTCATCAATGCCTGATTCCACTTCTTCAATCTTAGCTCGAGTAGTCTGTTTGAACCAATCATTATTGGACAAGCCTGGTAAGAAGAGTTGGCGATAGGATTCAAGGTAGGTAAAGAGGTCCAGCTGTGCTTTGGCGTCAGCCAAGAAACCTGCAAAGGTCGTCACGTTATTTTTAGGTCTCAGGTTATCATAGCCTGACTGTCCTAGGGCGATGATGGTATCGAGGGCAGAAGCTTCTGTATTTCCAAAGAAATCTAACTTAAAAATGGACAAATCTTTAATGTTGAGTTTGTCGTAATTGATGTCATACCAACGGTTTAGGTAGGCTAAGCCAAGCAAGAGAGCTTCTTTATTTCTAGAAATCTTATCCACCACATAATTTTCAACCGAGAGCCCGACAGAGTTTATGGCCTTGTCCGAACTCAAAAGCTTCCGCAATTGCTCTCCGATGCTGGACTGTACCTGGTTGAAGCTATCTTCCAAATACAAGGCCCATAGCGGTCGTTGTTCATCCGTCTGCTTGACACCCAAATCCATAGCCCAGCGTGAGGAATTGTCATCTTCTGGCTTGGTCGTCACGCTGACTGATGTCCGATCTGTTCCCAGCACTCTGCGTACTGCATCGGATTGGAAGCTAACACGGCTCAATTCGTTGATCAACTGGGAAAGTGGCTTGGTAAAGGCAGACAGGAAGGATTCCGGGGTATAGATGAGCCCTGTATTGCCTAGCTGGTATTCAGCAATCTGTCTATTGGCAAAATCTTGCTTAAAGCGTAGGGTTTCATAGGCTACACTCTTATCTGCAAAATGCAACATGAGGCGGTTGATAGCTGTTTTTTGACTGTTCAAATCGGTCACAACCTGTTCACCAACCATTGGCACCACATCCACCAATAGGCTACTATTGAGTTTGTGGTTGGCTGGCAGGTATTTTGCCATCTCAAGGATGTACTCCTTGTTGTAGAATGGCATGAGTTTTTCCAAGTTTGCATAAGCAACTGCCTTGTTGCTGTCAGCCTTGGACAAACGGCGGTAATCTACACTGTACTTGTTACCTTCATGCTTGACTTGGCTATCAGACGTTGTCGCAGAAATGCCATAGCTTGTCAAACGGTTCGTGAATTCTGAACCTTGTAAAATACTAGTCCATTGATCTGTACGACCCTTGGATTGGCTAGTCACTGCTGCTCTTGGAATGCTAGCTTGAACATGATTGGTATCCCCATGAACCAGGTTACCATTTGTCACGACTACATCTGCTAGCAGATCCTGGGCTCGACCATTGCTCCAGGTTGAGCCAATGATTCCTCCTGTTTGCCCACTATTGCCAAAATTGGTTACCTTGCCTTGAACAAAGGCTTTTTCAATGAGTGCCCGATCCGTCACCATACCGACCAAACCACCTGTTCTGTGGGATGGATTTGATGATGCAACTGTTAAATCAACTACAGCTTTAGACTGACGAATTTGGCTACTATTTCCTGTCAAATGACCGACAAGACCACCGACATTGGATAAGGCAACAGCTGGATTGGTGGCTGTAATACTTCCTTCGAAGCTGGTATTTTGAAGAGTGCTACCTGCACTTGCTTCATAGACCAAACCACCGATGTTGGCAGCCGCCGTAATCGACCCTTGAACTGCTACGTCAGTCAAACTTGTATTAACTGCTGATTTTGCCAGAGCTCCTACACGGTCTTGCTCTGACTTAATTTTCACATCTACTAGGTCCAATTTTTGAATAGTTGCTCCACTCAGGGTATCAAACAATGGATTGGTTAGATGATGGATGGCATATTTTTTACCATTATGTTCCGCTGTCAGACTACCTTTAAATTCTCCTGCCAGATAAGCTGTTGCACCTGCATCCAATTGCACTTCATCTGCAGTCAAATCTGCACCAATGATAAAATGCCCGTTGCGGTTGTTCTGCATGGCTGTCAACAAGGTCTTGAAGGAGGTGTAAATCCCTGCTTGACTAGTTGGTACCTTGTCAATAAAGAAGCTAAAGTTTTCTTGGTAGCCAGTTTGACTATCTTGAACCAACTGATCCAAATTGGCGGTTAGTTTGAATTTCTCCTGTCCATCAACTGTGACCTCTTCGATAGACGCGATTGGCAAGAGGATTTCCTTGAAGCGGTCGGACTTGATTTTCACAAAGTAATCTTCTGGCCGCTCTGGTCGATCAGAAAGTGACAAATAACGACGATAACGACGATCTTCTACACCGTATAATTCAACTGTATCGACATCTTTGATTTCAATTTTCTTGAGTTCAAGGATAAAGTTCTTGGTTGCTTCTTCTAGCTTGGTCTGATTACCTTGACCAATGTCATAGGTAATCTCTGTCCGCACTTGATAATCGGTAAAGTGTTCCAAGCCCATCACTGTAACAGCCTGACTCGGGTCTGTAATGACAACCTCTTTTACTTTTTGACCATTTTTATAGATGAAAGCCTTGGCAGAACGGAAGGTGGAACTACTGTCTGTCAGAGAAAAATGCAGGTCTGCATCTCTTCCAAGTGCATCTGGTCGAACTTCTGTAATGGTTAAACTTGGAACGGTCAAAACACCTGTTCCTACAAGGTCAATCTGCTTGGTTGGAGCGGTTACCAATTCTGGTGCTAGGTCTTGACGCTTGATTTCTTGACCATTTACGGTGTAAATTTTAGTGCGGATCCGTTGTTGACCGTTGACACCTTGACGTTGGGTCCGGCGTTGACCAGCTGGAAGGCTAGTATCCTGTACCAGCTCGATAGTGAATGGTACAGACTCCAAACGACTAGTTTCCGTTTCCACTATTTCAAGGCTCGGTTTCGAATGGTAAATCGACTTGTCCGGCTTGGAATAAACAGGTTCTGCTTCAGCAACTGGATTGGCAGGTTGACTCGGTGAAATTTCACCAACGACTGGCTGGTCTGGCTCAACTGGTTCAGTAACCGTTCCTGGATCCACTGGCTGAACTGGAGGAGTTTCTTCCTCTGGCGCTGGTTTTGGCACCTCTGGGACAGGTGGGGTCTCTGTCGTTTCTGGTTGAACAGGTTGAACAACCTCTCCTGGCACTGGAATTGGAGTCGTTGACTCTGGTTGACTCGGGCTAGTCTCTGTTGTAGCTGGTTGGCTAGGAGTTTCTTCCACCACATCCTCTACTTTGGATGGATCTGGTTCGATGCCCACAGGTTCATCAACTGGTTTTTCTACGGGCAGTTCTTGAGCTGTGTCTGGAGCCCCTTCCGTACCACTGGTGTCAGGACTTGTCTGGTCTCCTGCGACAGGAGGAAGCTGCTGATTCTCAGTGCCCACAGGTTGGGCAGGAATTTCCTCCACTACATCCTCTACCTTAGATGGATCTGGTTCGATGCCCACAGGCTCATCCGCTGGTTTTTCTACTGGTAAAACCGGTGGTACTGACGGAGTGGTTTCAGGCTTGGTTTCCTGTTTTTCTTCTGTCGGAGTCGTTGGTTGCTCCTCTTCAAGCACCACTTCCCCAGTCTCTTGACCAGGAGTTGAAGCTGTTTCTTGTGGTAGCACTGCTTCCTCAGTCTGACCCTCTTTTTCTGGTAGTACTACATCTTTTGCCGAGTTTTCCACAGACTGCCCAGTTGATGGTGACGCTACTTCCTCTTCTATGTAACCTAAATAGCTATATCCAGCAATCTCCAATGGTTTTGGCAATTCTTGACCCTGACTGACAGATAAAGTTTGGTTGTAATGGGAAAGAATCTGGTTAGTAATAGCAAGCCCAGATGGCGACACTGCTACCGCACCTGTCGCTGTTAAGATAAAGAAGCCTAACAAGGCCTTCTTGCCATTGCGCCCTGTTTTTACCGCATAGACCAAGAGGCTGGCTCCTGCCAGGACCAATCCGCTGGCAAGTAAACCATTCTGTCCAGTCTTTGGTAGGCTTTGGGCTGTTGGACGATAGATGAGGTAGTAAACCCTATCTCCTTCCTTAGCCAAGCCTGGTAAGGATTCTGTCACCAGTTTCTTCTCTTGACTGGTTAGCTCTGCTTCCGTTACATAGCGGTAGTCTACTTGAACCTCACTACCTTGGGCAGTGACGCTCGGGTGAGGTAGGAATGGACTTGCCATAAACAAGCAGGCAACCGTAGCAGAAACAAGGCCCCAAGACGACTTCCGAAACGAGAAGCGCTGGACCTTTTCTTTGGATGGATGTGGACCCATATTGTCCTCCTTTTTACAGTATATCATTATACTAATTTTACATGTTTTAACTTAAAAACTCAAGCAATTTCTTGAATTCTCAACAAAAAAATCACCCACATTTGGGGTGATTCTTCTTGGATCTAATGCTCAATTTGAATCTTGACTTGTAGACATTTCTAGGACCATTGGAAACTTATTCAGAACTTCTGATATCTATCGCTATGTTGATTAGTCAGCCCATCCCAAGGCTGCCTAACTTTCCCATTTCTAGGCTTGGGTTAAAACAGCCTATCCCCAGGCTGCCTCGCTTTCCCATTTCTAGGCTCGGGTTAAAACAGCCTATCCCCAGGCTGCCTCGCTTTCCCATTTCTAGGCTCGGGTTAAAACAGCCTATCCCCAGGCTGCCTCGCTTTCCCATTTCTAGGCTCGGGTTAAAACAGCCTATCCCCAGGCTGTTTTAATCAACTGACTTTAGGGCTTCAAGCATATCCACCTTGCGCAAGCTGCGGTTGACATACCAGCCCAGACCCGTCAGGATAGCTGCGATTGCTAGGATTGGAATCAGATAGACTTCCAGACTAACCTGGGGATTGAAGATAATAGAGTTGGAACCGATCATCTCCAGCAAGACTCGGTGGAGGAGGATGCCGCCGCCCAGTCCCAGCACTACGCCAATCAGCGACAGGACTATGGTTTCACGATAGATATAAAGGGTCACCTCGCGGTTATGGAAGCCCAGCACCTTAATGGTCGACAGCTCCCGAATCCGCTCCGCCACATTGATATTGGTCAGATTATAAAGAATGACCAAGCCCAGCAGAATGGACAGGACCACCAGAATAATCATAATAGACTGGAGGGAGCTGGCCACCGTCTCCAGCATGGCAATCAAGGAGCGATTTTGCACCAGGGCTGCGACGCCTTTTTGGGACAATAGCTGAGCTGCTAAGTCTTGACTCTGGCTGGTAGAAGACTGTAAGACCTTAACCAAGCTGGCATTGGCTTGATGGGCCTGCCCTGTTACTTCCTCATAATAAGCAGCAGTCATGTAGATAAAATGACCTGCGTAAAGTTCTGATACTCCTGCTACCTTGACCGTGACTGGCTGCTGGTCAATGGTCAAGGTCAGACTATCCCCTGCTCTGACACCATAAAGACTGGCTAATTTCTTAGACAGGATAATGCCTGTATCTGTCAGGCTTAAGAGGTCGCCACTCCCTGCCTGACGGAGTTGGATATAGTCGGACAGGTCCATTTTCTCGGTGACTAAAAGACTGATTGTTAAGGCTTGATTGAGCCCGTCTATCTCTTCTGTCAGCTGCTCATAGGCGATAGGGAGGTAGGAGGCAACTGACTGAGAAGTGAGAATGTCGTCAACTACTTTCTTTTCTGCCTCAGAAGCTCTGCTATTGTCCACCACAATCATATCGTACTGCATGATGTCGCCAAACTGCCTGTCCACCACGCCTGATATGGAGGAGCGAATGCCTAGACCGCCAAAGAGGAGGGCGACGGAACCCGCCACGCCAAAAATGGTCATGAACATCCGCTTCTTGTAGCGAAAGATGTTACGGGCGGTCACCTTGTGGGTGAAGCTGAGACGGTTCCAGATGAAGGGCAGTCTTTCCAAGAGAATAGTGGAGCCTTGAACGGGAGGTTTGGGAAGGAGGAGGCTGGCAGGCTTTTCTTTGAGTTCCTTGCGGGCGACCAGATAGGCTGGCAGGACCGCAGAGAGCAGGGCAAAGACCAGAGCCAGCAGAATCCAGATGGGATAAAAGTGAAGCTGGGCATCGCCGATAACGGTACTTTCAGTGATAATGGCAGCAATCATGGGCGAGAGGATGAAGTTCCCAGCCAGAATGCCTACCAGTGTCCCAGCTAGACCAGCCCCTAGTCCGTAGAGGACGAACTTGGTCATAATCTGGCGGTCGGTGTAGCCTAGAGCCTTGAAAAGACCTGCTCTAGTCCGTTCTTCGTCAACGAAGCGGGTCATGGTGGTGAAGGTGACGAGGGCTGCGACCAGATAGAGTACGACTGGAAAGATGTTGCCAACTGCTGCGATACTGCCAGTGGCATTCTTGTAGGTAGTGTAGCCTTCTCCACCTGGCAGGGTCGAGCGGGTGTAGGTCTGGTAGATAGGTTCTTCTAGACTCTTTAATTCAGACTGGGCTTGGCTGAGATCTGTTTGGGCTTGGGTAATTTCTGTTTCTGCTGTTGCTTTTTGCTTGTCAAAGTCTGACTGGGCCTGAGCTAGTTGGCTCTCCGCTTGGGAAATATGAGCCGATTCGACCTTTAACTGGTTTTTACCTGCTGTCAGCTGTTCTTGACCTGCTTGATATTGGGCTAAGCCTACTTCATATTGGGCAAGTCCTGCTTGGTATTGAGCTAAGCCTTCATCATATTTACTGCGACCTGTTTGGTAGTGAGTCAAACCTGTTTGATAATCTTGTAAACCTGTCTGGTACTTTGTTTCTTTTTCTTGCAGTAGCTTTCTTGCTGCCTGATAGTCCGACTGGGCCTGATTATAGGCTTGAAGTTCTTGGTCAATACCAGCCTTGACCTGGTCCAAGCTGGTCTGCTGGGCTAGTAAATCTGGATAGTCCGCTAAAGACTGACTTGGGCCCAATGTTTGGGAAATAATTTGCTTCAAACTTTCCTGTTTTTGGAACCAGTCTGCTTGCACTTGATTGATTTTGCTAGCCCATTGGTCAAGTTCAGTCTGTTTGGATGCCAGAATGGATTTGGCTTGCTCTAACTCGCTTGCTGCTTGATCGAGCTCTGCTTTGCTGGCTTCTAAGAAGGCCCTTGATCGCTCTAATTCAGCAAGGCTTGTATCTAATCGAGACTTGGTCTGGTTAAGACTTTCCTTTGTCTGGTCCAAGGTATACTTTGCCTGAGCTAATTCGACTTCTTTTTCTTGTAGCTGGATGCGAGCTTCTTCCAACTGCTCCTGGCCTGACTGGATGTCTGCTCTGCTTTTTTCCAACTGAGCAGCTCCAGCTGCTAGGTCATCCTTAACTGTGTCTAATTCCTCCTGACCTATCGCAATCTCTTCCTGTCCTTGGGCTTGGATACGAGCCAGACGATCTTGTCCATTATCCGCCAAGAACTTGTCCAGCTCCTGCTGATAGCTGGCGACCTTAGCTTCATAGCTGTCTTGGTAGTAGGCGAGGTCGTCCAAATCATCGTAGGACAGGCGGGCAATCATATAGACCTCGGAGTCAAAGACGGAAGGCTCTACTAAAGCATAGCCAGCCAGCTGACCATTGCCACTGGAAGCCAGCCCCATAGTGACATTGTCCCAGATTTCTGGCGAGGTGACGATACCGACCAGGGTAAAACTGGTCTTGGTCAAGACTGTCCCATTCCTATCTGGCTCGGTCAGCTTGACCTGATCCCCCAGTTTGTAGCCCTTAGCCAAAGAAGGTGAGAGGGCGATTTCATCATCTGATTGGGGAAGGTGACCTGACTGGACTTGGTAGAGGGAGATTGTACTTGGTTTTGAAAAAACTCGAACGGCTTGCTGGTCGCTGTCTAGGGTCACATCTTTGAAGAAGCCCATTTCTAGCTGAGCCCCCTCAATGGTTTCCAGCTCTGCTATGTCCGCCTCATCCAAGCCCATGTCTGACATGACCGCCAAATCCATGGTCTGAGCCTGTTCCAGATAGACCTGGGCCGTTTTTTCCATATTAGGCGAAGTGACTTTCAGTCCAATAAGAGCAATGGCTCCAATCATCATCAGATTGAAAATGGAGAGGAAACGTCCCTTGGAAGACAGGAGGGCCTGACCTACATCTTTCCAGTAGATTTTTTGCTTCATAGGCTCCTCCTAGTATTCCAGACTGGCAATGTCCTGCGGTGCTAGATTGAGCTCAACTGAATGCACACGGGCATCCCGCATCCGAATCACTCGGTCTGCAATGGGAGCCAGGGCGCTATTGTGGGTCACGATAATGACGGTAGCACCATTTTTTCTAGACATATCCTGCAGGATTTTCAAGACCTGCTTGCCAGTTTGGTAGTCCAAGGCACCTGTTGGCTCGTCGCAGAGGAGGATTTTAGGCTTTTTGGCAACTGCTCTGGCAATAGAAACCCGCTGCTGCTCTCCACCAGAAAGCTGGGCAGGGAAATTATGGAGGCGGTGACCAAGCCCGACTTGTTTCAAGACTTCTTCGGCATCCATGGCATCCTTGACGATTTCTGCTGCCAGTTCTACATTTTCCTTGGCAGTCAAATTGGCAACCAAATTATAAAACTGGAAAACAAAGCCCACATCGTCTCGGCGATAGTTGGTCAGTTCATTGCTGGACAGCTTAGCAATGTCCACACCTTCAACCCAGACTTCCCCCTCATCATTGCTGTCCATACCTCCCAAGATATTGAGTAGGGTGGACTTGCCCGCACCAGATGAGCCAAGAATGATGACCAGCTCCCCCTTTTCAATCTCAAAGGACACGCTGTCATTGGCCACAATGGTCGCATCACCCATGCGGTAATATTTCGAAGACTGATTGACTTGGATATAGGACATGGCACACCTCTCTTTTCTAGGATTATTATAGCATAAAAGAGGGTTTCTCACCCCCTCTTACATCTTTTATACTTGGGCAATAGCAGAGCCACCATAGAGCTTCAATTCTTCTCTGATCGTTTGGTAGTAGTAGCGATCAAAGGCCTTCCAAGCTTGTCGACATTCTTGGCTCAAACGCACATCACCTAGACCAACTAAAAAACTGGTCGCACGGTAGAATTTTTCAATCGCAATTAGTTCTTTATTGGTGACCGTCTCGATTCCCGACAAAATGCTTATCGTTTCCGTCAGATTATGCTGGAACCGCTGCTCATCTGCCGTTCCTATTTTTTCTGTTTGAAAGGCCCGATCCAATTCTTGAATGAGGGCCAAACTGTCTTGAATGATTTTTGTCTTTTCCATAAAAGACCCTCCTATTGTGTTAATGTACTCAGTATATCAAATTCACCAACAATATTCAAGCAAAATACAGTCTGCTTTTCTTGAAATTTCTAAGCCCCTATGATACAATGCCTTGGTTTGCAAACGTTAGCATAAGAAAGTCATTAAAAAGTGAAAAATTATCCCTATCTCCATTTGTTTGGAGTTCCATCTATCTGACTCTGTCTTGGTTGATTTTCTTCTTCCAAGTACCATTTTTAAACAAGCTTATTCAAGGCCTCTTCCAACTAGACCTAGAAAACATCAGCGATCTGATTCAAGACCAGCTAATCCAGGGATGGTTGCGTCGGGCAATCCTGCTCCTACTTGACATGGTCCTCATCTGCCTGGTCGAAATCATTCTCTTCTACTTCTTAACCGGCAAGCTCATCAAGGCCTTCAAGATCATGGATGGCAAGGTTAACAAGCTCATTCTTTGGGGATACCGCCTCTTGTTCTGGGGCTCAATCGGCTTAATTGTCTTTGGTTTTGTGACTAGTCTCTCGACTGGACTGGACTTATGGAAAAATGTCCTATCCCTACAAGAACTGGATGTTCAGGCGATTGGGACGGACATTCAGACCTTGGTCGCTGAAACTACTCTGACGAAAATTGGTGATGTGGAAACCTTACTTGACAGCATCAAAGACTACATTCGTGATAAGAGCATCCTTTTGGCAACCAAGGAATCACTGGTGCTCCAAGTCTCAAAACTCCATACACTTATCAGTGTCTGGTCAACTGCCTACCCAATCCTGCTTGCCCTGCTCAGCTATTTCCACATAAAAGACTGGTGAACTAAGCGGACGCCAGGCAAACCGATCGTCAAGATTAGCCTGACCATCGAGCGTCAGTAATACTCAATGAAAATCGAAAACAGACTAGCACCAAAGGTTTGGGGAACCTTTGGTGGTTGGAAATAAAGCGAACAAAGTTCGCTACAAAAGGTTTGGGGAACCTTTGGAGGTTGGAAATAGGCGAACGTAGTTCGTTTCTACTTATGCAGATAGAACCCTGTTACTATTTTGTTTCAAGGTAACAGGCTGAAAGGCTCCACTGGAGCCTTTCACTCATCAAATCAAGTCAACAACGTCTGATTTTGATTTTCGAAGAGTATAAATGTGTAGCCACTCTGAATAGGGTGGCTTTTTGAAAGCAAAAAAACGATACCTTTTCAGGCACCGTTCTATCTTTATTTAACAGCTTCTAAAGCCGCATCATAGTCGGGATGTTCGTTGACATTGTCCAGGTATTCTACATAGGTGATTTCATTGTCGGCATTGAGGACAAAGACCGCACGCGCCAGCAAATTCCACTCTCGCATGAGCAGACCATAGGATTTACCAAAGGCATGATCATAGTAATCAGACAGGGTGACAGCGTCTTCCAGACCTGCAGCACCGCACCAGCGTTTTTGGGCAAAAGGTAGGTCTGCTGAAATCGTCACGACAACTGTATTGTCACGGTCAGCCAGTTCCTGATTGAAACGACGGGTCTGGGTATCGCAAATCCCTGTGTCAATAGAAGGTACCACACTGATCACTTTGGTTTGCTTGCCAAAGTCCTTCAAACTTTTCAGGCTCAAGTCATTTGCCATGAGAACAAAATCAGGGGCCACATCACCCACCTGCAAACGTGGACCTACCAAGGTCACTGGTTTTCCAATAAAAGTTGTCATAAACATCTCCCTTGCACTTAATATATCTATTGTAAGCGTTTAGGAACAAAAATACCAGTTTTTTGACTGGTATTTCTAAATCGGTTTAATACTTTTCAATCGCAGAGCGTTTAAGAGGACGGATACTGAACTCAAGCTCATGGCTGCTCCTGCTAGCATAGGATTGAGCAGGGGACCGCCAAACAAGTGCAGTAGTCCCATGGCAACTGGAATGCCCAAAACATTGTAGGCAAAGGCCCAGAAGAGATTTTGTTTAATGGTCCGCATGGTTGCTCGACTAAGTGTCAAGGCTCGCGGTAGGTCCAACAAGTCACTCCGCATCAAGACCACATCTGCTGATTCAATAGCTACATCAGTACCAGAGCCAATGGCCAGTCCCAAGTCTGCCTGTGCCAAAGCTGGTGCGTCATTGATACCGTCACCAACCATAGCTACTCGCTTGCCTTCTGCCTGCAAGATTTGGACCTGACGGGCCTTGTCTTCTGGCAGGACATCGCTAATCACGCGGTCAATCCCGACTTCCTTGGCAATGGCTTGGGCCGTTTTTTCATTATCCCCTGTCAGCATGACCACTTCCACACCTTGCTGACGCAGTTTGGCGATAGCCTGGCCACTGGTTTCTTTTACGGTATCAGCTACGGCGATGAGGGCCAAAAGCTGACCTGCTTCTGCTAGATACATGGGAGTCTTGCCCTGACTGGCTAGTCGCTCTGCCTGCTGGCTGGCAACTGCCACATCGACACCTGCATCCTGCATCAGCTTGGCATTGCCAAAGTAAATGGTCCGCTCTGCTATGGTCACTGACAAGCCCTTACCGGCATGGGCCTGGAAGTTGGTCGTAGGCAAGAGTTCTAGACCAGCCTCCTTGGCGGCATCCAGAATGGCCTGACCCAGCGGATGCTCCGAATCCTGCTCACTGCTGGCTGCCAGCTGAAGCAGTTCCTGATCCGTCTGGTCAGTGAAAGCAATCAGGTCGGTCACCTGGGGCTGCCCTTGGGTAATGGTACCGGTCTTGTCAAAGACCATGACCTCAATCTTGGGCAGGATTTCCAGTGCCTGACCTGACTTGAAGAGGACGCCGTTCTCCGCCCCCTTGCCAGTCCCGACCATGATAGCCGTTGGCGTCGCCAAACCCAGTGCACAAGGACAGGCGATAACCAAGACCGAAATGGTAATGGAGAGGGAGAAAATCCAGGAGTGCTGACCTAGGACCAGCCAAGCCAGACCTGAGAGGGCCGCAAGCCCCATGACAATAGGCACAAAGACAGCTGACACTTGATCAGCTAGCTTGGCAATGGGTGCCTTGGAGCCTTGAGCCGCCTCGACCAGCTGGATAATCTGAGCCAGACTGGTATCCTGACCCACGCGGGTCACCTTGAAGCGAAAGGCACCGGTCTTATTGAGGGAGGCTCCGACCACCTGATCCCCGACGGACTTGCTGATGGGCAGACTCTCTCCTGTCAGCATGGACTCATCGACAGTCGATTGTCCCTCGACCACAACACCGTCCACCGCAATTTTTTCACCTGGTCGGACGACGACAATATCGCCCACCACCACATCTTCTAAGGCCACCTGGACTTCCTCCCCATTTCGCAGGACCTGAGCCGTCTTGGGTGCCAAGTCCATGAGGTGCTTAATGGCCTCGGACGTTCTCCCCTTAGACACTGCCTCCAGATACTTGCCCAGCGTAATCAGGGTCAGGATGACCGCCCCCGACTCAAAGTAAAGTTCGGGATGTCCACCATGCGTCATATCGACTGCATCTTGAGCGATAAGGACCAGCATGATGAGGCCTTGGGCAATAGCAGAGCTGGTACCCAGGGCAATCAGAGAGTCCATATTGGGATGACCTGCTAGCAGGGTCTGAAAGCCCTTGGTAAAGAAACTCCGTCCAAGATAAACAATCGGTAGGAGCAAGAATAGTTGAGCCAAGGCAAAAGTCATGGGCTCATGCAACCACTGGGGTAAAGGCAAATTCACCATAGGCCCCATAGCAATATAGAGCAGTGGAAGAGTAAAGACTGCCGACCAGATAAAGCGAGTCCAGAGGCTGGCAATCTTGTCCCCCTGCCTGTCTCTCAGGTCTGTTTCTGCCTTAACTTCTGGCTTGATAGCCTTGTAGCCTGACTTTTCAACTGCTGATAGGATTTCTCTTGCACTCAGGCGGTCCTTGTCATAGGTGAGGCTTGCCTTTTCTGTCGCCAGATTAACCGCTACTTCTTCTACACCGGCCAGTTTTCCCAGGGCCTTTTCAACCGTCATGGCACAGGAGGCACAGGTCATGCCTTCAATAGCATAGGTTTCCGTCACAAGATTGCGGACCATACTATATCCAGCCTTTTCCACCGCCGCCTCAATCTCTGCCAAGCTGAGAAGGTCTGGATTATAGCTGACACTTAGTTTTTCCGTTGCCAGATTGACACTGGCTTCTTCGATTCCTGTCAATTTCCCGACAGCTTTTTCAACTGTCATGGCACAGGAAGCACAGGTCATTCCTGCTATTCTGACACTTTCTTTTTGCATAGTTTCTCCTTTGACTACATCTGTAATCCTATTATACACATTTTGACTACATTTGTAAACGAATTTGTTTTTTAAAAAAGAGAGGTTTCCCTCTACTTCTTCCTTGCTAGCATGGTCGCAAACCGCATCTTGAGGAAATTACCATCTTCATCACGCTTATGGAGTTGACCAAAATCTTCATTATACTTGACCAATTCCCAGTCACGATAGTATTCCTTCAACTCACCTTCGCCGAAAGTAAAGGAAAAATTCATCGGACAGGGTGCATCTTCCGTATCCATAGCCGCCACAATCAAGTTATAGCCACCCGGCCGTGTCTGTTCCTGCATATTGCGGATAATGGCTGGCACCCGATCCCGCTCCAAGAACATAAAGACCACCGTTGAGATAATCCAATCGTAGTCCTGCTCTAGACTGGCTGAGTTGATGTCATAGGTCCCAGCTTGCAAGTCCAAATCCTCCATCTCCTTTATATGATGTAAGATTTGAAGACTTTGCTCATCCTTATCTACCGCAATCACCTCAAAACCTCTTTGGGCCAGATAGAGACTATTTCGCCCCCGACCAGAACCCAAGTCCAAGACCTTGCATGGCTCAATCATTGTCAAAGCTTCTAAAACCTCTGAGTGCGTTCGACTCAGGTTGTATTTTTTAGCAAAAAAATCCTCTGGTTGACAGAAAAATTCCAGGAAAAATTCCGTATCTTCTGTCAATAAGGCTACTCGATGCCAAACCTCTGGTTCCACAAAAGGGATATCATCTGCTGGACCATAGACAAAACTAGACAAAATCTCATCTAGCTCCGAAAGAAATTCAAAGCGAACCTGTCCTTTTACCACACGCAATTTGGCCCAGGTTGCAGGCTTAGTCGTGTGTCTGTTCAAAAATTCTTTGGGAACTGTCTTCTGGTTCCAATTCGGCATGCGTTTGTAAGGAACTAAAACTGTCATATTCTCTCCTCATCTTTCTACTCTCCTTAGTCTATCACAAAGAAATCTCCCAATCAAACCTATTTTTACTTGACTTGGAGTGAACTCTAAGGTGTATAATATTTCATATCAATCAGAAAGGATATTTACTTGCAAAGTAAAAATGTGTTAAATATGAAAGCAGCTATTTATGAAAAAGCCGGTAAGATGACCGTTACAGAAATCGAAAAACCAAGCCTTCAAGCTAAGGATGATGTCATTATCAAGGTCGTACGGGCCTGTGTCTGTGGCTCAGACCTCTGGCGTTATGATGAAAATGTTCCCCACGAACATGGTGATGTCAACTCCGGTCATGAAGCAATCGGAATCGTTGAGGCGGTCGGTGAAGACATTACAACCCTTGTTCCTGGTGACTTTGTGATTGTTCCCTTTACCCACGGTTGCGGTCATTGCGATGCCTGTCGTACAGGCTTTGACGGTACCTGTGACAACCACCCAGGCTACCAAAACTTTGGTAACAACTACCAATCACAGTACATCCGTTTCCACTATGGTAATTGGGCCCTAGTCAAAGTTCCTGGTCAGCCAAGCGACTACTCAGAAGGCATGATTAAATCTCTTCTAACATTGGCAGATGTTATGCCAACTGGCTACCACGCAGCACGCGTAGCAGATGTCAAACCAGGCGACAAGGTCGTCGTCATCGGTGACGGAGCGGTTGGTCAATGTGCCGTTATTGCTGCAAAAATGCGCGGAGCTTCTCAGATTATCATGATGAGCCGCCACGCAGACCGTCAGCAAATGGCTTTGGAATCTGGTGCTACTGCCATCGTAGCAGAACGTGGCGAGGAAGGCATTGCCAAAGTTCGTGAAATCCTAGGTGGTGGAGCGGATGCTGCTCTCGAATGTGTCGGAACAGAAGCATCTATCGACCAAGCCCTCGGCGTCCTTCACAATGGCGGTCGCATCGGTTTTGTCGGCGTACCGCATTACAGCAACCACGCCCTCGGCTCCACCTTCTCTACTAACATTATCATCGGTGGCGGAGCGGCCTCTGTCACAACCTATGTCAAAGACATTCTGCTCGATGCTGTTCTCAAAGGACAGATTAATCCAGGTCGAGTTTTCACCCAAACTTACAGCCTAGACAATATCGACCAAGCCTACAAAGACATGGCCAACCGTAAAACGATTAAAGCCATGGTGACGGTGGATTAAAATAAAAATAAACCCCAGACAGTCCATGAACCGCACCCCAAAAGTTAGAATGAAAAAATCTAACTTATGAGGTGCGGTTCATCAGACTGCTGGGATTTTGTTTTCCGATAACAGAAAAGACCAGGATTTCTCCCAGTCTTAGCGACTATTGATTGCCTTCATGGTCCGCTTAATATCGCGGTCTTGCTCACGGCGTTTGATGGACTCTCGCTTATCGTAATCGTGCTTCCCTTTAGCAAGTCCAATCAAAACCTTGGCAAAGCCGTCCTTGATATAGACCTTGAGGGGCACCAGAGTCATCCCTGTTCCCTTGACTTCATTGCCCAAGGACTCGATCTGCTTCTTCCGCAAGAGCAGTTTGCGGGTCCGCGTCGGCTCCTGGTTCCAGATATTGCCCTCATCATAGGGAGCGATATGGACATTGACCAACCAAGCCTCACCCTGCTTGATCTGGGCAAAGCCGTCCTTAAGGTTGATCCGCCCCGCACGAATAGACTTAATCTCCGTCCCCGTCAGGACCATCCCCGCCTCCACTGTATCGACAATGGTATAGTCGTGGCGGGCCTTTTTATTCTGTGCAATCACATTGCCCTCACCCTTGGCCATGCCTATCTCCTTTTCTTCTTGTTCTTTTTAGCCACTTCTTTGTAAAATGGTTTCTTTTTCTTGTCTTTTTTGCCACTTTTTGACTTGTGGTCTTTTCCAGACTTGTGACGTCCGCTGTCGCGACCAGCAGCTTCTTGTTTGTGGTGCTTGCCCCGTCCTCGCCCTGACCGATCATCGCGGTCACGGTTAGAGTGACTAGCAGTTCTCCGCTTGGCTTTCAAAGCCTTTTCTACGATATCCAGCTCGGACGGCACGTGGGCAAAATCGATTTCCCCTGTCATCTTGTCCGCCCGCGTTAGTTTGATACGGATTGGCTGACCGACACGGAAGACCCGACCAGATTTCTCACCCTGCAAGGTCAGAGTCCGCTCGTGGAACTGGTAGTATTCGTTGAGGTTGGTGACATGGATCAGACCTTCAACCGTATTTGGCAACTCTACAAAGAGTCCAAACTTGACCACGCTAGACACGACACCGTCAAACTCTTGCCCAACAAATTCTTGCATGAACTCTGCCTTCTTCATGGCTTCGACTTCCCGCTCTGCCTCAATGGCACGGCGTTCTAAACTGGACGAAGACTTGGCAAGCTCAGGAATGACCTGCTCAAAATGCTCTGCTTTTTCCGCAGGATTGTGACCATATTCCCGCACCATACGGTGAACCAGCAGGTCAGGATAGCGGCGGATAGGACTGGTGAAGTGGGTGTAAAACTCCGCACCCAGTCCGTAGTGGCCGTGGTTGTGCTCCGAGTAGCGTGCCTGCTGCATGGAACGGAGCAACATCATATTGAGGACATCCGCATAGGGTTCATCCTTGACCCGCTCCATGAGATCCTGAAGGGC
The DNA here is from genome assembly GCF_016775005.1 of Streptococcus suis. Lineage (GTDB taxonomy): Bacteria > Bacillota > Bacilli > Lactobacillales > Streptococcaceae > Streptococcus > Streptococcus suivaginalis. The sequence goes on along the minus strand of NZ_JAEUXI010000008.1, from coordinate 24,960 downwards.
ATCCTGACTAATAGAGCTAGCCGTACCGTAGACCGTCAGACCAAAGCTGGTCGCATAGTCGATGAACTTCTGCAACTTGTCTGACTTAGGCTCCTCGTGGATCCGATAGATGAAAGGCAGTTCCAACTTGGCAAAATGCTCGGCAACGCACTCATTGGCCGCCAGCATGAAGGACTCAATCATCCGCTCGGCAATGCCTCGCTGGCGCAGTTGAATATCGACTGGCAGACCGTCCTTGTTGACGATGATTTTGGCTTCAGCTGTATCAAAGTTGAGAGCCCCACGCTTGTACCGCATGGTTTCCAGGGTTTTATGGAGTTTGACCATGAGGTCCACACTTGGCACGATTGCCTTGTATTTGTCCAACTTTTCCTGGTTGCCCGCAATCATATCATTGACATCGGAATAGGTCATACGGAAGGTGGTTTTGATGACCGTCTGGCCAATCCAGTGCTTGACGACCTTGCCCTTACGGTCAATTTCCATAATAGCCGACTGGGTCAGGCGATCCACATTTGGATTAAGGGAACAGATACCGTTTGACAGGCGTTCTGGCAGCATCGGCACCACACGGTCGGTCACATAGACAGAAGTCCCACGCTTGACAGCTTCCTGGTCCAAGGCAGAGCCTTCGGTCACATAATAGCTGACATCAGCGATATGAACACCCAGTTCCAGATTGCCATTCTTGAGTTGCTTGATATGGACCGCATCGTCCAAGTCCTTAGCATCAGCACCGTCAATAGTGAAGATGATTTCATCTCGCAGGTCCAAGCGTCCTTCAAAGTCCTTCTCAGACGGACTTTCTGGCACCCGATTGGCCTCCGCCAAGACTTCATCAGGGAATTCCGACACAATGTCCATGGATTCCAAAACTTCCAAGACATCGATGCCCACATCGTCCTTGTGGCCCACCACGTCCCGAATGGTCGCAACAAAGTGGTCCCGTTTCTTGTTGGGATAGGCTTCAATGTCGACTTTGAGGATTTCCGTTCCGGTCAATACCAGAGGTGACTTCTTGATGTAAATCTTCTGAGCGATTTTCTGATTTTTAGACTTGATATAGCCTGCATATTCTGGTTTATCTTCGTCAAAAATGATCAAGCCTACCGCAGTTTTCAGGCTATGTTCCAAAATATCAATGACTTCCGCTTCCGCAGCCGTCCCCTTGAGCCTGTCCGCTACTTTCTTGATAGCCACTTCCACTCGGTCGCCCTCAATGGCAAAATTAACATCGTCACGACTGACAAAGAGATCATCTTCCTCCTCGTCAATGGTGACAAAGCCAAAGCCTGACTTGTGGGCACGAAAAATGCCCTGCAAGGTCACCTTGTTTTTGGAGATTTTTGGAGCTGGAAGAGCAATCCGCCCAGCATTGTCAAAGACAAGTTGACGACTGCCTTCCATGCTAGAAACCAGCTTGACCAAGTCTGTGAAGCTCTTAGCAGAACTGGCTCCAAACTGATCTGCCAGCTGGTCCATGGTCACAGGACCAACTTCTTTAATATAGTTAATAATTTCGTTTTTCATGTTGTAATTACCAGAGTGCAGGATAAAAACCTAGCACTATTTCTCTTAGTTTGCGTCATCATCAAGACGCAGTGGTTGATTGACAGATTTGTACGTGTTTCACACTCCAAATCTGATCTAATCAACTGTGCGGGGGTGGGCAGACGAACTCCTTTGCATTTGTCGAGTTCTGGCCCACTCCCAAAAAAATAGACCAAGAACAAGTTCCCAGTCTTTTTTTATCTTACATACCTGTACTTGAAATAACAACCAAGGCTAGGGCAACTAACATCCAAATTGCTACCAGAATAGCGGTAATACGTTGCATCACTGCTTCGAAACCACGCGCCTTAGAACGTTCAAATAGTGCACCTGTCCCAGCATCAAAAACGTTGCTAGACTGGTTTTTTGCTGGCTGAATAAAAATCACCGCAATCAAAATAACAGATAAAATCAAAAGAATGGCTAATAATACTTGATACATATTTTTTTCTCTTTCTTCAATAACTTCTGCCATTATACCATAAAAACTATTTAGTTTCAATATGAAGGGTTACTTTTCTCTCCTTTGGGCAGTATTTAAGGACTTCTATCTTTCCTGGATGGGTTTTGGAGTTCTTACTAGTCAGGTAATTTTTACTACCACACTCCGAACATTGCAAATTGATTTTAACTCTCACTAGATCTCCCTTACTTTCAAATAGTTTCTAAAATTGATGACAGACCAAACCAGATTGAAGAGGACAAGGCCACTGGACAAATAAAATACCCAATCATAACCCAGTTGAGCTGCTACACTTGATCCAAGCATGGGCCCGATAACAGACCCCATATTGTTAAAAATCTGATTATAAGAAAATATCCTGGAAATCCCCTCCTTAGGCGTCAGCTTTGTCAAAAGGGAATTGACCGAAGGCAATAGGGCCCCTGTTCCAAATCCATAGAGGAACCGCAAAAGACCAAGTTGGAAGGGATTTTGAGCAAAAACACAGAGGACGTTGATGAGCAGGCTATAGACCAAGGCCATTAGCAATAGTCTATGATTACCAATCTTATCACCTATTTTCCCAAGATATCCTGATGTCACTAGCGATGCCATACCAGGCAAGGAAATGATAAATCCAGCTACAAAAAGGAGATTGTCCGTCTGTCCCAAATGCCGTACATAGAGGGTCAAAATTGGCACCACAGCCTGAGCCGCTGCGATGATGACCATCGAGGTCACAAAGAGTCCAACCAACATCTGCCTATCTTTGACCTGTGCAAAGACCTCCTTGACCGACAGGGCCTCTTCTTTCTTGACAGGAGTGAAATCCTCTCGAATGTAGAAAACAGTCAGCACAACCACTAAGGCATAGAGCAAGCCGACTAAAAGAAAGACCGTATGCACACCAACCATTTCCGCCAGAATCCCTCCCAGCGTTGGGCCAATCAAGTTTCCAGCAACCGCACCCGTTGACAAGGTTCCCAGAGCATAGCCTGTCTTGTCCTTAGGTACCTGACTGGCAATCAAGGCCGTTGCATTAGGAATATAACCTGTAAACATTCCGTTCAGAACACGCAGCACAATCAACCAAAAAACATTGGGCACAAAGGCCATACCACCCATGGTAAAAATCATGGCAAAGGCCGCTCTTACCATCATGGGCTTACGTCCATAGCGGTCTGCCAAACTTCCCCAGATTGGTGCCATGACTGCTGCTGCCAAGGCATTGGCCGACACCGCCAGCCCTGCATAGTATTCCACCTGACCTGCTCCCACTCCCAACTCCTCGACAAAGACCGAGATAAAGGGCATGACCAAGGTAAAGCTGACACCCGTTAAGAAGTTGCCCAACCAAGCTACCTTCAAATTTCGCTGCCAGTAATGACTAGCCTCGTCCATCTTTCATTTCCTCCAAAAGTTGCGCAACCTGTGCTAAGGTCGCCTCAACCGCACCGCTATTGTCAATAACCACCTGGGCTTGCGACCGTTTTTCCTCTAAAGAAAGCTGAGCTTCCAGCCGATTTTCCGCATCTTGAACAGCTAAGCTATTTCGTTTCATGAGCCGTTCCAACTGCTGCGCTCTATCGACATAGACCAGCCAGACTTCATCCACCTCTCCGCTATAATCAGCCTCGTAGAGCAGGGGGATATCCATGAAAACCACTGGATCAGTCTGCTTGAGGGCGTCCCTTCTGGCCAGCAATTCTTGCCTGATAATCTGGTCCTGTAGGTCAGACAGACGAGCCCGCAGTTTGCTATCCGCAAAAACAGCCTGACCCAGCTTGGCTCTATCCAAGTTCCCGTCTGCTGACAAGATGTCCTGACCGAACTCTTCCAGTAGGATTTGGTAGAGTTTACCGCCCTTGGCCTGCAATTCATGCACGACCGCATCCGCATCGATGACTGGATAGCCCTGTTCTCGCAAAAAAGCTGTAACCGTTGATTTTCCTGAAGCGATACCGCCTGTTAATCCGATAACTTTAGTCATGTTTCACCTGACACTGAGGACAGAAATGTGTCCCCCGGCCGCCCAGCTGGATTTTGACAATCTCTGTCTGGCAACGGGGACAGGCCTGCCCTGTCTTTCCATAAACTTGTAAATAATCCTGCATGGTCCCGTCCATGCCCAAAGCATTTTTGTAGGTCCGAATGGTTGAGCCACCTTTTTCGATACCCAGTTGCAGGACTTCTATGGTGGCTTGACGGAGGTCTGCCACCTGCTCTGCCGATAGCTGATTACTTGCTTGAGCAGGATGAACTTGTGCTCTAAACAGAGCCTCATCGACATAGATATTTCCCAAACCAGCCACCAAAGACTGGTCCAAAAGATGTGACTTAATAGGTTTTTTCGACTTAGCTAACTTTTTGGCAAATTCTTCTAAGTCAAAATCTTCCTCCGTCGGCTCAGGTCCAATTTTTCGACTGATAAAATAGGCATCCACATCTGCCATTCCCAGCAGTTCCATTGTGCCAAACTTGCGGACATCCTGATAAACCAAGGTCGAGCCGTCCGTGAAAGTAAAAAAGGCATGGAAATGTTTGTTGGCAGGCACCTGGTCAGGAAAGAAATTGTACTTACCTTCCATCCGCAAATGAGAAATGAGGACATGGTCCGTCAGGTAAATCAAGAGATACTTGCCACGCCGATCCACATCTAAAATCTCCTGACCAATCAAGTCCTGACAGAAGGTATCCATACCAGTCTTAACCATAGGAGCATAGGTCACCTCGACCTTTTCGATGACCTTTCCCTTGACCAACCGATTCAAACCACGACGAACCGTCTCAACCTCAGGCAATTCGGGCATACTAAGATACTGAGCCGTTAAGCGACTCACAGAAAAATAGTAACCTGACCGACGGTGCTTCGACACCTAGGTCACGGTTGTCTTTTTTCAAAGAGTCGTAGGCGTGTTCAATTCCATCACCTAATCGGCTTTCCTTTCTAAATAATGATAACAAGATAAAAGGAGAGCGACGCTGTGTGACTTGCACACAAGGAGCTCTATCTATTTTCCGAGCTTTTAGCTCGGGTTCAAGTACGCTAACACTCGTCCTTTCTAATAAAATTACAAAGCAAATAGTAACCTGACCGACGGTGCTTCGGCACCTAGGTCACGGTTATCTTTTTTCAAAGAGTCGTAGGCGAGTTCAATTACAACACCTAACCGGCTTTCCTTTCTAAATAATGATAACAAGATAAAAGGAGAGCGACGCTGTGTGACTTGCATACAAGGAGCTCTATCTATTTGGGAGAGGGAAAGAACTTGAACAATCCTAGAAGAACTTACCTCATATCCTTAAATCTAAGTTCGGGCTAAAATAGTCCACTGGACTATTTTACTCCCACCCCCACACAGCTCCAAAGGTTTGGGGAACCTTTGGAGGTTGGAAATAGTGCGAACAGGGTTCGCTTCCTTAGTATAGGCCAGATTTGGAGTGTGAGCACGAACAAATCTGCCAATCAACCACTGTGCTGAGATGTTGACACTAGCCTTAAATAGTGCAACAAACCACCTTTTCAAGTACGCTAACACTCGTCCTTTCTAATAAAATTACAAAGCAAATAGAAACCTGACCGACGGTGCTTAGGCACCTAGGTCACGGTTGTCTTTTTTCAAAGAGTCGTAGGCGTGTTCAATTCCATCACCTAACCGGCTTTCCTTTCTTGTTTACTAAAAAGATTTCTCCATAACGCAGTAAAAGCCTTTCGGCTTTTCTGCTAACTATTTCTAAGTGATTGACTTAGACAGCCTATCCCCCGGACTACCTCGCTTTTCAATTTCTTGGCTCGGGTTTTCAAATGGTCACTTTCACATTTCTAGGTGACCAGCTGAAACAGTCTATTCACAGACTGTTTCACTCCCCCGGACCTTCCTCGCTCTCTAATTTCTAGGCTCGGGTTCAACTCGCCAAAGTTGAGTGCTTTGAAAAGCTACTCAACTTACGGCAATTCTCAGCAGAATTGCCTAGGCGACTTACTAGTTTCTCACATCATTATGGTCGAATGATGTGAGAAACGTCGAACACGTCCCCTGGACGTTGTACCGCCTCTTTCTTGTTTTTAGATCGGCGGGCTATTAGAGCCTATCCCCAGGCTCTAATACTCTTTCTCATTATAGCCAAAGTCGGCGAGGTCGAGTTTTTTGTCTCGCCAGTTTTTCTTGACCTTGACCCAGGTTTCGAGGAAGACTTTGTCGCCCAACATCAATTCAATATCACGACGGGCCATGGAGCCAATTTTCTTGAGCATGGCTCCTTGCTTGCCTATGATGATGCCTTTCTGGCTATCACGCTCAACCATAATCGTCGCTCGGATATGGACCTTTTCGGTAAATTCATCGCGTTTCATGGACTCGATGACAACGGCAACAGAGTGCGGAATTTCCTCACGAGTCAGGTGCAAAACCTTCTCCCGAATCATCTCAGATACCAAGAAACGTTCTGGGTGGTCAGTGATTTGGTCCGCAGGGAAATATTGGAAACCTTCATCTAGATTTTCTTTAAGAATTTCCATGAGTCGGTTGACATTGTTCCCTTGGGTAGCAGAAATTGGCACAATTTCCTTGAAGTCCATCTGTTGACGGAAATCATCAATCTGTTCCAAAAGCTGGTCTGGATGGACCTTGTCAATCTTGTTAACCACTAAAATGACTGGAACCTTGGCCTGTTTAAGGCGTTCCATAATCATGTCGTCACCCTTGCCTCGCTTCTCATCGGCTGGCACCATAAAGAGGACCGTATCCACTTCACGAAGAGTGCTGTAAGCAGACTCCACCATGAAATCCCCCAAAGCTGTCTTTGGCTTGTGGATTCCTGGTGTGTCAATGAAGACAATCTGCTCTTCTTCAGTCGTATAAATCCCCATAATCTTGTTACGGGTTGTTTGAGCCTTATCGCTCATGATGGCAATTTTTTGCCCCATTACATAGTTGAGAAAGGTTGATTTCCCAACGTTTGGACGACCTAAAATCGCCACAAATCCTGACTTAAATGCCATGATTTCTCCTTAACTCTTTAAAAAATCAATTCCCAAATTTTGGGAAGAAAAATCAACAATCCAACTATAACAGCAAAACCTGACACAAACAAAACAGCCCCAGCCGCCATGTCCTTAGCATTTTTTGCCAACATGGAAAAATGATAGTCCGAAGCCAAGTCCACTACATTTTCAATGGCGGAGTTGACGATTTCAAATGCGATAACCAGGCAGACACTGAGGAGTAAAAAGAGCCACTCCGTAATGGAAACCTGGAAAATCAGACCGGCAAGGATGACCAAAACAGCGGACACAAGATGTTTGCGCATGTTTCTTTCTTCCTTGAATGCCGTAAACAGACCGGTTGTAGCGAATTCTAAACTGGCCACCAAGTCCCGATTCTTCCATTTTTTCTGTGATTTATTCTCTTGTAAGTCCATAAGCTGTTAAAATTTCTTCTTGCAAACCAAACATTTCTGCTTCTTCTTCTGGCGTATAGTGATCATAGCCATTGATATGCAGAAAACCATGTACTGCCAAAAAGCCCATTTCCCGCTCAAAACTATGGCCGTAATCAGCAGCCTGTTCTTGCGCCTTTTCAATGGAAATGAATAACTCACCGATATAAGCATCAAAGTCTTCCATCATTTCAGCCAAATCAGGATCATCCAATAAGTCTTCTTCATCGAAGAAAATCTCATTTTCAGGCTTATACTCAAGGCTGACCACATCAGTTGGGCGATCAATCCCACGGTATTCCAAGTTGACCTCATGAACACGCGCGTTATCCACAAAAGTCACAGCCATTTCCTTATTTTCTTTTCCGATTTTTTTAGCGGCGTATTGGAGCAAGTCTTGAATCTGTTCTTGCATCTCAGCGGATACTTGACCCGTCTCATCCGTCATTTCGATAAACATTGCGTCACCCTACTTTCTGGCTCTATTATAACACAAATTACCAAAAAGAGGCGAAATGCTCCACCAGCACATAGGCAATCCTCGAAATTTATGGTAGACTTTTAGTATACTAACAGAAGGAGTTGAGGGATTTGTCCAACCACCAGCACATCAGTTCATTAATTGAAAGCAAACTCGACAGCATGACCAAGCTTGAAAAGATGATTGCTTCCTATTTTATCAGCCTCGAAGAAAGCCCTGATCTTTCCTTGGAAAAAGTCCGTAGGGACCTTCATGTCTCTGCTTCTGCCCTAACCCGCTTTGCAAAAAAATGCGGTTTTTCAGGCTACCGTGAATTCGTCTTTGAATACCAAAACAATCAGCAATACCTTGTGGAAAACTTTGAACATATCCAACGAAGCCTCACCAAGCGAGTCTTGATAGACTATGAGGAAATCCTCCACCTCACCAATAGCCTGGTAGATGAGGACCGATTGGAAGAAATTGCGACTCTGATTGACAAGAGCAAACGGGTTTATTTTTACGGAATCGGTAGCTCTGGCTTGGTTGCTATGGAAACCAAGACACGTTTTATGCGCTTGGGAGTGGTTTGTGATGCTGTGACAGATAGCAACAATCTCAAATGGACTACCAATATTTTAGACCCATCTTGTCTAGTGATTGGCTTGTCCCTTTCTGGTCAAACAGATGAAATCATTGACAATCTCCGGATTGCTGCCCAAAAAGGAGTCCCCACTGCCCTCCTTACCTCCCAGGCAGTCAAGATGGATCCTCCTATCGAACAAATTCCGGTTGCTTCCGTTCGGCACCTTAATTACGGCAACCGTATTTCCCCCCAAGTTCCGCTCCTCATCATGCTTGACATCCTCTATGCCTACTTTCATGCTATGGACAAGGATAAAAAAGAAACCATTTTCCAGCATACGATTGTTGAATAAAAAAATCCCCGACTCATCATCTGATGAGCCGGGAATTTTTTTAGGAGAAGTTGGCTAATCTGTAAAAAACTGCGTTCCAAGTAAGTAATCAAAGACATAGTCATTGACTTTCACATGCATGGCATCATGACCATAGTCAGGCATGATTTTCATTTCTCTTGGACCTGCAAGTCGGTTGTAAATGGCAAATTGAGTAGAAGGTGGGCAGACACTGTCCTCCAAGCCTGTCACCATAGCAACAGGACAGGAAATCAAATGCGCCAAGTTTTTCACATCGATATAAGACAAGGTCTGTAAAACTGCATCTTCTGTCTCGTGAAATGGATCAGAAAACTTGAAATATCGGAAGAGTTCATCATAGGCCTCGCTAGTGTTTCCTAGTTCCAACACCCGTTTAAAATCGGAAAGGAATGGGTAGATAGCCACCGTTTTTCCAATCCGTTGGTTGAGAGCTGCCGCAACCAAGGCCAAGGCTCCGCCTTGGGATCCTCCGTAAGAAACCAGACGCTTCTTGTCCACAAAGTCAAGGCTGGCAATAATTTCCACCAGTTGATAAACATCCAAGTAAACATCCTTGTAAAAGAGGTGGTCAGGACCCTGCAACATCCCACGAATAACCTGGCCTTTGACAGTCATCCCATCAAAGCGACCGTGGTCTTGAGAATGCCCCGCCTGACCTCGAACATCCATGGCAACAACTCCAAATCCCGCTGCGACAAACTTGAGTAACTCTGTCCAATCAGGACCTTGTCCTTGGTAACCATGAAAGTAAAAGAGAACGGGAACAGACTGATTAGACTTGGGAAAGAGGCATTTAGCAAATACCTTGGAACCATTGGTCCCTTCAAACCATAAGCTAGAACAAGTTACCTGATCCAGGCCACACTCCTTGTCCACAAATTGATGAACAGGCAAGCCTTCTAGCTTTTCTTTTTCAGCCCGCCAAAATTGATCAAAATCTTCTGGCACCTCATGGCGACCTCGGTAGTCCTGCATCTCCTGCAGAGACATTGTATCAATCATAGCTCCACCTATCTCAGACCTTGTTTTTGTTGGAAGTGATAAAATGCACCCAGCATGCCAGCTGCATTCTCATGCTCTGCAAAGGCAAGTCTGGTCTTGTCTGCTAGGCTAGAAACCAAGTTTTCTTTAAGGGCTGCCTGGATTTTCTCAAAGAGATAATCCTTTTGCGCCATAATGCCACCACCAAGAATAACTACTTCTGGATTGGCTACATAGCAGATGTTGGCAATGCCTTGGCCGAGATAGTTGACCATGCGGTCAATAGCCGCAATACAGTGGGCATCTCCAGCCTTGGCTTCTTGGAAAATCTTATAGCCGTTCCAGTCTGCCGGATTCTGACCATGCAGGCGAGCCACTTCTTGGACAAGAGCCGTCGTTGAAGCCAGGTCTTGGAAGGCGCCATCAGAAAGATGAAGGTAGCCGACCTCACAGGCCGAATTGCTAAATCCGTGGAAGATTTGACCGTCCACCAGCAAGCAGCCACCAATGCCCGTTCCAATGGTCAAGCAAATGGAAATCCGACTACCTTGACCAGCGCCTGAAATCCCTTCTGCCAATCCTGCACAGTTAACATCATTTTCAATCTCACAAGGAAGTCCGAAACTTGTTTCAATTTCAGACTTGAATTGGGTTCCAGCATAGTTTGGAATCTGCGGTCCCGAATAGAAAATCTCTCCCTTATCAGGATCGACCATCCCTGCTGAGGAAATGGCTACACCTGAAAGTGGGGATTGGGCATGAAAGTTTGCTACTAGATTTTTGACTGTCGCAAGGATATGGGCACCGCCCTTGTGAGCTTCCGTATCCATCTTGTAACTTTCTAGAATCTGACCTGCTGCATCTAGGCGGCCATATTTTATCTGGGTTCCGCCGATATCAATAGCAAGATAGGTTTTCATAGACACCTCCTAGGCACCAAATCTTTCCTTGGCATCCCGAATCAACTGAGCTGCTTCTTGAGCGATGGAAAGGTCTGCTTCTGTTAAGGCAGTTAGAGGTTCCCGAACAGAGCCAATGTCCAAGCCATCATTGATACGGATAACTTCCTTGATGACAGCATACATATGACCATGACCAGACACCAATTTACCAATGATAGTATTAATGGTTGCCTGTAATTGACGGGCTGTTTCCAAGTCCTTGTCAGCGATCAACTGATTGAGCCGTAGGAAGAGTTCTGGCATTGAGCCATAGGTACCACCAATTCCTCCTTTAGCCCCCATGAGGCGACCGCCGAGAAATTGCTCATCTGGACCATTGAAGACCACATAATCTTCACCACCTAGACTAACAAAGGTATCAATATCCTGAACTGGCATAGAAGAATTCTTCACCCCTACCACTCGTGGATTTTTCAACATTTCCTTGTACAGACTAGGCGTCAAAGCCACACCTGCCAGTTGCGGAATGTTGTAGATGATGAAATCTGTATTTGGTGCAGCTGCACTAATGCCGTTCCAATAAGCAGCGATGCTGTACTCAGGCAAACGGAAATAGATCGGTGGAATAGCTGCAATAGCATCGACACCCAATTCTTCCGAATGGCGCGCTAGTTCCAAACTGTCCTTCAAATTATTGCAGGCCACATGGTTAATGATGGTCAATTTGCCCTTGGCAACCTCCATAACCGCTTCAAGAATTTGCTTGCGATCTGCCACACTTTGGTAAATGCATTCACCAGACGAACCATTGACATAAAGCCCTTGAACTCCCTTGTCAATGAAATACTGAGTCAAAGCCCGAACACGTTCCGAAGAGATTTCTCCATTTTCATCATAACAAGCATAAAACGCTGGGATGATTCCATGATATTTTTCTAAGTTTTTCATTCAAAAACCTTTCATTCAACTATTTTTTATGCAAAGCAAGTAAGAAGAGATATAGTAAACCAGCATAGCCAATGGTTGCCAATAAGGATAGGACCAGCAAGAGACTAAATCCAGACCACAAAGCCAGAAGGACCAGAATAACTTGAACCAGAACAACTAACAGAGTCAAGGATAGACGGACCCCAACCAGCAAGCCAGCATGCACCAAGATTTCTTTCAGAGACCGATTCATTTCCACAGCCAAAGGATAGGCATAGAGAAAGAGCAGGCGACTGAAAACAAACACTGCAACACAGATGACTTTAAAGACTTCGAAAACTGGTGCTTGCATGTCCCGAACCAGATAGAAATCACCGAGACTAAAGAAAAGCAAAGCCAGGTCCATCCCACCAAGCAATAACCCTTGTTTCCACTTGGTTTTGGCATGGCTCATAAATGTCTGGACAGCAGCAATCTTCCCCTCCAGTCTCAACTGATTGAGACTGGCAACTAGGCTGATTTGGGCAATCCCAAAGGTAACAATTGGAAGAGCCGTCAGGACAAACAGCAGGTTCAAGACTAGAACAGTCCATACCTTTTCAGCCAACTGCCAGACTGGATGTTCCACATCAAATAAAGATTTCCATGCTGTTTGAACCTGTTTGTGCATGACCGAGCTCCTTTTACTTACTTCATTAAAATTTTAAACACTAATTTTTTGACCTCTTGGCCCTGACCCATAAATTGATTGGGTTGATGTAGTTCCTGTGGAAAACACAGGAGAAAATGATGACCATTCAAGATGAAATCCACCCTGTCTTCAACAACAGTAAAACCGATATCTCCCTCTTCTTTAAAGGTTGGATCAAGCGCTTCTTCAGAAGAATAAGATATTTTTTCACTCCCCTCCAAAATCACATGCAAATCTGCATAGCGCTTGTGGTATTCAAAAATCGGGCTAGATTCTAAGGCTAACTGATTGTCCTGAAGAAAGAAAAACACCTGGTCTCCTTGACAATCATGCCGCCCTGCTACTAATTGGTCAAAACCACCTTCCGCCAATCGCTCCAAGGCCATATCCAAATTTGGATCTAATCCTTTGTAGCGCAGGGCTTGATCGATTCGATCATAAATCATAGGCTTTCTCCATTCACTCTTCGGTTTTCCTAACCCTTCACCGCACCCATGGTAATACCTTGCGTAAAGGATTTCTGGAAGACAAGGAAGACTGTAACAATTGGCACCGCAGCAAGGGCTGCACCCGCCATGATGACTCCATAGTTGGTCGCCATCTCAGCCTGCATGGTTGCAACACCCAGCGAAATGGTCAAATTCTGACGTGATGTCAACATAACCAACTGCATGAAGTAGTCATTCCAAGAGTTGATAAACGTAAAGATGGCCAGGGCTGCAAAACCAGGTTTTACGATTGGGAAAGCAACATTCCAGAAGGTTGATACTTCACCACAACCGTCAATCTTCGCAGATTCCAAGAGCTCTGTTGGGATATTTTCAGAGAATTGTTTCATCAAGAAAACACCGAATGGCCAACCAACTAGTGGCAGGATAACCGCTGCCAAGGTATCGTGAATGCCCATGAAGTTGATAATCCGTACCAGCGGAACCAAGACAACCTGTTTAGGCAAAGCCATGGCTGCAATAAAGATTGAGAATAAAATCCGCTGGCCATAGAATCGTTTCTTAGCTAAGACATAACCTGCTAGAGAAGATGTTGAACAAACTAAGACCATGGTTGCTAGTGAAATAAAGACTGAGTTCCCCAACCACTGCCAAGCAGGGTTTTGAACGGTCAATTTGGTGAAGTTTTCAAGCGTTGGCTGAGTTGGCCACCATTGCGGTGGAATGACAATTGTATGCGGTTGGGATTTGAATGCCCCCGTCATAATCCAATAAAATGGGAAAATGAATAGAATGGTCAAGAGGAGCAAGATGATGGTTGTCAAAATCGAAAAGATAGAAATTGGTTTCTTCTTCATAGCCTCCTCCTTTCTAATATTCTACATCGTTGCCCAAAATCTTAAACTGGGCAAAGGAAATCAATGCAATCATGACTGCCAAGAAGACACCCATGGTATTGGCATAACCATACTCCGATAGTTTAAAGGCCTTTTCATACAAGTAGTACATGAGGGTTGACGTTGAATAGTTTGGCCCACCAGAGGTCAAGAGCTGAATCAAGGCAAAACATTGGAAGGAGTTGATGGTTGTAATAATCGCAATGTAAAGGGTTGTTGGCAAGAGACTAGGCCACTTGATTTTCCAGAAGACCTGGTTCTCTGTCGCCCCATCTACACGCGCTGCTTCCACTAGGGAATTATCAATATTTCCCATAGCTGCTATATATAGAATAATCGGCTGACCAACTGATGTTGTCAACAAGATGATAATAATGGCTAACAAGGCCCACTGTTTGTCCCCAAGCCAGCTGATGTTTTGCTCGATAACACCACCTGATTTCAGGACAAAGTTCAAGATACCAGATAGGGGATCATAGATCCATTTCCACACGACTGTAACGGCAACCGAACCTGTAACTACTGGGAGGAAGAAGACCGCCCGATAGAAGGAACGCGCAATCACATTTTTCTCATAGGTTTGAGAAGCGATAAAAACAGAGAACAAGACCACGACTGGCACTGAGCCAACTACAATGATGACTGTATTGATCAGGGACTTGATGAAAATCGGATCATTGAACATCCGAATGTAGTTATCCAATCCAACGAAGGTGAAATCTGTCATAGTGTAGTTGAAGAAACTAGTGACGAATCCCATGATCATTGGTGCTAGGACAAAGATAGTAAAGAAGACCAGAATTGGGGCCAAAAATGTGTAGGACACAATGGTCTCCCGCATTCTAATTTTATTAATCCTCACGATGAACACCTCTAATTCTGAACAGAAAATGCTCCCTTTCGACATCCATTATTTTGACGGTGAAAAGGAGCATCAAATTCTTTAATTATTTAATGGTTGCATTTGCTTGCTCTGTAAATTCTTTCAAAGCAGGCTCAGCTTCTTTTTCGCCATTTGATACAGCTTGCAACATTGGGAACCAAAGTGTTCTCATTTCAGCAAAACCGTCAATGGTGTTGTAGTATGGAGAGTAGTATTGAGTCCACTCTTCAATCATTGCCATACGCTCATCATCATAGAGTGCTCCAAATGATGTGCGAACTGGGAAGGCACCTGTACGAACAACGTTCTTAGGACCCCATTCAGTATCATCTGCAATGAACTGGATGAATTTCTTAGCTGCCGCTACGCGTGCTTCGTCGCCATTGTTGAAGACTGCAAATCCGTTTACAAGGTACTCAAGGGCTGCTTTACCATCTTCAGATGGGAATGGTACTTCAAGCACTTCTACTTTAGATGCTTCTAACAATTGTCCTTGGATACCATTTTGCGCAGGGCCCCAAAGGATGGTGTAAGATGTTTGGCCATTTGCAAAGTTTTGGATGTCGTCGCCACCTGCATATTGTGAACCATTCATCATGTAGCCGTCTTTAATCCAGCCAGCTGCCTTATCCAAGGCTTTGATCATTTGCTCTGAATCAGTTGTATATTTGGTTACACCTTCATCGGTGATGCTTCCGCTGTAGAGGTTTGCCAAGAAGGCACGAGTACCTTGGTCGCCACCTTGACCGTTAGAGAAGAGGGAACCAGGGTTATAACCCTTGTCTTTCAAAGCTTTGATAACTTTTTCAAAGTCGTCAGTTGTCCAGCCATCTTTGACAAGATCAAGAACACCTGCATCTTTCAACATCGCTTTGTTAAAGGCCATGTAGAAAGGTGCAGAGCTGAGTGGGTACATATAGGCAGTATCACCAGCTTTAGATGCTTGGATAATGTTTTGGTTGGCTACATCTTTGACAAAATCATCTGTGAAGAGGTCATTCAACTCAGCCAATTTACCATTTTTTCCGTAAGTGATGATACGGCCTGGTGCGTCAAAGAGGACATCTGGAGCAGTTCCTGCTTCAATAGCGGTTGTAATTTTTTCAGGACCAGATGTAAAGTCGATGGTTTCGAGTTTTACAGTGATATCTGGGTTTGCTTCCTCAAAAGCAGCAATAATTTTTTGCTCATAGGTACCAACACCATCTTCTGTATTTTCTTGAGTGAAGACTGGGAAGGCCCACCATGTAATCTCTGTCTTCTCTGTGCTTGCAGCCTCAGATGAAGACGTTGCAGTCGAGTCACTAGAGCTTGATCCACAAGCTGCCAGCGATAGAACTGCAGCACCTGCCAACAATGAATGGATGATTTTTTTCATCATTCTTCTCCTTTTTCTTTTTTTGTTTCCCGATTGGGAATGATTTGATACCACATTAAAGTAGGGATAACTGTTGATCAATCGAGGGCACGAATGAAACGCTCAGCGATTTCTTTAGGACGGGTGATCGCACCACCGACGACAATCCCAGCCACCCCTAAATCATTGATAAGTCTTGCTTCTGCTGGATAATGAATCTTCCCTTCCGCAATGACATCAATTCCTTTTTTAACGAGCTGGTCAATCAGCTCAACATCTGGACCTGCTTCCTGACGGCTGTATGAGGTGTAGCCTGACAAGGTCGTCCCAACAAAATCAATTCCAGCTTCATGGGCTACTAAGCCTTCTTCATAGGTAGAGATGTCTGCCATGAAAAGTTGGTCTGGATATTTTTCTCGAATTTGATGAATGAAGTCTTGAATCTCCAAGCCATCATAGCGCTCACGTTTGGTACAATCCAAGGCGATAACCGCAATGTCTAGGGCTGCCAGTTCATCGATTTCCTTCATCGTTGCGGTGATAAAAGGCTCCTGAGGCGGATAGTCCCGCTTGATAATGCCAATAATCGGCAACTGGGTTACTTCTTTTATCTCCTGGATATCTCGCACACTGTTGGCCCGAATACCAACCGCACCTGCTTCTTCTGCTGCTCGTACCAAGAGGGGGATGACACCACCTTCTTCTCGATAGAGAGGCTCGCCTGGCAAGGCTTGACAGGAAACAATAATACCGTTTTTAATTTGTTTCTTTAATTCTTCCTTGCTGATCTTTGTCATTCTTTCACTCCTTTTTATTTGTGTTGCAACAGTCAAAGATAGCGCTTACATTAATTATTATATTGTATTATCTAATTTTTTCAAGACTTATTTTCAATTTAGAATGTAATTTCCAAAAAACTTTATATACTAACTTTTCTGAAACTAGTTTCAGAATTCAGACGATTTTTCGGAACTAGTTTTACAGCAATAAAAAATCAGTCAGAGCTAAGTCTAACTGATTTTTTTTCAATACAGTACCTTATAACGCATATGGTTGCAATTCTGGATTAATCGGTGTATTAATTAAATTATTGGCATAATTACACAAAGTCGCTAGGCTCACACCAAGTACCACATCCAAGGCACTCTCAGCTGTATAGCCAGCTTGGAAGAATTCCTCGAGCAACTGGTCCCCAACCTTACCTTTTTCTTGAATTACCGCTAGTGTAAAATGAGCTAGGGTATCCAATTTTTCATCCGTGTCAATCGGCGTCCCTTGACGGAGAGCCTGTAAAATCTCATCAGGCATTTTAATTTGCTTGATAGAGATGGCTGTATGCCCCGCTACACAGAAGCCACATCCATTAGCAACCGCTGCTGTGATTTGCACAACTTCACGTTCAGTCGGTGTCAGGCTGTTGCGGCGGTTAATTCCTCCGACAGTCTGATAAGTTTCCAAAGCGGCTGGAGAATTAGCCAGAAGTCCAATTAGGTTTGGAATGTAGCCGCCATTATTTTTCTTGACCGTTTCCAAATTTTCTCTCAAATCAGGTCTAACAGTGTCCAAGGTATGAATAGGGAAAATTGCTTGTGTCATAGGAAACTCCATTTCATGCTTTTTTACATCAAGTCATCAATCATGACTTCCATGATATAGCACTATCCTATCATACCTCTAAAAGGTTTGCTAATATATTTTAACTATCATTCCAATAAAGAAAAACTATAATTTATTGTTTCCTAAACCCTAGATTGTATGTCATGCATCTGGGCATAGACACCGCCCTGCTCAATCAGGTCCTCATGTCTGCCACGTTCGATGATGCGTCCTTGGTCCAAGACCAAAATCTGATCTGCGTTTTGAATGGTAGAGAGGCGGTGGGCGATGATAAAGGTGGTCCGCCCTTCCTTGACCACTTCCATAGCGTGTTGGATGATCTCTTCTGTCTCCGTATCGATATGAGAAGTCGCCTCATCCAGTATCAAGATTTTTGGATCGGAGTAAAGGGTGCGGGCAAAGGCAATCAACTGCCGCTCACCGCTAGAGAAGGATGCACCTTTTTCGACAACGGGCTCATCCATGCCTTTTTCTAATCGAGCCAGCATGGGTCCTGCACCAACTTTTTCAAGCGACTGGGCAATCTTCTCCCTATCCGCTTCTTCCTCGTTCATGGCTACGTTGCTGGCGATTGTGCCGGTGAAGAGATACGGATCTTGTAGGACAATCCCCATGTGACTACGCAGGCTTTCCCTTGAATAGTCACGGATGTTTTTCCCGTCAATCAAAACCCGACCTTCTTGGGGATCGTAGAAACGATAGAGCAGGTTCATAATGGACGACTTGCCAGAGCCTGTGTGGCCGACCAGGGCAATGGTTTCCCCCTTGTCTGCCTGAATGACAATGTCCTTGAGAATAGGCTTACCAACTTCATAGGCAAAGGTGACCTGGTCAAAGACCACCTGACCGTCTGTCACTGTCAGCTCAGCACTGCTATCTGTCTCTGTTGCTTCTTCCAAGAGGCCCTTGACCCGCTTACCTGTTTCTAAGGAACGCAGGAGGTTGGGGAATTGCTGAACGAGGGCACCGAGGGCGATAAAGACCCCTTCAATATAGTTGATATAAACGAAGAGACGACCAGGCGACAGGTCCAACTGACCCTTGAGGAATTGGTAGCCCACAATGGTCAAAATCCCTGTGATGACCAGATATTTCAAGAACTCGGTCAAGTTCCAAGTCGCAATGGACTGGGCCCAGATAATCTTGTTGTCCGCCCGCCGCATCTTGTCTGCCGTCGCTTCAAACTCCTCCATAACCCGCTGTTCCTGACCAAAAAGCTGAATCAGGCTGGCACCGTTCATGGTTTCATTGACCTGGGTATTGACATCACTTCTGGCATCATAGAAGTCCTTCATCGGCTTGTCGGTCATCTTCTTATAGGCATACTGAATCCCGATATAGAGGGGAATCAGCACGAGAAGGACAAAGCCCAAGGTCGCATTCATATAGAAAAGAATGCCATAGGTGAAGATCAGGCGGACAATGTTGTTAAAAGCATAGACCAAGGTCCCATAAAACTGGGTCCGCAAGGTCTCCGTATCATTGACAATCCGTGTGGCAATCTTACCCGCTGGCTTGTCATCAAAGTAGGAAATCGGCAGCCGCTGCATGACATCATAGGCCCGATTCCGTAACTGCTCCGCAATACCGTTGGCACAGAACATGAGCAGACGCATAGAAGCATAAAAACCAAGGGCACCAAAGGCATTCATGAGCATATATACGCCCAATTCCCTCAGAAAGACAGCCTGATCCAAGGTCGTTCCCTTACTGATTGCTGTCAGAGGCCCGTCAATCAAGCCCTGCAAGATCAGGGGAGCAAAGCGGACCAGGGTAGAGGCTAGCAGATAGACAGCCACCGCCGCCAGAAAGAGCCACTTGACCCGCTTGATTTCTTTTAATAAATAACCGATAACGCTCATTCTTCCCCTCCTTCCTGACTTTGTTGGCGTTGGTATTGTTCATAGTACCAGCCCTCTTGTGCAAGCAAGTCGGCCGGCCGCCCTTCCTCGACGATCCGCCCCTCATCTAAAACCAGCACCCAGTCCGCATGGTTGACAGCAGACAGGCGGTGAGTCACGATGACATTAGTCTTGCCCGCACGCTCTTTTTGAATGTTTTGGATAATCTGGCGTTCTGTCCGAGCATCGACTGCCGACAGAGAATCGTCTAGGATCAGCAAGTCTGGCTCTCGCAGGAAAGCACGGGCAATGGAAATCCGTTGCTTCTGACCGCCAGAAATGGACACCCCCCGCTCACCAATCATGGTATCCAGTCCGTCACTCATCCGCTCCAAGTCCTTGGTAAAGGCTGCTGTGGCAATGGCTTGCTGGATTTCCTCAGGACTGCTATCCAGCTTGCCCAAAGCAATGTTTTCGCCCACAGACTTGGAAAAGAGGATATGCTCTTGGGGAACGTAGCCGATTTTTTCCTCGATTGAAGCACGTTCTATCTCTAAAATAGGTTGACCGTTGATGACAAATTCTCCCTGGCCGACTGGATACTGACGGAGCAGCTGACGGACCAAGGTGGTCTTGCCTGAGCCGGTCTTTCCAACGATACCAACTGTCTGACCTGCCGTCAGGGTCCAGTTAATGTCTGAAATGCTAGCCCGTTCTGCCTGTGGATAGCTAAAGCTATAATTCTTGAAGGAAATGCTAGCCAGCTCTGCTATTGAACTAGAGCCGTCCACCTCCAAGTCGTCCCCTGTGTCGATGAGTTCCTGCAACTTCTCAAAGGAGGTCTTGCCTGTCTGATAAACCAGGATGAAGTCGGCCAGGGTCCAGAAGGGCTCAAGGAGAGAGCTGACATAGAGCTGGAGGGCGATGACCTGACCAAGACTGAGGTCTCCATTTTGCAGGGCCTGGGCTCCTAAGAGGAGGACCGCCGCATTGGACAGGGCCAGAAAGACCGTGGCTAGCGGATTGTAGAGGGACTGGAGGGAGGTGATGCGGTTACCACCTTGGGCCAGTCGTCTAGTCTTTTCTTGGAACTTAGCCTCCTGACTAGCCTTTTTGCTATAAGCTCTGGTCACGCGAATGCCCTCGACTACTTCCAAGACTTCGGTATTGAGGGCCGCAACAGCCTCACGGTTTTCCTCAATAGCCTGGTCCTGTTTGCGACCGATAAAGAAGATACAAACCGTCATGGCCAGCATGGGCAAAATCGCCCAGAAGGAAATCTTCCAGTCAATCAAGAACATGGTCGGGATGATGAAGGCCAGCATACCACCTGCATAGACCACAATCATGAGGCCGTAGCCCACCATTTCCATAAGGCCGTCCACGTCCGTTGAAAAGCGGGTCATGATGTCGCCTGAGCGGAATTTTTCATAGAAAGGGGTCCGCATAACCACCATTTTACGAAAGGCCCGCTGCTGCATCTCAAACTTGAAATTGACCGAAGCCTGAAAGAGCTTGAGGTGCCAGATAAAAGCCATAGCATAGTTGAGCAAGGTCACCAAGAAAAGCAGGGTCATATCTTGGACCAAGCGGGACTCTGTCAAGCCCTGACTGGTCAAGGTATCCACCATACGCTGAATAATCTGAGTCGGCACCAAAAGCGTGGCATCGTAAATAATCAAAGTCACAGCAACCAGCAAGTAGAGCCACTTGTGCTGCTTGACATAGTCAAAAATTAGTCGAAACATATAATCTCCTTCTCCTTTTATCCTTTCTTCACCAAGAATGTCCTAGTCCCAAGCCTTGCAACCCTCAAATAAATAAGCCCAAGACACACAAAAAAGCCGAGACAGAATACACTCCGTCCCGGGCCCCTCAAGTCCACAAAAAGAAACTAAGGTCTTGGCTTAGAAAGGAGAGTCTGGTAATGTAATACAGTAGTTGTCAAACTTACGAATGTATTCATGATGTTCTCCTTTCATTTCTAGTTATTACCTTGCCCCTATTCTAACATACTGAAACCATCTGTCAAGCTATTTTTCCATTTTTAGAAAACTTTGTTTTATCAAACTATCTCAACACTCATTCGCTCACATCCGACCAACTTTCTGCCTTTGCTAAATAGGAACCATCCATCAGCTACATCAAGAGGAATATTTTTTTAAATTTCTGGAAAACTGCTTGGTAAAATAAAAACAAAACCCCTTGTTTAGCAAGGGGTTTTGACGTTATACTATGCTAGTTGCCGGGATTGAACCGGCGACCTCATCCTTACCATGGATGCGCTCTACCGACTGAGCTAAACCAGCAGTACTTTTATATTCTAACAAATCATATTCAGACTTGTCAATACCCAATTCAGATATTTTCAATAGAAAGTTGCCAGTTTATCCTAGAATTTTCTGACATTTTTAATGGTTTGTGATATAATGAACATAGTTTAGTGACAGAAAAGGAAT
Source organism: Streptococcus suis (assembly GCF_016775005.1). GTDB lineage: Bacteria > Bacillota > Bacilli > Lactobacillales > Streptococcaceae > Streptococcus > Streptococcus suivaginalis. Next base: position 3,106 of record NZ_JAEUXI010000008.1, on the reverse strand, counting down.
GAAACGATGGATTTTACAGACTTACAAGTTGGCTCATCCTATCGGCTAGTGGGCATGCATTTCCCGGATAGCCTCAGTAAACACCTGCAACAACTGGGTTTTCTAGTGGGACAGGATATTCGGATTATTTCCAAGACTAAGGCCAATATCATTGTGCAAGTCAAGGCTAGCCGTTTGGCTTTGGACAAGGATTTGATGGAGGGGATGGACTTGGTGGCCAGCCCCAGCCAAAAAAAACTCATCCCTCTCTCTCAGGTTGCCATAGGTAGTCAGGTTGTTTTGGAGCAAATCTGTGCAACTGGTGCCCTTAAGAGACGCTTGATGGACATGGGATTGACCAAAGGAACAGCAATCTATCTTAAAAAACTGGCGCCTTTAGGGGACCCTCTTGAAATTACCATTCGTGGTTATCAACTCAGTCTGCGTAAGTCAGAAGCCCAGCTTCTCTTTGTCTCCCTACAAGATGAGGTTTTTGAATGAAAAAAGAAATCGCCTTAATCGGCAATCCAAACAGCGGTAAAACCAGTCTCTTCAACCAATTGACTGGCTCTAACCAACGGGTGGGGAATTGGCCTGGTGTCACGGTTGAAAAAAAATCGGGCTGGCTCAAACAAGATAAGGAAATCCTCCTCCAAGATTTACCAGGCATTTACTCCCTTTCTCCTTACAGTCCTGATGAAACTGTGGCACGCCACTATCTCTTACAAGACCAGCCTGATATGATCTTAAATGTTCTGGATGCGACCAATCTCGAGCGCAATCTCTACCTCACTCTTCAATTAGTAGAGTTGGGACTGCCTATGGTCATTGCCCTAAATATGAACGATCAGCTAGTGGCAGCTGGAAAAAGCATCCAAATTGACCACCTTTCTCACCTCCTGGGACACCCAGTGGTGGCTATTTCTGCCCTGAAAAAAACGGGGCTTACACAGCTAGTCAAGGCCCTCCGTCAGCCAATATCTGCCCAATCCTCTCTCTTTTTCCCAGAATATGATCCTCAGCTAGAAGCTGCTGTGGTTCAAGTCCAAGAGGTGCTACCTGATTCGCTCTCGGAGCGCCACAAACGCTTCTACGCCCTGCGTTGCCTTGAAGGTGATGCGCTGGTCATGGACCAATTGGACTTACCAGAAGAGGCTGTCACCATTATCCAAGAAATTGCCTCCATCCTCGAAAAAATCTATCAGGATGAAATCGATGCTATCGTAATCAATCAACGCTATCAGGCTATTGAAAGGATGGCTACTGCCGTTCAAAGCCAGGGTGAAACTATTGCAGCTCTTTCTGATCGCATCGACCAAGTCGTGACCAACCGCTGGTTGGGACTGCCTATCTTCGCCTTGGTCATGTGGCTAGTTTACTTTTTCTCAATCCAAACCATTGGTACTATGGGAACCGACTGGGTCAACGATATTCTCTTTGGTGAACTTGTCCCCAACTGGGTGCAGGCTGGTCTAACAACTTGGGGAATTGAGGAGTGGCTTCAAGCCTTGGTTTTGGATGGGATAGTGGCAGGCTGCGGGGCCATTCTGGGCTTTGTCCCACAGATTTTCGTCCTCTTCTTCTGTCTGGGCTTGTTAGAAGACATAGGCTACATGAGTCGTGTTGCCTTTGTCATGGACCGATTGTTTCGACGCTTTGGTCTTTCAGGCAAATCCTTCATTCCCATGCTCATTTCTACCGGGTGCGGGGTGCCAGGGGTCATGGCAAGTCGGACCATAGAAAATGAGGCTGACCGAAAAATCACCATCATGACCGCAACCTTTATGCCCTGCTCTGCCAAACTACCTATTATTTCACTAGTAGCAGGTGCCTTCTTTCCAAACAATCCATGGATTGCACCATCTGCCTATTTTCTTGGAATGGGAGCGATTATTCTCTCAGGAATCGGTCTCAAAAAGACCAAACAGTTGAGCGGTCAAGCTAGTCCTTTTATCATGGAGCTTCCCAACTACCATCTGCCTGTCCTGCTCAATACTGTACGCTATGCTTCTTCAAAAGCATGGAGTTTTATCAAGCGTGCAGGAAGTATTATTTTTGTGACCAATCTCTTCATCTGGTTTACCAGTTCCTATAATTGGTCCTTAGAATCAGTAGAGACAGAAGCCAGCATCTTAGCTAGTCTTGGCAATCTGCTCGCTCCGCTATTTTCCCCTTTGGGCTTTGGAAATTGGCGAGCCAGCATCGCCGCTCTAACAGGGTTGCTTGCCAAAGAGACTGTGATTTCTACCTTTGGTGTTCTGTACCGACTTGGTGAAACCAGCGAATCTAATCCTGATTTGTGGACCAATTTACAGGCGGACTACACAGCCCTTTCCGCCTACTCCTTCCTTGTCTTCAACCTCCTATGTGCTCCCTGTTTTGCAGCAATTGGTGCCATCCATCGTGAAATGGGCCAGGCAAAATGGACCTGGATTGCCATCGGTTATCAAACAGGGTTGGCATACTTAATCAGCTTTGTTATCTTTCAGTTTGGGCAGGTTCTACTCTATCAAGAGCCTCTTAGTCTGGCTAGCTACCTCGCCCTTGCCATCCTTGCACTTCTATTATTCTTCCTCTTTCGAAGACCACAAGAACAAGTTCCCCATCTTACTGTTCATTCCATGCCGAAAGGAGATGCTTCATGCCGACACTTATCTTAGCTAGTCTAATTTTCCTACTATTCGTGGTCTCCCTTATCAGTATTTTCAGAAAAAAAGGCGCGTGTTCGGACTGCTCTTGTAGCTGCTCCATCAAAGAAGCCATGAAAGAGTCGAAACCTCATTCCCAAGACTAAGGCTATCTCTGCTTTTAGTTCAGCAAGCCTGTAGATGTTTCGTAACTTCTGCTAGTTGCTAGATTATCAAGCATTTACCAAGCAAAAACCTCTCTGAATCCATTCAGAGAGGTTTGTTTTTTTCAAGCTAGGAAATTCCTAAAGCTTATTTTTTGCGTCGGCGTCCGACTAGACCTAGACTAGAAAGAAGCGTCATGCCACCAATCATCGAAAGGGCAACTGAGCTGTAACTTCCTGTGTTTGGAAGTGTTTTGCTATCAGACTTACTGCTTTCTTTTTGACTGGTTGGTAAGCTAGCTGCTGGCAAGGCTACCTGTTTAGGCGCTTGGTTTG
>NZ_JAEUXI010000007.1 GCF_016775005.1 Streptococcus suis | reverse complement strand
GATAGGGTGACAGAGACCAAGTCCTTCCGCCGCAGTGCCGAGGTCAACCTGGTGACAGGTGCCATCCACTATGGTGATTGGACTGCCAACCAGACTCTTCCAGAAGTGGCTTCTCCACTCAAGCAGGGCTACCTGGCAGACAAGGCAAGCGTATCAGCAGTTGAAGTCGGTCCATTGTCAAGCGACATGACAGAAGTGGTGACTTACAGCCCACTCGGTTCATGGACCCCTCGTGTACCAGATGGATTCGATCCAATCCCACCAGTTGTCTACCCGAACCACCCAACAGACCCAACTGTTCCAGGTACAGACCGACCAATCATTCCGTTCGTACCAGGCTTGATTCCGTTCGGTCCTGATGGACAGCCTTTGGAATTTATTGATCCGAAGGATCCGACGAAGGGTTACAGACTCCCTCCAATGCCTGAGAACCCAAGTGTTGATACAGTGATTGAATACATCATTGTACCTGAACCGAAGAAACCAGCAACTGAGACCCCTGTGAGACAATTACCTAAGACAGGTGAGAGTCAAACAAGTTTGGTATCGGCAGTAGGTGTCGGAATCTTGTTGGCAGGCCTAGGCATGTCACGAAAAGGTCGTAAGGACCAGGAATAAGTGATAGCAGGTGAGACTGGCTGTTACGGCAGTTTTCTCCGCGCTAGAATAGAAATATAGGTGCCTCATGATGGGGCACCTATATTTTGTTTGGAGAAGACGGGGATATGGTATAATGGATTACAGAAAATAGAGAGGAAGAGTCGAAGTGGATAAGGAAAGAGTCTTGCAATATTTTCCGCAGGCCAAGTGGTCGAATGCGCGCCCTCAACAGGGAGAGGCTTTCGTCAAACTTGTGGACGGACAGTATCTGACGTTAGGTGAAGGCCTATCGGATCGGGAACGCTTTTTGTTGGATTTGTTACAAGGAGAAGGGACAGAGAGCCAGCAGTCTCCTTGGCGGCTTTTCTTGGATGGCAAGCGATCCTTGCCACAGCCTATTGCAGCTTTGCAGTTTGTACAGGTTCGATTGTGGTCGGATGTGGAAGATGAAGTCCGCCAAGCTTGGCGTCAGACGATGGAAGACCTGCTTCCCAATCTAGTAGCCTGGTATGCTTCCACGGCTAGTGACTATGTTTTTGTCTTAGAGCAGTCGCCTTATCTAGATTGTCGGGAGATCTTGAGAGACACCCTGTCGGCACTCGAGTTTGATTTTGGTCTGCGCTTGACTGTTTTTGTTGGACAGGTTTGGCCAGAGGAAGTCGCAGCTTCTTGGCCACAACTTTTTCAGCAGGAAGAAGCTCTCTTTCAAGAATGGTGCCAGACCTATAATCATTCGACCCTCTTGCAGTTTAGTCAATTATTCCTTTGGTCGGGCAAATCTTACGCCAGCTTAAAAACAGGAGTGGCGCAGTTGGTTTCCAAACAGGACCTGGGAGACGTGATTCGAGCCTTGTGGGCTGAAGGGGCAGTATTGACCAAGACTGCACAACGGCTGTATATCCACCGCAATACGCTTCAGTATCGCTTGGATAAATGGCAGGAATGGACAGGCTTGCAGTTAAAGGAGTTAAATGATTTAGCGGTATGTTATCACGCTATCATAGATGATGAATTTTGATATTTTGTGCAGCTTGCACAGAATATCTTTTTTATTTTGTTCACTCTGACAGAGAAAGATAAAGCGTTTTCATTTATAATATAAGCATCAAAGAAAGCGAGGATTGAACATGGTTCAATTGAATTTAAAAAATATCTACAAAAAATACCCAAACAGCGAGCATTACTCAGTTGAAGATTTTAACTTGGACATCAAGGACAAGGAGTTTATCGTATTCGTAGGTCCTTCAGGATGTGGTAAGTCAACCACTCTTCGTATGATTGCTGGTTTGGAAGATATTACAGAAGGGGAAGCATACATCGATGGCGTGTTGATGAACGATGTGGCACCTAAAGACCGTGACATTGCCATGGTATTCCAGAACTATGCCCTCTACCCACACATGACTGTATTTGACAATATGGCTTTCGGTTTGAAATTGCGTAAATACAGCAAGGATGAAATCAAAAAACGTGTGGAAGAGGCTGCACAAATTCTTGGCTTGACAGAATTCTTGGAGCGCAAACCAGCTGACCTTTCAGGTGGACAACGTCAACGTGTTGCCATGGGTCGTGCCATCGTCCGTGATGCAAAAGTATTCTTGATGGATGAGCCTTTGTCAAACTTGGATGCCAAATTGCGTGTATCCATGCGTACAGAGATTGCCAAAATCCACCGCCGTATCGGTGCAACAACCATCTACGTAACCCACGACCAAACAGAAGCTATGACCTTGGCTGACCGTATCGTTATCATGTCTGCGACTAAAAACCCAGCAGGTACAGGTACAATCGGTCGTATCGAGCAAATCGGTAGCCCAGAAGAGCTATACAATCGTCCAGTCAACAAGTTTGTTGCCAGCTTCATCGGTAGCCCTGCTATGAACTTCTTCACAGTGACGCTTCAAGATGGTGTTCTTGCTGGAGATGGCTTCAAAGTGGATCTTCCAGAAGGTCGTCGCAAGCACTTGGAAGAAAAAGGCTACAATGGTAAGAGCTTCACACTTGGTATTCGTCCAGAAGACATCAAGGCTTCTCAGTTGGAGTTGGATACTTACCCTTCTTCTATCGTAGAAGCAGAAGTAGTCGTTTCAGAGCTTCTCGGTGCAGAAACCATGCTTTACTCTAAAGTAGGTAGCACAGAATTCGTATCTCGTGTTGATGCACGTGACTATCATAACCCAGGCGATAAAGTCCGCTTGACCTTCAACCTCAACAAAGCTCACTTCTTTGATGATGAAACAAGCAAGGCCATCGTATAAAATTGTTCATAAAACACCTGACCGTCAGATGAAAATCTGGCGGTTTTTGGCTAGGAACATATAATTTCTTATTTTTGTTTGCTAAACTCTATATAATAAATATAGAAAAGATACTTACAGGAGGTTTCCTATGAAGACGTTACTTAGAAAAATTCGCTGGACTGCTTTCTCCATTTTGATTTACAATCTCACTTTGATCTTGGCTGTTTGGCTGGGGACGGTATCCTCCAAGGAGGAATTTATCATTGCAGTCGCAGGGAATGCGGTTATGATGGGTATATCTTTCTTGCATTTGCACAACCAAGTATCGTCATTTAGTTCATCTTTTATTACGTCGTTAACTCACCTTGCCTAACTCCAGTTATGCCTGCGGCTCGTTGCCTAGTACTAAAAGTAAACTAAAAGACTATATCAGATGAATTTCATGGGAAAATAGAAGAACCGTCGGTTTAAACTGACGGTTCCTTTTCTTATGTTAGTAATTGCAGTAGGTAGGTCATTGTTCCGAATTCGAATAAAATGTAGATTCCTAATACGATAAAAATGGTTGGAAGAATCATTTTTTCATATTTTTCTATGAATTCAGAAATGCTATGGAGACTTCCAAATTTTTCTGCTAGGTAGCAAATGGCGACTGTCTCTAGCAAGATCAGGCTAGCAGTTAAGAGTGTTTCTAAGGTACTTAAAGTTGTAAAATAAGGGGTAAATATTCCTAAATTATCTACTCCCGATGCTAATGAAATAAAAATGATAGATAGTAGTCCGATTTTGCTATCAGGAATTTCTGTTTCTGCTTCGTTTTCAAAAAGGATTCTAACCCCTAGTAGAATAGGGACGAAGCCGAGCAGACCAAGGACCCAGTCAGCTAGAAAAATATTGGCAACTTGGCTAAGGATTGAACTTAAGAGAATGAGTATAAAACTAGCAAGTAGTTGTCCAAAATAGATTGTGCGTTTTTCACCTGGTTTCTTTGCCTGTGAAAATAAAAGGAATAAAATTAGGAAATAATCGATACTTGTTGAAATACCAAGAATCAGTGCATAAGTAATAATAGTCATGGTTCCTCCGTATAATATAGTAGTCATAGATATTTATTTACAGAGGCACATCAATTTTGAAAGATAGAAGTAAAAATTGCGATTCATTTTAATTTCCTTTTTCACTACCCTCATCTTCATCTTTGTAAACCTCATAAAAGTCAACCTTGAGGCGAATAAAGGCTTCCATGTCGTGTAGGAGTTGGAAGAGGGTGGCTCGGGTTTCAAATTCTTCTCGGGTTTGTGGCAGAGGCCGTTCGCGGAAGGTGGCATGGAAGAGCTCGATGTCTAGGAGCAATTCCTTGGCGGAGTTTTCTCGGCTCAGTTGCTGGGCTGCTCGCTCGAAGAGGCTGGACAGGATGACATTTTCTCTGCCTTCCAGTAAACATTTGTTGATATTTCCTGCCATGGTTCGCAGGATTTTGTTTTGTGCGGCTCGCATTTCAAAGTAATGGACCTGGTAATTGGTCTGCTGGAAGAGCTGGTTGTGGCGGTCTAGATAGACGACTTTGAGGGCCTCGTCCAAGGTCTTATCCAGCTGCGTAATCAATTCTGCCTCGTTTCGTCCGTCGCCGTTGAGTAGAAAGGCTTCAAAGCGGAGGAGAATCTGCTTGAGTAGGTCTTCGACTTGGTCATGATAGGCCTGGATTTGCTTTTCTTGCGAGGGCATATAGAGGTTAAACAAGAGTGCAAGTCCTGCCCCAATCAGAAAAAGCGCCAGCTCATTTCCCAAAAAAATCAGCGAAATATCCTGCTCTAGCAAGAGGTGGGTGACAAGGACGGTCGAGGGAGCGATGCCTGCCTCCCAGTTGAAACGGTAGGCCAGAGGGACGTAGAGTGCCAGGTAGATGCCCAGAGTCCAGATGCCAAAGCCAAAGAAGGCGAAGGTCAGGACGGCCATGGTAAGGGCCAGGAAGGTGGAGAAGAGGCGGTTGAGGGCCATTTTGAAGCTGGACTTGCGGGTGTCGAGGACGCTGAGAATGGCGATGATGCCAGCTGCCGTCGCATAGGACAAGCCCAGGGTGGTCGCGAGGTAAATGGCCAGCACGGTAGCAAATATCAGTTTAATGGTTCGGAGGGAGAGGGACATGGTGGCTCCTTTGGTCTTAGTCTTCTTTTTATTGTACCATAAAACCCTCCTAGCTTAGGAGGGTTGAATTTATGCAAACAAGGCAATGATTCCGACTACCAAATAGCAGACCAGTTTGTAGCTTTCGTTGATAAGGATGAGTTTAAGAGGGCGTTGCTCAAAGACGTAGTTCTTCAATGAAGCAAGGACTGCAATTACGCCCATGCCACCAGCTGCGTGGAGTGGTGAAACATCAAGGGTCTTGATGAAGAAAATTGCCACAACAGCAGTCAAAACTTCAATCGCCAAGGAAATCACCATTTCCTTCTGGCCATTTTTCCCAGCTTGACGGTCAGCTTCTACCTTGGCCATGTCAATGCCAGAGGCTTCAATCCAAGCATCACGGAAAATCAAACCATACCACAAACCACCAATCGCAAAGGCAATCAGCCCTGCCACAATTCCCAAAATAAGTGTCATATATTCTCCTTATACTTGTACGGACAAGTTAATAAAGCTTAGCATACCACATCGTATGTCACATGTCAAAATTTCTTTTTCAAAAAATACAAACAAAACCGTTGATAAACTGTTATTAGCTGTAATTTGAAATATGAGAGCAATCCCATGGGATTGCTCTTCTATCATTGTTTTGTTATACTATGAGAAATAGGCTTGGTGGAGAATACTAAGTCGATGATGAACTTGTTTTTAGGAGAGTTGGAGCATGGATAAATGGATGCGTGATATGGAAGAACAGCGAAGACATGATGAACTAAGTCGAAAAATGGATGCCCAGACCAATGCTATTCATTCTCAGTCCTATGCGATTAATTCCCAGACCCATGCGCTAAGAAAACAGAATGCACTTCTTGAGAAGGAGCATGAACGTCAAATTGAAACAGAGTACAAAGATCGAATTTTTCAACTCCAACTTCATTTGGCTCAAGCCTCAGATGACAGTCAGCGACTAGTCTTTCAGCAAATGCTTGATGATGCTGAGAACGATTATTCCCAGTATCTTTTAGAGAAAGAGGAGAGACAACTGGCGGCTGCAAGAAGAAGACAACTGGGCATTTTTATTTCCCTCTTAGTACTACTAGTCGGTATGTTTGGTGTTTACTATGTTTATACAGACATGCAGCATGTTAGGGTTCCAGAATTACGTGGCGTGTCCTTGGCTGAGGCCAAGGAAGTCTTGCGTGATGAAGGTTTTGTATTGGGAACAGTTACGGAAATTGGTGGACAGACTGTTGAACCGGGGCAAGTCAGCTTATCGACACCTAGTGGGGGCAGCAAGGTGAAAAGAGGGGAAGTGGTAGATCTGATTGTAGCAAAAGAGGAGACTGCGACATCAGAAACAAGCAGTGAAGGAACAGCTTCGACGACGAGCAGTAGCCAAGTTTCTTCTCAAACCTTTGCCATTGAAATTGAAAGGACAGGCTTGTCTATCCTTCAAGCGCCTTATTTAACGGCAACTTATGTTGCGACCATTGATCCAGGCACCTATACTATTGTGGAGACGACTTATAACGATGGTCATAGCTGGGGCAAGCTAAAGTCAGGACAGGGTTGGATTTCGTTGACGGAAGTTCAGGGAGGTCTTGCACAGGTCAATACCAAGGATTTGACAACTGAGCAGGTGCAGAGATGGGTTGCCTATGCATTTTTCATGAACCCAGAGAACGTTCACTACAATCGTCAACAACCAGTCATTTCGGTTTACAAAGAGGAAGATGATTTGGTTTATGCAGATGTGACGATTCCATCGGATTCAGACTTTGAACCAAGCTATTGGCGGTACCGTGTCAATGCCCAAGGTGAGTTGGAACATGGTTCCTATGAGGAAGCTACAGGGAACACCCACTGGTATGTTTTATTGGAAGAATACAGGGAGTAAGTTTTAGCCAAGGTTTTCCTTGGCTTTTTTGTCTCTAAAATATGCTATAATAAAACCATGGAACAAAATGATATCGTATATGGCGTACATGCTGTGGTGGAGAGTTTGGAGGCCAACACCGGCAACAAACTCTACATTCAGGATGATTTGCGCGGAAAAAATGTAGAAAAAATCAAGGCCCTGGCAGCAGAGAAGAAGGTGTCAATTTCCTGGACGCCGAAAAAGACCCTGTCTGATATGACAGAAGGTGCCGTCCACCAAGGATTTGTCCTGCGGGTCTCCGAGTTTGCCTATGCGGACCTGTCGGCAATTTTGGAAAAGGCAGAGCAGGAAGACAATCCCCTCATTCTCATCTTGGACGGTCTGACAGACCCCCACAACTTCGGCTCGATTTTACGGACCGCAGATGCGACTCAGGTGGCAGGCATCATCATTCCCAAGCACCGAGCAGTTGGCGTGACGCCTGTTGTGGCTAAGACCTCCACAGGTGCGGTGGCCCATGTCCCAATCGCCCGAGTGACCAATCTCAGCCAAACCCTCGACAAGCTCAAGGAGGCAGGTTTCTGGGTATTTGGTACCGATATGAACGGAACCCCGAGCCACAAGTGGAATACAGCTGGCAAGCTAGCCCTTATTATCGGCAACGAAGGTAAAGGGATTTCCAGTAATATCAAAAAGCAGGTGGATGAGATGATTACCATTCCTATGAAGGGCCATGTCCAATCTCTCAACGCCAGCGTAGCAGCAGCCGTGCTGATGTACGAAGTATTTCGGAAGAAAATCTAAATGAAAGAAAAAGTTCTCATTGTAGATGGCTACAACATGATTGCCTTTTGGCAGGCCACCAAGCAAGATTTTAAAAAGGGAGACTTGGATGCGGCCAGAACGACCTTGCTTCGAACCTTGTCTCACTACGCAGCCTTTGAACAAATCGAGGTGATTTGTGTCTTTGATGCCCACCATGTGCCAGGTCTTCGCCAACAGTATGACGAATTTAAGATATCGGTCATTTTTACAGAGGAGGAAGAGACGGCAGATAGCTACATCGAACGACTCAGTGCCCAGCTCAATAGTGACCGTCGCAAGCAGGTTTCCGTCGCAACCAGCGACCTCAACGAACAATGGGTGGTCTTTTCACAAGGGGCCTTACGGATTTCGGCGTGTGAGTTAGAGGAGAGAGCCAGGGTTATCAAAAAGGACTTGGATAAGTTTGTGGACCAGGTCGAACTTTATACCCCACGACTCAATCCTTGGTCAGATGGGAATTTTCAAGCCTTAAAAGAAATGATGGAGGAAATGAAAGAGTGACATTTACAATCGTAACCGATTCGACATCGGATTTGCCAACCAGCTGGGTCCAAGAAAATGATGTGACCGTGCTTGGTTTGACCATTAACCTAGATGGTGTGACCTATGAAACCGTTGGGGAAAACCGCTTGACCTCAGCAGATCTGCTGGATAAAATGGCGACTGGAGGCCTTCCGACAACCAGTCAGGTCAATGTTGGTCAGTTTGAAGAAGTTTTTGAAGCGGCAGCCAAGGAAGGTCAAGATGTACTCTACCTAGCCTTTTCATCGGCTCTTTCAGGGACCTATCAGAGTGGGACTATTGCACGTGATATGGTCTTGGATAACTATCCACAAGCCCATATCGAGATTGTCGATACCAAGGCGGCTTCTATCGGGGAAGGCTACTTGGTCATGCAGGCGGCTCAAGCGCGTGCTGCGGGTAAGACTTTGGCAGAAACCAAGGCGCTGATTGAGGAATTGGTGCCACGCTTGCGGACCTATCTCTTGGTCGATGACCTTAACCACCTGGTGCGTGGTGGTCGCTTATCTAAAGCAGCTGCTCTCATTGGTGGTCTGGTCAATATCAAGCCCCTCCTTGCGCTCAATGCGGAAGGAAGGTTAGAAGCGATTGCTAAAATCCGTGGTCGCAAAAAAGGAATCAAGGAAATGTTGAACCTGACCTTGGATAATTTGGATCATTCTACGGTTATGGTGGCCTATACAGGTGATATTGAGGCGGCTGAAGCGATTAAGGCAACCTTGTTGGAAGATAGCCGTGTCAGCGATGTTCTTTTGACTGAGTTGGGTCCGATCATTGCCACCCATACAGGAACTGGGGTGTTAGCTATCCTATCTATCAATAAAGAAGAGAGATAATCTCTTTTCTTTTAAGAAATAAAAGAAAACGTTTACAAAATATACTAATCAAGATCAAATGGAGGTTCTTATGAAACGCTTGTTGTCTTGTTATGCGAGTGACTTGCTGGGAGCGACCAAGGAGGAGCTCAAGCAGTCCATTTTATCCAGTGAAGGTCGGATTATCATGGGAGAAACGGTGGTCACAGCGGCTCCCTTGATTGCCGGGGTGACCAATGCGGAGATGATGGCTGCTTTTGGTTGTGACCTCTTGGTGCTCAACGAATTGGATGTCTTTCATCCGGAGATTGTTGGTTTTTACGACTGCGACAATCCTATCGCGGAAATCAAGCGGTTGACGGGTCGATTGGTCGGGATTAACTTGGAGCCTGTGGATGCTAGCCAAGAGGTCCAAGACCAGCAGGTCTTTCTCAAACCTGGTCGTCAGGTCAGTCCAGAAAGTTTGCGACAGGCCCAAGCCCTTGGCGTAGACTTCATCATGCTGACAGGCAATCCTGCTACGGGTGTATCCATGGCTGCAATCCGCTCTGCTATTGGCCTTGCCAAAGAACACTTTGAGGGCCTCATCTTTGCGGGGAAAATGCACGGTGCAGGTCTGGGAGAGTCGGTCGTAGACAGCCAAGCCCTGCTGGACTTTGTGGACTTGGGGGCAGACGGTGTCCTCATTCCTGCGGTCGGAACGGTGCCGGGTGTGCGGGAGGAAATAGTGGCACCGATCGTCAGTCAGGTCAAGGCGCGTGGTGGTCTGGTTATTTCGACCATTGGGACCAGCCAGGAGAGTGCGGACAGCCAGACGGTACGGGAGTTTGGGCTCAGCAACAAGCGGGTGGGTTCAGACATCCACCATATTGGAGACGGAGGTTACGGTCGGATGCCCGACCCTGAAAATATCTTGGCCCTGTCCTTGGCGGTCAGAGGCAAGCGGCACACCTATTTTAAAATGGGGCAGTCGGTGAGGAGATAGTCCTCTGCGAAAATCAAAATTATCCGTTGTCAACTTGGCTTGATGACTGAAAAACTCCAGTGGAGTTTTTCAGCCTGTTACCTTGAAATAAGACAGTAACAGAGTTCTATCGTCGCCTTCGTTTCCTAGGCTACTTTTGATTTACATGGAGCAAAAAATGTCACTTATTATTTAGAAGAGAAGAAAAGGATCAGCGTGCGGTGGAGGAGCAAACACGTGACGCCTTTGGAATGTCTTTCGTCCGTCAGTTTATCTTTTATTACATCGTTAACTCGTTTTGCCGTACTCCAATACTGTCTGCAACTCGTTGCCTTGTACTAAAAGTAAACTGAAGGACTATTATCTGAGTGCGACGGGGCATCTGGTCCTGCATCAATTACGCGGGCAAGACCATGTGATAAAAGACCTCAATCTTGTGGCGGAAGCCGACGGTCAGCTGGTAGGGCATATCCTCTATGTCGCGTCGGAGATCACGGTAGACGGCACTCGCCTGCCTAGTCTGACCTTTGGTCCCTTTAGCATCTCGCCAGACCAGCAAGGCCGCGGTTACGGTCAGGCACTTTTGGAGCATTCGCTGGCTTTGGCGGAAAATAGCGGAGCGGCTTTGGTGGCCATTACAGGCTTTCCTGATTACTACAGTCGATTTGGTTTTGTTAAGAGGAAGGAGGTCGGCATTCGCTATCAAGCGGACCCAGAAGCTGATTATTTCTTGGTCAAGTTGTTCCAACCAGAAGCCTTGGATGGCCGAGACTGGTGGTTTACAGATTCGCTGGGCTACACGGTGGATGAATTGGTCTTGGAAGAATTTGATAAGACCTTTCCTTATAAGGAGAAGCTGGTCTTGCCTGGACAACTAGATCAGTAGGTGAGTAAATTTTAGAAGAATGGAAAGAAGTCCATTCTTTTATTTTGAAATCGTTGACAAACAATCAATTGAATGTTAGAATGTGCTTGAGAGAAAAATCACAAAGGAGGTCGTGATGACTAAGAAATATATAGTTGTAGGTGGTGTTGCAGGCGGTGCCTCTGTAGCAGCTCGTCTTCGTAGAATTGATGAAAGAAGCCAGATTCAGATTTACGATAAGGGTTACGATATTTCCTTTTCTAACTGTTGCTTGCCAAACTATTTCAGCGGAGAAGTCGAAAATGTAGAGGATTTAGTTTTTTATGATACTGAGAGTTTTAAGAAAACCTATAATCTGGATGCCAAAGTTCGTCATGAAGTGATAGAGATTCTTGCAGATGAACATAAGGTTACTGTAAAAAATCTTGAGACTGGCGAAGAGTTTCAAGATTGGTATGATGCTCTCATTTTGTCACCTGGGGCAAGGGCAATTCGTCCCTCTAGTATAAAAGGTATCGATGCTCCTCATGTTTTCGCATTGAAGAATGTGTCAGATGTTCGCAACATTGATCAGCATTTAAAGCATTCAAAAGCAGAGCAAATCGTTGTGATTGGTGGCGGATTTATTGGTGTCGAGGCAGCAGAATGTTTGCGCCATTCTGGCAAAGAGGTAAGCCTTGTTGAAGCCAGTTCTCAAATCATGACTCCGTTTGATGATGATATGGTTCAGATGCTGCACAAGGAACTCTTTGACAATGGTGTGCAACTAATCTTAGAGGATAGTGTTGTCGAGATTACAGAGAAGGAAGTTGTGTTACTGAGTGGTAAACGATTGCCCGCTCAAGCAGTTATAGTAGCTATTGGTGTCAGCCCAGATGTTGATTTTGCAGTCAAGTCAGGCATAAAATTAGGGGAGACAGGGGCGATTGAAGTAGACTACCGCTACCAAACAAACTTACCAGATGTTTATGCTGTGGGTGATGCTATTGAAGTTGTGCATCAGATTACAGGTCAGAAAACCAGACTACCCCTGGCTGGTCCTGCCCAAAAACAAGCTCGAAACGTGGCAGATGCGATTTCAGGCAAACAAAATCGCAATCGAGGCGTGATTGGTTCTTCTTGCATCCGGGTCTTTGGTCTGAATGCGGCTAGTACAGGGCTAAATGAAAAAGACTGCCAAAAGGCTGGTATCGATTATCGTGTTGCCTTGGTTATCCCAAACGACCGTGTTGGGTTGATGCCAGATGCAGCACCCATGCACTTTAAATTACTTTATCAGTATCCGACCGGAAAAATAGTAGGTGCCCAGGCGATCAGCAAGGGCAGTCCTGTTAAGAACATCAATGTCATTGCGACCGTGATTAGTTTCGGGGGCTACCTGGAAGACTTGAAAGATTTGGAATTGTGCTATGCTCCTGCTTTTTCAACTGCAAAAGATGTGGTGAACTTTGCTGGAATTGTCGGCCTCAACTATCTCAATGGGGACTATCAGCAAGTACCCGTAACAAGTGTTCGTCAGTTGGTAGATGAAGGTGCGTTTATTCTTGATGTTCGTGGGAAGGAAGCCTTTGACAAATCTCATATTATCGGTGCAGTAAACATTCCGCTCGATGAAATTCGACAACGCTTAGGGGAGATTCCGAAAGATAGAACGGTTTACATTCATTGTCGGACCTCTTGGAATAGCTATTATGCTATCCGCGCCTTGAAAGGGTACGGCTTTGACAATATTATCAATATCCAAGGTTCCTTCCTTGCCTTGAGTTATTACGAATATTTCAAGGATAAAACGACCGATAGAAGATCGATCGTGACGGGGTATAACTTTGACTAGTGGCAGACAGACCTTATCAAAATTAGATGTTATTTCCTTAGTAATTGGGTCGGTTATTGGCTGGGGTGCCTTCTATCTGCCGGGGAATAAATTTCTGCCTGAAGCAGGAGTTCTTAACACGGCAGTTGCATTTTTGCTTGGAGCTGTACTGATTTATTTTATTCAGATGGGCTACCATGTCATGATTGAACACCATCATGAACGTGGTGGGGAGTTTTCCTATGTATTCGTACATTTAGGAAGAGGTCATGGTTTTCTAGTAGGCTGGGCCTTGACATTTTGCTATCTCACCTTGATTCCCTTGAATGCTACTGCGGTGGTACTGGTTTTGAAACAACTTTTCGGAGGCATTTCTTTTGGGTATCTTTATACTGCGGCCTCCTATCCAGTCTATATCACGGATGTACTGATTTCAACAGTAGTAATCCTGGTATTTTATTGGGTCAATCTGCAGGGAGTCTCTCTCTCCATGCGTTTGCAAAAGATATTGATCATAAGTCTGGTAGTCATTGTAGTGGTGAGTTGTATCTATATGCTCGTTTCTGGAAATCGTGTTCAGTTTACGGCTAGTTATTTAGAGCAGTCTCAGATTGATGGCGTTGCGATTTTGAAGGTGTTGGCCATTATTCCCTTTCTTTTTGTTGGATTTGATATTGTGCCGCAGGTCTTGACTGATCTTGGTTTCCCTTTCCGTTTCGCAACAAGAATGACGATTCTAGCAACTATAATTGGGATGCTCATTTACAATATGTTGAATGTGATAACAGCCTTAGCCTATTCTCCAACTCAGGCTAGTCAACTTGATTGGGCTTTGGGGAGTGCCATTTCAGAACATGCAGGCTGGGTTGGTTTTGTTGGTCTATGCCTTGCTCTTTTTGCCGCAGTAGTTGGTGGAATCAACGGCTTTTTAGTTGGAAGTAGCCGAGTATTAGCTTCTCTAGCGACGCATAGATTACTTCCTGCTTATTTTGCTGAGGAGAATCAATATGAGATACCAGTAAATGCTTTACGGTTTGTAACGGTTGTGAGTATTCTGATGCCGTTCTTGGGGAGAAGTGTTATTTCTTATATCGTTGATTTGTCCAGTTTGATGGCGGCGGTGACCTACGCTTATGTTTGTTATGTGAGCAGTCGGCTGACAGAAAGACGGATCATGAAGTATCAAAGTTTGCTGGGAATGTTAGTGGGGATTGTGTTTGTACTGTTGCTCGTTTTCCCAAATTCACCGAGTCAGTTGTCTCTCTATTCATTCGGAATTTTGGGCATTTGGGTCGGTTTAGGATTTCTTTATTTTCATTTTGCAAAGAATAAACAAAATAAAAAGGAGTTTTTATGAAACATGTAGAACGTTATAGCGGTTTTCTATTAGGAGCGGCTATTCTGATTTTGGGTCCAAAATTATTGTCATCGGAGATGCTGTTCTTTCGGCTGGTGATGGGGGTAGCTTTAGGTTACACGCTCAGTCGAGGGTATACAGGATTTGCAGGTAGTGTCAATCGTGCCTATCGAACGGGTTCAACACGCTTGATGCGGACTATGATGATGATGTTCTTTATTACAACTTTATTGAGTACCGCTTTTCTATTTAATGCAGATGCGGCATCTTACGATTTGTGGGTGAATCCCATCAACCTTGGTCTTCTTTTAGGAGGAATCTTGTTTGGATTTGGGATGACCTTCTCCTCTTGTTGTGCTTCAGGCGTATTGACTGATTTGGTGACAGCCTTGCCTCGTGGATTGATTACATTGGTCTTTTTCTGCTTTGGCGTATTTATTGGATTTCCTGTTCAGAATTCAGCTAGTTGGATTACACAATCTTGGTTTACAAGTGAAGTGGGTTCTAAACTATATGGAGGGGTCTATCTACCAGATATGTTCAAATTTGATGGCCTGGGTGGATATCTGGGAGCATTGATGTGTACCGGCCTCCTCTGTGGAATTGTCATTTGGCTTTCTTATCGTTATGAAAATAAACGCAAGCAAGCCGGCACCTATACTGGTCACTTTGGCGAGAAAATTCAAGATATGGAAGTGGCAGAGTCTTTGGAAAATCCAGCGGATGAGGCAGGCTGGTATGATCGCTTGTTTGTAAAGGCATGGTCTTTGCGTAAAGCTGCGGTTATTCTTGCCATTCTCTTCACTCTCTTAATGGGAGTGACAAAAGCAGGTTGGGGTGCAAGTACTCCCTACGGTTTATGGTTTGGTCAATTCTTGATGCTGTTTGGTATAGATGCAAGTAGTTTGGCGGAGTTTACCCTGATGCCAGAGGGGGCATTTTCAACACCATTCTTTGAACATCCAATTAGCACACAAAACTTTGGAATCATGTTAGGGACAATTTTCTTCTTGTTGACCTCAGGTACCTTTACCAAAGTAGCCAAATCAGAGTTGAAAATTACTCCAAAACAGGCTTTCTTCTTTGCAGTAGGAGGATTGCTGATGGGATTTGGAACGCGGTTGTCTAATGGCTGTAATGTAGGGGCTCTCTTTACTCCGATTGCGAATTATTCTCTGTCGGGATGGATTTTCTTAGTTGTTCTGGTTGCGGGTGGAGTGCTAGGTAATACGGTAGCCAAGAAATTAGAACTCTAATTCCTATAGTATTAAGGAAAAATACTTTGTTAGTTCTGACTAGCAGAGTATTTTTACTATATGCTATAATGGAAACAGTAAGTTTAGCAAGGAGTCATCATGAGTCAAGATCGTGACTATATGGATCAAGTATTTTTAGAATATGTTCGGATCGCCAAAGCCCTTTCTAGTGAAAAACGCTTGGAGATACTTCACCGTTTAATTCATGGACCCAAGACGGTAGAACAGCTAACCAGAATGACCGATATGACAACAGCTAATACATCTAGGCATTTGCAAGTTCTGAAGGAAGCATCTCTCGTTTCAATTGAAAGAGACGGAAAATATATTTGGTACAGTATTTCCACCCCGACAGTAGAAAAACTCTTGTCTGATATTCATTCCATTAGTGAAGAACGGTCGCCGATGTTAGGGTGGATTGAAAAGAGTTATATTGAGCAAGATAAAGCAATCCAAACAATTGGTTTAGATGAAGCCAAGGATAAGGTCTTTTCTAGCCAGGCACAACTAGTTGATCTAAGAAGCGTTAGTGAATTTGAGCTGGAGCATGTAGATGGGGCGGTGAATATTCCCTTCAGTCAATTGGAGGAGCATTTAGAGGAATTAAAGCGCGATAAACCAATTATTCTGTATTGTAGGGGATTATTCTGTACCTATGCCAATCGGGCGGCGGCCTTTCTAAATAAGAGAGGTTATCATGCCTATAGTGTAAGTGGGACACATTTTGATTGGAAGCGAACTAGAGAGGAGTAGTTGTAGATGGCAAGGCTTTCATTTTCAGTAGCTCTGCTATCTTTCAAAAAATAAAAAAAGTAAAGTAAAATGGCTTGACGGAGACTAGTAGATTTGATAAAATGGTAGACGGTATTGTTTACCCCATTTGAAAGGCCCCGGAACCTTCCAAATACCCGCGGACCGGAACATCCGCCCAGTAAACAAAAACGATTCGTATAGGAGAAATCATGAACAAAACAACATTTATGGCTAAACCAGGCCAAGTTGAACGTAAATGGTATGTAGTAGACGCTACTGATGTACCTCTTGGACGCCTTTCAGCAGTAGTTGCTAGCGTTCTTCGCGGTAAAAACAAACCAACTTTCACACCGCACACTGATACTGGTGACTTTGTTATCGTTATCAACGCTGAGAAAGTGAAATTGACTGGTAAAAAAGCAACTGATAAGATCTACTACACTCACTCAAACCACCCAGGCGGATTGAAATCAATCTCAGCTGGTGAATTGCGTTCTAAAAACGCTGTTCGTTTGATTGAAAAATCAGTTAAAGGTATGCTTCCACACAACACACTTGGTCGTGCACAAGGCATGAAATTGAAAGTGTTTGTGGGTAGCGAGCACACTCACGCTGCACAACAACCAGAAGTACTTGATATTTCAGGTCTTATCTAAGGGAAAGGACGTAATCTAAATGGCACAAGCACAATACACAGGTACTGGTCGTCGTAAAAACGCGGTTGCACGCGTACGTTTGGTCCCAGGTACTGGTAAAATCACAGTAAACAAAAAAGATGTAGAAGAGTACATCCCACACGCTGACCTTCGTTTGGTTATCAACCAACCATTCGCAGTAACTTCAACACAAGGTTCATACGACGTTTTCGTTAACGTGAACGGTGGTGGTTACGGTGGTCAATCAGGTGCGATCCGTCACGGTATCGCGCGTGCATTGCTTCAAGTAGACCCAGACTTCCGCGATTCATTGAAACGCGCAGGCCTTCTTACACGTGACGCTCGTATGGTTGAACGTAAGAAACCAGGTCTTAAGAAAGCACGTAAAGCTAGCCAGTTCTCTAAACGTTAAGAACCAGCTACAATACTGCAGAACAACACTTCATGGTTCACACCATGGGGTGTTTTTTGATATTTTTTTAGCAAAATTCACACCTAATTCACACCATTACTTTTTAAGATTGCAGAGTAGAAGGATATGAGTAGTAGAGACAAGGTTAGTATGTATTTTTGAATGTGATAAAAACGAGCAGGATCACGCTGCTCGTTTATGTGTATTTGCTACTAATCGTTTTCTCCGGCTTTTAGAATTGCATCGAAAATTAATAAATACTCTTTGCGTTTGTTACTGCTTAGATTTGATAAGTTTGTCTGCAAGGTTTCGAGTAAGGGCTCTGTTGGTTTGTCGATTGCTTGATAGCCATTGAAGAAAGTTGTTGTTGAAATGTTGAAGGCGCTAATTAATTTCTCTAAGGTATTAACCTTGATGTTTGAACGTTCTCCACGTTCAATTTTTGCGATTGAAGACACATCGATATTGGCTGCTTCAGCTAATTGTTCTTGTGTTAATTTAAATTCTTTTCGTAACTTTTGTACCTGTTTTGCAACATATTGATCAAGGGTCATTTCCTGTCCTCCTATCCTCTAAGGATATATGTTTTTAAGGATAGTTAAAAGGTATTAAAAGGACTATAAAAATAGACTTAAGAGGACAGTTTGTGTTATAATAGCTTTAATAAAAATATAGGAGAACAATATGAACAAGAAGATAATCCTTAATAGCTTATTGGTGCCGTTAGTTGCATCAACTGGAGTGGTAGTGCAGGCAGAAGAAGTAGACACAACTAATGTTCCGGAAACAGTTGTGGAGAGTGCTGAGGTTACTACACAAAACACAGAAACTATATCAGTACCTACAAAAGAAGAAGTAGAACAAGCTAAATCCGAATTGGATGCGGCTAATACTGCGGTCGCAACTCAGGAAGCAGTTGTTGAAAAACAGCAACATGCGGTCAATACAGAAGCGGTTGCCGTAACGACAGCCAAAGAAGAATTAACATCAGCGAAGTCAATTGCAGAAAATGCAACTGATGAAAATATCGCTGCTGCATCACAAGCGGTAACTGAAGCTGAAGCCAAAGTGACAGAAACTGAACAAGCTATCGTTAACGCACAAAATGTTGTAAGTGAACAAGAAGCGGCTATTGCTACACAGGAAGCGGTTGTTTCTTCTGCACAAGAAAATGTTACTTCTAAACAAGCAGAGGTAACTTCAGCACAAGCAGTTGTTGATTCTGCCCAAGCTAGTCTTGACGGAACAGGTGCAAGCAAAGTGATTGCAACTCAGGAAACCGCTCAAAACAATGTTACAACCGCTGAAACTGCGGTATCTACTGCACAAGATGAATTGGCTTCTGCCCTTGAAACAGACGCTGCACGTGCAATCTCTATCGCTGAAAAAGAGAGAGCTGTAACATCTGCACAAGTAGCAGCAACCACAGCAGCGGAAACATTGGAAGCTGCTCAATCAACTGCAACGAGTACACAAGCGACCTTGGATTCTGCTACAAGCGCTTTGGCGACTGCTAAAGCTGACTATGATTCAATCAATACGATTTTTGTATCAGATGAATATGTACAAGCACTGAAAAACTATGAACTTGGTCTCAAAGGGCAATATGACCGTGCGGCTGCTATTGCTGAACTCAAATCGCTGAATGCTTCCCTTCGTGCCGCTAATACTTACAAATCGAATACAAATGACAAATTAGTGACTATTTCTGATGTAAACAATCTTTCAGAAGCTACGATTACAGAATTGTCTCTATTTGCTTCAGACCTCATGAACCAGGTTCGTACTAAGTTCGGTACACCTCTTACTGCTGTAACTACAAGCAGTGTAGCCGTTGCTGATATGGTAACAGACATCTATGTTTCAGATAACTACGGATGGACAAGTATTGTCGAAGGAAGTCACAATGACAATGCTCTTGACACAACTGGTGACCGTTTCAATGTTGCAGTTGGTGAAAACTTGAATACCTGGTCTCGCACTACGGCTTCAACGACCTTAGACCACCTCAAATCATTGATTTACCAATCTATGGTGGAGTTCCTGTATAATGGCCGTGAGTGGCTACATGCTCGCTCAATCGCTGGTGTGGATGATGTTGGTGTAACGACTAGCTATATCGGTGTCGATATTTCATCCGTAGCTGGTGCGACAAGTGTACACGTAAATGATGTTGACTCTAATTCGTTGTTTACAGGTAATACCTTCAACACTACAGCCATCGCTAATTCGAATGATAGCGCAACTATCCGTAGCACTTACGAACAGGCCCAATCTGCTTACAATACTGCCTTGGCAACCAATCAAGAAGCACAGAATGCACTTGCTACTGCCAAAGATACAAATACAGCTGCTCAGACAGCCCTTGCAACCGCTCAAGCAGAACTTTCTAAAGTTCTTGCAACTGCAGAGCAAGCACCTGCCGCTCGCATTAAATTGGCGACAGCTCAAGCGACTCTTGCAACAGCGCAAGAAACCCTTCGACTTGCAAACGAAGCCGTGGCTAACTTGAACGCAAGTATTCAAGAGAAACAAGCGACTTTAGCAGCTGCTAAAGCAGTTCTTGCAGAAAAAGAAGCGGCCCTGGCAACCGCAAAATCAGAGTTAGCAACAGAAGTAGCTACTTTGAACAATTTGAAAAATCAAGTTGCTTCATCAAAAGCTACGGTTACTACTCTTGAAAATGACCTGGTAACTGCAAAACAATTACTCGCAACAGCAAAAACTACTCTAGCTAATCTGCAAAATGCACCTGCTTTGTTGGCGGCAGCACAAAGCAAGTATGATCAAGCTAACGCAAGTTTGACAAGCAAAGTAGAAGTTCTTAATAAAGAATTGGCTCTCCTTGCAGATTTGAAAGCGACTCAGGCAATCAGCGAAGAAAACTACACTGCCCTTTTGAATGCTTACAATGCTTACCTTGAAGAAGTAGCTGCTAAAGAACTTAAAGAACGTTTGGACGCAGAATACAAGGCTATCGTTGACAATAATGGAACACCTGTTCCTGTTGTTGATGAAACTGGTAAAGTAGTGGGCTATACAGATTCTAAAAAGTCTGTTGCTCCTAAAGCGCCTGCTGTAACTACCCAGGCAAGCACAAAAGCTTTGACAACTCAAAAAACGTCTCAGCCAACTACCAAGACTTTGCCATCAACTGGTGATGCATTTAGTCTAATGAGTTTGATCGGAGTTGGTTTGTTGGGTCTGGCACCGGTTGCTCGAAAACGAAAGTGATTGATTTCCAGTTGGCTTTAGACTAAATATGGAAAATAAAAAAAGATTGACATTTTGTAGTGTTAATCTTTTTTTGATTTTAAGCTATACTAATTATGATCATTACTATATTTATGCTATTACAATTTAAAAATTCATATGCCTTTTGCTCCAATACAACAGGATGGAATAAAAAATGCTATAATAAAATATAAGAATATGTAGATTTTCTCGGAAGTTGGTTTATATTACTTTGATAGGCTGATATTTGCAAAGGAAGTATCCTCGACAGGAAGGAGTAGATGCTATGTTGGAAAAAATTCAGGAATTATTAGCCCAATTTGGCCTTCCTAAATGATATGGAATCATTTCTATGCACAGAAATAAATTTTATACACTTTTACAAAAATAATCAAATTTTATAATGGAGTGTAGTAGAATATATATTTTAAAGGATATTGTGAATGAGCTTTTGTCCAAATTAGCGATTTTGTCAGAAGAAGAACAGATACTCAAAGTAAAAGCCATTCTTCAATTGTTGAAATGATAAAATAGACTTTGGATTTTCTGTCACCTAAAAAGAAGGTAATGGTATAATAGTTTGTGCTATTATACTCAATACTCATTTAATAGTGAATGGCTATCAGATGAATTAGACAATGAATCCTAGAATAAAGGAAGATAGCTATATTTTCTTTCTCAAAGATGATTAACTAATAGTTCTTCATCTCACAATAATAAGCATGAACAGGAGGAGATTTATTTTATGCCTAGAGAAGGAATAACAATTTATGATTTGTTAATCTCTTGTCCCGGAGATGTTAATAGTTACCTTGGAATATTAAAAGATAGTGTTGAAAATTTTAACAGGGCATTTGGAGCATTAAATAATATTGAAGTAGTGACAAAACATTGGTCTACAGATAGTTATCCAGAATCAGGAAATAGACCACAGGAATTGTTAAACAAACAATTTGTTAGAGGTTGTGATGCAGCAGTTGTAATATTTTGGACCAGATTTGGTACACCAACTGATAAATTTGGTTCTGGAACAGAAGAAGAAATTGAAGAAATGTTATCTGCTGATAAACAAGTTTTTATGTATTTTTTAGATGCACCCGTAAACCCATCAGAAGTCGATATGGGACAATATCAAAAAGTAATTGACTTCAAAGAAAAGTATAAAGATAGGGGAGTGTTTGGGGTAATTAAAGATGAACATGATTTTCAACGTCAATTTTCAAATCACTTAGCAATGTATTTTCTAAGTTTGATATCTGGGACAGTCCAAGAATCAAAGGAAGAATTACAACCGAATTTGATAATAAAGGATTTTGATACCTTTTCAGATAAATTTTTCACACCTAAAAAAAGTCTGCTATTGGAATCAGAGTTTATTTATAAAAAAAAAGAAGAGATTATAAATGAAATTAGATTTCTGGAAAATAGTGTTTTACCTAAAAGAGGTAATGAAGAATTAAGAAATGTTGAGAGTGATTCTGTAGTTGAATCAAATAAGCCTGTTAATCCTGATTTTTCAAGTTTAAATATTGATGTTAAAAGTTTACGGAGCAATATAACTGATGTAGAAATTGATGTTAGTTGGAAAAATACTATAAATGATTTTGCAATAAAAAATAATATAGAATTAGACGATGATTTCTGGAATTTAGGGAATCTGCAGAGTTATGTTGTAAATTTTAATGTACCTTTTGGGAATAAAGGAAAATCTTTTGTAGGTACGGACCTAGAAAAAAATCGTTTCAAATCAATAAAAAATTTATTTACCAAAGTAAAAAAATATATTGAATACTGTGATTACTTTCAATATATTGATGGTATTGAGCAAGTTAGATTTATGATTTCAAATTCAGGAAAGAAATATGATGAAGATATTGATGTTAAATTAAAGGTACCTAAAGGATGTTTGTTAAAGCACCAAGAAATCCCTTTTCCAGGTTTAAATATCATTGAGTATTTAATAGATATAAATTTTACTGATTATGTGTTCTCAATAAAAGAAACTGAAACAGTAAGTGAGTATAGCTATTCTAAAACAGAACATCTAAATTTTAATAATATCCCAAGTCCCAATCCTTTTTTTCAAAAGAGTATATCTGATAAATATGAAGAGAATAAAAATAATTACTTAGATTCATTAGATTCACTGTTTTCATATAAGGTATTTGATAGTTCAGAATTTGATGTTCTAGTCTTACATATTGAGTATTTAAAGCATAATTCTTCAATGGCTTTCCCATCTGTACTGATGTTTAAAAATATTCCAGAAGCAATAACTTATGAAATTACATCAAAATATTTACCTGATGTTGTTCAGGGAAACATAAACTTAGAAAAAAGAGATAGTTAGAAAAAACATTTTTGACCTCTCTATTTTATAAGCTCCGAAACTATTACTGATACCTTTTTGATACCGTATAGAATAATTTATTTGTATATAAGTAAAATATGTTAATAATATGGGTCTAATAAATACTGTTATTATAAGTAGTTGTGTGTAAGTTTGGGTATGAGCCAAAAACTTGTTTACGTTTGGTGAATAAGTAATAAGTTAGTGTTGCTAAGAAAACGCTGATACATGAGTTTCTGAGAATATCCAGTCGGCTCAAGATGTTGTTAATTGCTTGACTGATGAAAAAAATGAGAGGAACTTCAAGATAGAATTGAGTTAGTCAATGCTGCTATCGTAGCTTCTCAAACGCCACCAGTTATAGCTACTCAGCCAGCACCTGAATATCAGGTTCCCCAAGCACCAGCTCAGCTAATTTCACCAAGTGACTTTGAAAGTATAATTGTAGAACAACTAGATGAACCCATGAATAAGGCTAACACTAAGACATAATGATAAAAACCCATCAGAATTTCAAATTTGATGGGTTTTTAAAATTTAGAAATCTGTCTACAAAAATTTTGAGAGGATAATTTTATCATTTAGTTATCTAATATGATATTGATAAAAATGGTTTTGAAACCAATTTATCTAAATGGTGTGAACAATTAGTATTTTTTAGCTCAATTCGTGTATTTTTTGGGTAAAATTCACACCATTCAGATGAAATCAGTTAAAATTTAATGAAATTTTGAGGTTTGAAAAACTGTGAAAACGTTGATATTAAAAGCTTTTGAAATTTATTCAAACAAAAGTTTTTAAAACCAGGTCTTAAGAAAGCTCGTAAAGCTAGCCAGTTCTCTAAACGTTAATCAAAACCATATTATACCAACGATTGCAGCCACTTTTTGGTGCCAGTTGGTGTTAATTATAATGATAAGTCGTTTAAGAGACTTAAAGCATCGGCATCTTGCTGGTGCTTTTTTTCTGACATCAATTCTAGATAATACTGTTGTGTTGTTAAGATACGGAAAACACTCAAAAAAACCACTGAATTAATCAGCCAGTGGGTTTTATTGTTTAATTTAATATTATGAAAAATGAAATTAAGAGTTGAAGGGGGCTCAGCTGTATTTTTAGAAAACTTTATTAATGAATTAATTACGAGATGATAAAGTAATAAAAAATCGTAGTAGATGTATTCCTGTGGGGTATGATATACTTAGTGAGAAAGGACATTACATATGCTTATTATTTCATTAATTGAAAATTTACTGATAGAGGAGCTTGGAAATTATTTTAGAGGTATCTTAGGAAAAATGAGACTAAAGTGGTTTACAAAAAGGCTAAAGAATGAAATTGAATATTCAGTATTAAAACAGTATGGAAATAAAAGCGCTGTTTCAAATCTTTTATTCTCAAGAAATTCTAGTGAAAATATCCCATTATCTAATCACGTTTATGAAGAGATAAGGAATAGTTTAGAGGAGATTTTTGGAAAAACTTAGTAGATTAGTGTTTATAAAAGTGAGTCTAATTTGAGTGAGCATGGTGACTAAAGAAAGTCTAAGTTCAAAAATACTTTGATGCAGAATGAATTGTCAATTTGATTAAAAGTAAGAAGATTTATTGACTAGGTGTTAGATTATGAATGATTATGATTTAAAAGATTTTGTAGGAAAGAATTTTGCAGATGAACTACCGGATGATGATTCTAAAATGATGGTTCATTTTCATACTATGATACTTGAACTTGGATCAATAGTTGCTGCACTTGAAATAATAAAAATTGTAAACAATGAGTGGCATGATAGAGTAGTGCAATCATCTATTAGATATGATATAGTACGAAATGTAACATATGAATCTTTATTTTATAGAGTTGTCTTCGGTATAACTAAAATTTTTGATAGCAGAGAAAAAAATGGTATTTTTAAGATTCTATCTAAGTTGAGACATAGTACCAAAGATAGATCTCTTTTATTAATTTTGAGTACCATTCAAGAGGGTATTGATAAAGAACAAAAAAATATTGACGAAATCAAATTGCTTCGCGATAAACTCTTAGCTCACTTAGATAAAGAGATGGTCTTTTCAACAGAAAGATTAGACATTGCTATTCTATACTATTATTTTGAGGCGATAGAAATTAAGTTCATATATACAGCTTGTATCGAGTTATATAATGCTTTATATGGAGATAATCAGCAACAAGTCGAACTTCCTAAAAGAGAAATAATTTTGAAAAGATTTTTTCTTGAAGACTAACTCGTATTGATTAGGGGCTTTTTTTGTCTTCTTATACCGATAAATTTATAAAATACTTGACCTATCTTTTTGAATTTGATTTATAAATTGTCCCTCTATAAGATAAAGTAGGTCAAATTAGTTTGACCTACTGATGACTAGTCTATTTTATAGTGTCAATTTTATCCAAATCAGAGGACTTTAGTCCATTTTCATGGAAGTTTCATTTTCGTAAATGTTGATATAACGGGATTTATAAGTGTTGAGGATTCTTCGTTTTCAATAGCGAAATTCTCTAAACGTTAAGAACCAGCTACAATACAGCAGAACAACACTTCATGGTTCCCACCATGGGGTGTTTTTTGTGCTCGTTCAAGGTGTTCAGGCTAGCTTGTGTGTCGCTTTTGTTTTGTTTTGTTTCTTGTTTACTGGCGTTCTGTAATTCCTTCTGTGGCTAAATAGACCATTTAGTTGTTGAAGGGAAAATTCATCCTTGTCAGTTAAGCATTTATTTTGTATAATATAGTTACTTTATAAAGAAACTTATCGAGGTGAAGGATGTTTTCAGGGGAGCGTTTGCGAGCGATTCGTTTGGTCAATGAGATGACGCAGGAAAATCTAGGGAAGCTGGTTGGTGTTGGGAAGGTGACGATTTCTAAGTGGGAATCGGAGACGACTGTTCCCAACGCCAAGCATCTGCGGGCTTTGGAAGAGACTTTTTTGGTAGCTAAAGGTTACTTTGAGTCGGATTTTGAGCTCTTGTCTATCTACCATAAGCTGACTAGTGCTCATCAAGGAAAGGTGATGCGTTACTCACGGCGTTTGTTGGAGGAACAGGAACAGTCTGTACAATTTGTGGCCTATCAGGTTCGAACCAATATTTTGCTGTCGGCAGGGCCTGGTGAGACCTTTGAGGATGAGTTCGAAACAGAAACGGTCTATTTTGATAAAGAGATGGACCATGATGTGGCGACTTGGATTAAGGGAAATTCCATGGAGCCTATGTTCCAATCAGGAGAGGTGGCGCTTATCAAGGAGACTGGTTTTGATTATGACGGTGGTATCTATGCCATTGTCTGGTTTGGTCATACCTATATCAAGCGTGTGTATCGGGAGGAGGAAGGTTTCCGTTTGGTGTCCATCAATCCAGACCATCCGGATAAGTTTGCCTTCTATGAAGACCAGCCTAAGATTGTAGGAAAGGTTGTCGGTCATTTTATGCCTTTGGCAGTTTAGGGTGATAAGATGGTGGTAATTGATTATGCCAAGGAGCCAGTTTCAGATATTACCTTTGTCGATATGAAATCCTTCTATGCATCGATCGAATGTGTCGAGCGTGGTCTGAATCCATTGACAACTTCTTTATGTGTTCTTAGTCGAGATGATCACTCAAACGGGCTGATCTTAGCAAGTTCACCTATTTTTAAACAGGTATTTGGTCGTGATAATGTCGGAAGAACGCATGAATTGCCTTTTGACATTCGGACGAGGAAATTTTCCTATCAAAATGCCAAAAGAAATGGTTTACCCATAACTCCGGACTATATCCGTTATGTCGAGTATTGGGCCAAACGTTCTTACATTGTGCCGCCTCGGATGGAATTGTATATCGAAAAAAATATTGCGATTCAAAAAATTTTTGAGGACTTCGCCAGCAGAGATGAGATTTTTCCATATTCTATCGATGAAGGCTTTCTTGATTTAACGACCTCCTTGGACTACTTTGTGAAGGATCCAGCTTTATCACGTAAGGTAAAATTGGATCGGGTGGCGGATCGGATCCAGCATGCGATTTGGGCACAAACTGGTGTCTATGCGACAGTTGGGATGAGCAATGCTAATCCTTTGCTGGCAAAACTAGCCTTGGATAATGAAGCTAAGTCCACCAAAACCATGCGGGCAAATTGGTCCTATCAAGATGTGGAAAGCAAGGTTTGGAATATCTCCAAATTAACTGATTTTTGGGGAATTGGGCATCGAACAGAGAAACGCCTGCATCAATTGGGGATTCATTCGGTGAAAGAGCTAGCTATGGCCAATCCAGACCTTCTAAAAAAAGAATTTGGTGTCATGGGGACTCAGATGTGGTTCCATGCTCATGGAGTAGATGAGTCCAATCTCAAACGTCCCTATTATCCAAAGAGCAAGGGGATTGGCAATAGTCAGACACTGGATCGGGATTATACTAACAAGCAGGACTTGGAAATCTTGTTGCGAGGATTTACCAGTCAGGTCGCTAGACGATTACGAAAGAGGAAGAAAAAGACTAAGAGGGTTGGATTGACGCTTGTCTTTTCAAGTCGCGAGAGACGGATGCCTATTATTGTGCAGCGGACCATTGAGCCAACCAGTGATTTCAAACGACTGTCTACTGTTGTGATTGATCTCTTTCGGGAAAAGTACAAGGGTGGACCAGTTCGCCGTGTTGGTATCCGCTTCGATCAATTAGTTGATGAATCTGTAATGGTCTTTGGTTTGTTTGACGATGTTGAGCAGTTGGAGCGAGATGAGCGCCTACAGCAGGCCATAGACAGTATTCAAAACAAGTATGGTTTTACTTCGCTAGTTACAGCAGATGTATTGGATCCGGCTTCAAGAGTCTTTGAGCGAAGCAAGCTAGTAGGGGGGCATTCAGCAGGTGGATTGGAGGGGTTGGAATGATTGATCGGAGTTATCTCCCATATGATTCGGTTAAACACTATCAGGATAGGGGTATGGCTAAATGGATGGGATTCTTCATATCGGAGCATATGACTGCCTTGCAGGAATCATCAGTTGATGTAGAGGAGATGGAGCAATTGCCCTTGGCTCAAAAGCTCTTTCTCCTTAATCAGTTGTTCTTGCAGCAATTGATGGGAAAATTTTTGGTCCAAGAAGGAGGAGAAAGACGGTATCGTATCGGTATGATCACAGACTTGTCTAGGGAAAATCTAGTGCTCAAAGAGGGGGGAGGGCATGTGAGGATTCCGATGGAACAGCTGTTGGCCTTTAGTTTGGAGGAAGAGAGATGAATGTAAGACAAACTCGACAAAATGAATGGCAGTTTGATTATTTTTCGGAAAATTACCATCAGTTTGAAGGAGATTTTTATAAATACTCAGCGCTGGATACTCCCTTGAGTTTTTTGGCGGACGATATCCTGCTGACCATGGCCAGTTCTGGTAAGCCCTATTTTCGTCTTAACAAGGAGTCGGCTAAGGATGGTAGAGACCATTATTTTTTATTTCGGATAAAGATGGTAGACCCGAAGGTGTTTAATCGGACCTTTGTCTATGTAGGGACAACAACTCAGCTAAAGAGTGGGCGTCGGGGCTAGAGGGATGGGAAATATTCGGAAGGATTTTTGTGTGTTTACCTTAACTTTCCGAATGGAATTTGCTATAATTTAGGTAGAATGTAAGTCTAGGAGGCTACTTATGGAAGTCAAAGATGTCATGGAAATTTTGGAAGGAATGAAGCTAGGGATTTTTGCGACGGTTGATGAAGCTGGAAATCCCCATGCACGTCCGATCCATATTACAGCAGCCAATGAAGATGGTATTTTCTTTATGACTGGTTCGGAAACGCATTTCTATCAACAACTGATGGGGGATGAGCGTGTTGCACTAACAGCCCTGTCAGAAGAAGACTACTTGATTCAAGTCATTCGAATCGAGGGGAAAGCTCGTCCGGCTAGTCAAGAACTCTTGGAGAAGGTTTTTGCGGACAATCCTTATGTTCAACATGTTTACAAGGATGAGGAAAGTCGCAAGACCATGCAGATTTTCCAAGTCTATGAGGGAGATGGCTTCTATCATAGTTTGACGCAGGGGCATAAGTATGTCTTTAAAATCAATAATGGGGTAGGTCAAGCTCGAACAATCTAAGCCACTAGCTTCGCATTCAT
This sequence comes from Streptococcus suis, assembly GCF_016775005.1. GTDB lineage: Bacteria > Bacillota > Bacilli > Lactobacillales > Streptococcaceae > Streptococcus > Streptococcus suivaginalis. The sequence goes on along the minus strand of NZ_JAEUXI010000007.1, from coordinate 97,835 downwards.
GCTATTCTGTGCTATACTAGAACGAAATAACCGAAAGCAGGAAATGCCATGACCAAATATGCCCTTTTTTCTTACACAACAGGTAATATAGGAGATGAGATTCAATCCGTTGCGACCAGTCGCTTTTTACCACGGATTGACTACTTCATCAATCGTGATTACATGAATGAGTTTCAGGCGGAAACGGATGAAGAAATAAAAATCATCATGAACGGATGGTACTCACATCGGCCGGAAAATTTCCCGCCTAAGCAGTCCTATCTTCACCCGCTCCTGATTTCTATGTATGTAGATGAGGATAGTAAGTCCTTGTTCTCATCTCCTGAAAATCGTGCTTTTTTCACCAAATATGGACCAGTTGGTGCTCGGTCGATCGATACCCAATCTTATTTTGAAGATCTGGGAGTTGAATCCTATCTCTCGCATTGCATGACCTTGACGATTCAATCTGAACCAGGAGTGAAAAAGCAGGACATTGTACTTGCGATTGACCTGCCAAATGCTGTTTATGATAAGTTGTCAAGAGAATCTGTTTATCCGGTTATTCGGATGAGTGCGGATATCAACCACCAGTACATGAGCCCTTCTCAACGGATGAAAGTAGCTCAGTACTACCTCTACCTCTATCAGTCAGCACGCTTTGTCGTTACCACTCGTTTGCATGGAACCTTGCCATGTTTGGCGCTTGGAACTCCTGTTTTGAATATTCAAGAACAAGGGTTTGAAGAAGGGCGTTTTGCTGGTTTGCGTGAGTTGGCCAACCACATGACGGTTGAGGAGTTTTTGGCAGGAGCTTGTGATGTGAACCAGCCTTTGCCAAATCCGCAAAAGCATCTGGATATTCGGAAGGAACTAGAGGAACGCTGCCAAGCTTTCACAGGTTTTAAGAGCGAAGCTGGATACCTCAATGGGCAGGAAGTTACAGATTTCTTGATGGATCCAGAGTTGGTTCAAGCCATAGTGACGGGACTGTGGTCAGCTTACCAGTATTATGGAATCTATCGTTAAAAAAGGGGGAAATCCCCTTTTTGTTTACAGAAAAATGACCAACTATTTTTGCATTTCTAGTCTAGGCATGCTATGATAAAGGTAATATATAAGAGGGAATGAGGCATTTAAGTGGAAAAAGTGAGTGTAATTGTACCTGTTTACAATGGGGAAAAACATCTTCGTCAATGTGTCGAAAGTATTATGGCACAGGATTATAAAAATCTAGAGATTTTATTAATCAATGATGGTTCGACAGACGGGTCAGCTCTCTTGTGCGAGCAGTTACGTCAGCAAGATCGACGGGTTAGAGTGGTTCACAAGGTGAAGAACGAAGGTCTAGGCGCGGCCCGTAATACATCACTTGAGGTGGCGACAGGGGACTATATTGTATTTGTGGATGCAGATGATTGGATTGATCCTAATCATGTTTCTGATTTGCATGAACTACTTACTCGTACAGGAAGTGATGTAGCCATTTCCAACTTTACTCAGTATTACGAGGAAACTGGGCAGTTCAATTTACACATTGGGGCAGATGATTATTACGAGGCTGTTTATAGCCCAGAAGAGTGGTTTGCTTTCCAATATGGTGTTGGCCACAATATTTCCCTCTGTTTCACAGTACCTTGGAGCAAAATGTATAAAAAGTCTCTGTTTGAATACATCCTCTATCCGACAGATGGTTTTGGGGAGGACGACCGGACAACTTGGAAAACATACTTGGCGGCGAATCGAATCGCCTATATGCATCGTTCTAGTCTGATTTATCGTGTCAATGCGGGGTCGATGACCCAGACAGCCGATCAGGCGACAATCTTTTCAACGGAGCCAGTAGCAGAACGCATTGAGGTACTAGGTTTGCTTGGTTTTGATTTGTCACGGGAAATTGCCGCCTACAAATGGCGTTCGCAGATAAATCGGGATAGCAAACTGCGTAATGGAGATGTAGTAGCTTATAAGAACCTGGAATTCCGCAAGCGGATGATAGATAAATACGGAAACAATTAAATGAGAGTCTATATTACAAATTTAAACGGTCAAGCAGCATCTTCAACGGCGCAGCTTGGACAAAATATGGTGACAGATATTGCGATTGAGCTTGGCTATCGTGAACTGGGGATCTATGCTTATAATATGGAGGCAGATAGTCCGTCTGAACTCAGTAAACGTTTGGATGGGATTGTGGCTGGCTTGCGGCATGGGGATGTTGTCATCTTCCAAACGCCGACTTGGAATACAACGAATTTTGATGAGCGCTTGATGGCAAAGTTGAAGGCTTATCAAATCAAAATTGTGATTTTTATCCACGATGTTGTTCCTTTAATGTTTGCGGGAAATTACTACTTGATGGACCGGACCATTGCCTACTATAATCTAGCAGATGTCATTGTGGCTCCGAGTCAAAAGATGATTGATGTCTTGCGTGAACATGGCTTGACTGTGAAAAAGACACTGGTTCAGGGGATGTGGGATCATCCGACCAATGCTCCGCAATTACCAGCCTACTACAAGCCCTTGATTCACTTTCCGGGCTCACCAGAGCGTTTTAGTTTCATAAAAAGTTGGGATTATCCTGTTCAGGTTCATCTTTATTGTCGCCAAGAGGTGGAGTTGCCAACCATGGTAAAACGCCTGCCTTATCGCCCAGATGAACAGCTCTTGTTAGAGATGTCGCAAGGCGGATTTGGCTTGGTCTGGATGGATGATCATGACAAGGGGTATCAAACCCTCTATTGTCCGTATAAATTAGGTGCTTTTGTAGCAGCGGGCATCCCTGTGATTGTTCAGAGAGGAATTGCCAATCAGGAAATCATCGAGGCGAATGGACTTGGTTTGGTTGTGGACAGTCTGGATGAAGCGGTTGAAAAAATTCAAGCTATGACGCCAGCTGACTATCAGGGATTTGTGGCTAGAGTAAGGGCCTTTAATCCTTTGGTTCGACAAGGGTATTTTACGAAAAAATTATTGGTCAATGCTGTCTTTAGTGCCATATGTGATGGGGGAGAAGGATGAGAAAATTAGAAGAAATTCGTGTTTTGCCGATTTTGGATAGCCTTGCTTATATCAAGGAATACCAGTCCTCTGTTGTGCGATTTGGAGATGGAGAAATTGATGTGATTCAGGGGTCTAGCATCCCCTATCAACCATATGATTCAGCATTAGCGGCAGCCTTAAAAGCTATTTTGACCATTCCAAGTTCTCCGGAATTAGTGGTTTGTTTGCCAGATGTCTTTCAAGGATTGGAACGGTATAACTCAAATGCTCAACAATTTTGGAAGAGTCATTTTGAGCGCTATGGTCAATTTTATGCCCATGAGTGTCAATCTGACTGGTACGGTTCAACCTTTATCTCGCGTCCCTATATCGACTTGGTGGATAAGGAACCTGCGTCAGCCTATTTTGCGGCCATTAAGGACTTATGGCAGGGGCGAGATATTTTGATTGTCGAAGGTGAAACCAGTCGATCGGGGGTTGGAAACGACCTGTTTGCTGGAGCAGATTCTGTTTCTCGTATCGTTTGTCCATCAAAGAATGCTTTTGCTAAATACGATGACATTTTAGAAGCGATTCTAGAGCATGCAGATGATAAGTTGGTCCTTCTGATGTTGGGGCCGACAGCCAAGGTCTTGGCAGTTGATTTGATGCAGAGGGGTTATCAGGCTATTGACTTGGGACACATCGATTCTGAGTATGAATGGTTTCAGATGAAGGCGACATCCAAGGTGAAACTTGACCACAAGCACACTGCTGAGCATAATTTTGATACAGATATTCAGTTTACAGAAGATGCGGACTACCTTCACTCCGTAAAGGCTTGGGTGGGTGTTGTACCGCAAACTCTACAGGAGGTTTCGGTGAAAGAAGAACACGAGGTGCAAGCAGTACCTGCTTTGATTAGTATTATTGTCCCTGTTTATAATGTAAAGCCTTACTTAAACCGCTGCATTGATTCTTTATTGAAACAGACTTATCCTCATTTTGAATTGATATTAATTAACGATGGCTCGACAGATGGGAGCGCCTTTGTTTTGGAAGAATATGCCAAAAAAGATGAACGTATCCGTGTCATTCACCAGGAAAACGCAGGGGTGTCTGCGGCACGCAATAAGGGGATTGACAGTGCGAAGGGAGAATACATTACCTTTGTCGATTCAGATGATTTTGTAGAAGATTACTATCTCCAGCATCTATATGACGGAGCGAGAGAGTCAGGATCGGATATTGCTGCCACTAATTTCACCTCTTTCAATGAGGAACGGCAGTCTTTCCTTTTTTACCATCATGAAGGAAACTATTTCCAGACGGTTTATTCCATCCAAGACTGGTTGGACTTAGAGGGAAACATGAAAAACAATATGCACCTTGCTTTCACCTTCTCTCCGTTGAAATTATTTAAAAGGTCCTTATTTGGGGATATCCGCTACCCAACAGGTCGTCTCAGAGAAGACGATGCAACGATCTATAAATTGTATTTGAAAGCCAATCAGATTCATTTCACCAATGAAGGTCCCTATTACTACTCACAACGGCCGGAAGGACTGTCTCGGTCTGTCATGTTGCAGGATATCACGACCATGATCAGTAACGCGGAAGAACGGATTGCGTTATTGGTGGCCTTAGGCTATAATCCGGCAGCCCAGATAGATTCCTATGTAGCTCGCTTGAAAAAATGTCAAGCAGATGCCCTCTATGCAGGTCAGATTGAGCTCTATCGGGCTATTAGTGCTAAGTTAGATTTGACGAATCGATTTAGAAAGTAGAAATAGGATGGAAAAAGTATCAGTCATTGTTCCTGTATTCAATGCGGGTATCTATTTGAAGCAGTGTTTGGATAGTATTTTAGATCAAACCTATCAAAACATTGAATTAATATTGGTGAACGATGGATCTACAGATGGTAGTGCCGGTGTTTGTGAAGCTTATCGTCAAAAAGATAGCCGAGTTAAATTGGTGAATAAGGCACTCGGAGGAGGAGGGGTCGGAGCAGCACGAAATACAGCCCTGCCTCTAGTTAGTGGTGAGTATGTTTTATTTGTTGATAATGATGATTGGTTGGAACCAAATCACGTTGAATATCTCTATCAGTCGTTGAAAGAGACGGACGCTGATATTGCTGTGGTTAACTTTACTCAATTTATGGAAGAGACCAATTCATTTGCTTTCCACCTGCAAGCACAGGATTATTTTAGGCAGATTTTTAGTCCACAAGAATGGTTTAAAAAAGAGTACGAGAGTCGATTTTCGATCAGTCAATGTTTTACCGTCCCATGGTGCAAATTGTATAAGGCTGCATTGTTAGATGGAATTGTCTACCCGGAGGATGAAAAGGTCGAGGATGACTATACAACTTGGAAAATATACCTAAAGGCTGAGCGAATCGTGTATTCAAACACTAGTTTGTATTATCATCGTAAGCGTCAAACAAGTGTGACCAAGACAGTTGAGATCTCTTCGGTTTTTCCTCTGAAGAGCATTGAAGAACGTATTGCTGTCTTATCATTGATTGGTTTTGATATCGAGCCAGAATTACGAGCCTATAGATGGCGATTGAATCTACATAAGGATTTTTATTTGAAAACTGGTAGGATGCAAGACTATCAAAAATGTATGCAAAAGATTTCAATTTTAGAAAAATGGAAAAGATGAGAGTAATCTTATCTTTTCTTTTCATTTGTATTGAAAAAAACATATGAAAAAGCACAGGAAAATGAGTTTAATTGATTGACAGGAAGGGGAGGGATAGGGTAAGATAGAAGCTATATTCTACCTATATTTATAGAAGGAAAAAAAGCCATCCGGCTCAGATCAGAGTCGGATGGTCCTTTGTATCAAAATGAAAAAACAATCGATTACAGAAACTCATCGTCATACCCATGTGCGGATGCATAAGTCCGGAAAGCACTGGGTCAGAACTGTCATTTCTAAAGTTGCTTGGAAGATATTTGGCCAAAGCAACATTGAAACCAAATCAATTTCTCTAGCGTCAAAGTCAACCTATTCTTCGGCTAGTTTATTGATGAAATCAGCTCTGGTTGCTGGCTTGGCAGTAGCGGGCGGAGAATTAGTTCAAGCTCAAGAAATTAGTCAAGAGACTTTGGTGACTAAAGAAGAGGTGGTGTTGGAAGTTGGTTCAGATGTAGCCAGCTTATCCTTGTCTGCCTCAGAAAGCCTTTGGTTGAGCCAATCTAGTAGTTTGTCGCAGTCAGAGTCAATAGCATTTAGCCAGGAAGAGTCGCTCTCCCACTCCTTCTCGGAGTCTGAGTCAGTTTCTGAGTCGGAAAGTCTGTCAGGGTCAGACTCCATCTCTGTATCAGAGAGTCAAGTAGCATTTACTACAAATAGTGAGGTAAATGAGCAAACAGTTCAGACGGAGCTTAGTCCACTTGAGCGTTTGGAAACAGGGCTTTTTTATCAGGCATTGGAAAGTATTGAGCGGGCTCTGTCTCAACAAGTACCCAATTCGACGGATTTAACAAGTAGTAAGGGTCAACGTTACCTAGCAGCTCTTGAAGCAGCCAATGTGCAACTAGCGGCAGCAAAATCAGCTATGTTAGACAGCCAATTGAGTCAAGAACGATTGGATGCATTAACCAAGTCCCTAGCTCAAGCAGCCAACAATCTAACAGGTCGTTACCAACAGCTTGTTGGGGTTAGCGGTCAGGTAGGAACTGGTTTTAGAGCAACTGACACGACAGCGCCCACCTTCTCGGCTACAACGGATGTTTATGTTTTCCGTGGTGTGACAATGACAACCCCAATACAGGTGACGACGATCACTGATCCAGAGAGTGCGATTACGGCTGTTCGTATTACCCTTAACTTATCGAATGGTGTGTCTGAAAATAGTAAGGGATTAGCTATTTCTACCTCTGGTGTAGTCAGTGGTACGCCAAGTGCCAGTGCAGCGCTTGGTTTGTATACCAACCAAGTGAGAGCGACAAATGCTGCAGGGCTTACAAGCCTTTCGACCCCATTTAGACAGTATTTTATGGATGTACAAGGCGGAAGTGCAACACGCGAATATGGCGTAAAATTCACAGATGCGGAAATTACTGCAATCGTGAGCGCAACTCTTCGTTCAGGTACTGCCAATGTCAGTGGTGCGGGTTTGACTTATACTGTTCTTACCTCTCATCAAATGGAGATTGGGACACATGCAGTAACCGTTCGTGTGCAAACCTATCAAGGAAACTACAAGGATGTTGTTGTCAACCTGACCTATACTCCGAACCAGTCTATGACAGAGAGTTTGAGTCTTTCTGTATCGGAATCCGTCTTTGAGTCCGTCTCCGAATCCGTTCGACAATCCGTCTCTGAATCCGTTTCTGAGTCGCTATCCAATTCTATTCAGCAATCCGTCTCTGAATCCATCTTGGAGTCAGTAAGTGAATCAGTCTCCGAGTCAGTGTCTGAGTCTATCTCTGAGTCAATTTCAGAGTCAGTTTCAGAATCAGTTTCTGAGTCAGTCTCAGAATCGATTTCGGAATCAGTCTCAGAATCCATCTCAGAATCAGTCTCAGAGTCTATCTCTGAGTCAGTGTCTGAATCAGTTTCTGAGTCTATCTCTGAGTCAGTCTCCGAATCAGTTTCTGAGTCTATCTCAGAATCCATTTCTGAATCAGTCTCAGAATCAGTTTCTGAGTCCATTTCAGAATCAGTAAGTGAATCAATTTCAGAGTCAGTTTCTGAATCAATCTCAGAATCAGTTTCTGAGTCCATTTCAGAATCAGTCTCTGAGTCAGTCTCAGAATCCATTTCAGAGTCAGTTTCTGAATCAATCTCTGAATCCATTTCAGAATCAGTATCCGAGTCAATTTCAGAGTCTGTAAGTGAGTCCATCTCAGAATTAGTCTCAGAATCCATTTCAGAATCAGTGTCTGAGTCTATCTCAGAGTCAGTTTCCGAATCAGTCTCAGAATCAATTTCTGAGTCCATTTCAGAATCAGTCTCCGAGTCCGTCTCAGAGTCCGTATCAGAATCCATTTCAGAGTCAGTTTCTGAGTCAATTTCAGAATCAGTTTCAGAGTCAGTAAGTGAATCGGTTTCTGAATCAATCTCAGAATCAGTTTCAGAGTCCGTCTCAGAATCGATCTCTGAATCAGTATCAGAGTCAGTGTCAGAATCAGTCTCAGAGTCTATCTCTGAGTCAGTGTCTGAATCCATTTCAGAGTCAGTCTCAGAATCAATCTCAGAGTCCGTCTCCGAGTCAGTTTCCGAATCAGTCTCTGAGTCAGTATCAGAGTCAGTTTCAGAATCCATTTCAGAATCAGTCTCAGAATCCATTTCAGAATCAGTTTCAGAGTCAGTTTCAGAGTCAATTTCAGAGTCTGTAAGTGAGTCAATCTCTGAATCAGTCTCTGAGTCAATCTCAGAATCAGTCTCAGAATCCATCTCTGAGTCAGTTTCTGAATCAGTCTCTGAATCCGTATCAGAGTCAATTTCTGAATCCATTTCAGAATCAGTATCAGAGTCCATTTCTGAATCAGTCTCTGAGTCCATCTCAGAGTCAGTCTCAGAGTCAATTTCTGAGTCCATTTCTGAATCAGTCTCTGAGTCAGTTTCAGAATCAGTCTCAGAATCCATCTCTGAGTCAGTTTCAGAGTCAGTCTCAGAATCCATCTCTGAGTCAGTCTCCGAATCAGTCTCAGAATCAATCTCTGAATCTATCTCTGAATCAGTCTCTGAGTCCATCTCAGAGTCAGTTTCAGAATCTATCTCAGAATCCATTTCAGAGTCCGTCTCAGAATCTGTAAGTGAGTCCATCTCAGAATCAGTCTCAGAATCCGTCTCTGAGTCAATTTCAGAATCAGTCTCAGAATCCGTCTCTGAGTCAATTTCAGAATCAGTCTCAGAATCAATCTCTGAGTCAGTCTCGGAATCAGTTTCAGAGTCCGTCTCCGAATCAATTTCTGAATCGATCTCAGAATCAGTCTCAGAATCAATCACTGAATCGGTATCTGAGTCCGTATCCGAGTCCATTTCAGAATCAGTTTCTGAGTCAATCTCTGAGTCCATTTCAGAGTCAGTCAGCGAGTCCATCTCAGAATCTATCTCAGAATCAGTCTCAGAATCAATCAGCGAGTCAGTCTCCGAATCAATTTCTGAATCTATCTCAGAATCAGTCTCAGAATCCATTTCAGAGTCTGTAAGTGAGTCCATCTCAGAATCAGTCTCAGAGTCAATCTCAGAATCAGTTTCTGAGTCAGTCAGCGAGTCAATTTCAGAATCAGTCTCAGAATCAGTTTCAGAATCAGTCTCAGAATCAGTTTCAGAATCAGTCTCAGAATCGATCTCAGAATCAGTTTCTGAATCGATCTCAGAATCAGTCTCCGAGTCCATCTCTGAGTCGGTATCAGAATCAGTCTCAGAGTCAATTTCAGAATCAGTCTCAGAATCAATCTCAGAGTCAGTCTCTGAGTCAGTGTCTGAATCAATCTCAGAGTCAGTTTCTGAGTCAATTTCAGAATCAGTCTCAGAATCAGTTTCAGAATCAGTCTCAGAATCGATCTCAGAATCAGTTTCTGAATCGATCTCAGAATCAGTCTCCGAGTCCATCTCTGAGTCGGTATCAGAATCAGTCTCAGAGTCAATTTCAGAATCAGTATCAGAATCAATCTCAGAGTCAGTCTCTGAGTCAGTGTCTGAATCAATCTCAGAGTCAGTTTCTGAGTCAATTTCAGAATCAGTCTCAGAATCCATTTCTGAGTCAGTAAGTGAATCAGTTTCTGAATCGATCTCAGAATCAGTCTCTGAATCAATCAGCGAGTCAGTCTCCGAATCAATTTCTGAATCGATCTCAGAATCAGTCTCAGAATCAGTCTCAGAGTCAATCTCCGAATCAGTTTCTGAGTCAGTCAGCGAGTCAATTTCAGAATCAGTCTCAGAATCAGTATCAGAATCAGTTTCTGAATCAGTCTCAGAATCGATCTCAGAATCAGTTTCTGAATCGATCTCAGAATCAGTCTCCGAGTCCATCTCTGAGTCGNGTATCAGAATCAATCTCAGAGTCAGTTTCTGAGTCAATTTCAGAATCAGTCTCAGAATCCATTTCTGAGTCAGTAAGTGAATCAGTTTCTGAATCAATCTCAGAATCAGTCTCTGAATCAGTATCAGAGTCCATTTCCGAATCAGTTTCAGAATCAATCTCTGAATCAGTTTCAGAATCCATTTCAGAATCAGTATCAGAGTCAGTCTCAGAATCCATTTCAGAATCAGTATCAGAGTCAGTAAGTGAATCCGTCTCAGAATCAATCTCTGAATCTATCTCAGAATCAGTCTCTGAGTCCATCTCAGAATCCGTCTCAGAATCAATCTCAGAGTCAGTGTCAGAATCAATCTCAGAATCGATTTCTGAATCAGTTTCAGAGTCTATCTCAGAATCCATTTCCGAGTCTGTAAGTGAGTCCATCTCAGAATCAGTATCAGAGTCTATCTCAGAATCCATTTCTGAGTCAGTATCAGAGTCTATCTCAGAATCAGTGTCTGAATCTATTTCAGAATCTATCTCCGAGTCAGTTTCAGAATCTATCTCCGAATCAGTTTCAGAGTCACTATCAGAATCCATTTCCGAGTCAGTGTCTGAATCAATCTCCGAATCAGTCTCAGAATCCATTTCCGAGTCAGTGTCTGAATCAATCTCCGAATCAGTCTCAGAATCCATTTCAGAGTCTGTAAGTGAGTCCATCTCTGAATCCGTATCCGAGTCCATCTCAGAATCCGTTTCTGAATCAGTATCAGAGTCAATTTCTGAATCCATTTCTGAATCAGTATCAGAGTCAATTTCTGAATCAGTCTCTGAGTCCATCTCTGAGTCAGTATCTGAATCCATTTCTGAGTCAGTCTCAGAATCCATTTCTGAGTCTGTAAGCGAGTCAATCTCCGAATCAGTTTCTGAGTCAATTTCAGAGTCAGTTTCAGAATCAATCTCAGAATCAGTCAGCGAATCAGTTTCAGAGTCAGTCTCAGAGTCCATCTCAGAGTCAGTAAGTGAATCAGTTTCAGAGTCCATCTCTGAATCAGTTTCAGAGTCCATCTCTGAATCAGTATCTGAGTCAGTCTCAGAATCCATTTCAGAGTCAGTTTCAGAGTCAGTGAGCGAGTCAGTCTCAGAATCCATTTCAGAGTCAGTCTCAGAATCCATCTCTGAGTCAGTCTCAGAATCCATCTCAGAATCAGTTTCTGAGTCCATCTCAGAATCCGTCTCTGAGTCAGTATCAGAGTCCATTTCAGAATCCGTCTCAGAATCTATCTCAGAATCAGTCAGCGAATCAATTTCAGAGTCAGTATCCGAGTCAATTTCAGAATCAGTGTCTGAATCAGTCTCCGAATCGATTTCAGAATCCGTCTCAGAATCCGTCTCAGAATCAGTAAGCGAATCCATTTCAGAATCTATCTCAGAGTCAGTTTCAGAATCAATTTCTGAATCGGTATCAGAATCCATTTCAGAATCAGTCTCTGAGTCAGTTTCTGAGTCAATTTCAGAGTCTGTAAGTGAGTCAATCTCTGAGTCAGTCTCCGAGTCCATTTCTGAGTCAGTCTCAGAATCAATCTCAGAATCCGTTTCTGAGTCAGTTTCTGAGTCAATTTCCGAGTCAGTCTCAGAATCCGTCTCTGAGTCCATCTCTGAGTCAGTAAGTGAATCAATCTCAGAATCCATTTCAGAGTCTGTAAGCGAGTCAATCTCCGAATCAGTATCAGTATCAGAATCAATTTCTGAGTCATTAGGTGAATCAGTCTCCGAATCCATTTCCGAATCAGTCTCTGAGTCAATTTCAGAGTCAGTGTCAGAATCCATTTCTGAATCAGTTTCTGAGTCCATCTCAGAGTCAGTATCAGAATCAATCTCGGAATCAGTTTCCGAATCAATCTCAGAATCCATTTCAGAGTCCGTTTCTGAATCAGTATCCGAGTCCATTTCTGAGTCAGTCTCAGAATCCATTTCAGAGTCAGTCTCTGAGTCAATTTCAGAATCAGTATCAGAATCAGTTTCAGAGTCAGTATCTGAGTCAATTTCAGAATCAGTTTCAGAGTCAGTATCAGAATCAATTTCTGAGTCAGTAAGTGAATCAGTTTCTGAATCAGTATCCGAGTCAGTCTCCGAATCCATTTCTGAATCCGTCTCAGAATCCATTTCAGAGTCTGTAAGTGAGTCCATCTCAGAATCCGTCTCTGAGTCAGTATCAGAATCGATTTCAGAATCGATCTCTGAATCAGTCTCTGAATCCATCTCAGAATCAATTTCAGAGTCAGTCTCCGAGTCAATTTCAGAATCAGTCTCCGAGTCAATTTCAGAATCAGTCTCAGAGTCAGTCTCAGAATCCATCTCTGAGTCAGTCTCCGAGTCAATTTCTGAATCGGTATCAGAATCGATTTCAGAATCGATTTCAGAATCCGTCTCAGAATCCGTTTCAGAATCCGTTTCAGAGTCCGTCTCCGAATCAGTCTCAGAATCCATTTCAGAGTCAGTCTCAGAGTCAGTCTCAGAGTCAGTTTCAGAATCAGTATCCGAGTCCATTTCTGAGTCCATCTCAGAATCCGTCTCCGAATCAATTTCAGAGTCAGTTTCTGAATCAGTCTCTGAGTCTGTATCCGAGTCCATTTCAGAATCAGTCTCAGAGTCCATCTCAGAATCGGTTTCAGAATCCATTTCAGAGTCAGTGTCTGAATCCATTTCAGAGTCAGTGTCTGAATCCATTTCTGAATCAGTAAGCGAGTCCATTTCTGAGTCCATTTCAGAATCCGTCTCTGAATCAATTTCAGAATCCGTCTCCGAGAGTGATCGTGAAATCCACAGTCATGGTCCGGGATTACTCAATCCGCCGCTGCCAACCTTGGATATCAACTCTATTAGTCAGTCGTTATCACTTTCAGAGCACTACTCAGAGTCGGAATCTGTCTCTGGAACTGAAGCGATTACGCCTGTTCAGCAAGTTCCATCTCAATCCCTATCCGAATCTGTGCTCCAAGCCTTGCCAAGCACAGGTCAGGAATCGCAAACCTCCCTCTCCTTGCTCGGAGGAATGCTGTTATTTGGACTATTCAAAAAGAAAAAACAAAAAGAAGAGCAAGAATAATCATGAAACCAGTTGTAATCAACTGGTTTTTTGATTTTATTGATATAAAAATGAAAATGATTAAAAAATATATGAAAGAAATCTATTTTGAAAACTACGTCGAAATAATATGTTAAATTTGAAAGTAAAAGACGAAAAATCCGTTTTCATTTCAGTAAAAATCATTGACTTTAGTATAATTCATTGGTATAATGGATAAATTATTTAGGGGGACTATTGGGGAATAGGACATTTTTAGGACACTAAATGATAAAGAAACATCAGGGGGATTTCTTTGAATGAAAATGCAAAGAAAAGATGACTTTACCGAAGTATCTCGAAAAAGTCGTGTAAAAATGCATAAATCCGGTAAGCACTGGGTGAGAACAGTCATGTCGCAAATCGGTTTGATGCGTATTGGAGGCAAGTCTTCGACAAGTTCAGCCGAGGTCAACCTTGCCACTGCAAAACGTTCAATGACCGCAAGCCAATTGTTACGCGGGTTAGCAGCAGCGGGAACTGTTATGGGGGGGAATGTCGCGGTTGAAACCGTTATGGCTTCTGAAGTTGTCGCGACATCAGAAACAAGTACATCAACCTTGGCAGAAGCAGATACTGTCGTGTTAACGACAGTTGTCAACTCAGACTCAATTTCAGTAAGCTCCTCGGAATCGACATCGATTTCCGAATCAGCGAGTCAGTCTGAGTCAACCTCAGCATCAGAATCGACATCGATTTCGGAGTCCGAATCGCTCAGTTCATCAGAGTCCGTATCGAACTCAGAAAGTCAATCGGCTTCAGAGTCGCTCTCTGTTTCAGAATCAACTTCTGTATCACATTCGGAATCTGAATCAGTATCGACTACGCCATCAAGTTCGACAAGCTCTGAAACCAGCACAAGTGAATCACCAGCAAGTGAAACAGGCGCTACAACTGTAGTAGAAGAAAAGCAAACCTTAGAGCAAGTTGTTTCGGAAGCAGAGGTTTTAGTACAAATCGCAAGTAACCAAACTGCACCAAGCCAAGCCTTGCTAACTGCAATTGGAACCAGTCGTGATCAGCTGCTGTTGGCTCAAACCATCTTAGGAGATGCGGATGCGACTGCAGCTGACCTTGCTACCATTATCAGCAGTTTGCAAGCAAGCAACCAAGCAATTGGTCTTTTGTTGTTGGAAAATGATGAAGACGGAGTGATTACTTTTGCTCTTAATACTTCAACGACAGCAACACTTAAAGTTGGTGAGGGTGAGGGTATCTTAGTTGATACACTTTCAACAGCTACCCCTGAAATGACAGATGCTAACGGGGCGAAAGTGACTGGTTTGACATTTTCATCGCCATATGCTGGTACAAGTGTAGCTGGTTGGCATACATTTAGTTATACAGCAACAGATACTTATGATCAAAACCATAAGAGTTCAGGCGGTACAGCTTTAAATGCTTATATTCGCTATTCATTAGATGAAGATCCAAGTACTTACACAGTACTGGCAGAATTGGTAAGTAAAACTGGTACTGTATTAGAATCTTATAAAATTGATCCTGGATCTAGTGCAACCTTTACTTATCCAAGCACTCTAGATTCTGATAACTCACCGATCACTATTACCTATGACACTTCCTTGGCAACAGCTTCAGGAATCCCTGGTGGATTAAGGTTTAGTACCAGCTCAGCTAATGTATATGGGACTACATTGGTGCCAACATATACACTAAATACCACCTATTATAAAACAACAGACGGTACCATTATTGCTACCTATTCTGTCATGACAATTGGTGGACAAACAGTGACACCATCTGGCGTTCGTTCATTTGTTGGCTATGACTATTCCACGACTACAAATGCAACTTCAACCAGAGCTTTGACTCCAGGTACTACCTATATGCACGGTAAGGTTGAAGAACAGGGAACGAAGACCTTGATTACAGTCATTGATGATCAAGGGACAATCAAAAGAAGTTTATATTATCGTGATCCAACCTATACAGGTACAGTTGATTGGAATGGCACAGATACCACTGGATTTATTAAGTTATTTGAAACAAGTGAGATAAAAGCTTCGACTTCAACATCAGGGACTAATTATAATACTTATTCAACTATTGAACCAAGTTATACAACGACTACGTATAATGGTCAACGTATTATGGTCTTCTATACTAGTCCGGCTAAAAATTGGCGTTTAATAGGGTATTGGACCGGGGGTTCAGCTTTTGGTGGCACTCAGTATGGAAGATTCTTCTTTGGTAGACAGTCTTTAGACAGGAATGGTAACTGGGGGCTTTGGCAGGCCAATTCTAGTTCGACAGGTGTGAATGACTATGGGACTCAGTATGGTTTGGGAAATCCATTGTCTACATTGGTTAACGAAACGACTCATTGGTATACAGTTGATACATCTGAGTCTGAGTCACTTTCGAATTCAAATTCAAAATCATTGTCGGAATCTGAATCAGCATCAAACTCAGAATCAGCATCGAATTCAGAATCTATCTCAAATTCTGAGTCACTGTCAAATTCAGAATCAACGTCAAATTCAGAATCCCTTTCAAATTCGATTTCTGAATCTGTTAGAGAATCCGTCTCAGAATCAATCTCAGAATCAGTATCAGAGTCAATTATCGAATCCGTATCTGAATCCATTTCAGAATCAATCTCAGAGTCAGTAAGTGAGTCAGTATCAGAGTCAGTTTCTGAGTCAATCTCTGAGTCAGTATCAGAATCAATCTCTGAATCAGTATCAGAGTCAATCAGTGAATCCGTTTCTGAGTCAGTGTCTGAATCAGTCTCAGAGTCAATTTCCGAATCAGTATCAGAGTCAGTTTCTGAATCAATTTCAGAATCAGTATCAGAGTCAGTGTCTGAATCAATCTCTGAATCAATCTCTGAATCAATCTCTGAATCAATCTCTGAATCAATCTCTGAGTCAATCTCAGAATCAGTATCTGAGTCAATCTCTGAGTCAGTTTCAGAATCAGTATCAGAGTCAGTTTCAGAATCAGTATCTGAATCAGTGAGCGAGTCAGTTTCTGAATCAATTTCTGAATCAGTATCAGAGTCAGTTTCTGAATCAATTTCAGAATCAATTTCAGAATCAGTATCAGAGTCAGTGTCTGAGTCAATCTCTGAGTCAATCTCTGAGTCAATCTCAGAATCAGTGTCTGAATCAATCTCTGAGTCAGTTTCAGAATCTGTATCTGAATCCGTTTCAGAGTCAGTGTCTGAGTCAGTTTCTGAATCAGTTTCTGAGTCAGTGTCTGAATCAATCTCAGAGTCAGTCTCAGAATCTATCTCAGAATCAATTTCTGAATCCGTTTCTGAGTCAGTATCAGAGTCAATCTCAGAATCTGTATCTGAATCCATTTCAGAGTCTGTATCAGAATCAGTATCAGAATCAATCTCTGAATCAGTATCAGAGTCGATTTCAGAATCGGTATCTGAATCAATCTCTGAGTCAGTATCTGAATCTGTAAGTGAATCCGTCTCAGAATCAATCAGCGAATCAGTATCTGAATCTGTAAGTGAATCAATCAGCGAATCAGTATCAGAGTCAGTATCAGAATCAATTTCTGAATCGGTATCTGAGTCAGTCTCTGAATCCATTTCTGAGTCAGTCTCTGAATCCATTTCTGAGTCAGTGTCTGAATCAATCTCAGAGTCAGTCTCAGAATCCATCTCAGAGTCAGTTTCTGAGTCCATTTCAGAATCAGTCTCTGAATCAATCTCAGAATCAGTCTCAGAGTCAGTTTCTGAATCAGTAAGCGAATCCATTTCTGAGTCAGTCTCAGAATCCATTTCTGAATCAGTTTCAGAGTCCATTTCTGAATCCGTCTCAGAATCCATTTCAGAGTCAGTCTCAGAATCCATTTCTGAATCCGTCTCAGAGTCCATCTCAGAATCAGTTTCTGAATCAGTCTCAGAATCCATCTCTGAATCAGTATCCGAGTCAGTCTCAGAATCCATTTCTGAATCAGTTTCTGAGTCAGTCTCAGAATCCATTTCTGAATCCGTCTCAGAGTCCATTTCTGAATCCGTCTCAGAGTCCATTTCTGAATCAGTTTCAGAGTCAATCTCAGAATCAGTCTCTGAGTCCATCTCAGAATCAGTTTCTGAATCAATTTCAGAATCAGTCTCTGAGTCAGCCTCAGAATCCATTTCAGAGTCTGTAAGTGAGTCCATCTCTGAATCAGTATCCGAGTCGGTATCCGAATCCATCTCAGAGTCAGTCTCAGAATCCATTTCTGAATCAGTTTCTGAGTCCATCTCCGAATCAGTATCAGAATCAATCTCTGAGTCTGTAAGTGAGTCAATCTCAGAATCAGTTTCTGAATCAGTCTCTGAGTCAGTATCAGAGTCAGTATCAGAGTCAGTCTCCGAATCCATCTCCGAATCGGTTTCAGAATCCGTCTCGGAATCAATCTCCGAGTCAATTTCAGAATCAGTTTCAGAGTCAATCTCAGAATCCGTCTCTGAGTCCATCTCAGAATCAGTTTCTGAATCAGTCTCAGAATCCATCTCTGAATCAGTATCCGAGTCAGTCTCAGAATCCATTTCTGAATCAATTTCAGAATCAGTCTCTGAGTCAGTCTCAGAATCCATTTCAGAGTCTGTAAGTGAGTCCATCTCTGAATCAGTATCCGAGTCAGTCTCAGAATCCATTTCTGAATCAGTCTCCGAGTCAATTTCCGAATCAGTTTCAGAGTCCATCTCTGAGTCAGTAAGTGAATCAGTTTCAGAGTCCGTCTCAGAATCAGTTTCTGAATCAGTCTCAGAATCCGTCTCTGAGTCAGTCTCCGAATCAATTTCTGAGTCAGTAAGTGAATCAGTTTCCGAGTCAATTTCAGAATCCGTCTCTGAGTCAGTAAGTGAATCAGTTTCTGAATCCATTTCTGAATCCATTTCTGAATCCGTCTCCGAATCAATTTCAGAGTCTGTAAGTGAGTCCATCTCAGAATCAGTTTCTGAATCAATTTCAGAATCAGTCTCTGAGTCAGTCTCAGAATCCATTTCAGAGTCTGTAAGTGAGTCCATCTCTGAATCAGTATCCGAGTCAGTTTCTGAGTCGGTATCCGAATCCATCTCAGAGTCAGTCTCCGAATCAGTCTCTGAATCTATCTCTGAGTCAGTCAGCGAGTCCGTATCAGAATCAGTTTCTGAATCCATCTCAGAATCAGTAAGCGAATCAGTTTCTGAATCCATTTCTGAGTCAGTTTCTGAGTCCATTTCAGAATCAATCTCTGAGTCAGTCTCAGAATCAGTTTCAGAATCCATCTCTGAGTCAGTAAGCGAGTCCATCTCTGAATCAGTCTCAGAATCTATCTCTGAATCAGTTTCCGAGTCCATCTCTGAGTCAGTATCAGAATCAGTATCAGAGTCCATTTCAGAATCAGTTTCTGAATCCATCTCAGAATCAGTCTCAGAATCAGTTTCTGAGTCCATTTCAGAATCAGTCTCTGAATCAGTATCAGAGTCAATTTCTGAATCAGTCTCTGAATCAGTATCAGAGTCCATTTCTGAATCAGTCTCTGAGTCAATTTCTGAGTCCATTTCAGAATCAGTTTCAGAGTCAATTTCTGAGTCAGTATCAGAGTCCATTTCAGAGTCAGTTTCAGAATCAGTTTCCGAGTCAGTCTCAGAATCCATCTCTGAATCAGTATCAGAGTCAATTTCAGAATCAGTTTCTGAATCAGTCTCAGAATCAATTTCCGAGTCCATTTCAGAGTCAGTATCCGAATCCATTTCAGAGTCAGTAAGTGAGTCCATCTCAGAGTCCATTTCTGAGTCAGTAAGTGAATCAGTCTCAGAATCTATCTCTGAGTCAGTAAGTGAATCAGTTTCTGAATCCATCTCTGAATCGGTATCTGAGTCCATCTCTGAGTCAATTTCAGAGTCAGTATCCGAGTCAGTCTCAGAATCGATTTCAGAATCAGTATCAGAGTCAGTCTCAGAATCCATTTCTGAATCAGTATCCGAATCAGTTTCTGAGTCCATTTCAGAATCAGTAAGTGAATCAATTTCAGAGTCAGTTTCTGAATCAATCTCAGAATCAGTTTCTGAGTCCATTTCAGAATCAGTCTCTGAGTCAGTCTCAGAATCCATCTCTGAATCAATTTCAGAATCAGTCTCAGAATCCATTTCTGAGTCAGTAAGTGAATCAGTTTCAGAATCCATCTCTGAATCAGTCTCTGAATCAGTATCAGAGTCCATTTCCGAATCAGTTTCAGAATCCATCTCTGAATCAATTTCAGAATCAGTATCTGAGTCAGTCTCAGAATCCATTTCAGAGTCCGTCTCTGAGTCAATTTCTGAATCCATTTCAGAGTCAGTTTCTGAATCCATTTCAGAGTCAGTTTCTGAATCAATCTCAGAATCAGTTTCTGAGTCCATCTCAGAATCAGTATCAGAGTCAGTTTCTGAATCAGTCTCTGAGTCCATTTCTGAGTCAGTCTCAGAATCCATCTCAGAATCAGTTTCTGAATCAGTCTCAGAGTCCGTATCCGAGTCCATTTCTGAATCAGTCTCTGAGTCCATCTCTGAGTCAGTTTCTGAATCTGTATCCGAGTCAATTTCAGAATCGGTATCAGAATCCGTCTCTGAGTCAATTTCAGAATCAGTCTCAGAGTCAGTCTCTGAATCAATTTCTGAATCAGTCTCCGAGTTAGTATCAGAGTCAATTTCTGAATCAGTCTCTGAGTCAATTTCAGAGTCCATTTCAGAGTCCGTATCAGAATCAACTCCTTCACAGGATTCACAGCTTCCTCGTAAGTCAGCAGCATTGCCAAGTACAGGTGAGGAGTCGTCATCCTGGGCAGGATTGCTTGGAGCAGGCCTCTTGTTTGGTGGTTTGTACAAACGTCGCAAAAAAGACGAAGAAGAAGCAAAGTAATCAAAGCTAGAAGGCAAAAAGAAAAGTAGCTAGCAAATGCCAGCTACTTTCTTTGTATCAAATTCTGATTTAAATATGGAAAAAACCGATAATCAGTTGAATAATAGACAAAGAAACAGTACACTAATAGATAAGTAAGGGAACGGTTAGCAGTTTTTATGGAAAAAGCTGGCGCATAAGATTTTTTAGACTCATTTAACCTTAAAATAGTAGACTAGAAAAAGTAGCCTCAAAAAAGGAAAAATAAGTGCCAACTAGCTATATTTTCCGTAGGAAAATTGAAAATGTATTCATTGAAAAACTTAGTGTTTTCACAGTCTTTTTATTGACTTAGCCTAGCAATAGTGCTAAAATTGGGAGACTCTTTTGGACATATTTAAAACTAGTAAGACATGAGCAAAAACGCAGTTAAAAAAATGATTTTTTAACACTTTTCTTGAAATAGCGAATAAGAATGAACAAGTCATACTAGTTGAATCGAAGCTGCCCTTTGACGAGGGCAACTTCGATTTATCATATGTGGGGATAATATCTTATCCCTAGATATGATAAGGAATAGGAAGTTTATATTATGAAAAATATATGGAGAAACTATCGTTCTTCTACTCTAGCTAACCGTCTGACCTGGATGGTGGGCATCGTATTTGTCTATATGTTGGGGAAATATATCCCAATCGCAACCCTTCCTGCTGCAGGCATTGAAGCGGGTGCATATAAATTAGATAGTGCCTTGGAGAACTTGGCCATGGTAACAGGTGGTCAGTTTTCGACACTGAATCTATTTTCTCTCGGGCTGAGTCCTTGGATGACAGGGATGATCTTGTGGCGTTTTTTGACACTCTTTAAGACAATTAAAGGGTTAACTGCCCAACAAAGCCATCGCTACCGCATGTTACTGATGTTTGTTGTAGCCTTGATCCAGTCCATTGGGGTTAGTTCCCTATCGGATTACTATCAGTTTAGTCAGTTTGGTGACTATTCACTCCCAATCTTAAGGGGAATTACAATGGTAGTGATGATTGCCGGTAGTTTTGTCCTCATGTGGTTGGCAAATGTGAATGGCCGTAAGGGCTTAGGAGGCCCATCGGTTATTATTGTCTCCAACATGATTTTAACCTTTATCATCAATATCATCCGGTATTTTTCAGAAAATCGATTGGGGAGCCTCGAATTTTTGTTGACGATTGCGGTGATTGTACTAATCGCTTCTGCCTTGATTTGGATTACAGTCGTCGTCTATCGAGCAGAGTACCGGATTCCGATTCGACGGATTATGATTATCAGTGCATTTGCCGAATCCACCTATATCCCGATTCGGGTGACGCCGGCAGGAGGGATGCCTTTTATGTATGCGATGACGCTGATGTCCTTGCCACCAATTCTGATTTCAGCTCTGTTGCAGGTCTTTCCAGAAAATCCTATATTGAAAGATCTGGTTGGGAAGGTGAGTATTTCAGAATTACTCGGGATTCTGGTGTATATCTTCTTGCTCTTCATCTTAGCTATTGGTTTTGCCTACTTCAATATAGACCCGACTGAAGTCGCGGAAAATATGCAGAAAAGCGGGGACTATATCGAGAATGTTCGTCCAGGAGAGGCAACTCGGAAGTACATTTCCTTCTATCTAAATCGTTTAGCCTTGGTTGGTGCGATCTATACCTGCTTGATGGGAGGTGTGCCCTTGCTCCTGGTGTGGAGCCAGCAAGGGCAAATCAGTATCGCACTGTTGATCAACAATATTTATATTGTCACTACCCTTTTGTTGGGCATAGTGGAACAGGTTCGTATTCTTCGTTCATGGAGAGAATACGACGAGATTATTTAAAGGAGTTACTATGTTTTATTTTGTCCCATCCTGGTATCAAGGAAATCGTAAGTGGTATATGGAAGCCCCATTATGGTTTCGTGTCATTGAAAATTTGACCTTTGACGATGCCGTGAATCAATTGAAGACCTTCCAGGCTGCGGGTGAAGAAACGATGATGCTCTTGTTGGGGTACCAACCCCATTTGCGCTATTTTTTGCACCGCCAAGATATTCTTTCAACCCCTTACTGGTCCTTCTTTGACGAGATTCAAAATATCCAAAGCAAAAATACCAAGGTGCTCCAGGTAACGGATTTGACTTGGCCACAGGGGGCACGTTTTGTCTATACTCCCTTTGCCTTGTTGGTCAAAATTGGGGATGAACGGATTGCGGAAGTGCATTTTGCTGAAAACGGCAATCTCTTGAAAGTGGAATACTTTAAGGAGAATGAAGTCACCTACCATTACATGTTTGATGATCGTGGATTTTTGTCGAGTATCCTTTATTTTTCAGATGGGCAGCCTAGCCATCAGGACTATCTGAATGAAAGAGGGGTCTGGCAGGTTCGTGAGCACTTGGCAGAAGCTTCCAAACTCATTACCGTCAACCCACGGGCAGATCAGGAATTCTTCCAGCTGGTTTATGAGAGTTGGGATGATTTGATTTTAGAGAAATTATTCTTCTTCAAACGTCTGCGTATGACAGAACATGACTACTTGGTTATGGCAGTCCATGAACAACACAATCGCCTCTTGTTGGATGCTTTTGAACAACAGAAAAAAGTGTTGTCTTTTAGTGGTGACCGTTACAGTCTCCAAGAGGGCAGTGACTTAAAGCGTCTTGCTCAGGAAGGTGATGTCCTGGTAGTGGATTCGGAGAAAAACAAGCTGGCTCTTGAGTACAGTTTGTCCCAGCTGGGAACCTCTGCTCACCATGTCAGCAAGGTGACGCCGTTTGATACGCGTTTGCGTTTAGGACGCAGTCAGACGATCAAGGAATTAATTATTTACTGGCAGATAGACGGTGCAAGCCGTGAAGACTATTTACAAACCCTGCAGGTTTTATTGCAATTAATGGAAGAAAATCCCTTGATTGAATTGGACATTGTCAGCTATGAACGTGCACGCAATATGAAGGCTTTGGAAAGTGAATTGATCGCTCTTCTGCAGGAAAAATACACACTTGAACGGTTCATGGAAGTATCGGAAGAAGCTGGAGAAAACCAATTGGAAGAGGATCAAGAGATGACCTTGTCCAGCATTCGCTTCCATACCTTTACCAATGAAAATCAGATTATTCGTCAATTAGATACGACCCGATTGGTATTGGATTTGGGACAGGTTCCGCATCTTTATACTCAGATTGCTAGTATTAGCGCCGGAATTCCACAAATCAATCGCCAAGCTTCAGAGTATGTAACGCATGGAGAAAATGGTTGGATTGTGACGGAAATAAAAGATCTGACAGAAGCAGTCGCTTATTACTTTGATGGTCTGACAAATTGGAATAGGTCCCTTGTTTCAACTGTTCAAAAAATGGGGGACTACACTAGCGGTCGCATTATTGATCAGTGGAAAGAATTATTAGAAAATAAAGGCTAACAGAATGAAAATTTTACAGATAGGAAGCCAGGATTGGTCGAAAGGAAAGGAGCTTCCAGCAGACCTGGAATGGCTTTATACGAGTGCAGAAGGCATTACAGACCTTCTCCAAGACTTAAACGATGCAGCTTTGGCAAAAATTCCTGCTGAAAAATTAGCAGAAATGGGAGAAAATCTCAAGGTCCCTCTTTATTTTACAGGAATCCTGGTAACCGATTCCCTGTCGGAAAAGCAACTTGAACCATTGATGAATTGCATCGAAGCTTACGCTGTCTTTATGACAGAAAATGTGGAGATCTTTGATATAACTCCGACTGGTTTTTACCGCAGAAAGGTGATGTCTTACCTACCGATACAGGGAAGTCAGGAAGAGTTGATTGCCTTTCTCCATATGAATCTCTTTTCAGGACAATATGGGGCAAAGTTAAAGATCCCTGAGATTGATGTCAATCCCAACTTTACGGGTCAAGTTGATTATGAGGGCAATGTCGGTGTTACGTTTACAGGTGATTTCGGGGAGGATTTCCAACCCTTGCTGACCTTTCGCTACAATCTGAGTACTTTTCCAATGTCTCTTGAAATCTGGTTGGAATATATAAAAAATGGTGACTGTGAACTTCGTCTGGAGTTGGATCTGATCCGTAAGGGTTCTTTAGCGGATGTTTTTGAGAAACAGATCTTGAGTGAAGAAGAAATGAAAGAACCTTATGTTCTAGCACGACATCCAGAGGTTGGTTTCTATAGTGTGTCTGTTTCTGCCAGAGGGACAGGATCTATCAAGACAGGTGTACTCCATTGGCGTTATTCGCGTTCTGGACTTGGTCGTTTTGTCTTAGGGGGGAAGCGCCATTCGGATGCCAAGCGCCAAGAAATTTTTCATTACTTTAACCCAGGTGATATGAAACCTCCTTTGAATGTTTATTTCTCTGGTTTTCGGGGAGCGGAAGGATTTGAAGGTTTCTTCATGATGAAACGCTTGGGAGCTCCCTTTCTACTCGTAGCCGATCCGCGTTTGGAGGGTGGATGCTTCTATTCTGGAACAGATGAATTAGAAGAAGGGGTCCAAAAAGCAATTGAGGATGCCTTAGATTACCTTGGTTTTGAAAAGCAACAGTTGATTCTTTCAGGTCTATCAATGGGGGCATTCGGAGGTCTCTACTATTCTTCTTATTTTAATCCTCACGCTGTTATTGTGGGCAAGCCTTTTACAAACTTAGGTGAAACAGTGACAAATGCAAAATTGAAACGTCCGGATGAGTTTACTACCAGTGGTGACATGATTCGTAATGTTGTCGGTGGAGCTGATTCTGCCTCAGTTGAAGCCTTTAACCAACGATTCTGGGATAAATTTGGTGAATCAGATTTTCATACGACTCAATTTGCGATTGCGTATATGGAGCAGGATGACTATGATGGCCATGCTATGGAACGCCTGATTGATTATTTGGCGGATAAGGATGTCCATATTTTCTGTAAGGGGTATGAAGGCCGACACAATGACAATAGTCGTGCCATCAACCGTTGGTTTATGGCTCAGTACCATAAGATTCTAAAAAATGATTTTGGAAGGGACATGTAATGGTAGAAGCGTTAGTGCAAAAATTACTCTGGACAGGAGTAACTCCAGGTGTAAACTACCTGTACGGTTCAATAATCCAGATACAGGAAGACTCGATTTTCTTTGAGAACCTTCATTTCTCACCAGGTAAACCTATTAAAACTTGGCGGTCTCGAACCAATTACCAGGCCAATCGTTCCTGTCCAGAACTTCCCTTGCTCTATCCAGGAGTTACCTATCGCCTAGAGCAAAAGGTCACCATCACGCCTGAACAGACCGCCTATTTTCAAATTCAATATTTCAATCGCCAGAATGAGGAAATCCAACGGGATATCCTCAGAAATGGGCAAGAAGAATTTACCTTTCCTAAAGATGCCTTCACTTATCGGATTTCCCTGATGAGTGCAGGATGTCGACAGGTGGAATTCTTCCATATTGCGATTTATGGACCTGAAAATAGCACCAAACCTTTGGTAGAAAGAAATCAGGTCAGCAGTTACACCTCAGGTCAGGAACCTGAAGAACTAAGATTGGTGAGCCGCTTGATTCACCCAAAAGGATAAAGGAATAGCAACCATGCAATACAAGACTTCTTTACTGAATCAGATTCGGTTGAGAAAGATTAAAAAATTAACCAGACAGATCAATGCTCTGTCCGATACCTACGAAGGGATGACCAATCAAGACTTGGCGAATCAAACAAGTCTCTTTAAGGCGCGCTTGGAAGCAGGTGAGGACCTAGACGATATGCTGGTAGAAGCGTTTGCGGTTTGTAGGGAAGCCTGTTACCGTGTCCTAGGTCAATTTCCTTATGATGTGCAGGTGATGGGGGGAATTGCCCTCCATCAAGGGACCATTGCGGAGATGAAGACTGGTGAGGGAAAAACCCTGACGGCGACAATGCCCCTATACCTCAATGCCCTATCAGGAAAAGGCGCAATTTTGGTCACCACTAATGAGTATCTGGCCAAGCGGGACGCTCTGGAAATGGGGCAGGTCTATGAGTTTCTTGGCCTAACTGTTGGTCTTGGTGTCTATGATGATGACCAAGAAGGAGATGCAGAGACCAAACGAATGGTCTATGGAGCCGATATCACCTATGTAACAGGTGCTGGTCTGGGTTTTGATTACCTGTCTGATAACCTTGCCTCTTCAAAGAGCGAGAAGTTCCTACGTGACTTTAACTATGTTATCGTTGACGAAGCGGATGCGGTTTTGCTAGATAGCGCCCAAACTCCTCTTATCATCTCAGGGACCCCTCGAGTCCAATCCAATATGTACGATATCTGCGATCAGTTTGTTCTAACTTTGGGTGAAGAGGAGTTTTACTTTGACCCAGATAAAAAGGAAGTCTATTTGACGGACAAGGGCAATGACTATGCGGAACACTATTTCGCAGAAGAGAGTATTTACAATGCAGACAACTGGGAGCTCAATCGCCATATCAACCTAGCCTTACGGGCCCACTATCTCTACAAGAAAAATCATGATTATGTGGTACAGGATGATGAGGTCAAGCTCTTGGACAATCGAACAGGACGCGTGTTAGAAGGTACCCGTCTACAATCTGGTATTCACCAAGCCTTGGAAACCAAGGAAAATGTGAAGAAAACCAAAGAAAGTCGTGCCATGGGCTCAGTTACCTATCAAAGCCTCTTCAACATGTTCCCTAAACTTGCGGGAATGACAGGGACAGGACACCAGGCAGAGGATGAATTGATTTCGACCTATAAGGTTCCAGTTGTCTCCATTCCGACCAATGTACCGATTCAACGAATCGATTATCCAGATAAAATTTATACCACTCTTCCGGAGAAATTGTATGCAACAATGGAGCTAGTTAAGGAGCTGCATGCCAAGGGACAACCTGTGCTGTTGATTTCTGGAACTGTGGAAATCACCCAAATTTATTCGCAACTGCTCTTGCAAGAAGGGATCGCTCATTCGACGCTGACAGCCAATAACGTGGCAAAAGAAGCCTTGATTATCAAAGAGGCTGGTCAGTTGGGAACGGTGACTTGTGCGACCATCATGGCCGGCCGTGGGACTGATATTAAGTTGGGACCAGGCGTGGAAAAATTGGGTGGTCTGGCAGTTGTTGGAACCGAGCGGATGGCCAATAGTCGGATGGACTGGCAGTTGCGCGGTCGAGCAGGTCGTCAAGGTGAACCAGGCATGTCTCAGTTTTTTGTCTCCTTGGAAGATGAATTGTTGACCAACTATGGTCCGGAATGGGTCAAAAAATACTTTAAAAAGCATAATCGTGAAGATCGCAGAAATTATGGTCGAGCTTTGACAGGTCGCCGCTTCCATGCGGCCATTCATCAAGCTCAAGAAAAGAGTGAGGATAACGCTGTCAGCGCTCGTCAATCAACTATTCGCTTTGATGAAAGCCTGCGGGTCCAGCGCCAGAAGATTTACGGCTTGCGGGACCGCTTGATTCTTGATGATGAGAACTTGGCGGGAAATGTCCGCCAGATCATGGAAGAAGTAATTGATTCCTATTTGGCCGAGAATAAGGAGCGAACACGCCATCAGCTACGCCGCTATATCTTGGACAACTATAGCTATGCTTTCAGGTATTTCCCAAGAGCTTTAGACTTGGATGATGACCAGGACGTTAAGAACTATTTGTTAAAATTGGTGGAAGAAGAAGTGGATAAAAAAGGGACGCTTTTGCAGTCAGAAGAAGCTTTGTCAGAGTTCTATCGTTTGTCTGTTTTGAAGGCAATTGATGAGTGCTGGGTCGAAGAAGTTGACAGTCTCCAACAATTGAAGGGGGTTGTCACAACACGATCTACAGCCCAGAGGGATGGGATGTCCGAATACTACCAAGAATCCCTGCGTTCCTACAAACAGATGTCTGATTTTGTCAAACAGAAAATCGCTCGAAATGTTATGCTCAGTACCATAGAGCAATCGAAAGATGGAAAACATTCTATTTATTTTGTGTAAGAAAAGGAACAGAAGATGACCATTTATAATGTCAACCGTGGAATTGGTTGGGCTAGCAGCGGAGTAGAGTATGCCCAAGCCTATCGGGCCAGCATTTTTAGAAAGATTGGCCAAGATAGTAAATTTATTTTTACAGACATGTTTCAAGGAGAAAACCTGGCTCATTTTACAGCCAATATTGGCTTTGAAGACCAGGAAATTATCTGGCTCTATGGCTTTTTTACCGATGTCAAGATTGCAGCGACAACCTATCCTTTGACGGAGTTTGAAGCTAGTCTAGATTCTGATTTTACCAAGGTTTCACAGAGCCCTGAATCCGTCAAATATCAGCATAAAGACAAGGACTTGGTCATCTTGGTTTTTACACGGAAAAATCATCCAGACTATGTGCAAAAGGTAGAGTTTCTTTCCAAAGGGAAGCTGATTCGCAAGGACTACTATAGCTATACCAAGATGTTTTCGGAATACTATGCTCCAGTTGATAATGCACCTGTTTTACATGT
The DNA here is from genome assembly GCF_016775005.1 of Streptococcus suis. Lineage (GTDB taxonomy): Bacteria > Bacillota > Bacilli > Lactobacillales > Streptococcaceae > Streptococcus > Streptococcus suivaginalis. The sequence continues at coordinate 69,479 of NZ_JAEUXI010000007.1, read as the reverse complement.
GCGGGTCTTTTTCAACGAAGATGGTTCTATCGCCTATGAAGAAAACTGTTCTGGTGACCAGAGTATCTTCCGTTTTCCTGATGCTATCCTCTGGACAAAAGAGGAGTTGATTGGTCGCATGCTGGACCGATTGGCTCTGACAAAAGAGGACATTATCTTGATTGATCGTGCTACTGGGACAGGTCAGGCGATTCTGCGCCACCGAGGAGAGGCCCGTGTGGCAGTCGTGATTCATGCAGAGCATTACAATATGAATTCTGTGACGGAAGAAACCATTCTTTGGAATAACTATTACGAATATCAGTTTTCGAATGCGGATAAGATTGATGCCTTTATTACCTCAACCAAGGCGCAAGCGGAAACGCTGGCGGCCCAATTTGAGACCTATACGCCTTTCCGTCCGAAAATTTTTACTTTACCAGTTGGTAGTTTGGATGAATTGCGCCAGCCCGAAGGGGACCGTCGTCCTTTCTCCTTGGTGACCTGTTCGCGACTGGCTAGTGAGAAACACATTGATTGGTTGGTGGATGCGGTGATTCAGGCCCAAAAACACTTGCCAGACCTTCAGTTTGATATTTATGGTGAGGGTGGGCAACGTAGCCGCTTGGAAGCCATGATCAAAGAACACGATGCTTCCTCTTTTATTCGCTTAATGGGGCACCATGATTTAACAGAGGTTTATAAACACTACCAAGCCTACTTGGCAGGTTCGACTTCAGAAGGTTTTGGTTTGACCTTGATGGAAGCCATTGGTTCTGGGCTGCCGATTATTGGCTTGGATGTTCCTTATGGCAACCAAACCTTTGTGCAGGATGGGCAAAATGGTAGCTTGATCAGTCGTTTGGACATTGATGATCCGACTGTCTATGGCCGACTCTTTGCCGAAAAACTGCTGGACCTATTCCAATCAGGTCAGCTGGAAGACTGGCAGGCGGCATCCTATGACCGTGCCAAGGAATTTCTGACGGTCGAATTGGAAAAAGCGTGGTTGCGCTTTATTGAGGAGGTTTAAAATGATTCAATTATATGATAGCTTCCATCAGGCCAGTAAGGATCTGTATTATTCACTGACTCAGGCAGGTTTTCAAGGTCCTGTCGTTGTCATTAATGATGATGGTTTTCTACCAGAGGGAGTGACCTCTGCCTATTCATACTATTGCCAAATGGAGACAGGTCAGGGGCGCTCGCTTTATTTCAACCAACTCCAAGTCCCTCCTTTTTGGGAAATTACAGGGACCAATGGTGATGGGGAAGTCTGGGATTACAGCCAACGGAAGGCAAAGATTTTTTATGCCGAACCCAAGCACCTCCGTCGCATCAAAAATGTTGACTGGTTTGGACCAAATGAAAAGGTACGTTTTACAGACCACTACAATCGCTTTGGTTGGTTGTTTGCACGAACCTATTTTAATGCCGAGCAGAAGGTGACTAGCCGTATTTATTTCAATCAGGCAAAACAAGAGGTCTTGGTTGAGAATTTCATGACAGGTGACATTCAGTTAAACTGGCAAGGGAAAGTGTATTTCTTTGACAATCGTGTGGAATTGTTCCGCCATTATTTTGCGGAAATGGGCTGGGAATTGTCAGAGATTTGGTACAACTCTTTATCGACTCCATTTTTCCTCTCCTACAACAGTCCAGAAGCAGGTCAAGATATCCTCTTTTGGCAGGAAGGTATCCAGGAGGACATTCCAGGAAACATGAAAGTCATGTTGAATTCTTCCCACGTTCGTACACAACGTGTTTTGGTACAGCAGCGTCAGGTTTATCAGAAGATGATGGATCTCTTGCCGGAGGAACAAAAGGCCAAGATTGCTTACCTAGGTTATATCTATCCAAGTTTGCGTGAGAATGCTGGACGAAAGGAAATCCTTATCCTTACTAACTCAGATCAAATTGAGAAATTAGAGGAGCTAACTCAAGCACTACCAGACTTCCACTTCCATATTGGTGCATTGACAGAAATGTCTCAACGATTGATGGCTTTTGAAGCAAAGTCAAATGTTACCCTCTATCCAAATATTTCACAGAAACAGCTGCAACGGTTGTTCCAAGAATGCGATATCTACCTCGATATCAATCATAGTGGAGAAGTAATGGATGCGGTTCGCAAGGCCTTTGAGCAAAATATGGTGATTTTGGCCTTTGAGCAAACCATTCATAACCGCGATCTGATTCCAGCTGCCCACCGCTTTGATGCCAGCCAGCCAACTGACATGGTGATGGCCTTGGCAGGCTTTGCAGTATCTTATCCACAGATGGTGGCTTTGCAGCGTGAAGAAACAAGCAATGAATCTGTTACTGGATACCAACAGTTACTTGGGAAGGAGGAGTGCTAAATGACAGAGAAACGCAATCCTTTATTGGATGAAGCGATTGAGAAACAAATCAAGGAAGCTCGCTATGTTGAGCCTAAGAAAAACAAGCAGAGACGGAATTATTTTTACCTGACCATCATTTTCCTTGTGACCTTGGCAGTTATTTTCTCCCTCCTTCGTTACTTATAGAAATTCTTGCCTACAAGCCAATTGAAATCTTGAAAATTGCATGAAAATGTGAGAAAATATGTCAAATAAGAATGTGGGGGGGAAGAGCCATGCGAGATGATATACTCTTGAATGACCGAGCGGCTGCTCTTGCTGACCAATTGGTCCCGATATTAGAGACGATTTATGATCCAGAGATTGAGCTGGATATTTACAATCTGGGCTTAGTTTATGAGATCCAAGTGGATGAAGCTGGTTTTTGTAAGGTTGTCATGACCTTTACAGATGCAGGGTGTTCTTGCGCTGATACCATGCCAGGAGAATTAGTTGCAGCCTTGAAAACCATTGAGGGAATTGAGGATGCCCAGGTCGAAATCGTTTGGTCACCGGCATGGAAGATGACCCGGATCAGCCGTCTGGGACGGATTACCTTGGGAATTAGTCCTAAATAATAAGAAAATGAGTTGCATTGGCAACTCATTTTTTAAATGTCTCATCGTATTGTCTGTCTAAATCTTCCATGGTTTCATAGATAGGTTTAGGAATCATGACGACTTGAGGGGTTAGATCTACCATACCATAGCTCGGGTCGATGCACTCTTCCCAAAATTCCATGTGTTTTTTATCAATATAGGATTCTGAATCTTCGACTTCAATCCCTCCTTCGGCTTGGACAGAGTACCAGTAGAGGTATTCGCGGCCGTCCAGTACTTCACGGAAGATGGTTTCGACATACATTTTCTCTCCTTCAAGAGTCAGAAGAGTGTCTTCCATGTGCTCGTTGAGAAAGGCCATCCATTCATCTACTTTGGCAGTTTTCCCTTCTTTGACTCGAAAGCGGGAGAGTTCGACGTTTAGTTTCATTTTTTCTCCTTTTGGAAAACCCTGCCGCGAGGACAGGGTCGTTGAGTTCCTTATTTTTTCCCTGAACGTTCGGGTCTCCAGAAGTCGGTAACGGCTCCTTTGGAGGCAGATGATACGGTGTGGGCATATTTTCCGAGAACACCACGAGAGTAGAGTGGTGGAATGACAGTGATTTTCTTGCGTTCTTCGATTTCTTGGTCAGAAACATGCATGGTGATTTCTTTGGTATCTTGGTCAACCGTTACCAAATCACCTGTACGGAGGTAGGCAATTGGACCACCATCCTGAGCCTCAGGTGCGATGTGTCCAACAACCAGTCCATAGGTACCACCAGAGAAACGACCGTCTGTTAGAAGGGCTACCTTGTCACCTTGGCCTTTTCCGACAATCATGGAAGAAAGGGATAGCATTTCAGGCATACCAGGACCGCCTTTTGGTCCAACATAGCGGACAACGACTACATCGCCATCTACGATTTCGTCAGTCAAGACTGCTTCTATCGCTTCTTCTTCAGAATCAAAGACCTTGGCTGGACCTGTATGGTTGCGGACTTTCACACCAGAAACCTTGGCAACGGCACCTTCAGGAGCAAGGTTACCTTTGAGGATGATGAGTGGGCCATCTGCACGTTTTGGATTTTCAAGTGGCATGATGACATCTTGCCCTGGAGTCAAGTCTGCAAAATTCTCTAGGTTTTCAGCAACGGTTTTACCTGTACATGTGATGCGGTCGCCATGAAGGAAGCCGTTTTTGAGCAAGTATTTCATAACCGCAGGGACACCGCCGACATTATAGAGGTCTTGGAAAACATATTTACCAGATGGTTTTAGGTCTGCCAAGTGAGGTACGCGCTCTTGGAAATCGTTGAAATCTTCCAATGTTAATTCAACATTAGCAGCATGGGCGATGGCTAGAAGATGGAGCGTAGCGTTGGTTGAGCCCCCCAGAGCCATTGTGACTGTAATAGCATCTTCAAAGGCTTCACGAGTCATAATGTCAGATGGTTTGATACCAAGTTCTAGCATGCGTACAACAGCACGACCAGCTTCTTCAATATCAGCCTTCTTCTCAGGAGATTCAGCAGGGTGAGAAGAAGAGCCAGGAATAGACATGCCCATTACCTCAATGGCAGTAGCCATGGTATTGGCAGTATACATTCCACCACAACCACCAGGTCCAGGACAGGCATTACACTCAATCTGACGAACTTCTTCAGCAGTTAAGTCGCCATTGTTCCATTTTCCGATTCCTTCGAAGACAGAAACCAAGTCAATATCTTTACCGTTGAGGTTACCTGGTGCGATGGTTCCACCGTAAGCAAATACGGCAGGAATGTCCATATTGGCGATAGCAATCATAGAACCAGGCATGTTTTTATCACAGCCGCCGATTGCGACAAAGGCATCTACGTTGTGTCCTCCCATAGCTGCCTCAATAGAGTCGGCTATGATGTCACGTGAAGTCAAGGAGAAGCGCATACCAGGAGTTCCCATAGCGATTCCGTCTGCAACGGTGATGGTACCATATTGAACAGGCCAGGCACCTGCATCTTTTACCCCTTCTTTGGCTAATTTTCCAAAGTCATGAAGGTGCATGTTACAAGGTGTATTTTCAGCCCATGTCGAAATAACCCCAACAATAGGCTTTTCAAAGCTATCGTCGGTCATTCCTGTTGCGCGAAGCATGGCACGGTTGGGCGATTTGACCATCGAATCGTAAACAGAGCTACGATGACGGAGTTTTTTTAGGGTATCTTTTTCGGTCATTTCTCTTCTCCTTATCTTTCTGGTGATTAGTTTCCTTATTATACCATAGTTCTGAGGGAATTGAAAAAGGATTTGGTAAATAATGGGAAATTTCTGAATTTTTTGAAAACAAAAGAAAACAGCTACCACATATTAGTGAGGAACTGTTTCACTTTATTGAAATTATACTGTTGGAGTAGCAGTTTTAGCCTGCTTGATGAAGAGGCTGAACACAGCCAGAATCAGGAAGCCAGCACCGACATACCAGTATGGTTGATCCAGGGTTGTAGACCGTCCGGACAGGTTGATGATACCACGGAGGAGAAAACCTGCGGTGATAACTGCTACGCCAGAATTCCAGAGATTGTAGGTCAGGCGAGAGAGGGTGCGATGGATGGTCATCAAGCCAAGGAGAAGCCCCCCACCAATCAAGGCTACACAAAACATGTAGTGCATATGGAAGGAAACCTCGCCGTAACTGAGACTTTCATAGACTCGGCTGAAGATGAAGAGGAAGGCCGTAAGTGCTAAATAAGTGATAAATGTGCGAATAGTGCGTTTGTTTTCTGTTTTAGTAACCGATGTAGACAATGTCGCTCACCGCCCTTTCTGAAATAGTGTTTCCGTTGGTTGTTGGATTGTTAATAACTTGACCGTTGAAGTAAAGAGTTGACGAACCACCGCCATCAAGGTTATAGGCTGTCGTTGCTCCGTATTGCTGCATAACTTCTGCTAGTTGATAGAGTGAGAGACCTTCGCTCTCAGAAGTTCGACCATCTGCCACGACAATGATGTAGTGGTTCTCATCGATGATTCCAATAGCAGTTCGAGGGTTCGATGACATGGCACGGCCGACCTCTGTCGATGTATCGACGACGATTACACCGTTTTCAACCAATGCAGGACCAAAGGCTAGCAGGTTGACAACGCCATTGTCAATCAATTCCTGGGCTGTGATTTCATTTTCATAGATGATTTCAAATGAGCCGTCTGCGTAAATAGCCAAGTCACCATAAGAGGCATTGTCACGGACGGTGTCACGATAAAGCACGCCGTTTTTAATGACATAACCAGTTGAGTTGGCGCCATAGTAGTCACCGTTGATGGCCAAGATTGCATTATTGGCAGCAGCTGTTTCAGATGTTTTTGCCGTTACGTTGGTGCCATAGGTATTTTGTGCCAAGGCAGTTTTCAAGTATTCAGCTGAGCTAATTTGAATATCTGCTACATATACTGTTGTATTGTTGGTTGTGATGGTTTCAAGTGTAATTTGAATATTGTCATCACTGTAAGAGGTATCGGTTGTTGATACATTGGTGGCAGTACTTGTAGCTATCGATTCTGTCGAAGAAGCTGTAGTTGTTGCTGAAGAGGTAGTTGAAGCAACGGTTGTGATTGCTTCAGAAATAACAAATGTCTTTAGCATGGAGTAGGTAAAACCAGCTGTGAGAAGTGTACCAAATAGTGAAGCGTAAATGAAGGGTTTTTTAAGCAATTTCATGGGAAAATGAGTTCCTTTCGCGAAAGATGAGTTTCTTTTGGACAAACCAAGAGATAAAGAAGAGGAGAATGCCAACTACAATTTTCACCAAGTAGAGGTTGATACCGAGTACTTGATGGAAGAGGTAAAGCAAGGCAGTGTCACAGAAGAAGAGGACAAGGACAAGGGCAAAGTAGCTGCTACCTGTTTTTGCCAGGCTATCCTGATTGTTGAAAACAAGTTTTTTGTTCAAAGAGTAATTGCAGATTGAACTAGTCACTCTGGCTAGGGCATTGGCTAAAAAGAGTCGAATGGCAGTCGGTGTTGCTGCAAGAAAGAGAAGAGCAAGAGCATAGACTGCATAATCGACTAAAAATCCACTAAAAGATGCCAGGGCAAATTTGAAGAGATTTTTGTAAATCATTAGCCCATCTCGAACCGGACGGAAATGAGAACGAGCATTGTCATCGATATAGATGGTATCGATAGGGACTTCTGTAATCTTGTATTTCTTACTTGCCTGAGTCAGCATGTTCATTTCGTATTCGTAACGATTACCTTCAACGGTCAACATAAATGGTAGCAAGTTGGAGTGGAAGGCACGTAAACCAGTTTGGGTATCGCTGACCTTTACGCCTGTCTGTATATGGAAGAGCACGCGGGTTAATTTGTTACCGAAGCGACTCCGAAGAGGAATGTCGTTGGTGAACTGACGGACCCCGAGGATGAGGCGGTTGGGGAGCTGGATGGCTGCGTGGGCAACACGATCGATGTCATGGACAGCGTGTTGACCATCTGCATCAGCTGTGACGATTACGGCATCTTTTTGCAGTCCTTGGATATAGTGAAAGGCTGTTCGAAGGGCTTGTCCCTTTCCTTGGTTTACCTTGTGATGGAGAACCGTTGCATAGGTCTTGGCTTCTTGTATAATCTGCGCCGCTTCTCCTGTACTACCATCATCTACGACAATGGCTTGACAGGAAAGACGATTTTGCATAAGTTCCAGTAGTTGTATCAGTTTTTGATCGGGTTGGTAGGCGGGAATAACAACATAATACATAATCATAACCTCTCTTGTTTTTGCTATGCTATCACTATACTGGAGTTTTCTGAAAGGAACCTAAAACCAGGCCAGCCAAGGGATTTGCTTAAGTTTAGCTTAAGAATTTGTTTAGGAGTTTTTAAGAAACCGAATAAATGTAGGAATTTTCTGAAAATTGTTTGACTTTATTTTACTTTGTGCTATTATAGAAGATAACTACAAATTACTAGTATTATCCAAAGTGAAATGTTATTATAGTAGAAACTAATTTATAGGAGGGGGATACCTTGTTGGAAGAGTTTCGATTAGACAAAGAATGCTCGGGTTCCTATCTAATTTTAGATACCCTGCGTCAACTGGGGGTTGATATGATTTTCGGTTACCCAGGTGGAGCTGTTTTACCTTTATACGATGAAATCTATCGTTTTGAGGGGATTCAGCATATTTTGGCCCGTCATGAGCAAGGGGCCGTTCATGCGGCAGAAGGCTATGCTAAGTCAACTGGTAAATTAGGTGTTGCCTTGGTGACATCAGGTCCAGGAGCGACCAATGCCATTACAGGGATTGCTGATGCTATGGGGGATAGCGTACCCTTGCTGGTTTTCACCGGCCAGGTTGCAACAAGGGGGATCGGTAAGGATGCCTTTCAGGAAGCAGATATTATTGGGATTACAACCCCTATTACAAAATACAACTACCAGATTCGTGATACGGCTGATATTCCGCGCGTGATTACAGAAGCCGTCCATATTGCTACAACTGGTCGTCCAGGCCCAGTCGTTATCGATGTTCCAAAAGACATCCAAGAGACTTTGGTTAGCAGCTACCATGATCCAAGTATTCACCTGCCAAGCTACCAACCAACGGTTGAGCCAAATGGCTTGCAGGTCAAAAAAATCCTCAAGCAATTGAGTCTTGCCAAACAACCGGTTATTCTTGCAGGCGGCGGGGTCAACTACGCCGATGCCAATCAAGAGCTGATAGCCTTTGCAGAGCGCTATCAGATTCCAGTTGTGTCAACCCTGCTAGGTCTAGGTGCTATGCCAATCGAGCATGAACTGTCTCTTGGAATGGGCGGGATGCACGGATCTTACGCCTCCAATATGGCTATGAACGATGCGGACTACATCATCAATATCGGTGCTCGTTTTGATGACCGATTGACAGGTAATCCTCTGACTTATGCACCAAATGCACTAGTTGCTCATATCGATATCGATCCAGCAGAGATTGGTAAGGTCAAAAAGACGGCTATTCCGGTCGTAGGAGATGCCAAGGCGACCTTACAGGCCTTGCTGAAACTAGATACGGTAGAAACAGATTATTCCGACTGGACTGCCAAAGTCTTGGACAACAAACGCAGAGCACCGTTTTGGTATGAGGAAGATGATAGGGTTATCAAACCGCAACAGGCTATTGAATTGATTGGTCAGTTGACCAAGGGAGATGCCATTGTGATCACAGACGTTGGCCAACACCAGATGTGGGCAGCTCAATTCTATCCTTACAAGCATGCCCGCCAATTGGTGACATCTGGCGGTATGGGAACCATGGGCTTTGGTATTCCAGCAGCTATTGGAGCAAAATTAGCCAACCCTGACCGTGAAGTCGTTCTTTTTGTCGGAGACGGTGGTTTCCAGATGACCAACCAGGAACTAGCTATTCTTAATGGTTATGGTGTGCCGATTAAGGTGGTTCTGATTAACAACCATTCGCTTGGCATGGTCCGTCAGTGGCAGGAATCCTTCTATGATAAACGTCGCAGTCAGTCCGTCTTTGATGCCGAGCCTAATTTCCAACTATTAGCGGAAGCCTACGGTATTGCCCATTATAGTTTTGACAATCCAGCCACCCTTTCTGAAGATATGAAAGTCATTTTGGAAGACAAGCCCATGTTAATTGAAGTGCATATTTCCAAAACAGAGCACGTTCAACCAATGGTACCGGCTGGCAAGAGCAATGCAGAGATGTTGGGGGTGAAGTTCAATGCGTAGAATGTTAACAGCTAAATTACGAAATTCCTCCGGAGTGCTCAATCGCTTTACAGGTGTCCTATCTCGTCGGCAAATCAACATTGAATCTATCTCCGTCGGTCCGACAGAAGTGGATGGCATCTCACGTGTGACGGTGATTGTAGACGTGGCCAGTCACGATGAGGTCGAACAAATCATCAAACAGCTGAACCGCTTGATTGATGTGGTCCGTGTCCGTGATTTGACGGACATTCCCCATTTGGAACGAGAAGTAATTCTGGTTAAAATTGTCGCTCCACCAGCCAAGCGAGCAGAAATTTTGGCGATTATCCAACCCTTCCGTGCAAGCGTTGTCGATGTAGCCCCTCATTCCATTACCATTCAAATGACAGGTGACGGAGATAAGATTGACGCCCTCTTGCGTGTGATTCAGCCATATGGAATCAAGAACATTGCGAGGACGGGTGCGACTGGTTTCAGTCGAGATTAGTCTTAAACCTTTATAGAATAATAAAAAAATAGAAAAGAGAATCTTATGACAGTAACAATGCAATATGAAAAAGATGTAACAGTAGCAGCACTTGACGGTAAGCGTATCGCCGTTATCGGTTATGGTTCACAAGGCCATTCCCATGCCCAAAACTTGCGTGATACAGGACACGATGTTATCATCGGTGTGCGTGCAGGTAAATCATTTGACAAGGCAAAAGAAGACGGTTTTGAAACCTTTGAAGTGGCAGAAGCAGCAAAACAAGCCGATGTTATCATGATTTTGGCTCCAGATGAAATCCAGGCTGACCTTTACAATGAAGAAATTGCTCCAAACTTGGAAGCAGGAAATGCCCTTGGTTTTGCCCATGGTTTCAACGTTCACTTTGAATTTATCAAGGTACCAGCAGATGTGGATGTCTTCATGTGTGCACCAAAAGGTCCAGGTCACTTGGTGCGCCGTACCTTTGAAGAAGGATTTGGTGTACCAGCCCTTTACGCAGTGTACCAAGATGCAACTGGCAATGCCAAGCATATCGCTATGGACTGGGCAAAAGGCGTTGGTTCGGCTCGTGTAGGTCTTTTGGAAACAACTTTCAAGGAAGAAACAGAAGAAGACTTGTTTGGCGAGCAAGCAGTTCTCTGCGGTGGTTTGACAGCCCTTATGCAGGCAGGTTTTGAAGTCTTGACAGAAGCTGGTTATGCACCAGAATTGGCTTACTTCGAAGTTCTTCATGAAATGAAACTCATCGTTGACCTTGTCTACGAAGGTGGCTTCAAGAAAATGCGCCAATCTATCTCAAACACTGCTGAATTTGGTGACTATGTATCAGGCCCACGTGTAATCACAGACCAAGTCAAAGAAAACATGAAGGCAGTCCTTGCAGATATCCAGTCTGGTAAATTTGCTAATGACTTTGTTAACGACTATAAAGCAGGCCGTCCACGTATGGAAGCCTACCGCAAAGAAGCAGAAGGACTTGAAATCGAAAAAGTCGGAGCAGAACTCCGCAAAGCAATGCCATTCGTCAGCCGCAACGACGACGATTCTTTCAAGATTTATAATTAATATAGTCCGGGGGACTATTTTAACCCGAGCTTGACAACAAGAGAGCGAGGTAGTTTAGGTGGACTGTTTTAGGCCTTGCCCAGAAATACAAAAGCAATGTATAGCCTAGGGATCGGCTATTCTAGTCCTCGCCCAGAAATTGAAAAGCGAGGTAGGCCTTCGGATAGGCTATGAGACACTTGCTATCGCAAGTTTCATCTCCAACCTCTGACAGTTCCCCAAACTGTCAGAGCCCTCGCCTAGAAACAAGAAAGCGAGGTCAGTCCGGTGGAGTGAAAGGGAGTGGGAAAGAACTCGACTGGTCTAAAAAGAGTTCGTCTTCCCACCCCCGCACAGTTGCTTAGGTCAGATTTGGAGTGGGAATCACGAACAAAGCTGCCAATCAACCACTGCGCTGAGATGTTGACACGAACTCTAAGAAGTTGCACGGGGCTAATTGCCCAGACTCTTTCAGTTAGTCGCCTAGAAATGCGAGGGCAACCAAAGGATTTGAGCTTACAATGGAAAAGTGAGACTCGTTAAGAGAGAAAACTTAAGTGAGTTACTAGGTCTATCTAGTACAAATCTTGATAACAAATAAAGGTTGAAAAGAGTTGGATTTCCAACTCTTTTCAACCACTCTATGATAAAAATGCAATGAAATAGTCGGAAGTGCGCATAATTTCTATAAATTTCTTTGCATATTTGCTATAATGAACCAGAAGAGGAGAAAACCATTGACCTTACAAGCAAAACATGTTCAACAAGCACATGAAACCTTGCAAAATGTAGTTGTTCGTACATCATTGGATTATGATCGTTACCTATCTGAAAAGTATGGTGCCCAAATTTATATTAAGCGGGAAAATGAGCAACCTGTTCGTTCCTTTAAGATTCGCGGAGCTTACTATGCCATTTCCGAATTGAGTCAGGAGCAAAAAGCTCAGGGTGTTGTATGTGCTTCGGCTGGAAATCATGCACAAGGTGTGGCTTATACCTGTAAAGAAATGGGGATTCCAGCAACTATCTTTATGCCAGTGACTACTCCCCAGCAAAAGATTGGGCAAGTCCGATTCTTTGGTGGAGTTCAGGTGGATATTAAGTTGGTAGGTGATACCTTTGATGAATCTGCTAAGGCAGCACAAGCTTATACTCAAGAAACTGGGAAGATCTTTATCGATCCCTTTGATGATCAAAATGTACAAGCTGGGCAAGGAACGGTTGCAGTTGAAATGTTGGAGCAAGCGAGGGAGATGGCTATTTCCTTTGATACCATTTTAGTACCTGTTGGTGGAGGTGGTCTGATTGCAGGTGTCTCTGCATATATCAAAGATCAGGCTCCGGACACCAAAATAATAGGAGTAGAAGCTAGCGGTGCTCGTTCGATGAAGGCGGCCTTTGACAAAGGAAGACCGATTAAACTGGAAACCATTGACAAGTTTGCGGATGGGATTGCTGTTCAAAAAGTTGGTAAAACAACTTATGAAGTGGCACGTAAGCATGTTGATCAACTCGTCGGAGTTGATGAAGGCTGGATTTCAGAAACCATTATTGATCTATATTCCAAGCAAGGGATTGTTGCAGAGCCAGCTGGTGCCGCAACGATTGCAGCCCTTGATGTTGTCAAAGATCAAATCAAAGGCAAGGTTGTTTGTTGTATAATTTCAGGAGGGAATAATGACATCAACCGGATGCCGGAAATGGAAGAGCGAGCATTAATTTATGAAGGGATCAAGCATTACTTTGTGGTTAACTTTCCGCAACGACCTGGGGCATTGCGCGAGTTTGTAAACCACATCTTGGGACCAAATGATGATATTACTCGTTTTGAGTACATCAAGCGGGCTAATAAGGGGACAGGTCCCGTTCTGATTGGTATTGCACTGGGGAATAAACATGACTTTTCAGCCTTTATCCAACGCTTAGAAGAGTTTGATCCTCAATACATCAATCTCCATGAAAATGATTCCCTTTATAAAATGTTAGTCTAAGATTCCTATTTTCTTCATGCAGGATTGACTGCAAGGTTTGTAATGGAAAGGAGGCTGATTGCTCCAAATTATCGCTCACTACAGAGGTTCTTAAGGCAGATGTTCAGCCTGTATTTCCTTGTAAAACTTGGAAAAAACGAACATTTTTCTTGACAAGTCCTAGTCTTTTATATTATACTAAACTGCACGAATAAAATGGAAGGGGGGTCATTTATGACAAGTTACGAAAAAGTAGCCGCTGTTGTCGGCTGGGTCCGTGATAAGAAAATCACAGGTTACCGTATCTCTAAGGAAACCAATGCACGCGAAATGTCAGTTATTGCTCTTGCACAAGGTCGTGCAAAAATCGACAACATCTCATTTGCAACTGCTTTGGGTTTGATTGATTTTTACGATAAAAACCATAAAAAATTTGAAGGCTAATCTGATATAGCCATATAAAAATAGACAGTTTGCTTTGCAGACTGTCTATTTTTATATGAGAAAAAGGATGGGGAAAGCCCATCCTTTTTTGCTTGTCTAACCGAGGAATCGTTGCAAGAAGACCTTGGTCCGTTCTTCCTGGGGATTTTCAAAGATTTGCTGTGGGCTACCTTCTTCAGCGATGACTCCCTTGTCCATAAAGATGACACGGTTTGAAACATCGCGGGCAAATTCCATTTCATGCGTAACGATGATCATAGTCAAGCCAGATTTTGCAAGATCCTGCATGGTTTTGAGTACCTCTCCGACCATTTCCGGGTCAAGGGCTGAGGTTGGCTCGTCAAAGAGAATGACTTCTGGATTAACAGATAAGGCACGGGCAATAGCGACCCGTTGTTTTTGTCCACCAGAGAGTTGATTCGGTTTGGCTTGCCAGTACTGCTCGGTCATGCCGACCTTGTTGAGGTTTTCTTTGGCGATTTTTTCAGCTTCTGCACGATCGCGTTTTAATACAGTAGTTTGTGCCACGATGGCATTTTCCAAAACATTGAGGTTGTTAAACAGGTTAAAGGATTGGAAAACCATACCTAGTTTTTCACGGTAAGTAGTCAAATCATAGCCTTTTGCCAATACATCTTGGCCGTGATAGAGGATTTGTCCTTCAGTTGGTGTTTCCAAAAGGTTGATTGAACGAAGGAAAGTTGATTTTCCAGAACCAGAGGATCCGATAATGGAAATGACTTCTCCTTTCTCAACGCTCACGGAGATGTCTTTGAGGACATGGTTTTGTCCATAAGATTTCTTTAGGTTTTTAATTTCAAGTATGATGTTGTTAGTCATGAGGTACCTCGATTTGCATTTGGTTGGCACCGGTTGTATAGGTGTCTGTGTCAAAGCGTTTTTCAACTGCACGCAAGATGCGGGTCACAGTGAAGGTCAAGATAAAGTAAATGATGGCAATGACGGTAAAGGTTTGGAAGTACTGGTAGGTTTGCGTCGCCACAGTGTTTCCTGAGAAGTATAATTCTACGACGGAGATAACATTCAATACAGATGTATCCTTGATGTTGATGACAAACTCGTTACCAGTTGCTGGAAGGATGTTACGAATAACCTGTGGCAAGACAATCTTGCGCATGGTTTGGTTGTGGGTAAATCCAAGGGCCGTTGCGGCTTCAAATTGTCCCTTATCAACGGCAAAGATACCACCGCGAACAATCTCACTCATGTAAGCACCCGTGTTGATGGATACAATGAAGATAGCAGCTAGTGTACGGTCAAGGTTGAGGCCAAAAGCTTGGGCAGTACCATAGTAAATAACCATGGATTGTACAATCATCGGCGTACCACGGAAAATTTCGATGTAGATATTGATAATCCAACCGAGCACTTTTTGACCGATTGCCAGAGCCTTATTAGCTGCCTTTGGCGCTGTACGGAAGACACCGATGAGGAGACCAATAGCTGTACCGATGACGGTACCCAAGATGGAAATGAGCAAGGTCATACCTGTTCCACGAAGCAATTGCTGCCAGTTGTTGACAACAATGTTCCAAACTTGGGCAAAGAAACTTGGTGCTTCCCCTTCGCTTGCCTCTTCTACAGGCTGGTTTTCAATCATATTGTCCATAAGAGCGATTTGCTCTTCTTCAGAAATGCCTGCAAGAACTTGGTTGACCTGGTTGATACGGCTGTCGTCCTTGCGCATACCAACTGCGATCGTCACATCTTCTGCATTGGTTGTAAATCCGTCAGTCAATTCAACCATTTTGAAGGCAGAGTTGGCTGCTTCAGCGGTGCGGGCTTCTGGTCGTTCAGAAACATAGGCATCAATAATACCTGATTCTAAGGCTTGACGAATCTGAGAAAAGTCTCCCATGGCTGTCTGCTTGTTGGCACCTTGGATTTGGTCAATCAAGTCGTAGAGGTAAACTCCTTGCTGGGCAGTAATTTTTGCGCCAGTAAAATCAGCTAGACTGCTTGCATCGGCGTATTCACTGTCCGAACGAACCACAAGGGTTGGAATCGAAGTGTAGTAGCTATCTGAGAAGGCTATCTCTTTTTTTCGTTCCTCAGTTGGGCTCATACCAGCGATAATCATATCTATTTTGCCAGAAGTAAGAGCAGGGACAAGTCCTTCCCATTTTGTTTTAACGACCAAAAGTTCCTTGTCTAGTGATGCTGCAATTTTTTTTGCAATCTGCACATCGTAGCCGTTGGCATATTGGTTGGTTCCTTCGATTGGAACAGCGCCATTACTGTCATCCTCTTGGGTCCAGTTAAAGGGAGCGTAAGCTGCTTCCATCCCAACTCGTAGGTAGTCATCTGCTTGAACCCCTGTGCTAATTGAAAAAACACTGATTAGGGTCAGCAGAAAAATCATCCATTTAGTTTTCATAATGTCTCCTTACTGAAAGTATTTCTCTATTTTACAAAAAATTCTGACAAATTTCAATCCTATTGTTTTTTTATTCACTCTCAGGTCGAATATGGTATAATATGAAAAAAAGAATGGGGTTTGACATCTTGATTGAAATAATAAAAGCGATTTTCTTTGGTATTGTAGAAGGGATTACAGAATGGCTACCCATCTCTTCGACTGGCCATTTGATTTTAGTGCAAGAATTTGTCCAGTTTTCAAAGGTCAGTGATGATTTCACTTCGATGTTTAATGTTGTGATTCAGTTGGGAGCTATTTTGGCTGTGATGGTTCTGTATTTTGATAAATTGAATCCTTTCCAGGCTGGTAAATCAGCTAAGGAGATTCGTTTGACTTGGCAGCTTTGGGCGAAGGTTATCATCGCAGCGATGCCAGCAGCGGTTTTGGGTTTTCTCTTTGATGATTGGTTGGACTTGCATCTCTACAACTTTGTAGTTGTTGCCTTGATGTTGATTGCTTACGGTGTGGCTTTCGTCTATGTTGAAAAATGGAATCAATCGCGTGAGTCGCAGGTTACTTCCTTGGCACGTCTACCTTATAAAACGGCTCTCTATATTGGATTGTTCCAAGTTCTTGCCTTGATTCCAGGAACCAGCCGTTCTGGAGCTACAATTTTAGGGGGAATTTTACTAGGGACAAGCCGTCAGGTTGCAACAGAATTTACCTTCTTTTTGGGAATCCCGATTATGTTTGGTGCCAGCTTGTTGAAGGTGGTCAAGTTGTTGGCGAAAGGGATTTCTGTGACGGGGGATCAATGGTTCTTGTTGCTCGTTTCTATGGTGACAGCATTTGGGGTTTCTCTTTTAGCCATCCGCTTTTTGACGGATTATGTCAAACGCCATGACTTCACGATTTTTGGGAAGTACCGTATCGGATTGGGGACGCTCTTACTCCTCTATTATCTCTTTACATTGATCTTTTAAAAGGCAGACAAGTCTGCTTTTTTTTTGTAAAATACGCTTCTTTCTTGTATAATGAAGGAAGTAACCCTGTATGAGTGTAGCCCTAGGCTTATTTTTTTCGAGCAAGGGCAATGAAAGTAAGAGGTATGTGATGAAAGTCAAGCAAATAAGTGATTCGACCTTAAAAATCACCATTTTATTAGACGATTTAGAAGAAAGAGGGATGGAGATCGCTGATTTTCTGATTCCTCAAGAAAAAACAGAAGACTTTTTCTACACTGTCTTGGATGAATTGGATCTGCCAAATCATTTCAAGGAAAGTGGGATGCTTAGTTTTCGAGTAACGCCAAAACCTGATCGTGTGGATATTTTTGTCACCAAGTCAGAAATTGACCAGCAGTTAGATTTTGAAGACCTGGCAGATTTGTCCAACTTGGATGATGTGTCCAAGCTTTCTCCAGAACAGTTATTTAAGACTTTTGAAGATTCCTTGCGTAGTAAGAGTGCAGCGGACAGTGCAGCAGTGAATTTTTTGGAAGAAGTGGATAGCTTGGATGCTGAAGAAGAGGAAGAGGATCGTCGCTACATCTATTACATCCTTGAATTTGATGATTTCCAACAACTGCATCAATTTAGTCAAACAGTTGATTTTGATATCGAGGAGTCTGAGCTCTACAAAATGGATGGTCGCTACTACATGACAGTTTTGATTCATGTGGAGCATAAGGTTAGAAACTACCCAGAGTATGTCTTGGCGCGAATGCTGGAACATAGTAAGGATTCCAACTTGACCCGTGCTGTCCTTCAAGAGCATGGGTATCTCTTGTTGCCTCAGGCGGCCTTGGCCACTGTGAGAAAGGTCTGAGATGATGGTTCCATTCGCTCTTAAGTACATTTTAGTACTGATTGGAACGCTGGTAGGCTCCTTAATTTTGACGCCTTTGGTACGTTTGCTATCTTTTAAAATCGGGGCGGTCGATCAGCCGAATGCCAGACGAATAAATAAGGTTCCCATGCCTTCGGCAGGTGGTTTAGCAGTCTTTTTATCCTTTGCGATTGCTTGCTATTTCTTCTTGCCTAAGATTGTTTTTCCGCTGCCTCATTTAGGAGATTTTAGGGATTATATCATCCCTCTTCTATTGGCGGGTGGACTGGTAGTGGTGGTTGGCTTAATCGACGATATCTTCGAGCTGGCTCCTTTACCAAAACTACTTGGTATCATTGTGGCAGCATCGTCCATTTGGTTCTATACAGATTTTCATTTTGATCAATTCAAGATTCCCTTTGGAGGACCAGTCCTTCATTTTGAACCATGGCTCTCCTTCTGTTTGACAGTTTTGTGGATTATAGCTATTACCAATGCCGTTAACCTGCTTGATGGCTTGGATGGCTTGGTATCAGGGGTGTCGATTATTTCTCTATCCACCATGGGAATTGTATCATATTTCTTTCTGTATGATAGCAATATCTTTTTGACCGTCACCGTTTTTGTTTTGGTAGCGGCTATTGCAGGATTTTTGCCCTATAATTACAATCCTGCAGTAATCTATCTGGGAGATACGGGGGCCTTGTTCATTGGATTTATGATCGGTGTTCTATCTCTTCAAGGGTTGAAAAATTCGACGGCAGTTGCAGTCGTGACCCCTATGATTATTTTAGGTGTTCCTATTACGGATACGGTTGTAGCCATTATCCGGCGTAAATTATCTGGTCAAAAAATCTACGAAGCTGATCGGATGCACTTGCACCATCGACTTTTATCACTTGGTCTTAGTCACCGAGGGACTGTTTTGGTGATTTATGCTATTTCCTTTGTTTTTGCCCTAATCTCGCTCCTGCTCAATGTTTCAAGCAGGTTAGGTGGTACCCTGCTGATGATTGCTCTTTTGTTGGGTGTGTTGATTTTATGCGAATTGATTGGGATTTTTGGAGAAAATCGGACACTGCTCTTGAATTTCCTACGATTATTGGGAAATAAAGATTACCGACAGGAACGCATAGCGGATTGTAAGGAAAAGCGTTGCCTTCGTAAGCATCGAGCCAAGGAAAGAAAATAAGAATCTTTCTAAACAAGATAAGAGCCGTCAGGCTCTTTTTTTGGTATAACAGATTTAAGGATTTTAGATATACTCAGATGTGATTAAATCAACGTTTTTCCGTTATTGGAATCGTGGTTTACAGGTCAAATCTCTATCTAAATGTATCTAAAATCAAAAACAGTCGGGGAATTTGTCGGGGAATTTCTCGGCTATTTTATTGCCCGCATAAAGCTGTCAGACACACTCTCAGCTACTTCGTCAGAGATGTGGGTGTATTTTTGGGTCATATAGGTAGTTGAATGACCAAGAGCCGCTGCCATGTGCTCGATAGGAACGCCCGCAGCCTGGCCTTGTGTTGAGAAGAAGTGTCTCATGACATGAGGGGAGAAGTGAATGCCACAAAATTTACTAACCTTCTTAAAAAGGTGATAAATGTATTCCACTCTTATTGGTGCACCTCTTAAATAGTTTCTTGCATTTTTGTAGTCAATCAAAAACAGGTAATCTTCTGGTCCTAATATGCGACCATATTTCTTTGCGATTTTATGTGAAGTCTGAATCGCTTTGTCGAGGTAGCGAGATGTCTCTGGATCAAATAAGCAATACCTTCCAGACTCTTCTGTTTTCATGGCTCCGCCCGGTCTCAGTCTTGTTCTAGACTCTTTGAGTTCTAATAAATATCTTCCGTCGATTCGCTTCGTCAATAACCCGAGCTGGATTCCTGCATCTTCACTTCGACGAAGACCATAATAGGTTACTCTCACAATCGTATACTCATAATCATCCAGTATTTCTTTAGCTGCTTTATCCCATGCCTTAAATTCTGCAAGCGACCGTCTTTTGACCCGAGGCTTCCTTGCACTTTGACCAATGTCGATTTTATCTATTGGGTTATCATTGATAATCTTGTTATTTCTAGCGTGGTTCATCATAGCATTGAATACTCCGTGAGTCTGGACTACAGAATGTCTTGCCATTCCAGCCAATTTATCGTTTATGTACGCTTCGTAATCAAGCCTTTTAATATCATCAAGCTTTGTGTTCCCGAACCTTGCTTGGAAATGATTTGTATAAATGCTCCTTTTGTTGTATTCTGTATCAGGAGCCCATTTCCCTGTCTTGAGTCTATTCTCACAGTATACTTCCCAATACTGATCGCAAGTAAGATTTTTGTTAACATCAAACTCATTTTCAGCAATTTGTCGCTCGATTTCGGCAAGTGCTGCACGAGCTTCAGCAATTGTCTTGAGACCGCTTTTGTTGGCTTCTTTTTTCTTGCCGTTGAGGGTGAAGCCGCGGCGGATGTGGTATCTTTTTCCTTTGGCAGTGTCATACCAAAAGATATTTGGGTAGTTTGTTTTATTGTATTTCATTTTAATTTCCTTTCAGTTTTGTTACCCTCTGGACAAGGAATTTTACTGCTAGGATATTGGCATCACCTCCTTTGATATGATATAATAGAGTACGCAAAAGGTCCGGCTGAACAGCTGGTCTTTGCTTATTGGATTACCCTGCACTTCGGCTTTGGTCGGTTGGAAGTGTGGGGATTTTTTTATTTTTTAGATATATCTGCTTATGACGGCTATAATTTCTTTTGAGTAATTTGAGACTTCGAGAGGTGATTTGATTTCAAACGTTCCCGTATCTCTAATCTCAATTGTTGATTTGCTAGAGTTGGAACGGTATCGCAGTACCCATTTTTTGATATTGTTATCAATCAGGACATTAAAATAGCTTTTGTTATCTCTGTAGAACACCCTCTCTGGGTCAATCGTATCTTTGGCCAGAACTTTTACGACAGTATACACTTCCAGCTCCTCTGGAGTAGTGATTACTTCATCAACTTCGCGAATTTCTTCTACAGGTTCTGTTGGAGTATTGTCGACAGCAGGAGTTTTTGTCTCGATGTTTGTATTGAGTGCAGCACTCAATTTTTCGTTTACTCTCTCAGTTATAAATTGGTTGAAACCTTTTTTGATTATTGGTTTAAAAGTAGCCAATACATTTTGAGTAATACGGCCCTCATAAATTTCGGACGAGAGATATTTTACGAAATTATCAGATGGCTCATTGATATTTTCATTCAAAAAACCTTTGAGAATATTGAGATACTTAAGTTCTGAGGCTGAAGAGACGATGTTATCAATGTCAAAGTTTGCTTTGTGAAATTTGATGATCTCAGAGAATTGGTTATCTTTGATATTTGTAATGTCGATTGTTAAAAACGGAGTTGAGTCCATCTTGTTAGGCTCATCAAGGTCGGTATAAAATTTATACTCTTTCCCGTTAGTCAAGATCCCAAATTTTGATGCTGTTGTGCCGAAGTATCGAAATAGCTGAGAGTCGTGCTTTGTTAGATTCTCAGTGATAGATTTGCATTCAACTAAAATCTGTGGAAGTCCATCTATAATGATTGCATAGTCAACTTTTTCGCCCTTTTTAATACCAACATCAGCAGTAAATTCGGGCATAAATTCGAGTGGATTGAAGATATCGTATCCAAGTGATTGGAAGAATGGCATAATAAAAGCATTCTTTGTTTGCTCTTCATTTGTGATATTTGCCTCTAAATCAATTACACGTTTACCCAATTGTTTTAGGTCGCTCTTGATTTTATCAAGTTCCATGCGTCAACTCCTTATCTAATACTTCAGCTTTTTACGTGGGTCAGTTTTGCACACAGTAGCTAACAATTTTCAATTAATCCGAGATATTCCTCTCTGACCATGATTTCTTCGGTTGTAGTAGTCAAGTTATAAAATTCCATAAATTTTAGATAATTAAACTCACGAGCATCTTCCAATTGACTAATTGCATCCGCAACTAAATGATGGATCATATTTCTATCTGCCTCATTTTCGCAACGAATCCTAGCGTTTCGATATTCTGAGATGGAATGTTCTTTGTGACCAAGTTCGTGCAATAACACTTTGATGCGCTCTATTTTTGATAGTTTGTCAGAAACAAATGCCACATTAGTCACCGGATCGTAGAACCCAAGTTCGTCTGGTAGAAGGTTTCCGTCAAATTCTCGGACAATAATTCCGAACTTTTGAATAATATCTGTTTCTGTCAATATTATATCCTCAATCACCAGCCTCTCGTAGGTATCCTTCTATGATCGACTGGATGATTTTTTTCTTTTCGTCTGTTAGTTCGCGACCGCCAAACATCATGACGTTGCTTGCCATATCTTCTACGTTAAATGCCTTATTATTGGTTTGGATTGAATATTCTTCATTTTCTGTCCACCCCATGAGATAGGCAGGAGTAGTTCTAAGGATGCGTGCTAAGTCTTCCACAACTTTTAGATCTACTTTTTCAATGTCACCATTTTCATATCGATACAAAGTGGACAGAGAAACATCCAATTTATTCGCAACATCTTCGGCTCGCAATCCAGCTTCTATCCGTCTTTGTTTTATTCTTTCGCCAACAGTAGCCATCGATTTTTTCCTAACCTTCCTATGTTTATACTTAATTATACATTCTTGGTCGCAAAAATGCAACAAAATATATCGCAAAAATGCAAAAAAAGTATTGACTTTTGTTTTTTGCGGTTGTATAATCAAATTACAAATTCGCAAAAATGCGAAAACGAAAGGAGGTAGACAATGGTCAATATCAACAAATTAAAAGGTGCCATCGTGGAAAAAGACACCACGCAGGAAGCTTTAGCGGCAGAGATGGGGATTGACAGAAGCACTTTTTATCGAAAGATTAAGGCAGGTGGCAATTTTACAATCGGAGAAGCAAAGCAAATTGTGGATTTGCTAGGTTTGACAACAGATGAGGCTGTCTCAATTTTTTTTGCTAATTGATTCGCAAAAATGCGAAAATATCAAAACTACCAAACCCAAACTAGAAAGGAGAAGGGGATGGAAGAACTAAGCAAACGGTCTGAAAGTCTAATTGTCGAATATGCCAGTTATGCCATCGAGCGATCTGAAACCTATGCCGATGCAATCGTGTATGTCAACAAGATGGCAAGTCTGACTATCCATGGGCAGGCAATCAAAAAAGCTATTCAAGACGAGATTACAAAGCGTGCCTTGAATAGCAAAATTAGATTATAGTTGCTCTAATTTAATAACTGAAGAACTAGAGTAGATGGTTTCTGGGTGTTCAATATCAAAAAAGAACAGCCCGTGAGCCAACATTTCAGTAAGACTTGGAACAAGTCCATCATGATGATGTGACCAAAGTGTGAAAACTTTACTTTGTGATGTTCCGTGATCAGTCTTTACAATGGTTTGAAAAGCCATTTCTTCATGGAAAATAGCAGTTGAACCATCAGCAAATGTCACTTTAATTTGTGGCATAACGCATCTCCTTTCTGTATTGATATATCAATTATAGCACAGGATGGAGACAAAAAAAGCCCTTGACGAAGTCAGGAGCTTACCAAAATATTCATTTAAATTATAACACAGGAGGCCTATTATGGACAAGATATTTGTTGACTTGTCCGACTGGATCAAGGAACAAGTTACCAAAGCAATTGACCTGCTGGTCGATATGCGAATCAAACAGTATGAATCTCGTTTGATTGGACGAGAGGAACTATCGGCATTACTAAACGTATCACCGAACACATTCGACAACCACTATCGCTACATGGAAGGATTCCCACGGGAATTGCCGGCCTGCAAGTGGTCACTGCCAGCAGTGCATCGCTGGATTGATAATCAAAATTAAAACCTCTGGACAAGGAATTAAATTATGGAAACAGTATTAACAATCGGCTTTGTAGCCATGAGCATTGTAGCAGCGATTGCTATTGGCTATGGTTTTTACTTAACTAAAAAACTCAACTCATTCAGATATAGCCAAAAAGATGCATATAATTTTTTGAAAGTACAACGTAGAAAGGCAGGATTGCAATGAAAGAAACAGTTGAAATTAGTGTTGAAGAATACATTAATTTGAGAAACACGGTCAACGCGCTTCAATGCGAGAATCGTTTTTTGAAAAATGTCGTCGATTCTATCAAGGTCGTGATGCAGAACAGCGGGATGATCAAATAGAAAGGAAACCAGATGGAAGTAAAGAAAGAATCTAAGACAACTTATCATCATGTACGTTGCAGCAAGGAAGCCTACGACCAAATCGTAGAGCTTGCCAACGAATGTGATTTGACTATCGCAACAGTATCAACATCGTTACTACTGTATGCTTTGAATCATGCTGAAGTCATCAGCACAGAAAAAGTCGTCAAAGAAAGTCGATTAATTATTGGAGGAAATTATGACAGTGACAATCAATAGGCTTGAAATCGAAAATGTCAAGCGTATCAAGGCGGTTAAAATCGAGCCGTCCGCAACAGGTCTGACTATTGTGGGTGGCAATAACAATCAAGGTAAGACAAGCGTTCTGGATGCTATTGCTTGGGCTCTGGGCGGGAATAAGTACAAGCCTAGCCAGGCTCAGCGTGAGGGCTCACAGGTACCACCAACGCTCAAAATCGTGATGTCTAACGGCTTGATTGTGGAACGTAAGGGCAAGAATGCCAGTCTAAAGGTCATTGACCCTAATGGCCAAAAAGGCGGTCAGCAGTTGTTGGATAGCTTTGTGGAAGAGCTTGCTATCAACTTGCCTAAGTTTATGGATAGCACGCCGAAAGAGAAGGCTGAAACGCTTTTGCAGATTATCGGCGTTGGCAACCAACTGGCTGAGCTGGAACTCAAGGAGAAGGAGCTCTACAACAATCGTCATGCAATCGGTGTGATAGCTGACCAGAAGGAGAAGTTTGCTAAAGAGCAGGAATTCTATCCAGAAGCTCCTAAAGAATTGATCAGTATCGCAGACCTCATCCAGCAACAGCAAGCAATCTTAGCCAAGAATGGCGAGAATGCCAGAAAGCGTCAAAATGTGGATACAATCCAGCTGCAGTACGACAATGCAGAGGATAGAGTATCGCGGTTGCAGGAAGAGCTGGCCAAAGCGATTGATGAACGCGATCAGTACAAGAAAGATTTAGCAATCGCTCAAAAAGATGCGATGGAGCTACACGATGAATCGACTGCTGAAATCGAAGCGAATATCCAGCAGATTGATGATATTAACCGTAAAGTGCGTGCCAATTTGGATAAAGAGAAAGCCGAGGAAGATGCCAAGGCTATCCGTGAGCAGTACAATGCCTTATCGGTTGAAATCGAAGATGTCCGCAAGCAGAAGCGTGACCTGCTGACCAATGCTGACTTGCCGTTGGAAGGTCTGTCAGTCGATGACGGCGAATTACTCTATCTTGGTCAGCGTTGGGATAACATGAGTGGTAGCCAGCAACTGCAAGTAGCCACTGCCATTGTTCGCAAGCTCAAACCAGAGTGTGGCTTTGTGCTCATCGACAAGCTGGAGCAAATGGACCAGGTCACGCTGAAGGAGTTTGGCGAATGGTTGAAGCGTGAGGGATTGCAGGCTATTGCGACACGGGTATCTACTGGGGACGAGTGCTCGATAATAATCACCGATGGATATTCTGAAGAAAATCCAAATCATGAATCTCATAAAAATACAACTGTCAAGCCTTCTTGGGAAGGTGGATTTTAGAATAATGGCAAAAAAATATAAAGTACAACAATATTTTGATACTTATCCAGACGGTCATTGGTTATTTGACACAGAAGATGAGGCTATATCTTTTTATGAGAAGAAACAGCGATCACTACGTGGCAGATATAAAGTAGATATCCAATACGTAGGGGAAGTAGAAACGGAGGAAAGCTAATGCAAATTACAAAAGGTAAACGAGCGCGGGCCCAACGTGTGGTCATCTATGGTCCAGAGGGGATTGGCAAGTCTAGTCTAGCGGCTCAATTTCCCAATCCGCTCTTTATTGACACCGAAGGGTCCACAGATAATATGGATGTGGCACGGGCTGACAAGCCAACTAGCTGGACCATGCTCATGAATCACATCGCATTTGTCAAAGCTAATCCGACAATCTGTCAGACCTTGGTCATTGACACGATTGACTGGGCAGAAGCCTTGGCATTGCAATACATCTGCGCTCAGCACGGCAAGAGCGGTATCGAAGACTTTGGTTGGGGCAGTGGCTACACCTATCTCATTGAAGAAATTGGACGACTATTGGACAGACTGCAGGAGCTTGTGGAGCTTGGTATCAACGTGGTGCTAACTGCTCATGCCCAGGTAAAGAAATTTACCAAGCCCGACGAATTAGGTGGATATGACCGCTACGAGCTCAAGTTGAGCAACAAAAAGACGGAAACCAACGTATCTGCCAAGGTCAAGGAATGGGCTGATATGGTCTTGTTTCTCAACTACAAAACATTCATCGTAACTGATGACAAGACCAAGAAGCAGAAGGCGCAGGGTGGTCAGCGTGTCATGCAGACTACGCATTCACCAAGCTGGGACGCCAAGAATCGTCACAACTTGCCAGAAGAACTGCCTATGGACTTTGCTGGGATTGCGCACATCTTTTCGACACAAGCGCAGCCACAATCCATACCAGTGCAGGAACAACCCGCACATGAACCCTCACATGTAGAGAAACCGACACAAATGTCGGGAGCAGACCAAACAGTACAATCAGCACCGACATCGGACATCAGTCCGCTAATTCCACAAAGTCTACGTGATTTGATGATTGGTAGTAATGTCACGCAAGATGAGGTTTTACAGGCTACATACGTCAATGGTATCTACCCGCTTGGCACACAAGTAGAAGCGATTGATGCAGGCTACTGGGAATACATGGTGACTGTCTGGGATAAGGTGCTGAATGTTATCAACACAAAAGTACGGACTAATCCAGAAATGCCCTTTACAGTCGAAGGTAATTAGATTCAGACCGTTTTGGGTCTTAGAAATGATAGCGAGGTTAAAGCTAAATGGATAAAACAATTAAGTTGGACTTGTCTGCTCTCGGTGAGGGTGGATTGCAGGAAAAGGTTGATAGGGAATTGGAGAAAGTCTTCGACAATATCCTTGATCCAAATACTGATAGCAAGGTTGCTCGTAAGCTAGTCATCACGCTAACCATGAAGGCTGATGATAGTCGAGAAGTGGTCAGCACAAGCATGGATGTTAAATCCACGCTTGCACCACAAACAGGTGTTGCTACTACAGTGCTTGTCGGCAAGAAAGACGGCAAGACTTATGCGAACGAGCTTAAGAGTAACATGCCTGGTCAAATGTATTTTGATGACAAGGCACAGCTTCGCACAGATATTGGACAACCAGTAGAAGAAATCGAAAAAGGGATCAATGAAGATGTAATTGATTTTAACAAAAAGAAAGTAGGTAACTAAGATGACAGAAAACATTAAAGATGCGTTGGAATATGCAGTAAAGCTGGCAAACAAAGAAGAAAAAATTATTGCTGCAGACAATGGCAAACTCTACTATGACGGAAATGTACACTCTTTGAGAGAGCTGGATACTAGACCAATTCCGCCTCGACTTTATCTTAATACCTTAGATAGTCTAGTAGATTATCTGAAGACTGATTTGGATCAGCTAGGAAACAAGCGCGTATTGGTTATTGTTGAAAGTCCAAAAGAAGTAATTGTTTACGAAGAGCTGGATAAAGATGCAAATCGTGCGAGATTGGTCGAAGTTAAATCAATGACACCAGACATCCATTTTGGACGATATGAAGAAGCATCTGACTTTAACATCATGCTGCAGTCTCGATTTGTAGACGCAGAAGACCGTGGCACAGTCCTTGAATTTGCTAGTGCCTTGAAGATTGACAATGGTACAGAAATTGTTGATAACGGTGTGAGCCAAACTGCAACTATCAAGACGGGTGTAGCAAGCCTTGGTCAAGCCAAAGCACCAAACCCTGTTACTTTGCGACCATATCGGACATTTGCAGAGGTGGAACAACCTGCTAGCCAGTTTATCTATCGCATCGACAAAGCAGGCTACATGGCCTTGTTTGAAGCTGATGGTGGCAAATGGAAACTGGATGCAATTAATAACATTGCTACTTACTTAAAATCTAAACTTGGCGAACAAGCCAACATCACAATCTTAGCTTAATTAAAGGAGAATATCAGAATGACACAACAATACAATCAACCAGAACGCGAACTTGGATGGGAAGATGAAATTACCTTGGATGGTGGCGGATTCGTCACACTTACTCCAGGCGATTATCAATTTACGGTGACGGGTATCGAACGAACCCGTCACACGCCTAATCCTCAAAATCCAGGAAAGCTACCTGCATGTAACAAAGCAGTTGTATCTATCGAGATTGAAACTGCTGAAGGCACAGCACAACTGAAGCACAATCTATTCCTGCACACATCAACAGAAGGAATGTTGTCAGCGTTCTTCGGTGCGATTGGCCAGAAGAAACATGGTGAGCCATTGCGCATGAACTGGAACATTATTGGCGCTAAAGGTGTTTGTAGTGTTAACAAACGCAAAGGGACTGGTAAATATGCTGACCAGGAATTTGACAATATCAAGTCTATGATCTATGCAGATGATGTTGATTGGTCTAAAGTGCTAAATGCTGGTCAGCCACAACAACCTGCTTATCAACAACCACAAGCACAATACCAACAACCAACACAGCCGACACAACCTGCTCAAGGTGGCTTTGCAGGATTTTAGGAGGTGTAGATGCAACTACGAGATTATCAAGAGGAGGCTCGTGGTGCAGTCCAGCAGGAATGGCAATCAGGTCGCAAGCGGACATTATTGGTCCTGCCAACAGGGTGCGGTAAAACGATTGTCTTTTCCAAAATCATTGAAGACCGTGTGCGTATGGGCGAGCGTGTGCTCGTCCTTGCTCATAGGTCGGAATTGCTGGAACAGGCCTCTGATAAGTTAATGACTGCAACTGGGCTGGGCACAGCTCTGGAAAAGGCAGAAAGCACCTCTATCGGCTCATGGTTTCGGGTTGTGGTCGGGTCGGTACAGACCCTGCAACGTGAGAAGCGGTTGAGTCAATTTCCACCGAATTACTTCGATACCATTATCATCGACGAAGCCCACCACGCTATCTCAGATGGCTATCAGCGTGTCTTACAACATTTTGACGACAGCAATGTTCTTGGTGTTACTGCTACACCCGACCGAGGCGACAAGCGAAATTTAGGGCAGTATTTCGACAGTCTAGCCTATGAGTATTCCTTGGTGCAGGCTATCAAGTCTGGCTACCTGTCAAAGATTACTGCTGTGACAATTCCCTTGACCTTGGACCTATCAAGTGTATCTATGCAGTCGGGAGATTTCAAAGCGAGCGACCTTGGTACTGCACTAGATCCATACCTTGAGCAGATAGCTGACGAAATGGTCAAACAATGTGCAGACCGTAAGACCGTGGTATTTCTGCCCTTGGTCAAGACATCGCAAAAGTTTCGTGACATCTTAAATGCTAAAGGGTTTCGAGCTGCTGAAGTTAACGGAGAGTCCAAGGATCGTGCGGAGGTCTTGGAAGACTTTGACAAGGATAAGTACAACGTACTTTGTAACTCTATGCTCTTGACAGAGGGCTGGGATTGCCCGTCAGTTGATTGTGTAGTCGTGCTTAGACCGACTAAGGTGCGGGCCCTGTATAGCCAAATGGTCGGGCGTGGCACTCGTTTATTTCCAGGTAAAGAAAATCTATTGCTGTTGGATTTCCTGTGGCACACGGAGCGACATGAGCTCTGCCGACCTGCTCATCTTATCGCAGGCACAGAAGAAGTAGCTAAGAAGATGGTCGAGAACATGGAAGAAGAAGCTGGTGCACTCTTTGACATTGAAGAGTTAGAAGTCAAATCAGCAGAAGATGTAGTAGCTCAACGTGAAGAAGCACTAGCTAAGGAGCTGGAAGAAATGCGAAAACGCAAGCGCAAGCTGGTGGATCCGTTGCAGTTTGAAATGTCCATCCATGCGGAAGATTTATCAAGCTTTGTACCGTCGTTTGGTTGGGAGCAGGCACCACCTTCTAAAAGTCAGCTCAGCGCCTTGGAAAAGTTCGGCATTTTTGCAGACAATATCGATAATGCTGGTAAGGCTAGTCTGTACCTTGACCGATTGAAAAAACGACAATTAGAAGGCTTGACCACACCGAAGCAGATTAGATTTCTGGAGCAACGTGGTTTTAAGAGTGTCGGTATGTGGTCGTTTGAAGCGGCTAGTAATATGATAGACCGTATCTCTGCCAATGGTTGGAGAATGCCAAATGGCATCGTGCCAGAAGAATATCAACCAGGATAGGAGAGTAAATGACAGAAAGAGAATTTGACCTCATCCCATTGCTTGATTATATTAACCCAGCCACTCTGTCATATCAGGACTGGGTTAATGTTGGATTTGCCCTTAAGCAAGAGGGCTACACAGCAATGGATTGGGATGTATGGTCACAGAAGGACCCCGTTAGATATAAGCGTGGAGAGTGTTTTAAGAAGTGGGACAGCTTCCAAGGAGGTGGTCTGGGAACTGTGACTGGAGCGACCATCACACAAATGGCCAAAGACAATGGCTGGGTGTCTGAATTTAAAATGACTGACGATGCTCATGAATTGGGCTGGAATGACACAATCGACCGTGATTATAAGATTGTTGATAAGAACTGGGTCGAATCGAAAGAGGTTAGAGAGCCTTCAAACTGGGCACCGGTCCAAGAGTTGATTACTTACTTGGAAACAATCTTTAACAGCACAGATTATGTTGGTTATGTCACGCAGACCTATCAGATTGATACTGATAACGGTCCTGTATACAAGCCTACGCAAGGTGCGTTTGATAGGACGGCTGGAGAGTTGATTCAACTCTTACAAGGCTGTAACGGTGACATCGGTGCGGTCTTTGGTGACTACAAGGAAGAGGCTGGTGCTTGGATTCGCTTCAATCCGTTGGACAGCAAAGGTGTCAAGAATGACAACGTGACTGACTTCCGATATGCCTTGGTCGAATCCGACAGCATGGAATTAGGAAAGCAGTACGCTTTATTTAAAGAGCTGGAATTGCCGATTGCTGCCTTAGTTCACAGCGGGAAGAAATCCCTGCACGCTATCGTCAAAGTAGATGCCAGAGATTATCAAGAATACCGTAAGCGTGTGGACTACATCTACCAAATCTGTAAGAAGAACGGGCTGGACATTGATACCCAGAACCGAAATCCTAGCCGATTGTCACGGATGCCAGGTATCATGCGCAACGGCAAGAAGCAGTTTTTGATTGATACAAATATTGGTAAGACCAATTATGAAGAATGGTACCAATGGATTGAGGATTTGAACGATGATTTGCCAGATCCAGAAGGCCTATCAGACTCTTGGGAGAATATGCCAGAGTTAGCGCCAGAGCTTATCAGAGGCGTGCTCAGACAAGGCCACAAACTACTCATGGCTGGTCCATCTAAGGCAGGGAAGTCGTTTGCCTTGATTGAGCTCTCAATCGCAATCGCTGAGGGCATCAAGTGGCTTGGCTGGGAGTGTACTAAGGGCAAGGTCCTTTATGTCAATCTAGAGCTGGACAGACCGTCAGCCTTGCATCGCTTTAAGGATGTCTATACTGCCATGGGTGTGCCAGCTAACAATATCCAAAATATTGACCTCTGGAACCTGCGTGGGAAGACTGTGCCAATGGATAAGTTGGCACCGAAGCTCATCCGTAGGGCCTTGAAAAAAGACTACATTGCAGTCATCATCGACCCTATCTATAAGGTCTTGACGGGCGATGAAAACTCAGCAGACCAAATGGCCCATTTTACCAATCAATTCGACAAGGTAGCAACTGAACTTGGTTGTAGCGTGATTTACTGCCACCATCACTCAAAAGGCAGTCAAGGTGGAAAGAAGTCCATGGACCGTGCCAGTGGCTCGGGAGTGTTCGCTCGTGATCCAGATGCGTTGATTGACTTGGTAGAGCTAGAGTTGACAGATGACTTGATTAAGATGCGGTCTGATAAAGCTACCTGTGCTATTTACCAAAGAGCCCTGCAAGAGCGTGCCTTGGACTACTACCAGCAGTATGTTAGCTTAGATGACTTGGAAAGCAGGGTACAGATGCGTGATCACTTCGAGAAGGCCATCAGAGATGTGCTGGTCCGCAAGGTCTATACAGACGAGATTGCCAAGGTCGTGCATGCGGTAGAAATTTCGACCGCATGGCGTGTGGAAGGTACGCTGCGTGAGTTTGCCAAGTTTAAGCCAGTCAACATGTGGTTTAGTTACCCAGTGCATAGCGTGGATACATCGGGTGTGCTGGCTGACATTCAGTTGGAGGAAAGCAAACCGAACTGGCAGAAGAATCTTGATAAAGGCCCAAAAGCTAAGAAAGAGTCTGCGAAGGATAAGCAAGAAAAACTTATAAATGCAATCCAAATCCTAGATGATGGTCTTGAGCCTGTGACAGTTGATGCAGTAGTGGAATATTTTTCGACAGAAGAAAAACCAGTGAGCGAAAAAACAGTCCGAAGATGGCTAAAAAATACAGGTCAATTTGAAGTTGAAAAAGGTCAAATATTGCCTATAAATAATAGCTAGGGGACAGGGACAAATTGGGGACAAATTGGGGGGACAAACTGGAGAAAAAATCCCAATTTGTCTGTCCAAAATCACAGACAAACTGGAAAATGTCCCTGTGTCCCAAATTATAGTTTCGGACAACAGACAAATTGGAAAATGTCCCTAAGAAATCGCTCAACCATGCGGGTTTGAATGATTAGGGACAAACTGGAGAAAATGAGGGACAAACCGAGGGACAGAATATCTAACTACTCTGTAGTGTAGATATTTGGGAAATGTCCCTAGAGGTCCAGAAGAACAGGTACAGGAACAAGGGGGCTATGCATCCGCCCCTTGTAACCCTGTAACCCTGTCCTTCACTCTGGACTTAAGGCGAAAATAAAAATATGGAAAGGTAAAATAAATATGTCTAGGACACTAGAAGTTAAAAATAAAAAGCATAAACGACGCTCAAAAAAATTGTTAGTCGCAAAAAATATGCCACCTCTGTATCACACATTGCCTGGGCAAGATTTTGCTCATGAAAAATCTCAAGTACTAAAATGGTTAGCGGACGTTCCAGAAATTCAAGATTGGGTAATGGAGCAATTAAAATCTGCTGGCTATATCGTCTATAATCCAGATACAGGTCGATGGCGTGGGGTGGATTATGGTACTTGAATTTTTCCTGCCAATGAAAAAAATACCTACCGTGACACACCAACAAAAACAAGTAAGAATGGTTAACGGTAAGCCACAATTTTATGAGCCTGAAAAATTGGCAGATGCCAGAGCTAAGTACGAGGCATTGTTGGCAAGGCACGTTCCTCCGGATAAGCTGCAGGGTCCAGTTCGTCTGACAGTCAAGTGGCTATTCCCGCGGACGAAGAAATCAAAGCATGGCCAGTACAAGACTACTAAGCCAGATACAGACAATCTGCAGAAGTTGTTAAAGGACTGTATGACTGCCATTGGTTTTTGGGAAGATGATGCCCAAGTTGCTAGCGAGGTTGTCGAAAAGTTTTGGTCTGATCAAGTCGGTATTTATATCAAAGTAGAGGTGTTGGATGAATTACATTGAATTTTTTGAAACAGAAGTCCCGAACTGGATGCGAGCCAGTAACCAGAAGATGCAAGAAGTTGGGTTCAACACGCAGGCATACTGGAACTGGGTTGTGGTATCCATGGCGGAAATCAGTAAGAAGTATAACAATGACAGATTGGTCATGAATCAATTTGAAATGATATTTGATTGGTTGGAGGAGAAAGCAAATGGAACGATTTGACAATGTGACCAAACCGAAACACTACCAAGGCAAGTATGGTATGGAAGCCTTGGATGTGGTCAAGAATTTTATTGGAGACTTGGTAGGTGAGTGTGCATACTACTGGGGTAATGTTATCAAGTACTTGTTACGGTTCCAACAAAAAAATGGTGTTGAGGATTTGAAGAAAGCTAGACAGCATTTGGATTGGTTGATTGAGGAGTTGGAGGGAACGAAAGGAGAAATATGAATCACGCAGTGATTACAGGAGGTAAAGGTTTACGGGAGCGCGAGCAGAACGACTATTACGCAACCCCTGAAGTAGCAACGAAGCTATTTCTTGAATATCACGATCTATCACATTTCAATACATTTTTAGAGCCAGCTTGTGGAGAGGGACATTTGGTAAAAGTCTTAGTTGAACATTTCCCTCATGCAGAAATCAGAGCAACAGATTTAATTGACAGAGGTTTTGGTAAAGGCGGAGTTAATTTTCTCACAGAAGATTTTGAACAAGTAGAAGTAGTCATTACGAATCCGCCTTTCAAACTCGCAAAAGAGTTTGTAGAGAAAGCACTAACAGTAGCTAATAAGCAAGTTGTTATGTTTGCAAAATTACAATTCTTGGAAACGGAAGCTAGGGCGAAATTATTCAAAGATACACCTTTGAAATATGTGTATGTTCATAGCAAACGTGTATCTCCTATGCGTAACGGAGAGCCTTTAGACGAGCAAGGTAAGCCATGGTCAAGTGTGATGTGCTTCGCTTGGTTTGTTTGGGACCTTACCTACGCTGGCGAGCCGATGATTAAATTTTTAACTACAGAGGACACACAATGAAATTTCTTGACCTATTCGCTGGCATCGGTGGATTTCGACTAGGTATGGAACGAGCCGGACATGAATGTGTTGGCTTTTGTGAGATTGACCCATTTGCCAGAAAGAGCTACAAAGCGATACATGATACGGAAGGAGAACTTGAATTTCATGACATCACAGCAGTTACAGATAAGTCTGTTCGAGGAATCGGACGTGTGGATGTTATCTGTGGAGGATTTCCGTGCCAGGCTTTCAGCATTGCTGGAAAACGAGCAGGATTTGAAGATACTCGAGGGACTTTGTTCTTTGAGATTGCTCGGTTCGCATCTATTCTCCGACCTAAATATTTATTCCTTGAGAACGTCACAGGATTGCTTAACCACGACAATGGAAATACGTTCGAGGTTATCCTCGGAGCGTTGGATGAACTGGGGTATGATGCGGAATGGCAAGTGTTCAACAGCAAAAATTTTGGAGTGCCCCAAAACCGAGAGCGGGTGTTTATTATCGGACATCTTAGAGGAGCAGGTGGACGAGCGATTTTTCCTTTCGGAGGAGATAGCAAGGAAGCTGGCAACTTACAAGGACAACCAACAAATACCATTACCGCCAGGTACGGAGAAGCACAAGGGAGCGGGTCGTACGTTATTGAAAGTAAACAGCAGAAAATTCTCCAACGTGGGCGTGGATACAATCAAGGTGGAGAACATGGTACAGCACCGACCTTGACTAGCAACAGTTGGCAGGAGAATAATTATGTTAAGGTTTATGATTTTTACAACAAAAACATAAAAAACGAAGTTGGAACGCTGACAGCAAATGGTGGTGTTAGTACAACTCATTGCGGAACATTTGGTATAACAGATGGTTTCCGTATCCGCAAGCTGACACCTCGTGAGTGCTGGAGATTGCAAGGTTTTCCAGACTGGGCATTTGATAGAGCCCAGGCAGTAAATAGTAATAGCCAGCTATACAAGCAAGCTGGCAACTCGGTCACGGTAAATGTGATTGAGGCGATAGCAAGAAGATTGGAGGAAACAGATGAATAAGCAGGAGCGGTTGTATACCGTTGAGATTGCAGGGGTAAGTTCTGGTAAGTTGTTTAAAAATATACGAACAAACAAATATCTATTCCATAGTGGAAAAGGATTGAAAGGATACACAGATAGATTGACAGAAACTGAAATCAAACAGAAGGACGAACGGTTGTGGCAGTTTGCTGTGCCTGTGGAGGAGAAATAATGGCAAGTGAATATGTGAGATTGCATATCATGAAGCACGCTTTGGAACATTATATCCGGCGAGAAGGTGCTTCGAAGAAAGACATCAGACAGGAGAGAAAAGTACTGGATGATGTTGTTGAAGAACTCGAGGCTTTTAAAGAGTATATTAAGTCAGGCTGTTCAGGAGGTTGTTAGATGGAAAAACTAGGCGTATTGCTGATCAATGTGCCAGATATAATGTTTTTTTAAATACAACTACATTATAGACACAGAAGAAGCTAGCACGAGTACATTTATTATAAATGGAACAGATTTTTTAGAAAAATTAGAGAGGCTAGCCTACAAATGCACCCAAGAAGAAGCTAAAAAATACCCACAATTCAGACGGGTAGCGTTGGAGGAGTTAACCTAATCTAAGGCCTCCCGACTGTAGCAGGTCGGTTGGTCATTCTGCCAAAAATAAAAAAAGAAGGAGGAACTCCTTTGCAAAATAAATATACACATTATTGGACCAATGGCAGTACGGTCAGCCACAAAAATAAAAGTCTACAGTCGTTGTCTCTTGTGGATTGTGGTAAAGCAAGGGAAATCACCGCAAAAATAAAGAAAGGAATCTAGAAATATCAACTGTCCGAAACCCTATTGCGGTATGGGTCAAGGACAAGAAAAAAGCCAGCACGTTAGTACTGACCTTTGTGAGTAAAATCTAAAACTATTATATCACAAAGGAGTGCGAGCGTGAACAAGTTATCAGATGTAGAATTGAGAGCATTAGATTCGAAATTATTCGACTACCAACAGATTGATAAAAAAATTGCTATCCGCAAGCTGGAAATACAGACGGAGGTGTCGAACGATTATAATATCGGCGGAGGCAAACCAAATATCGTTTCTAAACCAACAGAGTCACTTGTGGCACGTTGGTCGAGTGATGTGAGGATAAACGGCCTGGAGCAATTCCGAAAAGCTGTGGAAGCAACGATTGAGTCTTTGGATGACGAGCTGAAAAGGATTTTCTACCTTCGTTGGTCAATTCGGTCGGTAAATACTTGGGAAGAGATAGCTGTTATGCTTAATGTATCTCGCAAGAGTATTTATCGCAAAAGAGAGCGGATATTGACAATTTTTGCAGATTTTAGAGGAGATTTGTAAAACTGACACAAAAAACGCTTTAAGTGTCACGATTTTAATGTTAAAGTTGTATCATCGGATTTTTAAAAACTAGCACAAAAAAAATAAAAATAAAGGACCCAGTGACCATGTTTGCTAGTATCATGCGAGGGACCATTTTTTCACTCAGAGAGACCGCAGAGATGTGGTCTTTTTGTATTTTGCTAGGAAGGTGGTAGAAAATTGAGCAAATTAACGCTAAAACAACAACGTTTTGCAGATGAGTATATCATTTGTGGAAATGCGACTGAGGCAGCGATAAAGGCTGGGTATGCCAAGCGTTCAGCCCAGCAAGTCGGAAGTGAAAACTTGTTAAAACCTGTTATAAAATCCTATATCGACGAACGGCTTGAAGAGTTGAAATCAGAAAAGGTTGCTGATCAGCAGGAAGTGCTTGAATACCTTACATCAGTCATGAGAGGCCAGACCCAGGAACAGACCCTTTGTAGCATCGGCGAGCTTGGCCAGCAGGTTATTGATATCGACGTTGGAGCCAAGGACAGAATCAAGGCTGCCGAGCTTTTGGGTAAACGACATAGGTTGTGGACCGATAAAGTCGAAGCCGAGGTAAATGGAACGGTGGTGTTTGCGAATGAAGCAGACATTCCAGATTAACGTTGATTTGCCAAAGATTGTCGGTAAGGGCTATGGTCAATTCTGGCGGTCTAGGAATTTTTACAGAGTCGTAAAAGGCAGCCGCGGGAGTAAAAAGTCGAAAACAACCGCTTTGAACTTCGTAGTCAATCTACTGAAGTGCCCATGGGCTAATCTGCTTGTCGTGCGTCGCTACTCGAATACCAATAAGCAATCAACTTATACGGATTTTAAATGGGCCTGTAACCAGCTTAAAGTTAGTCATAAGTTTAAGTTTAACGAGAGTCTGCCAGAGATAACAGTTAAGGCTACAGGCCAGAAAATCCTCTTTCGAGGTTTAGACGATGAGTTGAAGATTACATCTATCACGGTTGATGTAGGCTCTCTTTGCTGGGCTTGGTTTGAAGAAGCCTACCAGATTGAGACTGAAGATAAATTCTCGACGGTCGTTGAATCAATCCGTGGTAGCTTACAAGATACATCGGCGTTTGCTTTCAATCGACTAGACGGTACATATGGAAACGTTCCGTTTTACAAACAAATCACGGTCACGTTTAACCCGTGGAACGAACGTCACTGGCTCAAAAAGGTATTTTTTGACGAGGATACTAAGCGAGCGGATACCTTGGCTTTGACGACTACTTTTAGATGCAACGAATGGTTGGATGAGGTCGATATCAAGCGATACGAGGACCTCTATGTCACTAATCCACGGCGGGCTCGTATTGTTTGCGATGGCGAATGGGGAGTGGCTGAGGGGCTAGTCTACGAAAATGTCCAGGTTGCCGATTTTGACAAAGAGGTACTGCTACAATCTGGGAATTACAAGCTATGCGTTGGTCTTGACTTTGGTTTCACTCATGATCCGACTGCTCTGGTAGCTTATCTCATAGATGACCAAAGTAAGAACATCTATGTCTTTGATGAGCATTATCAAGTAGGTCTATTTACCAAGGATATCGCAAAGATGATATCTGACAAAGGATATGCCAGTAATCAAATCATTGCGGACTGTGCTGAGGCTCGGCTGATTGAAGAGTTAAAATCAGAGTACGGAATCCGCAGGATTAAAGCAAGCCGTAAAGGCAAAGACAGTATCATGGCAGGCGTATCTAAGTTGCAGGGGTACAAGATTGTAGTGCATCCTAGTTGCACGCATATCATGGACGAATTTTACTCGTACTGCTACCAGCAGGACAAAGAAGGTAAGTGGTTGAATAAGCCAGAGGATAAGAACAATCACCTTATGGATGCACTAAGATATGGTCTGCAGTGTGCAGAGAGCACAGGCTGGCTTGTTTAGGAGGAACAATGTTACAAACAGACAATATTTCGGCACTGACTGCCGAAATCAAAAGACTAGTTACAGATGACCGCGGAAGCAAGCTCAAGCAAGAGATGCAGACGGGCATTGACTACTATGAGGGCAAGCACGATATTGCGAATTATCGGCTTTTTTATTTTAACAATG
The DNA here is from genome assembly GCF_016775005.1 of Streptococcus suis. Taxonomy (GTDB): domain Bacteria; phylum Bacillota; class Bacilli; order Lactobacillales; family Streptococcaceae; genus Streptococcus; species Streptococcus suivaginalis. The sequence continues at coordinate 30,594 of NZ_JAEUXI010000007.1, read as the reverse complement.
AGGGCGAGCTCGTCGAAGAGAAGAACCGAAGCAACACACGGATTGCCCATCAGTATTTTACAGAGCTGGTAGACCAGAAAGTGCAGTATTTGTTGTCTAATCCGATTGAAATTGCGACAGAGCAGGCAGGTCTACAGGAATATCTGGATGAATACATCGACGAAGACTTCCAGTTGATGTTACAGGAATTGGTCGAGGGAGCGAGCCAGAAATCCTACGAGTATGTCTTTTGGAGAAAGGATGCATACGGTCGTTTGCGATTTAAGACTGCTGATGCTCTCAAAATCATCCCAATCTATGACGAGTTTTACGACACCGACCAGATTATTTATTACTATGACGACCAGATTGTCAAGGATAATAAGCAGAAGACCGTGACCAAAATCCAGTTATGGACCAAGGAAGAGGTCTTTTACTTTGTTCAGGAGGATGGTCAAGCAGTCAAATTGGACACTTCAACCGAATTCAATCCTAAGCCTCACATGCTAGCTCAAAAGGGAGAGGACAAGTTCGGTAAAGGCTACGGTCAGGTGCCGTATATTTGCTTGTACAATAATCGTAGCAAGACCAATGACCTGCAACCTATCAAGGACATTATTGACGATTACGACATGATGGCCTGTGCCTTGTCGAATAACCTGATTGATTTTGATCATCCAATTTATGCTGTTCGAGGTTATGAGGGCGACAACCTGTCTACCTTAGTCACAAACCTCAAGACTAAGAAGACCGTGGGAGTTGGTGAAAATGGCGGTATCGATGTCATCACAACCAATATCCCTGTTGAGGCTCGTAAGGCTAAGCTTGAGATTGACAAGGAAGCTATCTACAAGTTTGGCATGGGCTTTGACAGCTCGCAGACAGGCGACGGAAACATCACAAATGTGGTTATCAAATCACGGTACAGCCTACTCGACCTAAAATGCAACAAGATTGAGGTCCGTTTGCGTGCAGTCATCAAAGAGATGTTGCAGCTGATTATTGAGAACATCAACGAACTGCATGGCAAAGCTTACAATACAAACGATATTGAGATAACTATAACTCGAGATGTCATGGCCAACGAGACAGATAATGCTGCAATTGCTAAGACGGAAGCTGAAACCAATCAAGTCCTGATTAACAATGTCATGACTGCAGCACCTCGGCTTGACGACCGTACTGTTTTGGAATTGCTGGCAGGTATCTTGGAAGTTGACCCAGACGAAGTCGAGAAAGCCCTCGAAGAACAAGGGTATCAAGCTGATTTTAATCAAGCGACGGAGGTGACAAATGACGGAGCTGAACAAGTTCCAGCAGGAAATAGAGAACCTATTGAAGAAGGCGGACAAAGCGACGGACAAACGGCTCTATAACCTCTATATTGACACGATTAAGGACTTAAAAAAATCCTTGTTAGTTGATTATCAGCGATTGGACAGTCTAACGTCTTCCCAGAGACTCAAATTGAGTCAAATGAGTACACTTTTGGAGCAGTTAGACCAATCAGCCGATAAGTTGAAGAAAGGGCTTAGAAGCGAAATTACGGGTCATCTAATTGATACTGGGAAAGTTGCCTATAACGAACTATTCTACGATGTTGAGAGTGGATATGGTGGGATTAGCTTTGCCATGCTCAAAGAAGAAGAGTTAAGGACCATCATTGAAACGCCTGTGGCAAACTATAAGCTATCTGAACGATTGAATGACGGGGTTGTCGAACGGCTGAAAAACAACATCAAAGATGACCTAAACCGCATCTTTCTACACGGTGCAAGCTACGCCCAGGCATCTGCTAGATTGGCAGAACAAGGGTATAGCTCATATCGTCGTGCTATGATGATTACTCGGACAGAAGCTGGACGGGTGCAGGCTGTGGCTAGGGAAAAAGCTCAGGCAGAAGCCAAAGGGCTCGGCATCGAGTTCGATAAGGTCTGGGTAGCAACTCTGGACGGTCGCACAAGGCATAATCATGCAGAGCTGGACGGTGCCAAGGCTGACAAGGACGGCTATTTTGAGCTTAACGGTCTTCGGACCAAACAACCGCATATGTTTGGTTTTGCCAGCGAGGATGTCAACTGCCGATGTCGGACTATATCACGGTTAAAAGATGATGATACTACACTTTTGAGGCGAGATAATGAGACCGGAGAGGTTGCCGAGTATCGGAATTATCGGGAGTGGGAGAAAGCTATTGATCGACGCCAATTTACAGTTGGTTCTGACACGGATTATTTAAAATCAGATAAGTTAGTTAGTCCTCAGAAAGGGAACTCAGAACTTATCCACGGCGATGAGGTAGCATTCCGAGGGCGAAGAGTGCTTAATTCGAAACATGACCTCTATGTATCTGACAGTTTGGGATCTGCACGCAAGTCTTTCTCGTACTATGAACGTCAAATTGACGATGTCATGAGTCGATTAACAGTCCCAGAAGGCAGTCCATTTCCCAGATTCGTACTTTATGACAGCGCCAAAGATATCGGTAAGAAGAATAATTTTGGAGCGTATGATCCAGAGACCAACACAGTTTTTCTGAATGCGACAAAATTCAATGAAAAAGCTATCGTGAAGAAGTTACAGGCTGCTAATCAGAAATGGCTCAATGATGGGAATATTGGAAAATTCTTTGCAGTTGATAATGATCCTAGAGGACCTCTGGTTCATGAATTAGGGCATTATAAACACTATATGCACATTGAACATCACGCAAAAGCGAACGATATTACCTACGCAGAATCGAAGCAAAGATTTAACGAGAAATTACTTGAGTTTTTGAGGTCAAAGAGGTATAATATCGGTGAAGATGTGAGTGGATATGCAAATAAGCATCTAAACCAAAATATAGGAAATCTAAATTCAACTAATGAGATAATTTCGGAATCAAACTCACTTAATGTCTTAAAATCGGATAAACGTGCAAAATTAATTATAAAATTCTTAGAAAAGGAGGTGTGGTAACATGGAAATGGTTATTGACAAAGGGGATAGACTGATGCAAAAGTTCCGCGATTTTTTGGTACCCTATCAGTACGGTACCATGGAATTGGTACCAGATGCTCCTCAGGAAGCTATTGAGGCAAGGGATGAATATTTGAAGTGGCGTGAAGAATACCAACGCACCCGCTCAACATTTGGAGATTATTAAGCACCTAGAGAAATCTAAGTGCTTTTTTGTTGCAAAAATAGAAAGGAGAAGATTATGAATAAGCGAATGAAGAAGAAATATGAGCTTAAAAATCGCGTTCGTACTTTGGAAACTCATATTGATTTTTTGATTGACCAAAACAATCAGCTATGGAATATTGTCGAACGCAATGCTCAGGCTACAAATTCGAGATTTGACAAACTTGAAAAGCAAGTAGTCAAAAGCAATGCCAAGAAACCATTTTGGAAACGCTAGGAGGTGGTCGCTCATCTTGACAGCAGGAAAGACTGCTTGAAATTACTCTAAAATACTCGAAACCGTATGGAATACCATGTGGTTTTCTTTATGTCCTGTCGCATGACGGAAAACTAGGCAGGCCAGGTCTGCGTGGCATATTGCAGACGCTCCCTGCTGGGAGAGCCAGCATAAAAAATCTATGGAGGTAACCAATAATGGATTGGTTGAAAGAACTTATTGAGAAACACACTGCAGATGGAAAAACAGACATTGATGCGGTCATGAACGCAGTCAAAGAAGAGTTTCCTAAGCACGCTGTCCCGAAAGATGTCTACAACGAGCAGGCTGCTAAGCTCAAAGAAGCAAACAATACGCTCGACACATTGAAAAAATCTAACAAGGACAATGAAGAACTGCAGAATGAACTCAAAACCTACAAAGAGAAGGTATCACAACTGGAAGCCGACGCAAAGGAAACAGTCAAGAAGCAAACCATCAAGGATGCTCTAACCAATGCTAAAGCGACTGATGTGGACTATCTCATGTACAAGCTTGGTGACGTGGAATTTGCAGAAGATGGTAGCATCAAGGACCTTGATAGTAAAATCAAGGATTTGCAGACCAACCATCCGACATTCTTCCAAGCCACAGAGCCAGAACAGCCTGGTAACGGTTTTAAACATTTGGGTGGGGCCGATATCCCACCAGGCGGAAAAATCGACCCAGCTCAATCTATGGCTAATGAATTTAGCCAGGCATTAGGACTAAAATAATACGCAAAAAGGAGAAGTAAACTATGCCAAACACACTCGAATATTCAAAAATTTTCCAACCAGCTCTCGATAAGCAAATTGTGCAAGAGTCAACAACCGGCTGGATGGAAGTCAATAGCAAATTGGTTCAATACAACGGCGGTAACGAAGTCAAATTACCGTCTATCGTCATGGATGGTCTTGCAGATTATGATCGTTCTTCTGGTTACGTTGATGGTGCTGTGACGCTTACGTGGGACACCTACAAACTTACCCAAGACCGTGGTCGTAAATTCCAGCTGGATGCTATGGATGTGGATGAAACCAACTTTGTAGCAACTGCAGGAACTGTCATGGGCGAGTTCCAGCGCACTTTGGTTGTACCTGAAATCGATGCTTACCGTTACTCTGCAATCGCTGCTAAAGCTATTGAAGTCGGTCAAACTCGTACAGCTACAATCACAGACTCAAACATCTTGACTGAGCTCTTGAAAGACATTGCAAAGGTAAAAGAGGTTGTTGGAAATACCTCTAAGCTTAAAATTACCATGTCTGAAACTATGTTGACTAACCTTGGGCTTGATGACAAAGCTGCAAAACGTATGTCAACAGTCAACACTGCACCAGCTGGCGAAGTGGCAACAGTTGTGACTAAGCTTGATGGTCACGAAATCGTGCCAACCCAGCAAGCTTTGCTTCAAACGGCATTCCAATTTAATGATGGTAAGACCGGCGGGCAAGAAAAAGGTGGTTTTGTCGCAGATTCATCTGCAAAAGCAATCAACTGGCTCATCATTGCTGAGAATGCCCCTATCGCAGTGTCTAAAACTGATGTGGTGCGTGTATTTGATCCAATGACCAACCAACGTGCGAATGCTTGGGATATGGACTACCGTAAGTATCACGACATCTGGATTCCAAAATCCAAAGAGAAGTCAATCTTTGCCAACACAGTAGCCTAGGAGGTAGGCTATGCGTAAATTTAAGAGATTGAATGTTATAAAAGTAACAGATAACGACTTGGTAGCTGACCGGCTCATCGAAGCAGGTTTTGAAGAAATCGTTGAGGACAAAGAACAGGAAGGTTTGTCCCGTGACGATATCAAAGCCCAATTGGATGCAGCTGGCATCGAGTATGCCAAGAATGCAAAAACCGAAACTTTAATTGAGATTTTAGAAGCATCAAAACTAGGGGAGTAGTCAGCTACTCTCCTTTTTAATTGGAGGTATGTATGATTATTGATCTAGATGATGCGCAAGAATTAGATTCTAGCATTACACAAGAAACCTGTGACGGTTTGGAAACCATGGTCCGAAACCTGACTAATAACAATTTTCAGTTGATTAAATTCCGCATCCGTGGTTTGCGATTGTCTGGAAGCACAATCAAGGCCAGTAGTGGTCGTGTGGATATCTTCCAATCTGGTGACACAATTGAAATCAACGGCACGGACTACAACGATGGTCTATACATCGTTGAGAGTGTCTCTGACAGTGTAATTACTGTCCGTGGGGATTTTATCACAGAAACCAATTCGGGTGCCATAGCGACGAAAATAAGCTATCCTGCGGACGTGCTGACAGGTGTCAAGAAGTTGATTGCTTACGATGCCAAGATGCGAGACAAAGCCGGGATTAAGTCCGAAACAGTGGCCCGCTGGTCCGTGACCTATTACGATGTGACGGCTGCCGAAAGTTCAGAGGGCTACCCAGTCAGCCTACTTGGTTTTTTGGACAAGTACCGAAAGCTGAGGTGGTCATGATGCTAGCATTTTATCTATTTAAGCGTAATTTGGTTGGCGAAAATGAATTGGGCCAAGAAATCTTTGAGCATAAACGCGTAGCTGTATTTGCAGGATATATGGATATGCTGGATGGCAGTGAATCAACAGACAAACTAGCCTACCTTGAAGATAGTACCCATGTCATCTTGACTAAGGACATGACAGTCAATGCTGAAATTGACGACAAAATCGAAGTAAACGGAAAAACCTATGAGGTGACCTATGTTGATGATCCAGTGAATATTGGACATCATCTGGAAATCTATGTCAAAGGTGTCCACTGATGAAATTTGTAGATAATTCAGCAGCCGTCAAGAGAGAACTTGAGCGAGCGATGATTAGAGGACTCATAAAGGCTGCGTTATTGGTTGAAGGTCAGGCTGTGCTTTTGGCACCTGTCGGAGAAACCGGAGGCTTACGAGACAGTATTGGCTACAAGGTCAATGAGAGCGAATTGGTAGCCTATGTCGGCACCAACTGCGAGTATGCTATCTATGTTGAATTTGGTACTGGTGAATTTGCCGAAAACGGAAATGGTCGCAAGGGCGGCTGGTTGTATAAAACGCCTGACGGTGAGGTGCATTTTACTTACGGAATGCCGCCGCAACCGTACCTCAGACCAGCTTTTAGGCAAAATCAGAAAGCCATAAAGGACATTCTAGCAGACTGCTTGAGAGATTTAGGAGGGTAGATGAAAGAAGTAATCAAAACAATCTTAAAAGAGCTGAAAAGCATCCACAACGAAAGCTACTACATCAAGAACTCTGCTAAGACTGTTAAGTATCCCTATGTGGTCTTTGCAACCAGCTTGACCAATATTGATCGTCACGCAGACGGTTGTTACTTAGATGTGGATGTTTTTTGTAACAAAGGACTGGATCAGGTCGAAATCGAAACATTATCCGAAAGCATCAAGATGCACTTTAGACATTTTGACAAAATGCTCGAAGATTGCTACATGCGAACGCAATTCCAAGCGATGCAGATAGTGCCAACTAACTTGGACGACCTGCAACGACGGAATTTGCGTTTTTTTATTAAATTAGATTGGAGAAAATAAATGAATAAAGCAGCTGTGAAGCGAACTGGCTACACCACCAGCACGCCAAAGCATTACTTGATTAATGCGGGCGCGATTTATAAAAATCTAACCTGGAATCCAACAGGCGGTAAAGAAGGCACTGGACAATGGGAAGGTGATTTGTTAGGTGCAACTGCCGGAGGGAACAAGGTAACAGTTGAAGTCAATTATCGTGTAGTTGAGATTGACGGTGTGTTTACGCCCGCTGTTGGCCAAAAAATTCTCGAGAGCCAGACGGCTAAGATTGAGACGAATGTCAAAGAACTGACTGCCGAGAATATCCGACTATCAATTAATGGGGAAATCAAAGAAGCTGATGGAACGGATGCGCCGACAGGTTACAAAGTGATTTCCGGCAAATCAAAACTCGAAAACACAGATTATATCGAAAACCTCGGTATCGTGGGAACGATGTCCGGGACAAACGACCCAATTATCGTTATCATCGATAATGCTTTATGTACTTCTGGTCTTGACTTTGAGACCAAAGATAATGAAGAGGCGGTCATCACTATGACTTTTGAAGCTCATGCTGACGAGGGACAGGTTGATGATTTGAGCCTGCCGTGTCGTATCTATTTCCCAGAAATTGCTTAATAGGAGGTCTACATGTCTGAAAAACTAGAAATGCGTGAGCTCAATGGTGGCGACATCTTTACGATGTTGTCCATCATTGGCAAGCTCGACATCAAGGAAGAAGTTGTTTCTTTGATTGAACGACAATATGGTGCTGGAAAAGATGTCATTCCGTTAGCTGATCACAAAAAGAAAAAGCCGACCAAGAAGGAACAAGAAGTTGCGAATACCGAGTATCAAAAACGTGGCATGGTGTTGGTAACTGACATCGGCTTTGCTATCTTGCGTCATGTTAACGATGCGAAGGCTGATGTCAACAAATTCTTGGCTGACCTAACTGGTACGAGTCAGAAGGAAATTGAATCATTGAGTATGCTTGATTACTCAAAATTATTGATTGATTTCGGCAAAAAGGCGGAACTCAAAGATTTTTTCCAATCTATTGCTTCGCTGTTGGGTTAGATATCCATAAATTAAGAGATATACTTTTCAAGCGGTACGGAAATCCAAAGACTTTGCTAGAGACCCAAACTCTCAGTGAGGCTTTGGATTTTTTTATGTACCTGTTAGATGAGCAAGATAAAGAGGAATTGACTGACATCTGGAAATCAAAAGATGTAGACATGTCATTATCTGACTTTATCAAGAGATACTCGAAAAAAAGTTATCTTGAAAAGCAAAACAAGAAGCAACAATCGAAAGAAAAAGACCAAGAAGCCATTGCCTTGGCTGAATCTATCTTGAAATTACCAAAGAAAGGAGAGTAAAGCATGAACATTTTTGAATTGTTTGGCAAAATTGGAATTGATAACAAGTCTGCTAATAAGGCTATTGATGAAACAACAGGCAAAGCCGAAGGAGCGCACGGGAAACTCTCTGCGGTATTTGGTAAGATAGGGCAACTTGCGACCAAAGCAGGGAAGGTCATGGCTACTGGTCTTGCCATTGGTATTACTGCATTAGCTGGGCTTACAGGCGCAGCAACCAAACATTACGCCGAGTACGAGCAATTGGTTGGTGGTGTCGAGACTCTTTTTGGGGCAGGTGGAAAGTCACTAGAAGAGTATGCACAATCTGTTGGCAAGAGTGTAGATGAGGCATCTGGTGAGTATAACAAGCTCATGAACGCTCAAGAGGATTTGTTAAGCAAATCCAAAATTGCATACAGGACCGCCGGTCTGTCTGCTAATCAGTATATGGAAACGGCAACATCATTCTCTGCCTCGCTGATTCAATCGGTTGGCGGAGATACTGAGAAAGCCGCTAAACTTGCTGACCAGGCTATTATCGACATGTCTGACAATGCGAACAAGATGGGTACCTCGATGGAATCCATCCAAAACGCATACCAAGGATTTGCCAAGCAGAACTACACGATGTTGGATAACCTTAAGCTTGGTTATGGCGGAACAAAAGAGGAAATGCAACGCTTGCTTGATGACGCCGAGAAAATCAGCGGAATCAAGTATGATATTTCGTCGTTTGCTGATGTGACTGAAGCTATCCATATCATGCAGGAGCAAATGGGAATTGCTGGTACGACTTCGAAAGAGGCAGCATCTACCATTTCTGGCTCTGTGGGCATGGTAAAGGCTGCCTGGGAGAACTTCCTAACTGGTATGGCAGACCCAGACCAAGATTTTGGTGAATTGGTTGGAGGGCTAACCGAGGCTATCGGTATCGCTCTCGAAAATATCGTTCCACGGCTTGTTGAGGCACTGCCACGATTGATTCAAGGTTTATCTCAAGTGATTCAGATTTTAGCTGGATACTTGCCACAAATCTTATCAGCACTGCTACCTGGTTTGATTACAGGTGCGACAGAATTGCTAGGCGCACTTGGTTCAACATTGCCAAGTCTATTTATGATTTTGTTCGACCAAGTCTTACCTCAAGTATCTCAGGCGTTTGTCACGTTTTTGGAAAAAGTCTTCTCAGTTCCTGAAGGAAGTTTCCAAGGATTGACCGAGGGACTGAATTTAGCTTTCGCTACCATCAGCTCGATATTCGATGTTCTTTTTGGCTCTATGAGCGAGAAGGACAATATCGACTTACTTACCAAATTAGGGATGGATTCCGGCACTGCTGAGACCATCATAACAACAACGACTCAAATTGGCGATACAATCAAATCTTCGTTTGAAACTGCTGTCGATATCGTTACGGAAGGTGCAGGCAAGGTTTCTGATTTTATCTCATTGTTCGAAAAAGGCGGACCGACAGTTGATGCCTTTAAAGCTGCTATTGTAGGTATTACAACTGCCTGGGCAGGATATAAGTTGGTAACAGGCACTATTCAAGCAATAGAAACGGTTCGTAATACCTTACTTGCTGTTGGAAACGGGTTGATGTTGGCCCGATTTGTCCAATCCGGTGCTTTAACAGCAGCAGAAGCAACCCAAGCGGCAGCCACAATGGGAGCAAGTGGTGCCTTTGGAATTTTTAACGCTGTCCTGTCTGCTAATCCGATAATGATTGTCGTTATGGCAATTGCTGCGCTTGTTGCTGCATTGGTATGGTTCTTTACGCAGACCGAAACAGGCAGACAAATGTGGTCATCTTTTATGTCCTTTCTGACAGGTATTTGGAACAGTGTCGTCTCAAATGGACAGGCTATTTGGACCGCACTATCAACGTTCTTCACTTTCATTCTCAATGCTATTTTTAATACTTTTTCATCGATTTGGAGTAATATCGCATCGTTTATTAGCAACATCGTAAACGGAATTTACAATACAGTAACTTCAATTTTTCAAAACGTATGGACGACTGTCACGAATATATGGAACGGTATTAAAGATACTACTTCATCGATTTGGAGTAATATCACATCGTTTATCAGTAATACTGTAAACGGTATTTACAATACAGTAACTTCGATTTTCCAAAATGTGTGGACAACGGTCACGAACATATGGAACGGTATTAAAGATACCATTTCAAACGCTATCAATGGAGCAAAAGATATTGTGTCAAACGCTATTGAGACAATAAAGGGATTATTTAATTTTGAATTTAAATGGCCACATCTTAAAATGCCTCATTTTAGTTTTTCTGGCTCCATGAACCCGTTAGAATGGGCAGAGAAAGGCGTACCTAGTATCGGTGTTGAATGGTATGCCAAAGGCGGTATCATGAATGGACCGACCATTTTCGGTATGAACGGTAATAACTTAATGGTCGGTGGAGAAGCTGGTCCAGAAGCAGTGTTGCCATTGAATAAGCCGACAATGAGCATGTTGGCTGGTCTCATAATGGAGCAAATGTCGGACAAAATCGTTGTTGAAGTACCTAAACAGGAAACTCAACCGCAACCGGTATATTTGCAGGTTGACGGGAAAACTTTTGCCAAGTTGCTGATAGGGTATATTAGCGAAGAACAGGCTCAAAGAATGATAATTGTTGATCAAGGAGGTACGGTTGGTTGGTAAGAGGATATGCAGTAAATTTTAACAACAGGAACTCATTCGACGACATGGGATTGAAGTTGACATCTATTGATATCGGTATTCCGGACAAGAAAAAGGTTATGGTTTCCATTCCTTTTTCAAACGAGAATTATGACTTTTCTTCTGTGTATGGCGGGCAATTGTACGAGCAGAGAACGATTACATGTAAATTCGAGCTAGAAAGTGCAACGATAAATCCCAGATTGTCATTGATGACTCTGCGGACACAGGTTGTTAATTGGCTGTTTGGCACTATCGGTTTGACTCGTTTCGAATATGAGGGATTACCAGGTTACTACTTCCTAGCCGAAGTACAACAAAATGCTTCGTTTGAGACAATCTGGAAAAATGGTGCGTTAGAAGTTCCATTTAAAGCCTATCCCTTCATGATTTCCGAGAAAGCTGAAGGAAGCGATATCTGGGATGAATTTAACTTTGAATTAGACGCATTCCAAGATATTGCTTTCGATGTTAAAGGTTCGCTTGACATTCTATTGGTCAACACGGGTATCAGTTTGGCACGACCAGAGATTACGTCGACTGGCAACATGACATTGACTATGCGGAATCAACAATTCAGCATCATTCCAGGTAGTCGTGTTTATGACTTTTTCACACTCGAAAAAGAGAATGAAATTCGCATCGAAGGGAACGGCAGAATTTCGTTCAAATGGTTTAAGGAGCTGATTTGATGTATGCAGTTAGTTTGATAAACGGTGCCAACGTGACACCGATCCATGATTCAATGGCCGGCGGGAACAAGCTCTTGTCGGCCATTGTTAAATTTGAAATCAATAAGATTGCCCAGTTTGATTTCCAGTTCTTACCAAATAATGCTGGCTACAAGGCTCTTATCAAGCCCTTGCAGACCATGGTCCAAGTAGTCAATATGCGGACAGGTAGAGAAGTATTTTATGGCCGTATCGCTCCAATCACAAATGACATGGCTGAGAGTGGAGTATTTACATTCGCATACAATGCCAAGTCAGAGCTTGACTTTCTGAACGACAGCAAGCAACGGCAACAAATCTACCGCGGGAAGAAGTCTGAATTTGTAAAGCAGGTATTAAAATTCCACAACGATAACCTGGAATCTTATAAGGAATTTTTGCCGGGCGATTTGACAGACCTAATCGCGACAGGTGACCACATGGAAGCAGATGTCGACCCTGCAAAATCGACTTTTGCCACGTTGACAGACCTTATCCTAAACGAGTATGGACTAGAGGTACAGATTCGCAAAGAGAACGGCAAGAGGTACCTTGACTTAAAGAAACAGATTGGTGTCGACAGCGACACAGAAATCAAGCTCTCTGTCAATTTATTGTCATTAAAACAACACATCAACCCAGAGGGTATCGTGTCACGATTGCTAGTCTACGGCAAACAGAACAGTGAGACAAATCAGCGTGTCAGCATTGCATCCGTCAACAATGGGAAAGACTACATCGATAGACCTGATTTGATTGCCGAGTATGGTATTAAGATGGAGACTGCCACCTTTGATGACATAGAGGACCCTGCTGCTTTAAAACAAGCAGGAGAGAGCCAGCTAGCTACTCAAAAGGCAGTAGCCTATCAATACTCTGTCTCGGCAGTCAACTTGTCACACATCAATCCAAACTTTGACGAGTTTGAGGAAGGGAACACATACAGGGTCATCAATCCTGTTATGTTTATTGACGAACGATTGAGAGTAGTAGCACGGCAGATTGACCTAGTAAGTGTTGAGCGGTCTAATTTGACGATTGGTGACAAGTTTAAGTCTGCTGAAGAGTGGCAACTGGACAATGTTCGAAGAAGGACAAAGCAACTGGTCACGACCAGACAGCTAAAAGAGCAACAGAGCCAACTTGAAGAAGTCCGAATTATTGCCAGCTCGACTGCAGAAGCTGTTGAGACTGTCAACACAGCGGTCTCGGAGCAATCAAGCCAGCTATTGTCAGCACAAGACAAGCAGAAGTTGGATTATTTGCTCGTAACCAAAGAAATCAATCTGGACGAATTGATAACCAGAGTAGAAGCATTAGAAAGGAAATGATAAATGGGAATTGATAACCACTTAAAAGTAATCAAGGAAGGCGTCTTTGGCCGAGATGTCCGACAAGCTATCCACGACGGCATTCAACAAGTCTACGAAGATGCAACAGTGGAACACGGTAATACGGACATGGAAGTGGCGAAAGCGAGGGGGGAGTTTGGAACACTCGCAGACCATTTGAAAAACATTCATGCCAAACTATCTTCAAAATCCGATGAAAGTGAAATCAAGCAAATGTTGCAAAACATGGCATCGGCTAGTCCAAAGGGAACATTCGCTAATATTGCAGCATTACGTCAAGCCAAACCAAATGGAGATACAGGCACATATATCACAACCGACAACAAAAATTGGAATTACTGGAACGGTTCTGATTGGGTTGCAGGCGGTATCTACCAGTCTAGCGCAGTGAGTCCTTATGACACTTTTGCTTTTGTTGCCGGGGATAAACCTATCAATTTCAACAATTCAAGCAAGATAATTGAGATTACAGGGAATAATACCTATCTTGTTCAAGGTCAAGTATATGCAATAGTGAAAGAATCAGTGCCATATCCGACGTCATCAGCCTGGATTGTCATTGATACGACAACAAAACGGATTAAATCAGCAGGAAATCCGACAGCTACCGATATTATTGTAGGTGCAATCTTTAACCCAGATACAACATCCCCAAAAATTACTTTTAATGGGATGTACTCCATTGACAACTTACAAGCGTTGACAAACCGTGAAGTGATTCCTTTCAGTCAGTATTCTCTATTTACTAATAATGCCAATATTGTATTCGACAGTAAGCGCAATGTATTAAAATTCCCACAGACAAATGTAATCATGGGTTCCAAAGAGAATTGGGTTCAAGCGCAAGAATTGCAATTAAGCGGATCAGCAGGCTACATCCTATTCAATACTGCTAATAACAAGTTTGAAACAGGCGCTGCTAATCGCCAGGATTTGATAAATGTTGTTGGATATTATCATTTAGGTAGAGGTTATGTGCATCTAAATACTACTACACTCAATATGCGTATCAAAAAAATAGCTTGCCTAGGTGATTCAATAACTGAGGGGGTCAATGCAGGTGGATGGCAATGGCACCGCTACATTGACCAATGGTGCAAAAATAATGGCATTGAGTCAACTGTAGTCAACCTTGGGATTGGGGGAACGTCAGTTTGTACATCTAGTTATGTGACTGACCAGCTCCAGCCTTTTGTCAATCGTTTAGACACAATCCCGTCAGATGCAGATGTTGTTGTTATTTTTGGTGGTACAAATGACTGGGGAAATAATGCGACGCTTGGTACTATTTCAGACACTGGAATAAGCACATTCTACGGTGCATACAAGCACATTTTAGAGTGGCTTGCCATCAATCGTCCAAATGCTAAGGTCATGACCATGACTCCATTGAAACGCTATTACCGTGGCGGTGGCAGTGTTTGGGTTAATGCACAGACTACACCGAACAATAAAGGAAATCTTTTGCAGGATTATGTTCGAGCTGTCAAAGAAGTTTCTGACCTTTATGCTGTGCCGTGCGTTGATTTACACAACGATTCTGGATTGAACCCAGTTATTGAAACGGTCCGAACAAAATTCATCGGTGACGGTTTACACCCAACTGCAGAAGGGAACAAAAAGATGTATCCAATCATCTTGGACAAAATGCGTCCGCTATTGGAATACGATTAAGGAGGTATCAATCATTGCCAATCGAACACGCAGAAAGAATAGCTCAAAGCCAAGTTGCTTGGGCTATTTTGTTTATTTTATTATTCGGCTTCGTTATCCGCTATCTGATTAAGACATCAGACAAGCGAGAAGCTAAGCTCATGGATTTTCATGAACAGGCTAAGGAAGAAAGCAATAAGCGGGAAGACCGCTTGATGAACCATCTTGAAAAAACTACCGCAGAAATGGGAGCTATGGCCCGTGAAATTGGTGGGCTAAAGGGTGAAGTGTCACTGATGAGTGACCGTATTGAAAAAATTGAAAAAGGAGAATGACCATGAATCAACTTACTGAACTTATGATTGGATCAGCAACAGGAATCCTAGCTATTGTAGCCGGAATGATTGTCCATGAGATCAAGAAGTATCTGTTGACCAAAGGAGGTAAGCGAGCCATTGAAATCACTGAGATTTTGGCACGTAATGCGGTTAATGCGGTTGAACAAATTACTAAACTAGACCAGGATAACCATGTTGATAAGCTAGATATGGCTAAGCGACGTGTGACAGGTCAGTTAGCAAAGTACAACATCTATATGACAGACACGCAGTTGGAAACATTTATTGAAGCGGCCGTTAAGCAAATGAATGATGCATGGAAGGAGTAACTATGGGAGTGAATATTGAAACTGCTATACGTTGGATGAGTGATCGCAAGGGTCGTGTGACCTACTCAATGGATTATCGGAACGGTCCGAACTCTTTTGACTGTTCTAGCTCGGTTTACTATGCGCTTATGTCCGCTGGAGCTATCTCAGCAGGTTGGACGGTCAATACTGAATATGAGCATGATTGGCTCATCAAGAATGGCTACAAGTTGATTGCTGAAAATCAGGACTGGGACGCTAAGCGTGGGGATATTTTTATTTGGGGCAAACGTGGACAGTCAGCTGGTGCTGGTGGTCATACTGGTATTTTTATTGACCCTGACAATATCATTCATTGTAACTACGCTAACAACAGCATCACCATTAACAACTACAATCAGACAGCGGCAGCTAGTGGCTGGATGTATTGCTATGTTTACCGCTTGGCTAACCAAAGTACACCCTCAACATCAGGAAAAACTCTTGATACATTGGTCAAAGAGACTCTTGCTGGAAAATACGGAAACGGAGATCAGCGGAAAGCAGCTCTTGGTAATCAATATGAGGCTGTCATGGCAGTCATCAATGGCAAAGCTACGGTACCTAAAAAGACTATTGACCAACTGGCTCAAGAGGTGATCCAGGGGAAACATGGCAACGGTGAAGACCGTAAAAAATCCCTCGGCCCTGACTATGACGCAGTCCAAAAACGTGTGTCTGAATTGCTCATAAAACAGCCCTCAGAGCCGTCAAAGAGTCCAGAGGTAAAACAGGCCACGGAATCCAAAACAAGCCAATCTGAACCAACTAAACAAACCACAGAAAGCAAAGAAGAAGGAGACCTATCTTTCAATGGTGCTATCTTGAAAAAAGCTGTGCTAGATAAGATTCTGGCTAACTGCAAAAAGTATGATATCTTGCCAAGTTATGCCCTGACCATTTTGCACTATGAGGGCCTATGGGGCACATCTGCAGTTGGTAAAGCCGACAACAATTGGGGTGGCATGACCTGGACAGGCCAAGGCAACCGTCCAAGTGGTGTTACGGTCACACAAGGCTCTGCCCGTCCATCAAATGAAGGTGGTCACTATATGCACTATGCCTCTGTAGATGACTTTCTTACAGACTGGTTCTATTTGCTTAGAGCTGGTGGCTCTTACAAAGTATCAGGAGCTAAGACTTTCTCAGAAGCAGTCAAAGGAATGTTTAAAGTTGGTGGTGCAGTCTATGATTATGCTGCTAGCGGATTTGACAGCTATATTGTCGGGGCGTCAAGCCGTCTGAAAGCAATCGAGCAAGAGAACGGTTCATTGGCCAAGTATGATACTGCTACCGTCACAGATGTCGGTAGCACAGACAAGATTGAGGTCAACATTGAGGGGATTGAAATTTCTATCAATGGTGTTACCTACACACTTTCAAAAAAACCAGTTTAAGATAAGACACAGAAAGCCCTTAGGTGTAACAACCTAGGGGCTTTTTTTCGTGCTCAAGATAATCTCAAGTTAGCTCAAGATACAGTAGAAAACAGTAGGAAACAGTAAAAATACAGATTTTTAGATATTATTTTCGATTTTAATTCAAAAAAACAAACTTTTTGCGAATTAATAGATGGGAGGACAAAAAATGACAGAAGTACAAGTAATTTTCGAAGAAGCAATTAAAAACGGGTGGTTTAGCGAAACAGTAACGATCGTTCGTCGTGATGGTGAAATATTCGATTTTGTGTTGCCAGGGGAAGAAGTCAGACCGTGGGAAGTGGTAAGCGAGGAGAAGTTGGTGGATGTGATGAGGGAATTAAAAAAGACCTTGTCCAGAGGTCGGGGAATAGTCGGGGAGAGGGGTTAGAATCCCTTTTGTAGAGGCTTTCTCCTTTTTTTGGTATAATTAGAAAGATAATAAATAAAGGAGACCGACATGTCAGTATTAGAAATCAAAGACCTTCATGTGGAAATTGAAGGCAAAGAAATCTTGAAGGGTGTGAATTTGACCCTTAAAACAGGTGAAATTGCAGCCATCATGGGACCGAATGGAACAGGGAAATCCACCCTTTCAGCAGCTATCATGGGCAATCCAAGTTATGAAGTGACCCAAGGTGAGATTCTTTTTGATGGTGTCAATATTTTAGAATTAGAAGTCGATGAACGTGCCCGCATGGGACTTTTCTTGGCTATGCAATACCCGTCTGAAATTCCAGGGATCACCAACGCCGAATTCCTCCGTGCTGCTATGAATGCTGGTAAGGAAGATGAAGACAAGATTTCTGTGCGTGATTTCATTACCAAGTTAGATGAAAAAATGGAACTCCTCAACATGAAAGAGGAAATGGCAGAACGTTACCTCAACGAAGGTTTCTCAGGTGGTGAGAAAAAACGCAATGAGATTTTGCAACTGCTCATGTTGGAGCCAACCTTTGCCCTTCTTGATGAGATTGACTCAGGTTTGGACATCGATGCGCTTAAAGTCGTGTCAAAAGGAATCAATGCTATGCGTGGTGAAGGCTTCGGTGCCATGATTATCACTCACTACCAACGCTTGCTCAACTACATCACGCCTGACGTTGTCCATGTCATGATGGAAGGCCGTGTCGTGCTTTCAGGCGGACCAGAATTGGCACGACGCTTGGAAAAAGAAGGCTATGTCCAAGTTGCAGCTGAGCTCGGCATTGACTACAAAGAAGATGACATTTAAGTCTTTGGAGGAAGCTATGACCAAAGAAAAAATTCAAGAATTTTCAGCCTTGCAGGCAGAACCAACTTGGTTGACAGACCTGCGTCTTAAGGCTTTTGACAAAATAGCAGAGCTGGACTTGCCGGTTATTGAGCGAGTCAAGTTTCACCGCTGGAATTTAGGTGACGGAAGCCTAGCCACAAATGATGAAATCGGTGCTGTTCCTGATTTTACAGCTATCGGTGACAATCCTATGTTGGTACAGGTTGGCAGCCAAACTGTTCTAGAGCAGTTGCCGGTTGACCTTGTAGAGAAGGGTGTAGTCTTTACAGACTTCGCATCGGCTATGGACATCATTCCAGATGTACTTGAAAAATACATCGGCGCTGCCGTAGCCTACGATGAGCACAAGTTAGCGGCTTACAACACAGCTTATTTTAACGCAACAGCTGTCCTCTACGTACCAGATAATGTTGAAATCGACCAGCCAGTTGAGGCCCTTTTCTACCAAGACAGCACTAGTCCAGTTGCCTTTAACAAACGTGTCCTCATCATCGCTGGAAAAAATGCCAAGCTTAATTACCTGGAGCGTTTTGAAAGTCTGGGTGACGGAGCAGTGGCAACTTCAGCCAATATTGTTGTAGAAGTAATTGCTCTTGCTGGTAGCCAAATCAAGTTTGCGGCCATTGACCGCCTTGGTAAGCATTTGGATACCTACCTCAATCGTCGTGGCTATCTCGGAAACGATGCAACGATTGACTGGGCGATTGGTCTGCTCAACGAAGGAAATGTGGTTGCCGATTTGGACAGTGAATTAAAAGGAAACGGCAGCCATGCCAACCTCAAAGTTGTCGGCCTTTCATCTGGTCGTCAGGTACAAGGTGTGGATACGCGCGTGACCAACTACGGTCATAATTCGGTTGGACACATCCTGCAACATGGGGTTATCTTAGAGAGCGGAACCTTGACCTTCAATGGTATCGGACACATTGTTCGTGGTGCTAAAGGTGCAGATGCCCAGCAAGAAAGCCGTGTCCTCATGCTGTCTGACAAGGCTCGCTCCGATGCCAACCCAATTCTCCTTATCGATGAGAATGAGGTCACAGCTGGACACGCAGCCTCAATCGGTCAGGTAGATCCAGAAGACATGTACTACCTCATGAGTCGTGGTCTGGACCGAGCAACTGCTGAACGCTTGGTTGTTCGCGGTTTCCTTGGCGCAGTCATTACCGAAATTCCTGTCAAGGAAGTTCGTGACCAACTGATTGCCGTGATTGAAGAAAAACTAACAAAGAGATAAGATATGGATTTGGAGCGCATTCGCAAGGATTTTTCAATCCTAGACCAAGTTGTTAACGATGAGCCGCTGGTCTATTTGGACAATGCGGCGACCACTCAAAAACCGCAGCAGGTACTAGATGTGCTAGCGGATTATTACCAGAAGGATAATGCCAATGTTCATCGTGGCGTTCACACCCTGTCGGAACGGGCAACGGCTCGCTATGAAGCGGCTCGGCAGAAGGTGGCAGATTTTATCCAGGCCAAGTCTAGCAAGGAAATCCTCTTCACCAGAGGAACGACCACCAGTCTTAACTGGGTGGCTCAGTTTGCCAGAGAAATTCTCCAGCCAGATCAGGAAGTTATAATCTCAGTTCAAGAGCACCACTCCAATATCATCCCTTGGCAGCAAGCCTGTCAGCAAACAGGTGCTAAGCTCCGCTATGTGACCCTAAAAGACGGCGAGCTGGACATGGACCACCTACGGTCGCTACTGTCCTCTAAGACCAAGTTTGTCTCCCTAGCCCACGTATCCAATGTCCTAGGTGGCGTGGCTCCTATTGGAGAAATAGCAGAGCTGGTGCATCAGGTCGGTGCCTACTTGGTGGTGGACGGAGCCCAGTCAGTTCCCCACATGACCGTCAAGGTGCAAGAATTAGACGTGGACTTCTATGCCTTTTCAGGTCATAAGATGTTAGGTCCAACAGGAATCGGCGTTCTCTACGGCAAGGAAGAATTGCTCAATCTCATGTCGCCTGTTGAATTCGGTGGTGAGATGATTGACTTTGTCTATGAGCAGTCAGCCACTTGGAAGGAATTACCTTGGAAGTTTGAGGCAGGAACGCCCAATATTGCAGGTGTGATTGGGCTGGGAGCAGCCATTGATTACCTAACGGAAATTGGCATGGACGCTATCCAGGCCCACGAGGCGGAACTGGTTGACTATGTCTTTCCAAAATTGCAGGCTATTCCAGGCTTGACCATTTATGGCAGTCAGGACCTGTCCAAGCGGACGGGAGTTATCGCCTTTAACTTGGACGACTTGCATCCACACGACGTGGCAACTGCTCTGGACTATGAAGGTGTTGCTGTGCGGGCTGGCCACCATTGTGCCCAACCGCTTCTCAGGTACTTGCAGGTGCCAGCCACCGTGCGAGCAAGTTTTTACATCTACAATACCAAGGCCGACTGTGATAAGTTGGTTGAAGCAATCATCAAGACAAAGGAGTTTTTCAATGGCCCTATCTAGATTAGATTCTCTTTATATGGCAGTTGTGTCTGAACACTCCAAGTCGCCTCGTCACCGCGGAAGTTTGGACGGAGTGGAAAAGTTAGAACTCCACAACCCAACCTGCGGCGATGTGATTGAACTATCAGTTAAGATTGAAAAAGATGTGATTACCGATATTGCTTTTGACGGAGTTGGGTGCACCATTTCAACCGCATCAGCTTCTATGATGACCGAGGCAGTGCTCGGAAAAGAAATCAGTCAGATTCAAGAGCTGGCGGAAATCTTCTCACAAATGGTCCAAGGGCAAGAAGACACACGTCAGAAGGAACTGGGAGACGCCTCCCTTCTCGCAGGCGTTGCCAAATTCCCCCAACGCATCAAGTGTGCTACACTTCCATGGAATGCCCTAAAGAAGACAATCGAACGGAGTGAAAGTGCTGACTGAGCACCAATATAGTCATTTAGTTTTTCTTTTATTACTTCGTTAACTCGCTTTGCCGTACTCCAGTACTGTCTGCAGCTCGTTGCCTAGTACTAAAAGTAAACTAAAAGACTATAAATAAACAAAAAACGAAAATCATACAGAAAGGATTGTTCAGTTTCTGATTGGAAATGAAATTGAACTCGCCCAGCAAGTATTTAAGAGAGCGTAACTGTTATTTTCATACTTTTTGGGCTTAGTATCGTATATTATGTCAGAAGAAAGAATTGAACCAACCCCGATTGATCTTGGGGAATACAAATTCGGTTTCCATGACGAGAACGTGGAACTGGTGGCTTCGACTGGTAAGGGTTTGAACGAAGAAGTCATTCGTGAAATGTCCCGTATCAAAGGCGAGCCTGAATGGATGCTGGAATTCCGTTTGAAATCCTACGAAACCTTTAAGAAAATGCCTATGCAGACCTGGGGAGCCGACTTGTCTGAACTGGATTTTGATGATATTGTTTACTATCAAAAACCATCGGATAAGCCAGCACGTAGCTGGGATGATGTACCAGACAAAATCAAGGAAACCTTTGAACGTATCGGTATTCCAGAAGCTGAGCGTGCTTATCTGGCAGGAGCTTCTGCCCAGTACGAATCAGAAGTGGTTTACCACAACATGAAGGAAGAGTACGACAAGCACGGTATTATCTTTACAGATACCGACACGGCTCTCAAGGAACATCCAGAACTCTTCAAAAAATACTTTGGAAAACTCGTTCCGCCGTCAGATAATAAACTAGCTGCCCTCAACTCAGCGGTTTGGTCAGGTGGGACCTTCATCTATGTACCAAAGGGTGTTAAATTGGATATTCCGCTCCAAACCTATTTTCGTATCAACAATGAAGGAACAGGTCAGTTTGAACGCACCCTCATTATCGTGGATGAGGGAGCAAGTGTTCACTACGTAGAAGGCTGTACCGCTCCGACTTACTCAACTGCCAGCCTCCACGCTGCTATTGTGGAAATCATTGCCCACGAAGGTGCCTATATGCGTTATACGACTATTCAAAACTGGTCAGATAATGTTTATAACCTAGTAACCAAGCGTGCCCGTGCTGAGAAAAATGCTACAGTTGAGTGGATTGACGGAAACCTTGGTGCTAAGACGACCATGAAATACCCTGCGGTTTATCTGGAAGGCGAAGGAGCTCGTGGAACTATGCTGTCCATTGCCTTTGCCAACAAGGGTCAGGTCCAAGATACCGGTGCCAAGATGATCCACAATGCACCACGGACCTCATCTTCTATCGTATCCAAATCCATTGCCCGTGGCGGTGGAGAAGTTAACTACCGCGGTCAAGTAACTTTTGCTAAAAACTCAGCCAAGTCAATCAGCCACATCGAGTGTGACACCATTATCATGGATGATATCTCCAAATCAGATACCATTCCATTTAATGAAATTCACAACTCACAAGTGGCTCTCGAACACGAAGCCAAAGTATCCAAAATCTCAGAAGAACAGCTCTACTACCTCATGAGCCGAGGCCTATCCGAATCCGAAGCCACAGAGATGATTGTCATGGGCTTTGTCGAACCATTCACCAAAGAACTCCCAATGGAATACGCAGTCGAACTCAACAGACTGATTGCCTATGAAATGGAGGGGTCGGTTGGTTAGATTTTTGGCAATTTAGCAAACATGAGTTTGCTAAAGGCCAAAAAATCTCCAACCGAGGTGGGAGATAGGGAGCGACGGCAGTCGCTCTTCTTTGTAATCTTATAAAAATTCCATGCCTTCCACGCTCGTCGTTTTCTGTAAGAAAACGATATGTAATAAGGAGTTCCGCAGGAACTCTCACCAACTTACTCTCCAACCGAGGTGGGAAATAAGGAGCGACGGTAGTCGCTCCTCTTTGTAATCTTAATAACCTTGTCACAATTCCGTGCCTTCCACGCTCGTCGTTTTCTGTCAGAAAACGATGTGTAGCAAGGGATTCTCCCCAAACCACTGCAAAGAATCCTAAATAAAAGAACACAGACTCTGAAAGGAATCTGTGTTCTTTTTCTTCTATATTAAATTAAAAGCTAATTTATAAATTTTCATTCACATAGCGGACAAAATGGTTCCACCAGGAAACGGGCCAGCTTGCTTCTTTAGCAGTTGATTTTGCGACCATTGTGATGGTAGGTTGATCACCTATATAGCCATTGCCGATGAAGTCAGCATCTGTCAGTTGTAGTTGCCCTACTGTGCTGCCTTTTTCAATTGGTGCAGCAAAGACAGAAGCAGAAGGAATGAAAGAAGCAGTCACAGGCTCGGTGTTTTTGAGACGTAAGACGTAGTGTAAATCGCTAGCTGCGACAGCTCCAATGCTATCTTTCTGTCCGTTAAAAATAGCAACAGAACTAGACTGATAAGCCTGGCCTTGAGCAACGAGTGTTTTTAAGGTAAAGTACTGATATACATAATTCATTAAGTCGTTGGTGGCGACAAATCGGTTATCGGGATTCTCGACACCATCGGTTGCGTTTAGAAGCACGGTGACAATACGCATGTCATTTTCCATAGTAGTGGCAACGAAACTTGCCCCAGCTGTATCTGACATGCCAGTTTTTAGTCCATCTACGCCAGTGCGAGCATAAGTGCCTCCTTCAAGCATGGCATTGGTCGAAGCATAGTAATATCCACCAAAGAGGTAAGTTGCTTGTGAACTAATATCTAAAACTTGTGGATAGTCCAAGAGTAAACGTCGAGCAATATAGGCTACAGTTGTTGCAGATAACATATTTTCATCATCTGTGCTAGAACCTGGATAAATGTTGTCACCTAGAAACGAGTTGCTTAGCCCAGTTGCGTTAACTAAGGTAAAGTCGCTAAATCCCCACTCTTCAAGCTGTTTCTTCATTAAGTCGACAAAGGCGGGCTCGCTACCTGCAACAGCTTCAGCAAGGGCAATAGTAGCGCTATTGGCTGAGGAGATAATCACAGCGTGTAAGAGGTCCTGAACACTGTATTGACGAGCATCTAAATTAACATTGCTAACGGCGCTATCAACTGTTAGAGAGTAAGGATAGTCTGAGATGGTTATTTGAGTATCCATGGACAAGGTCCCGTTTTCAATAGCTTGGTAAAACAAATAAATGGATAGCAATTTGCTAACAGAAGCGACCTTGGTTTTTGTATCAGGATCTTTTGAATAGAGGATCTTTCCTGTTGAAACCTCAAAAGCAAGTGCGTGATCTGCTGCAGCTTGGTATTCTTCAGCATGAACAGTGGATGGTAACACGGCAACAAAGAAAAGACTGAAGAACATGATATAACGTAGTAATTTAATCATACCGACATTATAACACAAAAGACAGTAAAGCATGAACTGAAAGAGAGGATAATTCTAGATAAATCGTGCTGTAAAAAAACAATAGAATATAAATAAGAAAAATAAAATGAAACTTTTGCAAAAAAATGAAAATTTAGTGTAAATAATTAGAAAATTGTGAAAGTATAGATTTTTACGAAATTTTCTGACAAAAAGGTTTTCTTTAAGAAAACTTTATGGTAGAATGTTTTTTATAAACAGTTAGTATACTGTTAATAAATGAAAAAGAAAAACAGAGGTGTTTTATGAAAAAGTCAAGTAAACTTCTTGCCTTAGCTGGTGTGTCGATTTTGTCAGCTTCTGTCCTTGCAGCATGTGGTTCGAGCTCAAGTTCAAAAACAGCTACACAAAATACAACTTTCCCAACTGAAGTATCCAACGAAGGTACTGCAATTAAAGGCGGACAATTGAACTATGCGATTGTTTCACCATCACCATCAACAGGTTTGTTGATTGATGAGTTGACTGACAATACAGTTGATAGCACTTTTGGTGCCATGGTTGACTCTTCAATTTTTGGCTATGATGGAAACCGTAAATTGGATGATTCAGGTCTTGCAAAACCAGAATTCGATACAGAAAACAAAACTGTGACTGTAACATTGACAGGTAAAGATTACAAGTGGTCAGATGGTGAAGCCTTCACAATCGATGACTATATCTTTACTATCAAAGCGATGGCAGACAAAGGTTACACAGGCGTTCGTTTCGATGATACTTACACAAACATCGAAGGTATGGAAGAGTTTGTAGCAGGAACTGCTACTGATATCTCAGGTATCAAGAAAGTCGATGACTACACTGTTGTCTTGACAATGAAGAAAATGACACCTTCTATGATGTACGCAGGTGGCGCTGTTCCAGCTCACATCTTGCCGGAGCACATCTACAAAGATATTCCTGTTGCGGATTGGGAAAAGAGCGAATACTCTCGTACTGCTAAGCACGTAGGTATGGGTCCATTCACTGTTAAAGAAATGGTAAGTGGTGAGTCAGTAACCTTTGCAGCAAACCCTAACTACTTCAAAGGTCAGCCAAAAGTTGATACTGTGAAGATGGATATCGTTTCTCCAGATACAATCGTATCAGAAATGAAAGCTGGTAACTACGATATCGCAGATATGCCAAGTGATCAATTGGATTCTTACAAAGACTTCTCAAACATCACTTTGACAGGTGCAATCGGTTCTAACTACGAGTACATCGGTTTCAACCTTGGTAAATACGATACTGAAGCTGGTACAAACGTTATGAACGAAAATGCGAAGATGAACGATGTGAAACTTCGTCAAGCTATGGGTTACGCATTGGATACTAAGACAGCAGGTGAGAGCCTTTACAACGGTCTCTACAAGCCAGCGAAGTCATTGATCATCTCCTTCTTCGGCGATATCCACGATTCAGAATTGGCAGGCTACACTTACGACCCAGATAAAGCAAATAAATTGCTTGATGAGGCAGGCTATAAAGACGTAGATGGTGATGGTATCCGTGAAGGTAAAGATGGTAAAGAATTCAAGATTACCTTTGCAGCTCGTCAACGTACAGAAGCAAACGAAACTTTGGTACAACAATACCTCGCATGGTGGAAAGAAGTTGGTTTGAATGTTGAATTGTACACAGGTCGTACAATCGAGTTGAACTCATTCTACGATATGCTTCAAGCAAGCGACCAAAACATTGATGTTTACGCAGGTGGATGGTCAACTGGTTACGATCCAAACCCAACTGGCTTGTATGGTGCAGATGCAAAGTTCAACTTCAGCCACTTTGTATCAGATGAAAACACTAAATTATTGGAAGCAATTTCTTCAGTAGATTCATTTGATGAAGCGACTAACCTTGAAAACTATAAAGCATGGCAAACATATGCTTTCGAACAAGCATTCGTCATCCCTACATTTGAATCAGAAGTATTGACTGCGGTTAACAAACGTGTGAAATACTACGACCGTCTCTACGGATCAGCTTCAAAATCAGGATGGGAAAACATTGAATTGATCGCTGATAAAGGTGTCGTTGCAGAATAATATTTTGCTACTAACTCTGAGAAAAAGCCAACGAGAGTTGGCTTTTTTCGAGTTGGTATTGGGAAATACCGGACAAAGAATGAATAGTTGGTCAAAAACACTGTCATTCAAACTGTTTGTTTTTATTAAAATAGCTAGCGCAAACCTCAGAATTGTGATAGACTAATAGCAATATTCTATTTTAATAAGAATGGAAATTTGAATCCTGAGCAGGGCGTTTTACGTACTAGCTGACGATAAAAGGAGGAAAAGCGTGAGTAAGGAAAAACCGCTTTTAGAAATTAAAGATTTGCACGTCGGATTCCGAATTGGCGACGAGTTTTTTGATGCCGTTGACGGTGTATCGATGGAATTGCAAAAAAATGAAATTTTGGCAATCGTAGGTGAATCTGGATGTGGTAAGTCAACCTTGGCAACAACCATCATGGGTTTGCACAATCCCTTGAATACAAAAATTGAGGGCAGTATTCAGTACGATAACAAAGAATTGGTTGGTTTGTCAGAAGACAAATACAACACTATTCGTGGAAATGATATCGGTATGATTTTCCAAGATCCATTGGCATCCCTCAACCCATTGATGACAATTGGTGCACAGATTGATGAAGCCTTGGTTTATCATACAAACTTGACAGCTTCCGAGCGAACAGAACGTGTCTTGGAATTGCTGGCACAAGTAGGTATTCCAAACCCAAAACGTACCTTCAAACAATATCCACATGAATTGTCAGGTGGTATGCGTCAGCGTATCATTATTGCGATTGCTCTTTCATGTAAACCACCAATTATCATCGCTGATGAACCAACAACAGCCTTGGACGTAACCATTCAAGCGCAGATTTTGGACCTTTTGAACGACATTCAAGCAGAAACTAATTCTGGCATTATTCTCATTACGCATGACCTTGGTGTCGTAGCTGAGACTGCTGATCGTGTAGCTGTTATGTATGGTGGACAATTTGTAGAGGTAGCACCTGTTGAAGAGCTCTTTACAAATCCAAAACATCCTTACACTCGTTCTCTATTGAAATCAAATCCACAATCAGAAGGAGAAGGTGGAGATCTTCATGTTATCGAAGGGATCGTTCCGCCAATTACCAAGATGATTCGTAATGGTTGTCGCTTTGCACCACGTATTCCTTGGATTGAAGCAGCAGCCCATGAAGACAACCCAACCATGCACGAAATTGCACCAAACCATTTTGTACGTTGTACCTGTCACGAAACATTCTACTTTGAAGAGGAGGCTTAAGAATGGGATTTATTGAAGTCAAAGATTTAAAAGTTCATTACCCAATTCGTAGTGGCTTCTTTAACCGTGTCACAGATCATGTTTACGCTGTGGATGGTGTCAATATTGAATTCGAAGAAGGTAAGACCTATGGACTTGTTGGTGAATCAGGTTCTGGTAAATCAACGATTGGTAAAGCCATCATTGGTTTGGAACGTGCTACATCAGGTCAGATCTTTTACGAAGGGCAAAATGTGACCAACAAATTACGCAGTAAAAAAGGAAACTTTAACCGTGATGTGCAAATGATCTTCCAGGATTCATTGTCAAGTTTTAACCCTAAGAAGCGGATTTTGGACATTATTGCTGAGCCAATCCGCAACTTTGACCGCATGTCTCCAGATGAGGAGAAGAAGCGTGTGCTTGAATTGCTGGATATCATCGGCTTGAACGAAGAAGCCTTGATTAAGTATCCACATGAATTCTCAGGTGGTCAACGTCAACGTATCGGAGTTGCTCGTGCGCTTGCAAGTAACCCACGCTTGATTATTGCTGACGAACCAGTTTCAGCTTTGGACTTATCAGTTCAGGCCCAAGTTTTGAACTACATGAAACGAATTCAAGAAGAATATAAATTGAGTTATCTCTTTATTTCGCATGACCTTGGTGTTGTTCAACACATGTGTGATGAATTGTTCATTATGTATCGTGGTCGTTTTGTGGAAAGTGGTAATAAAAAAGATATCTATACTAATCCGCAACACATCTATACCAAGCGTCTACTATCTGCGATTCCTGTTATTGACCCTGTTAACCGTGTGAAGAATAAGGAGAAGCGATTGGCTGCAGAAAAAGAATACCAGGATAAACAGGTGTTCTACTATGACGAAAATGGTCGTGTATTTGATTTGCAAGCAATTTCGCCATCACATAGCGTAGCAATGCCAAAGGAAGGAGGTAACTAAGTATGTGGAAAACTATTTTACGTCGTCTGCTGATGATGATTCCTCAAATTATCATTCTTAGTATTATCGCCTTTGCTTTTGCTAAGTTGATGCCTGGGGATCCATTCACTGGTATGATCGACCCATCTATTGACCCAGCTATTATCGAACAAAAACGTATTGCAGCAGGTTACTATGATCCGATTCATATTCAATATTTCCGTTGGATTGGAAATCTTTTGCAAGGGGACTTCGGTCAAAGTTTTGTCTTTAAACAACCTGTCTTGAGCATTATCATGGAACGGATGAACAACACAATTTGGTTGTCACTCTTGACCATGGTTTTGACCTATGCCATTGCCCTACCTTTGGGGATGATTGCGGGACGTTATCAAAACTCTCTTGCTGATCGTATCATTGTTGTTTATAACTTCCTGACCTTCTCAACTCCAATCTTCATCTTTGCAATTCTTTTGCTCTGGATGTTTGGTTTTGGATTGGGGTGGTTCCCAACTCGTGGATCCGTTGGTTCTGGTGTTGAAGGAATTGCGCTAATTTTCAGTCGCTTGCATCATATGATTCTGCCAGCCCTAACGATGGCTATCTTGTCAACTACGGGTACCATTCAGTACCTCCGTACTGGGGTGATTGATGCCAAAGGGCAAGACTATGTACGTACTGCTCGTGCAAAAGGTGTTCCAGAAAAAGTTGTTTATAACCGCCACATCTTCCGTAACTCTATCTTGCCAATTGCCTCATTCTTGGGTTATGAATTGACAGGTTTGATTAGTGGTGCTGTCTTTGTAGAATCAATCTTTACCTATCCAGGAATGGGACAACTCTTTATCACTTCACTTTCTGGTCGTGATTATAGTGTTATCTTAGCCTTGATTTTGATTTTTGGTTTTGCAACACTCTTGGGTACGTTGCTCTCAGATATTATTATGAGTATTGTTGACCCACGGATTCGTGTGAAGTAAGGAGGAGTTAGGTGAGTAAAGAAAATAAAAAACAAACGAATACGGCTTCAACTCCTCCAGGAGGATTCCGTGTTATCTCAAGAGAATTCTTAAAAGATAAGGTTGCCTTGGGGTCATTGATTATCCTTGTAACTGTCTTGTTAACGGTTTTCATCGGAGCACTTTTCTTGAACCAAGAAGAAGTGATGAAAGTAAACTTGATGGGACGCTACCTACCACCTGGTGTGGATGGTCATATTCTAGGAACAGATGAAGGTGGTAAAGACATCTTTGGTCAATTGATTATTGGTGCTCGAAACTCTATCATTATCGGCTTCTCTATAACCATTATCACAAGTATTATTGGTGTATCCTTAGGGGTTGTTTCCGGTTATTATGGAGGCCGCTTGGATGGTTTCTTGATGCGTGTTGTTGACTTTATCATGATTTTGCCAACCTTAATGATGATTATTGTTTTTGTAACAGTTATTAAAAACTATACAATTTTCCATTTTGTGGCAATCATGAGTGTGTTTTACTGGACCTTTAAAGCGCGTTTGTTCCGGACACGGACCCTGTCAGAATCACGTTTAGATTATGTGAGCGCATCGAAAACACTTGGAACGAGCGATTTCATGATTATGTTCAGAGAGATTTTACCAAACCTCAGTTCATTGATTATTGTAAACTTAACCTTGAACTTTGCAGGAAACATTGGTATTGAAACATCACTTACCTACCTTGGTTTCGGTCTTCCATCGACTGTTCCAAGTTTGGGAACACTAATCTCAAATGCAAGAAATGCGGATGTCTTGGAAAACAAGACATGGATTTGGTTGCCAGCAGCAATTTTTATCCTTGTCATGATGCTATGTATTAACTACATTGGTCAAGCTTTCCAAAGAGCTGCGGATGCAAAACAACGTCTAGGATAAAATAAGAACAACTCCATTTGGAGTTGTTTTTTGTATTATTTTTCTTGAAAAAAGTTTCAAAAATCTATTGACAAAGGTAGGTTAAGGTGATAGAATAATGGAGTTGTCTCGAGCGATCAGTTAACAGTGAAGAAACGAAATA
>NZ_JAEUXI010000006.1 GCF_016775005.1 Streptococcus suis | reverse complement strand
ACTTTAACACTGCCGTCTGGCTGGCGTTCTGAAATAACCGAGCTTCCGTTTGCTCCGTCACGACCGTTGGTACCGTTGGTGCCATCTACTCCATTTCGGATGGTAGTAATCTCGGTGCGCTCACCTGTTGAGGAAACGTTGTAGACTTTAACACTGCCGTCTGGTTGGCGTTCTGAAATAACCGAGCTTCCGTTGGTGCCATCTACTCCATTACGGATGGTAGTAATTTCAGTACGCTCACCTGTTGAGGAAACGTTGTAGACTTTGACACTTCCATCTGGTTGACGTTCTGAAATAACAGAACTTCCGTTTGCGCCATCACGACCGTTGGTACCGTTGGTGCCATCTACGCCGTTGCGAATAGTTGTGATTTCAGTGCGCTCGCCTGTTGAGGAAACGTTGTAGACTTTGACACTTCCATCTGGTTGACGTTCTGAAATAACAGAACTTCCGTTTGCTCCGTCACGACCGTTGGTTCCATTGATGCCATCTGCACCGTTGCGGATGGTGGCAATTTCAGTGCGTTCACCTGTTGCAGAGACATTGTATACTTTGACACTGCCGTCTGGTTGGCGTTCTGATATAACCGAGCTTCCGTTGGTTCCATTGGTGCCATCTACGCCGTTGCGAATAGTTGTGATTTCAGTGCGCTCGCCTGTTGAGGAAACGTTGTAGACTTTGACACTGCCATCTGGTTGACGTTCTGAAATAACTGAGCTTCCGTTTTCGCCATCGCGGCCGTTGGTTCCATTGGTTCCATCTGCACCGTTGCGGATGGTGGCAATTTCAGTACGCTCACCTGTTGAGGAAACGTTGTAGACTTTAACACTGCCGTCTGGCTGGCGTTCTGAAATAACCGAGCTTCCGTTGATTCCATCTACACCGTTGCGGATGGTGGCAATTTCAGTACGCTCGCCGCTTGGAGAAATATTGTAAACTTTGACACTGCCATCTGCTTGAACTTCTGAAGTTACAGAGCTTCCGTTGGTGCCATCTACTCCATTACGGATGGTAGTGATTTCAGTGCGTTCACCTGTTGAGGAAACATTATACACTTTGACACTGCCGTCTGGCTGGCGTTCTGAAATAACTGAGCTTCCGTTTGCTCCGTCGCGACCATTGGTGCCATCTACGCCGTTGCGAATAGTTGTGATTTCGGTGCGCTCGCCTGTTGAGGAAACGTTGTAGACTTTGACACTGCCATCTGGTTGACGTTCTGAAATAACAGAACTTCCATTTGCTCCGTCGCGACCATTGGTGCCATCTACGCCGTTGCGAATAGTTGTGATTTCGGTGCGTTCACCTGTTGAGGAAACGTTGTAGACTTTGACACTGCCATCTGGTTGACGTTCTGAAATAACAGAACTTCCATTTGCTCCGTCGCGACCATTGGTGCCATCTACGCCGTTGCGAATAGTTGTGATTTCGGTGCGTTCACCTGTTGAGGAAACGTTGTAGACTTTAACGCTGCCATCTGGTTGGCGTTCTGAAATAACAGAACTTCCGTTTTCGCCATCGCGGCCGTTGGTTCCATTGGTGCCATCTACGCCGTTGCGAATAGTTGTGATTTCGGTGCGCTCGCCTGTTGAGGAAACGTTGTAGACTTTGACACTGCCATCTGGTTGACGTTCTGAAATAACTGAGCTTCCGTTTGCTCCGTCGCGACCATTGGTGCCATCTACGCCGTTGCGAATAGTTGTGATTTCAGTACGCTCACCTGTTGAGGAAACGTTGTAGACTTTGACACTGCCATCTGGTTGACGTTCTGAAATAACTGAGCTTCCGTTTTCGCCATCACGACCGTTGGTACCGTTTGTGCCATCTACTCCATTACGGATGGTAGTGATTTCAGTGCGTTCACCTGTTGCAGAGACATTGTATACTTTGACACTGCCATCTGGTTGACGTTCTGAAATAACAGAACTTCCGTTTGCGCCATCACGACCGTTGGTACCGTTTGTGCCATCTACTCCATTTCGGATGGTAGTAATCTCGGTGCGCTCACCTGTTGAGGAAACGTTGTAGACTTTAACACTGCCGTCTGGTTGGCGTTCTGAAATAACCGAGCTTCCGTTTTCGCCATCACGACCGTTGGTACCGTTTGTGCCATCTACTCCATTACGGATGGTAGTGATTTCAGTGCGTTCACCTGTTGCAGAGACATTGTATACTTTGACACTGCCATCTGGTTGACGTTCTGAAATAACAGAACTTCCGTTTGCGCCATCACGACCGTTGGTACCGTTTGTGCCATCTACTCCATTTCGGATGGTAGTAATCTCGGTGCGCTCACCTGTTGAGGAAACGTTGTAGACTTTAACACTGCCATCTGGTTGGCGTTCTGAAATAACCGAGCTTCCGTTGGTGCCATCACGACCGTTGGTACCGTTTGTGCCATCTACTCCATTACGGATGGTAGTGATTTCAGTACGCTCACCTGTTGAGGAAACGTTATAGACTTTGACACTTCCATCTGGTTGACGTTCTGAAATAACTGAGCTTCCGTTGGTACCATGTCGGCCATTATAGATGGTCTGACGATTTATTTCTCTCCCATCACCATCACGAACAATGATTAAAGTTCCAATCTCCCTATTACCATCCATCACAGGTAATTGTTCAATGGTCGGTGTTTTTCCATCCCTACCATCATTACCATTTAAGATATTTCTACGAGAAATAATGCGTCCATCACCATCTTTAACAATGACTGTTGTTCCAAGCACATGTCCATCTTGACCAGTGTACGGCTCTAGCTCTACACTAGGTGTTTTTCCATCAATACCATTTCTACCGTCTCGAACAAAACGAGTATATTCGCTTCCGTCTGGTCTAGTAATGGTAATATTATAGCCTGATGTTCCATCAGATGAAACGCCTGGTGTCACATTGATATCAGCATTCCTCCCATCGCGCCCATTACGGACAAAGCGTGTATATCTACTACCATCAGCCTTAGAAATAGTGATATTATAACCAGATGCTCCATCTATATCTTGTGCAGGTTCAATACTAACATCTGCATTACGTCCATCAAGACCTCTTTCACCTTGTAACCCGTCCGGAATAAAGACTTGTCGTATAATTCTACCATTTGGACCATCTCTAAAGGTTATTTCAGTACCGTTTACCAATGGCCCGCCATCTACAGATCCCTGCTTCCTAACTGTTGTAACATCGATATTCGAATCAACAACTTGAGGTTGTTCACCATCTTTAATATTAACCTCAATAATTTGATTTCGAGGCTGTGTGTGAATAGTTGCTTGACCATATTCATAGCGGGAGGATTCTTCCGTCCCATTTGCACCAATATAAGCAATTCGCTTAACAGGAATTTGCATAATTCCATTTACACCAGACTCAATTTGTCTAGTGAAACCAGGTGCTTGGTCAGGCATCACTACAAAGCGATATTCGGTTTGAAACGGAATAGGCATGGCAATAGGAGGCAACTCCGTCGTCACTTCATTTCGACTTGGATTTGGATCAATTGTTACAACACTCTTATTCCAAAAGTAGTTATCAGAAGAGAAGAAATCCTTGGTATTATTAGCACCATTATCTAATGAGAACATTCCGATATGGCTATCAATACTCAAATCTCCATTCCAATTACGAACAGGAACTGAAAATTTTATATTAAGCGGACCAGACATCACCTGGGCATTCGTGTACTGGATCGGTGCCGATGGGCTATAACCTGCAATGGTATTTCTTCTACCTCCATTAACAAGAGCAATACTTGAAATATTAGATCCAGCACGCACTGAAGCATTTGTCGGAGTTCCGTATGCAGCTCCTAAATTGACAACGAAATCTCCCACATGTGTACCAGAACGACTATTGATACCATCTAATTTATAGTTCAATTCGAAATCCATGGTATTTCTGGATCTGTTCGGTGTCACCGTCAGGGTATAATTAGCAGGTCCATATGAGAAGGTCTGTCCTTTCCCATTGACCACATACTTATTCTGATTATTGGGATTAATCAGTGTTTCTGACATAACTACCAGATTGAGAGGTTTTGGAAGGCTTGTATTTCCTAATTTATTTTGGATATAAAATTTCTTCTCAGCCTCACTGAAACCAGCCAAACTTTTTATCTCTTCTGCTGTCAATTGAACTGAATTGGTTCCAGTTTGTTGAGCTACAATTTGGTTAAACAGAGTCAGCTTCTCTTCTTCGGAAAGTCCTAAAGCCTCTAAGTCAGCAAAACTCATATTTGCCAAATCTAACTGACTTAGGTCTAGAGTTGAATCAGATGAATTGGGAACTTCATGGCTATCCATTTTAGTTTCAGCAGAACTTACTGAAAGAGCATTTCTTCCTTCCTCGGTAGTAATTCCTACGTCATTGTAATTAGAAATAGCTTCCGGCGAAGTCTCTGTCTGATTTTCCCTACTTGTTTGATGACTTTCTTTTTCAACTTCATTGCCAATTTGCTCACCTGTAGAAGTTTCTGATGAAGTAACTGCTGTACCCAACTCAGAAACACCGTTTACCTCTTTTGCAGTAGAGTTTGCTTCAGCTGTGATGGGGGTTGAATCTACTCCAATTTCACCCCCACTTGGTTCAACACCTTCTAATTTTGGAGCGCTTTCTTTCGCGTTTGTAGTTGAATCCAAAACTTTTTCAATCAGTTCTATATTGGAATTGGCTTGTCCTATTTGTCCAGTGTCTATTTCTTCAGCAGCCGCTTTTACAGCCCCTCCACTAAACATAAATAAGAAACCAATTAAAACAGATGCAACACCAGATTTAAACTTTTTAATTGTAAACCGTTGTTTAGAACGCAGTGCTTCACTTTCAAACTGTTTATTATTAAAAAACATAAGAATTCCTTTCTATTATGCAACAATTTTACAGATAAATAGTTGCTAAATTACATTTTTCATTATATACTAATTGAAATAGTACCTATTCACAACATATATTATTTTGTGAAAATACTATTTAAATTTTTGGGGAAATTACTTATAAAATTGAAAATGGGGGAACTTTTGTGGAAAAAAAGTCTTTTAAAACTAGTAAAAAATTTCTAAAAGCTTACTTTAAGCTTAAGAAATCTAACGATTGTAAGAGTTTTACAGTAAATAAGATAGCTGAACATGCCGAATTAAGTCGGAGGGTTTTCTACAACTACTACAATTCAAAAGAAACTTTTTTAGAAGAATCGCTTGAATATATTCTGAATGAGATCAATATTATTCTTGAAAAAGATCCTACCCTTAGCGATGATGTTGTGAGAGAAATGTTAACATTCCTCTATCAAAATCAGGAAATTGCTATAGATTTTGTCAATTTTTTTCCACATATTTCTTTGGAAGTAACCAAGTATATTACTGAAGTCGTTGAACATTCTAGCATACCAAACCTTCCTCAACAGTTGGAACAGGCGTATGGAATTCCATATCCCTATGCTTTAAGTGTTTATACTTCAACTATTGACAGCATAATCAAGTATTGGATACAAAATGGTTGTAAAGAAACACCTGAAACCATTCAGAGCTATATCTTATCCATTGTTCGTATTTAATATTTCTTGCAATAAAGTTTTTCTATTATTTCAGCTTCAAACATACTCATTAATTTACTTGATAACTTTCTAATTTACGAAGTATTCTAAATAAATAATCAATAAGTTTTGTCATTCCATTTCTATAACAAGAAATCTAAACTAATTAATTAAGTGAAGTTTCAAGAACTTTCAAAAGTCTATAGCTACAAATTAAGCCATAGAATAACCAAAACCATCAGTTTAAACCGATGGTTTGTTTTTTTACAAAAAATACTTTTTAGGTAGATAAGGTCGATAAACAAACTTCTCCGTACCTACTCCGTATTTATTTCTCTGCACAGTTATTCTAATGAGATATAAATCGAAAAACTATAATCATTTCTTGCAAAATCATTATTCTACTCTCAATTCTTCTGTGGTTTGTTCAACTATCAACTTCAATTTACAACAATTGTATTGAAAAATAATTTTTCACTCTTTGCTTGATAGCTGATCATTCATTTAATACATTTATGTGACTATAGACATATTATTAAGTAATTTGATATCATTATTTCACTTTAATATCTTTACTTAACTATTTTTCTGTTTTTAAATAAGATTTTTCATCAATCTAAAGAAAATAATGATATTATTGCAACTCAAAATAATCATTAAAAAATATATTAATTAAAATAAAAAAAGCGGACCAAGTTGGTCCACTTCTAGAAAAGCACTCCCTTACTATAAAAATGTGAAATCTAATTCATATTTCCAAAGCTTTTCCTAATATATTAGTTCAATCAAAACGAACATGACCACCAAAGCCAACAAGTGACCAACTGTCACCAGTACAAATGAATACTTGAGACCACGCTTCATGCTGATTTTTGACAGGTTATGGAAGGTAATCATAACACCGGATTGTGGTACAACAGTCAAGATAGCCGAAGCTACGACAACCACACGATGAAGGACTTCCGGATTAATCCCCATTTCCAAGTAGGCTGGCAAGAAGTTATTAGAGGCAATGCCTACCGCTCCAGAAGAAGATCCGATGATACCACTAATCAAGGCTGTTGATAGTGACAAACTAATCAGTGGAGATCCTGGAATCTGTTGGATCCAGTCTTGAATGACGGCAAAACCTGTTGACATGGCAAGAACTGTTCCAAAAGCTACTGTGCTAGATGTAGCAAAGGCTGGGACAATAGAAGCTGTCGCACCTGAGTTCAACATATCTTTTTGATTTGGAAGATAGGAATGAAAAATCAGGGTTGCCAATAGAATAGAGACTGTCAGTCCAATGACCAAGATATTTGGTGTTTGACTCCATACGAAAATCACTCCAATCAAACTCAGCAATGGTAAGATAGAAAGCACAACACTAGGTTGCTTGCCTTCATCCGTCGAGACAGATGCTTCTTCGACCTCTGTATAAGTTTCTCCCTTGGCAAGACTTTGCTTAAGGCAATATGCCATGTAAAATAGACCAAAGAGCAACAAGGTCACACTGGCCGCTAGACTAAGTAGGGGAGCTGCTGTCAGACTCGTTCCCAAAACCTTGGTTGGAATCACGTTTTGAATGGAAGGTGTTCCTGGCAAGGATGTCATGGTATAGGTACTTGCTCCGAGAAAAACGGGGAGGGGAAATAGGGCCCAATTGATATTCAACTCTTTAAAAAGTGGTCGAGAAAGTGGAAGTAGGGTAAAAATCACCACAAAAATACTGACACCACCATAGGTTAATAGGCTTGTAATCAAGGTAATTGCCAATAAAACCTTATAGGGACTATCTTTTCCGACAAGTTTCAAAATGCTGTTGGCAATGGTCTGGGTAGCTCCACTTGCTTCCATGTAACGTGCCAAAATTGAGCCTAGCATAAAGATAGCAAAGTTATTAATTAAAAAGCCTGCAAGACCAGTCATATAGGACTTCTCCTGTCCAAACATGACCTCTAACACATTCATCTGATTGGTCAAGATGATAATCAGACTAGCCAATGGCGCTGCAACAATTACATGTAGATTCTTTGCAGTCCAATAAATAATGGCCACAACGGCCAGTAAAACTCCTAAAATTGCTAAAATTTCCATAATTCTCCTTATTTTCCTTATTTAGTCAAGGGAGATTTTTTTAATTTCTGACCTATCTCCTAAATGACTTACTAGCTCTTTTACCTTTTGACCAAGACTTGGATGTCGATAATCTGCTGCAATATCAGCCAGTGGTAAAAGAACAAATGCCCTCTCATGGGCGTAGGGATGGGGAACGATGAGGTTTTCTTCCTCAATCACTTGCTCATCCCAAAAAATAATATCCAAATCAATGGTACGTTGGCCCCACTTTTCAATCCTGACCCGATCCAGATCCAATTCAATCTGCTGGCAAAGGGCTAAAAAGTCTTGGGCAGATAAATCTGTTTCAACCTGACAGGCTAGATTGAGGAAATCAGCCTGATCTGTCTTGCCCCAAGCTGGTGTTTCATAGATGGGAGAAACCAAACCAAGTCGGCAGCCAGGATGACGATCTATAGCCTCTAAAGCCGCCTTTAAATAAGCGAGACGGTCCCCCATATTCCCGCCAATACTGAGATAGGCTAGATGCTTCATGGTCGTTCACGCTCCAATTCAATTCCGACAGAATCATAGTGTCCAGCAATGGGCGGATTTTCCTTGTAAATGGCCAAGCGAATCTTCTCCACCTTTGGAAATTGATCAAAAATCTCCTGACAAATAACACCTGCTACCTTTTCTATAAGAATGTAGGGCCTGCCTTCCACAACTGCTTTAATGGTTTCAAAGACCATACCATAGTGAACTGTGTCTTCTAAATTGTCAGTTTGTGAAGCTGCTGTCAGGTCAACAAACAAATCACAGTCAACTGTGAAAATTTGACCAAGAACTTGTTCTTCTTTGAAGGCACCATGGTAGCCGTAAAAGCGACATTTATTAAGAGAAATCTTATCCATGTTGACCTCCAGAAGTCAATTGATCCCAAACTTTAACGATGTCACGGTTGGCAGCGACATTGTGAACACGGACCATTTTACAGCCTTTTTGGACTGCCCAGGCAGACAAGGCTGCTGTTGCTTGATCGCGGTCAGTCGGTAAGCTATTTCCACCAAGCAGATAATCTACCACTCGCTTACGAGATATTCCAAATAGAACAGGGTAACCTAGACTAGTAATTTGATCCAAGCCTTGCAAGAGATCCAGATTATGTTGGACATTTTTTGAAAAACCAAATCCTGGATCCAACCAAATCTTGTCTGCGGAAACACCAGCATCAAGTGCTGCTTGAGCACGCTCAGCTAGAAAGTTTTTGACCTCTCCAACAACATCCGCATAGCTTTCTTCTTTCTGGTTGTGCATGAGAATAATTGGTACCTTGTACTCCGCAGCCAGTGCTAGCATATCTCCATCATAAAGTCCTGCCCAGACATCATTTAAAATATCTGCGCCTGCTTCAAGCGCTGCACGTGCTGTGCCTGTTTTATAGGTGTCAATGCTGACTAGACAGTCATAGTTTTCTTTGATAGCGCGGATAATCGGAACCACACGAGCAATCTCATCTTCTTCAGACACAAAGCTTGCACCTGGACGAGTGGACTCACCACCAACATCGATGACAGTCGCGCCGTCTGCCAACAACTTTTCTACTTGTACCAAGGCAGACTCCACCTCATTATAGTGACCACCATCTGAAAATGAGTCTGGCGTCACATTGAGAATCCCCATAATGGTTACTTGATTCGCTAACTGTTCGATTGACATAGAACCTCCTATTTATTGTGAATCATGGACAAGAGTTCACGGCGCAAGATGGCATCTTCCTTGTATTTGCCAAGGGCAACGGTGGTCACTGTCTTACTACCTGGCTTGCGAATACCACGCATACTCATGCACATATGCTCTGCTTCGACCATGACAAAAACGCCTTCTGGTTCAAGGGCATCTTGAAGCGCATGAGCCACTTGATGAGTTAAGCGCTCCTGCAATTGAGGACGACGGCTCGCCACCTCTACTGCACGCGCCAATTTACTCAGACCTGTCACACGCCCCTTACTCGGAATATAGGCTACATGGGCAATTCCATAAAAGGGCACCAAATGGTGTTCACACATAGAATGAAAAGGAATATCCTTTACCAAAACAACCTCTTCATGTCCCTCTGAAAAGACAGCTGTAAATTGGTCTTTAGGGTCCTCTTGTAGGCCGTTAAACATTTCTAAATACATCTTAGCGACCCGTTTTGGCGTATCCAGCAAGCCCTCACGGTTTGGGTCTTCTCCTAATAATTCCAATAATTGGTAAATGGTTTGTTCGATTTGTTCTTGTTTTGACATACTACATCCTAAATAATTTGATGTTCTTATTATACCGTAAAATCCCTTTTCAGAAAAGGGTTTCCATCACTTGATAGCCTCAACTGTCCCCGACCAGATAAAAGATAAGACATCCCCTACAACTGGCTTTATGATATAATGGAGGAAATGATTTTCAAGGAGCTACTATGACCAAAAAACCTGTCCAACTAGCGACGATTTGCTACATTGATAATGGCAAAGAATTTCTCCTTCTCCATCGCAATAAAAAAGAAAACGATGTCCACCATGGAAAATGGATTGGGGTCGGAGGCAAGTTGGAGCCTGGTGAAACTCCACAAGCCTGTGCCATTCGCGAGGTCTTTGAAGAAACAGGCCTGACAGTCACCAAGCATGCCCTCAAAGGAGTCATCACCTTTCCAGACTTTACTCCAAACACTGACTGGTACACCTATGTCTTTAAGATAACAGGTTTTGAGGGAAACCTAATAGAATGCAACGAAGGCGATCTGGAGTGGGTTCTTTATGATCAAGTCCTGTCCAAACCAACCTGGGAAGGCGACCGCCATTTTCAAGAATGGCTCTTGGAAAACCGTCCCTTCTTCTCGGCATGCTTTCGCTATGATGGGGACAAACTGCTGGATTACAGCGTTGATTTTTATGAAGATTAACTCTTTTTTCATTAGATTTGGAACACGACTCCTAGTTTTGTACCTACATGCTAGGAGTTTTTGCATGAAAAAAAGGTCCTTGCGGACCTATCATTGAAACGATTGTTGATTTTTTATAGAAATTTTTTCTTAGGAACTTGTTTGTTGAGGACAACATCCTTTGGACCAGCTGCCAAAAGGGTGTCGAGAAGGTGCTTGTCTGAAATACGTTGACTTACTTGAATGTGGTATTCCAAAACCAGCTCCTCTTTCTTTTTCTTGTACTTGATAGAAAGCAGCTTAGCAGCCTTTAAATCCTTTCCAAAGCTCTTCTCGAAAAACTGATCATAGTCAAATTCCTTATCAACTGTCACTAGTAAATGACGGCTTGTTTGATCCACCTGGGCAAATAGGGTATTTTCAAATAAGAGAATAGCCAATGAAAGGACTAAAGTAACCAAAACTGCCAATCCGATGTAGCCCATCCCTGTTGCAAGCCCAATAGCTGTCGCCATGAAAACAGCTAGCAAGTCCTTGGAACTTCCCGCAGCAGAACGGAACTTGATTAAGCTAAAGGTTCCTGCCACCGCAACACTTGTTCCTAGATTTCCGTTAATTAGGAAGATAATCACCGCAATCAGGGTGGGCAAGAGACTGAGCGTCATAACAAACTCTTTTGAATAGAGGGATTTATACTTATAAACTGCAGCTAATAGGATTCCCAGCCCCAAACTCGAACCTAAAGTCAGTGCTATTTGCAAAAGAGTTATATTTGAGTTGCTGGTTGTAAAGATACTATTAAACAGTTGCATGTTTCTGCTCTTCCTCTCTAGTTAAGCTGATATTGTGGGCCAATTTATAGGCGTTTCCGTATTTAGAAAATGATTGTTTTTCAATCTGATATTTTTCAAGAAGCTCCTCCAGCCACTCTGGGCAAACTTCTGGTACTTTAACCTCCATGATAACCTTGTTTGGGTCTAAGAGATTTTTACCAAATTTTCCTTCCTCAACTGCTACATTGTAGTCTCGGTAGAGAAGGTTTTGATCAATGGTCAAGCGAATTTTCTTGTCCTCTTTTCCTTTGAAAGAAACACGGTCATAGTAGATATACATTTTAGGCTGGATTTGACCGTAGCGTTCTTTAAGCATTTCAATCTCGGACATGACTTTTTCATCCCGAATCGATTTATCATTTTCACCAGTCGCCACAAAATGAGTCACAGAGTCTGGAGTAGATGTCAAACGGTACTTGTAGCCAATTTTATTTTCTTTCTTTTTAATTTCCAAAAATGCGTGACTAGCACCTGTTGGTTGGGCATCATAGACACGCATGCGCACCTTTTCTCTGCCATTCTTTTTGGCAATCGAGTCTTGGATCATATCAAAGTTTTCATTATCGAAATATATATTTGTAATAGTTGATTGAGCATATTCATCCGCCACCATGTATTCTTTCAAATCTTCTGCTAAGAGAGCAAAGGTTGCCTTGTCCAAAATGTATTTTGATTCAATGCGTTTAAACTGTTTTTGTACGATTCTTGTCTTCATGGGATTACCTTCTTTTCACTTTCTTCGAGCACCTGTCTCGTTTACAGGTATTAGTTTAACGGCAAAAGGTTAAAAGAAGCTGAAAGAAATGTTAAAGAAAACTTAACGCAACAGCTCTGCTATGTTACAATAAAGCAAAGGAGAAAATCATGTTAAAAAAGATTATCAAATGGTCCCTGAGCATCCTTGCTCTTATCCTACTGACCGTCGGCTCCTATGTAGCCTACCTCTTTCTTGACTACCACCGACTCGAAGACAATCTTGCTCTGGAGGTGACCAATCAGACCAGTCAGGACGAGTTTGCGGTCGGTCAAACTTATTCTATGATGTCCTTTAATATCGGCTACGGCTCCTATCCGAGCGACTACTCCTTCTTTATGGACGGGGGAGATGAGGTCCGAGCTCGGAGCAAAAAGGCTGTAGAGGAGGCTCTGGCTATTGATAAGGACCTGATAACTTCTGCCAATCCCGACCTCATTCTCTTTCAGGAGGTGGATCTGAACGGTGACCGTTCCCAGCACGTCAATCAGGTGGACTATTTTACACAGGAGTTGACCGACTACTCCTGGTCTTTTGCTCAGAACTACGACTCTTCCTACCTCTTCTACCCGGTCACCGATCCTATTGGCCAAGCGACTTCTGGACTGCTGACCCTCTCTAAGATTAATTTCCAAGAGGCCACCCGCTACCAGCTGCCCATTGACACGGACATCAATAAGTTCTTCGACCTGGACCGTGCCTACTCGGTCAATCGTTATGGGACCAATAGCGGAGCGGATTTGGTAGTTATCAATGTCCACCTTTCTGCCTATACTAAGAATGCGAGCATCCAAAAGGCACAGCTGGAAAAAATTAGTCAGACCATGGAAAGCGAGTATGCCAAAGGCAACTATGTCATCGTTGGCGGAGATTTCAACCACGCACTTAATGACAATGCCCGCAATGACCTAACCTGGATGAAGACCTTTCCAGTTGACCAACTGCCAGCAGGCTTCTCGGTTATTGCATCCAGCAATGCACCAACTGTCCGCAATATCGACCAACCCTACAATCCCAATACTACCCTGACAGGAACCATCGATGGTTTTATCCTTTCAGACAATATCATTGTTTATAAGATTGAGACTCTTTCAAACGATTTTGCGTCCAGCGACCACCATCCTGTCCTAATGAGCATACGACTCCAATAACCCCATAATCAAAATCGTAGGAAAAGGCTTGCAACTATGCTAGAATAAAGTAAACGAACGCAAGGAGAAACCCATGTACGAATTTGTCCTAGAATACGGCTCTTTCCCC
The DNA here is from genome assembly GCF_016775005.1 of Streptococcus suis. GTDB lineage: Bacteria > Bacillota > Bacilli > Lactobacillales > Streptococcaceae > Streptococcus > Streptococcus suivaginalis. The sequence continues at coordinate 147,047 of NZ_JAEUXI010000006.1, read as the reverse complement.
GTAAAACTTATCGACGGTTTTGTCAACAATCGCTCAGAAATTCCTGATTTTCTCAAAGAGGATGAAGAAATGATTGCCCGATTGAATGAGATTAACGAACTCTTCCACCAACTTTTCTTAACCATCGAATGCAAGTTTGACTACATCGGCAAGCAATTCCCTGACAAGATTGAACAACTACGAGCACTCTATCATCCCCTGGCAGACGATTTACTAGTCAAGTATGGCAACCAGATAGAGTTGAAGATTGAACCCTTTATTTTGTAAGACAAAAGAGATGACCGCAATCATCTCTTTTCTTCTATTCTGTATTCCAAACCATACTGGTCACGCGATAAGTAGCCATAATCCACCAAATAGCGTCTCAATATAGCATAGTCATCATAAATCTCAGCTAGAAAGGCATTGACTTCTTTTTCGGTGAATGTTGAACCTTTCTTAGCTAATTCTTTTTGTAAATAAGCAAATAAGACCTGCTTACTTTTCAGCTTTTTCGGAATGACAAGCAACTTCCCATCTCTGAAAAATTTTTCTTGAATATCTTGAGTACTCATATCACCCTCCCAAAAATCCTAGCCCGCAGGCTAGGATTTAGTAGTATAGTCTTTCAGTTTGCTTTTAGTACTAGGCAACGAGCTGCAGACAATACTGGAGTACGGCAAAGCGAGTTAACGAAGTAATAAAAGATAAAATGGAAGACTAAAATTTAACGAATCTCAGCACCAAGCTCCACCAAAGCCTTACTGATTTTCTCCATGTACTTCGCCACTTCTTCATCCGTCAGGCTGTCCGCAGGATTTTGGAAGGTCAGGTTGTAAGCCATAGACTTCTTACCAGCCTCAATATTGCTGCCAGCATAGACATCAAAGAGGGTCACCTTAGTCAAGCGTTTGACGCCTGCACCAGCAATGGCATCCAGGACATCCTGATGTTTGACATCACTGCTCAAAAGTAGAGCAATATCACGGCTAACCGCTGGGAATTTAGAGATTTCGGTAAATGGCTGAGCAGGCTGGAGAGCTTCTTCAATCGCATCCAGATTGATTTCAGCCACATAAGTTTCAGGGATACCGTAGTCCTTAGCCGTTTGAGGGTGTACCTGACCGACAAAGCCGATTACCGCCCCATTCAAATGAATTTCAGCTGTACGACCTGGGTGCAGGGCAGCAATCTCACTGGTTGCCACAAAGTCAACTGCCAACTTGTAGTGACCAAAGATAGCTTCCAAAATTCCTTTAGCATGGAAGAAATCAACTGGTACAGCTGGTGTCTGGAAGTCTTTCTCAGCCACCAAACCTGTCAAGACAAGGGCAAATTTATTGATTTCTTGTGGCAGGTCCTCTTTTGGATTGCCAGACTGTTCAAAGATTTTACCGATTTCGTAGAGGGCCAAGTTCTTGTTCTTGCGAGCCACGTTGTAGGCTACCGTTTCCAGCATACCAGATACCATATTCTGACGAAGGGCAGAGCGGTCAATGGTCATCGGCCACATGAGTTCGGTGACTGTGGTTGGACGAGCCGCAAACTCCACAGCCTTTTCAGGTGTTGTCAAGGCATAGGAAATGATTTCTGTCAGACCTGCACCTTCTGCCAGGCTACGCACTTGGCGACGGATGTTCTGGGTCAGGGTCAACTCACCTGCTGTTCCATCCTCTTTCGGAAGAGTGGTCGGCAGATTATTATAGCCATAGATACGTGCGATTTCCTCTACCAAGTCTGCTGGGATGCGAATGTCCCAACGACGACGCGGTACTGCTACTGTAAACTGACTTGCATCGCCAGTTGTTTCCATACCTAAACGACGGAAAATGTCTGCGATTTGGGCATAGTCCAGATTGGTCCCGAGCGAGCGGTTAACGTAATCAATGGTCGCTGTGACTGGGACATCAGAAGTGTCCACGCTACCCGCAGAAACGATGCCAGACAAGACCTGACCGCCAGCTAGTTCCGCAATCATAGCAGCTGCTGTGTCCATAGCCTCCGTCAAGGTTGACACGTTGATGCCTTTTTCAAAGCGAGAAGAGGACTCAGAGCGAAGGTTGAGGCGACCTGAGGTCTTGCGGATAGACTTGCCGTCAAAGAGGGCAGCTTCCAGCACAACCGTCTTAGAGTTGTTGTCAATTTCTGTGTTGGCACCACCCATGACACCACCAAGGGCAACTGCCTTGTCCGCAACGGAAATGACGATGTCATCGGTAATCAAGTCACGCTCTTCGCCGTCAAGCGTTACCAAGTTCTCACCCTCTTTTGCCTGGCGAGCCACGATTTTCTTGCCGTCAAACTTGTCAAAGTCAAAGGCGTGCATTGGCTGACCGAAGTAGAGCAAGATGTAGTTGGTGATGTCCACCACGTTGTTGAGCGGGCGGATACCTGCGTTCATGAGCAGATTTTGCAACCACTGTGGGCTCGGTGCGATAGTCACATTTTCAATGACACGGGCCGTGTAGGCAGCCACCTTGTCTGACTCAATGGCTACTTCAATCACATCGCTGGCCTTCTTGTCACTTTCCTCCAAGGACACAGGCTTGAAGTTGACCTTGCTGTCATAAATAGCCGCCACTTCGTGAGCCACACCACGCATAGAGAGGGCGTCGGCACGGTTTGGCGTGATAGACAGCTCGATAATCTCGTCGTCGAGGTCAAGGTATGAAAAGACTGGCTCACCCACGACTGCATCTTCAGGCAGGTGGTAGATTCCGTCCGCATAGACTTTTGGCACCACAGAGTCGGACACGCCGATTTCGCTCAATGAGCAGAGCATACCCAAGGATTCAACTCCGCGGATTTTGCCTTTCTTGATCTTGTAGTTACCAGCGATACGAGCTCCTGGCAGAGCGACGATTACCTTGATGCCTGGCTTGACATTTGGAGCACCACAAACGATTTGCGTAACTTCCTCACCGACATTGACCTGGCAGATGTTGAGGTGGGTATCTGGAATTGGCTCAGCAGACACAACCTGACCGACAACCAACTTAGACAGGCCAGCACTCTTTTGCTCAACCCCTTCTACCTCAATCCCTGTTGTTGACATTTTTTCAGACAAGTCATGGCTTGTCGCATCAAAGTCAACGAGTTTTTTTAACCATTTGTAACTTACTAACATAACTTTTCTTTCTTTATTTTTTTAGAAAACACTACTTTTTCAACTGTAAACCTAGTGAGAGGAGTAGGTAAACTGCTAGATCAGCTACCGCTTCTCCCAAACAACAATCTAACAACTTTATCGGATTACGACGTTCTAAGGTTGAAAACGACATTTTTTCAACCTTAGAGCTAGTGAGACGATTAGACAGTTCGCCATAGCGACTGTCGTCTCGTAAATAGGTGCTTCAGCACCATTTATGAGTATCGGAGTCCGACGGTTTCTGATTGAAAACGATACTTTTTCAACTCTAAACCTAGTGATGTGAGTAGGAAGACCGCTATAGCGGCTTCCACTTCTCTCAATCAACGATCTACTAACTTTATCGGATTACGACGGATTTCAAGCAAAACGATATTTTTTGCTTGAAATCCTAGTAAGGTAGCTAGGGAAGTCGCAGAATAGCGATTCCCGTCTACTTAAGAGCTGACTTTATCAGCCTTAAGTAGTGCTACGTTAAAATTGCTCCGAGAATCGTACATCGCCTTGATAGAATCCACGAATATCGTTGATACCGTAACGGAGCATGGCAATGCGTTCCTGACCGAGACCGAAGGCAAAGCCAGAGTACTTGGTTGAGTCAATGCCGCTCATTTCCAATACTTGTGGGTGGACCATGCCGGCACCGAGGATTTCAATCCAGCCTGTTTTCTTACATACGTTACAGCCGTCACCACCACACTTGAAGCAGGAAACATCCACCTCAACAGAAGGCTCGGTGAATGGGAAGTATGATGGACGGAGGCGAATTTGACGCTCTTCACCAAACATTTTCTTGATGATCATTTCAAGCGTACCTTTGAGATCACCCATGGATACATTTTCACCGACAACCAAGCCTTCAATCTGGTGGAACTGGTGGCTGTGGGTCGCATCGTCCGTATCACGACGGAAAACACGGCCTGGCGAAATCATCTTCAAGGCACCTTTTGAGAAGTCATGCTGGTCCATGGTCCGTGCCTGAACAGGTGAGGTATGGGTCCGCATAAGGATTTCTTCGGTGATGTAGAAAGTGTCCTGCATATCACGTGCTGGGTGGTCTTTTGGCAAATTCATGCGCTCAAAGTTGTAGTAATCTTTTTCCACTTCAAATCCGTCAACGATTTGGAAGCCCATGCCCAAGAAAATATCTTCGATTTCTTCAGAAGTCTGAGTCAAGACATGGCGTTTTCCGACCTTAACCTGACGACCTGGCAAGGTCACATCAATGGTTTCTGAAGCTAATTGCTGTTGAATTTTTGCGGCTGCAACCTTCTGAGCGGTTTCTTCAAAGGCAGCTGTCAGCACATCACGTACTTCATTGACCTGCTTACCAACAATTGGTTTCATTTCGTTAGACAGGTCTTTCAAGCCTTTCAACAAGTCAGTCAAGGACCCTTTTTTACCCAAAACCGCAACACGCAGGTCTTGTAGTTCTTTTTCTCCTTGGTGCTGGATTTCTTTTAATTGTTCAAGTGTAGTTTGGCTTAATTCAGCCAACTGTTGTTCAATGTTTGACATAATTCCTCCAATAAAAAAACGCATGACACCACTCGTATCGGAGCGTTGTCACGCGGTACCATCCGTTTTCATCTGCTAGGCAGACCTTAGTTCTAAGTCTTTGCGTGAGTGAATTCGACCAATTTTCACTGATTGAGCTTACAGTCACGGCTCAACTCCCTGGACAGTTTCCATAGGTGTACTAGTCTCACAGACTTCTATTCAATTATTTCTAGTTTAACAAAATATAGGCAGTTTAGCAACTGATTTCTTTATTCATTCACCGTGATTTTGCCACTATTATAGTTAATGCTGAGGCCGCTCTGTACATTGGGAACAAATACATTGAACTCTAAGCTTCCATCAGAAGATTTAGCTTCGATTTGTCGGCCAACTGCGACTAAATCATTCTCTTGGGCATAGATCAAGGTTACACGGTAGCGGACACGTTTGTTCTTGTCTAGTGCTTTTCGTACCAAGGTTTCAAAATAATTCTGCCCTGTTGAAGTTTGGTCGTTAGCTTGGTTGGACCAAGCTGTTTGAACTGCAATATTTTGAGGATTGCTGGTTGAAGCATCAAAGCCAGATAGACCGCCAATGATTGCATATCCTAGTAAGTGCCCACGATCCACAGCATGGTCATATTCCCCAGTTAAATCATGAACCTGATGCCAACCAGCTGGAGTCCAGGATGTAGCACCATTTCCAGTCTCATTACGGTCCCTGTATTGTCTGGTTGCTTTAGTCATCAAGGCATTGGCTACCGTTGGAACTGTTTCTCCCTGGGCTGTTTTAGTTTTGGTATCTGCATAAGGCAGGCTGGACACAGAAGCATCTAGATCAGTCTTATTCCCATTGACAAGAAAAGCGCCAGCACCATTCCAGTCAATCGAATTGCCCAGTTGTTTTTTTACACTCTCTGTTAAAACAGAACTAGCTAATTCCTCACTTGGGGTAGACTCACTTGCCTGCGATTGATTCACATAATACGAATAACTAGCTGTACTATTGCTACTCGAATTATTTAAAAAATAGCCTCCGCCTACTACAACAATAGTTGCTATCAAACTAAGCAGGCTCATGGCCTGTTTTTTTACATTTTTCTTTGCCATATATCTCCCGTCAAAAAAGTAGGTCTAGCCTACTTTCCTGTAAATTTACTCATTAATTCTTGCCATTTATCAGGTGATAAAATAGCCCAGGCATTGTCTCCATCTCCGACAACACCGTAGCCCACCATGAGACCTGCCGCTAAAAATAATAGAGCCAATATGAAAACTAGAAAGACAATCAACCATTGTCGTCCGACAAAGCCAAGATTTTCTTTAAACATCACTGTCTTCTCCTTTGATTCGTTCAATTTGAGCACCAAGTTGGGCTAGTTTTTCATGAAATTTATAATATCCTCGGTCCAAATGACTAAGTTTTCCGACGATTGTTTGACCTTCTGCTACTAAGCCAGCCAAAATCAGAGCAGCACTTGCTCTCAAATCTGTTGACATGACTTGAGCTCCCTCCAAGGCTTGACCTCCATGGATAATGGCCGTATCACGCAAGATTTCTGAATGGACATTCATCCGTCTCATTTCTTCCAAGTGCTGGAAGCGATTTTCAAAGACTGTCTCAACCATGGTTGACTGACCTTTTACAACTGACATCAAGGCTGTAAATTGGGCTTGCATGTCCGTTGGAAATCCTGGATGAGGCAGGGTTGTGACAGAAACAGGTTTAAGGTTAGTAACCGTTGATCGAATTCGAATACCTTCGTCTTCCTCAAGCACCTCGACTCCCATCTCCTGAAGTTTTGAGAGAAGGGGACGATTATGTTCCCAAATAGCGTCCTGAACCAATACATCACCACCTGTCATGGCAGCTGCAACCATAAATGTACCCGCTTCAATCCGATCTTGAACTACCTGATGAACTGCTCCTTTAAGATGTTCAACACCTTGAATAGTAATAGTCTCGGTACCTGCACCACGTACTTTAGCTCCCATCTTGTTCAAGAAGATCGCCAAATCAACAATCTCAGGCTCCCGAGCCGCATTCTCAATAACAGTTTTTCCCTCAGCCAAACAAGCTGCCATCATCAGGTTTTGAGTAGCACCTACGCTTGGGAAATCCATGAAGATATGTGCTCCCTTTAATTTTTCCGCATGCGCTTCAATGTAACCTGAGCGTTGCGTGATGCGTGCCCCCATCGCTTCCAAACCTTGTAAGTGTAAATCAATGGGACGACTGCCAATTGTACAGCCACCTGGCATAGAGACCTTGGCATAGCCATTTCGTGCCAAAATTGGACCGAGTACAACAATTGAAGCCCGCATTTGGTTCACATATTTATAGGGTGCCTGACTACCAATCTGGCCACTTGCATCAATGATAACCTGTTTTTCTTTCTCATCAAAGGTCACATCAATATCCAAACCACGTACAACGTTGTTCATGGTAAATACATCCGATAAAATAGGAACATTGGTTAAAGTTGAAGTCCCTTCTGAAGCTAAAATCGTTGCTGCTAACAAGGGCAGAACAGCATTTTTTGCTCCTTCTATCGCGACCTTTCCTTGCAAGGGATTTTTACTTCCAGTTACTATAATTTGATCCATAAGTTCTCTCTTTTCTATTGAAGTACAAATAGCTTACTGAGGGCAACGATATCTAGGAAGAAGCCTGACACGATATAGCCCAAAGCAATGGCGAAAAAGAGAAGTAAGACCTGAATCTTTCCAGTCTCTCGACTCCCCTTAAAAACTGATTTCCAATCAATGACAGATGTCAACAATATATGGGAGAGGTATATAAATAACAAGTGACTGAATAATTGAAATAATGAATTAAGCATGACTCTATTATAACAAACTTCCCCAAAAATTTGCCAAAAGAAACACAGGCCCTCCTATGAAATCCTATCAAACAAAAAAAGAGGCTGGACAAAAAGCCCTAGCCCACTTTTCAGTGTTCGTGTCAACATCTCAGCGCAGTGGTTGATTGGTAGATTTGTTCGTGTTTTACACTCCAAATCTAACCTAATCAACTGTGCGGGGGTGGGAAGACGAACTCTTTTAACTTAGTCGAGTTCTTTCCCACTCCCTATTAACGATTACCACAACGAATCCGGTTAATAGCTCGTTGCAAAGCAATGTTGGCGCGCATTTCCAAATCAATATTGTGGGCATTGTGAGCTTCTTCCAGCTCTCTTTCAGCCCGTAATTTGGCACGTTCTGCACGACTGACATCAATATCACGTTCCCGCTCTGCTGAGTCAGAAACAATGGTAATCAGGTCTTTATTTACTTCGATGATACCACCATTGACCGCAATCCAGTCCACATGGTTTTCATCATCTACCCGACGAACTTTGATTTCATCGATTTCCAAAACAGCAATCAATTCCAAGTGACCTGGATAGATTCCCAACTCCCCTTCTTTTGTTTTACACAAAACAAAGGCAGCGTGGTGATCGTATTTGATGCCATCCGGCGTGACGATTTGAACGGTCATTTGAGCCATGATTCACCTCTAAAACTTCATCTTATCCGCTTTGGCAAGTACATCTTCGATTGAACCAACGTTACGGAAGGCATCTTCTGGAAGATGGTCATGTTTACCCTCTAAGATTTCCTTGAAGCCTTTGACAGTTTCTTTTACTGGAACATAAGAACCTGGCATCCCAGTAAACTGCTCTGCCACGTTAAAGTTCTGTGACAGGAAGAACTGGATACGACGAGCTCGACCAACCAAGGTCTTCTCTTCATCAGACAATTCATCCATCCCCAAGATGGCAATAATATCTTGCAATTCTTGGTAGCGTTGAAGGACACGTTTGATTTCCATGGCAACGGCATAATGCTCCTCGCCAACAATCTCTGGAGCAAGAGCACGTGAAGAGGATGCTAATGGATCAACCGCTGGATAGATACCCAGCTGAGTCAATTTCCGCTCCAAGTTAGTTGTCGAATCCAAATGGGCGAAAGCAGTTGCTGGGGCTGGGTCTGTATAGTCATCGGCAGGCACATAAATAGCCTGAATCGATGTAACAGAGCCCTTCTTGGTTGAAGTAATCCGCTCCTGCAACTGTCCCATTTCTGTCGCAAGGGTTGGCTGGTAACCAACGGCAGAAGGCATCCGACCCAGGAGGGCTGATACTTCTGAACCTGCTTGCGTGAAACGGAAAATGTTATCGATGAAGAGCAGGACGTCCTGACCTTCAACATCACGGAAGTATTCCGCAATGGTCAAACCAGTCAGAGCAACTCGCATACGAGCACCTGGTGGTTCATTCATCTGACCAAATACCATGGCCGTTTTTTCGATAACGCCTGATTCTTTCATTTCCCAGTAAAGGTCGTTTCCTTCACGAGTACGCTCACCGACACCTGTAAAGACAGAGATCCCTCCGTGTTCTTGGGCGATGTTGTGAATCAATTCTTGGATAAGAACTGTTTTACCAACACCCGCACCACCAAAGAGACCGACCTTACCACCTTTTAGGTAAGGCGCCAAAAGGTCAATGACTTTGATCCCTGTTTCTAAAATTTCTGTCGAAGTGGACAGTTCATCAAAACTTGGTGCCTTCTTATGGATTGGCTCCCGTTCCGCATCTTCCGAAAACGGCTGATCCAAGTCAATCGTATCTCCCAAAACGTTAAATACACGACCCAGTGTTTCTTTTCCGACAGGAACGGAGATTGGACGGCCTGTGTCCAACACTTCCATACCACGTGTTAGACCATCCGTTGATTCCATGGCAATGGTCCGTACGACACCATCACCCAGTTCCAAAGCGACCTCTAGCACTACCTTTTGCTTGCTGTCGTCATTTTTATATACCACTAAGGCGTTGTTAATCTCAGGAAGCTTATCCTCAGCTGCGAAGGCAACGTCAACAACGGGACCAACAACTTGAGTAATTTTGCCTGAACTCATACTATTTCCTCTATTTTCTAATCTATTCCAATGCAGAAGCCCCTGCTACAATTTCCGTAATCTCTTGCGTAATCGCAGCTTGACGAGCCCTATTGTATTGGATGGTCAAATCTGAAATAACATTTTTTGCATTGTCTGTTGCTGTCTGCATGGCTGTCATGCCAGCAGCATTCTCAGCAGTTTTTGCATCTAAAATGGCTCCATAAATGGTCGATTCTGCGTACTGGGTCAATAATTGCTCCAATATCGCATCACGGCTTGGCTCCAATTCAAACGTCGCTGTATAACCTTCTACTTCATTGTGGTCCAAGTCTTCAACCGGCAACATTTGCTGCACACGCACTTGACTAGTCAAGCTATTGACATGGTGGTTGTAACAAACATAGAGTTCATCAAAGATCTCATTTTTGTACATTTCAACCGATTTTGAGATGATTTTTTGAACATCTTCAAAGCTTGGGTTATCAGCTAAGCCACGCAGTTCAAAAACAGGATTCATTCCCCTTGCGCGGAAAAAATCTGCGCCCATACTACCAATAGCAATGATTTCAAATTCATCATTGGAACTATGATCCTGTTCAATCATCCCCATAACAGCTTTGAGGATGGTTGAATTATAGCCACCCTTCAAGCCGCTGTCTGAGGTGATGACAATGTAGCCTGATTTTTTAACAGGTCGACGGATCAACATAGGATTGGAAGTATCAGAAGCCATCAGTTCTGCGTGCAACAAATCCGTCGTAATTTGACGGACCTTGCTAGCGTAAATTTGAAAGGATTGGGCCAACTGCTCAGACTTTGCTAATTTTGAGGCAGAAACCATTTGCATGGCGCCTGTGATTTGACTGGTTTTCTTAGTAGAAGCTATTTTTGTTTTAATCTCATTTAGAGAACCTGCCATGCTCTACACTCCTTTACTTGAAAACAGACTGGTCTTTGAAGGCTTGAATGGCTGCATTCAACTCGTCTGTATCTGGCAAATCTTTGGTTGTACGGATGACTTCCAAGAGATTATCATAGTGCAAATCAAAGAAGGCATAGAGTTCCTCTTCAAATGCCAAGACATCTGCAATCGGTACAGAATCCAAGAAACCATTGGTAAGAGCATAAAGAATCAAGACCTGTTTCTCAACTGGAAGTGGCTTGTGCAAAGGCTGTTTCAATACTTCCACAGTTCGACGACCGCGGTTGAGTTTGGCTTGCGTAGCTGCATCCAAATCCGAACCAAATTGCGTGAAGGCTTCTAGTTCCCGATAAGAAGCCAAATCGATACGAAGGGTACCTGCCACCTTTTTCATAGCTTTAATTTGAGCCGAACCACCTACACGAGATACAGAAGAACCCGCATCAATGGCTGGACGGATACCAGAGTTGAACAAGTCATCCTTCAAGAAGATTTGACCGTCCGTGATTGAAATCACGTTAGTTGCGATATAGGCAGAAATATCCCCTGCCTGGGTCTCGATAAATGGCAGAGCTGTAATGGAACCGCCACCTAATTCATCAGAAACTTTAGCTGAACGCTCAAGCAAACGGCTATGTAAGTAGAAGACATCCCCTGGATAAGCCTCACGACCTGGGGGACGACGAAGCAAGAGGGATAATTCACGATAGGCTACCGCCTGTTTTGACAAATCATCATAAACAATCAAAACGTGTTTGCCTTCATACATGAACTCTTCTGCCATCGCAACCCCAGCATAAGGTGCCAAGAAAAGCAATGGAGACGGTTGTGAAGCAGAAGCCGTTACCACGATTGTATAATCCAAGGCACCGTACTGACGAAGGGTTTCCACCTGAGTACGAACCGTTGACTCCTTTTGACCAATCGCCACATAGATACAAATCATATCTTGTCCTTTTTGGTTAAGGATAGCATCGATAGCAACTGATGTTTTACCTGTCTGACGGTCCCCGATAATCAATTCCCGCTGACCACGACCAATCGGAACCAAAGCGTCAATAGCCTTAAGACCAGTTTGAAGTGGTTCATTAACCGACTTACGTTGCATAACACCTGGTGCTGGATATTCAATCGGACGGGTTTTGCTTGTCCGAATGTCACCAAGTCCATCAACTGGCTGACCAAGTGGATTAATGACGCGACCAATCAAAGCAGAACCAACTGGCACTTCCATGATTTTTCCTGTACGACGAACAACAGAACCTTCACGAATATCAGTAAATTCACCCAAAATAATGATACCAACATCGTTGGTTTCCAAGTTTTGAGCCATACCAATCGTTCCATTTTCAAAGACCAAGAGCTCGCCACTCATGGCATTGTCAAGACCGTGGGCCCTGGCAATTCCATCACCAATATAGGTTACAACCCCTGTCTCTGTGTAGTCAAAGTCTGGTTGAAACCCTTCAATTTGTTGTTTTAGTAAAGCGCTAATTTCTTGTGCATTAATCACCAAAAGAACACCACTTTCTATTTTTTAAAGTTTATTTCTAATTTCTTTCAACTGTGTCCGAACACTGGCATCAATCACCTTGTGGTTAACCGTAACGATAAAACCGCCAAGAATACTTGGATCTAGTTCTTCCATGATCGAACGAACTGTCAAAGAAAATTTCTGTTGGACAAGCTTTGTCAGTCTGTCTTTTTGTTCGGGAGTCAAAGGATGGACCGAAACCACATGGGCATCGAATTCATTCTTACTCTTACTAATCGAACGTTTGGCTGCTTCTAAGGTTTCCAACAAGAGGTCCGCATGACCATCTCGAATGACTTCTTCTATCAATTCATTGACTTGATAGTAAGAAGATTGGCGAACCGTGCGAACAAAGTCTGACTTTTCAGCAGCTGATACGGTTGGTGACAAGAGGATGCGATTCAACTTGGTTTCGTGAATAATCGCAATCAAATCTGAAATCTGGTCATACATTCCCCAGATTTCTTGCTTATCACTTACTTTTTCAACGAATGACTGAGCATATTTTTGCACGAGGGCAGTTTCTCTTGCATTCATCTTACTTGTCTCCTAGCTTGTCAATATACCGATCAATCAAGGCTTGATGAGCTTCCAGGTTCAAATCTTCTAAGATAATTTTTCCTGCCAAGTCTACAGCCAGATCGGCTACTTGGACACGTAGATTTTCTTGGGCTTCACGTTTCTCAGCTTCAATTTCCATTTGAGCTTTTGTTTTTAAGCCTTGAATTTCAACATCTGCCTGTTCTAAGATACGTTTTTTCTCAAGTTTTGCACGTTCTACAGCATCTTGTACAATTTGCTGTGCTTCCACTCGACCTTGTGCTAATTCAGATTCTCGTTGGGCAACCAAATCCGACGCTGCTTGCAATTTTTCTTCTGCAGCATCAATATCACCTGAAATTTTTTGCTCACGTGCTTCAAAGATACCTGTAATACGATTCCAAGCAAAGACACGAATCAATACAATCAACAGGCCAAACGAAGCTGTTACAAGGATAAAATTGCCGAGAATGGTACTACTTGTACTGAGTAGTGTAATCATAAATCTTTTCTTCCTTTCCTATCCGTGTTCGTCACCAATTTTATTGCTCAAATACATGGACACCAGCATAACAAAAACATAACCCTGCAAACATGAAATAAAGACAGAAAAGGCTGTCCAAAGCACGTTCAAAAGAAAAGCAATCGGATATGCTAAAGCGCTCTGTTGAGACAATTGTAAGAGAAGGGATACCAGCACTTCACCCGCGTAGATATTACCATACAGACGCAAGGCCAGAGATGCTAAGTTTGTCACTTCTTCTAAGATATGCATGGGAGTCATGGCCCAAGGTGTCACAAATGCTTTTAAATAACCTTTAAAACCTTTGCGGCGAATTCCTTCGACATGACAGAAGACAATTGCAATCGTTGCTAGACCAAAGTCATAGGCCATATTGGCTGTTGGTGAGGTCCAAAGATTGTGTCCTTCTGCTGTTTCGATTTTGGTCATCAAACCCAAATTATTGGCAACTAAGAGGAAGGTAAAGACTGTGAAAAAGAAGAGTGAATAGCGTTTTGCATCTTCATCACCCAGATTTCCCTTGGTGAAATTTATGGTTAATTCATAAACATATTCCAGGACATTTTGTTTTCCTTTAGGTTTTAATTCCATGCGGCGACTTGCCCAGAAAACCAGGAGGAAAATAACGAAAATGGTAATGAATGAAACCAATACCATGGTCAGGTCAAAGGTTACGGGACCAAGGGTAAGGGTTGGACTTGCATGTTCTTCCAATGGAGGTTCCCCCTTTTTCTAATCTCTCTTTTCTTTAACCAAGTACAAACGCCATCGCGAGTGTTACGAAGAAAGTACCTTCGATAAAGGCTACACCCAAAAATACACCAGCCATTAATTTGCTTTGCATCTCTGGTTGACGAGCAGTCGAACTAAGGTAAGAAGCTACCAAAAGACCCTCACCGATACTTACTCCAAGACAGGCCAAACCTAAAGCCAATGCACCTAAATTCATGTTGAATTCTCCTTTAATTTTTTATACCATGTAAGCATACTCCTATTAAATGCGTTTGTCAAGAAAATACGGTCAATGTAAACGCTATATTCAGCTTTTGACAAAAAGAAAAAGAGCCGTTCGGCTCTTTTCTTCCTATTTAATAGCCTCATCAAACCGAGCTGATTCTTCCAAGAACTTTCTGGTCATCTGTTCCAAATTGAGTTCTTCCGTATCAATCGTAATCGCATGGTCTGCAATTTCATCCGTATCTGCAAAAAATTCAATATGGTTCTTGAGGTTAAATAATTCCACAGGTGCATCACCACCATACTCGCCATCCAAGTTTAACAACATTGGATGTTGGGCGTCCAGAGAGCGAACATGTAGCGATCTGGTCTTGATGTATTCAATCTTATCACTATCGATGTGTTTTCCTCCATCAATGACCAGTCGAATCAGATGCAAAATCTCAAACAAATTATCGGTTTTTACCATAATCAAGGTAAACTGCCCATCGTCTAGCTTGGCATCAGGGACAATCTGTTCAAAACCTCCTATAGAATTGGTCAAAGCGACAAACATCATGGAAATCTTGCCTTCAAAAATACCATGATCATGCTCGACCAAGACAGGTGTGAATTGAACTTGTGGCAAGAGCTCTGCTCCTTTTACCACATATGCTAAATATCCAAACATGGTCTTGAGTTGGCTTGGAACACTATAGGTCAACTCTGTCAATGTACCAGCGGCTGCAATATTAATGAAGTAATGTTCCTGATAAACACCTTTCTTATGGTTTTTTGCCAGGCCAATATCCATCAAAATCGTCTGATTTTTGCCAATCAACTTGGCGGCTTCGACTGGATTTCCGCGTGGAACCTTGAGAGCACGCGCGTAATCATTGGTTGTACCAGTTGGGATAATAGCCATTTTCGGTCGTTTTTCGAGAGGTGCAATACCGTTAACCACTTCGTTAATAGTGCCGTCACCACCTGCTGCAATAACCAGGTCAAAACCTGCTAAAGCAGCTCTTCTGGCTTCATTTTTAGCCGAATCCTTTTCAGGTGTCGTTTGAAAGGCAGATGTCTCATAGCCGAAGCCTTCTAAAATATCCAACACTTCTGCCACATTTTTTTTCATGATTTCCTGACCAGAGGTCGGGTTGTAAATCAATCGTGCTCGTTTACATTCTTCCATATCCAATACCTTAGAGACTTTCTAACCAAGCCTCGTCTTTTATTTCAATACCTAATTCTTGTGCCTTGGCCAACTTGCTTCCCGCGTCAGCTCCTGCGATGACTAAGTTAGTCTTTTTGGAAACCGAGCCTGCTACGTTGGCACCGAGGGCTTCTAGCTTGGCTTTGGCTTCGCCCCGCTTCATCCGTTCCAACTTACCTGTCAAGACAACTGTCAGACCAGACAGTGCAGCATTTTCATCGGCAACCTGTCCTAGATAGGTCAAGTTTACGGCATTTTCCTTAAGTTCAGCTAAAAGCTGCTGGGCTCCTGAGCTGGCAAAGAAGCTGGTCAGTGACTTGGCAATGACCTGGCCCAATCCTTCTAGAGAGGCAATCTCGTCTTGGCTGGCTTGAGCTAGGGCTTCCAAATCACCAAACTTCTCTAGTAAAATCTTGCTGGCCTTGTTGCCGACATGGCGAATGCCCAGACCGAACACGAGCCGTTCTGCTGAGTTTCCTTTTGAAGCTTGAATGGCTTGGTAGAGCTTGTCTGCGGACTTTTCCTTGAAGCCGTCTAGGGTCAAGAGGTCGTCCACTGTCAGTTTATAGATGTCCGCTACATCCTTGACCAGACCCGCTAGGAAGAGTTTTTCTACAATAGAAGATCCCAGACCTGCGATATTCATAGCATCGCGACTGGCAAAGTGCTCCAACTTGCTCATCAACTGACTAGGGCAAATGGGATTGATACAACGGAGGGCAACTTCATCCTCGTAGTGTTGCAAGTCGCTCTGGCAAGACGGACACTGGATTGGGATAGGCATAACTTCCTGGTCAGTCCGGTACTTGTCCACCACTTTCAGAACGGCTGGGATAATGTCCCCCGCCTTGTAGACAATGACCGTATCGCCAATGCGAATGTCTTTTTCTGCGATGTAGTCCACATTGTGCAGGGTAGCACGGCTAACGGTTGTTCCTGCTAGCTGTACTGGGCTGAGATTGGCTGTCGGCGTGACAACGCCTGTGCGACCAACGGTCCAGTCAACTGATAGGATTTGCGCTTCTTTCTCCTCAGCTGGAAACTTGTAGGCCACCGCCCAGCGAGGTGCCTTAACGGTAAAACCGAGTTCTTCTTGGATAGCAAGGTCATTGACCTTAATGACGATACCATCGATTTCATAAGGCAAATCGTCTCGTCGCTCTGCCATTTTTTCAATAAAAGCCCAAACTTCATCGATCGTATCTGCCAACTGGTAGTCGTGGTTGGTCACAAAGCCTAGACCATCCAGCTTTTCCAGCACTTGCGACTGGCTGGTCACCTCAGATGGACTAGCCTCTTGGTAGAGGAAGGTAGCAAGACCACGCTGGGCCACTACGCCTGTATCCAGCTGGCGAAGGGTGCCTGCCGCTGCATTACGTGGATTGGCAAATTCTGCCTCGCCTGCCTCCTGCCGCTGCTGGTTGACGCGGTCAAAAGAAGCTTTTGGCATGTAGCACTCGCCACGGACAGTGATGTCGACCACCTGAGGCAAGGTCAGGGGAATGTCCGCTACTCGCTTGAGATTTTCCGTGATATTCTCACCGACACTGCCGTCGCCACGTGTTGCACCAACCACCAGATTGCCCACTTCATAGGTCAAGGAAATGGACAGACCATCAATCTTGAGTTCACAGATGTAAGTCGCCTGTGGAAATTCTTTGCGAACACGCTGGTCGAAGGCGTCCAATTCTTCACGCGAAAAGGCATCCTGCAAGCTAAAAAGAGGATAGACATGGGCATATTTTTCAAAACCGTCTAAAATTTTGCCACCAACGCGGTGGGTAGGACTGTTAGGCAATACCAGGTTTGGATGAGCTGTTTCCAGCTCCACCAATTCTCGATAGTGCTTATCGTATTCAGCGTCAGACACACTTGGCTTGTCTGTTCGGTAGTATTCGTCGGCATACTGGTTGAGGATGGCAACCAGCTCTTCAATTCTTGTTTTCATAAGAGTATTATATCATGAAAAATAAGGGACTGGTCATTTAACACTTGGACAAGCTTTTGATTTTTAGATAAATTTGATAAAAAACGGTATAATAAAATCAACATAATTTTTGGAGGTGGCTTATGCCTGTTACTTATAAACGTCAAGATGATTTAGAGAAATTATTTGAAACCTTTGCCTCATTTGATGAGATGGAAAAGGTGGAATTTCCGGATCCAAAATCAGCTCTCCAGCAAGATGAAAGTGTTGAGTAGGCCATATGTTTGGTTTTGAAAACTTGCCTACTTCCATCCTGCAAGCTGGTGCGATTTTCCTATCCATTATCATCGAGGCCCTGCCCTTTGTTTTGATAGGTTCCATCCTGTCTGGCTTCATTGAGGTTTTTGTCAGTCCCGATCTAGTTAGACGCTTTCTGCCTAAACAGCCAATTTTAGCAGTTATCTTTGGTAGTTTTGTTGGTTTAATTTTTCCTTCTTGTGAATGCGGTATCGTCCCTATCGTCAATCGACTCTTGGAGAAAAAAGTCCCACAATACACCGCCATTCCCTTTTTAATCACAGCTCCTGTGATCAATCCAATTGTACTGTTTGCGACCTTTATTGCTTTTGGAAATTCTTGGATCTTTCTTATCTATCGTGCCCTCGGTTCATTATTGCTTGCCATGGTTGTGGGCTTGATTTTGGCTTATTTTGTCAAAGAGCCTATTCTCAAGCGTGCTTTAGAAGACAATCACCAGCATAGCTTGGAGACAAGATCAATTTGGAAAAAAATAGGACATGCCCTTATTCACGCCATTGATGAATTCTTTGATACGGGGCGCTATTTAGTGTTCGGTTGTTTATTTGCCAGTCTGGTGCAGGTCTATGTTCCGACTGCCTTGTTAACCAGTATCGGACACAGTCCTCTAACAGCAATTTTACTGATGATGGTCCTTGCATTCCTACTCTCACTTTGTTCAGAAGCGGATGCTTTTATCGGTGCATCTTTGCTGTCTAGTTTTGGTTTTGCGCCTGTAATGGCCTTTCTCATCATTGGCCCTATTGTAGACGTCAAAAATCTTCTGATGATGAAATCCTATTTCAAATCATGGTTCATCGGTGCCTATGTCGGTCTGGTGTCCTTACTTGTCCTTGTCTATTGCTGGGTGATTGGAGGTCTAGTATGATTCGATTTTTGGTATTAGCAGCTTATTTTGAAATGACCATGTACCTCTACGTGTCTGGTAAGTTGGACCAGTACATCAACTTGCACTACACCTACTTGGCATTTTTATCCATGATTCTCGCTTTTATCTTGGCGCTGGTTCAATTAGTTGTCTGGATGAAACAAATGGAAACCCACAGTCATTTAACCAGTCGGTTGGCAAAAGCATCTAGCATCTGCCTTTTACTGATTCCCTTAGCAGTTGCCTGGCTTTTTCCAACAGTGAGCCTCGATTCAACAACTGTCGCCGCCAAGGGCTATCATTTCCCTTTAGCTGCTGAAAATGACACTGGTACTCAGGCCCAAGAAGGGACAACCGTGCAATACCTGAAACCAGATACATCCATTTACTTTACAAAATCCACCTACCAATCTGAAATGCGTAAGATTGCTGACCACTATTTGGCCCAGGAAAAGATCCAGATTACCAGTGAAAACTACATGGAGGTCATGGAAGCCTTCTATGATTTTCCAAGTGAATTTTCAGGAAAAACGATTGAAATGGTCGGCTTTGTCTACAATGACCCTGACAATAGCCAGCAATTTTTCCTCTTCCGCTTTGGTATTATCCACTGTATCGCTGATTCAGGTGTCTATGGTTTATTGGTGACTGGCACCAATCAGACATTTTCAGATAATAGTTGGGTCAAGGTAGAGGGGACAATTAAGGTGACTTATCATACAGCCCTTGGACAGAGTTTACCATCCATAGAAATCCAAAGTATCCAGTCGGTCCAGGAACCTGACAACCCCTATGTTTATCGTGTTTTTTAAGAAAATCCTTTCAAAAAGTGAATTTTCTGACAATTTGTGGTATACTATTACTGATATTCAACAGATAGGAATGAAATTATGTCATCACATGTATTGTTTACAATTTTTGGTGCTAGTGGCGACCTTGCCAAACGCAAACTCTATCCATCCCTCTTTCGTCTTTATAAGGCAGGCCATATCCGAGAAAATTTTGCAGTAATTGGTACAGCTCGCAGACCTTGGACCAAGGAATTTTTTGAGCAAACCGTCATTGAATCACTGGGTGATCTGCCTGACACACCTCGTCAAGCACATGAATTTGCTAGTCATTTCTACTACCAAAGCCACGATGTCAATGACACAGAACATTATGTAGCTCTTCGTAAATTGCAAGACGACTTGTGTGAAAAATACGATACCCAGCACAACAAGGTCTTCTTCCTCTCTATGGCACCTGAATTTTTCGGAACCATTGCCAAACACCTCAAATCTGAGCAAATCGTTGACGGACAAGGTTTTGAACGCTTGATTATTGAAAAACCTTTCGGAACTAGTCTTGCTACAGCTACCAAACTCAATGATGAATTGGCAGCCGCTTTCAACGAAGACCAAATCTACCGTATCGACCATTACCTTGGCAAGGAAATGGTGCAAAATATCTTTGCGGTTCGCTTTGCCAATATCATTTTCGAGCATATTTGGAACCGCGATTACATCGATAACGTCCAAATTACATTTGCTGAAGCGATTGGTGTGGAGGACCGTGGGGGCTACTACGACCATTCTGGCGCCTTAAAAGACATGGTGCAAAACCATGCCTTACAAGTTCTTTCCCTTCTAGCAATGGATAAGCCAGCCAGCTTCAAGGAGGAAGATGTCCGCGCTGAAAAAATCAAGGTTTTCCAACACCTTCGTCAGCCTTCTGATGAGGACCTCAAACGCAACTTTATCCGTGGTCAATATGCAGCAGGTTCCATCGACGGAAAAGACTACGTTAGCTACTTGGATGAACCAAATATTGCCGAAGCTTCTCAGACAGAAACCTTTGCAGGAGGGGTCTTCTTCGTTGATACTGACCGTTTCCGTGATGTACCTTTCTTCTTCCGTACAGGTAAACGTCTGACAGAAAAGGGCACGCGCGTGACCATCACCTTCAAGCATGCGGAAGATATTTTTGGTCAGCCTTCTGAGGCCAATGTCTTGACCATTTTCATCCAACCAACCGAAGGCTTCATGCTCTCTATCAACGGTAAGGAAGTTGGTTCCCACTTTGCTCTT
The DNA here is from genome assembly GCF_016775005.1 of Streptococcus suis. Lineage (GTDB taxonomy): Bacteria > Bacillota > Bacilli > Lactobacillales > Streptococcaceae > Streptococcus > Streptococcus suivaginalis. The sequence continues at coordinate 126,662 of NZ_JAEUXI010000006.1, read as the reverse complement.
ACTCCTGCCAAACTCAACTTCCGCCACAATGCAACTGCTCTTGGAAATTCACCCGAAGCCTACGAAAAACTATTTTTCGATGTTCTAAATGGTGATTCTACTAACTTTAGCCACTGGGAAGAAGTTAAAGCAAGCTGGAGCTTGATTGACCGCATTGTTGATTTATGGGCAAGCAACCAAGTTCCGCTCCACACCTATCCAGCTGGAACTATGGGACCTGATGCAGCCTTTGATTTGCTAGAAAGCTACGGTTGCAAGTGGGTCTGGACGCCAGATGTCTGGTATCGTGAACGTGGCTTATTGAAGTAGTCATTTAGTTTATCTTTGATTACTTCGTTAACTCGCTTTGCCGTACTTTAGTACTGCCTACAGCTCGTTGCCTTGTACTAAAAGCAAACTAAACGACTACATATAAAAACTGGAGCAATCCAGTTTTTTTCGGAGATATTCATGACTGAAATAAACACCATTCTCACCCAACTTGAAGCAGCCAGCCATGCTGGCACCCTCAAGCGTTATGAAAAAATTGGCGAAACTAAGCCCTACTACGGCGTTCCGATGGGAGCTATTTCTGGTATTGCCAAGGCTTATAAAAATCGACTGGACTTGTTTGCTCCACTCTGGCAAACAGGTATTCTAGAAGCTCAATATCTGGCTATTCAACTGGCAAAAACTAAGCCAGACCAGCTGGACCTAGCTGATTTAGAGAACTGCCTCAGTGAACAGGTTTCTGTCAATGTCCTCGATAAGCTGGCTTCCATCATTCTTAGCAAACGAAAAGACAGTAAGGATTGGGAAACCTACTTGCTGGACAAAAATTCAGCCATTATTCAACGCATTGGCTGGTTCCTTCGTGCCAAATACTTTGCTGGAAAGACAGCAACAAATCAAGAAATTGAAGAGACTCTAGACCATATTCGCCAGCATTTACAGAATGCAGCCCCACTTGTCCAATGGACTATGAACCAATGCTTAGTGGAGATTGCTGTTGCCTACCCAGACTATCTAGAACAAGGCCTTGCAATCGGTCGGCAGTTAGCTGTCTATGTGGACATGAAAGTTCCAAAAGGCTGTACTTCTGCCTACGCACCAGACTGGATAGAAGCATTGTTGAGGAGGAAATAATCGTGGTATTGTGAATAGTGGCATTTACTCACTGTTGCATACAGATAGAAAAAGTCGCTAGTTCTTGTTGAACTAACGACTTTTTGCTTTTATATTTTCAACTAATCAACCGGCATATATTTTGCGAGGTATTCTTCCACCAATTGCATATATTCTTGATTGGCAGCATAATCATTTTGCAGACCGTGACCTGAATGCTCAGCGGTAATAAACTGGTAATCAACACCATTTTCTTTCAAAGCTTCTTCTAATCTCAATGATCCTTTATAGGGCTGTACCTTATCATGCTTGCCATAGATGACCACGCTTGGCACCGTTTCTTCCGTCACCCAATAAACTGCAGAAATTTGGTTGACAATCTCCTTGTAGCTACCATCTGCAATCATTTCCTCTGTAATTTCTTGACCAGACATGGAACTGGTAAGCCCTGCTGCAGCCTCAAGATTAGTATCCGCTCCGTAGATGCCCCAATCCTCCATGTAAAAACTAGACGGTCCAACAGCTCCAAAAGTCAATACTACTGGTACGGGAGCCTCTTTGGCATCTCGATAAGCATAAATCATTGCCAAGGTATGTCCTGCCGAGCCTCCTGCAACTGTCATTTTATCAATGGAGTAACCTTCTTTTTTAGCTGCCTCAATCACATATGGAATACTCTCCTTGATTTCTTGAGCTTGTGATGTTACACTGGCACCATTTGTTTCAGTTGCCAAGGTGTAGTTGATGCCAACCGCTACATATCCTTTGGAAGCCAACCATTGCAAGATCTGTTTGTCATCTTGTTTGTCACCACTTGTAAATCCTCCTGCATGGAGATAGACAACCAGTCCATAAGATTTTTTACTAGTATCAGCAGGCAGATAGAGGTCAAACTTCTGTGCTTCTTCCTCTCCGTAGGACAAATCAGTCACCATTCTCCCCACCTGATCAGACCATTCCACCGAATATTCTTTAGCCCAAGCAGGTTTCAAAAAGTTTTTTGAAGCCACACCCGCAAAAAGAGCTATCACAAAAACCAGAATTCCAAATCCCACAAATTTTCTCCTTCTCATAAAAAATTACCTCCCCAAAGTGTTCCACCTAAGAGTAGGTTAAGAAAAATACGGACCAACAAGCGACCAATTAAAAATCCAACAACTGCGATAATCCCTAAGATAAGCCAACGTTTGATTGTCATTTTTACTCCTTGACATTTCAATTTATTTCATTTAAGATGTAACAAGTGTAACATTTAATTATTTCTTATGCAATAACAATGCAGCCATATGTAACAAATCAAAGGAGTTTGTATCATGTCAGCTAGTCACTATATTCAAGAAGCCTTACTGCAACTCATTCAACAAAAGGAGTATGAAAAAATCACCATAACTGACATTGCAAAACGGGCTGGTATAACTCGAATTAGCTTCTATCGAAATTTTGACAGCAAGGATGCTATATTGGAGCTAGCCTTGAAATCTGCATTCCAAGCCTATCAAGCAGAGCATGGAACTGACCTATCTTTCCCGGCACTGTTTGCCTTTTTTCAGCAGAATAAACACTTGATTGACTGTCTTTTCAAAAGTGGAAAGGAAATTTTAATTGCACAACTCTTAACAGACAAGCAAAGCCTTTCTACATTACCGACTGAGGTTGCCTATTCCTATGCCTTTATCGGCTATTCTATTCTAGGAGCCTGCACAGCTTGGTACCAAAGAGGCATGGTGGACACTGCAGAAGAAATTACAAGAATTATGGACCAGCAAAAAAGTAGCTAACTTCGCAGTTGGCTACTTTTTCTATTCTACACCAATCCTTCCAAGAGGCCACGCATGAACTCTTCGGATTTGAATTCTCCGATGTCATCAATTTTCTCACCGAAACCAATCAGCTTGACTGGAATATCCAGTTCCTGACGGATGGCAAGGACTACACCACCTTTTGCTGTACCGTCTAGCTTGGTCAAGACTAGGCCTGTCAATGGGGTAATTTTCGCAAATTCCTTGGCTTGACTAAGGGCGTTTTGACCTGTGGAGGCGTCCAGTGCTAAGAGGGTTTCATGTGGTGCATCAGGCAGAGTCCGTTTGATAATGCGACCGATTTTTTCCAGCTCTGCCATGAGGTTTTCTTTATTCTGCAAGCGACCTGCTGTGTCAATCATGAGAATATCCACGCCTTCTGCCACGGCACGTTTTACCCCATCAAAGACCACACTGGCTGGGTCTGACTTCTCTGGACCTGTGACCACTGGCACATCGACACGGCGCCCCCATTCGACCAGCTGGGCTACCGCACCCGCACGGAAGGTATCCGCCGCGACCAACATGACCTTCTTACCAGCCTGCTTGTACTTGTAGGCCAACTTACCGATAGAGGTCGTCTTCCCAACGCCGTTGACACCGACAAAGAGCATGACTGTCAAATCATCCTGGAAATTGATCTGCTCGCTGAACTGGCCGTCTTTTTCGTAAATATCCACCAATTTTTCGATGATAACCCGCCGGAGTTCATCTGTCTTCTTAGCTTTCTGTAGCTTGGCTTCATAGCGGAGCTCCTCTGTCAGAGTAGAAGCAACTTGCACACCTACGTCTGACAAAATCAGCATTTCTTCCAACTCTTCGAAAAATTCTTCATCAACCGAACGGAAATTGGCAAAGAATTCATTGAGCCTTGCCCCAAAGCCTGTACGGGTCTTTTTCAAGGTCCGCTGGTACTTGTCCTGCTCACTTTCTTGCTCTACTGGAACAACTTGCTCAACAGGCTCTTCCTTGACCTTGGTTTGAATAGCAGGGTCAAAGCCTTGTTCCTGCGCCTCCTTCACTCGAGCTGCAGCAGCTTCCTTGGCTGCATAATATTGAGCCATCATGTCTAAGGTCCGTTGTTTCTGAGCTTCCTGCTCGGCAGTCAATTCAGGCTTTGCTTCTTCAGACTGGAACTCTTCCATTTCTTGAGTAGCTGACTCAACTTCAGTAGTTACAGTATCTTCGCTTGAAGCCGACTGTTCCGTCTCTACTTCTTCAACAAGAGCAACTTGCTCTTCTTGTTTTTCTTGTCCAAATAATCGATCAAATAATCCCATATTATTCCTCATTCAATACATAGTGCTCGATGGCCCAAGCAATGCCATCTTCATCATTGGTTTTTGGCAGGACAAGGTTGGCCGCAGACTTGATTTCATCAGTCGCATTCGCCATGGCAACACCCAAACCAGCCCATTCAATCATCGAAAGATCATTTCCTTCATCGCCACAAGCCATAACTTCTGACTGGTCAATCCCCAGATGTCCAATCAACTTGGCCAAACCATTTGCCTTATGGACACCTTTTGGACTCCATTCAAGCAAGATATCACGCGATTTGAAAATCTCGAAACGCTCGTGAAGTTCCGCAGGAATTTTTGGAATTTGTCCATCCAAAAAGTCTGCTGCCACAGCTGAAACTGCCTTATTGTAGACAAAATCTTCTGGCAGTTCCTCATCTGTCACAGGGATTTTATTCAAAAGTGGATTGGCTGTTAGATAGAGAGATTCATGGGCAGCAGGTAGCGAATAGACATCGCCACCATAGAGAACATCCAGAGGCAAGTCCAAATCATTTGTCACACGACGGATGGCGCGGACATCTTCAATTGTGAAGCCAACCTTATCCAAAACCCGACCTGTATTTTCCTGGACTAGACCACCGTTAAAGGTAATGGAATACTGGCTTTCACCTAGCAAATCCAATTCTTCTAGAAAACTACCGATAGCTTGCAAGGGCCGTCCTGTTGTCAGAACTACATAAACTCCACACTCACGCGCTGCCTGCAAGGCCTTTTTATTGGCTTCTGAAATCCGTTTGTCCGATGTCAGAAGCGTTCCATCTAAATCCAATGCAATCAACTTAATTGCCATTTACTAATTCCTCCATATAAGCTATGACTGCCTCATCATTGCAATGCCCAATTACCAGATCTGCTTGCGCTTTCACTTCATCAATAGCATTTTCTGTCGCAACCGAATAGGCCGCTAGTTTCAACATTTCCAAGTCATTTTGATTGTCACCAAAGGCAATCAGATGTTCTCCAGTCACGCCTAAGTGCTGGCAGAGGTGAGAAAGTCCGATCCCCTTGTGAACCCCTGACAAGATGATATCAATCGATGTAAAGCCGGTAGTTACCGCAGATAATTGTTGAAAATGTTTGTTGATCCAGTCCTGCGCTTCTACACGAATAGCTTCATCGATGTAAAGATTTAACTTGATAATCTCTTCAGAAATATCTTCAAAGCTCGGCACCAATACAATGTCGTGATAATAGCCAGACAATTCTCTGTATAGCCCCTCTTCAACTTTATCCAACATATAAGAGGCCTTCAAGCCAGACAAGGTAACATACTGCGGATGAACATAACCACTCTTAACCAGCTCATCCACCAAGGCTAGATAAGTCGATGGCTGAATAGGATCATCTAAATAGATGGTTTGATTGCGATAGACAACTACAGCCCCATTTTCAGCAACCAGAGCAATATCCTCTAAAAATTCCTCAAACAACTGTTTGAGACTCGGCAGAGAACGACCGCTAGCCGCTACAAACAAATAGCCCTTTTCCTTAAACTGAGCCAGCAGACTCCGAAAACGACTAGCATCAAATCCATGGTCATTTCGTAAAAATGTCCCATCCATATCCGTTGCAATGATTTTCTTATACATAACAAACAACCTCCGTCCAGTCCTTTTATTATACCATATTTCGCCCTATTTCCCTTTCGTCTAGTCGAATTTCCATCAAGAAAAAACCTGGAAATTTCCAAGTTTTTCTAGTTCTTAATCTGTATAGGCTTCCACATCTTTCAGTTTGACCGACACAATCTTGGACACGCCAGATTCCTGCATAGTCACCCCATACATGGCATCCGCCGCCGCCATAGTCCCTTTTCGGTGGGTCACGACGATAAATTGACTGTCCTTATCAAAGCGATTGAGATAGTCCCCGAAACGCTTGACATTGGCCTCATCCAAGGCTGCCTCCACCTCGTCCAAGATGACAAATGGAATGGTCTTGACGCGGATAATGGAAAATAGCAGAGCGAGGGCCGAAAGGGCTTTTTCGCCACCTGACATGAGGTTGAGCGATTGAATTTTCTTACCCGGAGGCTGAACAGAAATCTCCACACCCGCAGTCAGTATGTCTGGACTGGTCAAAATCAAGTCCGCAGAGCCACCGCCAAACATTTGCTTAAAGGTTGTTTTGAAGCTTTCTCGAATAGCTTCAAAGGTCACTTTAAAGCGTTCCTTAACCTCTCCGTCCATCTCATGAATGGTGTTCAACAGCAAATCACGAGCTGAGAGTATATCGGTCCGTTGCTCCTTGAGGAAAGTCAGGCGGTTATTGACCTCATCATACTGCTCAATGGCATCCAGGTTGACTGGACCCAAGGCACGAATGGACCGCTCCAAATCTTTGACCTGTGCTTCTGCCTGTGCAAGATTATCTACTTCCTTAGCTTGACTGCTGGCCTCTTCAAAGCTCATCTTGTACTGTTCACTGAGATTGGAGAGAAGAGACATCAACTTGTCGCTGGCCTGCTCACAATCTGCTTCAAGTTTGGCTTGCTTGCGAATCAGGTCATCATTCTTTAAACGAGCCTGCTCCAAGCGACCTTCCAAATCTTCAAATTGTCCATCAATATCTTCCAATTCAAACTTGAGACGAATATGTAATTGGCTAGTCTCTATTTGCTTTTGATTGGCTGCTGCTAGTTGTTCCTGCAAGGTTTCCAAACTGCTATCATCCAGGGCTACCGTTTTCTGATTGATGATGTCTTCTAGAAGACCGATTTCTTTTTCAGTAGCTGCTACTTCATCTTGCAAGCGTGTCAGGTCAGTCTGTTCAAAGCCAAGCTGACCAACAAACTGAGTCTGTTCCAATTTCAAGCTGGACAGTTGCCCTTGCAAATTAGACAAGCTTTCTTGTACTGCATCTCGGTTGTTCTTAACTTCTTCGATCTGCTTGTTGAGCTGATCTTTCTTGTCCGCTAAGGCCGACAAGTCTTTCTGGTAACCAGCTTCTAATTCTTTCAATTCTACCAAAATGGTCGGACTGGTTTGACTGATTTGAAGGTCATACAAACTAGTTAATTGCTGCAGTCTCTCCAAGGCTTGCTCGTGACGGAGTCGGATTTCTTGTTCCATCAAGCGAGCTTCCTCTCCTTGGCTCTTAATCTTTTCAAGTTCCAGACGAGCCTGGTCAAGACTGACTTTTTGCGATGACACCTTGTCTTCTTGGGCTTTTAACTGGCTAGATAGCTCTGCTATTTCCCCAAGTAACTGATCCAATTCTGGCTTGACAAAAGTGGTATTGTTATTGCGGCTGCTACCGCCGGCAAAGGCTCCACCTGGTCGAATTTCAGAACCGTCCAAGGCTACCATACGCACTTGGAACTTGGTCGCACGCGCCGCTTGGTTGGCATTGTCAACGGTGTCAAAAATGGCAACAGTTCCCAGTAAGTTTTGAAAAATGTTGCTAAGTCGAGGCTCAAAAGTCACCAAATCACTAGCCAAGCCCAAGAACCCAGTTGCCATCTTCAAGACTGATTCATGATGGCTGGCCAGCTGCCGAGCTTTAATGGTTGTCAAAGGCAAGAAGGTCGCACGTCCCTGCCTTTGTTGTTTAAGAAAAGAGATAGCAGACTTGGCAGTCGCCTCGTCCTCTACGATAATATTTTGACTGGCACCACCAAGAGCAATTTCAAGAGCTGTTTGATAGCGAGTATCAAAGGTCAGGTGTTCACTGACCGCTCCGACAATACCTCCGATAGACTGGGCATTCTGTAAGACAGCCTTAACCCCTGCGTAGAAGTTGGAATGATTTTTCAAAATCGCTTCCAGACTGGCTTGGCGGGCCTGTTTGGTCTTGACCTGATCCAGGAGGTCAAACATGACAGCCTGGTTCTCTTGATAAGTTTGCTCAACCTGCTGTACAGCTTGAGCCTGTTTCTGATAATCTTTCAAGAGCTGACTCAGGCTAGATTCGGCTTGGTTTCTTTCTACTTGATGGCTGGCAACTTCAGCATCAACTGTCTCTTTTTCCGCCTGCAAACGACGGACTTCTTCCGATTTGCTCTCTGTTAGGCGGATCTGGTTGGCAATATCCTGCTCGACTTTGGTCAGGTTGTTGGACAGGTCTGCTTCTTCTTGTAAGAGCGTCACGTATTGCTCACGAAGGTGGTCCAAGACCTGCTCTGGATCTTCAGAGAAATAGGCAATTTCCTTTTCCAATTCAACAATCTGTTGTTTAATCCTTGCCAACTTGCTATTCAAATCGGCAATAACTTCCGTCTTGTCTGCAACCTGCTGGCAGGTCTTGTCCAGCTTCTCTTGCAAGGTCTGTAAGCGGTCTTGGGCTTCTTGCTTACTGGATTCATTCTGACTGGACTCCAGTTTGTGGACTTCGATTTTCCGTTCTAAGTCGCTAATCAGTTTGGTCAAATCCAAGAGAACAGCCTGTTCTCTCTCGATCTGCTCGGTCAGTTGGTGCCGCTTGTGTTTTAATCCCTGGTTTTCCTGTTCCAAGTTGGAGCGGAGCTCGTAATAATTTGCAAGTTCCGACTTGACTGCCTCCAACTCTTCTTGTTTGGACATCAGTTTTTCACGACCAGCAAGAACCTGTGCCACCAAGACATCCAGAAAGAGCTCGCTACGTTGTCCGTCTAACTCCAAGAATCTTTTGGCCGTCTGGGCTTGTTTCTCCAAGGGTTTGACCTGATTATCCAACTCGTAGATGATGTCTTCCAAACGGTCCAAATTATCCTGAGCCTGAGCCAACTTGCTTTCAGTTTCTTTCTTACGGGTCTTGTACTTGAGCACCCCTGCTGCTTCTTCAAAGATCGCTCGACGCTCCTCTGGCTTGGAATTAAAAATGGCCTCCACACGTCCTTGAGAAATAATGGAGAAAGAATCCCGACCCAAGCCGGTATCCATGAATAGATCATGAATATCCCGCAGTCGAACTTTCTTCCCATCAATCAGGTACTCACTATCCCCTGACCGATAGATGTGGCGTTCAACTTTAATTTCCTTAGCCTTATCCGCGATAAATCCGCTAGAATTATCCAAGGTCACCACTACTGAGGCATAGTTAAGAGCCTTACGGCTTTCTGTTCCCGCAAAGATAACATCCGGCATCTTTCCTCCACGCAGGCTTTTTGCAGAGGATTCTCCCAAGGCCCAACGTAGACTTTCAGTAATATTGGATTTACCAGAACCGTTTGGCCCCACCACGGCAGTCACCCCACGGTCAAAGACCACCTTGGTCTTGTCTGCAAAGGATTTGAAACCTTGCATTTCGATTGATTTCAGATACATACTTACCCTCTGGCCTCCACCGCATTTTTGGCAGCAGCCTGTTCCGCTAATTTCTTAGATCGCCCTTTACCACGACCAATCGCCCGTTCATCTACCAAGACTTCTACCTCGAAGACCTTGTCATGAGCAGGACCTGATTCTGAGACAACCTGATAACTGATGGTAATTTCACCATTGACTTGTAGGATTTCCTGCAGGGCAGTCTTGTAGTCCGTTACACGTTCAAAATTGCCTACCTCTAACTGTGGAATCATGACCTGATACAGAAAGGCCTCCACAGTCTTTTCTCCCTTGTCCAATAGCAGAGCCCCCAAGAAAGCCTCAAAAGCATCTCCTAAAATGGTATCCCGATTGCGGCCGCCAGATTTTTCCTCACCTTTGCCCAGTCTGATATAACGATCAAAACCGCAGGCACGAGAAAAGCCAGCTAAGGACTCCTCCCGCACAAATGTTGAACGAAGTTTTGACATTTCCCCTTCTGGATACTCTGGGTATTTCTGATATAGATACTTGGAAATAATCAATTGCAGAACAGCGTCTCCTAAAAATTCCAAGCGTTCGTTGTGTGAAATTTTTAGAAGGCGGTGCTCATTGGCATAAGAAGTATGGGTGAAGGCAGTTTCTAACAAGGCCAAATCACTAAAATCAATCCCAAACTCTGCTGCTAATTTTTCTTGTAAGGTTTGCATCTCTTGCTCCTTTCTAATTACCTGCTTAAACAGGCTATTTCCTATTATACCATATTTTACACTGGACTTCTCCTCTTAACTTAGCTTTCCTCAAGTAGCCTATCTCCCATTCCTGTAAACATTTACATATTCATCAGATTTCGATAAAATGGAAGAAAAAAGAAAAATATTAACATGCAAAATAAGACAAAACCACTCAATACATCCCTGCTCTCCCTCATCCAGTTCATCGGAGCTATTTTAGTCATCGCCCTCCATTGCCGCAGATTATTTGAAGCAGACCCACTCCACTTCATCCAAAAATCAGTCTTTAGCCGCATGGTCGTTCCCTACTTCATGGTCACAGCCAGCTTCTTCCTCCGACGCAACTACCCCAGCCTCTCCAAACAATACCTGATCCGCTACAGCAAACAATACCTGACCTGGTCCATCCTCTACCTCCCCTTCTACCTCATCTACCTAACACTCCAAGAAATCCCCTTCCCCTACTATCCCCTCGCACTCCTAGTCGGACTGACCTACACCGGCACCAGCTACCAACTCTGGTACATGCCCGCCTTCTTTCTAGGTCTTGTCCTCGTTCATTTTTCCTTGGAGAAATGGGGCTGGCGCATCACAGCTTGTCTAGCCTGCCTTCTATATCTTCTAGGCTCAGTCGAAACCTACTCCTCCTACCTGGCAGAATCGATTTTCCTGACCGCATTTGACAGCTACAAAACCTTCTTTTTCACCAGCCGCAACGGCCTCTTCTACGCACCGATTTTTGTCCTGACAGGCTTTTATCTAGCCGACAAACTCAATCAACCCATTTTCCAATACAGACAAAAAAACAAACTACTTGTCTGCATAGCTCTTTTAACTGTTGAGGCTACAATCATCTATCTCAATCAGGGCTACGACAAGAACTTTCTATTTAGCCTGATTCCATTCACAGCCTATCTAGTCGCCTGGACCCTAACCACAGACCTCTTCCGCCAGAAAAAATTCCAATTTCTCAAAGAATACGCCAGCTATTATTATTTTATCCATGTTATCCCAGTCGAAATCAGCTTTTTCTTCCTAGAAACTAGTGCCCTGACCAAAATACAGCAAGGTTGGTTAGTCTTCCTTATCACCATCATCACTTGCCAACTGCTCAGCTGGTTAATCATTAATACTCAATGAAAATCAAAAACAGACTAGCTCCAACAGTCTGGGAATAGACTGTTGGAGGTCGGAAATTAGACGAACTTGGTTCGTGACCGTAAGATGCGGATAGAACTGAGTTCATCAAATCAAGTCAACAACGTCTGATTTTGATTTTCGAAGAGTATAAGCACAAAAGAACCTTGTAAGACTTAACTTACAAGGCTTTTTTACAAATCAAAATCCTCTTTCAACTTGTCAATCACCTGTTGGAGCAGGTCGCGATTAACACTGTATTTGACATTCTTGTCTTTGGCATTAAAGAGAAGCAGGTCGCCGTTAATCAGCTTTTGGGTGTGGAAGGATACCGCTGCCCCTGTAATAGCCAGACGTTCTGCAATATCCTTGCTCTTGGCATGGGGCTTGGTCAGCTCCACCAAGACCTGATAACGCGTGCTATCGCTGATGACTTTAAGAGCCGTTGTCAAATCATCTAGGTCCAACTCGTCATTTGACAACAAAATCTGGTCAATCCGACAGGATGCCAGCAAAGCAACCTTCATAGTGTCAAACTGTTCGTTCCCATAATAAGCAAACCAAAAGCACCATGGACTGAGCACGAAGAATGGGGCGTTTTCCACACCCAGAGTATCCAGGCTGGTCATGGCTAATTGCTTGGACTCTCGATAGAGTTTTTCAATGTCAAACTCTTGTGCAAAGGCTTCACGCTCCGCCCTTGCCTCTTCAAAATAGGACTGGTAGATTGGAAGCATCTTGTCCAAGAGAGCGACAGACCGCTCAACAGTTTCCAAAGGATTGCGGATAGCCAGTGACCAATACCATTTATCAGCTGGCTTTTTACCCGTATTCTCCAAGAGCTCCATGAGGCTGAGTTCCTTCTCTCGATGTCCGTCATTTTCAGACGCCAACATGGTCCGCATAGCCTCTTCGACTTCATCTTGGGACAGCTTTAAAATCAACTGACAAGCTTCTTCAACCGTCTTAGGATCCTGTCCTTGATCCAAGAGGTAGAAATACAAGGTGTGCAAGATTGTAAAGATATGGCCCCAAACAAAGACCTCATTGACTTCCTGACGATAATCCGCCAGCTTTTCCTCTATTTCATCTCGAATTTCCAAAGCATCTTTGAGAATTTCTCTTTCTTTCTGTGACAAATCCGCCTCAAACGGCTCCTCACGTTCCGTGACAATTAAAGGAATAAAGAATTTTTCGACAATCTCGCTTCTATAATCTCGGTAATCTAATTTCATAGTTTTCTTTCTAAGTATTCACTAATGACTTTTCAGGTTTAGATCCTGTAAGAACAGTATAGCCCAAGAGTCCCACAGAAAGCAAGAGGAAGATAAGGGAGATGCTTGTAGCAGACAAAAGTGTCACCATCAGAGCTACCAAGGCTTGACCTGCAAGCATCCCAATATTAAATATGGTCCCCATTCCTGCATTGATTGTCGCCAATTTATCCTCTGGTAGTTCATTCATTATCAGGGCATACAATTTTGGATTGATAATACCAGCCGTCATGGTATTGAGTAAGATAACTACCATTACAATATAGATATTATGAAAGTAAAATCCGACAAACAGCATGACCGACAAACCTGTACAAAATTTGAGCAGGTTGGACAAGCTGATATGTTTGAAGAAAGCCATGCCTAAACTAGAGCCAAGGATGTAACCAACAGAAAAGAGATTAAAGACCAAGGCAAGAGTTATGCCAGAATTGACAATCATGAAGCCTGAAAACTCCTTCATAGCCACGATAACCAAGGGAGGTACGGCACTGCCAACCGTATTGATACCCGCAATGGTCAGAATAGAAGTCTTTAGTACAGGGATATTTTGAATGGCTTGATAAGATTCTTTGAGGCTCTGACCGATTCCTTTGATAAGTCCTGCTTCTTTTTCGGTTTGTTCAACTTCTTGGATAGGATTTTCTTTCAGCAATTTAGCAAAAGCTGGACGCAAACCTGCCATAATCGCAAGGCTGACCAAGAAAGTCCCAGCATTGAAAAAGGCAAGATGCTGGTAAGACATATAACCGATGAGAATGGCACCGCTGGATCGAAAGACAATCATCAAGATACCGCCCACGGTGTTCTTAAAAGCCATGGCTGTTTCACGGTCTTCTGCCTCCAAGACCCGCAGGCTAAGTGGCATATAAAGCCCGTTTTCATACTGACCAGCCAAGTCAGACAGGAAATTCACCATACAAACGACTGCTACAATCCAGAGTGCTGGTGTAAATCCCATTAGTAAACCAACAAGTGCATATAAACCGAAACGTACAACTAAGGTAGCTAGAATGGTATCCAATTTGTTTTTTGTCCGATCAGCCCAGATTCCCATAAAAAGTCCCGACAAGATTGGCAGAGTTTCAGAAACCGTAATCATAGCCAGAGCAAACTTGGTATCTGGTAGAAACAGGACATAGTTCATAAGAGCTAGATAGTAAAGCGTGTCTCCAAAGTTGGAAATTACATCTGCCAGGTAGCTTGATATGAACAATTTATTGTTGAACAGCTTTTTCATAAACATCTCCTTAAATAAAAATTAAATATTTACTTAATAATATTTTATACTTTATTTTAATTATGTCAATACTTAATTCCATAAAAGTTAAATATTTTTTAAACACTTATTTAATTTTGTTCTATCTGACTTTTTCTTGACAAGATTAGCACAGTTTGTTATAGTATTGTTCGGGCACCTCTTTTGAGAGGGCGGAGAAAAGGCTCCCTAGTTTTAGGGAGCTATTTTTGTTTTTTTCAGACAAGCTTGGACCCAATTTAATGATTATATGGAGGAATTTTTGTATGAAGCAGATTGCATTTGATTCAAATAAGTATTTGAACCTACAACGTGATCATATTTTAGAGCGTATTGCCCAGTTTGAAGGCAAGCTCTATATGGAATTTGGCGGAAAAATGTTGGAAGATTTCCACGCAGCCCGTGTTTTACCAGGCTATGAACCAGATAATAAAATCAAACTCCTCCAAGAGTTGAAAGACCAAGTAGAAATTGTCATCGCCATCAATGCCAGCAATATCGAACATTCTAAGGCACGTGGCGACTTGGGTATCTCTTATGACCAAGAAGTCTTCCGTTTGATTGATACTTTCAATGATATTGATATTTATGTTGGTTCTGTCGTCATTACCCAATACCGCAACCAACCAGCCGCAGATGCCTTCCGCAAGCAATTGGAAAAACATGGTATCAAGTCCTATCTCCACTACCCAATCAAGGGTTATCCTTCTGATATCGACCACATCATCTCACCAGAAGGTATGGGCAAGAACGATTATATCGAAACTAGTCGCAATCTCGTCGTTGTCACCGCACCTGGACCTGGTTCAGGTAAATTAGCGACTTGTATCTCCCAACTTTACCACGACCAACTGCACGGCGTAACATCAGGCTATGCTAAGTTTGAAACCTTCCCAGTGTGGAACTTACCACTCCACCATCCCGTTAACTTGGCCTATGAAGCAGCAACTGCCGACCTTGACGACCTCAACATGATTGACCCCTTCCACCTGCAAACCTACGGCAAAACCGCGGTCAACTACAACCGTGACATCGAAGTCTTCCCTGTCCTCAACCGTACCTTTGAACGTATTTTGAACAAATCACCATACGCCTCACCTACGGACATGGGCGTCAACATGGTGGGCTACTCCATCGTAGACGAAGAGGCTGCTATCGAAGCATCTAAGCAAGAAATCATCCGTCGCTACTACCAAACCTTGGTTGATTTCAAGGCAGAGCGGGTTAGCGAGCAAGCAGTTAAAAAGATTGAACTCCTCATGAATGAAGTCGGTGTGACACCAGCAGATCGTAAGGTCGTTATCGCTGCACGCGAAAAAGCAGAGCTGACAACTAGCCCTGCCCTAGCTATTCAGTTGCCAAATGGAGAGATGGTAACAGGTAAGACATCCGACCTCCTCAAACCAACTGCAACTGTTCTTCTCAATGCTATCAAGCAAATCGCTAACATCGATGATGAAACACTTCTTATCGAACCAAACTACATCCGCCCAATTCAAGAATTGAAGGCAGATTATCTGGATAAGACAAATACACGACTCGATGCAAGTGAGATTCTTAACGCCCTTGCCATCACGGCACAAGATAGCCCTCTTGCTGCACGTGCCATGAAAGAATTGGGGCAATTAAATGGTAGCGAAGCCCATTCGACTGTTATCCTATCCGATGAAGATAAGAGCGTCCTCCGTAAATTAGGCATCAATCTTACCTTTGACCCTATCTACCAACACAACAAGTTTTATCAGAAAAACTAAGCACTCAAGAAGACTTGCTCCGACAAGTCTTTTTGTGAACAGTAAAAAAAGCAAGGATTCAATCCCTGCTTTTTTTCAATGATTAGTCGAAATCAACATACTCTTTTTGAAGTTCAAGAACTTCTTCTGCCGTAGCACATTCTGTCAAGGCACGGTGAGCATATTCTTCCATCTTAGCTGTATCAAGCGTCTTCATGAGGCTACGTGTACGAAGTACAGATGTTGCACTCATAGAGAACTCATCCAAGCCCATACCTACAAGAAGTGGAACAGCTTGTTGATCACCAGCCATCTCACCACACATACCAGCCCATTTGCCTTCTGCGTGTGCAGCCTTGATAACGTTGTTGATCAAGCGAAGAATTGATGGGTTATATGGTTGGTAGAGGTATGAAACTTGTTCGTTCATACGGTCTGCTGCCATAGTGTACTGGATAAGGTCGTTTGTACCAATTGAGAAGAAGTCAACTTCTTTAGCGAATTGGTCTGCAATCATTGCTGCTGCAGGGATTTCAATCATGATACCAACTTGGATATCATCTGCAACTGCTACACCTTCAGCCAACAAGTTTGCTTTTTCTTCTTCAAGGATTGCTTTTGCTGCACGGAATTCAGTCAACAAGGCAACCATTGGGAACATGATGCGAAGTTTACCATGTACAGATGAACGAAGAAGGGCACGCAACTGAGTACGGAACATTTGGTTACCAGTCTCAGAGATAGAGATACGAAGGGCACGGAAACCAAGGAATGGGTTCATTTCGTGTGGAAGATCGAAGTAAGGAAGCTCCTTATCACCACCGATATCCATTGTACGAACCACAACAGGCTTGCCGTTCATACCTTCAAGAACAGCCTTGTAAGCTTCGTATTGCTCATCTTCAGTTGGGAAGTCTTGTGAGTCCATGTACAAGAACTCTGTACGGTAAAGACCAACAGCTTCTGCACCGTTATCATTTACACCTTCAACGTCTTTTGGTGTACCGATGTTTGCTGCCAATTCAAAGTGTTTGCCGTCAGCTGTAACTGTTTGAGCATCTTTCAAAAGAGCCCATTCAGCTTTTTGTTTAGCATAGGCTTCACCAGCTGCCTTAAATTCTGCAATCACTTCTTCAGAAGGGTTGATGACTACATCACCAGTAATACCGTTAACAGCGAGGACATCGCCATCTTTAACGATTTCAGTAATGTTATTTGTACCCAAAACAGCAGCAATTTCAAGTGTACGAGCCATGATAGCTGAGTGGCTTGTACGTCCGCCGATGTTGGTTACAAAGGCTTTTACAAACTGTTTGTTCAACTGTGCCGTATCTGAAGGTGTCAAGTCATGCGCAATAACGATTGACTCTTCGTTGATAGCAGATGGGTTTGGAAGGCGAACACCAAGAAGGTTAGCCAAGACACGCTTGGTTACGTCGCGAATGTCTGCCGCACGCTCTTGCATGTATGGGTTGTCATCCATACCTTCAAAGATAGCGATAAACATATCCGTTACTTCTTTCAAACCAGTTTCTGCATTTGTTTTCTTGGCACGGATTGTTTCTTTGATCTGACCAACCATTTCTGGGTCAGCAAGAACCATCAAATGCGCATCAAATACAGCTGCGGCTTCTTCACCAAGGCTTGCTACTGCGTTCTCACGAATAAGAGAAAGCTCGTTTTGTGATGCTTCAAGAGCTGCATCCAAACGAGCTTCTTCTGCATTTGTATCTTCAACTGTAACAGTTTCAAATGACAAATCTGGCTGAACGAGTAGATATGCCTTAGCAACGGCAACACCGTCAGATGCTGCAATTCCTTTAAGCATTTCTGTCATATTCTTATGCCAATCCTTCTTTGTCCATTGTTTCAGTGATTGCTGCGATTGCGTCGTCAGCATCAGCACCTTCAGCAGTGATTGTTACGTCAGCACCTTGGCCAACACCAAGACTCATAACACCCATGATAGACTTAAGGTTTACAGACTTGTCTTTGTAGTTCAAAGTGATGTCTGAAGCGAATTTGCTAGCTGTTTGAACAAGCAAAGTTGCTGGACGAGCGTGAATACCAGTTTCTGCCACAATGTGGAAATCTTTTGAAGCCATATTTGGATTCTCCTTTATTTTATCAAAAATTGTAGGTTACCGAATGATAACCCTTACAAGGAGCATTATACCACTTTTTGAAATCATTTTCAAGATTTTTTTGTCCACTTTCAGATTTTCAACTGATAAAAATTGGGAAAAGTTAATCAAGAAACTCAATCGCTTCAATTAAATAATCTACAAATTCGGATGTGGTTTTTGCCTTCACCTGAGAAGGTTGAGCCAGGTCAATCGTAATGACTTTACTAGAAAATGCACATTCAAGCGCCTGCACAATTTCATCTGCTGCTTCTTTCCAACCGATACTAGAGTTTCAGGAAATCGAATCTTCTCAACTCCCATTTAAGACAATTGTTGATAAAAAGTCGTTTTTCATACCCTACTCCTTTCAGTTTTTCATACTCTAAAAGATAGACAGGCTTGTTTTTGACCATTTTCCCCTCTGCTGAGCGTTTTCTTCCTTGTTTTACACAATATCTTGTATAAGAAAATGTTTGTGAACACAATATTTAGTTATACATTCAAGCTTAGACCTTGACTTTAAACACAAAATCTTGTATCCTAGACTGGTAACAAAATTGGGATTTTTTATTTCCCCAAGAACAAAGGAGAACGTGAATGGTCACTATCTATTCAAAAAATGATTGTGTACAATGCAAAATGAGCAAGAAATTTCTTGACCAACACAATGTAGCCTATACTGAAATCAACCTAGATGAGCAACCAGAATACATCGAACATGTGAAAAGCCTTGGTTTTTCATCTGCTCCTGTCATCGAAACAGAAACAGAAAGTTTTTCAGGTTTCCAACCTACAAAATTAAAAGCATTGGTCTAAGCCTATGTTGATTGGAAGAGGCTTGTTAGCCCTACTTCCTTTTTCATTTTTATAGAAAAGAGATTGTATATGAGTTTGAAAGAATTAGGCGATGTGTCCTACTTCCGTTTGAATAACGAAATCAACCGTCCTGTCAATGGGCAAATCCCTCTCCATAAGGACCAAGAAGCTGTTAAGGCCTTCTTCAAAGAAAATGTTATCCCAAATACCAAGCAATTTGATTCTATCTTGGACAAGATTGCCTTCTTATTAGAAGAAAACTATCTTGAGAAAGAATTTTTGGACCAATACAGTCCAGAATTTATCATCAAAATTAATCAATTCTTGAAAGACCAAAATTTCCGCTTCAAGTCTTTCATGGCTGCCTACAAGTTCTACAATCAGTATGCCCTCAAAACAAACGACGGTGCCTACTATTTGGAGAGCATGGAAGACCGTGTTCTCTTCAACGCCTTGTATTTTGCAGAAGGAAATGAAGAGTTGGCCTTGAACTTGGCTAACGAAATGATCCATTTGCGTTACCAGCCAGCTACTCCTTCTTTCTTGAATGCTGGACGTGCTCGTCGTGGTGAGTTGGTATCGTGTTTCCTCATCCAAGTCACAGACGATATGAACTCGATCGGACGTTCCATCAACTCTGCTCTGCAATTATCCCGTATCGGTGGTGGGGTTGGTATCTCTCTCAGCAACTTGCGTGAGGCAGGTGCTCCAATCAAGGGCTACGAGGGAGCTGCTTCTGGTGTCGTTCCAGTTATGAAACTTTTCGAAGACAGCTTCTCTTACTCTAACCAACTTGGGCAACGTCAAGGGGCTGGGGTAGTGTATCTGGATGTTTTCCACCCAGACATTATCGCCTTCCTTTCAACTAAGAAGGAAAATGCTGACGAGAAAGTGCGTGTGAAGACCTTGTCACTTGGAATCACTGTTCCTGATAAGTTCTATGAGTTGGCACGTAAAAATGAAGACATGTACCTCTTCAGCCCTTACTCTGTTGAGTTGGAATACGGTATGCCTTACAGCTACCTTGATATTACTGAAAAATACGACGAGTTGGTAGCAAACCCACGCATTCGTAAGACAAAAATCAAGGCACGTGATTTAGAAACAGAAATTTCTAAACTCCAACAAGAGTCTGGTTACCCTTATGTCATCAACATCGACACTGCCAACCGCAGCAATCCTGTTGACGGCAAGATTATCATGTCTAACCTCTGTTCAGAAATTCTTCAAGTTCAGACACCGAGTGTTATCAACGACAAGCAAGAATTTTTAACAATGGGTACAGATGTGTCATGTAACCTGGGCTCAACCAACATTGTCAACCTCATGAAGTCACCTGACTTTGGACTTTCTGTCCGTACCATGACACGTGCCCTTACTTACGTAACTGACCATTCGCACATTTCGGCTGTACCGTCTATCGAGGCTGGAAATGAACGTGCTCATTCTATCGGACTCGGTGCTATGGGACTTCACTCTTACCTGGCACAAAATTTGATCGATTACGGATCAAAAACAGCTGTGGAATTTACCAACATCTACTTCATGCTCCTCAACTACTGGACCTTGGTAGAATCAAATAATATTGCTCGCGAACGCAAGACAACCTTCCATAATTTTGACAAATCAAAATACGCAGACGGTACTTATTTCAATAAGTATGTGACTGGGGATTACCAACCACAATCTGACCGTGTCAAAGAACTCTTTGAAGGTATTTTCATTCCAAGCGGACAAGATTGGGCTGACCTCCGTGAGAAAGTCATGGCAGATGGTCTTTACCACCAAAACCGACTTGCTGTTGCTCCAAACGGATCAATCAGCTACATCAACGACGTTTCTGCTTCAATTCACCCAATCACACAACGGATTGAGGAACGCCAAGAGAAGAAAATCGGAAAAATCTACTATCCAGCTTCAGGTTTGACAACTGAGACCATTCCATTCTACAAGTCTGCCTACGATATGGATATGCGTAAGGTTATCGATGTCTATGCTGCTGCAACTGAGCACGTCGACCAAGGTTTGTCACTCACTCTTTTCCTTCGCAGCGAGCTTCCAAAAGAACTCTATGAATGGAAAAAAGAGAACAAACAAACAACGCGTGACCTCTCTATCCTTCGTAACTACGCCTTCAACAAAGGTATCAAGTCTATCTACTACATCCGTACCTTTACCGATGACGGCGAAGAAGTCGGCGCAAACCAATGTGAATCTTGTGTGATCTAACGTAGCAAGATTAGCTGTTGGTAAACCAACTAGCTAATCTACGCTAACCGCTATCGGCGGATTAGCTAGCTACCTCACTAACTCCGAAACTGAAGAAATATCGTCTTCAGTTTCTGCGTGTCGTAAGATGTGAGGGCGTTTCAACAGTCTGGGAGACTGTTGAAAGTTGGAAATGAGAAAATAGGAAATACCGCAGAGATGGCTTGCATCTCGTAGGGATTTATCTTTTTTGCCAAGTCCTTAGCCCGAACTCGATTTCGACGTAGCAAGATTAGCTGTTGGCAAACCAACTAGCTAATCTACGCCAACCGCTATAAGCGGATTGGCTAGCTACCTCACTAACTCCGAAACTGAAGAAATATCGTCTTCAGTTTCTACACGTCGCAATACACTAATACCAAAGCATCTAATGAATGAACGGTACTGACTATATGGTCAGTACCTAAGTGGCTTACTACCTCGAAAAGTCGTTAAGTTCGAGCGACTTTTCTCAGGTCGTAACTTGCAAGGGATTAGCTGTTGATAAATCAACTACCTAATCTACGCTAACCGCTATGAGCGGATTAGCTAGCTACCTTACTAACTCCGAAACTGAAGAAATATCGTCTTCAGTTTCTACGTGTCGTAAGACACTAATGCTAAAGCATCTAAAGAACGTCCTTGGGGCGTTTTTTAGCAAAAAATATGATACAATAGTGTAGATATTTCTAGAAAAGAAAGAGAGAAATATGGAAACCTACTACAAAGCCATAAACTGGAACGCCATTGAGGATGTGATCGACAAGTCAACTTGGGAAAAATTGACCGAGCAATTCTGGCTCGATACACGTATCCCATTATCAAACGACTTGGATGACTGGCGTAAACTGACTGCTGAAGAAAAAGACCTGGTTGGTAAGGTCTTCGGTGGCTTGACCCTCTTGGATACCCTTCAATCTGAAACAGGTGTCCAAGCTCTTCGCAACGATATTCGTACACCGCATGAAGAAGCTGTTTACAACAACATTCAATTCATGGAGTCTGTTCACGCTAAGTCTTACTCTTCTATCTTCTCAACCTTGAACACCAAGTCTGAGATTGAAGACATCTTTGAATGGACCAACAGCAACGAATACTTGCAACGCAAGGCAAAGATTATCAACGAAATCTACGAAACAGGTACACCGCTTGAAAAGAAAGTAGCCAGCGTTTTCCTAGAAACCTTCCTCTTCTACTCTGGTTTCTTCACGCCACTCTACTACCTTGGTAACAACAAGCTGGCCAACGTTGCAGAAATCATCAAGCTGATTATCCGTGACGAGTCTGTGCACGGTACCTACATCGGTTACAAGTTCCAACTTGGTTTCAATGAATTGTCCGAGGAAGAACAGGACAAACTCCGCGACTGGATGTACGACCTGCTCTACCAACTCTATGAAAACGAAGAGGGCTATACACGCTCCCTCTATGATGCAGTTGGATGGACTGAGGAAGTCTTGACTTTCCTTCGTTACAACGCCAACAAGGCCCTCATGAACTTGGGTCAGGATCCACTCTTCCCAGATTCAGCAGATGATGTCAACCCAATCATCATGAACGGTATCTCAACCGGTACATCTAACCACGACTTCTTCTCCCAAGTCGGTAACGGCTATCTTCTTGGTGAAGTGGAAGCTATGCAGGACGATGATTACCTTTACGGTTTGTAATCAAAAAAAGCACATTAAAAGTTTCACTCATTAGAGCGAAACTTTTTTATTTCTTTTAGAAAAGCTAGCGCATTTCTTCTGACTTGGACCTGATGAGTCCATTTGAGCCTGTTAACGGTAATAAGCTTGAACCGACTTAACCTGTAGCAAATTGATATAAATATGCACAATGGCCACCACTAAATACCCCAAGACTTGAGCCTGACCGGTCGCTGCACTAACCGCAAATACCAATACATAGAGCAGAGGCAAGATACGAAAATTCAAATTAAAAACAATTTGATGACTGTTTACATAGTAGGCCTGTCTTTCTCCCTCATCCAGCGAGTTAAGGTAATCCACCATATCCTCATCCGTTGCAAACAAAGATAGCTTGTAATGACGAACCATATTATTCAATTTAACAAAAATAAACTGCAGACCAATCATGACAAGAAACATGCCAATTTCAAAAAATGAAAAGAAAAAACTCAAGCCCTCCTTGTCACTATGGATATCATTTCCAAGTAAGAGACAGACAACAGCTAAACTCGCCAAAATATTGACAAGTACAGACAAATAACCTAATTGCCGATGCGAAAGATTGTACAACCGTTCATACTCCTCCTCATTATCTTCTGAACAAGCTTGAAAGGCTTTCTGAGAAGCTAGAAAGCGATAAACCACATAAGCTGCTGCAATAAGCAGAGCCACTTCAACACAGCGTAAGGCAGTGAGCAGATTGTCCATGGTCAGGAAAGCTGGCAACTGTTCAAATTCTCTAATCGCTCTAAAAATTCCCGCAAATGCACCAATTAAGATTCCACTAATAAAATGAACACTATTTCTACGAATCCTTGCCTTTTTCTTATCTGACTGATTTGATACCATATTACTTCTCCTTTACTGCTACTAAAAAACTAGGTGAGACACAACAAAATCTTGTCATGATTCTTCCCCTCCCACTAATTGAAAAACTGATTCAAGCGGTTCATTAAAAATTTGTGCAATCCGCATAGCGATGACCACCGAGGGTGTGTATTCGCCCCGCTCAATCAAGCTAATGGTCTGCCGTGATACCTCTGCTAACTTTGCTAGCTCTGTCTGATTGAGACCATCTCTGGCTCGCAATTCCTTGAGCCGATTTTTTAAGACATATTCCATGAGTTTTCCTTTCTAGGCTTGGTATATAATCAAGCCTGTTTCTGTGTCTTCGACAGCTATATTTTCCTTGGCAAACTTAACCAATAAAAGATAACTATAGTAGAAATCCCCCGCACAAGATGCAGCGTGCATGGTTGCCAGCATGAAGTAAAGAGTACTATTCATCATCCCCAAACCTGCTAACATTGTCAATCCCAAACTAATCACAACAAAGGGAGCCAGGCTGATTACTAACATTTGCATCCGATTGTAGAGCGAACCTGGACTGGTCGCATAAGCCATCCCTGATCTCCATTTAAACCCGTATTTGACAGGATTTTCAGGACAAAAAACTTTGAAGAAGATGCCGTGGATAGCCTCATGTACAACTATTAAAAGAATATAGATAGGGAAAAGCAACCATACCTTAGATACAGCCAGTTCCGAGTATTGCGAACCATTAGCTATCAACCAACTGCCTATCATTCCAAATACGAAGGCAAATGGAAAGATGAGTGCCACAGCAAGAATATTCAAACCCCAGACAAATTTCTTATTTTCCATGATATTAACTTCAAATAATTTCATTTTCGCTTCCATGTTTCTACTCCTTAGATTTATTTTTATAAAATAGCAGAGCTGTCACCAATGTCGCCAGCAATGGAGGAAATAGATAACTTATCCCAGTTAAACTCATCTCAAAGCCTAGCCAATATAAAACTTTAAACACCAGAATATTGATCAAAAATAAGCTTAGGAAAAGTACCAACACTTTCATTCCGTTTTTAATTGTCTGACTCATTTTTCTTCTCCTTTTTGCTGCTGAGAGAGATTTCCAAAATCCATATAGACCACATCATCATCAACAAGAGCGTCATGTCCATCTCCTGACCAAATACAATGGTTTGAAGCAAACTATAAATCAAATATAGTGCAACTAGAACCTGCACTCCTCGCACAACGCTTGTTCCTGTAATCAACATTCCTTTTTTATTGCTATTGTTTTTCATAACTTTCCACCACTTACTTTCGACAAATTTTTCCTTTTACTCTTTTCTGCCAGCTAGTTTCTTCAAGCGCTCATCTGTCACTGCGATGGTGCAAATAGCAAGAACGACATGGGTTTTATCCAACTGCTGCCATTTCATAATGTCAGCCAGCAAGACAAAAACTAGATAGATGGTAGCGATAAGTTGTACAAAACGTGTAATGTCAATTTGATTTATCTTTTTCATATTTATTTCCTACTTTCTGTTTATTTACCCGATGAATTCGTTTTCATCTCTTTGTCTTGATATCATTGTAACACTTCCTTTTCTTTTTGACAAGCATCTTTGTCAAAAAGTTTATGAAGCTTGTCAAATTGACTAGAATAACGCGCAAAAAACTCTTCTATCCAATGGATAAAAGAGTTTTTCAGTATAGATTACAAGTTGTCAGCTACGCTGTTCAAGAGTGTTTGGATTGCAGAGACATCGCTACCACCTGCCATGGCCATATCTGGCTTACCACCACCACGACCTGCAACGATTGGAGCAAGGACTTTGATGAGGTTTCCTGCATGGACATCGCTTGATTTGCTAGCTACAAGGACATTAACCTTGTCACCGATTGCAGCAACTAGCACCAAGACATCTGAGTAGTCTTTTTGCTTCCAGTTATCTGCAAAGGTACGAAGGGCACCTGCATCAGAAACTTGGACTTGGCTGGCAATGTAGCGAATGCCGTTAGCATCTTTGACATCTTTGAAGACATCACCAGCAGCGGCAGCCGCCGCTTTTTCTTTCAGAGCTGCATTTTCTTTTTGCAGGTCACGAACTTGCTGAGCAAGACTTTCAACCTTGTTTGGTACTTCCTTGATCTGTGGTGACTTGATGGTTGCTGCCACTTCTTTGAGGGCATCTTCTTGGTCACGATAGGCAAGGAAGGCTTCACGGCCTGTTACCGCAATGATACGGCGAGTACCTGAACCGATACCTTCTTCTTTCAAAATCTTAAAGATACCGATTTCAGCGGTGTTACCAACGTGGGTACCACCACAGAGTTCAACAGAATAATCACCAATTGTCACCACACGGACTTCTTTACCGTATTTTTCACCGAAGAGGGCCATGGCACCCATTTCCTTAGCTGTGTCAATATCAGTTTCAACCGTCACAACTGGAATGGCATTCCAAATTTGTTCATTGACTTCTTCTTCAATACGACGAAGTTCTTCCGCAGTAACTGCCTCAAAGTGCGTAAAGTCAAAGCGGAGGAAGTCTTGCTCATTCAAAGAACCAGCCTGCGTTGCGTGCTCACCGATAATATTGTGAAGAGCTGCATGGAGCAAGTGAGTTGCTGTGTGGTTCTTCTCAACACCCTTACGGCGTTTTGTTTCGATTTCAAGTGTGTAGGTTTGACCAACTGAAATGCTTGCAGTCAATTCAACCGTGTGCAATGGTTGACCATTTGGTGCTTTCTGCACATCGATGACAGTCGCAACAATATCTCCAGCAGCATTTTTCACAAAACCATGGTCTGCAACCTGACCACCCATTTCTGCATAGAATGGTGTTTGGTCAAAGACAAGGAGGGCTTGACCTTCTGAAACTGCTTCTGTACGCGCATTATCAGCCACAATGACAGATAAGCTTGCCTCAAGAGCTGTTTGACCATAAACAAAGGTCGACTCTTCTGTGATAGCAGCCAGGGTTTCATTTTGCATGCCCATTGAACCACCTTTGACAACTGAAGCACGGGCACGGTCTTGTTGCTCTTTCATAGCCGCTTCAAAGCCAGCAATGTCAAGGGTCATACCACGGTGCTCAGCCAATTCTTCTGTCAATTCTACTTGGAAACCATAGGTATCATAGAGTTTGAAAATGTCACGACCATCAATCTCAGACTTACCTTCTGCTGCCAATTTGTCCATCAATTGCTCAGCAAATTGTGAACCTGTATGGATAGTACGAGCAAATGACTCTTCTTCGCTCTTAACAATCTTCTCAATGAAGGCACGTTTTTCAAGTACTTCTGGATAGTAGCTTTCCATGATATTGCCAACTGTCTCCACCAATTTGTACAAGAATGGCTCCGTAATGCCCAAACGTTGACCATGCATAGAAGCACGACGAAGGAGACGACGAAGAACATAACCACGGCCCTCATTCCCAGGAAGGGCACCGTCACCGATAGCGAATGACAAAGCACGGATATGGTCTGCGATAACCTTGAAGCTCATGTTGTCGCCATCTTGGTCATAGGTCTTACCAGAAATCTTTTCTACTTCACGAATGATTGGCAAGAAAAGGTCGGTTTCAAAGTTAGTCTTAGCCCCTTGGAAAATAGCCGCCAAACGCTCCAAACCTGCGCCCGTATCGATGTTTTTATTTGGCAATTCCTTGTACTCAGAACGTGGTACCGCTGGATCAGCATTGAATTGTGACAGAACGATATTCCAAATCTCAATGTAACGGTCATTTTCAATATCTTCTTCCAAGAGACGGATACCAATGTTTTCAGGGTCAAAGTCAGTACCACGGTCGAAGAAAATCTCCGTATCTGGACCAGAAGGACCTGCACCAATTTCCCAGAAGTTATCTTCAAGCGGAATCAAGTGGCTTGGCTCAACACCAAGAGCAATCCAACGATTGTATGAATCCACATCATCTGGATAGTAAGTCATGTAGAGCTTGTCTTTTGGAAAGGCAAACCATTCTGGGCTTGTCAAGAGCTCAAAGCCCCACTCAATCGCTTCATCACGGAAATAATCACCGATAGAGAAGTTACCAAGCATTTCAAACATAGTGTGGTGGCGGGCTGTCTTACCAACGTTTTCAATATCGTTGGTACGGATAGATTTTTGAGCGTTTGTAATCCGTGGGTTATCTGGAATGACAGAGCCATCGAAGTATTTCTTAAGGGTTGCCACACCAGAGTTGATCCACAAAAGAGTTGGATCATTTACTGGGACAAGATTTGCTGAAGGCTCAACAGAGTGACCCTTTGATTTCCAGAAATCCAACCACATTTGACGAATTTGAGCAGAAGATAAATTTTTCATAAACTAAGATACCAAGAGCGTTAAGAAAGCGAGAAGAAAATAGGAGACCACCGCTGTGCGCCAGCGCACTAGGCGGTCTATCTTTTTCTCGACGCTTTTAGCTCGGGTTCAATTTAACGAAACTGTTAAATTGAACATTTCCTTTCATATTTGATAATTTAGGGGAAAGTCCGTAGACCGAGTTCAACTAAGATACTAAGGGCGTTAAGCGGACACCGTCAAAATAGGAAACCTGACGAAGATGCTTGCGTCTAGGAAGGGTTTCTCTTTTTGACAAAGTCCGTAGCCCGAGTTCATTTCAGAATAAACTCGATGCCCTTTCCTGTCATAAGTGATAGTTAGGCGGATTCAATTTAACGAAACAGTTAAACTGAACAATTATTTTAAGATTAAGTTGATGCATCTTCCATCATTTCGACGTAGTCAATTGCGACCACCAAGGAAATGACCAAATCTGCATAGGAATCCTCCAATACAGTAACAGAGTAATGAGAAGTTAAATGAAAGAGTTCTTTGGAAATTTCAGCTACGAGCATACCATCTGGCCTTTTCAAGCGAAAATCCAAATCCCAGATATTTCCGTCTAGGATTAAACCTAGATTTTCCACAGTATAGCGATCCTTGAAAAAGGTAAATTCCTTTTGCAAGTAGAAAGAATGACCATCTGCCATATCAATGGTAAACTGGGGCAGGAAGGTCAAAAACTTCTTAGTAATCTGACAAACTTCCCCACCTCTGGAATTGGTCACGATAAATCGTTTTGGAATTTCGAGAAAAGATCCCTCCACTTGATAAGCAAGATTCCCAAAACTATCACGAATATCAAATTTTTCACCACCAAAGGTAAAGCGCTGTTTCACTTGAAATTGCTTCATGATAACCTCCAAAAAAAATAACAAGAAACCAAACGAAGGGCGAAAAACCGCGGTACCACCTTCATTCAATGACTTGTCATTCTCATTTCATAACCTGTATTCAATTGTAGAAATTAAGTAGCAAGAAGGAAGTCTGTCTTGGCTCGCAACAACCGCCAAGTTTCTGAAATCAGAGTATTCCTTCCAATCTTAATTATTCACCTGAAGAACTTGATTCTGTCGTGCTAGAGGCTTCTGTTGAAGAGCTAGACTCTGAAATTGAAGAACTTTCAGTAGTGGATGTGATGTATTGTGAAAGAACGTTTTGGAAGGCTGCATCTTTCACTTTCACGTTTGCATCTTGAAGGGCTTGCGAAACAACACCTGCGATGAAGGTTGAATTAGCCTGTTTTTCTTTCAAAATAACTTCTTTCAAGATGTCTTTGTAATCTTCCCTGTTTGAAGATTTTTCTGTTTTGGTATTCAATTTCACAACATAGTAAGATGTTGTATAGGTTGTCATATCAACAACTGTTACAACTGATGCTCCCACTTGTCCTTCATCCAAGGCAAAGATTGCTGTTTGGACTTCCGTTGGAATATCTGTTGAGGTTGAGTCGAAGGTAACAGTTCCACCATCTTCTTTAGTGGTTGAATCCGTTGAGTTATCTTTTGCCAATTGGGCAAAATCAGCACCATCTTTTTGTGCTTCAGCCAAAATCTCTTTAGCTTTTGTTTCATCATCTAATTTAATGATTTGGGCAGTCACTTCTGGTGTATAAGCTTCATAAGCAGCTTGGTAGTTTTCATCTGTCAATTCTTTTTCTGCGGCTTGTTTTACTGCATACTCAACCAATTTGTTGGTACGGATTTGCTGCTTGTAAGTTTCAGCTGTCAAACCTGCAGATGTCAAGGCTGCTTCAAATGAATCACCGTATTGTGAAGCCATTGTGTCATAAGCTTCATTGACTTCTGCATCTGTGACTTTATCGCCATATTTTTCTTCAAAAACTTCTGTAATAACCATAGACAAGAGAACTTGTTGAGCAGAAGAGTTTGTCTTCACTTGTTCATAGAACTCAGAAACAGTAATCGTTTGACCCTTCATGGTCACGATATCAGTATCCGTTGAACTTGAGCAAGCTGCAAGAGTCACTGTTGCCAACAAGGTAACAGCTCCTGCAATGAGTTTTTTTGTCTTCATGTATGTGTTACTCCTTTTTTCTTTAACTCAATTATTATATCACAAAACCTTAAAATTTGCTTAATTTTCATCAGTCAAGAGGTCAACTTCTTCCACATTTTTACGGATTAAGAGCAAACCATCGCTGATGGAGACTAGGCTGGCTGTCAAATCAGGGTGTTGCAAGGTTGCATCAAACAACTTATGCAGGCCACGATAGATAGTTCGCTGCCCCCGTCTCACTTCTTCAATTGGCAAGGCAACATCTCCACCTTGGAAGATATCATCAATCACAACCATGCCACCTTTTTTCAGTTTTTTCAGAACATCTGGCAAAAAGACGATGTACTTAGATTTGGCAGAATCCATAAATACAAAATCATAAGAGCTATCATGCAAGCCGGGCAAGATATCCTGCGCCTCACCTTCCAAAAGTTGAATCTGTTTTCGCTCATCGAACTGGGCAAAATTGCGCTTGGCCAAGCCAATCATCTCCTCGTTGCGATCAATGGTCGTAATCCGAGCTTCAGGGCAATTTTCAGCCATTAGTAAGGCAGAAAAACCAATCGCTGTCCCAATTTCCAAGATATCCTTGGGCTGGATAGACTGCAAGAGTAGACGGAAAAAAGCAACAGTCTCATGCGGAATCACAGGGATGTTTTCTTCTTGAGCAAATTCCGCTAGTTCCTTCAAAAATCCGATATTTGGCGCCTGTTTTGTACGCATAAAATCCACAATTTCTTCCTTAACAACTGGACGGCGCATATTGTGGTTTGCATTTTTTGAATAAGTTTCAACCATAATCCTCAGTATAGCACAGGAACAGCATAGGGTCAAGGAAGATAAGGAAAAACCACCTCCCATAGGAGGCGGTTACTTAACCCGCAATTTGAATACTAAATCCAAGTCGTTCTGCCAAATAGCTGAGCTTCTGCATTTGATCTAGCTTACTAAGGAAGAAATAATTCTTCTCATCATTGAGATAGATGGCACCTACTACCGCATCTTGTAAAAGCAAAATGTGATTGATATTGGAAATCCACTTCAACTGACTATCTCTCGTGTCCAACTGGAAGAGCTTAGACCAGAGAGTGATTCCTGAACGCTGCATAAAAGGAACTTTGTCAAAACCTTGAATGAAGCTAGACAAGAACTCAGTCTGACCTGTCACAACAATATAGTTGCGTTGAATGAGCAGATAGACCAAAATATACCATAGATTGTTTTTTTCTGAGTCCGTAAATTTCTCCAACAAATCTTGGAAGAACTCAGGCGCAATCAAGGTTTCCAGATGGTCCAATAAGGCTTCTGGATCTTGTGCAAAAACAATTTCTTTGAGTTGACGGTAAACAATCTCGTCACCTTCTGATAGAATATCCGCAATCTCAAAGATATCTTGGAGAGATTCTTCTGTAAACATGCAAACTCCTTTCATTATTTATTTTGTCGCTGTCTCGACATTGCTTTTCTTAATAAAACTGTACATCATCCGCAAATTCCCAAGTGACATGAGGGGCTTGCTCTTGGATGAAATGATAGACATCATTGAAGTCAAATTCTGCTAATTTACCCACAGGCATACTGATTAAAAATTGACGATTCGCTCCATAAAAGAGTAAATCTTTTTTCAAGATGACATACTGCAGCCCCTCGCTCTGACGAACCACATATTGAATGGAAACAATATCTTCCCAACTAAAGTTAGAACTTGGCCCAAACATGGTCGGACGTAGTTCGAAACCCTGTTCTCCAATCACAAGGGCTGGTGCTTGTCTTCTGATAAAAATCCCCCAGCCAGTAAAAACAAGAGCTGATATCAATAAAACTAGAGCCATTAGGAACCGATTCTCCCCAGTCTTGGAGTGAGTCAGTAAACCCAGGGCAATCACAAATAAACAAGCTGCCGTCGCAAATGGAATCAGACTAGAGCGGTTATAGGAAATCATCTTATAGGTGCACACCTTTCTCAACAAGAGCTTCCAACTCTGTCAGGCGGGCTTCAAAGACCTTGAAGGCATCGTTGAGATAGTCTTCCTTGGTCATATCCACGCCAGCTTTTGCAATGACATTGAGTGGATAATCAGAGCTACCAGCCTTGAGGTAGTTGAGATAGTTTTCCTTGTCCTCTGGGCTACCATTGACAATCTTGTCTGCCAAAGCAGACGCTGCCGCAAAGCCCGTTGAATATTGGTAAACATAGAAATTGTAATAGAAATGTGGAATACGAGCCCACTCGTACTGAATCAGTGGATTTTCTTCCGCAGACAAGCCGTAGTACTTCTCGTTGAGCTCACCGTAGAGCTGGTTGAGGAAGTCCGCTGTCAAGACCTGACCTTCTTGGTCTGCTTTATAAATAGCCTGCTCAAACTCTGCAAACTGGGTTTGACGGAAGACAGTGCCACGGAAACCGTCTAGGTAGTGGTTGAGAATAGCAAAGCGGGTCTTGTCGTCTTCGACTTCGGCCAAGAGCTTCTCTGTCAAGAGATTTTCGTTGGTGGTCGAAGCAATCTCCGCCAAGAAAATCGAATAGTGACCATAGACATAAGGCTGATTCTGACGAGTCAACATAGAATGGAGCGAATGCCCTGTTTCATGAATCAGGGTATACATATTGTCCAAGTTGTCCTGCCAGTTGAGAAGCATGAAGGCATTGGTGTCGTAAGCACCACCTGAATAGGCTCCTGAACGCTTGCCTTCGTTGACATGGACATCAATCCAGCGGTTTTCAAAGGCTTCTTTGACAATGGCCGCATACTCATCACCAAAGATATCCAATGTATCGGCACAGGTAGCCAAGGCCTCTTCATAGGTGACTTTTGTATCTGTGCTCGAAAGCGGTGTGTACATATCGTACATCTTGAGATCATCGATTCCCAAGAGTTTCTTACGCAAATTGATGTAGCGGTGCAAGAGCGGGAGGTGCTTGTTGACTGCTGACACTAATGTATCGTAAACGGACTCTGGAATGAAGTTGGCAGAAAGGGCTGCATGGCGGGCAGAGTCGTACTTCCGCAAACGAGCTTTCAGGTTATTGACCTTAACGTTAGACTGGAGGGTCTTGGCGTAGGTATGCTGGAACTGCTCGTAGGTTTCGTAGAGTGCCTCATAGGCCTCTTGACGCACTTCACGGTTTTTGGACTCCATGAAGGAGATGTAGTTGCCGTGAGAGAGAGGCACCAACTTGCCGTCCTCATCTGCGATTTCTGGGAAACGCAGGCTGGCATTGTCCAAAACAGAGAAAGTTTCAGACGGGGCATCGAAAATCTCGCTGGTCGCCGCAAGAACTTCTTCTACTTCCTGTGACAAGATATGATCCTTGGCTGCCAAGAGTTTTTCAAATTGGTGGCTGTACTGACTCAGAGCTGGCTCTTCTGCCTTGAAGGCTTCCAGTTGCTCCTCGGTAATGGCCATAAATTCTGGCTCATAGAAGGCGAAGGCTTGTGAAAAGGCTGAATAAAGGGCCAAAGCCTTGGCTTGAAACTCCTGATACTTGCCTTCACGAGTGTCCTGGTCGTTCTTCATGGACGCATAGACATAGAGCTTTTCAATGCGACGCATGAGGCCAAGTTGGGTTTCACTAATTTCCAAGAGGCTCTTAGCAGAGTCGAGCAAATGCCCTGCAAACTCCTTTGTCTTTTCTGTTTCTACTTGGAGTTCAGCCAACTCAGCTTCCCAAGCCTCATCTGTTGGGAAAATAGTGGCCAAATCCCACTGGTATTTTTCTTCGATTTCATGACGTTGTTGTGACATAAATAAAATCCTCCGTTCCCATTATTTTACCACAAAAAAGCCCCGCTTTCCATTGGAAAGTGAGGGCTTACATACTAGTTTTTCCAATAAACCGCTGGTGGATAAACCGTTTGTATCCGCTTGTCCTTGACTCCTGCATAATACTGGTCAAAGGCTGGGTAGAGGGAGCTTAAGTCTTGGCGGACTTGGGCAAAGCCAATAGCAGAGCGGGGCAGGCGGATTTGGGGATAGAAGTCAGCCAAGGACTGACTGAGTAAGTTTTTCCCTTGCTGGTAGGCCTCCGCCTGCAAGTTCATCCACTTGGGCACGCGATAATAGAGCTGTTTGGCGACATAGTCCAGCAAGCCCTGATCACTCGAACAAGTAAAATAGGACAAAGCTTGCTTAGCAAATGGTGATCGCAGAATGGCTAATAAGTCTCCCTGACCAAATGGAAAGACCTTGGTTAACTTGTGAACCTTACCATACCAGTCCTCGTGAATCAGGTAGTGCAATCGTAGCTCCTGCTTTTCAACATCCAGTTCCCACAGGTGAAAGCCCATATTCATACTAAAATACAGAAATTGCTTGTGGAGATTGGTCAACCGTTCTCCAAGCCAAAGATCCTTACCTAATAGCCACAGAACAACCATACCTGCCTTCTGATAAGCCTTGGTCCGCTCTTGCAAGCGTGAGATGGACAAGCGTGAGCATTGCACTTCCAAGGCTAGATTTCGATTGACAAGGAGGTCTGCAACTTGCTGAATCTGAGGTAGAGGGACCTCAAGTTTCACTGCCTCGTGCTTCCTCAGCCACTCATAAAGGATGGTTTTTAATTCCAGATGCTGGGCGGACTCATTCTCGGACCAGAAATCGCAATCCCGCAAGGTTTGGTGGGCAAAGTGCGAACGCAGAATTTTTCCAGACCGGTAACGGACCTTGCCAGAGCAGGCTGGGCAGAAATACTCCTCTTTTTTCACCTCTGGTTTTTCCAAGAGATTAATCATTTGTCCCTTTTGATCGATGGCTACTAACATAAACTCTCCTTTCTTATCTATTCGGAGTTTGTGGTAGAATGATGGAAAGGAGATGGAACATGACTAAAAAAATTGCCAAATGGGAAAAGGACGGCTTTGTCTTGCAGTCCTTTCAAGCGGGCCTTGCGGAGAAGTATTATGAGGACTGTTTTTCCAAACCTTCTGCCGAAATTGATTACCTGACGGGGAGTTCGGGAACTTATGGAAAAGAAGATGTAGTCAGCTACTACAATCGGATTGTCGCTGACCCTGACCGGTTTGATTTTATGCTGATTGCACCTAACGGGACTTTTATCGGTGAAGCTGTCATCAATGAACTGGATAGGGAGAACAGGTCTGCTAACTTTCGGATTGTCATCTTTAACGAGGATTATCTGGGACAAGGTCTGGACTCTTGGGCAGTTGAGAAAACCAGAGACTTTGCTTTTAAGTAGGTCGGCCTGCATCGCTTGGAACTGGAAGTTTTTTCCTTCAATCCGCGTGCCAAGCGTGCCTATGAAAAAGCTGGCTTTCGTTTGGAAGGCATCAAGCGTGACAGCCAGAAGACAGCAGACGGTTATGCCGATACCCTCATTATGTCCATTCTAGAAGAGGAATGGAAAGCAATCAAAAAACCAGCCGACTAGGGCTGGTTTTTGTGTCTTTTCTAAGCAATTTTACCCAATCTGACTGCCGTTTGGCACAGATGGATCGACTGTTAAGAGTGTCAAGTTGCCGTCGTGTTCGGCTGAGAGGATCATGCCCTGGCTGAGCAAGCCCATCATCTTACGTGGCTTGAGGTTGGCAACGATTTGGACTTTCTTGCCGACCAACTCCTGCTCATTTGGATAGTACTTGGCGATACCCGACAGGATTTGGCGGTCCTGACCGTCACCTGCGTCCAGACGGAACTTGAGTAGCTTGTCAGAGCCCTCTACTTTGGATACTTCTTTGACCTCGGCCACACGGATTTCCACCTTGTCGAAGTCCTCAAACTTGATCGCAGCTTTCTCGTTTTTCAGCTCCACGTCAGCTGGGTTCCATTCTTTTTCTTCCTCTTGGGAAATAGCAGAGCTGCCACCCATTTGGGCTTGGATATAGGCGATTTCCTCTTCCATATCAAGACGTGGGAAGATAGGTGTACCTTTTGCGACCACTGTCAAACCAGCTGGAAGACCTGCAAAGTCAAGGTTTTCAAGGTCAAATGCTGTTCCCAAACCAAGCTGTTCCATAATAGCATTTGACGTCATCATCATAAATGGTTGAATCAGATGAGCCACCACACGAAGACCTGCTGTCAAGTGTGCCATAACCGCTGCCAACTTGTCACGGTCAGCTTCTTCTTTTGCCAAGACCCACGGTGCTGTTTCATCGATGTACTTGTTGGTACGGGAGATGATATTCCAGACCGCTTCCAAGGCACGTGGATAGTCAACAGCTTCCATATACTTGTGGTAGCTTGCCAAGTTATCAGCTACTACTGCCGCCAAGTCCGCATCAAAATCAGTCACGTTGGCAACCAAGGTTGGTACCTGACCACCGAAATACTTGTTAATCATCGCAACCGTACGGTTGAGCAAGTTTCCAAGGTCGTTGGCCAGTTCATAGTTGATACGGCCAACGTAGTCTTCTGGTGTAAAGGTTCCGTCAGAGCCGACTGGCAGACTACGCATGAGGTAGTAACGGAGTGGATCCAGGCCGAAACGCTCGACCAACATTTCTGGATAGACCACATTGCCCTTAGACTTGGACATCTTGCCGTCTTTCATGACAAACCAGCCATGAGCGACCAAGCGGTCTGGCAACTTCATATCCAACATCATAAGCATGATTGGCCAGTAAATGGAGTGGAAGCGAAGAATGTCCTTACCAACCATATGGTAAACTGTGCCATTCCAGAACTTGTCGTAGTTGGCTCTTTCTTCCTGACCATAGCCCAAGGCCGTCGCATAGTTGAGCAGGGCATCAATCCAAACATAGACAACGTGTTTTGGATTGGACGGTACAGGCACGCCCCAGGTAAATGAGGTACGCGATACTGCCAAATCTTCCAAGCCTGGCTCGATGAAGTTTTTCATAATTTCATTGAGGCGGCCGTCTGGCTGGATAAAGTCTGGATGAGCATTGAAAAACTCAACCAATTTATCTTGATACTTGCTGAGGCGGAGGAAGTAAGACTCTTCTGATACCCAGGCAACCTCGTGACCGCTCGGAGCGATACCGCCTGTTACCTTACCATTTTCATCACGGAATACCTCTGCCAATTGGCTTTCAGTGAAGAATTCTTCATCTGATACAGAGTACCAACCAGAATACTCTCCCAAGTAAATGTCGTCCTGCGCCAGCAATTTTTCAAAAACAGCCGCCACCACTTCCTCGTGGTAATCATCAGTCGTGCGGATAAACTTGTCGTAAGAGATATCCAACAAGTTCCAGAGCTCCTTGACCCCAACCGCCATGCCGTCAACGTAGGCTTGCGGTGTCAAACCAGCCTCTTTTGCCTTCTCCTCAATCTTCTGCCCGTGCTCATCAAGCCCTGTCAGATAGAAAACCTCGTGGCCCATGAGCCGCTTGTAGCGAGCCAAGACATCGCAGGCAATGGTCGTATAGGCCGATCCGATGTGGAGCTTGCCAGACGGATAATAAATCGGTGTGGTAATGTAAAACGGTGTTTTTGTCATGTTTTTTCCTTTCAAATTCAGAGCAAATGAAACCCTGTTATTGACAATACCCCATTTTATCATATTTTTGTGTAAAAACAAAGCGACTTCCCGTCCACAATCCTTCTAATATATGATATACTAGAAGAAGTTATGAAAAAGAATGGGGTTATCTATGTTTTCACCTAAAAATCTACTCATCCATCTATTTTTTGCTATCATTGCAGGAGGGATGTTCCTATATGGGGCTGGCAATACTGCCTTGATTTGGAATATGGTCTGGGCCTTGCTAGCCTTGGACTTTGCGATTTTGGTGCGTCAGAACAACCACACCGCAAGCAAGCTTTTGATTACGCCTTTTTGGCTCTTCTTTTATC
Organism: Streptococcus suis; assembly: GCF_016775005.1. Lineage (GTDB taxonomy): Bacteria > Bacillota > Bacilli > Lactobacillales > Streptococcaceae > Streptococcus > Streptococcus suivaginalis. Next base: position 89,252 of record NZ_JAEUXI010000006.1, on the reverse strand, counting down.
CTAATACCTTTTATATCTTGACGGAGATTGTGAATTTACAGTTTTCAAGCAATGCTCTCTGGGAGCAATCTAGCTTAATTCTCTTCATGCTCTATGTTCCAGCTATTCTATTTGGTATAATGGCTGGGGTAGAAAGTGTCGAATTGATTTTTAAGGGGTATGGCATTCAATTTTACGGCCTTCGACTCTTATTCATCAGTCTCCTATCTCTGTTTTCAAGCTATGCAATCTACATTGGTCGTTATGCTAATCTGCATAGTTGGGACATTTTTACACGACCACTCGTATTTCTTAATGGCTTAACTTCAGCTATCAACTGGTCATCCTTTCCTTTTATCCTGGGCTTCACACTCATGCAAATCATGGTCTTGGTCTTTGCAGTTGATGAATAAGACAGAAAAACAGTATGTAATCGCTTGTTACATGCTGTTTTCTTTTTGGGTCAATTTTTACAGGTCCTTTTCTATCCAATGACAAACTAACAAATCTGTGACAGCCTCCCATTTTTCCCTTGGGATATGCTATACTAGACACAGATTACTGAAAGAGGTTTCCTATGTTTTCACAATTTTACACTAAAAAAACGCTATTTATTCATCTCTTCTTTCTTATTATTGCAGCTGGGTTGCAACGCTATGGGGTTACCGCTCCTGATTTGACCTGGAACATGTTTTTGGCCCTAGTTGCTCTCGACCTGGCTTTTCTCGTTCAAGGAATCAAACAGCCCTTTATAAAAATCGGGATTGGCTTACTCTGGCTCTTCTTCTACCCCAATACATTTTATATGGTAACAGATATCGTCCACATGCATTTTGCCAGCACCGCCCTTTGGCAACGAGAAAACATGATTCTCTTTATGCTCTATGTCCCAAGTATCTTCTTTGGAGTAATGGCTGGCGTGGAAAGTTTACGGCTAATTTTCGACGGATTTTCAATTAAGTCCTACTGGTTTCGACTGACAATCATTTGCGGTCTATCCCTGTTATCAAGCTTTGCCATTCATATCGGACGCTATGCCCGTCTCAATTCCTGGGACATCTTTACCCGACCAAGCCTAGTCATCAACGAACTACTGGAAGTCATTTCTTGGGAGGCCCTTCCCTTCATCCTCGGCTTTACCTTCCTACAAATCATGGTTCTGTTTTTCGTCGAAAAAGAATAAAAACAAGGACACCAACTATCTGGTGTCCTTGTTTTTCTGTACCTGTACTCTCCTCTCCATCTCCTCCATATCATAGTCAAACAAGAGGTCACGACAGTCAGTAAAGAGCTGGTGTCGTTTATCGTTATCAAGGATGGCAATATCTACTCCCCTATCGTCATAGCAATGGTAGATGATTTTATCCTGGCTTGACAAAAAGTGGACTGAGGCTGAAAGGTAGTGAAAACCATCATGGTCGGCTCGGATAATCTCCCTCAGCAAAGCTTTCAAATCTTGACCGGTAACAGGGAAAAGATAGCGTTCAAAGACCAGCATTTCTCCCGTCCAATCCTCCACTTCTATCCGCTCAGGCACTGGACATTTGTCAAAGTTGTATTTCGATGTAAAATGCCAGAGGTAAGTATCGCCATCTCTTTCTTCCTCATGAAGTAGGGAGAGAACTAGATAATCGTATTCTGAAACTGCCTGCTCCATCAATTCAACCGCACGCGCATAAGCTCGGTCCAGATAAACTTTCTTAGGAAGAGTTTCAGCCTCCTCCGCAGGTCCAATTTCAAATCGAAGCGCCAGAGGTGTGCCATAAAAAAATGGACCCACTAATGGCTTGTTTTGTAACTGAAACTCCTTGAGCCAATCCTTTAGTTGCATAGACATTCTCCCACTCTATTTTTGTATCATTCTACCATACTCATTTCGGTTTGGTCTAGTTTTCCTTTAGAAAATATGATAAACTAGTATAAAACTGTACTGGGAGGTTTCATGAAAACTGCATTTATTTCAGAAAAGGCTAAGTCAGCCTTTAATTTAAATTTTTTCCTCTCTCCTGTGGTCGGTCTCTTCTTGACCGTCGGTGCGGAAATGATCGGCTATTTTACCTTGATGCCCTTTCTATTCGCCTTTGAGGATAATGCATTTATAACACTTTGTTTTGAATTATTTGCCTTTGCCTTTATCAGTTTAGCTGTCATTCTGTGGGCAAGAAAGGTAGAAATCAGCCCCTGGCTTGGAATCGGTCTGACCAAAGCGAGTGCCGTCAAGGATTTTCTTCTGGGATGGGGCTTGGGAGCAGCTATGTTGATTAGCTGTGTGGCCTTGATGTGGGTCTGTGGCGCCATTGAATTTGTGAGCTTCCATTTTTCACCACTATTTTTGGGGCAATTTTTGATTCTAACCTTAGCTTGGTCTATCCAAGGGACAACGGAAGAATTGCTAACCAGAGGTTGGATGTTTTCATCTCTAGCAGCTCGCTACAATCTACCAGTTGGTATCCTCATTTCATCACTCTTTTTCACCGCACTCCACTTGGGAAATGACGCTATCTCCCTCATCCCGCTCTTGGATCTGACACTCTTTGCTATCCTCGCCTGCCTGGTCATGCTAAAGACAGGAACTGTCTGGCTGATTGGTGGCTTACATGCAGCTTGGAACTGTTTCCAAGGCAATGTCTTTGCCTTTCCAGTTAGTGGTTCAGAGGCAGGGCAAGCCTTTATCCAAGTTCGCACTATGGGACCGGAGTGGCTATCCGGTGGAGGCTTCGGGGTCGAAGGTTCCGTCATCAGCCTCTTGGTCCAATCCCTAATTATCTGCTGGTTAACCTACGATTTATTTTTAAAGAAAAAGAAGCCTGCTTAACAGGCTTTTTTTGAGCATTATTTTGTTGCAGTCAGAAAAAATGTTTGATACAAATCAGCAGACTGGCTTTTGCGATCTTCATAGAAAAGGGCTTGACAAGTCCAATAATAGGGCATTACATAAATCGCTAAGAGACCGAATGTCAATAGTATACCAACCCACCAGAAGAAGAAAGAAAAATCCAAAAGAAAGAGTCTCATGCGATTCCCTTTCATCAACTGCCAACTTTGTTTCATCAGTTTGAAGGGATTTTGAAATACACCAGCTTCTAACTGATCATGCAACAAGAAGTACATTGGCTTTAGGCTCAAGTCAACATAGAGAGATAAGAGTAGGCCAAAGACCATCAGACCAAGACTGATGAGACCGACGCTAGTTGTAACTAATGGACTAAAATCGGGCAAAACCCCGTAGGACAGAAAATAGAGATTTGGTGTTAGAATTAGACCGAGTCCCGTGACTAAGCCGACAATCAAAGGAAGGGAAGCTAGATAGAGAATAAACTCCTTCACCATGGTCGCTAAGACAATCGGTACAAAACGTGGTCCAAAGAGAATGCGGAAACTCTCCTTATAAGAAAGCTGACGCGTCACTTCACGAACTCGTTGCAAAACTTGAAACAGGGCAACTAGGAAGAGCAATTCAACAAGGAATTGAAACAAAAAAGTATATTCAATCCCAAAATCAAGCGTCACATGCTGGAAATGAGTGCCGTCATTGTAAATAGGAATCTGCTGATAAAAATAACGAAATTTACTCACCAAAAAGATGGAATTGAGCAAATGATTGACTAGTTCAACTAGTAAACCCAGCAAAACTGGAACTAAAAAGATTCCAACCAGACCATCTGTACTTGACCAAATTGCTCGAGCACGCTCACGAATCGATTGATTTGTCATAGACTTTCCTCCTCTCAATCAGACCTATCTTTTCTATCTTTATTATAGTCAATCCAAGATTTTTTTGCAAGACAATATAGGCAAAAAAATCCCTGTATAGAACAGGGATTTAACTTATTTCAAATGATTGAGTTCTGAATGCTTGTAGCCGTAAAAGAAATAAATACCTGTTCCGATGAGCAAGGCTAGGAAGAATGCTAGCCAAGTTGCTAGTCCATATTGAAACATAAAGGACAAGCAAATCAAGATAGAGATGATTGGCAAAATCGGAACCAATGGAGTAGAGAATTGTCCTTCTTTTGCCGGTCCTTCTTTCTGTCTCAATCGAATAATCCCTGCAGCTAAGAGAATCAGATAAGCCAGGGTGCAGATATTCAGGAAGGAAGCGATGGTTGCAAGAGGAAAAACTCCTGCACAGATTGCGGCAAAAATGCCAACTAAGATGGTTGCATTTTTTGGCACCTTGCTCTTTGTAGTCAATTGACTGAGAGATTTCGGCAAGAGACCATCGCGGCTAATGGAGTAAACCATTCGCGAGAGAGCGTAGGTCATCGAAATACACACTGTAATGAGAGTCAAAATCGCAACAATAGAGACATAAGATGCTGCCCAACCCATACCCACTTGTCGCAGCGCAAAGGCAACCGCATCCGCTACATTCAACTGACTGTAATGAACCATCCCAGTTAGGACCAGGGTCACTAGGATATAAAGGATGGTGACAATGGACAGGGAAATGACAATTCCCTTTGGAACATTTTTTTCAGGCTGCTTTACTTCATCGATCGCCATAGAGATGGACTCAAAACCTAAGAAAGCAAAAAACATTAGCGAGGCACCAGCCATAATTCCCGCCTCACCACCATAGATAGCACCAAAGCCATAGGGGGCAAAATTGGACCAATTCGCTGGTTGAAGATGAAAGATTCCAACGAGCAAAAAGAGCGCCAAGGCAGAAAATTTCAGAATAACCAGGGCAGAATTGAAACGAAGAGCTGCCTTAGAATTTAAGAGAACTACCCCCACTACAAAACCAAGTACCAAGACAGGTAGGATATCGATATAGGTCCCTGCTTGAGGATTAAAAGTGCCATTCAAGGCAGTAGGTAAGGTAACCCCCATATTGGCTAAGAGCCCCTTCAAGTAGGCCCCCCAACCAGAGGCAACACTCGAAACAGCTGTTAAAAATTCCATGATGGTCAACCAGCCCGCTAACCAAGCAGGAAATTCCCCAAAAATGGAATACAAGTACCCATAGGCCCCCCCATTTGCTGGGATGCGAGAGGCATACTCAGCATAAAACAATGCTGTCAAACCAACTGAAACCGCTGCGATCAAGATAGAGACGACCAAGGCAGGGCCTGCATATTCTGCAGCTGCCAACCCCGTTACAGTAAAAATTCCCGTTCCAACCATGGAGCCAATTCCAAGGAGAATCAGGTCAACCAATCTCAAGTGACGGTGCATGGCTGTCTTTGATTTTCTCAAAGATTTCTTTCGAAATAGATTCATGTAATCTCCTTTACACAATTTTTTCAAACTGAATCATTATACCATGAAATAAGCATCTTGGCACGAAAAAATGAGAGTGGGAAAGAACTCGACTAAGTCAAAAAAGAGTTCCCCTCACTTCCAAACATGTAGTTCGGGCTAAAATAGCCCAGTGGACTATTTTACTCCCACCCCCGCATAGCTCCAACGGTCAGCGTAGTGACTGTTGGAGGTTGGAAATGAAGCGAACTCAGTTCGCAACAGTCGTAATGGCCAGAATCGGAGTGCAAAACACGAATTGCTGAGATTTGCTTCGCAAATCTTATCTCCAACCTTTAACAGTCCACTGGACTGTTAAACCCAATCAACCACTGCGCTGAGATGTTGACACGAACTCTGAGAAGTGGTCCTGGGCATTTTGCCCAGCCTCATTGGATTATTTTGTTTCAAGAGTGAATTGATTGAGGTAGTTATTTTTAGCCAATTGACCGGTGAATTGATCGCCAACTTTCATAAATGGTAGCTGGTCTGTCGCATCTTCACTTGCTTTTACTTTATAAATCGTTCCCTGAGATTGTAGGTAATAAACAGTTGTTCCCCCAATCATCTGACTTCCTAAGGCTTCGATAGTTCCTTCAATCACTTGAATATCCTGACTTACAGTCGAACCATCACTAGAGATACCTGCCAGACTGGAAGCATCTGAACCAGACACCTGTGAAATCAAGCTCGCCAAATCGTTATTGACTGTTACTTGCTGGTAATCTTCTGCATCGACCAGAGCATAGGTTTTAACCAGCCCTGCATCATCTTTCAAGGAAACCAGGTAATAGGCTTTGTCAGAGAATTTTACCAGACTAGGTGCAGTTGCCTGATAGCCTTTTTCCTGCACCTCTCCTTCTGCTGATTCTTGGGCTGCAGTTTCTGTTGCAGACGCTAGCTTGTAGTTGGTGATTTGGCGGGTCCGCATATTGACAAGAATAAAGCCTAGGTTAGAAGAATCAGCTGTTGCGGAGGTAATCCCTGTGTAAAGATAAATATCCGACCCAATCGTAATATAGTTGTAGCTGTCCGTCGTATTTTTCACGCCAGTTTGACTGAAAATAGTGTTCCAAAAGCCATTCTGATAGGTATAGTGATCATCCACACGACTGATCACATTTGTGGCAGAATACACTCGGTCCACCCATTCTGGGATGTCTGCAAGATCATAGCGCTTGCTTTCACCTGTCACAGCATCCAAGACAACTGCTCCGACTGGATCATTCGAAGATAGTCCAAACTGTGGCTGATAGATAGTCGCAATGTAATAAGGGTTTCCTTCATCATCTACTTCAAAGGATGGTTTGCCAAAAATGGTCGTTGGGTACTGGAAGCGGAGGTGGCGCATGGTGTCATTCATCAGGTACTCTGAATCGGAGTAATGCATGGCCTTGCTGAGTTTTGCCAACTCTGCCTTACCTGTCGTTTGATTTACCTTAACATAGTATTCAATCCCATCTTGATGATTGCTAATCCACTTCCAAATACTCTTGTACTCAAGCGGTGAAACCCGATAGGGCTGCTGGCCAATGGTAATCTGACGGTAATCATCTGAAATGCCAAACTGAGAAACCTTATCAATAGTCCCTAAATAGGTATCACCGATTTTCTCTGCAGAAGCCCGATCCAAAAGGGCTAGTTTTGAAATATCCGTTTCTGGAAAATCTTCCTTAAAATCCGCATCCTGGACCGTCACCACATTGGCATAATCTTTGGCACGAAAAATCCGTGAATTTGCAAACCCTATCACCATCAAGGCAAGAATAATGAAAATCCAAGCCCGACCTAACCAAACCAAATGGGCAGGCAAAGACTTATTCAACTCATAGGTTTCTACTTGCCGATTTCTACCAGACAATTTACTGGCCTTTTGGACCAATCCCTGTGGACTGGAAAAGAGCAAAATCAACCAAGCAAAGCCCAGAGATTGCAATAGGAAAATCCAAAAACCTAGACTGTAAATACTAAGAGCTGGCAATTGGAACCAATAATAGACAAGCATTTCCAAAACGAGTGCCAGCCAGGCAAAGCCACTAACTATTCTTTTCATCCTAACCTCCGTAAACAAAGATTTACTTGCTACTATTGTATCATACTTTTAATACTGTAACACAAAAAATGAAAAGATTTTTTCCAGTTCCTAGATTCGCTTGGTCAAGGTATTTTTGGTATAATAAAACACGATAAAACTAGAAAAAGGAACCCATATGAAACTCATTTCTTGGAACATTGATTCCCTCAACGCTGCGCTAACTGCAGAATCCCCACGCGCCCTCCTATCCCGCGCCGTGATTGACACGCTAGTTGCGGAAGATGCCGACATTATCGCCATTCAAGAAACCAAACTCTCTGACAAGGGACCAACCAAGAAGCACTTGGAAATCCTCGAAGGCTACTTCCCAGGATACGCCAATACCTGGCGTTCATCCGTTGAACCTGCACGCAAGGGCTATGCAGGAACCCTCTTCCTTTATAAAAATCACCTTACACCAACTATCAGCTTCCCAGAAATTGGTGCCCCGACCACTATGGATTCTGAGGGACGCATCATCACGCTGGAGTTTGACGACTTCTATGTTACCCAGGTTTATACGCCAAATGCTGGAGATGGCTTGAAGCGATTGGCCGACCGCCAAATCTGGGACGTTCAGTATGCCGAATACCTATCACAGCTTGACAGCCAAAAGCCGGTCTTAGCCACAGGTGACTATAACGTTGCCCATAAGGAAATCGACCTTGCAAACCCAGCCAGCAACCGCCAGTCACCAGGATTTACAGATGAAGAGCGTGAAGGCTTTACAAATTTGCTAGCCAAAGGCTTCACAGATACCTTCCGCCACTTGCATGGGGATGTCCTCAATGCTTATACTTGGTGGGCACAACGCAGCCGCACCAGCAAAATCAACAACACAGGCTGGAGAATCGACTACTGGTTGGTTAGCGACCGTATCGCTGACAAGGTGACAAAATCAGCTATGATTGACTCCGGTGCTCGCCAAGACCATACACCGATTGTCATGGAAATTGATTTACCATAGAAGAGGGAATACCCTCTTTTTCTTTCGGACAATATTTTTGAAATCGTTTCCAAAATATAGTATACTAAATTTAGTGAACTAGTTAAGGAGGAGATGAAATGGATCCAAAAAAAATTGAAGCGCGCTCTTTAACCATCTCTGCCCTAGTCAATGGACTCAGTGGTTTGGCAGGTCTCGCAGTCTACATCATGACCGATTTAAACGCTCTTCTCTTGGACAGTGTCTTCTCCCTAATTGCTTTTGTGTCATCTGTTGTTGCCGTCTATATTTCAAAAAATAGCCACCGGAGAACAACAACATTTCCACAAGGCCTTCACTTTCTAGAACCGCTCTATGCCATTATGAAGTCCTTGGCCACCCTACTCTTGCTTGTTTTTGCCGTTTTGGAAACAGCAGCGACAGCCTTTGCCTATTTTGTACATGGCATTGGGCACCAGATGACAACGGGGCCTGTTATCCCATACACCAGTATCATGCTTTTTGTTTGCTTCGGTCTGTATGGCTACAATCGCTATATGAATCAAAAAATCGGCAATATCTCAACCATCATTGCAGCTGAGGCCAAAGGCAACTTGATTGACGGCTTGATTTCAGCCGCCATTGGTATCGCTTTTCTATTTCTTGCCTTTATCCCTGCAGACAGTCCCTTGCAGTTCCTACATTTTACAGGAGATTTCTTTGTAACGGTTGCTCTTGCAGTTATTTCCTTCAAAGACCCGCTCCAGCTGTTGATATCAGCCTTTATGGAACTGGCTCACGGTACCATTCAGGCACCTGATTTGAGGGACAATATCTACGATATTCTCACGCCTTATTTGGAAGAAGAGGAGGACTTGGATATTCTCATCTACAAACAAGGTATGCAGCTCAAGGTCAAAATTCACCTTCACAAGGTCAGTCCTAGTAGCTTTGCGGAACTGCGTGCCAACAAGCAAAATATGCTCTACCAGCTGCGTAAAGACTATGAATACATCTCCATTGAATACGCCTTTTAAGAAAAAATCTCGGCCTTATAAGCCGAGATTTTCATATTTTGTACGATAGCCAATCTGCAATATTTTTCCATCTTGAATCAAGAGAGGACGTTTAATCAACATACCATCATTAGCTAATAAGTCTAATGCTTGATCCACCGTTAAGCTGTCAAATTTATCTTTCAGACCAAGTTCACGGTAACTATTTCCTGAAGTATTGAAATACTTTTTCAGGTCTAAACCTGTTGCTTCCATCCAGGATTTGAGCTGGTCAGCACTTGGAGGAGTTGCCTTGATATCAATAGCTTCAAATTCCAAGCCCAAACTGTTCAGCTCTGCTTTTGCTGCTCGACAGGTCGAACACTTGGGATATTCATAGTATAAAATCATTGTTTCACCTCAAAGTATAGATTTTCGTGTTGCAAGAGCCAGATTTTTTTATCCAGTCCTCCCGCATAGCCTGTCAACTGCCCTTTTTGATTGATAACACGGTGGCAGGGAACGATGACAGAATAGGGATTTCGTCCAACTGCTCCACCGACTGCCTGCCCTGAACAGACTCCCAGTTGCTGGGCAAGTTGTCCATAGCTAGTCGTCTGGCCATGAGGAATTTCTTTCAATAATGTCCAGACTTTTTCCTGAAATTCCGTTCCAATAGCTTCAAGCGTCAGGCTAGAAAAATCCACATCTTGACCTGAAAAATAAGCATCCAGCAAGAGACTGGTCTGATCTAAAATAGGATGTGAGCCTAGAACTGGTTCTTCAGCTAGTCCTCGTTCAAAATACTTCTGGTCCTCAAACCAGGCACCTCGCAAGCCCCTATCACTAGCAACAAGAGACATAGGACCAAGTGGACTTTGATAGATCGTTTTTAAGTACATACTTAGTTTTTATTTTTAATGACGCGGACCTTGACAATGGCTTCCGTTGCTTCAAAGTTGGCAACCAACTGGTCGATTTTTGTCTTGTCTGCTTCATCCAAATCCAACAAGGTATAGGCATAGTCACCCTTTGACTTGTTGATAATATTGTCAATGTTGATGCCTAATTCAGACACGGCTGTGGTGATTTTTGCCACCATGTTTGGAATGTTTTTGTTGATAAGGGTAATCCGATAGGGAGCATCCAAGAACTGTTTGACATTTGGGAAATTGACTGAGTTGATGATTTCACCAGTCTCCATAAAACGCCGAATGGTCTGACCAGCCGCAATAGCACAGTTGAGCTCTGCTTCTTCTGTTGAACCACCAACGTGTGGGAAGACAATAATGTGGTCCTTATTAAGCACTTCTTCTGTTCCAAAGTCAGTAATGTAATTCTTGATAACTCCTGCTTCAATGGCTTCAAACAAGTCGGCATTATTGACCAGCTCACCACGAGCGAAGTTAATCAAAGTCGTCCCTTTTTTCATTTGACCAAAACTAGCTGCATTAAACAAGTCGCGCGTCTTGTCTGTCAAAGGAACATGGACTGTGATATAGTCAGCATTGGTAAAGATTTCTTTCAAATCATCTACCCGTTTAACGTGACTTGAGATACTCCATGCTGTTTCAATCGACACATACGGATCGTAACCAAGCACATTCATACCCAGACGGCGAGCGTCGTTGGCAATACGGGCACCAATAGCACCAAGTCCAATCACACCAAGAGTTTTACCAGAAATTTCTGTCCCTGCAAACTGCTTCTTACCAGCTTCGACTTGTTTTGGTACATCATCTCCTGACAATGTATTTGTCCAAGCTGTCGCTCCGATATAGTCGCGGGCAGACAAAAGGATAGAGGCAAGCACCGCTTCTTTTACAGCATTAGCATTGGCTCCTGGAGTATTGAAAACAACAATTCCCTTTTCAGTCGCTTCCTCAATAGGAATATTGTTGGTCCCTGCTCCTGCACGGGCAATGGCTTTCAGATTTTCTGGAAAATCAAAACCATGCAAGTTTTCAGAACGAATGATAAAGGCATCTGGATTAGCCGCATGGTCACCGTCAATCTGGAAACGATTGCCCAATTCCTTCAAACCAACCTGGTTAATATTGTTAAAAGTTCGTACACTAAATACCATTTTTCTTACCTAAAAAGGCGGAAGAGCTACCGCCTGACTTTCTTTATTAATTATTTCCCAAGAGCCAACGATCATCTTCATCAATCTCCTGATAGAGACTGCGCTCGCTCTTGTGCTTGATTTTTTGGTAGGCTAGGCGTTCTCCGTCCAAGGGAACTTTTCCACAATAGACAAAGCCTAGCTTTTCCAGAATGTGCTGCATGGGCAGGTTTTTCTCATGGGTATCACAGCGGAAATCTGGGCCCTTTTGCCCTTCGATAATCCCTTGCAGGAAGGTCTGAACAACACCTTTACCCTGAAACTCCTTGGCTACTGCCACACGGTGAATAGTCGTGTAAAGGGGATTGTTATGCTGCCACTTGCCCTCATAAATGGCTTCATAAGCAGCCTCTGTCCCACGAAAGACAGCCGCATAAACCGCAACCTTACCATCCACCAGACCAACATAGCCCTTGCCTGTTAAAATATCATCAAAAATCGTATCTTGATTAGGGTAAATTCCTTGCCACTGGCTACTGCCAGAAGCTGCTAGAAAGGCCTTGGCCTGATCAATAATCTGACTAATAACTGCTACTTCATTGGGATGAGCAAGACGGATTTCCATTAAACATTCTCCGCTTCAAATTTCTTCATAAAGTCAATCAAATCAACCACACCTTGGCGAGGAAAGGCATTGTAAAGTGATGCCCGCATTCCACCAACAGAACGGTGGCCCTTGATGTTCTTAAAGCCTGCTGCTGTCGCTTCTTTGACAAATTTAGCATCCAATTCCTCGCTTGGTGACACGAATGGAATGTTGGCTACTGAACGCTCTTCTTTTTTACGGACAGGGTTGCTGTAAAAAGCTGACGCGTCAATATAGTCGTAGAGCAGACCTGCTTTTTCACGGTTGATTTTCTCCATTTCGTCCACACCACCGATTTCCTTGACCCACTCAAAGACAAGTTTGGAAATGTAGATAGAGTAAGCTGGCGGCGTATTATAGAGCGATTCATTTTCTGCTTGAATGCGGTAATCCAACATGCTTGAAAGCATTGGTTGCTCGTTGAGGAAATCCTCTCGGATAATGACAACTGTCACACCCGCTGGACCAATATTCTTCTGTGCACCGGCATAAATCATGGCAAAGTCTTCTACATTGTAACGAGCTGCTAAGATGTTTGAAGACATATCACCAATAACTGGAACACCATTGGTATCTGGAATATCATAGACAGCTGTACCTTCAATAGTATTGTTGGTTGTCAAGTGAACATAGGCTGCACTTGGATCAATGTCATTTTTATCAAAGGTCGGCAATTCTGCATAGGTGATATCTTCTGTTGAGCCCAACAAGATTGGCTCAAAATCAATGGTCTTAGATAGTTTCACAGCCTCTGTATAGGCTTTTTTTCCCCAAGAGCCACCAGCTAGATAGTAGGCTTTCTTTCCTTGAGCAAAGTTGAGCGGAATCATGGTGAATTCCAATGATGCTCCACCTTGCAGGAAAATTACCTTGTAGTTGTCAGGAATAGCCATGAGTTCACGCAGGGTCGCTTCAGCACCTTTTATAATATCATCAAAATCTTTGGAGCGATGGGACATCTCCAAAACACTCATTCCCGAACCATTGTAGTCCAAGAATTCAGCTTGAGCGCGTTCAAGCACTGGTTTTGGCAATACTGCAGGACCTGCAGAAAAGTTGTAGATTGTCATAAAATCCCTCCAAAAATGTAATGTGTTTATTATATCACAAGAATTCAGAAAATTCCATAAAGTTACCTTAATTCTCAGAAAAGATACGGAAAAAGCAAAAGACTAGGCCTTAACCTAGTCCATGATACACATCGTATACCTCTTGTTTTTTGAGCTGGTAGCGTTTGGCAACTTCTTTAATGGCCTGGTTGGGTTTGCGGCCACTTGCGATTTCCTTTTCAACCTCAGCTTTTAAATCCACATCTTCTGCAGATGGCATCTCTTCCTCACCAGCACCAGCGACAATAATAAGACATTCTCCTTTTAGAGGGTTGTCCTTCAAATAGTCTAAAACTTCTGAAATAGTGCCTCGCTGGTATTCTTCATAGAGTTTGGTCAATTCGCGCACGACTGTCACCTGGCGGTCTCCATAAACAGAAAGCATGTTTTCCAAGGTATCTACCACACGATAGGGTGATTCATAGAAAATCTGCGTTTCAGGATAGGCACGCTTTTCTTGGAAAAAATCCTTTTGCTGCCCTGCTTTTCTAGGCAAAAAGCCGTAGAAAATATGCGGTTGCGGAGCCAAGCCGGAGGCAATCAGGGCTGTAATTCCTGCGGACGCCCCAGGCAATGCCACAACAGGAATATTTTCTGCAATAGCTGCCTTTACTAAGTCATGACCAGGATCCGAGATAGAAGGCAAGCCTGCATCAGACACCTGGGCAATAGACTGGCCCGACTTGAGCCAATCAATCAAGACAGGAATCTTTTCATGGGCATTGTGTTCATGAAAAGAGGTTTGCTTTGTGTCAATCTCAAAATGTTTAAGCAAAAGTCCTGTGTTACGGGTGTCCTCCGCCGCAATAAAATCAACATCCTTCAAGGTTTGAATGGCTCTGAAGGTCATATCTTGTAGATTCCCAATCGGGGTAGGCACTAAGTAGAGACTACCAACTGTCTGATTCCCTTTAAATGATTTTTGTAGGTCCATCTTATTCTCGATTCAATAGTTCATCACAAAACATACAGGTTTCGTCATTATCACGACGTTTACCATAATCATAGTTACAGATATGGAATCCATCTTCATAGACATGACGCAGGTTTTCCTTACCAGAACTAGAATTTTTTGCAGAAGCAGTTGTGTCTTTTGCTAGTCGCTCCCGCAGTTTAGAATTTTCCAAACGAAGAGCCGTGTTTTCTTCTATCACTCCTCGTAAGTGGTTTTGAATGGCCTCAACCTCTGCAAGTGTCGTCAAAAGTTGTTGTGAAAAATCCTCTAGAGCATCAAAAAGTTCTCTTTTATCCATTTTCTTCCTTTCTAATTCTGGGTTTTTAAGACTAGGTATTCCAGAGAATTCTGCAAACTGACATTGGCCTGCCACATCTTCTTAACAGACAAGCAAGCTGTCAGTAATTGCCTTGCCTTTTTCTCTGCCATCTGGTCAGCCAACAAACAGATCAGTAGTTCAAACAAACGAGCCTGCTCTGCTTTTTCCACCGCCAAGTTAACCAACTGAGGCACCAAAAGATAGGCCCTGTCTTGGGAATGCAACAAAGTGTCCACAAACTTACGACAAATCGCAAGCAGATCCAAATAAGACTTATTCTTAGCCAAGTCCAAAGCTTGATCGAGTTGGGAAACGAGCTGGGCAGTTAAGACTGCTTGGTTGCGCAAAAGTCCTGCTTCTTCTAGTTTTCGTTCAATGAGTGGTTGATTTTTAGGAAAAGTCACAATTTGCGTGCGACTTTTAATGGTCGGAAGTACCGCTTCTTCCTGGTTGGTAAGCAGAAAGAGGTGTATTTTACTCTGAGGCTCTTCCATGACCTTGAGAAGCGAATTAGCAGCATTGGCATGCATCTTTTCTGCTTCGCGGATGATAAAAACCTGCTGATTGGATTCAAAACCAGAACGTGAAAAATCCTTTACCAAGTCACGAACCATTTCCGTTTTTATCAGATTACCTTGAGGCGACAATGTGGTAACGTCTGAAAACTGTCCCTCTTCAATCAGGCGACAAGTCCGACATTGACCACAGGCAAGGGCATCTTCTTTTTCCTGACAAAAGAGTGACTGGCTGAGAAAGATAGCCATCTCATAGCTGGCAAAGTCACCTGAAAACAAATAGGCATGGGCCAAGCGACCTTGTGTCATCACAGTTTGAAAATAGGAAAATACCTTGGGTTGCAATTCCCTTACTTGTTCTTGTTTCATGCTAGACCTTGAGTTTTTCTTCAATCATAGCCAAGGCTTGCGCTGTTACAGTTGCCAAGTCTTGACTCGCATCAATTCTCACCACTCGGTCACTCTCTTTTTCCAAAATAGACAAGTAACCTTGGCGAACCCGTTGGTGCATATCGATTTTCTCCATGTCCAAACGGTCCACATCTCGACTGGCATTACGAGCGATCCGAGCTAACCCCTCTTCCACGTCAATATCAAAATAGAGCGTCAAATCAGGTTTCAATCCATCCGTCGCATATGCGTTGAGCCAGTTGATATCATCCACATCTAAACCACGACCAAACCCTTGGTAGGCAATTGAGGAATCAATAAAGCGATCAATGATGACTAGGGCTCCTCTTTCCAATGGTGGCAGAATTTTTTCCATCAGGTGCTGACGACGCGCAGCAACAAACAAGAGCAGTTCTGTCTTATCATCCATCTCCGTGTTCTCTGGATTCAAAATAATGGATCGAATCGCTTCTGCAATGGAGACTCCGCCAGGCTCTCGTGTTGTCACAATCTCCCTTCCCAAGGCTTCTAAAGCTGGAAGCATCTGTTGGAGAACGGTGGTTTTTCCAGCCCCATCTGGCCCTTCAATTGATATTAAAAATCCCTTGCTCATCTGGTTTCTTATTCCTACTTTCAAAACTATTTCCATTTATTTTACCAAAAATCCATCAAAAAAGCACCTTGAATTTGCTTGTTAGCGCTTCAAAAATCTGATAGAATGGTCATAAGAACGCAAAAAGGAAGGAAGTATCTTGAAGTTAGCATATCCAATTCAATTGAAAAAAATCTGTCTGATTCTCTTGGGTGCAGGTTTATTTGCCTTCGGACTGAACTACCTGGTCATGCCCAATCACCTCTATGAAGGAGGGGTGACAGGGATTAACTTGATTATTTACTACCTGTTCGGTATTCAACCCTGGGTGATGAACATTGTCATCAATATCCCTCTTTTCATCCTAGGCTGGCGGATTTTAGGCCACAGAACCCTTATCTATTCACTCATCGGTACTTTTGCAGTGACCCTTTGGTTGATCCTCTTTGAAAAGCTCCCACTCCAAGTCAATTTAGAAGGCGATTTGCTCATCGTCAGTATGTTAAGTGGTATCATCGTCGGCCTCGGTCTTGGTATCATCTTTAAGGCTGGCGGCACAACGGGTGGAGCGGACATTCTAGCCCGTATCGGCCACCGTTATAGCCAATTTTCTATTGGAAAGATTATCCTTGCCATCGACCTCTTGGTCTTAACATTGACGGTCTTGGTGTCCCAAAACCTAAGGACCGTACTTTATACCCTCCTCATGGTGACAATTGCATCGCGAGTGATTGACTTTATCAGCGATGGAGGTTACGGAAGCAAGGGTGTGATGATCATCAGCGAAAAATCAGAAGAATTAGCAACAGCTATCGATGAGGAAATTGAACGCGGAATCACCTTTATCAAGGCGCAGGGTTTTTACAGTCGTCGTGATATCCATATGGTCTATTCAGTCATCTATAAAAGCCAACTCCAAGAGATGAAAGACTTGATTCATCGCATCGACCCCCATGCCTTTATTACCATCCTTGATGCACACGAAGTCTTAGGAGAAGGCTTCACCCTCGATAGCAATAAAAATCCTATTCCTAAAGATTAAAAGCAGTTCAAATGAACTGCTCTTTTTTATTCGGATTCTAATTCTTGTTCTGCTTCTGTCTGTGCCTGACGTCCTTGATCCAGTAAAGCAGCAATGATTTTCTCATCCCGTAATTTTACAGAATCATTGATGGTTTCAGCAGAGCGAATAATCGCAGACTCCAATTCACGACGTTTTTGTCTGCCTTCGTCAATCGCAGCGATAATCCCGTTGTTTTGTGCCACCAAGCTTTCAGCTAATTTAGTCACAGAAGTGATGGACAGGGTTGGATTTTGTGCAGTTCTTTCCATCATTGGAATAGCTTCTTTTGAGGTGTCCGCTAGCATCTGCAAAGCAGCATTGTTAGCATTAACAATAGCATCAGCTGTCTGACTGGATTTGATAGACTGCTGCAAAATTCCCAGCTGAGCAATTGACAGTTTCATGGTTGGAATGGTGTTGCGACGGAGCATACCCAAGCGCTGTTTCATGTCAGAAGAAACTTTGACCAAATTGCGCATTTGTGGGGTGGTGGTCCAGGCTACATACAAGCGACTCATGTATTCTGAATGCTGTTGTTCCAAGATATTGGCAACTTCTGTCACACGCGCCAACTTTTCCGATGTAACTTGGTAGTCCACAGAAGTTGGGGCAAGACTCGCCAGACTGATCTGAAGAGCTTGTGCACGCTCTGCCGCTTCCTTGCCAGTCGCCTCAACAAAGGCAATTACTCCCACCAAGTTTTCGATGGACTTGGTGTTGTTCTCGATTAGTAACTCTGCCGATACAATATTGCGTGCCAAGACTTCCTCTTGTTTAACAACACTTGCTGCCATGCTGTCCATACGCTTTTCAATCGATTGTGAATCAAAGTAAAACTCTTGTAAATCGTTCTTTGTCTGCTTAAATAACCGTTGGAAGAAACCAGGTTTCTTCTCCAATTCGGCAGTCGTTGAAACATCCTTGTATTTGGCTACAAAGCCATTCAACTCACGGTTGGTATTGGCAAGCAGCTCATCCACCTGAGGAATTTCGATTTTTTTCTGCTCAGACAAGATATGGTTTACTGTCGCATTAACCTCTTCCACGGCTTCCTTTCCGAAATCCAACAAAGCGTTTTGGTTGGCCAAGAAATTATCTACCAACTGCGGCGCCTTTGCCACAATGCCAGCTTGTTGTTCAGGTGTCAGCTGTGCCAAGAAAGAAACGGTCTTAGTCTCACCAACTGGCGTCGCTTGAATAATCTCAGTTGTTTTATCCCGTTGTCCCAAACTTGTTGCTGCAATCTGGTCGATATCAAAATTAAATCCTGTCATGACTTGTTTGTTCCTCCTTCTTCATCATCCGTAAACTAATTTCAAAATCCCTCAAGTCTGCTTCGTTAAACTGACGAATGGTTTCATCCAATTCCTTGTCAAAACTTTCCATAGCCAACTTGGCCTGGCTCATACGCTCTTCCGCATTAAAGAAATCTTTCGGAGAGGACTTAATCTTCAAATAGCCAGCCAATATATCCTCAAAACGTCGCATATTGGCGTCATGGATAGCTTCTAATTCCTCTCGTTTATCCGTCGTTGCTTCCAACTTTTCACGAATGACCAGGTTGTCCTTTTGAACATTGCAATAGGTTTCCAAAATTTCTGGCGCCTGTTGGGCAATCCAGTCTTTTTCCGATACAATTGGGTCCACTTTTTCTTCCACGACCACTTCTTCCACCTCTTTCGGCGTTTGAAGTCGGTAACGCAGACTCAGTGCAGCTTGTGCCTCCTGACTCCAATAGGCATCCAAATACTTTTTTGTTTTCTGGTAAAGCAAGTCCAACTCGAACAATCGCCCCAGTAAATCGCCCTTAAGCCGTTGGCTAGCCTGGTCTTCCCCTTTCTCAGCTAGCATCACCTGATACTGGTCAAAATGTAGTTTTGAACTGGTTGTCAATTCTTGCAGACGCTTGATATCATTGGAGAGAAAAAAACGATGGATGGCATCTCGTTTATAAAAATAGCCAATTAACAAGCCAAGTGGCAATAAAATATACCAAAAACTCATGACAAATCCAATGGCTAAAACGATCAGTAAGCCAATGACTTCAGAATTTTTCTTGCCAGATTTATAGTATTTTTTATACTTCTTATGTCCCATACTTCCTCCTTGTATAATCCCTTTTATTATACCATATATCTAATTTGACACAGCATTTTCTCGCTAGAAAAAGAAAAAAAGCAGTCCAATTATTCGCTTATGGACTGCCTTTCATTTTTTCAATTTAAATATTTTTTGCGACTGTCGGCATCAAGCTATCCACCCGGATACCTGCCCCTTCAAATAAACTGCGGACTTCTTCCACATCGACCTTGCCATCGATCTGTACTTCAATCACAACCTTACCAGATTTTGTTGCCAATTGAACCGTTGAAACGATATTGTAGTCTTTGTCTGCCACCAAGCGGATAATTTTTTCCAACTCACCTGCCTTATTATCGACAAGGAAACGTGCCCGAACACCTTCTTCACCATAACCGGAAACATGAAGGAAGGCCGCAAAAATATCACGATCCGTAATAACACCATAAAGCTGGCCATTATCTACTACCGGAAGAATACCGACCTTATTTTTGTACATGAGATAGACAGCATCTTCAAGACTGGCATAGCCAGATACAGTAATGACATTTTTAATCATGACATCCTTGACCTTGGTCTTGTTCAACAGATAATTCATCTCATAGATGGAAAGACTGGTTGCCTTCGATGGACTTGCTTCTGCTATCGTTCCCTCTGTCACCAAACCAACCAACTTATCGTTTTCAATAACAGGCAGACGGTGCAAATCCTGTTCACGCATGATATCCGCCGCCTGGGCAATGGTCGTATCTGGTGAAATATAGACAACCTTGCGGGTCATAAAATCTTTAACTGACATAGGTATTCCTCCCTTGGATTTTCATGCTTTATTATACCACAAAACCGAAAACGATTTCAATATCTTATGAAAAAATATGAAAATCAGCGATCGAAAACCGCTGATTGTTCCAAAGCTCAATAATTTTTTTTACCCTTTAACTGCAAAGTAATGACCACTTGGGCTAGCAAAGTTAAAGTTAGGGAAAGGTTCCGCATTGACCGGACTGCAAGTATCCGTCAGACCAGCGATGCGAGCTTGAAGACCATGAATATCCTCTGTTTCAAACAAGACACTTGGCTTCATATCAATCACTTCTGGTGATACTTGGCGGATAAACTCATTTGCATAAACAGTAATGGTCGTTGTCGCTTCTGCATGTGGCTTCATGTCAAAGGTTTCGTAGCCCATCATCTCAGCTTCATTGAAAATAGTAAAACCAGCAGCTGTCCAAAAAGCCTTCTCAGCAGCTACATCATCCACATAAAACATCAAGCCAAATTCTTTTGTAAACATTTTTATTCCTCGATACCGACTTTCTAAAAATACTTCTGATGAGGATACAATACTACCATATTGTCCCGAAATAAGCAAGAATGTGAGAGCAGAGTAGCCCATCAGGGTGGGGGACAAACTAGCAACGTAAGTTGCTAGTTTTCCTATTTCCCGATTAAAACAGCCTATCCCAAAAATAAGAAAGACCGTCTCCCGACGGTCCCTATTTCCGACCTAAACCTTCGCTATTTCATTTCTAGGCTCAGGCTGAAATAGTTCACTGAAAAAGCCTCGCTTTTATATTTTTTAGCTCGGGTTAAAACAGTCACTTCCCTGACTGTTTTAATCCACTCCCCCGGACCTTAATATAAAGAAAACTGCCTGCCGGCAGTTCCTATTTCCGACCTAAAACAACCCAATTTTGATATAAAGAAAACTGCCTGTCGGCAGTTCCCATTTCCAACTTAAAGCGTGGGGTAACCCACTTATAAAGAAAACCGCTTACCAGCGGTTCTCATTTCCAACCTAAAATGAGGCGTCAGCCTCATTTTAGCCACCCAGATATGCTTTTTTGACTTCTTCTGAGGCGAGGAGTTCTTTTCCTGTTCCTGATAGGACGACTTTTCCTGTTTCTAGGACATAGCCGCGGTCTGCGATAGCAAGGGCTTTGTTGGCATTTTGTTCAATCAAGAGAACGGTTGTTCCTTGTTTTTGGATATCTTGGATGATATCAAAAATTTCTTGAATGAAGATTGGGGCCAAACCCATTGATGGCTCATCTAGGAGCAAGAGTTTTGGTTGGCTCATAAGAGCACGTCCCATGGCAAGCATCTGCTGCTCACCACCTGAAAGGGTTGCTGCATCTTGGTTCTTACGCTCTTCCAATCGAGGGAAACGGGAGAAAATCTTTTTCAAATTTGCTTGATTTTCTTCACGGTTATTTCGAAGAAAGGCACCCATTTCTAAGTTTTCCATAACGGTCAAACCTGCAAAAACATGGCGACCTTCTGGAACTTGTGACAAACCGTCTGCCACAATTTTACGGGCAGGAACTTTTTGGATTTCATTTCCAAGGAAGGAAATAGTTCCTGATGATGGACGAACAAGTCCTGAAATCGTACGCAAGATGGAAGTTTTACCAGCACCGTTGGCACCGATAAGGGTAACAACTTCACCTTCATTGACTTCAAAAGATACATTTTTAACCGCCTCGATGACGCCGTAATGTACCGATAGATTTTCAACTTTTAACATTGACATTAGGCTTCACCTCCAAGGTATGCTTCAATCACTCGTTTGTTGGTCCGGATTTCTTCTGGTGTTCCGTGGGCAATCAAACGACCGTATTCCAATACATAGATACGCTCAGTTACTTCCATAACCAAACTCATGTCGTGTTCAATCAACATGATCGTAATGTTGAACTCTTCTTTGATTTTACGGATTAGTTGTGTCAATTCTGCTGTTTCCTGCGGGTTCATACCAGCAGCTGGCTCATCCAAGAAAAGAATTTTTGGTTCGGTCGCAAGGGCACGAACGATTTCCAATCGACGTTGTTGTCCATAAGGCAAGTTTTTAGCCAGCGTATCCGCATCGCCATCCAAATCAAAGATTTTAAGCAATTCGATGGCTCTTTCTTTCAATTCTTCCTCATTTTTATAAAAAGCTGGTAGTCGGAAGAAACTTGCCAACACCTCAGCCTTACCGTGGTTACCAAGTCCAATCAAAACATTTTCCAAAACAGTCATGTTTTTGAACAAACGGATATTTTGGAAGGTCCGTCCCAAGCCCAAAGAAGCAATTTTTGAAGGAGCTTTACCATTCAAAACAGTGCCATCCAAGGTAATCGTTCCCTGACTGGGCTCATAAACACCAGTCAAGAGGTTGAACAAGGTTGTTTTTCCAGCCCCGTTTGGACCAATCAAACCAACCAATTCACCTGCATGGAGTTCCATTGTCACATCACCGACGGCTGTCAAACCACCAAAGTTTTTTGTCAATTTTTTAACATCAAGAAGGGCCATTAGTTAACCTCCTTTTTCTTTTTGAGCAAGTTTGCAAAGCTCAACTCTTTAGTTCCAAGCAATCCACCTGGACGGAAAATCATCAAGAGAATTAATGCCAATGAGTAAATAATCATGGAAATATCTGCATAGCTCTTGAGGAAGACATTCAAAATTCCCAATACGATTGCAGCGACGAAAGAACCTGTAATAGACCCCAAGCCACCCAATACGATAATAATCAAGACGTTCACAGAGTTCATGAAAGCAAAGTCTTTTGGTACAATCGTTCCAACGTATCCTGCATGCAAGCCACCAGCAATTGCTGCAGTCATAGCACCAATCACAAAAGCAGTTACTTTTACAAAGGTTGGGTTGACACCTACAGATTCTGCTGCGATCTCATCTTCTCGCACCGCAATAGTAGAACGGCCCATTGGACTACGAAGGAAGTTAACAGTCAAAATCGTTGTAATCACTACAAACACATAAACCAACTGCCAGTTGGTAAACAATGGAATCGACATAATACCTGCCGCACCATTGGTCAAGCTACCACCGTTGATAATCAAAATACGGATAATCTCAGCAACACCAAGCGTTGCAATTGCTAGGTAGTCTCCCTTTAAACGTAGCGTTGGTAGACCGACCAAGAGGGCAACCAAACCAGCCACAAGCATGCCGACTACAAGGGCAATCCCGAAACCTGCATAAGAAGGCATCATTTTACCGATAATACCAACTGCATAGGCACCAATCGCCATAAAGCCTGCATGGCCGAGTGAGAATTGACCTGAGAAACCGACAATCAAGTTCAAACCAACAGCCAAAATGATATTAATTCCAATTTGTTGGACGATTTGAACATAGTAAAAATTCAATACACCAGCTGCCACAAGACCTTGAAGCAGAGCAAAACCAAGTGCCAAGAAGGCCAGCCAGATTAGATTTACTTTTACATTCTCTTTCATGCTTACACCTTCTCTTTCACGTTTTTACCAAGAATACCGCTTGGTCTTACCAAAAGAATGATAATCAATACAATATATACGATGGCATCACGGAAGGTATCCAAACCAATCACATAAGTAAAGGTTTCGATAATACCGATAACAAATCCACCCAAGGCAGCCCCTGGAATAATACCAATACCACCCAAAACTGCCGCAACAAAGGCTTTCAGACCTGGTGTCATCCCCATCAAAGGCTCGATTTGGTTGTAGTAGAGACCAAGAAGAACACCGGCAGCACCAGCAAGTGCAGATCCAAGTGCGAAGGTAAAGCTGATGGTACGGTTAACATTGATTCCCATGAGCTGAGCTGCATCGCTATCAACTGAGACAGCACGCATGGCTTTCCCCATTTTTGTTTTCTTAACAATCAATTGAAGGGCAACCATCAAGGTCAAGGCAACACCTAGGATAATCAATTGGATGTTGGTAACTGTCACTGGACCAAGGTTAAAATTCACCGCCTCAATCGCTTGTGGGAAGGCCTTTACATCTGCTGTAAAGAAATAAACCATCACATATTCAAGGAAGAAGGAAACACCGATAGCTGTAATCAAGGCTGCAATCCGAGTTGAATTTCTAAGTGGACGATAGGCCAAGAATTCAATGACAACTCCCAAAACAGCCGTTCCGACCATCGAGAGAACCAAGGCAAGGAAAAAGCGCAAACCGCCATCTTGGATAAAAATCATCTTGTTTAAAAGATAATAGCCCATAAAGGCACCCATCATGTAGATATCCCCGTGGGCAAAGTTAATGAGTTTGATGATTCCGTACACCATGGTATAGCCTAGGGCTAGGAGGGCATAGACAGAACCGAGAATCAAACCATTGACAAGTTGTTGAAGCATGAGTTCACCAATCTTTCTATTCAAATAGTTGCTGTTAAGCGTTCGTTCTATTGTATTAAATTTTCAGAATATTTGCAAGTTTTACGGCAAAAAATTTTTTTCAATCAAGTCCTAAACAAGGGAAAAAGAGGGGATAGCCCTCTTTTTATTATTTAGAAACTGAAACAGTATCAACTGATGATTGTTTGCCTTCTGTCAAGCCAACAACGTAAACTGATTTTACAACGTTATGTTCTGCGTCGATAGACATAGTACCTGTCACACCTTC
This sequence comes from Streptococcus suis, assembly GCF_016775005.1. Classification (GTDB taxonomy): domain Bacteria; phylum Bacillota; class Bacilli; order Lactobacillales; family Streptococcaceae; genus Streptococcus; species Streptococcus suivaginalis. Next base: position 64,897 of record NZ_JAEUXI010000006.1, on the reverse strand, counting down.
GAAGTCTTTCAAAGCAGCAAGATTATCTTTCAATTCAACTGAAGTTGTTGCACCTTTAGCTGCTTCTGCTGCCATGTAAACTGAGTCATAAGCAAGAGCAGAGAACATAGATGGCTCTTCACCATATTCTGCAACGTATGCATCGTAGAAGGCTTTCGCTTTCTCACTTGCAGATGTTACAAAGGCTGAAAGGTAGTACACGTTTGTTGCAGCTGAAGCTGTTGCCAACTCAGCAAATTGTGGTGAGTCAAAACCGTCTGAACCAAGAACTGGAACATCGATACCAAGACCACGTGCTTGTTTCACGATTGTACCTGTTTCATTGTAGTAACCTGGCATGATGATGGCATCAAATTCAAGGTCTTTCAACTTAGTAAGAGCTGCTTGGAAGTCTTTGTCACCTGAAGCAAATGTGATTTCAGAAACGATTTCACCTGAGTAAGCTTCTTTGAAGGCATCAGCAATACCTTTTCCGTAGTCAGAAGAGTTGTCATAGTAAAGAACAACTTTCGCTGCATTCAAGTTTTCTGTAGCATACTGAGCCATGATTTGACCTTGGTAGCCGTCAGTAAAGGTAGCACGGAAGAAGTAATCTTGTACACCACCGTCACTCTTAACAACCAAGTCTGTTTGCGTACCAGAAGGTGAGATCATTGGGACACCCGCAGAAGTTACGTTAGCGATAGAAGCTGCTGAGGCACCTGAAGTTGCAGGACCAACGATAACATTTGCACCTTCACTTACCAAGCTAGTTGCAACTGTCGCTGCTTCTGCTGTCTCAGACTTGTTGTCTTTTGTGATAACTTCGATTTGCTTGCCGTCAATACCGCCCGCAGCGTTGATTTCTTTCACCGCAAGGTTTGCACCTTTTTCTTCGGTTTGACCATATGAAGAAACGGAACCTGACAATTCCAAGTTATAACCGATTTTGACTGTCTCACCAATTTCAGTTCCAGTTGCTGAAGAGTTTGTTGATGAAACAGTTCCACATGCTGCAAGAAGTGCAGCCGATGCAAAGCTCACAAGAGCCATAGCAAATTTTCTTTTTTTCATGAAAATCCCCTTAAATCTTTCTTAAATTTTTACGATGTATCCAATATACTGAATTATCTGAAAATTGTCAACAAAAAAAGAAAAATATTTTATAAAAGAATATTTTTCTCTCGTTCTTGCTCTAAAGTCCCTACAAAATTCTGGTCTAGATCCTTAATGTAAGATGGTAAAACTTTTTTTACAAATCGTTCTTTTTTTAATTTTTCAAACGTCTCATCAAAACGATCTGCCTCTATATAGAGAACCAAGTAGCGTAATTTTTTTGAATGATAGACCACATCCCCAAAATTGTGCAACTTGCGTGCTTCACGATTGTAGTGGAGATATACAATGAGGCCTTTACGCTCTTTCTTTTCAAACATGACTGGCTCCTTCTCATACTTCTTCTCTTCATTATACCTTTTTATCAGCAAAATGAAAAGGGCTACATCGAGCCCTTCATCTACCTTATTTTGCCATCTTATCCATGATCTGATCGATGAATCCATATGCCAAGGTTTCTTCTGCAGTCATCCAGTAATCACGCTCTGCGTCTTTGTGGATTTGTTTGACAGATTTACCTGAATTATCAGCAAGAATTTGCTCTAACTTGTTACGAGTTTTGAGCAAGTGCTCCGCCGCAATCGCCATATCTGTCTGTTGGGTGCCGCCACCTGTTCCACCCATAGGCTGGTGAATCATGTATTCTGCATTTGGCAACATGAAACGTTTGCCTTTGGCACCGCTCGATGCAATGATAGTTCCCATGCTGGCTGCCGTTCCCATCACGATGGTCTGAACATCTGCTTTAATAAAGTTCATGGTATCCACAATCGCCAGACCTGCTGATACAGAACCACCAGGAGTGTTGACATAGAGATAGATATCCTTGGTTGGGTCTTGGGCATCCAAGAAAAGCAATTGGGCAATGATAGAATTTGCCATGTTATCTTCAACTGGACCTGTCAACATGATGATGCGGTCCTTGAGCAAGCGAGAGTAAATGTCATAAGAACGTTCACCACGGCTGGTTTGTTCAATTACTACTGGAATCATAAGAATTCTCCTTGTCTTTTATTCAATTCTAACAAATCTGAGACCATTATATAGAATTAGTCAAAAATGGTCAAATAAAAAACACAGTTTGCTTGGTCAAAAAAAGAAACCAGTCAGGCTGATTTCTTTATCCTATATTATTTTGTACCAAACAAACGGTCTCCTGCATCTCCCAAACCTGGAACGATGTAGCCTTTTTCATTGAGTTTCTCATCCAAAGCCGCTGTATAGATATCTACATCTGGGTGTGCCTCTTGAAGTGCTTTTACACCTTCAGGTGCAGACACAAGAGCTACAAATTTGATGTTTGATGCACCACGCTTTTTCAAAGAATCAATAGCCAAAATAGCTGAGCCACCTGTCGCCAACATTGGATCAACAACAAAAATCTGGCGTTGGTCAATATCATCTGGCAATTTCACCAAATATTCAACTGGCTGCAAGGTCTCTTCATCACGGTACATACCAATATGACCAACTTTTGCAGCAGGTACAAGGCTCAATAGACCGTCAACCATTCCCACACCTGCACGTAGAATTGGAACGATTGCCAATTTCTTACCTGCGATTTGTTTTTGAACCGTTTTTGTAATCGGTGTTTCGATTTCAACATCTTCCAATGGTAGGTCGCGAAGAACTTCGTAACCCATTAGCATAGCAATTTCATTTACCAACTCACGGAAATCTTTGGTCGAAGTCGAAACGCGACGCAAGATAGACAACTTATGTTGAATGAGTGGATGTGAAATAACTTGGAATTTCCCCATGGTGGTAAAACCTCTCTTTTTTGTTTTTTCCATTTTACCAAAAATTTAGAGAAATTGCTTGGAAAAATAATAGGAATGTTATTTTTTATAGACAAGAGCTTCATATGGACGAAGCTCAGAAGAGTCTACAGATTCCGTTGCATAGTTCTGGATAAGGATAGTTTCTCCTAGCTGTTCTTCAAGTCGATATTCCTGAGCTTGATTGCTAAAGTTGACCAAGACCACAAACTCATCTGTATCATCAAATTTTCGATAAGCTAAAACCAAGGGATTGCCTGTATCTAAGGTCTCATAATTTCCCTCTGCCATGCAAGGATAGAGTTTTCTCAATTCAATCAAACGCTGATAGGTGTAGAAAAGAGAATCTTTATTTTCTAGGGCCTCTTCCACATTGATAGCTGTATAAGTTGGGCTAAGAGACAGCCAGGGCTCACCCTCGGTAAAACCTGCCCCAGCTTTACCAGACCACTGCATCGGTCTGCGGGCATTGTCCCGCCCTTTAGCATTTATGGAAACCAATAGTTCCACTTCCGAATAGCCCTGCTCCAAACGCTCTGCGTACATTCGACGGGTTTCGATATCATCAGCTTCTTCAATACTTGCAATCGGCGTGTTGACCATACCGATTTCTTCTCCTTGGTAAATATAAGGCGTCCCCGACATGAAATGCAGATAAATAGCTAGCATTTTTCCGCTTAGTTCCCTGAATTCAGGACTGTCATCACCAAAACGGGAAATAGCCCGTGGCAAATCATGGTTGTTCCAAAAAAGAGAATTCCAACCTTTTCCTACTAATTCTGTCTGCCATTTTGACAAAACCTGGTGTAACCTGGCAGGATCAAGCGGAGCTAAATCCCATTTTTCTTTGCCTGCTTGCTGGTCCAGACAAACGTGCTCAAATTGGAAAATCATCGAAAATTCATTACGGTCTGGGTGTGAATATAACTGGGCACTCTCAGGGGTGGCGCTCCAAGTTTCTCCAACGGTTACAAGGTCGTAAGCACCAAATGTTTGTCGGTTCAGTTCTTGGATCAAGGGATGGAGACTTGGTCCGTCTGCTGTAATCAAGTTCTCAGGCTCTTTCCCAATCAAATCAATAACATCGAGACGGAAACCTCCAACTCCCTTATCAATCCAGAAGTTAATCATCTGCCAAATTTCTTCCTTGACAGCAGGATTTTGCCAGTTCAAGTCTGGTTGTTTGACCGAAAACTGATGCAAGTAATACTTGTCTAAATGTGGAACATACTCCCAGGCAGATCCTGAGAAAGTAGATGTTAATTCGTTAGGTTTATCCGCCCATACATAGTAATCATGGTAGGGATTTTCTGGACCTTTCAAGGCCTCTTGAAACCAGAAATGTTCATCAGATGTATGGTTGAGGACTAAATCCATTATAATCTTGATGTTTCTTTTCTGCCCCTCTGCTATCAGTTCCTCCATGTCTTCCATGGTTCCAAATTCCGCTGCAATAGCTTGGTAATCACTGATATCATAACCGTTATCGTCCATAGGAGACTGATAGACTGGACTGAGCCAAATAGCATCTATCCCTAAGGTTTGCAAATAATCCAAACGGCTGGTAACCCCTTTAAGGTCTCCAATTCCATCACCATTTGAATCTTGAAAACTCCTCGGATATACCTGATAAATAACCGATTTTTTCCACCAATTTGATTTTTCCATGTTTCTTCCTTTCCAAAGGAAACAAAGGCTAGGAAAGCTATCCCAACCTCTATTTCAAATTCTATAGTTTGATTTCTTGATGTTGACCGTCAACTGTTTCAATAATTTCAAATGATTTTGTCTTCAAGTTAGCTCTTAATGCAGCTACTGTATTGGCATCGTCATTGGTCCAGCTGATATGAATAGTATTGGCATCTACCATCTCAACAGCAAAATCTCCATCAAATGCTGCACTGGTATTGCGGAACTTGAGCAGATTGAACAGGGATTGAACAACTGGGCGTTGGACTTCTCGCTCTATTTCTTCCAAGTCGTAATAGTGGCGGTTGATATTGCGGCCTTCTTTGGTTGATTCGAGCAGTTCAATATCATTTTCACCTGCCAATAGACCAACGTAATAAATCTGTGGAATACCTGGTGCAAAACATTGAAGAACACGTGCCAAGAGATAGGCCTGGTCGTCATTTCCCAAAGCCGAATAGTAGGTACAATTGATCTGGTAAATGTCCAGATTGTTGTAAGCCTCTGTGCTGTAGATCTTCTTGACATTTGCCCCTTGAGCGTAGAGGGCTTCCCTTGTCGCCTCTGTCTCTTCATCTGTCAGCAAGTCTTTGACATCGACCACTCCGATACCATCGTGCGTGTCCAGCGTTGTAAACTGCTTGCGAGGGCAGATTTCCATCCAGTGAACCAGGCGGTTGACATTGCCCGAATAAAGTGCATGAAGGACCAGCATGGGAAGGGCAAAGTCATAGACATAGTAGTCTTGCTCGGCGATTTTTTGCTGAATGGTGTAGTGCTCATGGATTTCTGGAAGAATTTCCACTCCTTTTGGTGCCAATAGCTGACGTGGAAAATGAAGCATTTCCCAAATATCTGGCTCAACAAAGAAACAATTGGTGCCGATTTTCTTATTGGCGTAGGCAAAGGCATCCAGGCGAATAATGGAAGCACCGTGGTCCGCCAGCTGTTCCAGATTTTCTTTGATAAAACGACGAGTCGTTTCTGTTGTCACATCAAGGTCAATCTGTTGCTCATCAAAGGTACACCAAATCTTTTCTTCACTGCCATCTGCGAACTTGGCAATACGATAGGGAGCACGAGGCTTCCGTTTGTAAATGAGGTCAATATCTTCCTGAGTCGGCTCACCATTTGGCCAAAAGTTTTTGTAGCGGATAAATAAATCCGCATAGACAGACCCATCTTTCTTTTCTAGGAAGTCTAGGAAATAAGGCGACTTGGCTGAGATATGGTTGATCATGAAATCAAACATGAGGTAGTAATCCTTACTAAGTGCCTCAATGTCGTCCCAGTCTCCAAAGGCAGCATCTACCTTGGTGTAGTCCATCGGTGCAAAACCACGGTCGCCTGATGAAGGAAAGAATGGAAGGATATGAACACCTCCGACTACATCTTTAAAAGGACCTTCCAAAACCTGCTTCAAGTCTTTCAGATTTTTCCCAAGACTGTCTGAATAGGTAATTAACATTGCTTGATTTTTAACTTTCATTTTCTTCTCCTTTTTTTGAAAGCCTTTTCTAATTGTCTTTTGGTAAAAGGTTGAGTTTCCTCAACCTTTCGAATATTATTTAACAGATCCGCTGGTCATACCTGAAATGATATGCTTTTGGAAAACGAGATAAACCAGTAGAATTGGGATAATCCCTACCACATAGGACGCAAATGACGGTCCATAATCGCTGAAATACATTCCCTGGTAATTATACTGGAAGAGCGGCAAGGTCCACATTTCTTGGTCACGGTTGAGGACCAAGAGTGGCAAGAGAAAGTCGTTCCAGACCCAGAGGGCATTGATAATCAAAATCGTAGCGTGCATCGGTTTCATCAATGGGAAGATAATTCTCCAGTACATCGTGAACTTGTCACAACCATCAATCGCTGCCGCCTCGTCCATCTCTTCAGGAACAATGGTCTTAATGTAGCCAACATAGAGGAAGAGAGCCTGTGGCACTGCATAGGTTAGATAAAGAATAATCAACCCTAAAATATTGTTCAAACCAAGACTAGACATCAACTTGGTCATGGGAAGCATGATTACTTGGAAGGGAACAAAGATTCCGATAATCAAGAAAAAGTAGATAAAGTTAAAAGCTGTTTGTCGCTTCATTTGACGGGCTACTGCAAAGGCTGCCATCGGGATGACCAGTATAATCAAGCCAACTGCAGCGATGGTAATCAGGGCAGAGTTGCCGAAATATTGAACAATTCCGTCTTCAAATAAGCGACTATAGTTGTCTAGTGTGAAATTCTCAGGCAAACCGAAGAAGTTTCCTGTGATTTCTTTGGTTGGTTTGAAGGAACTAATCACCGTCACCAGTAGCGGAATAAACATAAAGAGAATGCCGCTGAATAGAACGAGATATACCCACCAATTGCTTTGTTTGGTCTTATTCATAAACATACCTCCCTATACTTCAAATTTCTTAGAAATCCGCATCTGAATCAAGGAAATAACAATGATAAAGATGAAGAGAACGACTGCCAGAGCATTGGCATATGAGAATTTATTGTCTACAAAAGCGTAGTTATAAACCAGTAAGCCGAGTGACTCAGTCTTACCATCTGGACCACCACTAGTTAAAGCGAATATGAGGTCAAAGGCTGTCAATCCGGATTTCATGGCCAAGATAAAGACCATACTGATAGACGGTAAAAGGAAAGGCAATTCAATATTGAAAAACTGCTGGGATCGTGTTGCACCGTCAATAGCTGCTGCTTCTTTCACATCATCTGGAATACTTTGTAAACCAGATAGGAAAATGATGACCGGCATCGCCAGACCTTGCCAAAGAGCGACAAAGAGGACAGAAGGAATAACGGTATTTTCTTGTACCAATAGGTTTTCCATCAGCCAGTCAATGTGCAGGATTTCGCCAATCTGGGTAAAACCGTAGTTGAAAAGTTGAACAAAGATGAGACCCAAGGTCACCGTTGACAAAACTGCTGGGAAGAAATACCAGGTCCGGAAAAAGCCAACTGCTTTAATTTTCCGGTTAAGCAGAGTTGCCAACCAAATACCAATCACAATCTCCCCAATAACGAGACCGATAGTGAAGATAATGGTGAAGGTAATACTGGTATAGAAGTCCGGATCCTTCAAAATATCAATGTAGTTTTGAATCCCAATCACATCGTAACTACTGGATAAACCATTCCAGTCTGTTAAACTGTAGAACACCCCTGTTATCAAGGGATAGAAGAAAAAGATTAACTGAAGAGCAATTGGCAGAGCTACAAATAAGTAGGGCCAATATTTTGCAACAAATCCTTTTTGACTCATAAAGAACTCCTTTACTAAATTTATCAAGTATAGTTGTTTAATCTCAGCTCCAAAAAAAGTTAGTGGTCTCTTCTTCGAACTGAGGTTAAACAACTATAGGGGGACGGGGTTGGAAGTACCCACTCCTCGTCCCTTAGTTGTTTGTCGTGCTGATTATTTCATCGGATCAAAGAAAGCATTGAGTTTCTTCACAAGTTCTGCTGAATCTGGATTTTTCACCAGTTCGACAGTGATGTTCCAAAACTCATCTTCTGAATCCCACTCGCTCTGCAACCATACTACGTGCTTATCTGTAAAGGCATATTGAGTAACACCTGCTGTTTCTTCAAACTTACCTTCGGTATCCACACCTTCAACAGAGGTTGGTGAGCCGTCTACGTCATAGTATTTCTGCATGACTTCTGGGCGTGAGAGATATTCTAAGAATGTTTTAGCTTCTTCTGGGTGCTCTGATTCAGCAGATACAGAAAGGGCTAGGTCTGCTGCACCAATCGTGTAATCGCCACCTTTTTCATCTCCTGGGAAGGTAAACATACCGTATTCAAATTCTGGCTCTTGCTGGTTGATTGCTGTAGCTGCCCATGTTCCTTGTGGCATCATGAGGGCTTCTCCTGCTGCAAATGACGCAACCGCATCAGCATAGAGGGCACCTGTGAATCCTTTTTGACCATTATCTGTCAACAGTTCCAAACGCTCCAAGACTTCCTTGGTTGTTGCATCGTCTTGGATAGCTCCCTTGGCACTACGAATCAAAATATCTTCTGCACCGTCAAACCCACCTGCAACTGTTACCCAAGCTAATTGGTGGTAACCGTTGAGTGACCAAGAGTCATTTAGAGAAAGGGCAAAAGGTGCTACACTGCCATCAGCCTTGATTTTGTCTACCAAGGCCACAAATTCTGCATAGGTAGTTGGTACTTCCAAACCAAGTTCTTCAAATTTATCTTTGTTGTAGTAGATACCATAGGCATTGGCAGTCAATGGGAGGGTGTAGTTTGTATCATTTACAAGATATGGTGTTACAGCTCCGTCTTTCAAGTGGCTGAGACCTGCATCCTCTCCAATTTCAAGGAAACGACCGTCTGCTGCATATTCTTTGAAGTCTGCATTTTGAGGATAGATATTGATAACATCTGGTGCTTCATCGTTGGCCATGCGTGTTTTCAAGACAGTTCCTGCGTCTGGCACATTTGAAAACTTGACTTCAATATCTGGATTTTCTTTCTCAAAGTCATCAATGATTTCCTGCAAGGTTGCTTGCATTTCAGGTTTTTGTGAGAAAAATTCAATTTCTACCTTGTCACTGCTACTTGAACTGCCACAGGCTACAAGGAAGCTAGCAAAAGCACAAACTGACGCACATTTGAGAAATCTTCTCATTTTCATAATAAAATCCTCCTAGATTTTGTTAAAAATATATTGTACACTAAAATAATCTTGTTGAACATGGGGCATGGTTAAGCCGATGTTCATGAGCTCATCTCCATAGAAACTTGTTTCCAACTGTGGACAGTAATAGCAAGCTTCTGGGTCCAGCCCCTTCAATCTTACCTGCAACAGAGGAGCTTCTGGTTGAGCTAGTATTTTTACGAAGGTGAAAACAGCTTGACTCTTATCTGTATCAACATAGTTGGCTGCCCAGGTATTTGCCGTTTTTTTCAACCGATAGAGGTCACCAAACTGGACTGTTGAACGAATTTGCTTGAAGGTTTCAACCTGTTCAGCAAGTGTTTCTAATTCTTCTTGAGACAGTTGAGTAACATCTAACTCGTAGCCAAAGGCTCCGCCCATCATAGCTACGTTTCCTCGGGTTTGCAACGATGTAATCCGACCGACTTGATGATTGGGAACAGCTGATACGTGGGCTCCCATTGAGGAGGTTGGGTAGAGCAGGGTCGTTCCTTCTTGGATAGAGAGGCGCCCAATCGCATCTGTGTTGTCACTAGCCCATGCCTGTGGCGTATAGTAAAGCAGACCCAAGTCATTTCGACCGCCACCACCTGCACAGGATTCAAAGAGAATATCTGGGAAGCGACTAGTCAAAGTGTCTAATACTCGGTAGAGCCCCAACATATAACGATGGTGGAATTCATAGGACTCCGCATTGGCAAATTCTTGCGACATACTGGTGATATTGCGGTTCATATCCCACTTGACATAATCGATTTTGGCAGATTGGAGTACCTGTGATACTGCCTGGATAATGTAGTCACAAACTTCTGGTTTGGACAAATCCAACACCAGCTGCTCCCTACTGTAAATCGGCTCCCGTCCATCAATATGAATCGCCCAATCTGGATGTTGACGATAGAGGTCACTGTCAATTGAAATCATCTCTGGCTCAAACCAAAGTCCGAATTTCATGCCCAGAGCCTGAATGGAATCTGCCAGACCTGCTAAACCATTGGGAAGCTTGTCTCTATTGACAATCCAATCTCCCAAGGAAGACTCGTCATTATTCCGTTTTCCAAACCAGCCATCATCCAGGACGAATAATTCAATCCCTGCCTGACTGGCCACCTTCGCCATGGAAAGAATTTTCTCCTCTGTAAAATCAAAATAGGTTCCTTCCCAGTTGTTGATGAGAATTGGCCGTTCTTGATTGACAAAGTTTGAACGAATCAGGTGCTTTTTGATGAAGCCATGACTATCTTGGGTCATACCTGTGAAGCCCTTATCTGTAAAGGATAGGAGAACTTCTGGCGTTTGAAAACTTTCACCGGCAGCCAAGTTCCAGCTGAAGCTAGCATCGTTGATTCCCATACCCCAACGGATTGTTTCCAAGGCAGTTGTTTCAATGAAAGCGGTGAAATTTCCGCTATAGACCAGCTGAGCCGAGTAAACATCGCCACTATCTTCCGTGGCAGTCGGGGCCACCAATGCCAAGAAGGGAGTGCGTGAGTGGCTGGAAGCTCCTCGGATACTACCAATCGAGTAGGTTCCGCTCGTAATCGGTGTCTTTGTCCATTCTTTCTCGTAGCCGTACCGTCCTGTTAGACTGTGAACAATAAAGTCTTTTCGAGGAAAATCCAAGCTGAAAGACAAGGCCTTTTCTACCTTGGAAGGATAGCGACCTGTTTGGATACGAGCAGAGCGGGCTAGGTAGTTACTTTCTTCAAAAACCGCATACTGCAAGGTGACTGTCACATCTGCTACAGTATCATAGAGGTCAATCTCTAGACTTTCGACCTCCTCCTCAGAAGCAAAGCTGGCAGGTAGTCCTTCCAAGGACGACTTTCCTTTATAAATCCGATGTTGCTTGTACTTCAAATCCAAGACAAGCCCAAGTTCATTTCTCACATCAATGGAAGCTGTCCGAAAATCTCCCAGACCGTTGCTAGAATATTCTAAGGGTAAAGTATCCAGTGAGTAGGTCCGATTTCCTGTAATTGGACTTGGTGAAAAGGCACGGTCCAAATATGTTATTTTGTTTCCATCGCTAAATTGGTGAATTTTCTTACCAAAATATCGATGAACTAGGTCACCTGTTTCTAACACCTCTATCACGTATGAAAATTCTCTCGTTTTCAAGTGAAATAGGCATCTTTCTTCTGTATATAGAATCATCCTGTTACTCCTATCTGTATTACATGACTCATTCTAACAAATGAAAGCGTTTTACAAAATAGGGTTTTGTTATTTGAATATGGTATAATGTTTCCTAAGGAGGACTGAGATGAATATCCTAAATGTCTACAATGAGTTTGATAACCATCACTTTGACCTTAATATCGACCATTATGGTGCGGAACAATGTGATAAAAACTATTCCTTTGGTCCGACTGTCCGAGATAACTATGTAATCCATTTTATCACTGAGGGCAAGGGAAAAATTTCCATTCTTGGAGAAACGACCGAACTGACCGCAGGCGACTTGTTTGTCCTTCCTAAAAATAAGTCAATCTTTTACCAAGCTGATGGCCAGGAGCCTTGGACGTATATTTGGGTTGGGTTTAGTGGCTCTAAAGCGGAGTCAATATTGGAACACAGTCGATTATTAGAGAAATTCTACCTCCATTCAAACCTACAATCTCCAATTTTACAAAAAATGATGGATATCAATCATACTGTTAGACATCACTTACCCATGGTGACAGAGCATATCCTGGTCGGCCATCTTCATCAATTACTGGCCCATCTTGTTGCCGAATTTCCAAATCAACAGCTGAAGGAGGCTGGAACATTAGCGAAAAGTTATGTACATCATGCGATTAAGTTTATTCACAGCCATTATTCTCATCCTATCAAAGTTGCAGAAATTGCTGACCAATTGGCTTTAAGCCGAAGCTACCTCTATAAAATCTTCAAACAAGAAACTGGCTACGCTATCAAAGACTACATTCTCCAAGTCAAGATGAATCGAAGTTGCCAACTTTTAGAAAATCCTGAACGAACCATTACAGAGATTGCAAACTCCGTCGGTTATTATGATCCGCTAACCTTCAGTACAGCCTTTAAGAATTACTTTCACATGAGTCCTACTGACTATCGAAAACAACAAAAAAAGGAATAGCCTAGCTCTTCCTTTTTCTATTTTTATTGCTATCTGGAAAATTGAAAAAAAATTTCCATTCATGGACTAGACTGGCATTCACGCCAAAAATAATTCTTTTCTTATTTGTTTGGCCAGAAAATGCTCGAACTTCATTGATTTTTTTTCTAGATTCTTAGTTAGCCAAACACTTCCACCAGTCGTCGGCAGGCTTCCTTGATGACAAATTGTGGTGTTGCTGCATTCAATCGGAAATGCTTTTCACCTTCTTTTCCAAAGGTCAATCCATCATTCAAATGCAGTTGTGCTTCTTCCAACAATTTCTCTGCTAGCTCTTGGTGACTGAGTTCATAGGCTGAAAAATCCAGCCAAATCAGGTAGGTTCCTTGTGGTTTAAGCACTTTGATATTCGTCTTTTTACTCAATTCTTCTTGGACCAACAAGATATTTTCTTCCAAAACTGGTTTTAAGGCGGTCAACCAAGGTTTTCCGTGTCGGTAGGCAACTTCTGTTGTAATTAAGCCTAGGCTAGGAATTTCATGTTGGTTATTGGCCAATTGTCTCTTGGTAAAAGCTTTACGCAACTGAGGATTTTCAATAATAGCAAAGCTGTTTTTTGTTCCCGCTATATTAAATGTCTTGGTTGCAGAAGACAAAATGACCGAAAATTCCTTATGGTTTGGGGAAACCGTATTGAAGGAATGGTGCTCATGTCCAAAGAGGGTCAAGTCCTGGTGGATTTCATCAGAGACTAAGATGACTCCATGCTTCTGACAGATAGCACCGAGCTCTTGTAGTTCCTGTTGACTCCAAACTCTGCCACCTGGATTGTGGGGATTGCAAAAGATATAGAGTTTGACCCCCTCCTCAATAATCTTTTGCTCCAAAGCCTGAAAATCAAGAGTAAATTGGTCATTTTCTACACTAAGAGGCTGACTAATTAACCGTCGATGATTGAGTCGAACAGTACGGGCAAATGGGGGATATACTGGAGTATTGATCATAACTGCATCCCCCTCAGCTGTAAAAGCTTGAACTGCGATGGACAAGGCCGGAACAACACCTTCTACCAAAACAAGAGCTTGCCGATCAAAACAATAGCCGTGCTGGTTCTTCTCCCAGTCCATTATGGATTCGAACAGAGACTCACTGGCATAGTTGTAACCGAAAATCTGCCTTTGCCCGTAGTCTACGATAGCTTGGCGCATTTCTGGAAAGGGCTGAAAGTCCATATCTGCCACCCAGAGTTGCAAGAGCTCTGGGTTGTTTTCTGTTAGCCGCCACTTTTCGCTGTGTTGGTCTAAGCGATTTGGTAAGGTTTTAAAATCATAGGTCATAACTTTTCTCCAGACTAGTACGTAAATCCTCAATCAAGTCCGACACATCTTCAATCCCGATTGACAAGCGTAAGAGATCGTCTGTCAAGCCATAGGAATGGCGAATAGCTGCTGGAATATCTGCATGAGTCTGCGTCGAGGGATAGGTAATCAAGCTTTCCACACCACCTAAGCTCTCTGCAAAGGTAAAAACTCGGAGGCTATTGAGCAGGTGGGGAATCATCTCTTGCTTGGCAACCTTCATTGAAACCATCCCTCCTTTCCCCGTGTAAAAGACTTCTTTTACTGCTGGATGTTGCTCAAGAAATTCTACGATTGCTCGAGCGTTTTGGGTAGAACGCTCCATGCGAATAGCTAGTGTTTTCAAGCCACGCATCAAGAGAAAAGCATCAAAGGGTGATAAGGTCGGTCCCGTCGTGTTTTGGTCATAGAACAACTGTTCATAGAGTGCCTGGTCATTGGTCATCAGAGCCCCTGCCAAAACATCATTATGGCCTGAAAGGTACTTGGTCGCCGAATGAAGCACCACATCTGCCCCAAGAGCAAGTGGATTTTGGTAAATCGGACTATAAAAGGTATTATCAACAATAACTTTGGCTCCGACTTCATGCGCCTTTTCTGATATCGCAGCAATATCAAACTCCACCATGAGAGGGTTGGTTGGAGTCTCTAAAAATACATAGTCAATGGTATCATCTAACTGGTCAAACAGTTGGTCAGGCGTTTGAGCGTATTGGAAAACAAAGCGCCCTTGTTCTTCCTGCTGATTAAACCAGCGGAAGGAACCACCGTAAAGGTCACGCACGGCTAGAATCCGACTTCCCTGGGGAAAAGTTTGAAAGAGCAAGACCAAGGCAGCCATTCCAGAGGAGGTCACTAGGGCGTGCTCTGCTCCTTCAATGGCAGCAAGGGTTTCCTCTAAGCTGGAACGGGTTGGATTTTTCGTTCGGGTATAGTCGAATCCTGTGGATTGCCCAAACTCAGGGTGCTGGTATGTTGTCGACAGGTGAATCGGTGAAATCAAGGCCCCTGTTCGTTCATCTTTTCGTATGCCTGCTTGGGCCAAAAGGGTATCGCGTTTTAATCTCGTCATGGCAACCTCCTCAAACGTTTCTTCTTCTATTCTAGCACGGACTTTCTCTCTTGGTGAAAAAATCCCTGTTTTTGCTTATAGAAAATTTCCCAGTCAAGTTATAGACAGGAACTATACAACTCATTTATCCTTGCTATTTTTATCCAAGTAAGCTATACTATGGTTAGAAAATCGAGAGAGGAGCTGACAGTGATGAAAAAGATTCTGGCAGACATTCGTCCCCGCTTTAATAAAGAATGGTATATGAACGAATATTCCTATACCTCTATCCTGTATTCCATCGCAATCTTCTATCCCCAAGGCTTTTGGTCCATTTATTCTGAAACTTGGTTTCGTTGCTTATTTATCCTCTTGATAGTAATCAATGCCTATCTAGGCTGGTTTACCAAAATTGGTCAGAAAAACAGTCTGGCTTCTCTTCTTTTTAATCTGCTCTTCGATGTCCTAATCCTTTTTATGCTGTTGCAGCTCTAAATTTTACTGAAAAAGGAGCATACCATGTCTAAACCATTCAACAAAGTTTTTTATCGTACCTGGGAGTTCTATTTTGCCTTACTTTGCCTAGCAAGGTTCATCCTTTCAACTGTAAATAGAAACCTGTATTTTATGGATTTCATCCAACTGGTGCTTGGTCTCTATGTCGGCTATCTAGCCTTCTTTAAACCACGTAGCTGGATTAAAAAAACATGGCAAATCTACTTGGTGATAGCTTTCATTATCAGCTTGGTCATCCTAAATCTGTTTTTACTATAAGGAGTCACTATGTTCAAGGAGTTTAACAATCAGTTTTACCGTAGCCTGGATTTTTACATTGCCATTTGCCTGATACTATATAGCTTGGGAGCTATTTTGGACAATGAATTTAACTGGTGGATATACTTACAACCGATTTTGATTCCCTTCACTCTCTACCAAGCCTTCTTTTCCAAGAAGGGCAATCTGAAAAAGGATTGGTTAATTTATCTTTGTGTCGGAATCGTCTTCTTGGGATTCTGGTTAGAATTCATTGCATAGTTATTTGCCCTCTCGTGCATTTCCGAGAGGTTTTTTTTGTCCCGACTTGTAAAAACCACTAGATAGGTTTACAATAGAAGCATGATTAAAATTGAACGTGTACTAGACATCTTAAAAGCGGATGACAATTTCCGCCATATCAAACAGAATAACCAGACTGACAGCACGTGGACGAATGTCCAGTTTGATGCCCTCAGCTATGACAGCCGGACTGTTAGCCCAACGACCCTCTTTTTCGCCAAGGGTTTGGCCTTTAAGAAGGAATTTCTGGAAAAAGCTATCGAGGCTGGGCTGGCTTTTTACGTGTCTGAAATCGACTATGAGGTCTGCATTCCTGCTATCATCGTCCATGACATCAAACAGGCCATGAGCCTGATTGCCATGGATTTTCATGGTCATCCCCAGAAACAACTCAAACTCCTGGCCTTCACCGGAACCAAGGGTAAGACAACTGCGGCTTATTTTGCTTTTAACATTCTTAAACAGAGCCAGAAACCTGCCATGCTTTCGACCATGAACACCACGCTGGACGGCAAGACCTTCTTCAAGTCCACCTTGACCACGCCTGAAAGTCTGGACCTCTTTGCCATGATGGCGGAGGCGGTCCAAAACGGCATGACCCACTTGATTATGGAGGTGTCTAGCCAGGCTTACTTGGTCAAGCGGGTTTACGGGCTGACCTTTGATGTCGGCGTCTTCCTCAACATCAGCCCCGACCACATCGGCCCCATTGAGCACCCGACTTTTGAGGACTATTTCTACCACAAGCGGCTTTTGATGGACAATAGCAGAGCGGTTATTGTCAATGCTGGCATGGACCATTTTCAAGTGGTGAAAGATCAAGTTAACTCCAAAGACCATGACTTTTATGGGCCGACTTCTGAAAACCAGATTAGTCAGTCAGCAGGTTTTGACTTCACAGCAACCGGCAAATTAGCTGGCCATTACGACATCCAGCTGATCGGTGGTTTCAACCAAGAAAATGCTATCGCAGCTGGACTGGCCTGTCTTCGCTTGGGTGCAAGTCTGGACGATATTCACACAGGGATTGCTCAAACCAATGTCCCTGGCCGTATGGAAGTCCTGACCCAGCAAAACGGGGCCAAGGTTTTTGTCGATTACGCCCACAACGGCGACAGTGTGAAAAAGCTGATTGACGTCGTCTTGGAGCACCAGACAGGCAAGGTAATTTTGATTCTGGGGGCTCCTGGTAACAAGGGGGAAAGTCGTCGCAAGGACTTCGGTCTGCTGCTCAATGACTATCCGCAGGTTGAGGTGATCCTGACAGCTGATGACCCCAACCGTGAAGATCCAGCTGCTATTGCTGAACAAATCCGTGACCACATGACCCGTCCAAGTGACTTTATCTTGGACCGGGAAAAAGCTATCCAAACAGCCATGAGCCAAACAAACTCTCCGAAAGATGCGGTCATCATCGCAGGCAAGGGAGCTGATGCCTACCAGATTGTAAATGGCAAAAAGGCCGCATATGACGGTGATTTGGAAGTAGCTAAACGTTATTTATAATGAGAATCCTTGTCCTTAGGACAGGGATTTTTTATAACCATTCTTATTAGATTAAAATTTTCAGAAAACTCTTTTTTTGATTGAAAAACCATGCTATAATAGAGACTCAATGAAAAGGAGATGGTATGCCCCAGATTGAAGCAAAGAAGGCGACGCTTGTTTATGACAAGAATCCAGTATTTTCTGACCTGTCCTTGAAGATTCCCGAAGGAAAAATCACGACCATCATAGGACCAAATGGTTGCGGTAAATCCAGTCTTTTAAAAGCCCTCAGCCGTATCCACCCCTTGCAAGCTGGCCAGATTCTGCTGGATGACAAGGACCTTTCAAAACAAGCCAGTAAAGAAGTGGCTCAAAAATTATCCCTACTGCCCCAGTTTCACCAGAGTTTGGATGGAATAAAGGTTTTTGACCTGGTCTCTTATGGTCGCTTCCCCTATCAAAAAGGGTTGGGACGCTTGAGTGAGCAGGATAGGGAAAAGATTAACTGGGCCTTAGAAAAGACCCAAACCAAGCATTTGCAAGATGCCATGGTCCATCACCTGTCTGGAGGTCAAAGTCAACGGGTCTGGATTGCCATGGCCCTGGCTCAGGGCACGCCGATTATCTTTTTGGATGAACCGACTACCTATTTGGATATCAATCATCAACTAGAAATTTTGGAACTGCTCAAAGACCTCAATCATTCGGAAGGTAAGACCATCGTTATGGTCTTGCACGATATCAATCTTGCTGCCCGCTACTCTGACCACATCATCGCTATGAAGGATGGACAGATTGTAGAACAAGGACCTGTTGATAAATTGATCCAACCAGAGATTTTAGAGACTGTCTTTGGCATTACAGCGACCATCCTACCTGCCAGTCACTACGGCTACCCCCTTCTCCTTGACTACAAACTTGTACCATCTGAAAGGAAGTAATATGAAAAAGATTCTATCATTTACCGTTTTATGTTTTGTAAGCATTTTGCTTGTCGCTTGTTCAGGAACCAAGCAAGAAACGAACCAAACCAGCCTCTCTACAATGCCTAGCATTGATGGTGTGGCCTACTATGGGGATATTCCTCAGGCGCCAAAACGGGTTGTCAGCCTCAACTTTGCCAATACAGGCTACCTCTTAAAACTTGGTTTCTCAGTAGTTGGAGCAACTTCTTACGACCTAGCCAATCCTGCCTTTTCAAGTTACTTGGAAGAAACACAAGTCGTAACTAGTGAAGATTTGGAAGCCATTGCTGCTTTGGAACCTGATTTGATTGTGACAGGTTCAACCGATACCAATATCGAACAGTTGTCTGAGATTGCACCTACAATCTCTATTGAATACGGTAAACATTCCTATAAGGATACTTTAGCAGTCTTCGGGCAAATCTTTAATCAAGAAGAACTTGCTACAGAGTGGACCAGTCAATGGGACCAGGCTATTGAAACTGCTGGTAAGGATATGAAGGCCCTTACTGGGGATGCAGCAAGCTTTACCATCATGGGCTATCTTGGTGCGGACCTCTATGTCTTTGGTCAAAACTGGGGCCGTGGTGGGGAAATTATCTACCAAGAATTGGGTTATGCCGCTCCTCAAAGTGTCCAAGATGATGTCTTTGAAGCTGGTTATCTGGCTGTTTCAACTGAAGTACTTAGCCAATATGCGGGAGACTACATCATCATGGCAAATGAAGACAGCAGCGCTGCAAGTAGCTTGTACGAAACGGATGTATGGCAAAATCTAGCAGCGGTTCAGGACGGACACCTCATTCAACTCGATGCCAAAAGCTTCATTTTCAACGACCCTATCTCTTTAGAATACCAGTTGGGTATCCTACATGATGCTATCTTAGCCCTTCAATAATATGACAGAGTACTTTCGATTTCCTAAGCCAAATTTATTTTGGCTTGTTTTTTTAACAGTAGGGCTCATTCTCTTATTCGGAGCCTACCTTTCCCTTCGCTTCGGAGCAATTTCTTTTAGCCATGACCAGCTTCTTGCAACCCTTAAAGAGTTTGGTAAAGACTCAGCTCAACAGGACATTATCGTGGATTTACGGATTCCTCGACTCTTGACAGCCTGTCTGGTCGGAGCTAGTTTAGCAGTTGCAGGCTTGATGATGCAAGCTGTGACCTACAACCGGCTAGCAGATTCTGGGCTCTTGGGCATTCAAGCAGGGGCGGGACTGTCAATCTTACTACTCTTGCTCCTTAATCCCAACTCCCACTACCTCCTGCGATTGATGGTGGGTTTTATGGGAGCGGGATTGGTGGCAGGATTGGTGATTTTTAGCAGCCAACAAAATGGACACGGTAACCCCCCCTTGCGGATCCTTCTAATCGGCAGCATGGCTACTGCTTTTCTATCCGCAGTTGGCCAAGGAATTAGCATCTATCTGAATCAAGCCACTCACTATGTCGGACTACTATCTGGTAGTTTGACCCAGGCAAATTGGTCCAGTCTAGCCTGGTTGGCTGGTCCTATCTTCCTTGCCTTGCTATTTGCTATGTTCTTTTCAAAACACCTGACTATCTTAAGTTTGCAGGAAAGTCTGGCTCAGGGCTTGGGATTACAGACACAGCTCTTCCTCGTCCTCTTCTTGCTACTAGCGGCTGTCCTATCCGCAGCTGCCGTCAGCTTGGCTGGTAGTTTGACATTTATCGGTCTGATCATTCCGAACCTGATTCGGCCATTCTTTAAACGTGATTTTCGTTACCTTTTGCCATTGTCTGCTCTTTGTGGGGCTTGTCTGCTGGTTTGGATGGATGTCTTAGCCCGTACCCTACATCCTCCATATGAACTCCCTTTAAATAGTCTCACGAGCTTGATTGGCTTTCCTATCCTACTCTTCTTGATTCGAAAGGGGGACTGGTCATGATCCGATTTTCTGTTCGGCAAAGCCTTCTAGGAGCCCTTCTTCTACTACTTGTCCTTGCTTTCCTCTCACTTTTTTTAGGTTATAGCCATTTAAGGGCAGAACAAGTCTTAGAAGCGCTGCTTGGTCAGGCGAAATCTTCTATTTCTCTGATTGTGTGGAATCTTCGGCTGCCACGCCTGCTGGTGTCCTGCCTGGCTGGTGCGGCACTTGCAACCAGCGCTAGTCTTCTTCAAACCCTTACACACAACCCCATGGCAGACCCTGGTATTTTGGGGATCAATGCCGGAGCTAGCTTAGCGGCACTTGCCAGTCTTTTCCTTCCATTTTCAGGTCTAGGACTCCAATCCATCTTTGCATGGTTAGGAGGAAGCCTGGCCGCATTAACTGTCTATCTGCTCAGTCAGACTAGAAAAGGCAGTTTCCAATCCAATCAACTCCTACTGGTCGGAATGGGGCTGGCTGGGCTCTTGACAAGTCTGACCCTCAGCTTAACTCAAGTCATCAGTCCCTACCAAATGGAAAATACCCAGTCCTGGTTGTCAGGTGCCTATCTTGGCGACAAATGGTCTAGCTTGATGATCCTGGCTCCCTTGATTCTCATCAGCTTACTAGTAGTCTTTCTTCGGATTCCCAAACTCAATGTCTTGCAGTTAGGTCCAGAAGCTGCCACAGGCTTGGGGATAAATGTCCAGAGGGAAAGCCGCATTATCCTCTTATTAGCTGCTGGTTTGGCAAGTTTTGCCACCTTATTGATCGGCAATACTGCCTTTGTCGGCTTTCTAGCCAGTCATTTGGCTAAAAGATTGGTCGGAAGAAACCACAGCTACTCATTACCGCTTGCCATTTGCTTAGCAGCTAGTCTCATGATCCTTGCAGATACAATAGGCAGACTGCTGTTGGTGGGCACAGGCATTCCAACTGGCATCGTTTTAGCCATCATTGGCGCTCCATATTGTTTCGTTCTGATGCAAAAAGAAACCAGCTAGAATTTAGCTGGTTTTTAGTAACGCTTCAATCCTCTCGGATAATTTATCTGGGCTGCTAGTGGCAGCTAGGCGTTTGACAACCTTGCCTTGTCGGTCCACTAAAAATTTCACGAAATTCCATTCAATGGCCTTGCCAACTGGTCCTCGTGCCTCTTCTTTCAACCATTTGTAGAGGGGATGGGCATCTGCTCCATTGACCTTGATCTTAGCAAAACGGGGAAAGCTGGTTCCATAATTGAGCTGGCAAAATTGATTGATTTCCTGGGCTGTTCCTGGAGCTTGATTCATAAATTGATTGCATGGAATATCTAAGATTTCAAAGCCCAGTGAATGATAACGGTCGTAGAGCGCCTGTAAGGCCTCATATTGCGGAGTCAGTCCACAGCCTGACGCGGTATTGACAATCAGCAAGACCTTGCCCCTATACCTTTCTAGAGATACCTGCTGACCATCTTGGTTTTCGAGTGTAAAATCATAAATAGCTGTCATCTTTCTTACTCCCTAAAATAGGTTTTTAAATCCTGCAGTTCTGCTTCAGTCAAGCTGCGGTAAGTCCCTACTTGCAAATCTCCCAGTTGAAATGAACCAAAACTGGTGCGTTTAAGATAGGTGACCTTGACGCCATAGGCTAAAAACATCTTCTTGACCTGATGAAACTTGCCCTCCCCAATCCGAATAACTGCTCTGCTATGTTCCATAGAAGTCTCCAAAATGGTCAAGTCTGCGGGCTGGCAGCGGGTGCCATCCAAAAAGCGAACACCTTGGGCAAAAAAGGCTGAGGCATCTGGTTCCAAGGGACCGTTGACCTCCACGTAATAGACCTTATCCACATGGTGTTTGGGATGAAGCATGCGAAAGCCCAGTGGGCCGTTGTTAGTGATGAGAAGCAGACCTTCAGTATCTCTGTCCAAGCGACCAACAGGGTAGAGGCCGTCCGCCCTATTCTCTGGCTCAATCAGGTCAATAACGGTCTGATGATCCTTGTCGGACACGGCAGAAACCACACCAGCAGGCTTATGAAGCAGATAATAGCGACTGCCTTCCAGTTCAACCCTCTGGCCTTCAACTGTAATGTTTTGCAGACCTGGGTCCACAATTTGGCTTAGGCTGGTTGCGACCTGTCCGTCAATACAAATCCGCTGGGCTTTGAAAAGTTTTTTTACCTGCTTACGGGAGCCAATCTCCGCCTTTTCCAAACACTTGTCCAATCTCATGGGACTATTGTACCATAAATCGTTTGACTTGACCTTTGAAATAGAAGGGATATAATACTAATTAGTGATATATGTTTTAGAAACACCTAGTCTCTGAGTTTCTAGGCGATTTCTAAATTTTTAAAAAGGAGACATTTTATGGGACTTTTACAAAATGGAAAATGGGTGGACCAATGGTATGACACCCAGTCAACAGGGGGCAAGTTTGTCCGTACTGTCACGCAATTCCGCAACTGGATTACGCCTGATGGACAGGCTGGTCCAACAGGCAAAGGCGGTTTCAAGGCGGAATCTGGTCGTTACCATCTCTACATTTCTCTGTCTTGTCCTTGGGCTAGTCGGACCTTGATTATACGTAAATTGAAAGGCTTGGAAGACCATATTTCCCTGTCTATCGTGCATCCGCTCATGTTGGAAAATGGTTGGACCTTCGCAGACGGTCCTGGTGTTATCAAGGATTCCCTCTTTAACAGCGACTATCTGTATCAAGTTTACTTAAAAGCAGACCCAAATTATACTGGCCGTGTGACCGTCCCTGTCCTTTGGGATAAGAAAACCAATACCATCGTCAGTAACGAATCTGCTGAAATCATGCGCATGTTTAACACTGCTTTTAATGACATTACAGGCAACTACGATGACTTCTATCCAGAACACCTACAAGCTGAGATTGATGCCATGAATGATTTTGTATATCCAAACATCAACAACGGTGTCTACAAGGCTGGTTTTTCAACCAACCAGAAAGTTTATGAAAAAGAGGTCAAGAACCTTTTTGCAGCCTTGGATAAATTGGAAGAGCGTTTGGAAGATAAGAATTATCTGGTGGGCAACCAGTTGACAGAAGCTGATATTCGTCTCTTTACTACCTTGGTGCGGTTTGACCCTGTTTACTTTGGGCATTTTAAGTGCAACATCAAGGCCTTGGTTGACTATCCAAACCTGTGGAACTACACCAAGCGACTTTTCAACCATGCTGGCATTGCAGAAACGGTGGACTTTGACCATATCAAACAGCACTACTATGGTAGCCACAAGACCATTAACCCAACGGGCATCGTTCCTGTGGGACCTGACTTGGACTGGACTCTTGAAAACTAAAGACAGGTGTGTCATACTTGAAGTGCTTAAAAATTCGAGAAACCAAGCATAAGAAAAACATCCGTGGTTTGCCGCCATGGCTGTTTTTTTGTGCTTGTTCAAGGCACTCAGGCTATTGTTTGTATTTGTCGCATTTGTCCGCTTATGGGATTAGCCATTCCGAAATCCCGTTTGCTCATATGGATACTAGCAAGTTGGAAGAAAATAAGAAAACCGACTACCTAAAAAGGTGGCCGGTTTTTAACTCTTATTTTGTCAATTTACTTGCCGCGGCTTGGTCAAGGATAAGAACGACGTCGTCGTGGTTTTGAAGGACACTTGCTGGAACTTCCTCTGTCACGGTACCTTCTACCGTCGCTTTAATAGCGTCAGCTTTTTCAGGACCATAAGCCATGAGGACAATGGTCTTAGCTGCCATAATGTTAGCGATGCCCATTGAAATAGCCTGCTTAGGCACTTCCTCTTGATCCGCAAAGAAGCGAGCGTTGGCTTCGATGGTTGATGGCGCCAAATCCACAACGCGGGCAACTCCGTCAAAGGAAGCCCCTGGCTCATTAAAGCCAATATGACCATTGCGGCCGATACCTAGAATTTGGAAATCAACAGGATGTTCTTCCAAAATAGCATTGTAGCGCACCAACTCTTCATCAAGATCAGCAGCCAAACCGTTTGGCAAATGGTTTTCCTTAAATGGTTTGGCATTAAAAAGATGCTCTTTCATGAAATAGACATAGGATTGGTCACTATCTTCGCCCAAACCAACATACTCATCCAAGTTAACAGATGTCACCTCAGAAAAATCCAAGTCGCTTTCACGAACCTGCTTGTAAAATTCGATTGGACTAGAACCTGTTGCCAAACCCAGAACTTGCGCACCATCCGCCATTTTCTGTTTGAGAATTTCCAAGGCAATGCCTGCACCTTCAACTTGATCTTTTACGACAAAAACTTTCATATTTCCCTCCATTTGGTATAGACCTATTACAAAATCTATTATATGGTATAGACCAATTTTTGTCAAGAGAATCTTTTCTAAACTATGGTATAATATTTTTATGACTGAACAACTATTTATTTTATTCTTTTTCGGGATCCTACTGCTTGTCGGTGGCTACTTTGTTCCAAAACCAATCTGGTTGCGCCGACTGATGATGGCTCTTGGAGGATTGATGGCCGCCCTACCATTTCTGATTTTTCTTTATTTTATGATCCTATTTCTCAGCATGTAAGGAGTTCCGATGAATACAGCAGATTTTGATTTTTACCTACCAGAAGAACTGATTGCGCAAGTCCCTTTGGAAAAACGCGACAGTTCCCGCCTCTTGATTGTGGACAAAACCACAGGTGCCATGACAGATAGCCACTTCGACCACATCATCGATGAGTTGGAGCCTGGCGATGCCCTGGTGATGAACAACACCCGCGTCCTACCAGCTCGACTCTACGGCCAAAAGCCCGATACACAAGGACATGTCGAATTGCTCCTTTTGAAAAATACCCAAGGTGACCAGTGGGAAGTTCTTGCTAAGCCAGCCAAACGCCTGAAAGTCGGCGCCAAAGTCGCCTTTGGTGATGGAAGACTCATGGCTACCATTATAGAAGAACTAGAGCACGGCGGACGGATTGTTGAATTTGACTATCAAGGTATCTTCTTGGAAGTCCTTGAAAGTTTGGGAGAAATGCCCCTACCGCCTTATATCCATGAAAAATTGGACGATCGCGAACGCTACCAGACTGTCTATGCCAAAGAAAATGGCTCTGCTGCTGCACCGACTGCTGGACTGCATTTTACCCAGGACTTGCTAGATAAGATCGAAGCCAAGGGTGTAAAACTGGTCTATCTGACCCTCCATGTGGGCTTAGGGACCTTCCGTCCGGTTTCGGTAGATAATCTCGATGAGCATGAGATGCACTCAGAGTTTTATAGCCTTTCAGCCCAAGCCGCCCAGACCTTAAATGAAGTCAAGGCAAACGGTGGTCGCATCGTTGCAGTTGGAACAACCTCCATTCGCACCCTTGAAACCATTGGAAACAAGTTTGATGGCCATTTGGAAGCTGACTCTGGTTGGACCAATATCTTTATCAAACCAGGCTATACTTTCCAGATTGTCGATGCCTTTTCGACCAACTTCCATCTTCCAAAGTCAACCTTGGTTATGTTGGTCTCTGCTTTTGCCGGGCGAGAACTCACCCTCTCTGCCTACCAACACGCCGTTGAAGAGCGTTACCGATTCTTTAGTTTTGGCGATGCCATGTTTATCAAATAATCCCACTATATAATACAAAAGTCCCCTGCTGACCAGTCCATCCAGGACACAGCAAGGGACTTTTTTAGTCATTTGAGTTAACTTTGATACATGGTCATTCTGGGCTTGCCGTACCCTAGGAAAGTGACTTGCTTCGCATGACTTATGTCCAATCAAGAACAGCCTAGAGGCTGTTCTTGCAATCTGCTCCTCAGTTCCTTATCTGAAAGCTCTTCATTCGACTATACTATTACTTGTTAGAACCTAAAAATCGAGCCAAGCGCTCCAGTCCTTCCACCAGTACCTCTGTTTGGCAGCAATAACCCAGACGGGCATAGCCAGGCATATCAAATCGTTCACCTGGCACCAAGAGGACTCCTTCTTCTTCCAACAAGGCTAGGCAAAATTCCTCAGTCGGTCGGTCAATCCTTAAACGAATAAAGGAGGTTGATACCTGCCGCGGCAAGACCAAGTCTACCTGATCCTGCTCTGCAACCCATTTTTCTAAAATAGCCAAATTTCTACGAACCAATTGACGATTTCGCTCCAAAATATGCTCTCTCTGCTGAAGGGCATAAGTCGCCAAAGCATCATCAATCACACCTGCAGAAATCATAGTGTAGTCACGGTATTTTCTAAAATAATCCGACAATTCACGATTGGATGCAATCCAACCAACCCGAATACCAGGAAGGGAATAGGTTTTGGAGAGACTATTGGTCGAAATCCCTTTTTCATAAAGGTCAACAATGGCCGGAAAAGCTTGGTCTTCAAAGGTTTGATACACCTCGTCTGCCAAAATATAGGCACCTACCTCCTCTGCAATGGAAACCAGTTCTTCAAGATAGGCACGGTCCATAAAGGCCCCTGTTGGGTTATTGGCATTATTGATGCAAATCATCTTGGTCTTCTCGGTTACCATCTGGCGTAAATCTCCTAAATCGGGTAACCAGCCCTTTTCCTCACGAATAGGCCACAATTGAACATGTGCACCCAGTGAGTGTGGAATATCGACCAACTGTTGATAGGTTGGGTACATGGAAATCACGTGATCTCCAGGCTCCAAGAGACTGTATAACACTAGGAAATTGGCCCCCGTAGCGCCGTTGGTTTGCAAGATTTGCTCAGGACAAACCGTCTCATACAATTGACTGACAGCCTCTTTAAAATCAGGAGAACCTTCTATCCAACCGTAGTTGAGCAAGGAGCGGCATAGGTCCTGACTGATTTGCTCATAGGAATCGCCAGCCAGCGTAGCCAATTCTTCTAAGGAAAGAGAGGCAACTGAACTTCCAGCGATATCCCATTTTGCTTGTTTTTCCCATTGATTGAGCCAATCCTCAACACCAAATTCTTTTATCTGCATGTCATACTTCCTTCATATCATTGAAGAACTATTATACCATTTAATGAATAATTTTTCATCAACCATTCTACCGGGAGAAAACCTTTTGTTGGCATTGTGAAATTGCTTGATATTTACCTGTTTTTTGGTATATTAATATTATAAAAATATAAAATATAATAGAAAGGATTTCGTATGAAACGAAGACGCACTGAGCTATTCGACCGTCACTTTCGCTTCTCCATCCGTAGGTTGACAGTTGGTACAGCTTCTATTCTTGTCGGTTCGGTTCTATTTGGCCAACAACCAGTCCTGGCAAATGAACTAGACAGCCAACCTCAGACCAGTGACCTCCTTGCCGAGCCTGTCCCAGAAGAGGAGCTACACCTGGAGGAGGAAGCTACTGATCGGTCCGCAGGGGAATCACTTCCTGTCCTTCAAGCTGAGCCTACAAGCCCTGAAAGCCCCGACTTGACACCTGCCACTCCATCTGAAGAGCCCCCTAGGGAAGAGGCTGTGGAGTCCGTCGTAGATGAGATTAGCCCTGTTGACAATCAAGACGCAGCTTTTAACAAGTTTGTCTTTACAGGCTCCTGGGTAAAAAATGCCAATGAAGCCTACATCAACATTCAAAAGACAGACGACCAAAGCCAACACTATTACACCATCCCTTTCAAGGGAAATGGCATTGCCCTCTATGCCCACAAATCGCCTAACCACGGCATTATCAAGGTGCAGTTAGATGATGGTCAAGAGACTGAAGTGGATCTCTATAATAGCACGCGCCAGCTGGTCAAGATCATCGAGTTCAATGAGTTGCAAGAAGGGGACCACCTCTTAAAAGTCAGCTCAACAGGGCGCAACAACCCAGCCAATACCAGAGCTAACTATGTCAATCAGGTTCATAAGGCAACCATTAGCCACCAGCCCTACCAACCCGAGCAGCTAGCCTTTTCATCCCAAAGTCTCAATCTCAAAGTCGGACAATCACTTGCTAGCCAACTGCAGATTGCTCCTGCCTATGCAGACCCTAGCTTGGTAAGTTACAGTATTGCCAACCCTGAGATTGCTCGAGTGGATGAAACCGGTCGTGTGGAAGGTCTGAAAGAAGGTCGAACGCAACTCATCGCCCACTACAAGCAACTAACCGCCCGTCTGGATATTGAGGTTCAAGCAACCATTGCTCAATTTACAGGCAGTTTTGTAGATAACAATGTCCATCATTACGGAGATGCGTATAGCCGACTATTAAACAACCAAGAAACCAGTCGACAATTGGTTGCCTGGAAAAATGACACGGTGACCAGTCAGCTGGCTATTCTGCCCCAAGATTCTGGTCTAAAAAATCTGCGCTTCCGCACTCATGATTTGGTGAGTGCAACAGGCCAGACCATTTCAAAAGATCATATCACTGGGAACTTTATCAAAGAAATCACTGGCTATCAAGGAAATGCTGGCTACCACAATGCTAACAAACTCAACATCCCAACCACACCAAGTATTTCACGCCCCGACCTCTTACTACATGACCAAACAGTTGATGTCGCCTATAATACCTTACAAAATCTCTGGCTGAGTATTGCCATACCAAAAACAGCTCAAGCTGGTACCTACCAGACACACATTGAGGTCCTGGCTGATGGAATCGAAAATCCGCTCACGTTTAACCTTGAGCTGGAAGTTCAAGATGCCCAACTTGACCACCTAAACGACTTTAGCATTGAACTCTGGCAGTATCCGTACCGTTCAGCCGAATATTACAATGTCACACCGTTTTCACCAGAGCATCTGGCCATTCTACGACCAAGCCTTGAAATCTATAAGAAAATGGGGGGACGTGGTATCACCGCATCCATCGTGGAAGAAGCTTGGGGCGGCCAAACCTATGCTCAAGGTCAGACACGGGTTCCATCCATGATCAAATGGTTTAAGGAAGCTGATGGTCAATTTAGTTTTGATTTTAGTCACTTTGACAAATGGGTAGAATTAGCTGAAGAATATGGTCTAGCAGACAAGATTGTCGGCTACTCGATGATTCCTTGGGGCAACAAGGTAACTTACACCAATAAGGCTACGCAAGCTATCGAAGAAATAACAGTAGAGGTTACAGATCCCCGTTACGCAACTGTCTGGCGCCCCTTCTTAGAAGCCCTAATCACCCATCTGGATGAAAAAGGTTGGTTTGACCGCTTCTACGTCGGAATCGATGAGCGACGCAATATGGAACAGGCTTTTCGACTGATTGATTCTGTCCCAAACAAGGATGGAAAATATCTCAAAATCGCTGCAGCAGCCAACCACTTCTCTGGCTCCTTTGCTAGTACTGCCGCACGCATTGATGACCTCAGTATCGGAACACCTCACATGAAGTCTGAAATGGCTGCCTTTGAACGCTTGGTTGCTGAACGAGATGCGCAAGGGAAAAAGACCACCCTCTATACTGCTACCGAAGAATACCCAAACTCTCTCCTCTTCAACCTACCAGGTGAAAGTTACTTCTCCGTTCTCTATGGCGCCAAATTTAATACCAACGGCTTCCTCCGTTGGGCCTTGGATGCTTGGGTTCGCGACCCTTTAACCGACCTCTCTCACTGGGCCTTCGAAGCAGGGGACACTCAGCTTCTCTATCCAGATAAGGCGGATGCTAGACAACCAAAACCACAGTCTAGTGTGCGACTAGAAAAAATGGCAGAAGCTGTTCGTGATGTCAATAAACTCTATCAGATGAAACGAGAATTTCCAGTCTTAGAGATGGAAATCGAGGGACTCTTGGATAGCCTGGAAGACCGCTACGACCGTACAACCCGCCACAATGGACTAGGGACACAAATCGCTCGTGAGCCAAATGAAACCACAAAGGCACAAATCCCAGCAGATTTAGCAAAATTCAAACAGGCCTTGAAATCCATTACCGAGCGCTACATCCGCTTAAAAAATGGTGAACAAGTTGGCTTGCCAGAAGTAGATCAGGCAGCCCGATTTAGCTATTATCATTTTGACCAAAATACAGATGACCAATGGGGCCAACGCACACCAACTGGTACAAGCCCAACCTATGTCCCAGGAAAAAGCGGTCAAGCATTGGCCGTGACTGCAGATACCCAACTAAACTTTGATGCCAACCATCAACTTGGCAAGGAATGGACTGTCGGTTACTGGCTATTGGATCAATCCTCCACAAGTGGTAACCGAGAAGTCCTCCGCAGCCAGGAAGGCGGACGTGCCCTCACCTCTCAATTAGACGGAACAGGCGGCAAGGTTGGTGTTCGTGTCGGAAATAATCCAGGTGACCGCCTAACCATGCGTTCTGTGAGCAGCCTGACCAACCAATGGCGGCACTATACCTGGACCAACAGCCAAACAGGGGGACTCAAACTCTATGTGGACGGTCGCCTGGTCGAAACCAACCCTTGGACCGCAACAAATGACTTCAAACTTCCAATCGATCGAATTGGAGGCGGAAGCTTTGTCGGAGCCATTGATGAGTTGAAAATTTACAATCGACCACTTGATGCGACCGAAGTCCTTCACTCCATGCGCGTAAATGGAATCTATGCAAAAGATAACTCAATTGCTCTCTTTACCGACCAGCAGCATACCATCAAAGCCTACTTGGTGACAGACAAAGCCAACGCTCAACTATCCTTTGAGGTCCTTGATCCAACTATTGCAAGTATTGATGCAACTGGTACTATCAAGCCGCTATCCAAGGGGCAAACTAGCGTACGCATTACCGCGAGTGGTACTGACTTTGTGACGGACATTCCGCTCAGCATCAGCAAGCGAATCCTGCACCAACCAAGCATTCCTCAATACGACTTGCCAACGGACTACATCAAGGATTTAGAGAAAAAACCTGGAACAAATCGCCAATACCTAGGACAGCCAGACATGGTCCTACTCAATGACAACCAAACGCTGATTGCTGCCTATCCAGTTGGTCACGGCCATGGCCCAATTGTGATGCAGATTTCAAAAGACAATGGCCTAACATGGACTGAAAAGACTGACATCCCAGAATCTTGGGCAAGTTCCTTGGAAACACCTACTCTCTACAAACTCAATTTTGCTGATGGTAGTGAGAAAGTCATCCTTATTACTGCCATGCCAAGTTGGCAAAACAACCCTACGGGTGGCTTCCGCACCTCCATTTCTGAGGACGGTGGCCGAATCTGGTCTGAATACCAACTCTTCCACCCGACTAGAAACGGACGACAGCACTATACTATTGTTGCCATGTCCAGTCTGATCCAACTGCGTGATGAACAAGGGAACTACAAGGATGAATGGATGGGTATTTTCCATGACTACCAATTCGTTAACTACAAGTCCATCTTGAGTTTTGATGAAGATGGAAACCAAGTTTGGTCCCTTCCAGAACCGATTTTGGCAGCCCACCGTGATATTGAACAAGCTGCCCAGATGTGTGAAATCGGTATGTTTCGTGTGCCTAATAGCCAACGGATTATCGGGCTGGTTCGTGCCCAATCCCACCACCATTCTAGCTTGCTGATTTATTCTGATGATGAAGGCAAAACTTGGTCTCGACCGATGGAATTGCAAGGTGCCCTCCAAGGGGAACGCCATAAAATTCTGGTTGACCCAATTTCTGGTAAGTTAGTGGTAACCTTCCGTGAAATCATTCTTGATTACAACCGTAATGGTCAGATTGAAAACAATGACTGGATGGCGGGTGATTGGATTGCCTGGATTGGTAGTGTCGATGATCTCTTGCAACAAAATGAAGGCCAATACCGAATTCGTCTGGCTGAAGATTTCACGACCAACGCCAAGTCAGGCGATACGGGCTATACTGGGGCTACTGTTTCGCCAGATGGGACCTTTAACCTGATTTCTTACGGGCATTTTGACAAGGAATTTTCAGAAAACTGGCGCCAGCAAGGTGGCAGCGTCACAACGGACCTTGCTTACATCAAGCATGCCCGCTTTAGCCTGGCCCAACTGGAAGCTACCTTGGGGATTGCGCAAGCAGAAACTGAAAATCCTAATCCAGTAGAAACGGAACTGCCAGCTGAACCTGCCCTACAAACAGAGAAAGGGGAGGCACTACTCAATCCGGCACCTGAGGCCTTGGACCCTGCTAGTGTACTGATCAGTCAGAAAGGAGAAAGTCTGCTCAATCCTGCAGCTGAAGCTCTGGATCCTGCTAGTGTGCTGATCAGTCAGAAAGGAGAAAGCCTGCTTCAGGCCGCTCCAGAGGCCTTTGATTTAGCTGGATTGCTTTTGACTCACAGAGAGCAAGCACCTCTTCCTCCTGCTCGAACAAAAGAGGCAACTGCAACTACACATCAAGAAAGACTTCCTCAGACCGCCAGCTCTTCTGATACGACCCTTCTGGTCATGGGAACAAGCAGTCTCTTAGCTGGTCTTGGACTGGCCAGTCGAAAACGTCGTAAAGGACAGTAAAAAAGGAAAATTAGATCAACATTACTCTCTTTTGACGAAACTTGTTCACAAACAAAAAAAGCTTAGAACAACCGCTATTGAAGATGTTCTAAGCTTTTTCAATGTTGAAAATGTGAGACTAGGCTCTATTATTTTGCCGCCTTGTAAAGTTCATCAACTTTGTTCCCACTCCTCAGCTACAAGGGCCTTGCTCCTTGTAGCACGGAAAGCCCGATTAACTTTCCTAGAGGACTGACTAGTTTTTTCTCGGAAAAAGATCGTTTCCTCGAAAAAACGTCGCAGTAAGCTAGGATGTTAGTTGCTACGAGCTGCTTTATAAAGTTCATCAACTTTGTTCCAGTTGATAACTTCAAAGAAGGCTTTGATGTAGTTTGGACGAACGTTGCGGTAGTTGAGGTAATAAGCATGCTCCCAAACATCAAGTGCCAAGATTGGTTTCAAACCTTGCATGATTGGTGTGTCTTGGTTGGCAGTTGAGATAACTTCCAACTTGCCTTCTTTATTGACAACTAGGAATGCCCAACCTGAACCGAAACGAGTTGTTGCAGCTGCTGTGAAAGCTTCTTTGAAGGCATCAAATGAACCAAAAGTTGCATCGATATCTGCTGCCAATTCTGCTGAAATTTCTGTTTTTTCTGGTGAAAGCAACTCCCAGAAAAGAGCGTGGTTGAGGTGACCACCACCATTGTTGATAAGGGCTTGGCGGATATCAGCTGGAATGCTCTCTACATCTGACAAAAGTGCCACCAAGTCTTCACCGATTTCAGGGTGTTTTTCAAGGGCAGCATTTGCATTTGCAACGTATGTTGCATGGTGTTTGTCATGGTGTAGGGTCATTGTTTCTGCATCAATATGTGGTTCCAAAGCGTCATATGCATATGGAAGGTCTGGTAAAATAATTGCCATATTCTTGTTCTCCTATACTAATTGATATACCTATTTTACTCCAATGTGAGAGCCTTTTCAATTTATTTGTCCGAATTCTATCGGTCCAGACTGGCTAATTTTAGGAGGGTGATATCAAAAAGGTAGTCCTTGTCGTTCTGTCCCGTTTTGATTTGAAAGTCGGTTTCAATCAACAAGGTCAGCACTTTTTTCAAAAAACCGATGGACAAATTCCGTGAATCTCTGAGAGCAAACTTGACTTGGTAAGGATTAACCTTACGCCCCAATATGTCCGATAAATCCGCCACAATCTGTTGCTCACTCCGTCCTTGAGCCTGTAATAAACGTACTTGAAGAAACATGCGAAATTGGGTAAGAAGAATAGCAATCAACTTAATTTCTTCCTCACCTTGCAACCGCAAATCCTTAACCAAACTAGCAGCTTGATCCATCTCGCCTCTAAGAACTAGCTGACTCAGATCAAAGACATTGTCCTGAAGGGTCTTGGGGATGGCCAAGTCCACATCTTCTTGCCGGATAACTTCCTGTCCCTTATAGGACAGCAAGAAAGCTAGGTTTTTGGTCAATTCTGCAAAGTCAAAATTGGATTTTAGCAAGAGGTGGTCAAATGCCCTCGACTCCATTTGTAAACCCAAACGCCCCACTTCTTGTTGGAAATGTTGCCGAATATCTGCTTCCTTAAGGGGTTGGGCTTCCAAAACAAGACCGTCTCGTTTGAGAAGTTTGACCAAACGGCGCTTACTGTCCAGCTTTCCCCCTGCTAGAATGACCAAACGAGTTGTCTCCACCGGATTTTCCAAATACTGCTCGAACTGTTTCAACTCTTCGTCGCTCAAATAGCGCTTCTTATCCGTTGTCAGATCTGCAAAGTAATCTAAAATCACGACCTTTTCATCTGCAAAAAAGGGCAGGGAAACCAAGTCCATATCTACCTGACTATAGTCTGCCTCTGACATATCAAAATATGCATAAGTCAAATCCGCCACATCAAATCCAATTTGCTCCAGCAAAGCATCTTTGGCTATTTGGTATTGGCCCACATCTTCTCCGGTCAAGACTGTTAAGGGCCCCAGTATTTCTTTTCTAAGTTTTTCAATCTGTTTTAGTACTGTCATAATATCCTCTTCATTGTCTATTATACCACGAAAAATCACCTAGTTGGACACTAGGTGATGAGAAGAGGTTGGATCAACCCAATGTGACAATTGGGAGTTTGACGTGGTCTGGAACTTCTAGACGCTTGTCCTGCTTGTCCGTAAATGGTACCAGGGGCTTTCTAAATCGCTCCAAACATGCGATAACTTCCTGACCTGTCGAATCAAACTTCAACAGAGCATAGAAGGGATCGTGATAGAAAAGGAAGGTATATCCATTCTCGTAGGCTTCTGTCACCCATTTTTGCTTAGCAGCGATCGAATCCATAGGATAGTCATCCACAGCAGCAACCCAGAGCGGATTGCGGTGGACATGGGTCAAGATAGTATCTGCCATATGGATGATAGTCTCTCCAGCTTGCTTGAGCAGAATTATGCAATGACCATTGCTATGTCCTCCAGTTCGATGCATTTCAATACCGTCCGTGACTGTAAAACTTTCTCCAAAAGTTTGCACCTGGTCTTGAATGGCTTCCCAATTTTCCCGCAGATAGGTTGCCCTAGTGCGAGGATTGGGATGACGAACTTCTTCCCATTCGATCTCATTGATATAAATCACCGCATTTGGAAAGGTTGGCACGAGCTGTTCATCTACCAAACGCGTCAAGCCGCCAGCGTGATCATTGTGCATATGGGTCATCATAACAACATCAATTTGCTCAGGACCCAAGCCGAGACAGGCTAGGCTCTCAAGTACCCGATTCTCGGACAGGACTCCCAAATTTCTCCGCAGTTTGGCATCTAGTTTCTCCGTTCCCAAACTGGTGTCAATCAGATAGTGCTTGCCCCTATATGCAATCAAAATAGGATCTGTCACATCTGCCATCAAGCCATCTTCTGTCGTCGGATAAAAACGCGACCAGACAGCTTTCGGAACAGGGCCGAACAAGGTTCCTGCATCAGTATATTTATCAGCTCCCCTCAACCAGGTGAGCCGCATTTCTCCAAAAGTATAGGTTTGTAACATAGTGATTTTCCCTTCGACTATCACAGCCATTTTTGGGCAATCTTGCGCCGCATTCCATCATTGGTCCCCCCATAGGTACTGGCAACTTCGGCATCCCTAACATAACGCTCGATGTCATTTTCAGCCAAAAAATGATAGGAACCTGTAATGCGAATGACTTCTTCCGACAGGGATCTTGCTGTTTCAGAAGTCAGGACTTTCAGAATCAAAATGGCTCGTTTTTCCTGCATGTCACTGCGGAGGTATTCTTGATAGTAGGCCTTACAGGCTGCTAGCTTAGTCTCAATTTCTGCAAACTTGATCTGGTTGATAGTAACATCAATAGGGCGTTTGCCAAAATTGCGCTTGAGTTGACTACAGGTGATCCCCTTTTGGTGGACTCCTTCTGCAATCCCAAGGGATTGGGCTGCAATCGCCCCCCACATGTCCATCAGGGTCGCCTGCCATTGTTGCAGACCTGCTTCCACTCCCCCTAACAAGCTATTGGAAGGAAGACGGACTCCTTCAAAAGACATGGGTGCCAAAGGCATAGCTCGTAAGCCTATCTTTTCTACTGACTCACCAACTGTGACCCCTTTTTGTTGCCTGTCAACAATAAAAATCCCAGTCCCTTTTTTACCATAGGTATCTATGGTTTTTGCAAGAACAAAGACCACATCTGCAAGACTGGCATTGGCAATCTTGTGCTTGACTCCTGAAATCACCCAGCCATCGTCCACTTGTCGGGCGATAGTGGAAGGTAATTCCCGCTCCAAATCTATGTCTTTTTCAGAAAAAGCAAAGACACCCATTTTTTGACAGCTGACCAAATCAGCTAAATAGGTTTGCTTTTGCTCAGGACTTCCAAAACGGTTGAGCAAAGAAATCCCGTAAATTCCCTGTGTATAGGCAATGCTTGCTAAGGAAGCAAACTCTAAAGAGAGTTGGCGGATGATTTCCAAAAAAGTCCGAAAACCAACTGCCCGATCAGGATAGGTCACCAAGAGGTCAAAAATACCAAGTTCTTGGCTCAGATAGGCCCATAAGCGCTCTGGGAAACGTTCGTTGATATCGTAGTAGCGAGCCTTTCCGATAACCTGCTCTTGGATGAATTCTTGAATCTTGTCAATGCGTTCTTGATCAAACAACATAGTCATCCCCATTCTTTTCGGTTACAGGCGAGTAATAGAGTTTCAAAAACTCTTCATAAACGAAGGATTCAACTTCTCCTAACTTGTGTTTATAAGGCCGACAGAGCCAAATATTAAATGGAATATAGTCCCTAAAATGCACAACGGTGAATCGGTCTCTATCAATCAATTCAGCCACTGGTCGTGGTAGGATGCTGATGATTTCATTGCCATAGGTTGCTTCTACAAGATAGTCCCAAGAAGATGACAGGTAGGTCAACTTCAACTTGGTCTTTTCCTTTTTCATCTTTTCAGTAATGGCATGATAGGTTGTAAAACTTTTATTAAAGGTTGCAATAGGGTATGGCTGAATATCCTTCCACTCGAGAAGGTCTTTCTGGGCCAACTCATGGTCCTTGTCCATAAATGCTACATATTCATCCATTTGAATGATATGCTGTTCATACTTTTTCGGATCCAACTTGGTTGGCTCAATCAAGAGGGCAAAATTGAGTTCTCCTTCAACAAATTTTCGGAGCAATTCAATGCCCCCTCCCTCGCTAATTTGAATATTGATGTCCGGATGCTTGAGCAAGAAGTCTGGTAAAATCGTGGAAAAATAGACACGTAAAATGAGGGAAGGAACCCCTAAACGGATAGTCCCGTGCTGCTTAGCAGATTCGCGTGAAATCATCGCCAGCATCTCATCATAGCGAGAAAGAATTTCGGTAGAATACTGAAAAACCAGCTCCCCCGCCTCGGTCAAGCGTTCCAATCGGCCATTCTTTCGATGAAAAAGTTGGATGCCCTCGTTGGTCTCAAATTGAGTGATAAACTGACTCAAGGCAGACTGACTGATATGAATTTTCTTGGCAGCCAAAGACAGGTTGCACCGACACTCAACTATGGTAATAAAATAGCCCATCTGTACAATATCCATGCCCATAAGGTCCTCCTTCACTAACAAATCCATTCATTTTCAGACAAACACTATCCAACAAAAACCTATATTAATCTATTATGTTTCCGCTTTCATTTTACCATTTTTTTAAAACACAATAAACCATTTTGACTTTTCAGCCATTTGCAAAACAACTTACAATAGCTGCTTTTTTATTGCTTAAAAGACAGAGTGGAGCCCAGTTTTTTTCTTCCAAGCTCCCCCCTCTGTATGCTGTATTTCCGTTTGGTCTGCAATCTGATAGCAGTACTGTCCCCATTGCACTTTCTTCAAAAACAGATTGCGGACTGGTTGGCCACTCTAGTAGTTAGATTGGCATGGTTTTTACATCTTTGTCAACGATAACATCGCCGGCTGTTTTAGCGATAACTTCTTCTACTGTCACACCTGGTGCAACTTCTTTCAAAAGGTATTTACCGTCTTGGAATTCAAAGACAGCTAGGTCAGTAATGACCATCGATACCACACCCTTGGCTGAAAGTGGAAGAGAGCATTCTTTCAAAATTTTTGATTCGCCAGTTTTATCGGTATGTTGGAGAGCAACGATTACTCGTTTTGCCCCGACTAAGAGGTCCATGGCTCCACCCATACCTGGAGCAAACTTGCCTGGTATAATCCAGTTGGCAATGCTAGCATCCTGGCTAACTTCTAAAGCACCCAATACGGTTGCATCAACGTGACCTCCGCGAATAATCGCAAATGAGGTTTGAATATCGAATGTTGAAGCCCCCGGCATCAAGGTAATTGGTGCACCACCGGAGTTGGCTGTATTTGGATGGTAGTTATGCTTGCCTGGTGTTGGTCCAAAGCGGAGCGCACCATTTTCAGCTTGCAAGACTACATTCACGCCATCTGGAATAAAGTCTGCAGATGCGTTTGGAATCCCAAAGCCAAGATTGACAACATCGCCATCGTGAAATTCTAAGGCAACACGGCGTGCAATTATTTCTTTAGCTTTCATCTTATTACACCTCTGCTAATTTCTTCGTTTCTGTCCAAAGAGCTCCCATCATTTCATGGTGCTCTTGGGCAGACAAGCCTTGTACAACATAATCAACCAAAATTCCAGGAATGTAAATATCATCTGGTCTGATATCTCCAACTTCTACAATTTCATTGGTTTCAACAATGACAGTATCTGCTGCAAGTGCTAGCTGAAGGGAGATATTTTTAGTTGTTCCATCGATGTACAGGTTGCCATAGGCATCAGCCTTGGTCGCTTTAATCAAGGCTACATCAATTTTCAAAGGATCATAAACCAGGTACTCACGGCCATTGCGGACAACTTTTTCTTGGTTTTCTTCTAAGATTGTTCCTACACCTGTTGGAGTCAAGACGGCTCCCAGTCCGGCACCAGCAGCGTGCAGGCGTTCCACAACCGTTCCCATCGGTGTGAATTCTACTTCCATTTCACCACTGAAGTAAGCTTTTTGAGCGCCAGGTGAGGTTCCAACATGGGCTGCGATATATTTTTTAACTTGGTGATTTTCACATAAGCGACCAACTCCAACTTCCTTACCTGGGTGTGAGGTCACAACAGAGGTTAAGGTTAAGTCTTTGGTCCCTTGGGCAACCAATCCTTCAATCAATTCAAACGGTTCACCAACTCCCAAGAATCCTGAGATTCCCACGATTTGACCTGGTTGAATCAAGGATACGGCTTCTTTAAGCGTTACAATTTTTGCCATTTTCTTCTCCTCGTCAGTCGGTTTATTTCTTGTTAAAGACAGCTTTTCTTTTTTCGACAAAGGCCCGCATGCCTTCCACCTTATCCTCAGTAGAGAACAAGAGTGCTTCTGCTTCCGTTTCTAAACGAATGGCATGTTGCAACGGAAGTTCCACACCAACTGTGATGACATGTTTAGCTTTTTC
The DNA here is from genome assembly GCF_016775005.1 of Streptococcus suis. Classification (GTDB taxonomy): domain Bacteria; phylum Bacillota; class Bacilli; order Lactobacillales; family Streptococcaceae; genus Streptococcus; species Streptococcus suivaginalis. The sequence continues at coordinate 25,444 of NZ_JAEUXI010000006.1, read as the reverse complement.
GACAGCAAGTGGCGCATTTTTTAAAATACTCTTCGCCAACTTTTCAGCTTCTTCTAGTAACTGATCAACGGGCACCAAATGGTTGATAATTCCCAAAGAAAGTGCTTCATCCGCCTTCACGTTTCGTGCTGTTAAAATCAGTTCTTTTGCCTTGCTTGCACCAATCAAGCGTGACATCCGTTGGGTACCTGCAAATCCTGGAATGATGCCAAGTGTCACCTCAGGAAATCCAAGCAAGATTTTCTCATGCCCTAGGCGAATATCAGTTGAAAGTGCCAGTTCCATTCCCCCACCCAAGGCATAGCCATTGATAGCAGCGATAGATGGTTGACGGAGATTGGCGAGTTTGGAGAAGGTATCATTGGCATAGGTCATGTATTCAAAAGCTTCAGTTGGTGTCATTGTATCCATTTCCTTGATATCTGCACCAGCAACAAATGATTTTTCACCTGCACCTGTGACGATAACAACCTGGATTTCCTGACTTGCTTCGACAGTATCCAATACCTCATTCAAGTCCTTGAGAACTTGTGAGCTGAGTGCATTTAGAGCTTCTGGACGATTGATAGTAATATAACCAATCTTGTCCTTCACCTCTAACAATACAGTTTTGTTCATAGACTTTCTCCTAGTTTGTTAGTTGAACGATTGCTCAGGTGTCAACAATGCAATCATTCAGATGACAAAATGTTAAACGCTTACATTTTCAGTATAATAATATTTTGTTGTCTCGTCTACTTAAGAATTTTTAATAGAAATATAAGACTAGCTTATAGATAAACTAGTCAATTCCCTAAAAAAAAGAGGTATCAGAAGAAAATCTGATACCTCCAGAAGAGGTTTACCAAAGGACATTATTTCTTGGTTTTAGAAATATAGAATAGCTGCAACACAATACCCAGCAAGGCCATTCCAATAACAATATAGAAGGCCATTGAATAATCACCATTATTGGCTTGAGCCAGGCGGGCACCTAGTTGTGGACCAGCAATGGCTGCAACACCGTAGGCTGTAAACATCCAGCCATAGTTGGTACCGACATTCGCAACTCCCCAGTTTTCTGCCGTGATACCTGGGAAGGATCCCAGGAAACCACCGAAGGACAGGGCAACCAACATGACACCTACAATGGCTAGGACACTGCCTTCACCTTTAAAGGTTGCTGTCAAAAAGAGGCCTCCCGCTACTGCCGCAAACATGGCAACAACTGTTGGGTAGCGACCAATTTTATCTGAAACAGCTCCCCAAAAAATTCGACCAAAGGTGTTGGCAATGGATACCAACATGACAAAGAAAGTCGCCTCTCCGACCAACTTGTATTGGTCAGAAATAGAAGCTGCAGATCCGATAATCATCATACCTCCAGTTGCTCCTAAGATGTAAATAACCCAGAGCAACCAGAAGTTTCCTTCACGTAGCATTTCCTTGTGGGTCTTACCTGTCGGTGCTGGTGCACCCTCTACTGGTGCAGCCGCTGGTGCTTTTTCCATGACCAAGGAGGAAGCGCAGATAATCACGAGCAAGGCAATTCCCAGAACATTAAAGGTCCGGTACACACCCATTGCTGCAATCATACTTTTTGCTACAGGACCGATAATGAGGGGGCCAAGACCAAAGCCTGCTGCTGTCAAACCACCAGCCAGACCTTTTTTATCTGGGAACCATTTGGTCGCCACAGATGTTGCGGCACCATAAGCGGCACCGATACCTAAACCAAGTACCAGACCATAGGTCAGATAAAGGACTGGTAAGGATGTTGCGAAACCAGTCGCAAACATCCCAAGTCCAAAGAGAATTCCTCCGAGGAAGACAAACTTTTTAGGGCCTAGGGCATCTACCTTTGGTCCAAAGATAATCATACCAATTGGTACCATGGCAAAGGAGATACTAAAGGCTAGAGAGGTTTGGGCTTGGACCCATCCCTGGTCAACATTGGCTTCCAAAAGAGCTTTTTGGAATACCGACCAGGCATAGCCAGCACCAAGGGATAGGTTGGTTAAAATAGCTGCTGCCAAAATCAACCAACGGTTTGGTGTTTTTTTCATTCTACCATCTCCTTTTCTTGACTCAACGTGTGACAATGACTGCTGTTCCCATACCTCCACCGATACAGAGGGTCGCAAGTCCACATTTGGCATCACGTTTTTGCATTTCATGGAGAAGGGTTACAAAGATGCGGGCACCTGATGCTCCGATTGGATGGCCTAGGGCAATGGCACCTCCATTTACATTGACAATATCCGTATTGAGGTCTAGGTCTTTGTTAACTGCACATGCTTGTGCCGCAAAGGCTTCATTGGATTCCACCAAGTCTAAATCGGCAACAGTCAGACCAGCTTTTTCCAAGGCTTTTCGGCTGGCATAAATTGGACCGCAGCCCATCAGCTCTGGTTCCAAACCTGCGCTAGCATAGGACTTAATCGTTGCTAGGACTGGTAAACCAAGCTCTTCAGCCTTTTCACTACTCATCACAACGACAGCTGCTGCTCCATCATTGATACCAGAAGCATTTCCGGCTGTAACCGTTCCATCCTTCTTGAAAGCTGGACGAAGTTTGGCCATGCCTTCTATGCTGGCATTTTCACGTGGGTATTCATCAGTGTCAAATAGGATTGGATCGCCTTTGCGCTGCGGAATGCTCACTGGCACAATCTCATCTTTGAATTTTCCTGCTTTGATCGCTGCCATGGCTTTTTCTTGGGATGCAACTGCAAAGGCATCTTGTTGTTCACGGCTGATGCCATATTTGGCAGCTACATTTTCAGCAGTAATGCCCATATGAATCGGTTCAAAGGCATCAGTCAATCCATCCACAAGCATGGTATCTAAAACCTTACTATGCCCCATCCGAGAACCCCAACGTTGATTTTGTAAAACATAGGCTGCCTGGCTCATGTTTTCAGCACCACCGGCAATGACAACATCTGCATCTCCAAGGAGAACAGCCTGGGCAGCCAATTGGATGGTTTTTAGACCAGAACCACAGACCTTATTGATGGTGTAAGAAGGGGTTGATATTGGAATACCTGCCTTCACACTGATTTGACGGGCGACGTTTTGCCCCAAACCAGCACTCAAGACATTCCCAAAAATCAGTTCATCTACCATATCTGGTGAGAGTTGAATTTTTTCTAAGGCAGCTTTGACTACTGTCACACCTAAATCAACAGCTGGAACATCTTTTAAAGAGCCTCCATAACTGCCAATCGGTGTCCGAACAGCCGCAACAATAACAGCTTCTTTCATCTTCTCTCCTCCTTCTTAATACTTAAAGAATCCTTCGCCTGTCTTACGACCAAGCTTACCAGATTCTACCATCTTTTTAAGGAGCGGTGCAGGACGATATTTTGGATCATTGAAGCCTGTACTGAGGACATTCATGATAGCAAGAACCACATCCAAACCAATCAAATCAGCCAAGGCAAGCGGACCAATTGGATGGTTGGCCCCTAATTTCATAGCCGTATCAATTTCTTCTGCTGTTGCCACACCTTCTCCCAAGACAAAGACTGCTTCGTTGACCATTGGAATCAAGATACGGTTGACAACAAATCCATAAGAATCGGCCACTCGAACTGCTGTTTTATTGATTTTTGCAGTCACTTCCTCCACCACAGCCGCTGTTTCTGGTGAGGTTTGAATGGCACGGATGACTTCAACTAGTTTCATCAAAGGTGCTGGGTTGAAGAAATGCATCCCCAAAACCTTATCAGGACGACCAGTTGCTGCTGCAATATCCGTTATAGACAAGGAAGAGGTGTTGGATGCCAAGATAGTTTCTGGAGGAGTTAGCTCATCCAACTGCTTAAAGATGCTGAGTTTGATATCCCGATTTTCAGTTGCTGCTTCAATCACCAACTGCACACCTTTTGCATCTGCATAATCAACTGAAGGAATCAAGCGTGCCATCGCTTGATCTGCTTCATCCTGGGTCATTCTTTCCTTGTCAACTGCTCGATCAAATTGCTTTTTAATACCAGCTAAGCCGCGTTCAACAAATTCCATTTTAATGTCATTGAGGTAAACGGTGAAGCCTGATTGTGCAAAAACTTGCGCAATACCGCTTCCCATTTGTCCTGAACCAATGACCATAACATTTGTAATTTCCATTTTTTCTCCTTATCTCATTCATCAGATCACCATGGATCTTGCTGTTTGAAAGCAGGAAACTGGTCCCTACTTCCTGTTGCTTACAAAATCAGAACCCCAGATAGTTCTCGGTTCAGCCTATTGCAATGAACCATCTGGGATTTCTGAGGATTGAAGAGCAAGGGTTAGATGAAAGCACCGATGCCAGTGAGTTCACGGGCAACAATCATGGCATTGATTTCGTGTGTGCCTTCGTAAGTGTAAATAGCTTCCGCATCTGTGAAGAAACGAGCTACTTCGGTTTCATAGGTAATACCATTACCACCACAGACTTCACGCGCCAAAGCAACAGTTTCTCTCATGCGGAGAGAATTGTGCAGTTTCGCCAATGATGAGTTGAGCATCTCTTCTGTACCAGACTCTTGGATTTCAGCAATGCGAGCTGAGTAGGCAATGGCTGCCTGTACATTTGCCTGCATGCGAGCCAGTTTTTCTTGTACCAATTGGAAGCCACCTAATTTGCGACCAAATTGTTCACGAGTTGTAGTCAAACGAAGGGCTGCATTGAAGGCACCTGCTGCGGTTCCCATTGCAATATAAGCAACGTCAGCCCGAGTGCGAACGAAGATTTTCGCCACATCACCATAGCCATTGATGTTAACCAAACGGTCATCTTCATGAACTTCCACATCCTTCAAGGTAATATGGCCATTGTTGACCAAACGAAGGGAAATCTTATGTTCTACGTTTTCAACTGACAAGCCAGGGCTACCTTTTTTCACCATGAAGCACTTGATTTTCTTGCTTTCTACATCGCGAGCAAAGACTGGAATGAAGTCAGCTGTCTTGGCACCACCAATCCAACGTTTTTCACCGTTCAATACCCAAACATCACCTTTACGCTCAGCTGTTGTTGCAAGACCACCTGCAATATCTGAACCATGGTCAGGCTCTGTCAAGGCGAAACAGGTCTGTGCTTCAAAGTTACGAACTGGTGTACCAAAGCGTTCAATCTGCTCAGGACTACCACCGATCAGAATAGTGTTGTAGCCCAAGCCACCGTGTACAGTATAGAAGGTTGCCACTGATGGATCAAAACGTGCCATTTCCAAATAAAGGAAAGCATTATAGAGCTCACCAGCTTTCCAAGATCCTTCACGACCAACGAAGAGGTCAGGATGGGTCATGATTTTCGCTGCAGCGAAAGCTCCAAGTATTTCTTCACGTGGTAACAATGCTTTTTCATAGCTATCAATCAAGACTGGACGGATGCGTGTTTCCATCTCTTGACGTAAGTGTTTCAAGACCTTTAATTCGCCTTCGGTTAATTTTTCTGCATAACCAAACAAATCTTCTGGATACAACTCTTTAGCTAATTCTTTTACTGACATTGTAAGACTCCTTTTAAAAAATATTTGTGAAGCGTTTACATTTTGTTGACACTACCATCATATATCGAAATTACATAAAAATCTACTTAATAAAAATTGATAGAACTATTAGTTTGTCTAATAATATTTCACAAACTATCTCAAACGGTATATTCCTTTTATTTTAGGTCTATTTCTCCAAATTTTGAAATGGATTTTTCATCTTTGTGAAATTAAAAAGAACAGGGACAAACCCTGTTCGGTAGATAAAATTGGTGGCTTCTTAGATAGATAAACCTGCTAAGACTTGTTTTGCTTCAGTAAACAGGTCTTCGATAATGGCTTTTGCCGGTTTGATTTCTTTGACCAAGCCAGCAATCTGGCCTGCCATAAGGGATCCATTTTTCACATCACCCTCTTTGACTGCCTTGGACAAGGCTCCCATGGTAATTTTCTCTAACTCATGACGTGAAATATCCTGGCTTTCTAGCTCCAAATACTTGGTTGTCAAATCATTTCGAATACAGCGTACAGGCGCACCAAACTTGCGGCCAGTCACAACTGTCGATGTGTCCACCGCATCCAGAACTGCTTGTTTGTAGCTATCTGGAATTGGGCACTCTTCGGCTGCTAAGAAGATAGTCCCCATTTGCACACCTTCAGCTCCAAGAGCATAAGCGGCTACTAGTCCATGGCCATCGGCAACACCGCCTGCACAAATAACAGGAATATCGACATTGGCAACCACCTGACGGGTCAAAGGCATACTGGTCATCTCCCCAATGTGGCCCCCTGCTTCCATCCCTTCGGCAACGACAGCGTCGCAACCCAACTCTTGCATTTTTTGCGCTAGTTTGACTGATGGAATGACGGGGATGACAATGACACCCGCTTCCTTTAACCGTGGCATATAGGGTTTAGGAGTCCCTGCTCCTGTGGTGACAACCTTAACACCTTCTTCGATCAACACTTCGACAATTTCTGCTACATTATCCATCATGAGCATCAAGTTGACAGCAAAGGGTTTGTCAGTTAAGGCCTTGGTTAAACGAATCTCTTCACGTACTTCCTCAGCAGTCAGACCGCCTGAGGCAAGAATCCCCAGACCACCTGCATTGGAAACGGCACTCACCAATTGATGGCGTGAAATTTGGGCCATAGCCCCTTGAAATACTGGGTACTGAATGCCCAACAATTCTGTTACACGATTCATGTGTATTCCTCCTCGAATGTAAAATATATCACAAGCTTATCATAGCTAGGGGGTGATTTCAATACTTGGTCTATTAGAACTTATTATAGTAAGTCTTATAAACTATTAGAGCCTTATTTAGGAGGGATAACTTGGGCGACTCCAGTAATGACTTTTTGCCCGTCTTGGTTGGTGACAAGGGTGTCTAAAGTCAGCCATCCTTTTTCATCAATGGCGCTAATACGAGCAGTCGCCGTAAGAGTATCACCAATCGCAACTGGCTTCAGGAAACGGAGGTCTTGGCCCAGATAGATAGTGCCAGGACCCGGTAAATACATCCCCAATACTGTCGAAATAAAGGATGCTCCTAACATACCATGAGCAATTCGCTTCTTAAACATCCCTTGTGATGCTTCAACCTCGTTGGTGTGAGCAGGGTTTAAATCCCCCGAAATCCCTGCAAATAAGACCACATCTGTCTCTGTAACTGTCTTAGAAAAACTAGCTGATTGTCCAATTTCAAATACTTTTGACATCTTCTTACTCCTTTTTCTTTGGTTTGATTTTCGACTATCTTTGTGTATAATGTGTGGGAAAGGTACAATTATGAAGCACTATCCATATCACTATCATGATCTATCAAATGGCGAAAGAATCGCCTATCGTACAGCCGGATCCACAGGTCCCTACCTCCTTCTTATCCATGGCAATCTTAGTTCATCTACCCATTTCCAACACTTGATGGAAGCTCTCGAGCAGGAATGCCAATTGATTGCCGTCGATATGCGGGGGTTTGGACGATCTAGTTATCACAAGTCCCTCCATGCCCTACAGGACTTGGCAGAAGACTTGCTCGAATTGATGGATGCCTTGTCCATTTCAGCCTACTCCATTCTCGGCTGGTCCACAGGTGGAGGAGTTGCACTTGAAATGGCTGCCAGCCGTCCAACTGCCATTCAGCGTCTGTTCTTATTATCTTCAGTTGGTGTACAAGGCTACCTGCCACCTAGCAAATCCAGGCTTGTGTCGTTTAATATTTTACCGATTTTGGCCAACACAAACCCAGCCTTAGCCAAGTGGAATCCTGTCTTACAACGGATTGAATATGCCTTAAAATCAGGTCAAGAATCCTTGATGAGAAAGATCCTTTCCCCCTTGTATCAAAACACTCCCATTTCGGATGAAGATTTTAGACTCTACATGGAAGCTGCCTGTCAACAGCGCAATTATTCGGATATTTGCCTCTTGCTATTCACCTTTAACATGACCAATCGGCACAATGGATTTGTGGCTGGTAACAACAGGATTCAGCAGGTTACCTGTCCTGTCCATATCTTGCACGGCACATCAGACGATGTCGTCAGTCTGGAATCTGCCTACCTAACTGCCCACTATCTTTCTCAGGCTACTTTGCAGTTTTTTGATGCAGGGCATTCCATCTTAACAGACCAGCCACAAGCGTTACTGGCTAGCATCCGCCAAGCACTTTTTGACAACTCCGGCAGACAAATCACACTTAAGCTTTGAGAATAGAGCAACTTCGCGCTCTGCCTTTTCCCAAACACTGAAAAATACCTACCTATCCCAGGATAGATAGGTATTTTTTTTTAATCATCATGGGTTTTATAAAAATCCATGAGTTTTGGTATGACTTGCTCACGTGAACGCTTGCTGACAAACAGGCCGATATGCCCGGATTCGTAGTAAACAGTCTCCGTATCTTTTGAACCGACGAGTTTTGGAAGTGGCTCAGAAGCCAGGGTCGGAACCTGGTCATCTCGTTTGGCAATAATATTGAGCAGGGGTTGTGTGATGTTCTTCAAATTCACGGTTTCATCCCCAATTTTCAACTCACCCTTGACTAGCTTGTTGTCATGGTACATATCGTTGGTAAACTGGCGAATAGTGGCCCCTGCTTGATCTGGACTGTCAAAAATCCAACTTTCAAGTGCCAAGAAGTTTGTCATGGCTTTTTCATTATCTAATTTATCGACCAGATCTAGATATTTATTGGTAGTTAATTTGATCGGTGACAAGAGCAGGAAACCATTGTTCATGATTTCGCCAGAAACATTGCCATATGCCTCCACCATGCTGTCTGCATCCAGGTATTTTCCCCATTGGAAGAGCAATTTATCACATGGAGAAAAATCAATCGGTGCAACAACGGTTACCAGGTTTTTAACCAAATCTGGATTGAGGGCTGTGAAGATGGTCGCAAAATTCGCCCCCTGACAGATACCAAAGAAATTAATCTTATCTGCGCCAGAATGTTCCAAAACAGCTTCCACACAGTTACGCATATAACCTTGGATATAGTCTTCCATGGTGATAAACATATCATCTTTAGTCGGGTATCCCCAGTCAATCACATAGAGGTCCGCACCAGCATTGAGCAAGTCTTCCACAAAACTATTGCCTTCCTGCAGGTCTAACATATAATACTTGTTGACTAAAGCATAGGAAATCAGGGTTGGGGTCTTTAGTGGACGCTTAACCTTTGGAACAAAGTGATACAAGACCAGCTTATCTTCTGTATAAATCATTTCTTTTTCAGATACACCGCCTCTAGGTCTTTCCAACTTTGTCAAGGTCTCAATCCCTTTTAACAAGCGTTGCTGAGACTCCAAGGCATCTTGAAAATTCTTTCGGGGAACTGTAAACAAATCGTCAAACATCGTCATTCTCCTTTCTCTCTAGTTTTATTTGTCCGTTTTTTTGCTCGTTTTTGGCTTGGTCACCTTTGCATCTTCTTTTGGCTCTTTGAGTTCCTTGAGCTCACGTTTGAGTTTATTGACCTCGCGTTTCAAATCCTGTACTTTCTTGTAAAGGCTGCGGGCATCACTCTCTAGTACGACTGGAAGATTTTTCAGAGACAGTTCTAATAGTTTATTGCGAGCAATGACAAATTGAGCATTAGCAGTTCCAAATTTGGCTAAGAGTTGAGAAAATTCATCGGAGTAGAAATACTCTTGCAAGGTTTTTTCGACTTCGTTGGACCAATGTTGGTAAAATTCTTTATAGGTTTGCGGTTGCTCCCCTTTTTTAACCAGCTCTGCGTATTCTTCCAATAAGCCCTTGGCACGTTTACGAGTTACTTGGGCTAATTTCTGTTGAAATTCAACACTGGTCAGCAAAAGTTGGATACTATTGTCAATAAAGGCATTGTGGCGCTCAATTTTCTCTGTATTGTTACCCATGCCTGGAACCCGTAAGAGCGGTGCTACAGTTTCCTCGTACTGTTTTTTCCAAACCTCAAAATACTCCGCTAATTTGTCCGTATCCCCATGTGCCCCTTCGACATAAAGGCGCGCTAAATCAAAGAAGGATTCCGACCAAGGTCCTAGGAATTTTACCCAATTATCTTTCATGGTTTGGCTCAGTTGGTATGGAGCATCAACTAGCTGCCTCAATTGGGCTGGGATAAAAGGCTGGACAAAGTCTGTATAAAATTGCTGTCCATCTGCCAACCATTTTTCCATCATCTCTTTCCCATCTGCTTCCAATGGCTTAGAATAAAGGTCTCTCAGATTATCAAAGTATCGATAGAATGACAAAAAATGCTGGTTGGCATCCATCATTTTCAAAAAGACACTATAGGACTCCGAATCCATAGCATCGAATAATCGACTAGGGTTAAATTGCTGGCGGTAGAAATCCAAATAGGTGTTCATATCCGGAAATTGTGCCATATAATTCCCCAAAGGTCCTTCTTTCACTGCTTTTTCCATCTGCTCTGTCCAGCTGGATTGAAATTTATTCCACGATTCAAAGGCTGGATGGGAAAAAGGAAGTGGGTAAGCTGGTGTGAAACCTGCAGGCTGAAACGCCTTCATATAGTCATTGAAAAATTGTTGTTGGGCAGTCCACAAATCCTGTAAATTGGAAGAACTGCTACTTGTTGACGTTTGGTTGAGCGGAAACATGGACTGCCATTGTTCAGCCAGTTTCTTCTGGGCCTCAAACCACTGGTTCATAGAATTGAAATCCACCATTCATTTCCTCCTTCTGAATGACCAATCACTTGGTGAGTTAATAAGACAATTAGGGACAGTCTGTCTATGATTTTATTCTAGTCTATCTATATAATGATTTCAATCATAGGAGGCTCATTAGGGACTTAGACTTATTAATAGGCGCTACAAGTCTGACTAATAATTTTATAGGACTTGCTCTCTAAGCCATAACAAAAGCCTAGCTTGAGGTTCCAATCCCCTTGCTAGGCTTGTTTTTTATTTTAAAAGAGTTAGATGCTTCAAGCTCCTTCTTCTACTCCTCCTGTTTTTTCGCCTTTTTCCATAAAATAAATTGGAAAAGAAAGAGCAAAACACCAATTGGTGTTAGGAGTCCAGTTTGGCCAGTCACTGGCAAGCTAGCCTCCTTCTCCTTTTGAGATGAATCTTTCTGGCTTACTGCAACTGGATTGGAAGAAGCTGGAGGAAGAACGCCTATCGGCAGTTCATGAGTGACTCCTGCTCCCTTAGCAGTCTCAAGCACTGGAAGAACGCCTACTGGCAGTTCATGGGTGACTCCTGCTCCCTTGGCAGTCTCAAGCACTGGAAGAACGCCTACTGGCAGCTCATGGGTGACTCCTGCTCCCTTAGCTGTTTCAAGCGGCGGGAGAACACCTATCGGCAGTTCATGAGTGACTCCTGCTCCCTTAGCTGTTTCAAGCGGCGGAAGAACGCCTACCGGCAGTTCATGGGTGACTCCTGCTCCCTTGGCAGTCTCAAGCACTGGCAGTTCGTGGGTGACTCCTGCTCCCTTAGCTGTTTCAAGTGGCGGAAGAACGCCTACTGGCAGTTCGTGAGTGATTCCTTCTCCCTTGGCAGTCTCAAGCGGCGGAAGAACGCCTACTGGCAGTTCGTGGGTGACTCCTGCTCCCTTAGCTGTTTCAAGTGGCGGAAGAACACCTACTGGCAGTTCGTGAGTGACTCCTTCTCCCTTAGCTGTTTCAAGCGGCGGAAGAACGCCTACTGGCAGTTCGTGAGTGACTCCTTCTCCCTTGGCAGTCTCAAGCGGCGGAAGAACGCCTACTGGCAGTTCGTGAGTGACTCCTTCTCCCTTGGCAGTCTCAAGCGGCGGAAGAACGCCTACTGGCAGTTCGTGAGTGACTCCTTCTCCCTTGGCAGTCTCAAGCGGCGGAAGAACGCCTACTGGCAGTTCGTGAGTGACTCCACTTCCATTCTCACGTTTGGCAATATGGAAAGGAAGCGAGAGGTCTGCGTAGCTCTGATCATCGTAATGAACACGAACCGTCAGCATGTAATCCCCACTTGTCTGTGGAAGATTATCCACCATGATGACCTGAACTCGTCCTGCTTCACTTGGTACATTAAGGACGGTAAGCAAATTCTCTTCAAGTAGCTGGCTACTATCACCCGGCCAAACAAGCACCTCGCCAGACACTTCCGGCTGGAAGCGTGTAGCCTTTGGCATAGCCTGAACCTGAATTGGGAGAGACAGACTCTGACTACCTACTGTCACCTCAAGTTGATGATGGCTAGTCAACAGAGGCGTTTGTACTGGACTGGTTCGTACGCCAAACTCTGCAAATCGGCTGGAATCAATCACCACGGAAATTCCCTGCTGATCCATCAAACGCAACTGCAACCCTGATAAATCAAGACTTTCGCCTTCTTGATAAACTGACTTGTTCAAGCCCTGCACCAGGCTCACTTCCTGAATCCTAGCTGGATCAAAAGCCACAATCGGTGTCATCGGGCGCACCAAAATCACTGGAATTTTAATCAATTGGCTACTATCAATCGCTTCAAGTAAGCCAAAATCAAAATCTGGTGCCAACTGGTAGCTCCCTTCTGTCGAGCTAGGCATTAAGTTTTCCAAACCAGAAACAGACTGGCCATCTTCCACTTGCACCTGCTCTGACTTCAGCACTTGCCCTGCATGTAGAAACTCTAAGGTGACCGTATGGAGTTGAGGAGGCTGATTTTGAAGGACCAGACGATAGGTTTGATTTTCTTTGGAAATAGCAAAGCGGTCATAATGATTGGACAGTTGAACCGAGCTAGTCGGGTCTAGCAAACCCTCAACCGTCAAAAAGACCTGATCAACATTGTTGGCAAATTGATTCTCGAAACCTGTCAGCACAATTTTCACAGATCCTGAAACATCTGCCAAAACATTCAAATAAGAACCGGCTGGAATCAGGACCTTCCCTTGACCAGACAGAGCTCCAAATTCTACTGAACGGTCACTTGCCAACTGCAGCTGGCTACCAGAGGAAAGTTCGACACTGCTTGAAATACGTGTCACCTGATTACCCAAAGTCACATCCGCATTTTCAACCAAGCTTAATTCCTGAATGTCCAAGAAATTCGCCCCATAAATCCGCGCAGCTTTGACCGTCACTTTATTGTCCATACTATTGGCAGCCGATACTTGTTTTACCTTGTTCGAACGAGTCTCTAGCTCAACCCGACCATAGGTCACCTGGTCATTTGGACCACCTAGGTCAATTCCTTCATCCACACCAGCAAATTCAGAATCAATGATGATGTCAATTGGGATGTAGCTAGAGCTTGCTGCATTTCCTGCAAAAATCTGTCTAAAACGGGTATTGGAATCACCGTTGACAACCAAGAGACGCGCATGAGTCCCCGTCGGCTCCCCCAGACGGGAACCAGCTACAACCGTAGGACGAAGGCTATCTTGCTGTTGACTGATAGTTGTTGAAACTGCATCAAATATCGCTTGATGCCCATTCAGATAGATTGTTGGTTGCTGATTACCAGATGGAATCATATTAAGTGTCATCTTGGTAAAGATAACTGCATCCCCCAACTCTACATCAGCCCCACGAAATGTCAAACCATGTCCCTGACCATCAATCGTCACAGCCTTATCAATAACAAAAGGCTGATCTTGGCGATGGGTGATACTTTGTACCAACTTAATCACATCCCCATCACTTGCCTGTCGAAGAGCATAAGACAGGCTTTGATAAGGATTAGCTTCTGTTCCTGCTCCATCTGTTGAAGTCTCTGGACCATTGGTCACGTAAAAAGTACGACTGGTCTCTTTTTCTTTGTAGATGCTAGTTCGGAAATCGTTTGTCATCGTCAGGTATTCTTGGAAAATCTGCGTCTTCAAGTCTCGAACAGCTGTCACACCTGTTGTCACGAATGTATTGTTGGTTTGATTCATCTTCATTCGTTCCAAATCTTGTTCAACCGCCTGACGCATCTTGATTTCCAGGTCTGCCAGATTTGCAAACTGACTAGTCGCTTTCAAGTCTTGTAGTCGAGCAGCACGTCTTGCAAACATGGCTTTTTTAAAGGTAGCCAAATTCCCATTGTGCTCGGGCATAATCGCAGCAAGTGCCTCTTTGTCATTGGCATATTGGTTAGACAGATAGGCTACCATCCCATTTTTATAACCGTACTCTCCTAATAACTCATAGGCATAACGACGAGTTGTGAAATCACCCACAAAACTAGTATCATTTTGCAAACCTGCAAAAACTGGTTCAAACAAGGGGACAACAAAATAGTCGTTATGGTTGGCAAAACCACGCGTGTCAAATCCTTTAAAGGCCAAACGTCCTGACACAATTGCCTGGTCAACCAAGTCATCCACAGTCGTCAAATTTGCAGCCAGTTGCTCATCAATTGCTTTAAATTCATCTCTGATTTTTACAGGATTGGACGGTAAAGGTGAGACTGCCAATTGATTGAAGAGAATGGTCTTATCCGCTGCAGATTGCTCTAGGCTAACCTTGGCTTCCAAATAATCCAAACTATAAATCACATCCAGCAAGCCTTGCATATATTCTTTCAGGTCTGCTTCTGTTTCAAAACGAGTCGGCGATTGGTTTTGTGTTCGCCCCGTTCCTAATTCATAAGCCGTATTAAGGTTAAAAATCGGAAGGTAAGAGGATTGCCCCTGGGTATTATTGTGGGAATCAAAGAGTCCTGTCGCGTACAATTCCGCATCCTTGTTGGTCCTACGTCCGAAACCATTGAACCAAACTTTCTGATCAAAAATATGCGTCATTTCATGGGTATAGACCGACAAACCATTGTCTGTCAAGGACTTACCTAGAAAGAAGGTAATCCGTGTATCGCTGTCTTTCTGACCACCTGCCTGCAAGAAATTCGAGTAAAGCCCTAAAGGTGTAATAAATTCACGCACTCCCTCAAGTGCCTTACTGCCTGTCTTTGCGGACCAGAGATTTCGAGCTAATTCATGAGGCTGACCCAGAGCTTGCAAGCTATCAACTACTACAACCGTAGGATGATTTCGGAGCACCTCTCCTTTCTCACTCACACGGTACCAAAAATCGATAAATGCCTGTTGGCCTTGAACCGCTTTTTCCATGCTTGTTGTCAACGATTCCGTCCCACTAGCTGCCGAAACGTAGGTATCTCTGAGTCCGTAAGTGATGGTATTTGTCGTTGATAAAACAATGACAGAATCTGAACTCAAAGTCAACAATGGCAGGATGTGGCTGGCTAATCGAGGAGAGTCTGACTTTAATTTTTGGTAAAGAGAGCTACTTCCGTTTGGACTTATGGAAGTAGCAATGGCAGCTCTTGTCGTTTCATTAAACCAGCTTTCCACATCTGGAGCTTCTGTCCAACGAGGCACCTGACTTTCGATAAAGGCAATCAGATTAGGCTGATTAGTAATGGGAGCCAGTTTCTTTTGATAGGTTAGCAGGTTGTTTTTCAATTCCAAATCAGCATAATTCACAGAACCAATCTGAATCAGATTTGTCAGAAGATCTGACTGATTTCCAAAAACCTCTGGATAGTAAAGAATCAAATCCTTAGCTGCAAAGTTTCCAAGAGCAAACTTGTATTGGCGCTCTAGATAGGTCAAACCTAGTAGAATCTTTTCCTTGTTGGCCTTTACAGTTTCTGGATTTACGGCAGTGGATTTTTCAAAAACCCCTGCCAAAATAGTGTCCAAACGATTTTGAACACTTGTAAAACTTGTTCGCATATCCAACTGATCCATATAGACCTGACGTTTGCGAGCCGCTAGTTCTTCACTAGTGGGTACCTGACCATTTTTCTCTTTCTTCAGTTCCTGTTCGATGGCAAAATTATCTAAAAAGCGCTCATTGTTTTTCAGACCATCGTACAAACTCTCATAGGTAACGGCCTTTAGTTCAGCTGAAACAGCCCGAACCTGCTCCAAGACTTGTTTGGCGTTGGCAACTACTGGCGTATTGTCAGCTGTTGCAGGGACAATTTGTCTACTACCATCCGCATAGACCTCCTGCACTTGGTCCACAGTCTGATGAGCCTGACTGGTCACCAACTGCCCTTGAGCATCCAAGGGCAGGTTGGCAATACTAGTTTGGTCTGCTACACTCCGAGCCATCCGACTACGTGGCTGACTTGAGGTGGTTGTGGCCTCTTCAGCGATAAGCGGTTGAACAGCAGGTGTTTCAGCGTTTTCTCCTGATTCAGATACAACTGACGTCACCTCAGCTACCGTCTGAGGAGCAGAAACTGTAGAACTCTTCCCATCTGCTGCTTGTTCAGATAGTGGCATAACCATAGCAGCACCATCACTCGAATCGGAAAGAGGCTGGCTAACTGTTTCGGTAGGCATTTGATTTTCTCTAACCGTACTTTCAGTCTCTGTACTAGCCTGACCAACCTGCTGGCTAGTCACAAGATTAGCCGAGACTTCCTCGGCTTGAACACTGACAGAAGTCGTTACGATAAAACCGATGGAAAGCGCAACCGAAACCACACCGACCGCATACTTTCGAATTCCAAAATGTATCTTCTTTTCTCCTCGCATATAACCTCCATTAGGAAAATTGTGCTTATTTTTTAATGGCAATCTCCATAAATCATTTTATCATAGCTACTAGGACTTCTCCTAAAAATAAGCCCTAGTCTCAGACAAATTTTAAGAGCAGGGCTTCGTTTTTAATCAATTGAAGTCATAGCAACTGTTAGGTTGCAATTCGACGGCTAGTTTCTGACACAGGAAGACCGATAATGGTATGGACATCGCCTGCTACATGCTTGATAAAACGAGGATCTAATTCCTGAAAACCATAGGCACCAGCCTTGTCCATGGGTGATCCTGAATCCAGATAATTATCAACTACCTCTTGCAAGTCCGGATACCAATCAACAAATTCAATCTCTGCAATGGTGTAGAAAACTTCTAGATAATCCTTTGCCCGCAAGCAAACGGAAGTCACTACCTCGTGCTTCTTACCGAAGTAGGACAAAAACATGGCACGCGCTTCTGCCTCGTCGACGGGCTTGTTGTAAACCTGATTTTCAAAAACCACAATGGTATCTGCAGAAATGTAGAGAACACCTTCTTCCAAATCACAATCCGACTTGGCCTTGGAGACCTCGCAACAGGTCTTGGCTGCTCGTGTCAGAAAATCATCCTTGACAAAAATCTCCATAAACCGCTCTTCAATTCCCCGCTCATCTACCTCAACTGCCTTAATCTCCGGTTTCAAAAATTCCAGTAACTGCCTGCGACGAGGCGAAGTGCTCAAGAGAACAACCTTCTCAACTGCAGGCTTTGTTCCTGCTTTCTCATAGTCAACAATGTATTTCATAGTCACTCCTCATCTGTTTGTTCCATTATAACAGAATTTCCAAGCAGCGACTATCATTCCCTCACCGTCTCAATCGTCCACTCCTTATAACCTCGGAAACGAATAGCTCCTTGCTGGTCAGTGCGATAGACTTGGATATTCCGACTGTCAAAACGGTCCAAGGTTTCTTGGTGAGGATGCTTGTAGCGGTTGTTTTCTCCTGCTGATACCAGGGCAATCTTGACTCCGATATGGTCTAGAAACTCAGGATAGGATGAGCCTTTGGAGCCATGGTGACCTGCCTTGAGGATATCGACAGGCAGGTTGGGATAGGCTTTCATCAAGTCCAATTCCCCCTGCTCCAAGTCCCCTGTAAAGAGGAAATTGGTTTCCAACAAGCGACCGTAAAGGACAACAGAGTCATTATTGCCACCGTCACCTGTCCCGTCTGGATAGAGGACCTCCAGATAGGAGTCAAAAATCGGCAAGCGGTCGCCCACCGCCACCACATGAACAGGGACATTGATTTCTTTCAAGGTGGCTACAAAGTCAGGCACCGTCAGGCTTCCCGGCGACACGTAAATCCGACCAATCTGGACCTGCTTCGCCACCTCCAGCACATCGCCCACATGGTCAGCGTCGGTATGGGTCAGGACCAAACTATCAATCCTATCCACACCCCGACTATGCAGATAAGGAATCAAGGTCCGCTCTGCATTTGCCTGCGAAGACCGCTCCTGCCAAGCTTCTTTAGCCACAAAATCGACCCGTCCGCCCACATCGATCAGGACCGTCCGCCCCCGCATATCCCGCAAAAAGATGCTGTCCCCCTGCCCGATGTCCACCACCGTCACCTCATTTTCCAGCGGGTGTTTGGTCGTGAAAAATAGCAGAGCGAGGACCAGGCTCAGTCCTAAGAGCCATTTTTTCTTCCTGTGAAAATCGTAAAGCATGGAGAGGCAGACCAGCAAAAGCAAGAGAACCAGCCCAGACGGCTTGCCCAGTATCCAAGGTCGCAATCCCAAATCTGCCACCCAGACAATGATTTTCTCCATAAAGACGAAAAATCCATTGACCCAAGTTATCTTGACAACTGGCGACAGGAGAAAAATGACTGACAAACCTGGCAAAAGCAGGACATCAAAGATAAAGGAAAAAACAAAGGTCAAGAGGATAGACAAGGGCTGGAAGGCATAGAAATAGGTCATGAGCACCGGCAAAATCCCCAGCGAAATACTGAGACTCTCCACCGCAGTCTTTTTGACCTGCCCCAAGTCCTCAAAATCAAAGACCGTCAGCAAGAAAGCATAGGTAAAAGTCAGCACTCCTCCTGCCGTCAGTAAAAATCGGGGCAGCACCAGCAAGCAGATAAAGACCGTCACCGCAAAATTATCCAGCTTCTGCAAGCCCATATTGCCCAGAATTTTTTGGACCAAGGACCGCACCACTGACACCGAAAAGCCTGTCAAACCAGCATAGACAAGGGAAAAGGGTATCTGCAATTTATCCACCGTTTCCTTGGTCAAGCCCAGACGCAGCAAAATCCAACGAAACTTGTCGATGAAAAAGCCCACCTGCATACCAGACAGGGCAAAGAGATGAATGATACCTAGACTGGAATAGAGGTCACTCATCTGGTCAAACTCACTATCCAAGTCCCCAAACAAGAGCCCTGTCATGTAGTGACTCATAGGTGCTGGAAAATTGGTTTTGATATAGACCAAGGCCTGCCTCCGCCAGCTTGATAGCCAGTCAAAAACATTCCAAGACTGGATAGGAACAATCTTCTTAATCGCCGTTAGCTTGACAGTCCGATAGATGCCCTGTGTTTTCAGATAGGCCTGATAGTCAAAGCCCTTGAAATTCCGCTGACCAGCTGGTAGGCTGACCTCTGCTTCCACTTCTAGCTGGACTAGATCTGTTAGTTGTTGAAAATAAATCTGCTCCTCCTGACTGGCTAATTTGTAGAAAACCTGATAGGTTTGTCCGTCAGCCCGACCCCGAAAGGACAAGCTGTCCCCGTTAATGTCAATGGTATCGGGAATGACCTGCACTATCGTCACTTGCTCTGGGGCTGACTGGGCTGCCCGCTCCCATTGGACCTTCTGGCATCCAAAAAACAGACCGCACAGGGCTAGAAGCGGCAGCGTTCTGATGAAAACTGCCTTACCTTGCCGAACCCCAAAGACAGCTAGCAACAAACTCAGCAGGCCCATTGTCAAGAGGGAAAAAGAGTGGACTACAAAGTAGGCCGCCACCGCTAAAACTGCCAGGTGAATGGGCTGGAAGGGGAGCTTACTCAACTGTGACATAAGGTCGGATGCTTTCCATGGTCTTGTCGCCTATGCCCGATACATTGTTGAGGTCGTCCACCGACTTGAATCCACCGTTTGCCTCACGATAGGCGATAATGTCTGTCGCTCGCTTGGCACCGATGCCCGAAATGGTCTGCAGGTCCGCCTCGGTCGCCGTATTCAAATTGACTAGACTTGTATTTTTTTCTTCTTGGGACATGGCAGAGCTGGCAGTCGTGCTGGTCACCACCGAGATATTTTCATCCTTGCTGGCCACATAGACCACCGCTTCGTCGCTGAGCTTCTGAGCCAGATTGATAGACTTGGGGTCTGCCTGACTGGTCAAACCGCCAGCTGCTTCAACTGCATCATTGACCCGACTTCCTGCATCAAGATAGTAAATGCCGGGCTCTGTCACCGCCCCTTTGACATCAACGACCAGCTGGCTAGGCTCCTCACTTACTTCTGTACTAGTTTCCTCGACCAGCTCAGAGCTACTAGAAGTTTGTTCGGTCTGTGGAAAATCTGTCAGTCCTGTTTGATCAGCCAATTGTGCTGGCTGACTAAAGATCAAAAAAGTCCCCACAAGTAAAATAGCTACTGTTGGAAGAGCCAGTTGCCATTTGTAATCTTTGATAGTTTCAATTACTTTTTCCATATGCTACCTCCACTTGTTTTATTCGAAAAAAACGAAAAAACTCGCAATAGCGAGTTTAAAAATTTTACTTATCGAGTTGAGTACTTGGTTGCCAGAAGAAGCTAGCAATATAGCTAAAGGCATAGGTCAATCCCAAGATAAGAGCAACCAGCAAAAGAACTGGGATACGATAGATATAAGTCAAGATATTTGGCTTTTTCTTGGTTTGGAAGGATGCCGCATGGTCATCTAAGCGTTTGAACTCAGCCTCGATTCGGCTAGTTACTTCTGCTGTACCTGCATCATCCATACGCTTGATATCCGAAACATCGATAGGATTTCCAAAAGCCACATCGATTCGCTCACCAGCTAAGAGCCCCTTGATAGTCATGGGACCCACATAGGTAGCTGGCATGAGTTTGACCTTGGCTGACTTGGCAATGACTGCTACACCACCTTTTAGTTCAGATGAATGACGGCTACCAGATGGGAACATGACCAGCGACCGGTCACTTTTTTTCAACATGTTTACTGGATATTTAATGGCTGCCATGCTTGGATTTTCACGGTCAATCGGAAAGGCTCCACATTTTGAAATCCACCAGCCAAACCCACGGTCCTTGAAGAGTTCTTTTTTAGCCATAAAGATGAACTGCTTAGGAGCAGCTGCGTAGCCAAGAAAGACTGGATCCCAGAAGGTTTTGTGCGGAGCGATAAGAATATAATTTTCCTCCTGTGGCAAGATATTCTCCCTGTCATGGTAGTGAATGTTGCCATTGATTGCCCAAAGTAAAAATGTCAGTAGAGTTCGTAGATAGGAATAAAACATCATCTTCTCCTTTTTCAGTCTTGACTATTATACCACACTTTTACCGAGAGAAAAATATACAACTCCATCTCCAGGTTATGCTATAATAATCTCATGCACAATCCAGTTTTATTAGACGGAGAGCGGATTGACCAGCTCTTCTCGACAGATGTTCAGATTATTCAAAACCGGGAGGTTTTTAGCTACTCGATTGACAGTGTCCTCCTTTCGCGTTTTCCAAAAATGCCTGCTCAGAAGGGGCTGATTGTTGACCTTTGTAGTGGAAATGGGGCGGTGGGCCTCTTTGCCTCCACACGTACTAAGGCTCAGATTATTCAGGTCGAGTTGCAGGAACGGCTTGCTGACATGAACCGCCGCTCCATCGCCCTCAATGGTCTGGAGGAACAGGTTTCGGTCATCAATGACGACTTGGCAAACTTGCCTCAATATGATTTGCGGTCCAAGGTGGATTTGATGCTCTGCAATCCTCCCTACTTCAAGGTGGACGAGGGTTCAAACCTCAATGAAAGCGAGCATTATCTCCTGGCCAGACACGAAATCGCAACCAACCTAGACAGCATTTGTCAGGTGGCCCAACAGGTGCTCAAATCCAATGGTCGCTTGGCCATGGTCCACAGACCCGACCGATTTTTAGATATTTTGGACACGCTGAGGACCTACAAACTGGCTCCCAAACGTATCCAGTTTGTCTATCCCAAGGCCAGCAAGGAGGCCAATATGTTGCTGATTGAGGCTATCAAGGACGGCTCGGTGGACGGGCTGCACATCCTGCCACCTCTGGTTGTCCATGAGGAAAACGGCGACTATACTCCGGCTATTCATGAGATTTATTATGGAAAATAAGGCCTACTTTTATGTGCTGGAATGTGCCGACGGGAGTCTTTATACTGGTTATACGACTGATGTGGAGAAGCGGCTTGCTACCCATAATCGTGGGAAAGGGGCCAAGTACACCCGCGGACGCTTGCCTGTCAGCTTGCTCTATCAAGAAGCCTTTGCTAGTAAACAAGAAGCCATGTCCGCCGAGGCACTCTTTAAGAAACGCAACCGACAGAGCAAGTTAGACTATATCGCAGAAATGACAAAAAAACCTCGTACAAAATAGTACGAGGCTTTTTATTTAAAAGACTTCCAAAATTGTATCAATTTTCCCCATAGCCTCTTCAAAAATAGTCTGAGCCTGGCTTGGATCAGCTGATTGCCCTTCGATGAAGACCTGATGGATGTCTTCAAAGCCCAGAAACTCAAAGATAGACTTGATGTATTGGGCTGCTGGATCTTGACCTGCGTAAACTCCACCATTGGACTGGATATGTAACAATTTTTTGCCCTTGACTAGACCGATAGAGCCTTCTGGTCCATACTTGAAGGTCAGACCTGCAACGTTAATGGTATTAATCCATGACACTAATTGACTTGGCACATTGAGGTTCCAAAGGGGATTGACCACGACAATCTTATCTGCTGCAAGAAATTGATGAGTTAGTACATTATAGCGGTCCAAGCGTTCTGCTTGTTCAGGACTGACTTCTATACCTTTTTTTGCTGCTCCCATAGCCTCTAACAAGGACTTGTCTAAGGCGGGAATCTGGTCCTCGAAGACATCGACTATTTCTATCTCATCCTCTGGATGCAAACTGGCGTACCGAGTTTGAAACTCTTCCAAAGACCGCAAGGCATAGGACTTTTGTGCTTCGAGGGGGTGGGCCTTTACAATTAATATAGTTGCCATTGTTTCTTTCCTTATCACTAATTATTGATAGTTATATTCTACTCTTTTTGATTTGAAATTCAAATCATCTGCTCATGGCAAGAGGCTGGTTCCCCAGCCTCTGCATTCAAAACTGTTATCAGTTTTTTAAATAGGTGTAAGCGACACAATCCAGGCTATCAACGGCTGTAAAACCAATTGCCTCATAGTAAGACCGTGTTTTCTCAGTATTATCCGTCAAGAGATGGAGTTGATAAATACCTGGAAAGTAGGCAATGGCCTGCTCCAAAAGCTGACGACCAATCCCTTGTCGCTGATAGGTTGGCAGGACCAAGATGTCCTGAATAAAAACGATTGAATGGCCATCACCAACAGCTCGCAAGAGACCCACTAGACAGTCACCGTCATAGGCCGCAAGAACAAACAGGCTATGTTTCAAGGCCTTCTGTAACATGGTAGGCCGGTCAGTATAATTTGTCCAACCAACAGAAACATAGAGGTCAAGGACAGCTTGAAAATCAAGTTGAGGATGTTGTTTGTAAGTAATCATGTTCTTCTCCTTTGTATTATTTTTTAGAATACAAAGGCTTTGTCCATTGTCAAAATGCCCATGGTCTTTCCTCCTGTTTAATTACTCCTAGTATATCAAAAAAATGTGCAAAATTCTTCTTAAATAGTAACATTTGTCTTGAAATTACACTGATTGCCATTCTGTTATTATTTTGTTACTCCAGTGAACAAGGAGGCTTCATTTCTCGGCTTCCAACTTCAAATAAACCCTACACTTGTACGAGCTACCGTACATTACCTCCTGCCCTAACCGTATAGGTCATCTTTTATTACACCATTAATTCCCCTGCTCTACCCCAGCACCGTCTGTCGATTGTTACATATTTCTAAAAACAAACTAAAAGACTCTATTTTGGGAACATAATCATTACCACAGGGAGACAACCTAAAAAAGACACCCTCGTAAATGAGGATGTCTCGTATTTAGTCATTTAAACTGTTACCATATGGTATCAATCTTCACGACGTTTTTTCAAGCCAATTTTTGTAGCTGTCAACATACTCAAACCTAGCAGGCTTAATACACTGGAATCTATTTCTCCAGTATTTGGCAGAGCCTCAGACTTAGTAGCAGGCTGAACTACGGACGGCACAATTGGACTAGCCTTTGGAGGACTTGGTTTCGCTATGACTTTAGGTGCCTCTGGAACGTAGGTAATCGGCGTGTCAACTCCTGGATCCGTTGGAATTGGCGGAAGCTCATAACCCTTGCTTGGATCATCTGGATCAACTTGTGGCAACGGGGTCACTCCATCTGGACCAACTGGGATAAAGCCTGGGACATGTGGAAGGGTTGGAACTTCATCGCCTGGCTTGGTCGGATCCGTTGGATGATTTGGATATGGGATTGGAGTCACTGGTTGACCTGGAATGTTTGGTACCCAAGAGCCGATTGGAACATAGACATAAGTGACAACTGTTCCACCCTCAACCATGGTACCCGTTGCGTTGGTTGGAATTTCCTTAAGAAGATAACCTTCAATAACCTTGCCTTCGCTAGTGTAACTATCACCAACCTTGCCTTCAGTGATAATTGGTGGAAGGAGGTCCTTGCCAGATTCGTCCACATATTTCACAGTGACTGTCGATGACTTAGGTGCCTCTGGAACGTAGGTAATCGGTGTATCAACTCCTGGATCCGTTGGAATTGGTGGAAGCTCATAACCCTTGCTTGGATCATCTGGATCAACTGGTGGCAACGGGGTCACTCCATCTGGACCAACTGGGATAAAGCCTGGGACATGTGGAAGGGTTGGAACTGTGTCGCCTGGCTTGGTTGGATCCGTTGGATGATTTGGATATGGGATTGGAGTCACTGGCTGACCTGGAATATTTGGTACCCAAGAGCCGATTGGAACATAGACATAAGTGACAACTGTTCCACCCTCAACCATGGTACCCGTTGCGTTGGTTGGAATTTCCTTAAGAAGATAACCTTCAATAACCTTGCCTTCGCTAGTGTAACTATCACCAACCTTGCCTTCAGTGATAATTGGTGGAAGGAGGTCCTTGCCAGATTCGTCCACATATTTCACAGTGACTGTCGATGACTTCGGTGCCTCTGGAACGTAGGTAATCGGTGTATCAACTCCTGGATCCGTTGGAATTGGTGGAAGCTCATAACCCTTGCTTGGATCATCTGGATCAACTGGTGGCAACGGGGTCACTCCATCTGGACCAACTGGGATAAAGCCTGGGACATGTGGAAGGGTTGGAACTGCGTCGCCCGGCTTGGTTGGATCCGTCGGATGGTTCGGATACGGAATCGGTGGCACTGGATCTGTACCTGGCGGTGGAGTGATGGTCCAAGAGCCGAGCGCCTTGTAGACTACGATTTCATCTACATTATCTGTCGTAGCTGTCGCCTCAATAACTTCTGCCGTTGCGCCTGGGGTGACTGGCTGACCATTTCTAGTCGCTGTAGTAGCCACATAACCTGTCACCAATGGTAGAGCCTGACCTTCCAGAGTGCTATCGCCATCTTTAGCTGTCCATTCGGTGTAGGTCACCTGCTTGGTCACATGGTTGTAGCTACCCGTCCGCTCGAAGGTGACAGAATTGGTCTTGCTTTCGGTATTTGGAACTGGCTGACCGTCGACAGTATCCAGTTTGTAAGCCACTGTACGAGCGATGGTCTTGGTCACTTCTTCCCAACGTGGTCCATTTGGATTAGTCGGATCGACTGGTGTACCTGGGGTCTGTGGAT
>NZ_JAEUXI010000005.1 GCF_016775005.1 Streptococcus suis | reverse complement strand
GTTTGTTTTTCAGTCAGATTTTCCAAGGCTTCTGTTTGAGCCAGGAGGGCAGCTAAGGCGCTAGTGTTCAAGGCAACGGGGTTCCCACCTGGATTTGGCACTTCTGTTGTGCCACCTGCTCCTGGTGCATCTGTTGATTCGCTTGAACCTGGCGCTTCTGTCGTACCACCTGTACCTGGTGTCTCGGTTGTGCCACCTGTGCCTGGTGCTTCGGTTGTAGCACCTGTGCCCGGAGTTTCGGTTGTGCCACCTGTATCTGGAGTTGCACTAGTACCTGAGGTGTTCAAAGATGTTAACCAATCTTCAATCAAGCTTGCTACTTCATCAACTGCTGCTTGGTCTGTTCCACCTAGGGCAGCATCCGCAGCCTCAATCAGACCTTCCAATTCTTGCGTTTGTTTTTCAGTCAGATTTTCCAAGGCTTCTGTTTGAGCCAAGAGAGCAGCTAAGGCGCTAGTGTTCAAGGCAACAGGCTTCTCACCTGGATTTGGTACCTCTGTTGCACCACCTGTTCCTGGTGCATCTGTTGATTCACTTGAACCTGGCGCTTCTGTCGTACCACCTGTGCCTGGTGCGTCTGTTGTACCACCTGTTTCTGGGCTAGTTGCTGGAGTTTCTACCTGATTGTGAACAACTGCATAGGTTGTGCCGACTTCTCTTTCTCCATCGACTGTCCGAGCGGTTACTAGACCGATTGGACGATTTTCTGCCAGAGTCAGGTAGAGACCATCTGTTGCTAGCCGATGATCAGGCCCTTGAACTGCAACTGTCTCACCAGACTTACTAATTCGAACTGGGTTATCTGCACCTGCGAAGCGAACTTCAACAACAGTCCATGGACCTGTTGGCAATTCCAACTTGATTTCATTGTCGCTTGCCGCTGCATCCAAAATGGTGGCTGGCTGAGCAACTTGGGCTTGTGCTTTCAAAATCACAATGCGATCCAAGGAAATCTTCTTCTGGCTATTGCCAATTGCTTCTGGAGCAATCTTAATTTTAATCGTATGTTCACGGTCTTCAAGGCCAAGGTATTGACCAATCAGAACACCTTTTTCAGTACGATTATCAGAACGGTTGAAGATGAGTGGGTCAACTTCTACCCCATCGATGGTGACAAGGGCCTTGCTGAGCTGGTTGGATTTAATACCATAAATCTGAATTCCTGTTCCAGTAAAGGTCAGGCTTGCAGTTGCCTGCTCGTCTGTTGTCTGGTCATTACGTACACCAAATTTTTCAGTATTGGCAAAGAGACCACTTTGACCGTAGTTGTCAAAAGCAGAGCCATACTGGATACGATCGCTACGATCATCCAACTCTTCATACTCAGCCGAAGTATCGCGCAGGATGCGGAAGTAATCCAGACTGATTTTGTTGCGTTCATTGGCACGGCTTGGCTCTTCACGATTTACAATCAATTGAAGGGTATGCTTACCTGCTTCCAAACCAGTAACTCGACCAATCAAGACACCTTTTTCTGTGCCACCAGTACGGTAGAAGTCAATGGTACTATGCTCACGACCATCAATCAAGACTTTTGCTGTGCTCAATTGCTGCGATTTATTACCATAAATTTCGATACCAGTTCCAAAGAAGGTCAGACTGGCTGTAACAGCGTCTTCAGAAACAGTGCGGCGACCTGTAAAGTCAGCATATTTCTCTGTACCAGCCCATTGACCTGCATCTGCGTAATCCTTAAATTCGCTACCATAGGAAATGCTTGGGTCACGGTCATCTAAAAAGTCGTTGAGGGCATAAACTGATACTGGATCTGAGAAGGCTGTATTGATGCCTGCCAGGACTGGACGTACACGGTAGCTATAATCACCACCAGGCACCAAACTGTTATCTGTGAATTCACCAGTCAGGCTAGAGAAGATTCTCACACCTTCTACACCTGTTTGACTGCGCTCAATCTGATAATAAGCCGCTCCTTCAGAAGCCGTAAAGCGAAGCTTGGCTGTACTTGCCCCTGTTCGCTCTGCCGTCAAATCGGTAATCCGTGTCAAGATAGAATCCAACTCAACAACATCACCCTTGGCAGTCATAAATTCGATACGACCATCTTGAACTCTTGTAAAGTTTGCCACTTGACCATTGATAAGGATGCGGGCTGTCTCGATATTTGGATAATCGAGGACAATCTTGCCGCCTGATTTTGCTTCCAAACGGATGACCTTCAGGTTCTTCTCCTCCCAGTCCATATCCACTTGAACATTACCACGCGCCATCAAACCACGAACTTGACCAGTCTTCCAAGCATCAGGAAGGGCTGGTAGAGGTGCTATATAGCCTGTATGAGACTGGAGCAACATTTCTGCCATACCACTGGTTGCACCAAAGTTTCCATCGATTTGGAAAGGCGAATGGGTATCCCACAAGTTGGCCAGGGTAGAGCCTTTTAGCTGTTCAGACAAAAGACGGTGTGCCCTATTGCCATCAAGCAAACGAGCCCATAGGTTAATCTTATTGGCCTTAGACCAGCCTGTACCACCATCACCACGATGGTTGAGCGTCGCCTTGGCTGCTTCGAGGTACTCAGGCTTATCTTTACCAAAGAGGGTACCAGGGAAGAGTCCAACTAATTCCGAAACATGTCGGTGTCCAATTTCCACTTTTTCACCTGTAAAGGCAGGGGTATCCTCTTCATACCATTCCTTGATGCGACCTGCATTGTTAATATGGAGCGGGTTGAGTTTTTCGTATTTGGTCGTAATTTCTGCAACAAGGTCTGCATCTTGTCCCAATTCATTGGCTGCTTCGATGAAATCATGGAAGAGCTGCCATACCAAGGATTGGTCAAAGGTATTTCCGATGGTAATGGTACCATGTTCTGGCGAATATGATGGAGAAGAAACATAACGATCGCTCGCCTGATCATAATGTAGGAAACCATTCCAGAATTTGGCAGTTTCTTTCAACATTGGATAAATCTTCGTCCGTAAGTAGTCCTTATCCTGGGTAAACTTATAGTAGTCGTAAACGTTTTGCATGATCCAGGCATTGGAAGCTGGTGACCAACCCCAATAATAATTCCAACCTGGGGTCGTCCAACCAAATGGAGTCGCTTGGGTATGGGCTAACCAACCGTTTTCCTGGTCACCTTCTGACACGATATTGGCATATTCTTTGGCAGCCACACGCCCATAATAACGCATGTCATCGACATAGTTGATCAACGGAAGGGCCGTTTCTGCCATATTGGTCACATAAACAGGCCAATAGTTCATCTGAAGATTGACGTTCAAATGGTAATCTGAATTCCAAGGTGGATTATCCACTGCATTCCAGACACCTTGCAGGTTAGCAGGAAGAGCATTTTCCCCGTCACGTGAAGAAGTAATCATCAAGTAACGACCATATTGGAAGAAGAGTTCTTCCAACTCCTGTCCGCTCGCTGTATTGTAGCTATGAAGCAGCTGGTTGGTTCTGCCGTTTGTCTCTCCCTCGGTGATGTTTAAGGTCACACGGTTGTAGATAGACTGGTAATCAGCGATATGACGGTCTTTCAAGGCTTGATAGCCCTTGGTCTTAGCCGCAGCCACCTTGGCTTTTACCTCGGCAGTTAAGTCAACATTTTGACGACGATAGTTGGTTTTTGGATTTTGGGCAAAATCTGTCGCCGCATTCATCACAAGCGTTGCATAACTTGCTCCCGTCACCACGAGTTTATTATCCCGAACACTGACCTGACCATCCGTATTTACCCCAACAAAGGCAGCAAAGTTGAGTTGGTTGTCCGTCACTTGACCAGTCAATAAAATACCTTCTGCACTTGCACTTACTTGACCTGTCTTAAAGCCTGATTTCTCAGCCTTATATTGACGAACACGCGCTAAGCCATCCTGTACCAAATCCTTGGTCATCTGCAAGTCCAATTCAAATTCAAGGGCTTCATTTCCATCCTTGGTCAAATGGGTTACCGAAACATCATCTGGATAGCTGACAAATGACTCCCTCCTATAACGTGTTCCATCTTGCGTATAATTCGTCGCTGAAATAGCTGTTTTCAAATCCAATTCACGGCTATAGTCTGAAACACTTTCAAAAGTCTTGTCTTGGTTAGTAAAGTTGAGGTAGATATCCCCAAATGCCAAGTAGCGGCCATACTGATGGTTGTAAGGACCTTTCAGATGCCGTTCTGCCAAACTCTTAGCTGTTGCCAAATCCCCGTCTTCCAAAGCCTTACGAATCTGCGGCAAGAAGACATGTTTACCAGGAATATTTCCACCATTGTAGTCGCTCGAACCTGGAAGCGGACCACCTGACCAGAGGGTCTTTTCATTAAACTGAATCCGTTCTTCCCCAATCATGCCAAAGACCTTGGTCCCGATATCCCCATTTCCAAGTGGCAGGGCATAATGCTCCCAACCTTCATAGGTATTAGCTGCTGGGCGGTCGTAATTTAGCTTGTAGTTGTTATGGTCCACAATCTCTTTCAAGGCACTTGGACGAGCTTCTGTGTTACCAGTTGATGGCGTTGCTGAACTTGGACGACTGCTTTCAGGAGCATCCGAGGTAGCTGTTGAAGCAGGTTCTACTGGACTGGTAGGAGTTGATGCCGTTGTAGAAACTGGGTTTTCCACTGGATTTGCGGTTTCTGTTGGAGCTGTATTTTCTACAGCCCCTTCTCCGCTTTCTGCTGCTGCAAAGGCTTTTTCAATGACAGACAAGGCTTCTTCAACCCATGCATTGACATAGTTGATGGCACGGCTGTCATTGGTTGCCTTGGCATTCTGAGCCAACTCTTGCATCTGTGCCACAAAACGTTTGTTTTGAGCATTTTGCTCTGAATCTGGAAGAGAATTGATGACAGTAGCCACATGGTTCAATCCCTCTTCATTGAGAACAGGCACTGCTTCACCCGCTTCTGTATTGCTGCTAGCTGGGACTGCATTGATCACCAAGATTCTGTCTCGCATACCTCTAAGCATGTCATTGACATTGCTTAGAAGGGTTGGATTATTGGTTGCGATAGCTTGCTCACCGATACTAATGATTCTCACCAAGTCCTCCATCAAAACTTTCTTTTGATCGGATTCTGGTAAGTTTTCCACATAGCTAATAACAGTATTGAGGGCCTCGCCATCGACCACTAGTTCTTCAGAGACTGCATTTTCTGTTTCAGGAGCTGCTGGAGCTGACTCTTCAGCAACTACCTCCGTTGAGTTAGCTGGTTGAACACTCTCTGTTCTTGGTTCAGCGATAGGATCGGTAACTTCATCTGCTGAAGTATCCTCTTCAGCCGACCTTTCCAGATTGGCCTCCTCACCGACTTGGTTGCTGACTTCTGCTTCAGATTCTGGTAATGTATTGGCAAAAACCTGAGTCTGTTGCCCACCAAACAAGAGACAGCCGACCACTACCGATGCAGCTCCGACACTAAGTCTACGAATGGAGTAGCGGTAGCGTTTATCGAATAATTCTTTCGAACGATTCTTCATAGGTTTTCCTTTCTTAAATAGGTTTTATAAGACTTGCTTACGGAGAAGTTTGCCTCCTTCCCTTCCATCTCTCAAAAATGTAAGCGCTGTACTTTTATTATACACCCTCAGTTTCTAAAATTCAATATGATAATATGTCATATCCGTGAATTTTTAGTAAAAAAACAAACCTAGATAAACTAGATTTGTCAATTATTGTTCAATCCATCGTTCCGCAAGTGTTATAGGGATGCTTGCTAATTCTTTGTCTGTCAAATAAGAAAAGCCACATTTTATCCAAAAAGCCTTGGCTTGGGGATTGCTGGTAGCGTAGCCTAATCGTACTCTTTTTAAGCGATCTGGTAAACTAGCTATGACCTCTTCAACTAAGCTAGAGCCCAAGCCCCCTCCCTGATAGGCCTGATCCACCATAAAGAGACCGATGTAGGCAATCTCCGCTGTCGGATAGCCGTCAATTAGGTCTAAGATGGCAACTAATCGCTCTTTGTCCCAAAATCCTAGAAAATACTTATCTGATAACTCCTTACCTGGTGGACAATCCACCAAGTCATTGGCTAAGCTTTCTAGACTAGGTAAGGGCGGAAAATACTCAAAATAGAGTGGATTAGTCTGGTAGAGGGCCAAAACCTGCTCCAAGTCGGCATCTGTCAGTTTTCGAACTTGGAAGCGACTGGATAAATTAGCAATCTCTATTTCCATAGCGATTCTGCCATTCCTTTCGATGCAATTCATAGTAATAAGAGGTAACTTGCTGACCGGCAATCACTTGATCGGCCTCTTTTTGTGCGACTTGTTGAAACCCCATCTTTTCCAAGAGTCGCTTGGAGGCTTGATTTTCCTGAGCGTGCCCTGCCTTGACCACTTCAAAGTCCAGGTCCAGCAGTAAAAGGTCCAAAACAGCCTGCAAGGCCTCGCTTGCCACCCCCTGACCCCAATAAGACTTGTTGAGAATAATTCCCATAGACAGAGACCTATCTTTTTCTGAAAGCCCATAGGTATCCAGCGTACCAATCATCTTCTGCTTGCCTTTTAATTCCAAAGCAAATTTACCAACAGGATCTGCCAAATACATTTTTTCAATACCCCGTCGAGTGTCTTCCCGAGTCTGATTAGAAGGAAAGGTCCAACGAGTTGTCTCCTCATCAGAGGCATACTCGTACATATCCTCCAAATCCGCCATACCCACAGGGCGAAGCCGTAGGCGTTTGGTCTCCAAAACCTCATGTTGAGCCAGCCTATCCTTGAGAGTCATGGTCTTCCTCTTGCTCTTTCTTCAGCTCCCCAATCGTCTCAAAACTTGCTCGGCTATCAGCTGCCAGAGCCTCCTGCTCGTAGGCATTGATAATTTGGGCAACGACTGGGTGACGAACCACATCCTTAGCTGAAAAATGCACGAAATCAATCTGCGGTATTTTGCTTAGTTTCTCCGTCGCGTCAATCAAACCTGACTTGACCTTGCGCGGCAGGTCAATCTGGCTAATGTCCCCATTGACAATCATCTTGGAATTAAAGCCCAGACGGGTCAGGAACATCTTCATCTGCATAATGGTGGTATTTTGCGCCTCATCCAAGATGACAAAGGCATCTTCCAAGGTCCGACCACGCATATAGGCCAGGGGTGCGATCTCGATGATTTCCCTCTCCATTAGGCGCGTGGTCTGCTCCTTGCCCAAAATCTGGTAGAGGGCATCATAGACAGGACGCAAATAGGGGTCTACTTTTTCTTTTAGGTCCCCTGGCAAAAATCCTAAACTTTCGCCTGCTTCTACCGCAGGACGTGTCAGGACAATCCGCTTGACCTGCCCACGCTTGAGGGCTGTTACCGCGAGAGTGACCGCTAAGAAAGTCTTCCCTGTACCAGCTGGTCCAATTCCAAATACGATATCATGACGTTTTACGCTGTCCACATAGAGTTTTTGACCAAGGGTCTTTACGCGAATAGGTTTTCCGTAGTTGTCCTTGATAATCTCTTCTTCATAGAGGGCAACGAATTTCTCAATCTCATCATTTTTTACCATGGAAATAGCCGTGACCACATCTGGCGTATTGATGACCAGACCTCGATTAACCAAGACTAAGAGGGACTGAATAACCAGGCGAGCTTGCTCCACCTGAGTTTCCTGACCGATGACTTGCACAACTTCTGTCCGTGCATGGATCACCACGCCCAATTCTTGCTCCATCAGCCGTAAGTGACGCTCATTGGACCCAAAAAGGCTAAACAAATCATCTGGATGTTTTAAATGAATATCAATCGAATGTTCTAGCAAGGCCTGCTCCTTTTTCTCTGCTTTTTTTCTATTATAGCAGATTTTTAGCAAAGAGGGGACCTGACCCTCGCAAAACCAAAAGGACAGGCAGTCAACCTGACTGCCCTGTCCTTCTTT
This sequence comes from Streptococcus suis, assembly GCF_016775005.1. Taxonomy (GTDB): domain Bacteria; phylum Bacillota; class Bacilli; order Lactobacillales; family Streptococcaceae; genus Streptococcus; species Streptococcus suivaginalis. The sequence continues at coordinate 188,282 of NZ_JAEUXI010000005.1, read as the reverse complement.
TTTGCTATCGCTAAAAATTAACTACGGTAAATTCCTTGGCGGAATTCCTCTGTCTCTTGTAAAAAGGCATTCAACAAGGCCGCTTTCAAGCTGTAAACAGCTGATTTTTCTGGCGAATAGCCTGGTGTTTGTGAGCTGTAATAGCCGTGACTTGCATCATAGGCCACAGCCGCAGCCATCAGAGAGCGTAGATCTGCGATGCTTGAAACAGTCTGACTCGATCCATGGAAGTAACCTCCCTCTTGTCGCCCAAGAATGCGGACTGAACGCAAATCGTTCAAACGCAGTCTGCGCCGTTCAAACATGGCCTTTCTGAAATCAAGAATACTGCTATACTGGTTTCCAGTAATCCGAGCTAGTAAGGCACTATCAGCCATTGGTGCAGTTGAGCTACCTGTCAACTCTTGACCATGCTGGTTGGACACATAAGGTACAAAGCCAGCCTCATAGCCCTTCTCAGCCAATAACTCAAAGGCGATCTTACGGAACTCATATTCATTGCGACTCGTACCGTCATTGCCTGTTGCAGCAAAGAGCGGGTTGAGGGCATTGACATCCAAGTAGGCATTGTGGAATTCATTGGCACTGGTTCCTGACCAGGGGTCATAGGAACGGCGCGATACCAAACCTTGTTCCAAGAGATCATTGAAACTGGTCAGGGTGGACGAAACTTGCTGGATTTGCGTGTGGTTGTTGGCAAAAGTCGTCATACGGTTGAACCAGTTTGCCTTAGCATGCTGATTTGGTGACTGCAGGACGGCCTCTGCTTCCAGATAGTCCATACTATAAATCAGGTCCATATAGTGCTTCATGTAGGTATGGAGGTCTTCTGGACTTGAAAAGCGACTTGGAGAACTGTTGGTCAAGAGTTTGCCTGGCGACTGACCTATATAAGTACCGTAATCCATAATGGTGTTAAGACTGAAATTGTCTTGCGTAAACCAAGTATTGGATTGGAAGAGGCCTTGAGCAAAGGATTCTAAGCCCATTCCAGCCCGCCGGCCATGCCCCAGTAGGTAGGTATCATCGTCTGCCACATGGACCATTTCATGCGAATAAACTCTCGCTCCCTCCATGCCACGAATATCCGTTCCCATAAAATAGATATCTGTCAAGTCTGAGTAGGCATTGGAACCTGTTTGAACGGTATAGTCCAACTCCATCGGTGCGTAGAAATTCCGCACAACTGACAGATGACTATCCCGAGAATCCGCCCAATTATCACCAAAATAACGACTATCCCAGGTCAGAACCCGTTTAAACATCTTATCCTTGTGGGCCGTTGGCAACACGCTATACCAGAAATCTGCATGGGCAGCCCAGCGCTTAGCAATGCTGTCCAATTCCCCATCTAGCTGGTCTGGATTTTGATAGCGCGCATAGGTACCAATTACCGTATTGGTCATATCGGTCAAGACGAAGAGTTCTTTTTGAGATAAATGCAGGAGTATCAGAGCTAATTCCTTATAGGACCAGTTTGGATCTGCCATCTTTTCAAAAAAGGTATTGCGGAAAACTCCTGTCGGAGATTGGGTTTGTTTGGCACGTACTTCCTCAATGGTTGAATAGGTTTCAATAATCCGAGCCTTACTCGTCTGCTTAAACCAATCATTGGTGGAAACAGCTGGTAAGAAGGTTTGGCGATAAGCATCCAAGAAGGTGAAAAGATCTCCCCCCATCCGTGACTGAGCAAGAACTTTTTTCGCAACCAAAGCATTTTGTTTTGGCTTCAAGAAAGCATGTCCTAAGCTGCCGATTTCGATAACCTGCTGGAGAGAATCTACCGGTCGTCCAAAGAAATCTCCCTTCTTAATCACCAAGTCCCGAATGGATGTCTGGCCAAATGGCAAGGCATACCACTTGTGCAAGTAAGCCAAGCCCAAGACCAATTCCGCTTTGTTCTTAAGTAGATAATCTGTCAGATAGTTTTGGTAGGCTGGGCTATTTTGGTAGGTCAAACTGCTGACAGCCAATAGGTCCCGCAAATCTTGTACCAGGCTAGTTTTGACATCGGCAAAGGCTTCGCTCAACTGCAATTGTGCCAGAGTCTGACTGGACTCCCAGGAGGACAATCCTAGCGCCTTGCGAATTTCGGTAGAATTCCATTCAACAGCTTGTAGGGCTGGAAGAACTGCTTGAAGGATTTCATCCAGCTGCTCCTTATTGGCTGCCGATTGACTGGTATACGAAATGCCCTTGTCCACTAAGCGGTATTCGACAATCGCCAAATCAGAAAACTCTTGTACTTTTTCCAGATCATGATAGGTCAAACTGTGGTCATCAAAGTGGAGAAGCAAGCGATTGATGGCATCTTTTTGGTGTCCAGCGTCAAAGACAAATTGATTATCCACCATTGGAAGGACCGCTACAAGTGTTTTTTTCACCAGATCATCTTGGTCTGCTAACTGGTTTGCTTGCGCAATCACCATATCACTCGCCATCAAAGGCAAGAGTTTAGCGACATTGTGATAGGCCAAAAGCCGTTCTCTTCTGGCATCCGGAAGAGCTAGGTAATCCACTTGTTTCCGATTTAGGCGGCTGATCCCTTGGGGATCTTCCTGAGCAGACAAGCCGAGCTCCTGCAATCGAGCTGCAAATTGGTCTGCTGCTAAGGCAGTTAACCCTGTCTGATCTTTGCCAGCTGCCACTTGATCCAAATAGGCAATCCTATTTGCTTTCAAGCTTGAATCAGTCGCAAATCCATAGGCCCGTTTCCCATTGAACACCTCGACAGCTGTGACGGCGTCCTCTAGGATGACCTGTCCATTTTCAGGTACGGATCCGATCAAGCCTCCTGCTTCGCTGTCACTTCCTTGGGTAGTATAAATGGCACCTTGAGCAAAGGCTGTTTGAATGCGGGTCCCAGCATTTTCAGCTTGACCGACCAAACCTCCTGCTCGTAAACTGTTCGAATAGGCATTGATTTCCGTAGAAACCTGGGCTTGTCGAAGTTGGCTTCCACTACCCAGCCAGCCTGCAATTCCTCCAACAAAATTATTTTGACTGCCCGTATAGGCACTGGTTAGCTGGCCTGTAAAGCTGACAGATGACAAGCGAGCATTGGCATAAACCTCAGCTGCCAGTCCACCTATTTTTTCACCTGCTCGAATGCTTCCAGTCACATGAACTCGATCAATCTGACCGCCTCGAATGTCCTTGGCCAAACTGCCAACTGAGCTGGATTTTGGCTGGTCAATCCTTACTTCTTTCAAGTGTAAATTGGTTACTTGTCCTGTTACTACCTTAAAGAGTGGCGCCTGTAAACCATAAATGGCAAAGCCTTGTCCGTCTAATTGCCCCGAGAAAGTCGGGCTGATGTAGGCTTCCCCAGTTGGAAGGTCTTGCGCTTGAACATAGAGATCTTGGGTCAAGACAAATCGACCACTGGTATTTTGCCCAATGCGGTTCAAAAGGTCTTGGAAGCTGGAAATAGCCTGCGCACTGGCACTTGTTAGGGATTTTGCTACCAAGAAGGTCGGTGTTTGAGACTGAGCTGCCGATCTCGCCCTTGGCCCACCATCTTCCCAGCTGGCTATTACTTTAAAGTAGCTTTGTCCTCCCTCTTCTACCTCTTGAATCGCTGCAACCGGTAGATAGACTGGCTGATGCTGCTCTGAGGTGAATTTTGCCACATAGTTGCGTAGATCACTTGGTCTCTGGCTGAGCGCAAACACAGGTGTCGCACTGCCATTTTCCAGATGGAGTAATTCTGCACCTGATATCGATTTGAGTTCAAATCTCGGCTCAAGATTCCTTACAATTGGCTGATTGGTCGGCGGTAAGAATATACTTTCCCTAAATTCTTGGCTCACTTCATGAAAGGCCTTATAAAGGGCTTCCTTGAGTTGCTGACGCTTAAAGCTGGTTCCTAGATTTGCCAGGTCTTCTCGAATAGCCGCCTGCATCAACACCTGAATATCCTGACCAGTTTGCAGGTCATGGTGTCTGCCATCCCAGAAGATTCGAATAGCTTTCATGCTATTCTTCTGATCTAGACTGGTTCGGTATCGTGCCTTTTTGAAGTCAGCATAATCTTGGTAATCAGGCATTATCTTCTTCCAGATATAGCTATCTGTCAAGGCTCTGCCATTTGCATGGGCCTCCTCAGCCAGCTGGTTGCTCACATAAGGCAAGAAACCTTGGTCCCAACCTTTTTCTGCTAACAGTTCCAGAGCTGTCCGACGGAATTGGAGACCACCGACTGTTCCCTGGTTATTGAGCAAACCTGCATAGATTGGATAGTAAAGCGGCACAAAGTAATAGTTTCGATCATTGTCTCGGTAGTAGCTACCGACATTGTTAATGGTATTGGCCAATTGAAGATTATTGGTCACCAAATCTTCGACAGTTGTCAGGTTTATGGTCTGCCATTCGCTGTCTGTTAGCTCACGAATCCGATCCAAGGCATCCTGATAGGTCTGCCCATCTTTTTGGTAGGCTGCTTCTAATTGGAGTTCAATTTTTCTAAAGGCTTTTTTCTGCTGATCTTTCTGCAATTTTAAGAGTTCTTCCGCCTCCAAGGCATCCAAGAAGTAGGTGGTATCAAAAGAACCTTTCAGATAGCCTTGCAAATCGTCTTTGCTCGTTAGACGATTTGGACTAGAGTTATGGCTGGCTGTTGCTGCCAGTTCTTCTGTCAGGTTAAAGCCATAATAATAGGCATTTGCCGAAGCGATGGACTGCAAGAGGCCAAGGGCATAAGATTCTGACTCTTGACCCTGCCGTCTTCCTGCGAGATTTAGGATTTGGTCTTCGAGAATGTGGGTCATTTCATGCGTGAAGGTTGAATTTCCAGTCGGTGTCAACAAGTCAACATTGCCATAGATGATGTATTTTTTAAACTCAAAGTCTGCTGCCCCTGACTTGTTAAAGGTGCCGTAGTAAAGTTCTGTCGGTCCGAAGAAATCATCGATGATGCGGTAGTCATCCCCAAATTCCGCTGCCCAACGGCGGCGATCAGTTGTTCCAACCAGCGGTTGACCAGCTGAATCCTTGATGTTGTAACCTTCTCGAACGGTTACCAACTTGGACTCGATGGCTTGTCGAGCCTGGTCAGATACCAAGGACTTGATAAATTCCATATAGGCATTCCAGATGCGGGCATGCTTCGGAATGCGGTTTTCTTGGATGTCCCTGACTGTGGAACGATAGACATCTGGCTGACTGGTCTGCAATTGATGGTCCACATAACGACCGTAGCTACCAAAAACAAGGACATTGGCCAGCGAAACAAGATAAAGCTGGTCTTCCTCAGGCAGATTGAGCAATGGCAAGACATAGCGATGGTAGTCAGCATGGTTTTTCAGCTGGTCGTAAACCTGGACGGACTTCTCAGGCTGACGAACACTTGCTTCTTCATGAATAAAGGCCTTGCTGGATTGTTTAAACCAGGCTGCATCAGTCTTGTCTGGTGAGAAGAGACGGCGGTTTAATTCCAAGTAGTCAAACAGATTCTGTGTACCTGGAACCTGTTGTCCAATGGTCTTCTTAAAATTGCTTGCTGCTGCAAATGGGGCCAGGTCCTTATAGGTCAGACCTCCTACTTCTTTTAACCAATCCAAGGTTGTTAGGGATTGACCGTAGAAATGTGGCTGATAGATTGCTAAATTGCGGAGGTTTATGCTATCAAAATCGATACCATAGTAGCGTGCCAGATAGGTCAAGGCCAACCAAATGGATTCCTTGTTGTCTTCTACTTGCTGCTGCATATAGGCATTGATAACTGGACTAGCACTATCTGTCACCCATTGACTGGCTAGGAGAGAGCCTACTTCTTGATTTAACTGTGCCTTCAAAGCCTCCTGGGTACGTTTCAGATAGAGCTGTTTCATGCTGATGGTCAAATCCTGCTTGCCATGTTTAAAGCGCAGTTCTGACAGATAGTCTGCCATCTTGGTTTTCAGAGCATAGGCATCTGACTCTATATCTAAGTCCTGGAAGGCTTGGCGGAGATTTGTTACAAGGCTAGCTCTGTTTTGCCCATTCACCCATTGATAAGGTGTAAAGAGCAGGTCTGGACCGAAGCTATATTCCAAGACGCCTGTCTGGTCATATGCCCCTTGATAAGTCAGGTCAAAGACTTGAACAGCCTGGTCAGTAAAGTAAACCAGCAAGCGATCGACTTGGTTGGCATTCTCCGTAAAGTCAACTACAACTTCCTTGCCTCGCAAGGCTTGAATAGACTGGATAGATTTGGTCACAAAGACCGAATCATCTGCCAGCTGATTCCCCATCCGCACGATGGTATGGCGGTCATAGAATGGCAGGAGTTTGGCCATGTTTTCATAGGCCAACTTCCGCTCAATACGACCATTGCGCAAGAGATGGTAGTCGATTCCTCTCGACTGTGGCTGAGTCTGGTTATTATTAGTGGCCTGAATAGGCTGCATCACCCCATCCAAGCCCCAGCTTGAAAGTAGCTGTTTGAGTTCTTCCGCAGTTCTTTCCTCTACCTGATGACCATTATCCACGCGACCTGTTGATCGATTTTCCTGTACTTGAACCGTTAATGGCAATGGAGTTCTCGTACCAACTAGAAGACCTGTTTCTGGCAAGGTCAAAGCTGAAGCTGCTCTTGTAATAATTGGTGAATAGCCACCTGCAACCAGTCCAGCTACCGTTCCTGCCAGCTCCCTATTGGTCACTTGCCCTTCAACAAAGACGGAATCAATAGTGGAAAGCAGAGCATAACCTACAACTGCTCCCAGTCGATCTTGCATAGACAGTCGTGGGGCGAAGGTCGAGGTCAGATGGACGTAAGCCTTGCGCAAGGCACTACCTGACATCAATTTACCAATCAAACCACCAGAAGTAATCTGATTTCCCGTTCGATGTTCATTCAGCACTAGTTCTCCCTTAAAGGAGACTGAGTCAAACTGGCTATTGTTTGCCTCATAGACAAGACCCGCTGCCCCAACATATGACTGAACTTGCCCTGTCACATGAACATCTTGCACACGGCTATTGTTTGCGGTGACAGCAAGGGCAGCAGCCTGAGAATCTCCGCCTTGCAGGGCAACATTTTCAAGTAGGATATGTTCCACTTGGGCACCTGTCATGGTCTGAAAGAGCGGTTTTTGGAGGTTGAGAATCCGATAGACCTGACCATCCAATCCTTCTAAACGTCCACGGAAGTTTTCCACATAGGCTGAATCAGTTGTTGGGCTGGCAACCAAGTCAGCTGCTAGCTTGAAGGTCCCGTCTGGGCGGGCCTTCATGGCCTGTATCAATTGCTGGAAGTCTGCATAACTATCCTGTGCTAGGCTGATCTTTGGAAGCTGGAATTGGTCCAAGTTCTCCAATGCATTTGCATCTGCTTGATTTCTGGCCTGAACTAATTTCGGCAATTGAACCGCTACGTCAAATTCATTGTCATTAGCTACGATGGAATGCACTGCCCAAAGAAATTCCTTGGCATCCGCACTTTTATACCGAACAAAGTAGTTGGACAGGTCACTAGGGACTTCTTGAAGCCCTGTCACTTGCTGGAAGCGACCGTCTGGCATGCGAACAAATAGCTCTCTCTGACTGACTCGGTTGAATTCGATGGACTTCGGACTGATGTCAAACGGTATCGTTGTAACCAGTTCTTCTGCTTGACCATCTTGGGTCCGATAGCGGAAGGAAAGGCGGGCCTGGTAAGCCATATAGGCTTGTAAATCTCTCAGTTGCAATTGATTTTCAACCGCAAACTCGGTGGTTTGTTCAATAGATTTGACCAGTTGTTCTCCATTGTAGATGGCCAGTTGAACAGCCTCCAGGGTCTTATCTGGGTCGGCCACTCGGTAGTAAACATCCACTCCTAGAGCATTTTCATTTACAACCAACCCTGCTGGATGAGTATCCGTACCTAGAACTACACTTGGTTTTTCCAGCGGTTTCGGTGGTGCCTCCACCACTTTTCTACCCACTCGAATCACCTGGTCGATAGCTGGAATTTCTTCGACTTGAACTGGAAGACTTTCTAACTGCCCTGTCCTTTCATCTAAGCGATAGGAAGTTATTCGTGTAATACTACCATCCTGCCCAACTGGTCCTTCTATTTCCTCGCCGATTGGTAGGTCCATATCGTCTTGACGGATAACACGGTGCGGAATGGTTTCCCTTACAAGGGTCGCTTTTGTGCCGACTTCAACCTCTGCCGCTCTGCCTTGATCCAAAACAGTTTGAATTTCTTCCTGGGCTGTGCGGTTACCTGTTCGCGGGTCGACCACATAGTTTGTTTGGTAGCGGATACGACGGGCTTGGCCTTGAATGACCTCTTCTCGATAAGGTGGCTCCCTGTCTTCTCTTGCCCTATAAATAGTTGGAAGACTCTGACTTTCCTCACGGACGGTCGGCTGAGCACCAACTCGGACAATCGTTGCTTCACCCTCGTCTGTCACCGCACTAACTGGTGCATTTACCGTGACTTCTCCCGTGCTTGAATTGAGGGTGTAGGTGGTGGTGATGGTTGTCACCTTGTCTCGACCTTCTTGACGGATAGGAACACTTATGATTGGAAGGTTGGTATCTGCCTGATAAATCAGAGGCAGAGGTTCACGATGGGGTACATGAGTCGGCTTCGTTCCTTTTCGAATCAGGGGAGCTTCGCCTGTTTCACTGATTTGGCCCTGACCTCGATGACTGGTCACAATTCCAGTCTCTTCATCAACGGTATAGGTAGTCTGATAAACGGTTACTTTCTCCCTACCGCTTGATACTGGGCTTTCTTGACCAACTGGAGCTGTCTCGTCTGCTTCATATCGTGTAGGTAGAGATTCTCGGATGATCTCCTCGGTAGGCTTGGTCCCCACTCGGACAACCTTATCCACAGGCGGAATGAACTCAGCCCGTTCTCTTCCCAATTCCTCTGTTTTTTGTCCCTTGATGGTCCGATAGATGATGGCAATAACCTCTTGACCCGATTGTCCATCAAATTCTTCTCTACGTCCAAAGTCTAATTCTGGATCTGCCTGGTAAATAGTTCTAAAAGCAATGGAACGCGATTCTTCTTCAATCAAACTGCCCTCAATCGGCTTGATACCTTTGTGGATAATTCTTTCCTGACCAGTTTGAGTTTCTTCACTGATAACTTGACCATTACGATAAACTGTCCTTCTCCGTCCTGGATAACCCGCCTGCTCGATTCTGATATAGTCTGTGTATTGATCAGCAATCTCAATGATGCGTTCTACAAGTGAAAGCTCCTCTTCAAGGACAACATCCTCCACGCGGCTGCCATGATAGGTCACTTGAGAGCGGGAGGGGTGGATTTCCTCACTGGTTAAGAGAGTCCGAACTCCATCCAGCNTCGGCATAGGTAACTAGGGCTAGTCCATCCTGACCGGGCTCCACGCGACTGGTACCTTGCGCCATTTCAGGATCCTCGGCCTCACTTCTTTCAAAAGGAATGGAAACTTCTTCACTGACCAAGGTCGCAGTGGCTTGGCTGTGCGTAAGTGGAGGAACTTCCTTGGAATCCACTCGCGTCCCCACATAGACCTTACGACTGATTGGAGCAACTTCCTGACGATGAAGTTCGTTGCTAGCAATAACTTGACCCGCTACTATCACATCCTGATAGGTAATTTCTAGTAGTCCTTCACGACCCTCTTCCACCTCAGTCTCACCCTGAGCCAAGCGATCTGTTTCAATCCGCTCCTCTGGAATGGACAAGACCTGACGGTCCACTCGCTCCTGCAATTGGAAATCCATGCGGACTGGCGGAATAGCTTGAGGACTGTCACTTGGAATAAGTATCTCTGATGGTTGTTCAGGAACTTCTTCTGTTTCTCGTGTCCCCACATAGACCTTACGACTGATTGGAGCAGCTTCCTGACGATGAAGTTCGTTGCTAGCAATAACTTGACCCGCTACTATCACATCCTGATAGGTAATTTCTAAAAGCCCTTCTCTGCCCTCTTCCACCTCAGTCTCACCCTGAGCCAAGCGATCTGTTTCAATCCGCTCCTCTGGAATGGACAAGACCTGTCGGTCCACTCGCTCCTTCAATTGGAAATCCAGGCGGACTGGCGGAGCAGTTTGAGGACTATGACTTGGAACCTGGGTCACCTCTTCTTGCACAGCAGTGGTTTTTGTCCCTCGATAGAGGATTTCCGGTTTTCCAGCTACCTCCTTGGTCTCCAAAAGGCGACTAGACTGCAATCGCTCTCCCAACCAGCTTTCCTCATAGCAGTGAATCCGATAGCCAGCATGACCAGCCTCCAAGCGCACCTCGCCAAGCGCTAAATCCGGATCCTCTACTTCAATTCGCTCGATTTCTAGCGGAATCTTTTCTTCACGATAGTTGATAAATGGCTGCAAACCTGGTCCTTCAGCCTGCACTTGTTCGGATACAGGTTCTTTTTCTGGTGAAACTGCCTGGTTGGCAAATAAATGATCAACACGGTCACTTTGTTTAGATGGCTGTTCTACTATCTTTTCCGTCGAAACGGTTTGACCTACTTTCCCATCTTCTATGATATAACCCACAAAATCATAGGAAGCCAGTTCTAACTTCCCATCTGGCAGAAAATCCCCTGCCTTGACCGTCACCGTTTGATTGTAGCGAGCAAGGGCATGGCTCTGAAGTGCTTCCACTTGTAATAGTGGCAAGGCAGCTCCAGCCAAGGTGACGTAGAGCAAACTAACTACTCGGGCTTTTTTTGATCGGATGGTCTGGATAGCAAGGACTAGAAATCCAGTTGCCAACCAAGCCGCTGCATGGGAAACAAACTCACCCGTCGCTGGCAAGACCTTAGGAGACCGTGGCCGGTATACTAAAAAATAAGTCGCTTCTTGGCGCAAGTCCTCTGGCAATTGCTGCACAATCCTGCTCTTTTCCTCAGAACTCAATTCCTCTTCTAAGAGATAGTGAAAATGGATCTCCTGATTGGATGTCGCGATCCGCTCGCTAGCTTCTACCTGTAACCCTGTCAAACTGGATAAGAACAAACCTGTACCAATACAGAGCGAAACTACACCGATGGACAATTTTCGTATGGAAAATATCGAGTGTCGGTATTCCTTCATCTCTTTACAATACCTCCTTTTTTCTATGTGCTAAGTTTTTATTCATCATTTCCAGTATAGCAAAATTCAGTATATTATTCCATTTATTATAGGTAGTTTATTTTTTACATTTACCTGTAAAAAGGACAGAAAAAAGGTGTGGAGAACTCCACACCCTCAATGTTCCAAATAGTCTTCCCAAATCCGATCAAAATCACTCATGGAAAAGCTAAAGCTAGCTGATTCTTCCAAAAAACGACTGACCACATCAAAGTCATCCGATTGTTTGGGAAAATCCGATTCTTCAAAGGCAAAATCTGCCAAAATTGCCACAGGCGCATCACTCTTAGGATTACGCTGGGCCATTAACCAAGTATAAAAACTTTTTCTCACAATGCTTACTTTCTATGATTTTCTTCATAAAGGGAGATATAACCTTCCATGCTCATCCGACTGATTAAATCCCCAATCAATTCAAAGGGAATATTTTTGGGATTTTTCATGCGGATGCAGGATTTCCCCATGTCTAACTTGGTCGGCACCAGCTCTTGATAGGCTGATACAAACCAGTCATTGAGGTCCTTATCCATATAAATCCCCATATGGTAAAGGGCGATATGGGCCTTTTGGGAAGCCAAAGCGACAAATGGCAAAGGCTCCCCTGGCGTACAATGATAACCAGCTGGATAGGCAGATAGAGGGACATAGTAGTTTATCATGCCCCCTAAAACACCTACCTCAAATCCCGCAGGCAGGTGGCCCAGAATCACCTGATGCAAATGCTCCACTGCCTGTCTGCGATTTTCTGGCAGAGCCTCAAAATAAGCCTCTACACTTTCAACATCATATAACATCGTTACCTTCTTCTATTTCTACGAGACCGCTGTCCAGATTGTTGGGTCTGCTTTCGTCTTCTCCGATTCCTACTCAACATATGGTGAAGCATTCCCATCAAAATAAGGAAAATCAAAAGGAGCAACCATGGCCAGTAAGCCAACCACTGCTTCACTTGATCGAGCATACCACTAGCAAGAGTGGCTTGAGTCTCTATCTGGCTGCTCGTGCCTGACGAAGCAGAGTTACTCACCACTTCCACAGCCTGACCTGCTGCAATCATTGGGCTGACCTGCTCCAAACCAGTATCAAGGACTACCCGCCCATCAGCAATAGACAGGTTTGGACTGCTACCTTTTGGAACCGTTGCATACAAATCCGCTTCCAGATTAACAACTTGGCCATCCACTTCCTGCTGTCCAGCTGCCAAAACTTTCTGGTAATCAAATTCAGCGTAAGCCTTTTCCATCAAGGCATTACCAAATGGGTGGCGGTAATATTCGCCATTTTGATCTTCCCAACTACCAACCCCCATAATTACCGTAATAAACCGTTGCCCATTCCGATTGACAGTTGCAATGTAGTTGAAAGCACCTCGTGGACTAGAGCCTGTTTTTAACCCATCGACTCCCTCAATCCCATACAGAGCACCTGGTAGGGAGTAATTATAGGTCTCGAACCTTTCCTCATAAGGAGTCCCAGCCTTAACAGTTACCACAGGGTGCTTGGTGTGTTCCAAAATTTCAGGATAATCTTTCAAAAAATGATAGGTCAAAATAGCCATATCACGCGCTGTTGTTTGGTTAGCACTATAAAGGTCATAACGAGTCGGATTGTAGTAACCCTCAAAAGAAGAAGCCGCTGCCCCACTCGGGTTAAACCAATAAGAATTAGTCATGCCCAGTTCCTGCGAGACGGCGTTCATCTGGTCCATAAACGCATCTGGGTCATTGTTAGACAAGAGATTGGCCAACATAATCGTCGCAATGTTTGAAGAAGGAACTGCCGTCATGGTAATCAATTCTGAAACAGTATAGTCGACACCTGCGACAATCGCATTGTTTGAAATGGCATAGATGCCCGCAATCGCCTGGTCACTTTCTGTTGCTCGAACCAGGGTATCCTCAGAAATGGTCCCAGCTTCAATTGCCTGATAGGTCATGTATAAGGTCAAGACCTTACTCATGCTGGCTGGATCGCGGACCTCATCCACATTATCCTGCCAGACAATGGTTCCTGTATGGGCATCAATGACAATGCTTGACTTAGGACGGTTGATATCGCTCACTTCATAGCCTGCCGCCCTTGTCAAATCCAGCAGTTCATCTGCCCTGACAGATGGAGAGAAAATTGATAACAAGAAAACACAAGCCAACAGAATGAACTTTTTCATTTTCAATCTCCCTCCATCCTAACGCAAGCCTAAGATACTTTCTTTGGTATGGATCATATCCGTCACCATTTGACAATAAGGAGTTGGAATGCCCACCCTTTTGCCTTTGAAGACGACTGCTCCATTCAAGAAATCAATTTCCGTTTTGCGACCATGTTGAACCAAATCCTGGTGCATCGAAGGATAGTGACTTGCTGCTTTTTTAGACGCATCCATTATATACTTCCAAATGCCTTCTTCATCAATGTTGCCAACTTCTGCCTTGGCAACAGCGATAAATTCTTTAAAGATACCTTGCACCAGATTCAAGCCAGATTCCGTTCCAAACAGTTCACCGATCGTACAATCCAAAATCGTACAGGTAGGATTCATGGTCCCATTGACACATGCCTTCTGCCAAATGGCCTGAATCACATTCTCATCATACTGCGCATTGAGACCTGCCTGATTGAACATTTCCACGATCGGAGCCACTGCTGCCACCTGACCAGCTAGGTCTTGCAAGGAGATAGAACCAGTTCCCTCTAGATGGGCATGCCCTGGCCCTTTCAAACCAGCCAACCAAATAGTCACACCCACCATGATATTTTCTTCCGGCACAAAACGGCGCATTGTTGTCGCATGCCCCAAGCCATTCAAGAGACTGAGAACCTTGGTTTCCTTGCCAATGATTGGCTTGATATCCTGTAGCATTTTCGGTAACTGATCCGCCTTTGTCAAAAGAATAATCAAATCTGCCTGTCGTGTCGCCTCAGTCGGCAGCATAATCGGTAGCTGTACCCGATCTTCTACATCACCAGTAATCAATAAGCCATCCTGTCGAATTGCCTCGATATGAGCCGGCCAATTATCCAGCAGGATTACTTCATTCTCCGTTTTGGACAATTGGTAACCAAAGCGACAGCCCATAGCACCCGCACCAGCAATATAAACTAACATAGTCCCTCCTTATATAGTCTCCGTTCCAAATGCATCTTGCTTGATTTTTCCAGCCTTCATCAACCCACCGAGAGCTTTCTTAAATTGCCCCTTGGAAATCCCAAAGGTAGCTTTGATATCTTCCGGAGAAGACTTGTCGTTCAAGGTCATAAAGCCTCCATTGCTCTCCAGATAGGTCAAAATCATCTGGGCATCATTTTCTAACATCTCAAATGAGCGTGGTTTCAAGGATAAGTTCAGCGTCCGATCGACCGCTCTATAGCCAATCACCCGCACTTCCAATTCCTGACCCAAACGCGGTTCAGAGTAGCGTTCATTGGGATGAATAAAGCCCAACATATTGTTATCTGGCAGATAGACAAAGGTCCCCGTCATCTTCAAACGGTAAACAATGGCACGTAGGGTTTGGTTCTGCATATTGTCATAAGCAGGGCCAGCCATCTTTTGAAAATCCTCTTGAAAAGCTGGTAAAGCCCACAGTCTATCTTTTTTATCCACCTGATAGCGAACATAAAGTTGATCCCCTTTTTTAGGCCACAATTCCTTGATTTCAGGCAGGATATCCAAAGACACCACAACTTCCTTATCCGGTAGACCCGTATCCAAGAAAACACCCAGGTCCTTTCGAACTTCCGTTACCCTACCCCAACCAAAGCTGGTCAAGCTAGCGCTGACTTCCTTGGTGGTCATCCGCAGACGTTGTTTCATATCTGGATAGACAAATCCCTTGACGGATTCCCCGATTTGATGAGGGCCTTCTTCCTTGGCTAGGGCCAGGGTTTGTCCTTCTTTTTGAACAAAATAAAATTGGTCATTTTCGTCGATAACCATGCCGGTCACGACAGTTGCAAGTAAACTGGTCATGTCACTCTTCTTTCTATAATATGTTGAAAAAGGGAGGACAGAATCTGCGCCCCCCTCCATGCGTATTACACTTCTAACAATTCTTTTTCCTTGTCAGCAGTCATTTTATCAATTGTCTTGATGGCATCATCCGTCACTTTTTGAATATCTTTTTCAAGCGTCTTCAAATCATCTTCAGTGATTTCCTTGGCTTTTTCAGCTTTTTTCGCTTCATCCATAGCATCACGACGGATATTACGGATAGCAACCTTAGCGTTTTCACCAACTTTTTTCACATCTTTTGCCAAGTTCTTACGTGTTTCCTCTGTCAATGCAGGGATAACCAAGCGGATCACCGTACCATCAGACTGTGGTGTCAAACCAAGGTCTGAAGCATTCAAGGCACGTTCGATATCTTTCAAGATTGACTTGTCAAATGGTGTAATCAAGAGAACACGCGCTTCAGGAACAGTAATCCCCGCCAATTGGTTCAAGGGAGTTGGTGCCCCGTAGTATTCTACCGAGATACGGTCCAACAAACTAGCATTGGCACGACCTGCACGGATGTGGCTGAACTCACGCGCCAAACTTTGATGAGACTGGTTCATACGCTCTTGGGCTTTCGCAATAATTTCTTTCGACATAATACTTCCTTCTTTATAAATTTTTTTGTAGTTTAGTTTTCGACAGATGAGTTTGAGACAGTTGTACCAATTTGTTCACCAAATACAACTCGTTTGATATTACCAGGTTCATTCATATTGAACACCACCAAGTCGATGTCATTGTCCATTGACAAGGTTGAAGCAGTCGCATCCATGATTTTCAAGCCACGGCTAATCACTTCACGGTGGGTCAATTCATTGAATTTAACTGCATTGGCATCTTTCTTCGGATCAGCATTATAAACACCATCCACACCATTTTTAGCCATCAAAATGGCATCCGCTTCAATTTCGGCTGCACGAAGGGCTGCTGTTGTATCCGTTGAGAAATAAGGCGAACCAATTCCTGCTCCGAAAATAACAATACGACCTTTTTCAAGGTGACGAAGGGCACGTCCACGGATGTATGGTTCAGCAACAGACTGCATAGCAATCGCAGTTTGCACACGGGTATCTACACCTAGCTGCTTGAGGGAATCTGCCATAACGAGCGCGTTCATGACGGTTCCAAGCATCCCTGTGTAGTCTGCCTGCACACGATCCATACCAGCTTCTGCAGCAGGCTCACCGCGCCATAGGTTACCACCACCGATTACCAAAGCGATTTGCACACCCGAATCCGCTACTTCTTGGATTTCTCTTGCCATTTCCTGAACTGTCTTGATATCGATACCGACTCCACGTTCACCAGCAAGTGCCTCTCCAGACAGTTTGATCAAAATGCGTTCATATTTTGGTTTCATCTTCTCACCCCTCTATTTTATCCCTACTATTCTACCACAAATTTCTCATTTTATATAGCTAAATCTCTTCAAGAAAAAAGAAAATGTGACTACACAAAGTATGGTGTCTATTACATTTTTCAAAACTTGTAAAACTTAAACAATTAATGTAGAATAAGAAGAATACTACGATTGAAACTGAAAAGGACGAACGATGAAAAAACACGCTTATCTTATAATTGCCTATGATAAATTCGAACAACTTGCGTTTCAAGTGTCACTCCTAGATGACCCACGAAATGATATTTATATTCATATCGATAAGCGTTCTGCATTATCAGATGAAACCATCACACTTATCAAAAATTCTGCTCAGAATTCTAAGATTTATTTTACTCCGCGAATGGCTGTTTATTGGGGGCATTTTTCCCTTGTTGAGTGTGAACTCCTACTTTACCAAACAGCAAGCGACAATGAAGAGTACGCTTTCTATCATTTACTTTCTGGAGCAGATCTACCACTTCGTTCTCAAGACTATATCCACAACTTTTTCCAGAAACATGCAGATAAAACCTTTGTTACACGCTTCAATGAAAAACAAGCAGAGGATCTTAAACTTTATAGAGTTGTTGAACATTATCACTTTTTTAGAAAAATTACGCCACGAAACCTATCCCCTTTTCCTCGAAAAATCTTACGTGCTTATCAAATTATTGAAAGCAAATTGCAAACAATCCTTCGTGTCGATCGCTTGCATGGAAAACGTAAGGAAATGGGATTTGATGGTTATTCACAATGGAAATCAATCAACCATCGTGTCCTGACAGCAATTCTTTCTGAAAGAGATTTTATCAATAGACATTTTCATCATACTTTCTGCTCAGATGAATATTACTTTGGGATGACACTCAAAAAAGCCGGTCTCTTAGATACCATCTACCACCAACCAGCTGTAAATGATATTCCTAATGAATTTCAAGGTAATCTTCGATATGTCAACTGGTGGGATGGTCATCCGTACGAATGGACAGATTCAGACCATGACAAGGCACAAATCGAGCAAGGAATTGCACTTGGACACTTCTTTACTCGCAAATTCGACCTAAACAAATATCCTGGTCTAAAAGACTTTATTCAAGAAAAAGTAAAGGAAGCCTAAAAACTAGGATATTCTCAAAAAACAACATACTAAGAAGACTCCTATTTCTGATAAACTAAAATAGGAGCCCTTATTATTTGCATTAATTAGACAATATATTACTCATTTTTTTATTCATCTTATAAGACTTCTGTAGTTCAGACTTTTATCTATTCCTTAACCTGTTCTCACCAGCTCACATACTGTTATAAAACACTATACTTTCCAATAATGCAACTGAAAAATACTTTTATCCGTTGGTTCCCTGTTGATGACAGAAGGCTGACCTTATAAAAGTATTTTTATTATGTCTCAATTTATAACAAAAAGCTTCTGGTTCCTAAAAACTTTCAGTAAGCCTTTGTTCTTTTTGTTATTTTCAAGTCTTACTCTGACGGATAATCTTAGATGGCTAGACTTCTTCGATTGCCTGATAGCTGGCTGTTAGGCCCCGTTGGACCCCAGGTCTTTGAGCAATCTTTTCCACCCAAGCTGTCAGGTGACGGTAGGAAGCGACATCCAGAAACTCTGCAGAACCTGGATACAAGGCTCCTTGTGCCAAGCGACCATACCAAGACCAGATAGCAATATCTGCGATGGTATAGGTATTTCCAGCTACATATTCTCTTGTCGCCAATAGTTGATCCAAGAGATCCAGCTGACGCTTGGTCTCCATTGTATAGCGATTAATCGGATATTCTTGCGCTGTCGGAGCATAATGGAAGAAATGTCCAAATCCTCCACCAACAAATGGAGCGGCGCCAGTTTGCCAGAAGAGCCAATTAAAGACCTCTGTCCGCTCCGCCCAAGCTTTCGGCATCAATGCATCAAATTTTTCTGCTAAATATAGGAGAATATTGGCTGATTCAAAAACACGAACGGGTTCTTTTTCAGAATAATCTACAAGCGCAGGAATCTTAGAGTTTGGATTGATGCTTACAAAATCAGAGCCAAATTGATCTCCTTGACCGATATTGATAAGAAAGAGGTCATAATCAGCTTCCGAAATACCCAACTCTTTCAACTCCTCCAACATAATAGCAACTTTAATTCCATTCGGCGTTCCTAAAGAATAAACTTGGAAGGGCTTGTCTCCTTTGGGTAAGACTTGTTCAAAACGCCTACCTGCTGTTGGACGGTTGCCAGATCGGTTGTCATTTTCATCTTCCCACTTCCAAACGAGTGGTTTTGTATATTCTGTCATGTTTTCTCCTATTTTACCTTTCCTGGAAAAAGACTGGCATAGCGATAATGGTTTTGAACCTCTTGAAGGTAATGGGCTAGTTGCACCAATTCCTTAGGCGCTCGGCAAGTCAGAGCTGTCAGCTCTGCATTGACAAAGCGGTTAAGATATCCAGCAAGTATGTAGAGATTTTCTTCCCTATCTAGCCGACCTGCGACTTCCAGCATTTTTTCACGCAGGGCTTCTGAAATAGAGCCTGTTGGCAAATTATAAACGGCTGCTAGGTAATCATAAAATTCCGTTTTTTCAACTGGTTTCATCTTCGGTTTCCTCTTTCTAAATTTCTTTTAGTATAGTGAGAACCGACTCTTTTGTCAAGAAGCCACCTAGCAAAAAAAGATTGCCCTAAGACAATCTTTCTATTGATTAAAGTGAGTTAGGATCAACTTTGATACCAACACCTTGTGTTGTAGTGATAGATACTGAAGTCATGTAAGTACCTTTAGCTGTAGCTGGTTTAGCTTTAGCCATTACATCGTGGAAAGCTTTGAAGTTTTCAACGAGTTTGTCAGCGTCAAATGATACTTTACCGATAAGAGCTTGTACGATACCTGCTTTGTCAGCACGGTAAGTGATTTTACCACCTTTAGACTCTTCAACTGCTTTAGCAACATCCATTGTTACTGTACCAGTTTTAGGGTTTGGCATCAAGTTACGTGGACCAAGTACGCGACCAAGACGTCCAACAACTGCCATCATATCTGGAGTTGCGATAACAACGTCGAAGTCCAACCAACCACCGTTGATTTTAGCAACGAGGTCGTCTTCACCAACAAAGTCTGCACCAGCAGCTTTTGCTTCTTCTGCTTTAGCACCACGTGCGAAAACAAGAACGCGTGAAGTTTTACCAGTACCGTTTGGCAATACCATTGCACCACGGATTTGTTGATCAGCTTTACGTACGTCGATGTTCAAGTTGTAAGCAACTTCAACTGATGCGTCAAATTTAGCGAAGTTTGTTTCTTTTGCAAGAGCAACAGCTTCTTCTACGCTGTAAAGTTTTGTGCTGTCGATTTTTTCAAGAGCAGCACGCAAGTTTTTGCTTTTTTTAGCCATGTTATATGTCTCCTTGTAATCAGATAATCTTGGGTGCTACTTAGTCAGTAACAGTGAATCCCATAGAACGAGCAGTACCTTCGATCATACGCATTGCAGCTTCAAGAGATGCAGCGTTCAAGTCAGGCATTTTAGTTTCAGCAATTTCTTGTACTTGTGCACGAGTAACTGTTGCAACTTTAGTTTTGTTTGGTGTACCTGAACCTTTTTCAACACCTGCAGCTTTTTTCAAAAGAACAGCAGCTGGTGGTGTTTTAGTCACGAAAGTGAATGATTTATCTTCATACACAGAGATAACGACTGGGATGATCAAACCAGCTTGGTCAGCTGTACGAGCGTTGAACTCTTTTGTGAATCCCATGATGTTGATACCTGCTTGACCGAGTGCTGGTCCGACTGGTGGAGCTGGAGTAGCTTTACCTGCAGGAATTTGAAGTTTTACGAGTTTTTCGACTTTTTTAGCCATGATATAAAATCCTCCTATTGTGGTTTTGGCGGTAATTACAGATTTTTACCTCCCACAAATATGTGTTTTGCACATACCTCCTCATTATACACTAAATTCAAAAAAAAGCAAGCATTCATGCTCACTTTTTCTTATTTTTCTGCTCGTGCAGAGCGAACCATACGAAAGAAAGTTTTCATTTCCTCCAGGCTGGTTTTTGAGCCCTTCTCCAGTCGGTCAATTTCCTGTCCATCTGAGAAATAAGCCATGTAAGGAACTGTTTTGATGGTAAATTGTTGTCGAAAGGCTTGGATATCCTTATCCTCCCGGTCCTCGGTATCTAAAAAATAAATCTTTGGCCGCAAACTTTTTGGACTTGCAGAATAGGTCTTTAAAAACTGGTGACAATAGAGGCAACTTGAACGTCCCGCATAAAGGACAAATTCTTCATCATCTGCCAAGAAGGTTGTGATTTCCCCTACATTGACTTCTTGAAAGTCTGTCACAACTTCAGCATACCATTCATGGTCTAAAGCAGATTGATCTCGTGTCGCTGCAAAGGGGCGTATCAGTACATAAGCAAGAACTAGGCCCAGGGTAAGGACGGCTATTCCAATTCCGATAACTTTTTTCATCTTCTTTCTCCTAGCTTCTTCATTCTATTAGAAACTGGTTTACATTTACCTCATTTTTTTATAGAATGAAGCTATGATTATTCTAAAAATTGCTTCGATTCTTTTCTTAATTCTTACACTAACAGCTTCCATCATAGCTGTCAAACTATTCGGCTTGGAAAAGAAGGGTTGGAACTTTGCAGACATTGCCTTCCCACTCTATTTCATCGAATCCTACATCATTTCAGATCGGATATTTTACCACAGCTTACTTCCCCATTTGGTCCTCCTCTTGGGACTCTTAGCTATTGGGATTGCTAGCTTCTTTCTGTTTAAAAAACGAACCTTTTCCTACCGTCGCTTTTTCAAATTTTTCTGGCGATCTGGTTTCATTTTGACCTTCCTCTTCTACCTAGCTCTTGTCATCACCTTGTTCACCCTGAAATAGCAGGCTGATAATTGGCAAGAGGCTGGTCTACAAAGACAAAATCAATTTCTTCAACAACATCATGATGGAAGTTGGGAGCTATCGCATCTGCGCCTTACTCCCACTTCTTTTTTATTCATGAATTTCGAGCGGTAGACCATCTGGATCAAAGAAGAAGGCCATCTTCTTCCCATCAAAATCGTCTGTTCGCAGGACTTCATGTCGGATGTCCAAACGGTCAAACTCTTCCAGACAAGCTTCCACATCTGCAACCTGGAAGGCTAGATGGCGTAGACCTGTATGCTCAGGATGGGGCATGGCTGGTCTCAGCGGAGCATCCGGTTTGATGAAAATTTCTAAGATTATATTGCCCTTTTTGACATTGAAAAGAATGTCATTTTTTTCTGGCCGGATGTGTTCATCCAACTGTTCAAAGCCCAATTTATCGACATAAAATTCTCTTGTTTGTTCATAATTACTGCCGATGATGGCAATATGATGGACTGCTTCAAATTTCATTACTGTGTCTCCAATACCTTTCTAGGCTTGGTTCCTTCTGCTGGACCAATAACCCCTGCTGCTTCCAATTCTTCCATGAGTCTGGTTGCTCGGTTAAAGCCGACAGATAATCGGCGTTGGATCATGGATGCGCTAGCTTTTTGCGTTTCGACAACCAAAGCCCGTGCTTCGTTGAAAAGTGGATCTCCTCCAGCATCACCAAAACCTGTATCACTATCGCCTTCTGCCACTTCACCAGGGTCAAATGTCTCATCATAGTCCGCCTCAGCTTGCTCTTTTATAAAGCTCACAATGGCTTCTACATCATCATCTGAA
Organism: Streptococcus suis; assembly: GCF_016775005.1. GTDB lineage: Bacteria > Bacillota > Bacilli > Lactobacillales > Streptococcaceae > Streptococcus > Streptococcus suivaginalis. The sequence goes on along the minus strand of NZ_JAEUXI010000005.1, from coordinate 166,137 downwards.
ATAAAGGAACCTTGCAGACGGACTGGGTGGTTTTCATCGATGGGTTTGAAGAGCATGTCCCCTCGTCCCAAGAGTTTTTCTGCACCATTTTCATCTAAGATGGTCCGACTATCTGTACCGCTCGATACCGCAAAGGCAATCCGCGACGGCACATTGGCCTTAATCAGACCAGAGATAACATCAACGGATGGACGTTGGGTAGCAAGAATCATGTGGATACCTGCTGCACGAGCCTTCTGTCCCAAGCGAATAATGGCATCTTCCACTTCCTTGCTGGCTACCATCATCAGGTCGGCCAACTCGTCCACAATCACGACAATCAAGGGCAGGGGAATCTGCTTTTCATTTGAACGGGAGTTAAACTCTTCTACCTTGGTATTGTAACCTTCCAAGTTTCGTACCCCAAGATGGCTAAAAAGCTCATAGCGTTTCTCCATCTCGTCCACGACTTTTTGAAGGGCACGAGCTGCCTTGCGGGGATTGGTCACAACAGGGATCAATAGGTGAGGGATATCGTTATAGACTGACAATTCGACCATTTTGGGGTCAATCATCATGAACTTGACTTGGTCTGGTCCAGCCTTCATCAGGATGGAAGAGATAATCCCATTGACTGCAACAGACTTACCTGAACCAGTTGAGCCTGCTACGAGCAAGTGAGGCATGCGCGCCAAGTTAAAGGAGCGAACAGAGCCATTGACTGCTTTTCCAAGTGGAATCTCCAAGAGTTTGTTGGCATCCGTCTTGGATTGCTCCCAGAGTTCTCGGAAGGGTACCATGGCGACTTCTGAGTTAGGAACTTCGATTCCGACCAAAGATTTACCTGGAATCGGTGCTTCAATACGGACATCTTTGGCAGCAAGGGCCAGGGCCAAATCGTCAGCTAGATTGGAAATACGGTTAACGCGAACTCCGACTGCTGGTTTGACTTCGTACTTGGTAACGGACGGACCAATCTCAGCCCGTTCAACTGCTACTTTAATCCCAAAGCTAGCAAAGGTTTCTTCCAAGACCTTGATATTTTGACGAACAATCTTTTTCTCATTTGCTTGACTTTTGGCCTTAATAGGTGCAAACAAATCAATGGACGGTAGCTTATAAGCCAGATTTTTCTTTGGTTGAAAATCAATCTGGATGTCCTGTCCATCATCGTCAGATACAACTTGTTGCTGAGTAGGAAGATCTTCCTCATCTTCAACCAATAGGACTGGAAATTCCTCTTCCTCTTGACTGTCATATCCTGAGATAATTGGAACTTGGGGAACTTCTTCTAAAATCTCCCCCGTTTCAAGGTCCACATGTGGATAGAGAAGGGCGTCCGCCTCTCTCTCTTTCGTCTCTTGTTCTAACCTAAGAGCCGCTCGTTCAGCTTCTAAGGCTGCTTGCTGCGCAGCTTTTTCCGCACGTTTTTCCTCTTTTTGAACTGCCCGAAGGACTCTTTTTTCTGCCCTCTCCTGACTTGCCTGACTCATGCGCTGTCCAGCAAGTCCAAGAAACTCTCCGACATCATAGACAGACCAGGGACTGATGAAAAAGAGGCCAAACAGAACCAACAATCCTGCAATTAAAAATGTCCCGATATTGGCAAAAAGAAAGGAAACCGGCAGGTAGAGAGTCCCCCCGATTAAGCCTCCGCCTAGAAATTCCGTCACTTTCAAACCAAAAAGGTCCTTAAAGGCCAACTCTAAGGTATGTCCAAATAGATCTCGTCCTGTATAGACTTGATCAAAATAAGCCTGATAAGCCAATAAGAATCCCATAATGATAAACCCGATTCCCAAGCGAGTTCCTTCCCTCTCCTTGATTTTCGGTCCTACAAATGCAATGATAAATGCCGCAATTAAACCGAGGTAGGCCAAACTACCAATCAAGATACGAGTTATATTATAAAGTGTGACACCAACTGCACCCAAGCGCAGCATGGTAAAAATGAGTAGAAACAGGAACAGACCACGAACTACAAAATTCTGGACTGTCTGTCTCTGCGCCTGCTCAGCCTTGGTCGGCCTGCGGGTCGCCTTTCCTTTTTTACTTGACTTTGCCATATCTTCCTCAACTTTCTCAATCTCCTTATTTTATCATAATTTAGATAGATTTTCATAGATAAAAAAAAGAGATTGGCTTTGCCAATCTACATCTTCTTCTTTGGGTGTTTGTCAATGACTTCTGGGTGATTATCCAGAGCAGCTCTGCCTTTTTCCGTCAGGGCATAGCCGCGGACAGCAAAGTAAGGAGCTAGTTTTTCTTCTGTCAAGTGGTCCTTGAGGGCAGTGTCGAGGTCGGCCGCCTTCATCTTGGAAAGACCGGTCACACCTTCTGCTTTGAGGATATTCTTCTTGGCAGTGGATGTGATGTGGTCCAGCGAATCAAAGGCTGACTCTAAATAAACATAGCCATCCGCCAACAACTTTTCCATGTGGGCAGGACCGTTGATACCATACATGTACTCAAAATACTTGGAATAGGGCGTCGTAGTTGTAAAAGTGCCAAAATTGACACGCCAGAGGAGGATAATGTCCCCCGCCAGCAAGCCTTCTTCTAGCCGAATCATATTGCGTTTGGGAACAGGCTTTGCCTCCAAAAGCCAGGCTGCCAAGTCACGTTCAGGGGAAATATAGGGTTTGACCTCATGGTCTTTGTACATTTCTTCAATACGTTTTTCAATAGACATTTTTCAAACTTCTCCTATATAGCTCAGCCTGATGGGTTCAACTGCTTCATCTAATTGGGCTGGCAAACTCCTGCTATTATACACTATTTTGTACATTTTCAATAGAAAAAAATACTATCCCCTGTCAAAACCTAGAAAACGGGTGCCTTGAAAATGCAGGCTGCCCACATCTCCTTCTGCTAAGAGGGCATACTGGTCTGAACGTACACGAAATTCCTGCCGTTTGCCCTCCCATTCAAACGTTACATAATAATTGGTTCGTGCTACTTCGTTACCAAAAACATGGGTTCGTTTGGCAACCAACCTAGCCCTACAAGTCTCTTTGGGAGCCTGGTTATTCCGCAACCATTCAGTCAAATTTTTGACAATCTGAAAACAAACCGTTCCCAGTATAAGTGTCGCTATTGCATAGAAGAAAAACATAAACAAGCCTGAGCTATGGACCAAATCTTGCATTTTAGGCTCCTCCTTTTTTAATAATAGTATATCAAATTTTGCACAAAAATCCATTCTCATCCAGTCTTTCAGCAGAAAATTGAAAATTCTACTGAATCATGGTAAAATGAGGTAATTTTTACGTTTTCTAGAAAGGATTTTCCATGAAAAAATATGTGATATTGGCCTTGGCTTCCGCTATTTTTTTAACAGCGTGCACATCTACTGCCAATCAAACGACTTCAACCGATTCTAGCAGCTCAACTGCTTCTAGCACAAGCACCGATACCAGCGCTTCTGCCCAATATGCTAAAGACCTGGCTTATGCAATCAACAATCCAAATGCTGTTTTCCCACAGCTGTCCACAGACATCGCTGAAAATGAAGCGGCTGTCAAATTAAAAACCTCTCAGGGTGATATTACCATCAAACTCTTTCCTGAGCAAGCCCCATTGGCTGTGGAAAACTTTTTAACCCATGCCAAAGAAGGCTACTATGATGGAATTATTTTCCACCGGGTCATCGAAGGATTTATGATTCAAACAGGAGACCCTCAGGGTGACGGTACAGGCGGGGAGTCTATTTGGGCTGACAAAGATGACAGTATCGACGCTGGCAATGGCTTTAAAAATGAAATCTCCGCCTTCCTCTACAATATCCGTGGCGCCCTTGCCATGGCTAATGCAGGAGCCAATACCAATGGTAGCCAGTTCTTCATCAACCAAAACACAACAGATGCCTCTAGCCAATTATCCACAAGCAAGTACCCTGGCAAGATTATCGAAGCCTACAAGAATGGCGGTAATCCAAGCCTAGATGGTGGCTATACTGTTTTTGGTCAGGTAATTGAAGGCATGGATGTTGTTGATAAGATTGCTGCGGTAGAAACCAACGACAATGACAAACCAACCTCTGAAGTAACCATTCAAAGCATTGAAATTATCAAAGATTATACCTTTTAAAAAATGAAAACCCAGCCATACGGCTGGGTTTTATGCTTGTTCTAAAAATGCCATCAAGGTCTGCGCAGAACGTTCGCCTGCTTGGATGATAAATTCATCAAAAGTGATATTGGCATCGCCTTGGGCAGTATCACTCATGGCCCGAATGACCAAGAAGGGTTTGCCTGCATTAACTGCCGCTTGGGCAATGGCCGCTCCTTCCATCTCAACTGCTAAGACGTCTGGAAAGTGAGAACGAATAGCTGCAATCTTGTCCTGACCTGCGATAAAACTATCCCCAGTCGCAATCAAGCCGATATGACTAACCTGTTCCTGCTCTTTCAATACAGCTGCTAATTTTTCTAGCAAGCTGCTATCTGCTGGGAAATACAAGTCTTGACCTGACATTTGACCATGTGGGTAACCAAAGGCAGTCAAATCGACATCATGGTAAACCAATCGATCCGCTACTACCACATCCCCGATTGCGATGCCCTCAGCAACTGCGCCCGCAGAGCCCGTATTGACAATGACATCCACTGCAAATTTCTCAGCCAAAATCGCAACAGACATAGCAGACATGACCTTGCCAACACCAGATTGGACTAAAACAACTTCATGCTGACCCAATCGACCTTGAAAATAGGTCCGCCCCAAAACCTCCACTTCCTGACTATCCACCAAGTTATCAACTAAAATAGCCAATTCCTGAGGCATGGCTGCAATAATTCCGAATTTCATCTCATTCTCCTTTATAGATAGAAAACAGCAATGATCAAGAGGACCAAAAGCAAGATGACTATTAGGAGAATTCGATTGACCTTGCTTCGAAATTCCTCCCTTTTGACAGTTTCGATTCGACGACTCTTGACGATAGAAGCATCTACGGGGATACGGACGGTTTCCCCTTCCTTATAGCCCTGGTAATCCTCCTCTTCCCAATCAAAACCGATTTCTTCCTCAAAGCGAGAAAGGTCCTGGGTTGGTTCATAGTATCCAAATCCCTTTTTATCTGTTACTGGCTCGCCTCTCCTTGCGCGCTCAATGATGTCATCTGTTAACAAGGGCTTGCCCATTGCCAATTTCCTACTTTCTCATTAATTGTAAATATTGAACCGCCATAATGGTCTTGGCATCACAAATGTCTCCATTTGCAATTAACTCCAAGGCTTCTTCCAAACTCACATAAGACAGTTCGATGACCTCGTCTTCATCCATTGGTCGTGGGTTTTCAACTTTTACCAAGTTATCGGCTAGGTAGAGTCGGATGCGCTCATTACAAAAACCAATAGCGGAGTAAAAATCTGCCAACAAGGTCAGCTTGTCACTAGTATAGCCTGTCTCTTCTTCCAATTCACGCAAGGCCGCATCTTCAAGCGTATCTTCTTCTCCCAACTCCAATTTACCTGCTGGAATCTCGTAAATGGCACGTTCAATTGCCTTACGGTATTGTTTGACCAAAATCATTTTACCTTCAGGAGTGACTGCTAGGACACAGACAGCTCCCTTGTGAAAAATCAGTTCGCGTTTGCCTGTGTTCCCATCTGGCAGTAAGACATCGTCAACAACTACATCAAAGATATGGCCTTTGAAAATTTCTGTACGTTGAATGGTTTTTTCTTCAAATTTCATAGTATCACCTATTTTTGGCTTGGGTGGAAGGGAAAACGGATCGCATAGCCTTCTTTATTTTCCTGACGGCCACGACCGACACCGATGGCATCCTTTGGAATGTCTTTGGTAATGGTGGATCCTGCTGCTAACAATGCAGCTTCGCCAACAGTTACAGGAGCGATAATGGTCGAGTTTGATCCGATAAAGGCATTGTCGCCGATGGTAGTCTTGAATTTGTTCTTACCATCGTAGTTGACAGTAATCGTTCCTGCACCGACATTGACATTGCTGCCGATAGTTGCATTACCCAAATAGGTCAAGTGACCTGACTTGGTTCCTTCACCCAGTGTCGAAGCCTTGACTTCCACAAAGTTTCCAACGTGAACATCTTTTTTCAGAAGGCTATCTGGACGGATATGGGCATACGGACCCACAGTCACTCCTTCTTCGATAACAGACTCTTCAATGTCTGAATTGCTGATAACGACATCTGCTGCGATTTTTGAATCACGTACTCGGGTTCCGTTTGTCAAGACAGTTCGCTCACCGATGACCGTTTGACCTTTCAAGACTACATTGGCTTCAATAACGGCTTCTGCACCGATTTCCACATCGATGTCAATATAAGTCGCTTCTGGATTAACAAAAGTTACTCCGTTGATCATGTGTTTTTCATTGATTCGCTTGCGCATGACAGCTTCTGCAGTCGCAAGGGCGATACGGTCATTAACACCCAAACTTTCATCAAAGTCTTTAAGAACATAGGCACCGACCTTTTCGCCTGCCTGACGGAAAATGGAAATAACATCCGTCAAATAGTACTCCCCTTGGGCATTGTCCGTATTGATGTCCTTAAGGGCTTCAAACAGACGCTTGTTGTCAAAAAGGTAGGTTCCAGTATTGATTTCCTTGACTTGTTTTTCAAAATCATTGGCATCTTTTTGCTCAACAATTTTCAAGACTTCGCCGTCTGCATTGCGGATAATGCGACCGTAGCCGAAGGGATTATCAGCCTGAGCTGTCAAAATAGTCGCAACGTTTTTGTGGCTAATATGGAAGTTAATCAAGTTTTTCAAGCTCTCGCCTGTAATCAGCGGTGTGTCACCTGCAATAACAAGCGTATGACCTTCTAGACCTGCCAGATCTGGCTCCGCCATCATCACCGCATGCCCTGTTCCCAGCTGCTCAGATTGAAGGGCAAATTCGGATTGTCCCTCTAGGACTTCCTGCACCAATTCTGCCTTGTGGCCCACAATGGTCACTGTTTTAACAGGTGACATAGCGTCAACCGCACGTTTGACATGTTCCAGCATGGAAATACCTGCAACCTTGTGCAAAACCTTTGGCAAATCAGACTTCATGCGGGTACCCTTGCCCGCAGCTAAAATAATGGCGTAGTTTGACATAATCATTCTCGTTTCTTTGCTTATTCTCTCCATTATAGCAAATTTTACGTTTTTTGGAAAATTGCAGGCAGACAAACAAAGTGCAAAAAAAAGGAGCCTAAACTCCTTATGATCTTAATGAAATAGCTGAAAACCTCTCTGGTCATCTGCTCTTGCTTGCTCCGTCAGGGATTTAAACTCCTCCCAGACAGGGCGTTCTTGGTCTGTAAAACGGAGATTGGCGCCTGGCAAGCTAGCATTAGAAATGGACTGCACAAAGCCTGACAAGCTAGTTGCCAAAGCCACTCCGTTCTTACTAGCCACATCTTCCTTGGTCACAAGCAAGGCCGACTGCAATTTCTCCGTCAGTTCTTTGCCGACTGTTTCCTCTTTCCCAGCCAAAATGGGAGAAAGCTGGTCCAATAAATTGATGACACGTTCCTTATCCATAGGAACCTCCTTGTTTAATTTTATATTATTATAATATAGATAACAAAAATAAACAAGCAAGGACCTACTTTTTAGGGTAAACCAATTCAAATTCTTCACAGACAACCAGCATATCCTCTGAGAAGGTCAGACCTGCTTCTGCCAGCCAGATTGTGAAAAGTTCTTCGTGGACCTGCCGCCAGTGGGTCAGACTTTTCGCTTTTATGTCAGACAAGTCAGCTTCCTGACGGAACTCGCCCTCCTTATAAGCATGTTCTTCCGTCACTTGGGAAAAGGGCGTCACATAGACCTTGGTGGTCTGGATAATACACGCAGCCTGACCTTGCCCATCGAGAATGATGTCGTAGCCACCAGCCGTCGGGATTTCTTCTCCCTCTACTGCGTAGAGGGCATGGGCAGAGCTGGTTGAGGTTTTGATGCCTCTAGCCACCAATTCAGCCAGTCGATCAGCTTCCGCCCCAAAGGCCCAGGCCTCCGGCTCAGGACCAGCTTGGGGATTGATGGCAAGAAATTCTTGCCAGAGTTGTGTTGGGGTCATGGTTTTTCCTTTCTAGAATACCATTCCTCTCTCGTAAATAAACTCACTCTTTCAGTACGGACTTCATCAATGAGCGGGAAATGTACATCTTCCAAGAGGTATTGGTAAATAAAGCCCAGCTTTTCTTGGACACGCAGGGACTTGCTATTTTCTACAAAAGCACAGCACCAAATCTTATCTAAACTCAACTGGACAAATCCGTAATCCAGTAAAACTTGACTAGCTTCTGGAATGAGGCCTTGTCCCCAAAATCCCTGGCCAAGCCAGTAGCCCAGTTCTGCTTCTGAATCTGGCAAATCAAGCCCGCTCTGCTTGCCAATCATGAGGCCAATACTGCCAATGACCTGGCCTGTTTCTTTGAGGACAAGGGCATAGGTTTCGGGTTGGCTGAGAACTGTCTTGATAATCTCTCGACTTTCTTCCAGACTCTGATGAACTGGCCAACCCGCTGCGGGACCAACTTCAGGATGACTGGCCTGAGAAAATAAGTCAGCTGCGTCTGCCTCACTCCAAGGACGGAGCAACAGACGATTGGTCTCTAGAATCATAATACTCCTCCCTACTTCAAACTCCAGCCACCGTCAATGGTGATTATCTGGCCTTGCATGGAGGCGAGTTTGCCAGTAGCCAGCATGAAGGTCAGCTCTGCGATTTCGCGGGGCTGGGTCCAGCGTCCGATAGGGGTCTGGTCGGCCACCCAATCGGCTAATCCCCCTGGCTCAAAGTCCTTCTGGGTCATGCCTGTCTGAACGGCACCAGGGGCGATGCCGAAGACCTGGACCTTGTCCTTGGCATAGTCCAGTGCCAACTGCTTGGTAAAACCTGCCAAAGCGTGCTTGGAAGCGGTATAGGCTGAGCCCCCTCCACCTGCTAGATTGGAAGCAATGGAGCACATATTGATAATCGTTCCCGACTGTCTGTCCACCATTTGCCGCAGATAGGAGCGGGTTAGTCTGGTCACCGCAAAAAAATTCACCGCGAAGATATGTGCTAATTCATCCTCCTCAATATCTAGGTGGGGGCGGTAATCGTCTAGAATGCCTGCAGTGTTACAGAGGACATCAACTGTCTGGCACCAGGAAAAGACTGGTGATAAATCGCCAGTCAGGTCCAGCTGTAGAAAGTGGAAATCACCTGCCAAATCAGGCTTGCTGGCCTGGTCAATCCCGTACACGCGCCAGCCTTTTTCCAAAAAAATCCGCGCTTGTGCAAGGCCAATGCCACTGGAAACGCCGGTGATAAGGGCTGTCTTAGTCATGGACTTCTACCCAGTCGGTCGCAAGGACGTCGCAAGGGGTCGGGCTCCACATAGAGAAGCCCTCACCCTCGCCCGTCACGTTGATGAGGAAATAGGGCGTCGCTTCCAGCTTTTGCCCGTGGACCTCGATGGTGTCAAAGAGCTGGACGTAGTTCTCCGCTCCGCCCCAGCCTGTGCGAACGTACTTTTTCTTGGCCTTCAAGCCTGGTAAAATCTCTTCAAATGTCATGGTTTTGCTCCTTTGTTGCTTTTCTCTCTTTCAACCATTATACCAAAAAATCAGACCACTCTAAAGAGTTGCCTGATCGTATTCCTACCCCACATTCTCCTTTTTCAATAGGAAAAATGTGCCTGCAAGTGTTGAGAAAAAGGCAAGAACCATAAAGAGCAGAGGTAGCCAACCTGTCCAGTCCTGCGGTCCGTAGCCAAACTGACTGGCCAGCAGCTGACTAAAGCCACTGAGAACCGTTAGGACATAGGCTGGAATCAAGGTATCTACAATTGCTGACTTACTGCGATAGTAGAAGAGACCAGCTACGATCCCTAGAATCACCAAAAGACTGGCCCACAAGGGCAGGGGAATCCCCTCATAAAACTGCCGACTAATCCAAAAACGCAAGACAATTAACCCCATAAAGCTAAGCCCCCAGGTCCACATCAGCAGATAGGACTTGATTTTTGACCGTTCATAGACTAGGTTCTTTAGAATGAAAAAAGCAGAGCTGGGTAGAATGAGTGCCAGAAGCAAATCGCACAGTAAGCCCCGCCATTCTAGGACCATTTCACCAGTCACTCCAAACAAACCTAAGAAAAACCAGCTAATATAGACCAAGGAAATCAATCCTGTTAACCGCAGACCATAGTACCAGCGAATAGGCGACAGGTCAGACAAGAGTTCATCCGCCATTTGCTTGCTATCTTTACCCAAAAAATCCTCTACTGACTGACCGTCTGCTTGGGCATCCAAGACATCTTGGTAGATAGAAAGTAAGAGTTCAGTCGCCCTTTCCTCCTGTTCATGAAAGGCTGATGCCAACATCAAGTAAGCATGGAGCTTACGCATATAGGCCTTGTTTTCCTTGGTCAACTTCCCCTGTAAGCTACTAATAGCATTCAAATATTCCTGTTGCTTGTTCATCTTACTTCTCCTTTCTCACCAACAAAACCGCAGTTCCAATCCAAAAGGCCATCGCTGGAAGAATGACCAACATCAGATTGAGCCAAACTGGAACGGTCATGACCATATTTACCACACCGCCAACAATCATGAAGAGGTAGGTCGGTAAAAAGACATAGCGGACCAACTTTTCCCTTTGGAAAAATAGCAGAGCGAGACCAAGTAAGGTGAGTGGCACTAGAAGCCCCCAGCCAGTCAAGACTAGGTCAGGTTCCTTGGGCATTGCCCAGAGACGAAGTCCACAAATCACGAGAAAAAGAAGGGGAATGCAGAGAAAACTTGCCCAAACCTTGATTTTGCTGGTCTGGTAAATCAGACTGCGAATGATGAGGAAAATCCCTGCTGGGAGGAGGAGGCTAAGTACCGCGTCGCAGATCAAGTCCAGCCAGTTGAGGGAGATGGTTCCTGTCCCTGCAAAATCCATGAGCCATTGGCTACCGAGGTAAATGATGAGCATGAGGCCACTCAGGTTTGCAACTTCCACGAAACCAATCGGAGGGAGATAGCTGAGTAGGTCGTCCGCCATCTGCTTGCTATCTTTACCCAGAAAATCCTCCGCCGAAAGCCCGTCTTTTTGGGCTTCAAGAACATCTTGGTAAATGGATAAGAGCTGGGCAGTCACTGCTTCTTCCTGCCTGTGAAAGACAGAGGCAATCATCATGTAGCCATTGATACGGCCCATGTATTCCTTGTTTTCCTTAGTCAGCTGGCTTTCAATCACTTCAATCTGCTTGCGGTATTCCATTTGTTTGCTCATCCTACTCTCCTTTCAATCGCTGAACCTTTTGGACCAATTCCGTCCATTGGCTCCAAAAATCTTCTAGATAAGCCTTTCCCTGGTCTGTCAGATAAAAATACTTCCTGTCCGGTCCATCTGGCGAGGGCTTATTCTGACTAAGAATCAGGCTATTTTTCTCTAACTTCTGAAGGAGGGGATAGACTGTCCCTCCGACCATGTTTTCAAAGCCCTGATTTCTCAACTCCTGAACCAGCTCATAACCATAAATCTCCTTCTGGCTGATGATTTGCAATACACAGCCATCCAGGACCCCCTTGAGCATCTGGGTTTCTTTCATAAGTCCTCCTCTTCCTCTGCGAAAAATCCAAACAGCAAGCCTGACGCTAACATGATGCCTAAGATCAAAATAGAATCCAAGGCCCAGCCTGTTATAATGGCCGTCACAAGCGTGACAGCTGCTAGTTTCCAATTTTCCCGACTTTTCTTATCCAACTTCATACTGCCTCCCCACCTAGTTTGTAATACCGACTAGTTTGATAAAAATAAAAGTGATTTTCTTGGTCTTCTATCACTAGTTTGTTTTACCTATTAGTTTTGTATCTATAGTGTAACACAAGGTGGCTAGTTTGTAAAACAAAATAGTTAAAATTTGTAAAGAAAATAAAAAACTTGGGTTGCCCCAAGTTTAGGAAATAATCTGTTTGTAAGATCGTGTTGTGATGGCATAGACCACTAGGTAGAGGAGGAGATAACCACCACAGATGCCTGCTGTCACCTGTAACATAAGTCCTGCATTAACCACGCCGATAGACAAAAGAATGGACGATAGCATCTTATAAGCAAAAGCAAGATGGACAAAGGCAAGTAAAATAGGTAGGAAAAAGACGGTCAGTAATTGCTTGCGAATGGACTGTCTCGTCTGATCCTCATCCAGACCAACCTTGGTCATAATGACGAAGCGATCTCTGTCTTCATAGCCTTCTGAAATCTGTTTGAAGTAAATCACCAGCACCACTGCCATCAAAAAGATGAGCGAAAGTAAGAGGCCAATGAAGAAAAGTGAACCTGCAAAACTGAAGAAACCACGCATGGCATAGGCACGATAGGCCAGACTGACCGTGTTGGTCCCATCAGGAAGGATATTGGAAACCCACAGTTCGCTTTCAAAACTACCGGATAAGAAGGCCTCTTGGCTCCTTACTTGTTCTTCTTCTGATAGACTGCTTTCAAAGCCCATATAATAGCGATTCTCAGCTTGATTTTCAAATATCGTCAGATCTTGAACCACAATGACTAAGTACTGACTGACATTGAAAGACATATGGTCAGGCAGATGACCCAAGGTCACATTCTTAGGCAAAACTTGGGCAACTTCCATCTCCTTTTCATCAAAGGTGAGGGTTTGACCAGCTTGATACTGGACTCCCTTACTGTAGATGGCTACTTGGTCACTTACCAACTGGAGCGCCTCTCCAGTCATCTTTTCATAGGTGGCTTGGTCAAGGATAAAACCAACACCCAGGTCAGAGAAATCTACGCTAGCGGCATCTTCAACCGTAAAAAATCTTACTTGCTGATTTGTCACCTCAGTAAAAGAGGCTTGCTGGTAAGGATAGACCACCTTACTTTCAATAGGAATATCCTTCTCTTCTAAGATAGCTTCCGCCCACTCCTCCACTTGTGTTTTTGAAGCGGTTGACTGCATTCCAACATCAATCGAATAATCATTTGGATTCTGATTGGCAATATAATCTTTGCCACCGATGTAAATACTGAGACCGCCAACCATGGTTACCAAGAACATGCTGGATAGAACGGTAATGGTCGCAAGGCCCAGAGCATTTTTCCGCATGCGGAAAATCAAGTTGGATACAGAAATAAAATTCTCAGGCTTGTAGTAATAGGCCTGACGGTGTTTTAGCCAGTTTAAGAGACTGATAACCCCTGATTGGAAAAGCAAATAAGTCCCAAAGATAACCAGAAGAGTCGCTCCAAAGAAACTTGGAATTGCTGTCAGCGGACTGGTCACTAGTTGTGCAATGGCGTAGCCTGCCCCCAATAGGATAAGGGCTAAGAGGGTTTGTAGCCAGAAGAATCCTGTTTTCTTGTCCCCACGCTTCTTGCCCTGAACTAGTTTGAGTGAGTCGGTCAAGCCCAGTTTCCCAATATTAAAGAGGCTAACCAAGGCAAAAATCCCAAAGAGATAGATCAGTACAGTGACTAGACTTTTCAACTGGAAGGTTGAAGCCAAGACCACAGGCATCTGCATGGCTTTCAGCAAGAGGGCATAGAAGAGTTTATCTAGAGCCAGTCCCAAGAGCAAGCCAGATAGAATGGTACCGACTGAAAATACCAGATTTTCTAGAAAAGTCATCAAGAGAAGATGTTTTTTCTCCAGACCAAGAATGCTATAGACACCAAACTCTTTTGACCGCTGCTTCATGACAAAACTGTTAGCATAGAAGACCATGATGGCAACTGCCAGCATAACTACAATCATACCAAAGCCCAGCACTTGAATCACCCCGTTGGCCCCCTTGACCTGACCTAAATCAGGATGAAAAGCAAGCGAGGCAAATATATAGGCAATGGCTGTGGACAAAATGGTCATCAAAGCATAGGGAAAATAAAGTCTGCGGTTCTTTTTGAGATTGGTTAAGCCCAATCGAAAGGTCAATCCCAGCATACTATTCACCTCGATTCGCCATGACTGTCAAGGTATCTGAAATCAGTTGGTACATCTCCTGATTGTTTTTTTCACCTCGGTAGATTTGATTGTAGAGGATACCATCCTTGATAAAGAGGACCCGTTTGGCGCGACTGGCTGCCGCTGTCGAGTGGGTTACCATCAAAATGGTTTGCCCTTCTTGGTTGATTTTTTCAAAGATATCGAGAAGGGTTGCCGTTGATTTGGAATCGAGGGCTCCAGTTGGTTCATCCGCTAAGAGGATTTCTGGCTGGGTGATGATGGCACGCGCCACCGCAACACGTTGCTGCTGACCACCCGAAATCTCGTAGGGCATTTTGTCTTGTAAGGTCGCAATGCCCAGACTGTTGAGGGTTTGAATCAAACGCTTATTCATCTGGTCAAGCGGAAAACGAGATAAAACCAGAGGCAAGAGAACATTGTCCTTGACAGAGAGGGTATCTAAGAGGTTGAAATCTTGGAATACAAACCCCAATTTCTCCCGACGAAAGACTGCTGCTTCCTTGCTCTTAATCGTTTCTGTATTGACACCATTGAGTAGGACATGACCACGGGTCGGCTTGTCCAGGGTCGCAAGAATATTGAGCAAGGTAGATTTTCCAGAACCGGATTCTCCCATGATGGCGACATATTCACCCTTTTCAACTGTAAAATGAATGTCCTTCAAGGCTTCAACCTGACTGGCTTGAAAGCGGGTTTGGTAAATTTTTTGAACGTGTTGTACATCAAGTAGTGTCATTGTTTCTCCTCCTTTTCTATCCTTATTCTACCAAGTCTCAAATCTACTATCCATCGGTTTAGCTTTCATTTGGGTGACATTTTTGTAAGTTTACTTAAAGACCAGATCTGCTTGTTCCAAATGAATCTTCACCACCGTTCCTTGCCCCAAGTCAGAATGCAGTTCAATCTTGTAGCCCAGTTTTTCTGCCAATCGTTTCGCTAGATACAGGCCTAGCCCCGATGACTGTTGAGTCCTGCGGCCATTGTAACCTGAAAAACCGCGTTCAAAAACCCTCTGAAGGTCACTTTCTGCAATTCCTATCCCTGTGTCAGTGATGACCAAAACCTCCCCTTCCAGCCCAATTGCAACTTGTTTCCCCTTACTATACTTGACAGCATTGGACAAAAACTGTTCAATCAAGAGACTGAGCCAGCGCTTATCGGTCGAAAGTGTCAGGGACAGCTGGCCCAAGTCCAGCTTGATTTTATCCTCTATAAAAAAGAGAGAATATTTCTTGACCAAGTCCCGAACGACCTCTTCCAAGTCCACCTGCTCCAACTGCAAATCTTCGTGGAAGGATTGCAAGCGTAGATAGTTGAGGACCAAACTAGTATAGTGTTCCAATTTGAACAACTCCTTCTCCAGAGCGGCCTGACTCGGGTGTTGCTGCAATTCTCCTACCAAGAGGTGACTAGCAGCTAGGGGAATTTTCATCTGGTGGGCCCACATGGTGTAGTAGTCCTCCATATCTCCCTGCCACTTGGCCTGTTGAGCCTGTAAGTGGTTGAGCTTGTCCTCCAAACTAGAAATGTCATCCATCAGCATGGTTTCCAAGGCAGACACCGCTGCAAAATCCCTATTTTCAATCTTCTTTCGATAGCGCCGCCACTCCACCAAGCCATCCATCCCTAAAATAATCACGGCAAACAGGAACAAAAGCCCTGTGGCATAGTAAGTCAACTGACGCTGAACCGAAAATAGATCACTGAGAAAGAGGATAAACAGTAAAAAGACCAAAAAACAAGCAAAAAATTGCCAGCGACTACGTAACCAACCTGTCAAAAAACTATGCCTCATCTGTCACCTCCATCAAACCATAGCCCAGTCCTTTTTTGGTCACAATCAAATCAGCCAAGCCCAAATCTGCTAATTTCTTACGAAGACGGGCTACATTGACAGACAAAGTATTATCATCCACAAAGATATCACTATTCCAAAGCTGACGCATCAACTGATCACGGCCCACAATCTGTGGTGCCTGTTCAAACAAGACCCTCAAGATTTGAAATTCATTCTTAGTTAATTCTTCCTTGTCAGCCCCATAGGCCACCTGCATGGTCTTTAAATCCAAGCAAACTGGGCCAAACCAGAGCAAACTTTGGTCCCCTAGAAAATCATAGGACCTCCTTATCAAGCCTTGAATCTTAGCCAAGAGAACCGTCATATCAAAGGGCTTGGTCACGAAATCATCTCCACCCATATTAATCGCCATCACAATATCCATGGGCTGGTCATGAGAGGATAGAAAGAGAATGGGAAGCTGTGAAAACTTGCGGATTTCCTGGCACCAATAATAGCCATTAAAATAAGGCAGACCAATATCCAAGACCAAGAGGTGGGGTTGAAAGGTCCGCATGTGGTCCAATACCATTTGAAAATCCTCCACGACCTCTACTTGGTAGCCCCAATTTTGTAAATTTTTCGCCAAGAGGCTACGAATAACTTGGTCATCCTCAATCAGTAAAATCTTATACATACCATCTCCTCACTTTCTACCTACTATTATACTGTATTTCCTTGTTCATTTAGGCTATTTCTGGCAAAATTACCTTACAAATTTGTCATTTTTGAAGACTTTGCCTATACTTAAAGGAGTATCAGAAAGGACAGCCATGGCAAATTTATTCGATTATATACAAGAGGTAGAGTACGATAGCTTCTATGATATTCCCCTTACCAAACTAGATCTTCTAGCCCTGACAGAACTCTCCTATCTTCCCTTTGATCAACTCGTCAGCCCTGCTTTTTCCCGTGAAAAAGGAACTCGTTTAGACCACCTGGCTCAAGCCTTCCAGGAAGCATTTACAGATGGTTTCCCTCCCTTTTCCATGGTAACTAAAAATAGGCTCAAATTACTGCGTGTCTTGGCTAGCGCCAATCGTTTTAAGTATATCAAGGTTTTCGCCTTTGTCGACGAGGTTAGCTTGGACTTGCAGAAGCAGTTTGCGGCCCTGTGTTTCTCACTCAATCGTCAACAAACGGTGGTCAGTTTTAGGGGAACCGACGACACCATTATCGGCTGGAAAGAAGACTTTCACATGACCTATCTGGAAGAAATCCCCGCCCAGAAGTCTGCTCTGCTCTATCTGCAACAGGTTATGGAAGAGGTCGAGGGCACGTTTTTTGTGACGGGTCATTCCAAAGGTGGCAATCTGGCTCTCTTTGCAAGCAGCTTAGTACAATCTGATTTGCAAGAAAGAATTGTCCAGGTCCTTGCCTTTGATGCGCCGGGTTTGCATAAAACCATCACCCAGTCAGCAGGTTACCAATCCATCACCGAAAAATTCCTCCCTATCGTCCCACAAAATTCTATCGTTGGTATGATGTTGGAACAGACCGAAAACGCCCAAATTGTCTATAGCAATACCATCGGTCTCCTTCAGCATATCACCTTTTCTTGGGAAGTCATTGGTTTGGATTTTAAACCTGCACAAGCCTTAACAGACAATAGCCTTCAGACAGATCAAACCCTCAAAACTTGGACAGCAAGCTTGACTGAGGAAGAGCTACGGCATTTCTTTGACCTCTTTTTCGGGATATTTATCGAGGCGGGCATCCATCGCTTTAGCGATTTAACCGTTGATACCCCTTTAAAAATCCGGCAAGTCATTGAAAATGGTCGACAACTGAGCCCGCAAGAACAAGCCATGATGGAACGCCTAATCCGGCAATTAATTGACACCCGTTACCAGATTTGGAAAGAATCCTTGGCGCATTTCTTGCCCAAGCCACCTGCACTGTTGGACGATTGGTGGCAACAATTCCAAGAACAGAGTCGAAAAAAAGAAGAGAGCTAATCTCTTCTTTTTTGTCTAGAAATGATGTTCCATCCTCTCATAATTCTTCGATTCGAAGAACTTCATCTGCCATTTCCCAAATGCTTGGATTATGGGTCGCAATCAAAATCAGGCGGTTTTCCTTTCGAAGGGAGAGCAGGAGATCCATGATAGCTCTGGCCGTCTCAGGGTCAACGGATGCCGTTGGCTCATCTGCCAAGATAAAGGGCGGATTTTTAAGGATGATTTTGGCTAGAGCAACCCGCTGGGCTTCACCACCAGACAACTCATAGATGGGGGCAGACAAATCAAGATAAGTAAGACCAACAGTTTCTAAGGCCGCCCTTTGCTGTTCCACTTGTTGGACCTTGGTCAGTTTTTGCCCAACCAAACCCAGCTTCAAATTCTCTCCGACAGTCTGGCTTTCAATCAGTCCAAAATGTTGAAATAAATACCCCAGTTCATGGCGGAAAAAGTCAGTTGATTTGTAGGAGCTCAGCTCTTTTCCTCGATATAAAATAGATCCTTCGTAGCCTTCTAGTTTCGCTAACATGTTCATCAGAGTGGTTTTTCCGCTTCCACTCGCACCAATCAGAGCATAGATTTTTCCTGCCTCTAATTGGAGGGATACATCTGTAAATAACTGGCGTTTTCCGAATCGTTTGCAGACCTTGTCTAATCGAATCATACTAGGCTCCTTTCAAAATAGTTGACAGGCTCTTCTCCTCTTTCCTAGACTGCCTATATAAAAGCAGGGAGGTATTTGCCAAGAAAAGGACAAACACTGCTAAAGAGAGAAAGACATGCTTGGTGAGAAATAGACCGCCCACAGCTCCCAATAAGAGAACACAAAACTGAGCTAAAAAGTAGCTACGGTGTTGCTCAAAAAAGGTGAGACCCGCTAGACGTTTGATAAAAATCTCTCTGCGAAACTCTTCAAAATAGAGCAAATTCATGGTATTAAACAGAAGCAGAGAGGTCAAAATGCCCAGACCAGCACTTGCCATCATAAACCAGACCTCCCGCTGCAATTTATTGGCAAAATCCTGAAACATCTGGTTGCCAGAAGGCATCTCCGAAATCTGGTAGTCTAAGCCATGAGTTGCTACCAAGTCCTGTAAATAGGCCAAATCTTCAAAATAGAAATAGGTTTGAAGCTGATTTGACCAGAAGTCTATTGCTTGGTCACCTGTTGATTGGGGTGTTAGGACCACCAAAATCGGATCCCTGACAAACTGTTGATAGGATAAGGGGGTAGTATTATAAGTAAAGCGCAGCTGATTGCTGTCAATGTAGTGTAGCATGGCTTTCATTTTTTGAGATGAGTCTTGCATATAAACCATGTCGGTCAGGGCTTCTTCAAATTCCGAAATCAGATTTTGCTCCTTCTCTCGGAGTTTATCAGGCACAAGCAGGATGAAATTGCCACTGCTGTTTAACTGTGCCAGACTCTCTTTCAAGGCTGGAGTCAATTCTATCCCTTGTCGCTCTAGATACAGGGGTGTGACTAGAAGGACATTTCCTTGAGGGCTGTAATCTTGCCAATCCAAGAGCGGTGCCTGTTGCCAGATATTGCTACCAGCATTCACCCAATAATCCACTAAGAAATGGCGACTCAGGAGGCCTTTTTGATCAGAGACAGCTTTTTCTGCCAGTTGTAACCACTTGCTTTCAATCTGCTTTCGTTCGTCCTTATCATGGGAAAAACTGCTACGATTAAAGCCTAAGCTGACCAAGTCTTTCTCCTGCTGCCACATGGTCTGACCAGCATGGTGCAGGCTCCAGGCTTGAGAGTAAAGGAAGGTCCGACTGACACCGAGCGATACAATCAGGAGCGCCAGCATTTGCCCAAAGAATAATAAGCCCATCACTCCCTTTACAGGAAGCCTCCCCTTGATTAGTTGCATCAGATGAACCCTTTGCAGACCGATTGAAAAGACGGAGGCAAAGAACAAGGCAATCAAGAAAAGCAGAGCTCCGTAGATGGCTAGTCCGCACACAAGGGTTAGGATGGCTAGCTTGGGAAGCCCAAATAGGTAAAAGAAGAGGATGGCTGAGCTACTACCGATTAGCCAACCAAAGAGCAGGTCACGCCCATCTTCCCTCATAGGCCTGAGAAAAATGCTCCACCGACTCTCACCTGAAATCAATCGAATACCTGAAGCTCGTAACCGACCGATATGACCAATCAAAACAAGGGCTCCAAAAGTCAGGAAGAATATCAGAAGGGCAATTAGCTGAAATCCGTTACCAAAAATCCGAATAAGAACATCCATACTAGACGGCTGTATCAAGTACATATGCGATAGACCGATGGCTGCCAACCTTTCCTGCAGCTGACTGAGACGCAAAGAGCCTCCAAAAATAAAATAATTGGTCATAATACTTGGGTTGACAAGGTCTTTCTTCTCTTTTTCACGGATGCCTTCCGGTAGCCTACCCCTTCCGAAAAGGACATAAGAGATCTCTGTTGTTCCCTCTCCTCCAACCTCCTCATGCTGCATAGCGATTAAGCTATCTGTCTCATCTGCCAATTCCTGCAAACTTTCTGCAAGGCTTGAAAAATTGGCTCTTTGTTCCATATCAAGGACCACAACCTTGGGATAGTAGAAGGAAACATAGGTATCCGCCCAGATAGATACAACCCAGGATAAAAAGCAAGCGACAAGAATATTGGACAGGATGATAAACAATCTTTTCATGGCTACCTCCCTACTTGAATCAGCTTTTTTATTTCATTATATCAAAATACTATATATGTTGCCAAAAAATATATAAACCAAAACAAAAAAATCTGAGTCTCCTCAGATTTGCTATCCTATAAATACTCGCCCTTGACAACAAAGAAGGTGCCACGAATTTCGCCAGCTAGTTTGGAGCGTTGGCGGGCAAACTTGAATTTTCCTTCAAATTCTTTGGGAATTTCAATGCCGTCTGATAATTTGAAACCGACCGCTCGTTTTCCTCCTTCTTCTAGCGTATAGAGGACATTGACAGCCAGACCATTGTCATAAAAGACAAAGGACCAGAGAATGCCATCTACCTCAAGCTGAGCGACATTGAGCGGAGTGTAGGGGAGTTTGATAGTCAGGGGAGTGACTATCAAAGCAAAAGGAGTCTGCCAAGACCTTCTCGATGAAGGGTAGGATTTCAGGCTTCTCCTCTGGGGTATAGACCACAAACTCCTGCTTGTATTTGTTCCAGAAATAGCGGGCTTCATTAGCACGCAGACCGGCCAAGACTTCTGCGACTGGACTAGTTTCCAAGCCTATCGTTTCGACTTCTTTAAAATTTACTGTATAAGACATGATTTTCCTTTTATAGTCTTTTAGTTTGCTTTTAGTACTCGCTCCAAAGGTTCAGAGAAGCTTTGGAGGTTGGAGATAGGGCGAACAAAGTTCGTTACAAAAAGGTTTGGGGAACCTTTGAAGGCTGGAGATAGTGCGAACCAAGTTCGCTTCAAAAGCCGCAGGCATAACTCAATGCTTTCTTGTTTCTAGGCATTGACTTGAAACAGTCCCCCAGACTGTTTCAATCAGGCAAGGCGAGTTCAAACACTCCAGTGGAATGTTTGAAGTTGGAAATAAGGAAACGACGTTTCCTCGATCGTCGACGTAATAAAAGATAAACTAAATGACGATAATGAAAAAAGCACCCGAAGGTGCTAGGCAAGGCCTCCCTACCGACTTCAGGTTCGAGGTCGGTGGAAAAATTCATTAGGCGTTGAAAGCGTCAGTCAACTGTGGCACCACTTGTTTCTTACGTGAAACGGCACCTGCAAGGAAGGCGTGGTTATTTTCCAACTTGAAGTTGAAGGCTGCTTCCACCTTGTCCATGTTGCTACCGAGCGCAAGGATTTCAGAGTTTGAGTTAACGATGTCTGTAATCATGAGGACAAAGTCAGAGTAGCCATTTGCTGCTGATGCTGCTGTCATAGCGGCTTCAATCTCTGTTTGACGTTCCAAGACTTCCGCAATGTCCACTGTGTTGACTTGGGCCACACGCACATCATTGCCATTCAAACCAAAGGTTTTCGCATCGATGTCAATCAATTCTTCTGCTGATTTGCTGGCAAGGTTGGTACCAGCTTTCAAAAGTGCCAATCCGTATTCTTCCAAGTTCACACCAGCAATTTCAGCCAATTCAGCTGCTACTTGTGGATCTGTTGCATGAGTGGTTGGCGATTTGAGCAAGAGGGTATCTGAGATCAAACCTGATAGGAGGAGACCAGCCACTTCTTTTGGAGGCGTCACACCATTTTCTTTGAAGGCACGGTAAACAATTGAAGATGCTGAACCTACTGGCTCCAAACGCATGTACAATGGATTTGCCGTTTCGAAGTTTGCGACACGGTGGTGGTCAATAACAGCTGCCACTTCTACATCTTTGATGTCTGCGATTGATTGTTGGAATTCATTGTGGTCTGTCAAGATGACTTGGCTAACGCCTTCTGCCTTAGCAGACTCAACCACGCGCGGTGCAGTAACACCAAAATAGTCAAGTGCAAAAGCTGTTTCTTCATTTGGCGTTCCAAGTGCAACTGCTTCCGCATCACGACCAAATACTTCACGCTCCAAGTGAGCCCAACCGTATGATGATGCAATGGCATCTGTATCAGGATTTTGGTGACCAAAAACTAAAAATTTAGACATGTCTACAACCTCATTTTTCTAATAATCTCCTACATTTTACCATAAATAGAAAGACTTGTGAACATGGACGGGTCGGGATTTGCCAAACGTTTTCAAAAAGAGTAAGATAGAAGGTAGCAATACAAAAGGAGAAACATATGAAATTTTCAGACTATACCTATGTTCGTCCAGATTATGAAGCTATCAAGGCTCAATTTTCTGACCTGACAGACCAGTTGGCTCAAGCAAGTGACCTGGAAACAACTCGTACACTTGTGGCAGCTATTACCAAATTACTCAACCTGGTCGATACCCAGTACAACCTCTGGATGATCCGCCATACTATCGACATGAACGATGAGTTCTACAATGAAGAAACCAAGTTTTGGAATGAATATTCGCCACTCTTTGAAGAATTGACCACCAACTACTACCGTGTCATTGTCCAGACGCCTTACAAGGAAGAGTTGTCAGACATCTTGCCTCAAACCTTCTTCATGCAGGCAGAAAACAAGCTCAAGACCTTCTCATCTGATGTGATTCCCTTGTTCCAAAAGGAAAATGAATTGACTGATGAGTACAGCAAATTGATTGCTGGTGCAGAGATTGATTTCCAAGGTCAGACTTACAACCTGGCACAAATGGGCCCATTCGGACAATCAACTGACCGCGAGATCCGTAAGGCTGCATCTGCTGCCACAACTGCCTTCTTTGAAAGTAAGGAAGCTGATTTCGACCGTGTTTACGATGAATTAGTAAAAGTCCGCACAGAAATCGCCCACAAACTTGGCTTCAAGGACTATGTGGAATACGGCTACCTCAAGATGAACCGTTTCGACTACAATCGTGACATGGTCAAGGTGTACCGTGAAGAAATCCTCAAGCACATCGTACCGATTGTGCAAGATTTGCGTCAACGCCAAGCCAAACGCTTGCAAGTTCCAAGCCTCAAGCACTACGACCTCAACCTTGAGTACTTGGATGGAAATGCTGTTCCTCAAGGTGACCCTGACTTTATCGTCAGCCAAGCCCAAAACATGTACCGTGAATTATCCGCTGAAACGGGCGAGTTCTTTGATTTCATGATTGAGCATGAACTCTTGGACTTGGTCGCAAAACCAGGCAAAAACAGCGGTGGCTACTGTACATACATTCCTGACTTCAAGAGCCCATTCATCTTCTCTAACTTCAACGGAACCAGCGGAGATATTGATGTTTTGACCCACGAAGCAGGCCATGCCTTCCAAGTTTATCGTTCTCGTTGGATTCAAAGTCCAGAAGTTGTCTGGCCAACCTATGAAACCTGTGAAATCCACTCCATGTCTATGGAATTTATGACTTGGCCTTGGATGGACCGTTTCTTCAAGGAACAAGTCGATAAATATAAATTTACCCACTTGGCAAGTGCCCTACTCTTCTTGCCTTACGGTGTCTTGGTAGACCACTTCCAGCACGAAGTCTATGAACATCCAGAAATGACACCAGCAGAACGTAAGGCAACTTGGAAAAAACTCCAAGACCTCTACCTGCCAGACCGTGATTATTCTGAGTCAGAAGCTCTTAACCGCGGTATCTTCTGGTACCGTCAAGGTCATATCTTTGCTAGTCCATTCTACTACATCGACTACACCTTGGCCCAGGTTTGTGCCCTTCAATTCTGGAAACGTACGCAGGTAGATCACGATGAAAATGCTTGGGAAGACTACATCCGCATCTGTGATTTAGGTGGTACCAAGTCCTTCTTGCAAGTGGTTGAAGCCGCAAACCTCCAATCACCATTCAAAGAAGGTGCCCTCGAAAGTACCGCCAAAGCTGCGGCCGATTGGTTAGATGCAGTTAAGGATGACAAACTCTAAAACGCAAAAATCTGAATGAACAGCTCATTCAGATTTTTTTGATTTGACAAAGTTGATGTATTTATCCCCAAAAGTTTCGATTTGCTCCAAGACCAACTTAAATTCCTGCCCAATCTCACTCAGTTCATATTCCACTTTTGGTGGAACTTGGGCGTAAACCTTACGCATAATCAAGCCGTCTTCTTCTAATTGACGTAATTGCTTGGTCAAGGTTGCTTGGGAAATCCCTTCTAACCGCCGATGCAATTCATTAAACCGAATCGGTCCTTCCTCAATATGATGCAATAACAAAATATTCCATTTCCCTGACAAGACTGTCTGCGTTGCCAAGTAAGGACAGGCATAAACATTTTTTGTATGATAATCAGGCATCAAACTTCTCCTTCTTTTCCTTGAATTGCCACATTACTTTAGAAAAAGATAGTGACTATTCAAAAAAATACCTACTTGTATTTTGAACTGTATTTGCTACAATCATACCATAAAAGAGTAGAATAAGAAAGCCAGGTATTCCTATGTACAATTCCCAATTCGAACTGGGCCATGTCGCCCTCAACGTCCGCGATTTAGAACTCCAAAGCCTCTTTTACCAACAAGTCTTGGGGCTCCAAGTTCTCTCCCAAAGCCCCAACCAGATTGACCTTGGTGTTGGAAAAAACACCCTTGTCCGCCTGATTCAAACAGAGCAGGACGGCGAAGTCAGCCACAGCTACGGCCTCTACCACTTGGCCATTGTCCTACCAAGCCGTGAAGACTTGGGTACCATTTTCCGTCACTTTATCGACAATAAGATTCCCCTCCAAGGCGCCAGCGACCACGGTTACAGCGAAGCCATTTACCTAGCCGACACCGAAGGCAATGGCATCGAAGTTTACCGTGACCTGCCACAAGATGCATGGGATGTTCGAGCTGACGGTCAAATTGTTGGAAAATCTGAGCCAATGGATGCTGAAACGATTTATGCTTTAGGGAAAAAAGCTGACGCAGCCTATCAGATGCCTGCTGGCAGTCGTATGGGCCATGTCCATCTATCTGTCCGAGAAAGCGCTGCTTCTAGCAAATTTTACCAAGAAGTTCTAGCTGTCAGAGATAATTTCACCGTTCCATCTGCCTCTTGGTTGGCTTCTGGTAACTACCACCACCACCTAGCTGTCAATGAATGGGGAGGAAAAAATCTGCAAACCAGACAAGAAGGCATGCCAGGTCTTGCCTACTATACAGTCATCTATTCCAATCCAGAAGTATTTGAAGCAACCTTGAATCGTGCCATTGCCGCAAACCTAAACCTTCACAGACTAGACAATAGCGCAGCTTTTGTTGATGTGGATGGTATCAAAACCAAACTTATCTTAGAGTAGAAAGATGAAAAGGAAATGCATGAGCACTTCCTTTTCTTTATTTATTTGATTAAGCCAAGATCGTATTTCATTCCCAAAATTCGTTTGACAGATTGGTCAATTCGCTCCTCTGTAATTGTACCATTCTGCACTTGTTCGATAATATAAGGAATTTGACTGACATAACTTGAAGACAATACCATATCTGTCCCAGCTTGAATGGTCTGCAAGGCACCTGTATCTTGATCTACAAATTGGACCAAGCCTTGCATATCAAAATCATCCGTCATAAGGTGTTTCCAGAAGTTGACTAATCCTCGTTACCGTCCCACCTTCCTCATCTGAGGTAATCAAAAGTGGTACTTTGGATTGGGCTTGATAAGAAGCAATTTCTTCCTTGACTTGTTCTAAGTTCTTACCTTCATAATCCCGTGAAAATAAGATATAGCCTCCAAAATGATAGGTTTCCAATGCCTCAGCTTGTCCTGCAGATGGCATCCGAGCAAAAATCATCTGACCGACCTTTTCTTCTAAGGTCATCTGTCGCAAGTAATCGGAGACACGTTTATCCTTAACAGAAATTTCCTGAACAGTCACAAAAGAAGGACTGTTGATAGACTGTCCATCTCTTTTATTTAGTAGATATAGCAGGGGCAAGAAAGCAAGAATCGACAAACATATTAAAAGTGTTTGTCTAACACCTAGATATTTTTTTACTCTAGCTCTACGCACATTTACTATCCTTTTATTCGATTTAGATAATCTTGATAGGATTCTGTCTCCATCAGGGCTTTGGCATTTAGAACACGTTCTTTGCTCGGTGGCTTTGTTCCTTCGAGCGGGTAGGGTCTGCCCAGCTCACGCCACTTGAATTCTCCAAGGTTGTGATAAGGCAAGACTTCAAAACGCTCGACATTATTTAGCGTTTTAACAAATTTACCCAATTCAAGCAAATCCTCATCTCGGTCTGTCAAGCCTGGAACCAAGACATGGCGAATCCAAACAGGCTTGCCAATATCCGATAGGTAACGAGCACACTCTAAAATGGTTTTATTACTATGACCTGTCACAATACGGTGCTGGTCAGGATTGATCTCCTTAATATCTAGGAGCACCAAGTCTGTCACCGCCATCAAGCGATTGTATTTTTCCAAATACCGCTCGGTCGAACGGAAGGTCAGCGCACAGGTATCCAATGTTGTGTGAATGCCCTTTTCTTTTGCAAGGGTAAAGAGTGCAATCAAGAAATCAATCTGAATAGTGGCTTCACCGCCTGAAACAGTAATGCCCCCTTCCTTGCCCCAGAACATCCGGAAACGAAGTGCTTCATTGAGCACATCCTCAGCCGTCCGCTCCTTGGCAGCAGGATTGACCAAATCCCAAGTATCAGGGTTATGGCAATACTGACACCGCATGTGGCAGCCTTGCATAAAGACCACAAAACGCACGCCAGGCCCATCTACAGAGCCAAAACTCTCAGTCGAATGTACTAGACCTGTTACTTTTCTGTAATCTACTTCTTCCATGATTCCATCCTCGTTTTCTTCTTAAGAGTATTATAACATAAATATGAAAACGCTTCTATAGAAAATTTGCAAGAAAAGATGAGGAAAACCCAGACCTTCCTGCTAGACTAATGGACAGATTCACTAGGTAAGACTCGATAGGTCCAGCCCAAGGCACCTGTTGATATAGTTTCGGCTTCGAGCAGTTCAAGATTGCTTGTAACTTGGTCAAATAGGGCAAAGCCTCCACCGACCACAACTGGCGAAATAGTCAGCCGTAATCAATTCACCAATCCAGCCTTCAATAAAGTTTGAGCTAAACGAGGACTTCCCAACACGACAATGTCACCACCCTCTGCTTCCTTGACCCGTCGAATTTCTTCCAAACAATCTCCCTGCAACAAGCTAGCATTTTTCCAAGTCACCTCTTACAGACGATTCGAACAAACCAGTTTTTCCACTTCTTGAATCCAAGCTGCATGCCTACTCTCATGCTCACTCGCTTCTGGATTATCCAACATGGTTGGCCAATACTGGTGCATCATTTCATTGGTTGTACTTCCCCATAAAATAGTAGTCGCAGTTTCTAGCGAACGATTGGCAAATGCTTCTATCTCTTTATTATAGGCTATGTAGCCAATATCCATAGCCCCCACTGGGACCTCCGCCATTCCGTCTAAAGACAAATGTAAAAATACAGTTAATTGTGCATTCCAATTCCTCCGAATTCGTGATACTCCCCAGTATATCCTTTTTACCCGAATGAATAAAGAAAACCAGTTTCTATTTTCAGAAACTGGTTTCCAGTATTAGTCATTTACTTTTTCTTCATCGTCAACTTCAAGCGGAGTCAACAAGATTTTCAATTTGGTCACACGACCATTTTTCACCTTGTCATTGATCATGACAAGATGGAAACCGTTGTTATCCAGCTCATAGCTTTCTTTTTCTTCCTGGGTCGGGATAGTCCCCAAACCTGTCAGGTAGAAACCTGCAATGGTATCCACGTCATCACTTTCTAACTCTGTACCAAAGTGTTCATTGAAATCGTTCAAGGTCATATTCCCTTGGACAATATAGGTGTGCTCTCCAATTTCACGAACAAAAATTTCTGTCTTATCTGTTTCATCATCGATTTCCCCAACGATTTCCTCCAACAAGTCCTCTAGGGTCACCAAACCAGCCACTCCACCATATTCATCCAATAAAATGGCCATCTGATTTTGCGTATTGCGGAGGGATTTAAGCAAATCATCCACAAAAATCGTTTCTGGAACGAAGAGCGGTTCCTGCATGATCCGACGAATATTAAGGTTTTCAAATCCATTGGCATAGGCTTCTGCTAGCAATTTCTTGGTATGAATCAAACCGATAATATTATCCTTGTCCCCATCGTAAACAGGAATCCGTGAAAAATTCTGCTTGAGAATCTGAGACATGATGACACTGGTTTCTTCCTCAATATCAATCATAAAGGCATCTGTTCGTGGCACCATAACCTCACGCGCCACCAACTCATCCAGAGAGAAAATCCCCTGAAGCATCTCAATCTCTTCGGCATCGAGAGTCTCTTCACTCTTGGTCAAAATGTACTCAATCTCGTCCCGCGTCATCTTATCATCGGCATCATCAAATTCCATCGGAGTAATGCGACTAATCAAGTTGGTTGCAGCAGACAAGAGCCAGACGAAGGGACTGACAATCTTCCCTAGAAAAATGATAATCGGGGCCGATATCACTGCCAGATTTTCCTTCATGTTCATGGCAATGCGCTTGGGATATAATTCTCCTAGCACGATAGACACAAATGTCAACATGGCCAAAGCCAGCCAGTAACCAGCCGTTTGCGCAGTGGTTGAATTGCCCATCCATTGGGCAAAGATAGCTCCCAAATCATTGGCTAAACTCGCCCCTGACAAGATGGAAATAAAGGTTATCCCAACTTGAATGGTCGATAGAAAATTGTTAGGATTTTCTAAAACTGACAACAAGCGAATGAATTTTTTCTCACCTTCTGCAGCTTTTTGCTCCACCCGTGATCGATTAAGGGAGACAAGGGCCATTTCTGAGGCTGAAAAGAAGGCATTGAGCAAGGTCAATAGGAACAATAATAAAATCTGTAAATGAATGGTCTGACTACCGGGGTCTTCCATGGTCTTCTCCTAAAAAAATGTTATAATGAAACTATTATACCATATCTGCAAAAAAATATGGGAATTTGGACCAGAAATTTGGTCCATTCTAGGAAAAGACGAAGATTGGAGAAACAGATGGTCCTATCAATGAAAAACCTGTCCTATAAAAGACAAGGAGACTATCTCTTACGGGATATCAACTGGGAATTTAAACCAGGAGAGCGTTGGGCTATTTTAGGGCTCAATGGGGCTGGAAAGTCAACCCTTCTTCGTATTTTAATGGCTGAGTTTTGGAAGACCTCTGGTGACCTGACGGTGCTTGGAGTGGAGTTTGGCAAGGGAGATATTCCTAGCCTACGCACAAAGATTGGGGTCGTTGGTTCTTTCCTTGCCGAACGCTTTCCCATTGATTTGACAGCTGAGCAGATTGTCCTGACTGGAAAGTACAAATCCTCCATCCTCTACCGTGAGTATGGACAAGCTGAATTGGATGAAGCCATAGACATGCTCAAAACCATTAAGGCTGAGCACTTAATCGGTCGGACCTATGCTAGTTTGTCACAAGGTGAACGCCAACTCCTGCTGATTGCCCGCAGTTTGATGGAAGAGCCGGCTATTTTGATTTTAGACGAGGCTACTGTGGGCTTAGACCTCTTGGCTCGCGAACGCCTGCTCCACCACATCGACCATATCTGTCAACTCCCAACGGCTCCCGCCATTATCTACGTCACCCATCACGCCGAAGAAATCACTGATAATTTCACCCATGTCCTCCTGCTCAAAGATGGCATGGTCTTGGCACAGGGAACCAAAGAAGACATCCTGACACCTGAACTCCTCAGCAATTTTTATGGCAATCAGGTGGAATTGATTGACTTGGGTGAGGGAAGATTGTTCATTAAGCCGATATTATAAAAAACAAATCCAGCCCTAGTTTGAGCTGGATTTTAATCGTTCCACCATCACCAAAAATGGTGGGGTATTGACTTGGTTGAGCGGTTTATAGAGCATGGCAGTAAAGACGGTCTGGTCTAACTGGCTGATAAAATCTAAGACTGCATCCTTCTCAAGAGCTCCGCCCTCGTGACCATAGTAAACCATGATGGCTAGGCGCCCCCCAACAACCAGTCGGTCAAGAACTTTTTCAATAGCTTGAAGGGTGGTTGCAGGCAGGGTGATGACTGACTTATCCGCCGAAGGAAGATAGCCCAGATTGAAAATTGCTGCCTTGCACTCCTCCACATACTGGTCTAGGTTTTCGTGTCCTGTCAAAACCAATTGGGTATTGGTCAAGCCAGCTTTTTCTAGTTTTTCAGCCGTTGTGGTCAGGGCTTGTTCCTGAATATCAAAGGCCACAACTTTTCCTGCTCGTTGGGCTAAAAATAGCGTGTCATGGCCATTTCCCATCGTCGCATCGACCGCTAGGTCCTGGTCTGTTAATATCTCATCTAAAAAGGCATGAGCCATGTGTAAAGGTCTAAGCATCTTCTCTCCTAATGTACTCTATTTTCATAAAATGTATCACACTTAGTATAGCATATTTTCTATCTTCAAAAAATTATAAAAAATATCACATTTTCCTCACCCAATTACGAATAAATAGGTATGAAGACAATTATCCTATTTTTCCTTGGAGCTTCTATCGGCTCCTTCTTGGGATTGGTCATCGACCGTTTCCCTGGACAGTCTATTATCGCCCCCTCTAGTCACTGTAATGCCTGCAAGCGACGGCTCAAAGCCTGGGACCTAGTTCCAATCCTCTCCCAACTTTCGACAAAATCCAAATGCCGTTACTGCAAGGCCAAGATATCTTATTGGTATCTGGGACTGGAGTTCTTAGCTGGTCTAGTTGTCCTGCTCTGCCATTTTCAAGTCCTAAGCCTAATCGAAACCATCATTATCTTAGCAGGGCTAGTTTTGACCATTTACGACATCAAACATCAGGAATATCCTTTTGCTGTCTGGCTCGTTTTTACTTTTATAGCTCTGGTACTCTCCCAGCTCAACTGGCTTTTCTGTGGCTTTTTACTCTTGGCCTATCTGACTGAAAAATGGCAAATCAATATTGGTTCCGGTGACTTTCTCTATCTGGCAAGCCTCTCCCTCTTATTTGGATTGACCGAAATCCTCTGGATTATTCAGATTAGTTCTATCTTAGGACTGGCAGTCTTTTGGGTTTTTACACCAAAATCTCTACCTTATGTACCTTTTCTATTTTTGGCCAGTCTCATCATCACTATCACCCTCTAAATCGAGCCTAGCTCGATTTTTTTGGTATAATAGGAAGAATAAAGGAGAAAGCTATGACAGTTTTTACAGATGACAGTTTAACCCTGCATACCGATCTTTATCAAATCAACATGATGCAGGTCTATTTTAACCAACAGACCCACAATAAACACGCTGTATTTGAAGTTTACTTCCGTTCACAACCTTTCCAAAACGGCTATGCTGTCTTTGCAGGTTTAGAGCGGATTGTTCACTATCTGAATAACCTTCGTTTCAGCCAAACCGACATCGACTACCTAGAAAGTCTAGGCTATCCACAAGACTTTTTAGATTATTTGGCAAATTTGGAGATGGAGCTAACCGTTCGCTCTGCACTAGAAGGTGACCTGGTCTATGCCAATGAACCCCTCTTGCAAGTCGAAGGACCCCTTGCCCAATGTCAGTTGATTGAGACTGCTCTCTTAAATATCGTCAACTACCAAACCCTGATTGCTACAAAAGCTCGCCGTATCAAGGCTGTCATTGAAGATGAGCCCTTGATGGAATTTGGCACTCGCCGTGCCCAAGAAATGGATGCTGCTATCTGGGGTACACGGGCAGCCTTTATTGGTGGAGCATCTGCGACTTCCAATGTTCGAGCTGGCAAAATCTTCGGCATCCCTGTCGCTGGTACCCATGCCCACGCCTTGGTCCAAGCCTATGGCGATGACTACAAGGCATTCAAGGCCTATGCTGAAACCCATCATGACTGTGTCTTCCTCGTTGATACCTACGATACGCTTCGTATTGGTGTTCCAGCAGCCATCAAGGTTGCCAAAGAAATGGGAGATAAGATTAACTTCAAAGGGGTTCGGATCGATTCAGGCGATATGGCCTATATTTCCAAGAAAGTTCGTCAGCAATTAGATGATGCAGGTTTTACAGATGCGAAGATTTACGCATCTAATGACCTCGATGAAAATACCATCCTCAACCTCAAAATGCAAAAGGCAAAAATTGATGTCTGGGGAGTTGGTACCAAACTCATCACCGCCTACGACCAACCTGCCTTGGGCGCTGTCTACAAGATTGTATCCATCGAAGATGAAGATGGAAATATGCGTGATACCATCAAGCTATCTTCTAATGCGGAAAAAGTCTCCACTCCTGGTAAGAAACAGGTTTGGCGCATCACCTCCAAAGAAAAAGGAAAATCAGAAGGGGACTACATCACCTTTGCGGACACTGATGTCACACAGATGGATAGTATCTATATGTTCCATCCAACTTACACCTACATCAATAAAACCATCGAAAACTTTGATGCACGTCCACTCCTAGTTCCTATTTTCGAAAAAGGAAAACAGGTCTATGAACTTCCAAGCCTAGCGGAAATTCAAACCTATGCCAATCAAGAATTTGATAAGCTCTGGGATGAATACAAACGTGTGCTCAACCCACAGCTCTATCCAGTCGACTTGGCACAAGATGTTTGGGATAATAAGATGAACCTCATCAATCGTATCCGCAAACAAACTCAGACCAAATCCATCTAAGAAAGGTATGTTATGACCCTACAGGAAACAATCATCAAAGAATTAGGTGTCAAGTCACATATTGACCCCAAAGAAGAAATCCGTCGCTCCATCGACTTTCTCAAAGACTACCTGAAAAAACACCCATTTTTGAAAACCTATGTCTTGGGGATTTCTGGTGGACAAGATTCGACCTTGGCTGGTCGTTTGGCTCAGCTGACTATGGAAGAAATGCGGGCGGAAACAGGTGACGATTCTTATCAATTTATCGCTATCCGCCTCCCTTACGCTGTGCAAGCTGACGAGTCTGACGCCCAAGCAGCCCTAGCCTTTATTCAACCAGATGTCAGCTTAACCATCAACATCAAGGAATCGACAGATGCCATGGTGGCTGCAGTCAATGCAAATGGGCTTACTATGTCTGATTTTAATAAGGGAAATGCTAAAGCCCGCATGCGCATGATTGCCCAATACGCTATCGCTGGGGAACGCAAGGGAGCGGTTATCGGAACCGACCATGCCGCTGAAAATATCACTGGCTTCTTTACCAAGCACGGCGACGGCGGTGCAGACATTCTCCCCCTCTTCCGCCTCAACAAACGTCAAGGAAAACAGCTCCTAGCTGAACTGGGGGCAGATGAAAAACTCTACCTCAAAGTTCCGACTGCAGACTTGGAAGAAGACAAACCAGGCCTTGCTGACGAAGTCGCACTCGGTGTTACCTATAACCAAATCGACGACTATCTTGAAGGCAAAACCATCGACCCTCAAGCCCAAACCATTATCGAAGGATGGTGGAACAAAACAGCCCATAAACGCCACCTGCCAATTACTATTTTTGATGATTTTTGGAAATAAAATTAACCCCTGACGATAGGCAACCGTCAGGGGTTTTTGCTTTATGGCTTCTGATACTTGGCCCAGTGTTGGTAGGCTTTGATCCAGAGTTGATAGGTAAAATAGGCTAGAACTCCGCCCAGAGTATTGGTCCAGAGGTCATCAATTTCAACCACTCTACCAACATCAAATAAAAGATCCAGGACTAGTTGACTTGTCTCGATAAACAGACTCATCAAAAAGCTGTACCGTATAACTGCTCGAAGGCCTCGCCATTTTTCAAAAAGGAAAAGAAAAGCAAAAACCAAGGGAAAGAGCAGAAAAATGTTGGTAAAGTTCTGCAAAACTGCTAGAATAAAATCCTGCAAACTACCTGCCTGACTGCCGTTCACTATCGTGTTAAAAGGAATCAAGAGCAAGTAAACCCGTCCGATTTGGATGATACCTGGTAGTTGAAAACGGGGCATACCGGGGTAAAATCCTTGTGGCAAAAAGCAGAGATAGACGATAAAACCTGTGTAGAGGCAACAAAGCAACCACAAGATTTTTCTACCCAAGGGGGCTACTTGTCCACTCTCATCAAAGAGATGCCTCATGCCTGAATACCTGCCTTGGCTTTGGCTGCGGCGATTCGAGCACGCGCCCTTTCTCGATCTTTTTTGAGAGTATTAGAACGTAACTGACCACAAGCCGCATCGATATCTGTACCATGTTCCTGGCGAACGACACAGTTAACCCCATTTTTCTTCAAGACATCGAAGAAAGCCAAGGTCCGTTCTCTGGTTGAACGGCTGTACTGGTCATGCTCACTAACAGGATTGTAGGGAATCAAGTTGATATAAGACAATTTACGGATGTTCTTGGTCAAGTCAGCCAATTCCTGAGCTTGTTCCACGCCATCATTGACCTCATTGAGCATGATGTATTCAAAGGTCACACGGCGGTTGGTCACCTTGATATAGTCCTCAATCGCTTCAAACAAGACTTCGATTGGATAGCGACGGTTGATGCGCATGATGCTAGAACGAAGATCGTTATTTGGTGCGTGAAGGGATACTGCCAAGTTAACCTGAACTCCCTCGCGGGCAAAATCACGGATTTTTGGCGCCAAACCAGAAGTGGAAACAGTGATGTGACGGGCTCCGATTCCCAAACCCTTATCATCATTAACTACACGCAAGAAAGACATGACATTATCATAGTTATCCAATGGTTCACCGATCCCCATAACAACGATATGACTGACACGTTCGTTTTTCTCACGCTCATCCAGGTATTTCTGTACCAACATAATCTGAGCCACGATCTCACCGCTGGTCAAGTCACGTTGTTTCGGAATCAAACCAGAGGCACAGAAGGTACAACCGATATTACAGCCAACCTGGGTTGTCACACAGACTGAAAGCCCATAGTGCTGGTGCATGAGAACTGTTTCAATCAACATGCCATCTGGCAGCTCAAACAGATATTTGATAGTACCGTCCTTGGACTCCTGAACAATCCGTTGTTTGAGGGGATTGACCACAAAGTTTTCTTCTAATTTTTCAATCAAAGACTTGGGCAAGTTGGTCATTTCCGAAAAAGATTGAACACGGGATCGGTAGAGCCATTCCCAGATTTG
The DNA here is from genome assembly GCF_016775005.1 of Streptococcus suis. Classification (GTDB taxonomy): domain Bacteria; phylum Bacillota; class Bacilli; order Lactobacillales; family Streptococcaceae; genus Streptococcus; species Streptococcus suivaginalis. The sequence continues at coordinate 130,780 of NZ_JAEUXI010000005.1, read as the reverse complement.
CGTGGCACGGAATTTTTTCTCACCATGCTCCAAGGACCAATCTACTAGTCCCTGTCTTGTTAGGCTATAAATGGATGGTTTCATATGATCTTACTTTTGTCGAATGACAAATCCTCTCTTGGTTTCTTTTGGTTCTTGACCTGCTTTTTTACGTGGTTGATCCGGTTTTCTATCCATCTTTTTCTTGCGACTCTGACTGGATTTTTCTTCGTTTCGGATGGTAAAGGTAGCTTTTTGACCTTGTTTTTTATTCTCTTGTCTCTTCTGCTCTTGTTTTTTGGAGTCTTGTTTCTTAGTCCCCTTGGTTCCTTGCTGCTTTTGATTTTGAGACTGCTTGCCAGCAGAGTCTTGCTGGCGATTGCGGTTGCGGGAACGATTGCGTCGACGGCGCGCTGGCTTGTCTTCTAGTTCGACCGGCAACTCTTGGGGATTTGGGTTTTCTAAAATAAAATAGGCACAACCAAAATTGCAAAACTCAGTCAAATAATCATCCAAACGACCAATTTTCTGCTCGGAAGCCACCTTGCGGTCATCTTTGTAAAAACCTTTCAACCGCAGTTGCTCGTTTCCCCAGTCTCCCACAATGTAGTCAAATTTGAGCATGAGCTGGGAGAAGCGTTGCCCAAATGCAGTTTGGTCAAAGGCTTCCTTGTAATTTTCCACCAAGTCTAATTGAATTTGCTCTGCAACAACCTTGTCTCCCACTCGGGCGAAGCTTGGTCCTGGAAATTTATTGTAATTGTATAATTCTGGAGAAATTTCTTTCTTCATGTTTCCTCCTCAAAAGTATCTTAACCTTTATATTATAACACGAATTTGATAAATCTTTGCCTTTGGCATTGAATTAGAGAATTTTCAGACAATTCTATGCAAAAAAAGAGCGATTACTCGCTCTTAGTTTTTTCTAAATAATCAATGGCATCCTGAACAGTCGTTACTGGAACAAGCTCGATTGGCAAACCTTCTTCTTCAACAACTTTCAAGGCCTCCTCATAGTTGGTTTTGGCATTTGGATTTTCCTTCAAAACAGCTTCATCAACAGGATTATTTGGGACAAAGAAGACCGTTGCACCTGACTTGGCTGCAGAAAGTACCTTTTTATCTGCTCCACCGATATCACCGACGGAACCGTCCTGTTCAATGGTTCCTGTTCCTGCAATCACACGGCCACTGCGCAAGGTGGGATCTGCCAACTGCGTATAGATAGACAAGGTAAACATCAAACCAGCACTTGGACCACCGATATTTCCTGTTTGGAAATCAATCGGCACATCACTGGTCACTTCCGTATGGTCCACCAAGGAGATCCCAATCCCATTTTTTCCATTTTCCAGCTTGATGATTTGTCCATCAGCTGTTTGTTCGATACCGCTCGACACATAACCTACGGTCACATCTGATCCCAATTCCAAACTGCTGACATAGTCAATCAATTCTGCTGAACTCTCAAAGGTTTTGCCATTAATACTCACAACCGTATCTGCAATATTTAGAATCCCTTGGAAGGTCGAATCCTCTGCCAAACCGAGGACATAAACACCAAAGAAGTCCATGGTAACTTCTTTCCCTGCCAAGGTCAAACCTTGATACTTAGCCAAATTTTGAGAGGTTTCCATATAAAATTGTGCGATGCGATAGTATTCTTCACTATCTGCTCCACCTGTCATTTCTTGCTCGGATTGGATATCTGAGTGACCATCAAACGCTGCAAACAAGAGTTTGATAGCTGTAGCCTGTTGGACGGTCACATAGGTAAAGTTATAGGAGCCATCCTCCTGATCAACTTCCCCATTGACCTGAAGAACAGACCGAACGTCCATCGCCCCACCAGGACTCTCAATATAGTAAGGAAGGGGATAAAACATGGCAAACCAAATCAACAGGGTTCCCAAGACGATGGAAGTGATTAGCACCCACTTCCGATTTACTCTTCTATTTTTCATTTTGAATCTAACTCCTGACTAACTCTCAAGGGGACATATGGATTAATGTCCTGACCGAACTGTACTAATTCCCGAACTTGACTCGAAGAAACAAATTTTAACTCTGGCTTAGCTATCAGATAAACGGTTTCCAAGTCCGGTGCTAGCCTACGATTATAAAAATCAAAACTAGACTCGTATTCCAGGTCAGTTGCATTGCGCAACCCCCTCACCAGATGCGTCACTCCAAGACGATGCGCCACATCTACCACCAATTCATTTTTAGCAAGAAAAGCTTCTACCTTGTCCTCCTTTGCAAACAAGTCCTCCAAAACATCTAATCGCTGCTCTGGACTAAGCAAGCCTTTCTTGTTGGGATTGGTGAAAATCCCCACATAAAGTTTATCAAACAGACCACTAGCCCGCTCAATCAGGTCCAGATGACCATTGGTAATGGGGTCAAAAGACCCGGTGAACAATCCAATCTTATCTGACATATACTGTTACCTTACTGATTCCGTAGATTTTTTCCTTCCAGATGCCCATCTCTGCTATTTCCTCCGGAAGAGAGACCGCCTTATCCGTCTCACAGACTACCATGACCTCTTGGGACAAAAGCTGGCGCTGGCACAGCTCGGTAATGTCTGCCACAATGTCTTCCGCTGCATAGGGAGGGTCTAAAAAGACCAGGTCAAAGGATCCGCTCAAGTGAGCCAAAGCTTGCTTGGCCTCCATAGCCAAGAGCTGAAACTTGCTGTCTTCCTTGGTCATGCGGATATTGTCGCGGATAATAGCTTGCGCTCGCCGATCCCGCTCGACCAGAACTGCTGACTCCATGCCGCGAGAAACAGCCTCGATAGACAGACCGCCACTGCCTGCGTAGAGATCCAAAACCCTACCGCCGTCAAAATAGGGACCAATCATATTGAACATTGCTCCTCGCACCTTGTCCGAGGTGGGTCTGGTTGTCTTGCCTTCTAAGGTTTTTAAGGGTCTACCGCCATAGTTTCCAGATACAATTCTCATAAAGTCTATTATAGCAAAAATTTAAGTAAAGTGAGGAAATATCCTCATTAAAGAAAAAAGAACGATAGCCTACAAGCTATCGTTTGCTTTCTATTATCAGTCCTAAAATCCACTATGGCTGCTCTGTTTCTGCCACTGGTGCTTCTGGTGTTACTTCAGCTACAGGTTCTGTCGGTGCCACTGGCTGTGCCTCCGTTTCTGCTGCTGGAGTGGTTGGCTGGCTCACTTCTGTACTTGGAGCGGTTGCTGTTTCAACCGGCGGTGTCGTTTGTACAGCTGGTGCTGTAGTTGTCGATGAACTACTAGTGCTTGGTGCAGCGGTAGAGGCTTTTGTCGTCGATGTCGATGTCCGATTGGCAGAGTTGACACTAGTCCGTGCTCCAGTTGTTTGACTCGGTGTCACAACCTGACTAGTCTGAGCTGCTGGTTCTTCCGTCGAACTGGAAGCGGTTGTGCTTTCAGACTTGTCTTCTTGCGCCTTCTTCTCCTCGGCATATTTTTTCTCCGCCTCAGCCTTTACAGCTTCTGCCTTTAATTTTGCCTGTTGGAGGGCTGTTGCTTCTTTAGCCATTTCTTGTTTGACCTTGTCGATACGGTCTTGGAGGGCTGTTTTTTTAGCCTGGTCCTCTACCTTGTCAACGGCTGTTTGTGAAGCCTTGAGATTGGTTTCTGAATGACTTGCTTCCAGTTTAGTCACGGCAGCTTCCGCCAACTGCAAGGCAGACTGCACTGGACTGGTCGGGCTTGAAACCTGGGCAGTTGCTCTGCTATCTTCCCTTGTTTCAAGAGTATAAATCAAGAGACCAAATCCCAATAACAAGCCAAAGGTACTGGCAAGTAAAAAGAGTTTGACAATCGGTAAGTTTTTTGTAATTTTTCCCTTCTTCTTCATGTTGACACCACTCTTATCTATTTATTAACCCAAACTCCTAAAAACTATTATTACTTAGCAACTTTTGTTTTACCATTCCAGCCATTTAAACCATAGCGAAGAATGAAAATATTGGAAAATCCCTGTTTTTTCAAATGCAGGGCTGCAGGTGTTACCAATTGACCACGATCATTTTCATAGATCAAAATCGGTTTGTCCTTCCGTAAGGCTGCAGTACTTTGGCGCAATTGTTGGTAAGGAATATTGCGGGCACCCAAGATATGTTTTTTACGAAATTCACTTGGTTCGCGTAGGTCAATCAGCTGACCACCTTGGATTTTTTCAGCAAATTCGCCATTGTCAATGACCGTCGCTGCCTGGCGCAAACGCCAATAGTTGAAGCCCATCCAGCCTCCTAAAATCACAACAAATGCAAGCAATGTCCACACTGTTTCCATCACAATTTCTCCTTACTTTTCTGATACTCTAGCTCCAAACGATGCTCCCGTCGCAAGACCAATTCTGCCTCAAGGTATTCCAATCGATCTAGGACACCCGCTTGATAGACCCGATTCAGCTCAATCTGCATCATTTCAATATCGTAGAGACGATTGCCCATATAGACAATAATCCCAAATCGCTTCAGCAACTGCTGCACATCGTAAAGTCTTTTCATAAGTAGAGTGTAGCAAATTATTAGGACTTTTTCAAGAGGGTTTAATATATGTAATTTTTTTGAGCGGTCCATTTTTCGCTTATCTTTCAAGAATAGCAAGCATTTACACATTTTCAACATCAAAAAACCATCTCAAGATAACTTAGATGGCAATCATAGGTCATTTTAAAACCAACCCTTTTCCTGTGCTATCTTAACAGCAGCCGTGCGGTTTTCAGCTCCCAGCTTGGACAGGATAGAGGTCATATAATTGCGGACCGTCCCGTCAGACAGGTAGAGCTGACTGGCGATTTCCTTATTGGATAAGCCGTCAGCAACCAGCTTGAGCAACTGGCATTCCTGGTCCGTCAAGGGACTGCGTTGTGTCAGGAGAATATCCATTAACTCTGGCGAGTATTCCTTTCGCCCTGCCAAGACCGTTTCAATGGTCCGCATAAGGTCCGAAATGGAGCGTTCCTTGAGCACATAGGCATCCACATCTGCCTTGACCGCCCGCTCAAAATAGCCTGGTCGCTTGAAGGTGGTCATGATGACAACCTTGACAGGCAGGGATTTCGCTCGCACCCATTCCAAGACATCCAGCCCCGTCTTCTCAGGCATTTCAATATCTAAGAGTAGCACATCTACTGGCTCTTTTTCCAAAAGAGCAAGGGCCTGACTGCCGTTTTCTGCCTGTAAAACAGCCTCAACCGCATCTTGAAAGCCCAAGAGCTGACAGAGGGCGTCCCGCAGCATAACCTGGTCTTCTGCGACTAAGATTCTCATTCTACCACCTCCTCAAGCGGAATTCGTATGGACAGGCGGGTGGGTTGTGCCAGAGAACGAAATTCCAAACTCCCCTTCACCGTTACCAGCCTATCCTTTATGGTATGCAATTCTTGACCTGTCAACTGGGCAAAGCCCACACCATTGTCTTCGTAGTACAAGACCAATTCTTGCTGGTCTTCTTCAAAGGTCAAACGGCACTTGTTAGCCTGGCTGTGTTTGAGCAGGTTATTGGCCAGCTCTCTCAGCACCATAGCCAGTTTGTTCTGGACAGGCAAGCTGAGCTGCTCTGCTATTTCTCCACCCAAAACGACCAAGTCCACTCCTGCCAAGTCCAGCATCTGCTGCAAAATATGTAGTTCCTCTGCCACGGTGTGCTGCTTGAGGGACTGGACAATCTGGCGGACGTCCTGCATGGAGTCCTTGGCTAAGGTCTGGAGCTCCGCTACTTCCTTCTTGGCCTGGTCTATCTGGTCGTGGTCCAAAAGGGTCTTGACCAGCTCTGCCTTGATGGACAGCATAGCAAAGACATGCCCAAGGGTGTCGTGCAAGTCCTGACCGATGCGGTTGCGTTCGTTCTCAGCAAGCAAGAGGTTAATGGAAGCATTTTGCTCCTGAATCCGTTGTTGAAGAGCTTCCCGCTTGGTTTCAATCCAACTGAAAATCAGCAAGGCCAAGCCGAAAAAGTGAATGATGAGTGCAAAGGCCCGCATCTCAAAGGGGACTGGTCCAAAGAGAGCCCAGAGGATAATGACCAGCAACAAAATCCCATAGGACACCGTCCGATAGGTCGGCCGAGTTTCCTTATAATACCAGCTCAGCATATTGGACAGGTTGAAGATAAAGAGGGAAAATTGCAGATTGCCCCAAAAACTCATGACGGCGATGTAGCCAATCAGGTAAAACCAGCCCAGCATGGAATAGAGCTTGTGGTCTGTGTAAAAGAGGGAACAATAGACTAGGGCAAAAAGAATGGTTGCTAGAACCACAGCCGTCGGATTTGGAGAATATTGGGCATAATAAAGCGGAAAATAGAGAAAGATCATGCCCACGAAGAACATGAGTGGTATCTTTCTTTTTTCAAAAATCATAGGTCACCTCACTGCTGGTCAGATTTTTTATGGATGGCCAGAGCAATTCCTAAGAAAATTATGGCATATCCTAGGACAATTAGCAAGGATTTCCAGAGAAAAACTCCCTCTTGGGCATAGGTGGTCACCAGCTGATTGACATGGTAGCTGGGCATAAGTTTGCAAATTCGCTGTACCCAGTCAGGAAAGAGGGAGACAGGCATCCAAGAGCCACCCATGATAGCCAGAACAAAGTAGAGCAAGTTGGCCACCACCGACATGGTTTGTTCCGACTGGATTTGCACCAAAAGCAAGCCCATGGCTAGAAATACGATAGAGGTCACTAAAAGTAAGAGAGCCGAAATTCCCCATTCTTGAGCTGTCATCTCAACTCCCTTGACTAAACCTCCGACGGCAAAGACAACGGCAATGGAAGACACAAAGCAGAGTAAGACCCGCACCAGTTTTGAAAGATAGTATTGCCAAATCGGCAGGGGCGAATGCTGGATAAAGGTCAACCAGCTATTTTTTCGGTCCTCTGCCAGCATCATAGGAAAGGTAAAGAGGGCAAAGCCCGACATGGAAAATCCTGTCATGGTCAGCATATAGGACTGGATAAAGGCCTTTTGCATGGCTGTATCATCAAACTGGACCGTCGATGAGAAAATCAGGAAAAAGATGACGGGCATGCCGATAGATAGGAGAAAAACTCCCAAACTTCTAGATAATTTGACCGCTTCTACTTGCACCAATGCTTTCATGATTCTCCCTCCCTTGTCTTGTCAAATAGGCTGTTGAGCAGGGTTTTGTTCTGCACCTCTAAGTCTGAAATCCGACAGCCTGCTTCCTGTAAATTCGCCCAAACCTGCTCAATAGCACGGGTCTTGAAGCTGACTGTGTCCTGTTTATAGCTGATGTCGTAAATGGCATCCAAGCCCTCCACCACTGTCGCAAAGTGGATTGGCAGTGTTACTTCTTTTTCCTGCTCCTCACTCCGCATGGCAAATGGCGTCGTATCCCGCAAGAGTCTGCCCTGGTGCAAGACCAAAATCCGCTCCGCCGTATGCTCCACTTCCTCGATGTAGTGGCTGGTATAAAAAATGGTTACGCCCTTTTCCTTCAAGTCATGAACAATCTCCCAAAAACGCTGACGGGTCGACGTATCCATTCCTGCCGTTGGCTCGTCCAAAAAGAGCAACTTGGGCTTACCAATCAGGCAGATGACAAAGGCCAAGAGCCGCTTCTGACCACCTGATAGCTTGCCCGACACTTGATTTTTTTGCTCTGGGGAAAAGCGGAGCAGGCTGTCGATTTCCACATCTGTCAGACTGTCCTTGTAGATGGCTTGGAAAAAGCGGAGCAATTCCTTGACCTTCAAGTCTGTCGGAATAGCATTTTCTTGAGGCAAGACTGCTACTGTTTCTTTATTAGACCGAGCCTGTGGAGCCAGACCGTTCAGCAATACCTGCCCTTTCGTCACCTTTCTATCGCCTAACAAACAGGACATGAGCGTTGTTTTCCCAGCCCCGTTGGGACCAATCAAGGCCACACATTCCCCTGACTGTATCTCAAAGGAAATATCAGACAAAATGGTCCGTCCTTTGATGATTTTTTCTAACTGATTGACTTGAATCATCCTTGCTCTCCTTTCTGACAAATCACCGCTCCAACAATCCCGATAATTATACTTGCTGGCAAGGACCAAGCCAAGTAGGTCATTACTTGTAATCCTTGACCAAACAAAATGTAGGAAGCATAGAGAAACACAAAGGCTATAGTGAAATAAGATATACCTGTTTGAACAAATGATTTCATACCATTCTCCTTACTAATTACTGACTGAATTTCTTTTACACACTCAGTATAACTTATCACCCACACCCCTACTAGAAGCCTTTGTCATGGACTGATATGACAAATGTCATATTATACTCAACGAAAATCAAAAGTACCTAGGAAATGAAGTTGAAGATAGAACTCTGTTACTATCTTGTTTCAAGGTAACAGGCTGAAAAGCTCCACCAGAGCTTTTCACTCATCAAGGCTCTTGACAACGGATAATGTTGATTTTCGAAGAGTATTAAATAATGCAGCAAAAAAGAGTCCTACTGGGGACCCTTCATCTATTTACAACTTAGGTGCTTGACCAAGTTCTGCCTGCAACATCCAAATATGTTTTTCAATACTAGCCTTAGCCACATTGAAAATGTCGTTGGTTACGCTGTCACCTTCTTCATCACTGACATCAAATCCCTTTTGGAAAAGAGCAGCCAGATAGCGGAACACCTCTACCACACGCGCCAATTGCTCTTCAATCGTTACAGTGTAATCACCAGGAACTTCCTTGAGCTGACTATTTTCACTAAACTCTTTGAGGGTAGAAAATGGTGCCCCACCTAAGGTGATTAAACGCTCACTCATCTCATCCAAATAGCCATCAATTTCTTCCATATATTCATCCATCTTTGGATGCCAAATCATAAAGCCACGACCACGCATATACCAATGAACTTGATGGAGGATAGAATGGGCTACTGATAAATCGGCCACCGCTTGATTCAAAACAGCCTTAGAATCAGCCAGTGATGGACGCGGGCTGAAAGACGCAATTTCTGCTGGAGATTGATAATATTTTTGTTTCATCATATATCACCCTTTCTTTTATTTATAATAATTATAAATAAAAGAAGAAAAAATTGCAAGAATTATCCCTCCTCCTCTGGCTTATTGACAGACAAATCCCTTGCTTTTTGCTGCATTTTAATTTAACATAGATATATCAACATGTTCTACATAGTAGAATGACTCGGTGGGCGACCACCCTTGACGCAAAGAAAAGAGGTTTCTTATGTCAGAAGATAAATTAAATGCAAAACTCGACCAGTTGACAGGTTCTGTCAAAGAAGGTTTGGGCAAGTTAACAGGCGATAAAGGTCTTGAAGTTGAAGGGCTTGTGGAAAAAGGTCTAGGCAAGGCAAAAGAATTGGTTGAAGATGCAAAAGACAGCATCGAAGGTGCAGTTGACGGTATCAAGAAAGCCTTTGATAAGGAATAAACACAAACGACCTCAGGGTCGTTTTTTTAAAGAAAGGATACAATATGGCAAAACTCCTCTTTGTTTGTTTAGGCAATATCTGTCGTAGCCCCATGGCAGAATTTGTCATGAAATCAGTCACCAATCAGCACCACATAGAGAGTCGTGCAACCTCTTCTTGGGAGCATGGCAATCCGATTCATGCTGGGACACAAGCTATTTTTAAAAAATACCAGATTCCCTACGATAGTCACAAGTCCTCTCAACAAATCTCTCAAACAGACTTTGAGGAATTTGATGTCATCATCGGAATGGACAGCAACAACGTCCGTGATTTACGGAAAATGGCTCCTGCCCATGCTCAAGATAAGATTTTCCAATTCGCTGACAAATCGGTCCCTGATCCTTGGTACACAGGGGACTTTGATCAGACCTATCAATTGGTTTCTCAAGGTTGCCGTGATTGGCAGGAAAGACTGGCAAATTAGTTTGTAATAATTTTGTAATATTTGAAAAAAAATGCTACACTTAGTCTGTAGCAATTTTTTTGTAAAGGAACGAGAAAATGGATCGTATGAGTCAAATCGGTCAACGCTTGTTGGACCTAAAACACTACCTCACCCGTCGCAATATTGAACTGGCTGCAGTTGTGCTCATTCTCATCTGTGCCCTGTCAGTTTTCACCAGTCGTATTCCTTCTGACGGCGCACTCAAACTAAACAATGGCAGTTTAACCTATTCTGGCCAAGTCGTAGCTGGAAAAATGAATGGTTTTGGAAAATTAACCTATAAAAACGGCGACACTTATTCTGGCGAATTTAAAAATGGTGTCTTTAGTGGTCAGGGAACTTATACTGCTGCAGCTGGTTGGACCTATGAAGGGCAGTTTAAAAACGGCGTTGCAGATGGAAAAGGAAAATTGACAACGGAAACCAATACGGTTTACGAAGGAACATTCAAACAGGGGATCTATCAAAATGCGAATTAAATGGTTATCACTTATACGAACAATCGGTTTTCTCCTGGTACTCTTGTACCACTTCTTTAAACAGATTTTTCCTGGTGGTTTTATCGGGGTCGACCTCTTTTTCACCCTCTCAGGATTCTTAACAACCGCCCTACTGATTGATGAATTCCAAGCCAAGGGAAAAATTGATTTGTTTGGATTTTTCCACAGACGTTTCTATCGCATTTTCCCACCGCTTGTACTAATGATTCTTCTTTCACTTCCCTTAGCCTTGTTGGTCCGCAATGATTTCATTGCTTCGATCGGTTTACAGGTCTCAGCGGCACTCGGTTTCATGACTAACTTCTTTGAAATCTTGGCTGGCGGTAGCTACGAAAACCAATTCAGTCCTCACTTATTTGTCCACACATGGAGTCTTGCCATTGAGGTTCAATTTTATTTGATTTGGGTTCTTGCTGTTTTTGGAATGACCAAAATTTCTAAATCAAGTGGTCAATTACGAGGAACTATTTTTCTGACATCCAGCGCCCTCTTCCTCCTGAGTTTCCTGGGCATGTTCGTTTCAAGCTTTTTTGTTAGCAATTTTTCAAGCATTTATTATTCAACCTTTACCCATATCTTCCCCTTCTTTTTGGGAAGCATCCTAGCGACCATGACTGGCGTTAAAAATACAACACGAGCTTTTGAAAAAATGGTGGAAAAACTGGATGTACGTAAGACAATCGCTCTCTTTGCTGGGGGATTGGTGGTGGAAATACTCCTTCTTTTCTTCTTGACGTTTGACAGTATTTTGACCTATACTATCGGTTTCCTCTTATCCAGTCTAGCGACGGCAAGTATGATTTATGCTGCACGTGTCTTGCATGAAAAGACACCAAATATGGAAGAACCAGCTCTTCTTGGCTACTTTTCTTCCATTTCTTATGGTATCTACCTATTCCACTGGCCTTTGTTCGTCATCTTCTCTCAACTCTTCCAGCTGGCCATTTCAGTTCCTCTGACTCTGGTCTTCTCCATCATCTTTGCTAGCCTTTCCTTCTATGTGATTGAGCCAAATCTACAAGGAAAGAAAGGAAACCTGTTGGGCTTAGATATCGACTTTGTAAGCTATTCAAAATGGTTTTATCCCCTAGCTGGACTCCTAACTCTTGCCTGCCTTGGAATCAGCCTCTTTGCTCCAAGACTTGGTGGGTTTGAAAAAGAGTCTCTTGCTAGCAATTTGGTTCAGGCTCAGACACAAATGGACACTACACGTGCTGCCGCTGAAAATGCCCAGGCTACCAATTATAATGTTCAGGCCGGAGTGACCATCTTTGGCGATTCTGTCACCGTTCGAGCAAGTACAGCCATTCAAGAAGTCCTTCCTGATGCAGTCATTGACGGTACAGTTAGCCGCCATCTGACAGAAGCGAAAAACCTCATTGAACTTTATAAGAAAAACAATACCCTTAAAGAGACCGTCGTTATCTCCCTGGGAACCAATACCAGCGATAATTATCAGGAACTCTTAGACGATTTAGTAGCGAACTTCCCTAAAGGTCACCGCCTGATTTTCGTAACACCATACGACGGGAATTTTTCACAGGACACTTCCTTGGCCTACCAAACTGGTCAATATGAAAAAGAACTGGCTAAAGAAAACGACTTTAGTTCCATTGCAGATTGGTATCAAGTCGCCGTTGCCAATCCTGCTATTTGGGTAGGAAGCGACCTGGTACACTTCAATCTTGAAACCAATGGTGCAGAGCTCTTTGCAACAACTATTCAAGATGCTGTTGAAGCAGCTGCAGATGGTCCTGTTAAAGAATAGACCGTCAAACGAGACTGACAGAGCCTCATCATTTCGCAAAAATAGCCTACCATTTCAAAAGATAGAATGCCTAGGGATTAACACTTTTAGTAAGTTAATTCTAGGCATTTTTTCGATATGTCCTCTACCCTAACCTCAGCCAATCCCAAATGACATATAAAGAGTGAACCCTGGTCTTTCAGTACAAGTAAACACTCTATAGGTAAGCAAGGAAAATATATGTTCGTCAACCAGTTCCCAGATTTCACCTTATCGGGTGCAAACAGCCTAGTCCCAAACCTTGAATGATGTAAACCGACCTCTCTAGTAGCGTGTCTCTTATCTCACAAATTACAAAAAAAGCTGCCATTATACTGGAATATTCACATAAGCCCTGAGAGAGGTCCTAATCTTTTCCAATCTCTGCTCACTATCCCAAATTCAAAAAGATTCATTTTATTATTGCTTTTATAAACGGCTAAATCATGCTATAATACAACATGATATAATAAGAGTTGCTGGAGGTAGCTTCATGTTCCGTAATAAAAAAATATTTCATATAAACTCAGACTCTCCACGGTCCCTCTCAAGAAAAACTGGAGAAATGCTAATCTTCCTAGCTATTCTCTGTTGTGCCGCTACAGTATTCTATCATCGCATACCTTCTCAACAAACCCTTCATTTTGATGATGGTGCCATTTCTTACAAAGGCTATGTTCTCTCCAATAAAATGTCTGGAGTGGGAAGTTTAACATTTGAAAACGGCGACCATTATGAAGGAGAGTTTAAAAATGGGATATTCCATGGCAAAGGAACCTTTACCGCAGCTTCAGGCTGGACTTATATAGGGAATTTTGAGAATGGACTAGCTCACGGACAGGGAAAATTAACAACCGAGTCAAAAACAGTATATGAAGGAACATTCAAACAGGGGATCTATCAACATGAGAATTAAATGGCTATCAATTATCCGTGTTATCGGCCTAATATTTGTATTACTTTATCACTTCTTTATCAAATATTTTCCGGGCGGCTTCTTAGGGGTTGATTTATTTTTTACCCTGTCAGGCTACCTTACAACAGCTATCTTTATAGATGAATATGGCAAAAAAAATAGCATCAATCTCCACCATTTTTCAACTAGGAGACTCTACCGTATTCTCCCACCGCTCGTCCTATGTCTTATCATCACTACTCCACTAGCTCTCTTCATCAGAGATGACTTTCTCGCTAGAATTGGCCAACAAATTACTGCAGCCCTCGGCTTCATGACAAACATATATGAAATATTGGCTGGCGGTGGCTACGAAAACCAATTCACCCCTCATCTCTTTCTACATACATGGAGCCTAGCCCTAGAGGTCCATTACTATGTACTCTGGGGGATAATCGTTTGGATACTTTCTCGTATCGCGAAAACAATCGGACAGCTACGAGGGTTGATTTTTTTGACTGCTGGTACCCTTTTCCTCCTCACATTTCTTACCATGTCCATCACTAGTTTCTTTGTGACCAGTTATTCAACCATTTATTTTGCAACGTGGACCCATATTTTTCCCTTCTTCCTAGGGAGCCTACTTGCTCCTATTGCTGGTATGCATTGCACAACAGCCGCTTTTCAACGTATCTGTCAGAATTGGACCTTCCCTAAAGCCATCCGACTTTTTGCAGTAGGTCTATCAGTTGAATTACTTCTTCTGTTTACCTTTAAATTTGATAGTATATGGACCTATCTTTTTGGTTTCCTGCTCTCTAGTATCGCTACTCTCATCATGATTTATGCCGCTAGGATACTACACGAAAAAACACCTACTATCCAAGAACCAGCCTTTCTATCCTATCTAGCTAATATTTCCTACAACCTGTACCTCTTCCATTGGCCTCTCTATATCATCTTCTCTCAACTATTGGACAATACTCTTGCAAGTACCCTAACATTGGTACTATCCATCATACTATCCAGCCTGTCCTTCTACCTCATCGAACCAATGGTTACTGGCAACAATCCGGCTCTGAAACACCGTTTTATCCATTTTCAAACCTATTCTAAATCGATTGTTAAAATCGGTACTGTTCTGGCCATTCCCACGATTCTTGTCTGTTTACTATCACCAAAATTAGGAAAACTTGAGCAACAACTGTTAATAGATGGCCTCCACCAGGCGGATGCACGGATGATACAGACAAAGACCCTTGCCGAAAGAGGAAAAGCTTCTAGTTATGAAGTGGTCAAAGGGATAATGGTTATCGGTGATTCCGTAACCCTACATGCTACTGAGCAAATCAAAACCATTTTACCCGATGCTCTTGTAGATGCTCAAGGAAGCCGCAATACAACCCAAGCTTTTGAAATCCTAAAAACCAACATTGAAAGCGGCACACTAGTTGAAAATGTTGTCATCGCTACAGGAACCAATATTGTTTACAACTATGAGGAAGAAATCAATAACATCATTGACATCCTCCCCAATGGCTACCGTCTCATTTTCGTTACTCCTTATGACGGTAACTACCAACAGTATGACAACCCAATTGCCGAAAAACATGCACAGTATCTAAAAAGTCTAGTCAAAAAATATAACTTTATTACCATTGCTGACTGGAATACCGTCGCAAAAGAAAATCCCCAACTATGGGTTGGAACTGATAATATTCATTTTGGAGGGACCAGCACGACTCGTTTAGAAGGGGCAACATTGTTTGCTCAAACGATTAGCGATGCTCTTAAAAAGGCTGCCAACTCACCTGTAAAAAATATTGTCAAAAATTAATACCGACTAAACTCCATAAATAAATAAAAAACGCATAAAATCAACCGCTAAGAGGGATTTTATGCGTTTTTTATTTACATCAACTCTCTATTTTTATTGCCAAGGGAGCATATGCAATCTTATTTTTGTTTGCTTTGGAAACGCCATTCAAAGCGTTTTTGATCATAGTATGGAAACATTGCTAGAAGCAAGGTCGCTGCCAAGAGCCAACCACCGATTATATCCGTCGGATAATGCACGCTAATGTAAATGCGCGATACAGCAACCAAGACAGCTAAAATCAACAAGCTAGCTTGAAGCAAGCGTTTGGATACGCTAGATTTCATGCGTTGATTGATAATAATCACCACCGCACCAGCAACCATCATGGTCGAAGCGGTATGCCAGCTTGGGAAAGAATAGCCAATGGTATCGATCAACCATTCGATACTAGGACGCGGACGTTGGTAGACGTATTTCAGGGCTGTTGACGCTACCCCCATGGCCGCAAAACTAGCAAGAATAAAATATGCTTCTGCTTTCCACTGCTTTTTGTAGAAGAAAAATGCCAGGGCCAAGCAGATCGCCAGGATGACAACCGTATTTCCCAGAACCGTAATTGAGGTCCAAAAGCTTGTCGCTGCAGACGGCAAGGTGCCACGGACAGCAGTTTGAATCGCTGAATCAAAAGCGGTCAAACTGGCTGGGTAAAATTTAGCCATATAGCCAAGGATAACAAAGGCAAGGGCTGTAAATGAAGCGTTTGTTAGATAGGTTCGTTTATTTTTCATGAAGTTAGAATAACAGAGAATCTTTAAACTTTCTTTAAAATAGGCTCTACGGCCCGGAAAATGATATAAAATACAAGAGAAAATAGGATTCCCTGCAAGAGGTTAAAGGGAGCTACCATGGTCATCAAATAGGTTGAAGTCCCCAAAATAGCCTCGATATCAAAATTTGCAAAGGCTGCATAGACTGGAATGGCATAGAAATAATTCATCACCAACATCCCAAGAGTCAAGCCAACTGTACCAAGAACTGATGCCAAAAGGTAGTGCTTAACTGACGGATTCTTTTTCCAGATCATGGCCATAGCCAGCACAAAAATCCCCACTGCGATGATATTCATTGGCATTCCGATCAAGGTACTAGGTCCTGCATTGTTAAAAATGATTTTAAGGACCGAACGAATCAATAGAATCCCGAATGCTGATTTCAAATCCAAGACCACTAAGCCAAGCAAAATCGGAACAATTGAAAAATCAATTTCCAAGAAGCTAGCTGTTGGAATCAGCGGAAACTTAAGGTACATGAGCAGAAATGAAACTGCTGAAAGAATGGCGATGGTCGCCATTTTGCGTGTGTTTGTCATAGGTTCCTCCAATTTGTAACAAATTAGAGAAGCTTGAGGGACATCCCTCTCGTCTTCTCCCATCCAGACTTTACTGTCGGTTGTGGAATTGCACCACATCAGCTTTCGCTCGCAGACTGTCGCCGTCTTCATTTACTTCTATAGCTTCGTTCAGTCGGCTCGACATACCTCAGTATAGTCTTTGCCTCCTTGCCTAGCTCCAAAAGAAAAGAATAAGGCTTTTTTGGGAGTGTTGTCTTAGATTTTGATCTCGGTCTAGGCGACAAGGCGAAGGCATAACTGGAGTTAGGCAAGCCTGGTCAACTACGAATGAGAGCAACAGAAAGGCAACAATCCAAAAAATTCACTGCCGGTCGGGAATCTCACCCTGCCCTGAAGACTCTTTAATCATAACAAAAAAACCTTGCAATCGCAAGGCTTTGAATCGCTCTACTTTAGTTTGTCGGTTTCGTAGGTGTGGACCAACTCCAAACCAGCGAAATCTTGTTGCCTCAAAGCTTCATAAACAACCATGCAGACAGTATTGGAGACATTGAGGCTACGGACATGCTCATCATTCATAGGGATGCGAATGGCTTTTTCAGCATGGCGACGCATGAATTCTTCTGGCAGTCCAGTATCTTCTCGACCAAAGACAAAATAATGAGTCTGATCTGAGGAATAGGACTTATCCGAGTAGGTTTGGTCCGCAAACTTTGTCACCAAATGCACCTGTCCCTGCTCTGCTTTTTCCATAAACTCATCCAAACTATCGTAAAAACGCACATCCAGCTTGTCCCAGTAGTCCAAGCCCGCCCGCTTCATCTTGCGGTCGTCAATGGGAAATCCCATGGGCTTAATGATATGGAGGGGGCTGTTGGTTGCGACACAGGTTCGAGCAATGTTGCCTGTATTTTGGGGAATTTGGGGTTGGAAAAGAACCACATGGTTGCGGGCTGCTCCTTCTGTGTGAGCCAAGTCTTCGATGTTCATAGCTTCTCCTCATTCTGTTGGCAAAAAAAATGCCACACTGCCCGGAGTCATGCTCAGCAAACAGTATGGTGAATGGTGATTCATTCACTTAACTCACAACAGGTTTGAGGTAAATCAATGAAATCATGTAACCATTATATCACAAGACCATGACAAATCAAGTCAAAGGGCTCATTTTTCGAAATTTTTTGAATCTGATACTATCTCTTCGCCAACAAATCAAAAAACAGCCGTCCTAGGACTGCCGTTTTGAATTTCGCTTGAGACTAAAGGAGTCTGGTACAGGATCTTCCCCACCATCCACAAAGGGGTGACAGCGTCCTATACGGGCCAAGCCCATAAGAACTCCCTTAAGACCATGTTTATTAATTGCTTCAATCATGTAGTTGGAGCAGGTCGGATTGTAGCGACAAGTCGGTGGAAAAAGAGGCGAAATCAGCTTCTGGTAAAGACGGACCAGCCCAATCAACAGCCATTTCATCGTCTTTTCTTAGACGTTTGAGCTTTGGTAACTGCCAAGGTATGCAACTTGCTGATGTCTTTTTTGTTGAGCCTACGGGCTTCGCCAGGATGCAAACCAGTCAGGTCCAGATTTCCAAAACGAGTCCGTGACAGTTTATCTACCTGCAACCCAACCGCTTCAAACATCTTCTTGACCTGATGATTGCGACCTTCGTGGATAGTCAACTCCACCACCGAGCGATTTTTAACTGGATCCACTTTCAGAATCTCATAGACCGCAGGCTTGGTCTTTTTGCCGTCGATGACCACACCTCGTGTTAAAGGTCGTAGGACATCCTTGTTGGCAATCCCCTTGACCCGTGCCACATAAACCTTGTCAATCTCATTACGCGGGTGAATCATCTCATCCGTAAAGTCACCGTCATTGGTCAAAATCAAGACACCCGATGTATCCCAGTCTAGTCGACCCACTGGATAAATCCGTTCCTTGACTTGAGGTAAAAGGTCGATAACCGTTTTTCTTCCCTTATCATCTGACACGCTGGAAATCACACCTCGTGGCTTATGGAGTAAGTAGTAAACCTTTTCCTCGTTATAAATCGGCTGGCCTTCTACTTCCACCTTATCGCCTGACTTGATGGTCGTTCCCAATTCTCGAACAACCTGGCCATTGACTGTTACCAAGCCCTGCTTGATCAATTCTTCTGCCTTACGACGACTGGCTACACCAGCGTGGGCAATGTACTTATTAATTCTCATCTTCTATCTCATTTCTTTCTGTGAAGAGCTCGACCTCTTCTTCTACCAAGTCCAAGTTGGAGACATCTGGCAATTCTTCCAGACTGTTAATTCCCATGTAGTCCAAGAAATACTCGGTCGTCACATAGAGATTTGGACGGCCAATCACCTCTTTTTTCCCATTCTCCCGAATCAAGTCAAAGGCTTGGAGTTTACTAATAGCACCGCTAGAATTCACCCCACGGATGTCATCGACTTCTACACGGGTAATGGGCTGCTTGTAGGCCACAATAGACAGGGTTTCCAAGAGGGCTCGTGACATGGTCTGGTTGATCGGCGTCTTGGCATAAATCCGCAAGAGATCTGCGTATTCTTTTTTGGTCACCAACTTGTAGCGGTTGGAAGATTCCAAGAGCGCCAAGCCTGACTGACTATCAGACTGGTATTTTTCGGCTAATTTTTCCAACTGTTGCAAGACAGCAGAAGGCGTCAAATCTAGCATTTCAGCTAAATTGCGCACAGTCAAACCGTCTTCACCTGCTACAAAAAGCAGAACTTCAATCTCAGCTATTCGACTCATGATCCCTCCTCACTAGATAAATACTACCAAAGGTTTTCTCCTGCTCCACCTCGACCTCATGGACCTTGACCAACTCCAAGGTCGCAAGAAAAATGGTGATGACCTCGTTCATATCCTTGCTTTCTTTGAAAATCTGCCCCAACTCCAAGCGCTTGGTCTTTGATAACTGCGACCGTACATAGTCCATCATGTCTTCAATCTTGTACTCATCGCGGGCAATGGTGGTATGGGACTGGCGTAGGCTAGCTTGCTTTTCAGCCATGACCTTGGAAAAGGCTAGGAAAATATCAATGGTCGTCTTATCCTGTACCAAGGTCACATCTTCATAGACCAATTCCAACTTGGGTTTTGAGAAGAATTGTGCTCGTTCCTCGTGCTGTTCACCCAGTTTTTCACTGAGTAACTTGAACTTGCGGTATTCCTCCAACTGATCCAATAGGACCTGCTCTGGATCCTCTTCCGCCACTTCCTGCTCCACTACCTTGGGCAAGAGCCGGCGGCTTTTGATCAACATGAGCTGGCTGGCCATGACCATGTATTCACCCGCCACTTCCAAGCGCATGGCCTGCAAGGTGGCTATATAGGCCAGATACTGCTCAATAACCTCTGTAATCGGCACCTCGTAAATATCCATTTGATACTTGGAAACCAGATGCAGCAACAAGTCCAGCGGTCCCTGAAAATCCTTTAACTTTATATCCATTACTTGTATTTTTCCAAACTAATTGATGTTTTCAAGCCTAAGTCCTTTGCAACTTGCTCCAAGGACTGACCTGCTGCCAGGCGGCTCAGAATAAATTGCTCCCTCAAAAACTGAGCTGTCCATTCCCTATGACCAAGTGTACCAACATACGCTGACAGACGATTGAAAAACCATTGGCGAGAGTAAGGTTGCCCTTGTTTATCAAAAAGAAAGACCTGATCCCTTCGACTCTCTAAATAAGGTAGCAGAGTTTTGGGGATGCTTAGGATTCTCCGTTGCCCGCCCCTATCCAAATTCAGGATGTGAAATTCGAGGTCTAGCTGTTCCAACTTAAGCCCCATCAACTCACTCGGTGTCAATCCCAACTGGCTCATTAATAGAGCCATCAGTTGACCGTCTAGCAGTTCTGTTTCCAACCACAAGGCATCCAGGTGGACTGGGGCCTGTCGCTTTTTGGTCAGAACCGTACTAGAGACCGCTTCTAACTTATAAAAGCGTTCCACCTGCCCTCTTGTATAGAGAAAATAGATAAATTGGTTGACAGCAGATACCTTGCGTCTCTGGGCAGTCGGTTTGAGACCTTGTAAAAAGGCTTGGTACTGAAGCAATCCTGACTGGTCCAAGCGAGGACAAATCTCCAAAAACTGCCGGAGATCACCCTTGTAAGCTTGTTGCGACTGTACAGACAACTGTTTCTCTTGTAAAAAAGCTACAATCATGGCAGGTGTCATACTTTCTGTTCTCCAAATCCGTTGTGGTGCAAAAGTGCATTGACAGCCTTCAAAATTGATTTTCGTGTGATAATCCCTAAAAATTCACCCTGGTCTCCCACAACTGGAAGGAAGGGTTCGTCGATTAATTTTCGCATCACTTCTTCCAGATGATAATCTGGACCAATCCTTGCCACATCCCGCTTGGCAATAAGTGCTACATCCTGGTTCAATTGATCATCAGTCAATTCATGCTGAGCTTGATACTGAATAATTTCCCTGAGGCCAATGGTCCCAAAAAAGAGATTGTCTTCCGTCACAACAGGAACACGAGAGTAGGTCATATGACTGAGCAAGAGCTTGGCATGGTCCATATTATGACTATCAATAATAACCGCTAGCTTATCTGCTGGAGTTAGAAAGGTCTCTTCTTGTGCCAATAAAAATTCTTCAAATTCTGCTGCAATCATCGGCTAAATTCCTTTGTTAATAGTGGATAAGCTTGATGCTGTCTGGTGAAAAATTCGACACGATAGGAGTCTTCTGAGATGGTCACCATAGCATAAAGGCACTCTTGAACCAAACCACGTGGTTGACGGACTGAGCCTGGATTGATAAAAAGGGGCTTGCCACGTACCTCAGCATCTGGCACATGGAGATGACCATAGAGACAAATATCTGCCTCCACTTCCTGTGCCCAGTAATCCAAGCGTTGCCATCCGTAATTAATCCCATACAGATGACCGTGGGTCTGCGCAATGCGAACACCATCTAAATCGGTCACAAGATTATCTGGAAAGTTACCTCTGTAATCACAGTTGCCATTGACTACATGAACTCCATCCCACAGTTCATCCTGACTGTCGAGTTCGGAATCCCCATTATGAAAGAAGGCATCAACCTTTCCTAGGTAGTGCTGTTTGATTTCTTCAACGATGGCACGGTCTCCGTGCGAATCACTCATGACAATTATGCGTTTGCTTGCTCCTGCCATTTTGGAAATGCCTCCATTAATTTTTCTAGAGCCTTTGCACGATGGGAAATACTGTTTTTCTCATCGAGGGCTAGTTCTGCAGATGTTTTTCCTGTCTCTCCCACCAAGAATAGTGGATCATAACCAAAGCCATTTTCACCGCGCATGTCCATGCCAATATAGCCAGCCCAGTCCGCTTCTACGACCAAACTTTCCCGTTCAGGTGCAGCGATGACAAGTGTACAGTGAAATTGAGCCGAGCGATCCTGGATGTCAAAGACCATAGCTAGTTCATGTAGGAGCTTGGCATTATTTTGCTCATCTGTTGCATCTGCACCAGCAAATCGAGCTGACCATACCCCTGGTAAGCCACCTAGGGCATCTACTTTTAACCCTGAATCATCCGCTAAGACCATTTTCCCAGTCAATGCTGCAATTGTCTCAGCTTTCAAACGAGCATTTTCTTCAAAAGTCATGCCTGTTTCAGCCACATCTGGTAGGTCAGGATAGTGATTGAGGTTTTCTACTTGATAACCAAATCGCTCAAAAAATCGGCGAAATTCCTTTGTCTTCCCTTCGTTTTTTGTCGCAATCAAAATGGTATCACCAATGCCCGCAAATCCCTTTTCTTGTCCAAAAAAGCTTGCTGTTTCAAGTCCTTCACTTGGTAGGTGGGCAAGAAAGAGCTTGCTTCCTTCCGTCACCAGAATAGCCCCCTGATGTTGGAGAACCTTAAACTGGCGCTGGTTTAGTTCATTCAAAATATCACAGGCGAATTGAATGAGGGCAAAGTCGGATTGAATTGCAATGACTTCAATATTTGCACACTTGTTATGGTTTTCATCCGAATAATTGCTGGCAATCAAGCGATCCAGGAGGTAACCAAATAGAAAGAGATCCTGTTCTCTTCCAGTCTCTCCAAAACCAGAGATACAATTGGAAAAGCTAGCTTTCCCGATAAACCAATTGTTCTCGTCTTTGTATTCAAAAATTTTTTCTGTCATAGGCTTATATGCTCCACTTCCACTATACTTGAAGGTCAATCGACACTGAAAAAACGATCTTTACACCTCTGGTTGTTCAAAAAAATCAGCCGCCAAGACTCCTGCCTTGTCCAGATGCACATACAAGAGGCGGTCTTGTTCCATCACCAACTGTCCACCTTTGTGTTGGACCAACTGCAGACAACGATCTTGCTCTTGATTGATGGTCTCTACTAAAAACCGTAGAAAAGTCGCCATGGACTGCAGTTTCACTACATGTACCTGCAAGCCCTCCACTTGGAGGCCAGCAACCAATCGGTGAAAATCATCCTGTACAGTCTCATAGGCCTGGTCATCACCAAAACAAGTCAGGTAGTTAAACCCGTCCCATTTTCCAATAAACCAGTCCTGTTCATCCTTGTATTCGTAAATGCGTTCTGTCATAGGCTTACATGCTCCACTTCGATGGCCATTCCCAGCCAATTTTCTGCGATTTCGCGAAAGGCTAGCGGACTGGCAGTTGTATAGTAACGGTGCTGGGTCTTTTCCAAACTGCGGCTCCGGTTGATCTCAAAATAATTCAGTAGGACTGAAATGTCGCGCGCACATTCTGCTCCCGAATCAATCAGTTTGACATCCTGCCCCATAGCGTTTTGAATAATAGGACGCAAGAGGGGGTAATGGGTACAGCCCAAAACCAAGGTATCTACCTTCCCAACCAGGGGTCTTAGGGTCTCATAAACGACCTTCTTGGCCAGGCTGGACTGGTAGTTATTGGATTCTACCAGGGGAGCAAATTTTGGACAGGCTAGACTTTCTACCTGCATCTCTGGAGACAAGGCTTGGATTTTCGTTCTGTAAATGTCTGACTGAATGGTCATGGCAGTTCCTAACACACCGATTTTTCCAGTCTGACTAGCCTTTATTGCTGCAGATGCACCTGGCAAAATCACTCCCAAGACAGGAATGTCCAAGGCTTCTTTGACTTCCTCCCAAGCAACCGCTGTTGCGGTATTGCAGGCAAACACAATCATTTTGACATCCTTGGTCAATAGAAAACGGACCAATTGCCAGGTGTACTCTTTAATTTGCTCTGCCGGTCTTGGCCCATAAGGCGCTCGAGCAGAATCTCCAATATAGACGATTTCCTCATGTGGTAGCTGACGCATAAGCTCTCTTGCTACCGTCAATCCACCGACACCAGAATCTAAAAATCCAATAGGTCGATTATCCATATATCTCTTCCTTAGTTGCCAATTTCCAACTGGCTCTACTGAAAAGGGACTGGGATGAATCCCTAGTCCCATTTATTCTTATTTTTTCTTGCTTGCAACTTTTTGTTGGCTCTTGATTTGGCGTAGTACTTGTTGTACCTTTGCTTCGCTTGGCTTTTGACCCATTTGACTCATCATCAAACGAAGGGCATTTTCATCCAAAATCGGCTTATCAGCGATGAATTTTTCCACTTGTTTACGTGACAAGTAAATACCGAGGGCTACACCACCAGCAAGTGCTAAGACAACCAATAAAATAACAATTCCAATATGTACTGACATAATGTGTCAATCTCCTGACTTTTCTTTATACATTTCTGCTTAGCGAGAACCTGTCTCAACTGACACTATTATACCAAATTAAGACCGTTTTTCCAAGACTTACCTGTCAAATTCAAATCCATACAAGGTCGCAAAGTAGTCTTCTGGGGTTTCTGCCCGACGAATCATGCGCGCTCCGCCATTTTCCTCAAGAAGAATCTCCGCTGAACGCAGGCGGCCGTTGTAGTTGTAACCCATAGAGAAGCCGTGGGCTCCGCTGTCATGAATAACGAGGGTGTCCCCCACTTCTGCTCGTGGCAATTCACGGTTGACGGCAAACTTGTCGTTATTCTCGCAGAGGGAGCCAGCCACATCCACCACTTCGATTGGGGCGTCTGGGCGAGTGATGTTGGTGATGTGGTGGTAGGCCCCGTAAAAGGCTGGACGCATGAGATTGGCAGCCGACGCATCAACACCAATATAGGTCCGATAGGTTTCCTTGCGGTGGAGAACCTTGGTGATGAGGTGACCGTGGGGAGCCAGCATGAAGCGGCCCAATTCTGTAAAAATCTTGACCTCTCCCATACCAGCTGGCGTCAGGATTTCTTCATAAACCTTGCGTACCCCTTCACCAATGATAGCGATGTCATTTGGCTCCTGGTCTGGACGATAGTTGACCCCTATACCGCCAGACAGGTTGATAAAGTCAAGGGTCACCCCTGTTTCCTGACGAATCTCCAAGGCAAGTTCAAACAACTGACGAGCCAACTCTGGATAGTAATCATTGGTCACGGTATTGGAAGCTAGAAAGGCATGAAGCCCAAACTCCTTGACACCCAAGTCTTTCAACTCTTTATACCCCTGCATGAGCTGGTCCTTGGTCATGCCAAACTTGGACTCTTCTGGATGGTCCATGATGTCCGTTCCCAGAGAGAAGGTGCCACCTGGATTGTAGCGGAGGCAGACTGTTTCAGGAATGCCAGCCACTTCCTTCAAAAAGGCAATGTGTTCGTAGGCATCCAGGTTAATGGTCGCTCCAACTTCACGCGCATAAACGAATTCTTGAGCCTGAGTATCGTTAGAGGTGAACATGATGTCGGTGAAACCAAGTTTGGCACTCATAAGCACTTCCACGTCGGTAGCACAGTCAACACCACACCCCTCTTCCCGAAGAATGTTCAAAATGGCTGGCGTTGGCGTTGCCTTAACGGCAAAATATTCCTTGAAGCCTTTGTTCCAAGAAAAAGCCGCATTGAGGGCACGGGCCTTCTCCCGAATTCCTTTTTCATCGTACAAATGAAAAGGGGTTGGAAATTGACTCGTAATAGTTTCAAGAGCTTCTTTACTGATAAATGGTGTTTTTGTCATGGTCTCGTCCTATCTTATAAATTTCTAACTATTATAGCATAGAGACAAAGGAAAACCCACTCAAAAGGAGTGGGAATTGATTAATCGCGACTCAAGCTGCTGAAAATACGAAGCAGATTGAGGAAAAGGTTGATAAAGTCAAGATAAAGTTGCAAGGCCATTGAGACAACCCAGCCCTGACCAACATTGCCGCCAGTTTGCTCAAAGACATTGCGGATGCGTTGGTTGTCATAGGCAATCAAACCTGAGAAAACCAATACCGATACAATTGACATGACAAAGCTTAAGCCTGACGAACGGAAGAAAATATTGATAATACCTGCAATAAAAATTCCCCACAAGGCTGCTCGCAAGGCTTGTCCCATGGCAGATAAATCTTTCTTAGAGGTGGCCCCAATCACCGCCATCACGACAAACATCAAGGCAGTTGAAAGAAAAGCAGTCACGACAGTTGCACCAGTATAACGAAGCAAAATCAAACCGATGGTAAAACCATTCAAGGCAGAATAGCCAACAAACATGGGCAAGGCCAGTGGACTATTTTTAGCAGCCATGCTAGATGCAGCAAATACCAAGGCAATCTGTGCCAACATGATTACGATGAGAAAGACGCTGCCACCTGTCAAAAGGGTGCTTGTCAGCGGCCAAAATACCGTCAATGACAAGAAGGCAACTAGGGTTGAAATTCCGATTCCAATGGCAACCACACCGTAGATACGAGCGAAGAATCGGTTGAGAGCGGATTGTTCGACTTGATTGATAATAAATTGATTGTTATTCATATAAACTCCTTTGAGATGGTTTAGGTAAAACGTAAAATCTTTCGGTTCTTCCAGCGATGTTGTAGAGGAAGGGTGGCTTCACGGACTGCCCAATATTTGTCCACACAGGTCACAATCCAAGCTTCCTTATAACGAGGAGGTGCCAAGGTCGCCCCAAACATATGTTTGACGATGATATCTTCTTCAACCTTGCTCAACTTAGTCAACTTACGGGCATTTCGAACCGCAATCCGTGGATGGGTCCAAGCATGGCTACGTGTAAACTTGGTATCTCGCCAGTCATAGAAAAAGAGATCGTGCAGGAGACCGCCTCTAGCTGTCGCCCGAGCATCCCAGCCAAATTTCTTGGCAATTTTATAACTAGTGTAGGAGACATTGATCGAATGCTCCAAACGTGTTGAATGATAGTGATGGGTAATCTTCCCTAATTTCTGAACTTTGGGGCTATCAAGCAGTCGCCCTACATAATGCATGAATTCTTTATCGTTTTTATAAACTGTCATATCCAATCCTCGTTTCTAGATTATACCACAGTTTATCCTGCTTGACTTAAATAAAGCTAAAGACCAAAATACCAGCCGCAACAGCAACGTTTAGACTTTCCGCCTGTCCTGGCATAGAGATATGAACCAGCTGGTCTGCTGCAGTCACAACCTGCTCTGATATCCCCTGACCTTCATTTCCCATGACCAAGGCAAAGCTGCCCTGCGGTCGCACTTGTTTGTAGTCGACCGACTGACTCGAGAGGGTCGTTGCCAGAATCTCTACCTGATACTTACGGAGAAACTCTAAAATATCAGACACAGGTAGACGGTAAACTGGAAGGTGAAAATGACTTCCCTGCATCGAACGTAAGACCTTCATACTATAAATGTCTGCTGACTTGTCTGACATGAAGACCCCGTCATAGGCTGCAGCATCTGCTGTTCGAATCATGGTTCCGACATTTCCTGGATCTTGGACATCTTCCAATACTAAATAACGCCCCCTTAATTGCTCTGGCAAATCCAGAGTCGGAAGACCGATCTGGGCAACAACACCTTGGGGAGATGGGCTGTCTGCTAAATCCTGCAAGATTTCTGGACTCACGACTTTCACTTTTGGCAAATCTGCCACCCTATCAGCCCATTCTTCCACAACAAAAACTTGTTCAATCTTAGCTCCTGCTTTTTGCGCTTCTTCTAAAAGGTGCCAGCCTTCGATTAGATAGGAAGATGTTCGGTATTTTTTTTGCTGTAACTTTTTGGCTTCTTTGACACTTGTATTGGCCTTGGAACGGATAATTTCCATAGATTCCTCATTTCTTTCACTTTGCAATCATGATATAATAAAGTCAGGAACTTGTCAAAAGGAGAAACCTATGAGAAAGCTGAAATTAATTGTCTCTGGTCGAGTTCAGGGAGTTGGTTTTCGTTGGTCCGTTTATTATCTAGCCTTGGAAATTGGAGATATCTATGGACGAGTTTGGAACAATGAAGATGGCACTGTCACCATCCTTGTCCAGTCTGAAAATAGTGAGAAGCTCAGCCATTTTATCCATGAAATCCGAAAAGGCCCGTCCCGTATGTCCAAGGTCACTTACCTAGATGCAACCCTGGCTAATTTTTCTGACTATGACGATTTTCAGGTCAGCCATAGGTAAAACTTGTATATTTTTTTCAAAAAAAGTACAATAGACAGTATCATGACATTAAGAAAAGGAAAGTTTACAACGTGAAACAATCAAAACGTCTCTACTTGTCAGGGCTTAGCCTGGCAACACTTTTACTCCTATCAGGTTGTGTGAGCACTGACTCAAATGGTAACCCGACTGGTCTCGTTTGGAACCTGCTAGGTCAACCCATGTCCAACTTGATTACCTTCTTTGCCGAAAATCAAGGTTTGGGCTTTGGACTTGCGATTATCATCGTGACCATCTTGGTCCGTCTGGTTATTCTACCACTTGGTATCTACCAGTCCAAAAAAGCGGCTTATCAATCTGAAAAGATGAACTACCTCAAGCCAATCTTGGCTCCTATCCAAGAGCAGATGCGAAACGCTAGCTCACAAGAAGAGCAACTAGCTGCCCAACAAGAGCTCATGGCTACTCAAAAAGAGTACGGAGTCAGCATTCTTGGTGGTATGGGCTGCCTACCGCTTCTCATCCAAATGCCGTTCTTCTCTGCTATTTACTTTGCAGCTCGCCATACACCAGGTATCTCAGAAGCTAGCTTTCTGGGAATCGACCTAGGCTCATCTAGCTTAGTCTTGACAGCTGTCGCTGCAATTCTCTACTACTTCCAGTCCCTTCTGATGATGGTTGGTATGGATGAAGAGCAGAAAAAACAAATGCGTGCTATGATGTATATGAACCCATTGATGATTGGTTACTTCTCTATGGTTTCTCCTGCTGGTGTGACCCTTTACTGGGTAGTCGGAGGTATCTTCGGTCTCTTACAACAAGCCATCACCAACTTTATTATCAAACCAAAAATTCGTCAACAAGTGGAAGAGGAAATGAAAAACAAACCTCTCAAACCAGTTCAAGGCAAGGTCAAGGATGTTACCCCATCTGCTGCCCAAACGATTGAAAATAAAAAGCAAAACCGTAACGCTGGCAAGCAACGGTCACGCTAACAAGCAAAACCCTCCATTATAAAAATGGAGGGTTCTTTTTATCCTTTTTACAGCCATTACGGTCGATAAATGGACTGTTTAAAGTCTTCTGTCTCTAGCAAGAAGGCATTCAAAAGGGCTGCTTTCAGGCCATATACCTGCGATTTTTCCTTGCTAAAGTAATCATACTGACTGTAATATTGTTGCCAAGAGGCATCATGGTCCACTGCTTTTGCCATTAACTCTTTCAGTTCCTGCAAACTGCTAATCGTTCGGGTTGGTCCATGGAAATAACCGCCATCAGCCCGTCCTCGAATGGTAATTGGCTTCAATTGATTCAGTTTTTCTATGCGGCGTCTAAACATAGCCTTCCGAAAGGCTGCAGCAGAGTCGAACTCTCCTTCGCTCATCTTGGCAATGACCTGGCTATCAGCTGAACGGTAGCCCAACTCACTGCGGAATTTGTTGGAAGCATAAGCTACCAAACCATCTTCGTAACCATATTCTGCTAAAAATTCAAAAGCTAGCTTGCGGAAATGCATCTCATTTCGACTAGGTCCGTCATCGTTTAGAGCACCATACATCGGGTCTAAGGCAGAGATGCTATGGTACTGACTAGCTGGGTATTGGATACTATCTGACTTTCCTTCTGGGTCGTAGAATCGTCTGGAGACAAGGCCCTTGTCAATCAACTCTTCAAAGGAACTGATACTTGTTTCGTATGGCAACTTACGGATAAGAATGCCGTTATCATCAAGCGTCACCAATTGATTGAACCAATTTTGACGAACAAAGCTACTCTGTTTTAGAACTGCTTCTGCTTCTAAATAGTCCAGACTGTACAATACATCAAAGTAACCACGCAGATAGGTTTGCAAGTCTTCTGTGGACTGGAAGCGTTGCGGGCTCAGGTTGGTCAAGCGTTTGAAACTTTCCTTGTCACTATGGTCAAAGAGACTATTGATGGTCAAACGATCTTGGTCACTCCACGGATTTGATTGGAAGAGGCCTTCCGCAAAGACTTCGGGACTCATTCCATTGCGGCGCGAATGGCCGAGCAGGTAGACATCATCTTCCAAGACATGGGTTAGTTCATGGGTGTAGGTAGAAGCTGCTCGCTCACCCATCATATCCAAACAGTCAAAGACGTTGTCATACCCAAGTGAATAAGCAAAGGTTCCCTCATAGTGAGGATGGTCCTTACCAAGCGGACCAAAGAAATACCGCATACTTGGGGTTGGGTCTAAGAGGCTCAACCATCTTCCTTTCAAAAGACGGCTGTCCCAGTTAATAACATGGCTAAATACCTTGTCCTTGTGACTTTCTGGGAGGATATTATAGAGATAGTCTGAGTGAGCATTCCAATGCTTGGCAGCTGCTCGCACTCGTTCCTTGACCTTTTCATATTCTGCTGGCGTCCATTCTTTGACACTGTGTTCATACATCCCAAGGAAGAGGGAGGTCATGTTGCTGACGACAAAGATTCCTTCACCAGGCATGGTCAAGAGTATCAAGGCCATCTCTTTGAACCGCCATGGTCGGCTGCTGATTTTCTTATAGACTTCTACATGGTGGTAGGGACTGGTTGGGTTATCTTGTTTAGCACGTGCACTTGCAACTTCCGATTTGGTCTCTAGAATAAAGGCCTTACTGCTCTCAGTGAACCACTCACTCGTCGTTTTGTCTGGGGAAAAGACTTGGCGGAAGGCTTCCAGATAGCCAAACAAATCAGATTGCAGGCTAGGTCCTGCGACTAAACCACTACCGATTACATAGTTGTACTTAGGTTGTAGGGCTGCTTTTCCTAAATTACCCAACTGGATCAATCTATCAAGACTGTTCTGATTGCGCCCAAAGAAGTTGCCCTCTTTTATCATCAAGTCCTTCACCTGTCTTTCCCCAAAGGTAATCGCATACCAACGGTTCATATAGGCGAGCCCCAGCAAAAATGCTGCCTTATTGGTCCGGATTTCCTCCATTAGGCTGGCAAAACCTGCGCTGTTGGTATCCAAGAACAACCAGTTGCTGGAAAGTAGGTCTATCAGGTGTCTTTCCACATCTGATTTGACTTGGTTAAAGGATTCTTCTAAGAAGAGTTTGGCCAAGTCAAGGTTATTTTGAGTTTGAATTCCCAGCGCTTGTCGAATTTCTTGCGCATCAAATTGAACTGCTGTCAATTCTGCTATCAAACTGTTGACTGCTTGGCTTTGGCGAGGTGAAACTGCATAATTATCTGGTGTATAGCTGATGTTTCTATCCAGTAGGACATATTCTTGAATCGCTCCGCCATTGACCACCAAATCACTGCGCTTATTCAGATATACCTGCTCTGAACTACCATCCGCATAGTGTAGCAGCAAGCCTGTCACTGGTTTTTCTGTTGTTATATAGAAGACCAGTTCCTGGCCAGACAAGGCTTGAACATCTAGGAGTTGCTTGGTTACCAGGCTATCTCCATCCTCCAGTCGATTGGCCTGCTGGATGAGAACATCACGGGTGTAGAATGGAAGGAGTTTTTCCATGTTTCGATAAGCCTGCAAGCGAGATGGTCGATAATGAGCAAAGGCCTGATAAACTTCCTGGGAAGTAGCGGATGTCTGAATCCTTTCACGGAGCTGTGTCAAACCAAACTGTGCCAGCAGTTGCTCCACTTGTTCGGATTCAATTGCCTGGGCGTGCCGATCGCTATCCGGACTTTCCCCTTCTGGCAGGTAGTAGAGTTGACTCAGCTGGGACTGGTTATCCAAGGGGAAACCATACACAGGTTTACCTTCTGTTACTTGAACGGTCGATAGACCTTGACTGATCCGGCTAATCCGTCCTGCTGAAGATAAGATAGTGCCGACCAATCCGCCATTTTCCGTGTCTGCACTTGCCGAAGATGTAATCAAGCCGCTAGCAAAGACACGACGAATGTTAGAAGCTCCCTCCACTTGGCCGACAATGCCTCCAATCTTGCTACCTGATGAGATGGCCATCAGCTGGGCATCTGTTACTGCACCGTCAATCTGGCCACTTCCACCAAGCCATGCGGCAATACCTCCAAGGCGGTTATCTGTATTTGCAGTTGTCAGGCTACGGATGGAGCCTTTAAAACTAATATCCGCTAAGCGGCCTCCTGCAAAATGGCCCACAAGACCACCAATATTATCTGCCGCAGTCAACTGCCCTTGCACAGCTACATCGCTTACCTCTACATCTTGTGCATAGGATTCCTTAGCAAGGGCACCAACATGGCTAGCTTGTGGTTGGTGAATCGCAACCTCTTTTAGGTGTAGATCCTGAACACGAGCTCCCGCTCCCAATTTTTCAAGGAATGGGAGGGACAAATCGTAAATACTATAACCATTTCCGACGAGGCGACCTTTGAATTCACCCAATACATAAGCAGTTTGACCAACACTAGTTTGGAATCCGCTTGCCGTCATATCTCCAGCCAAATAGAATTCCCCTGTTAGATTTTGGTTCATAGCTTGTACCAATTGAGCAAAATCACGATAGCTGCCCGTACGAACAGGCGTATTTCTCGGAATATCAAAAGTCAAGTCACTTGAAAATTGCCCATTTGCTTGCTTATCTTCGACGAGATTGTCCAGTCTAGCCCTGACACGGAAATGAGCTGCATCCTGGGTCTGAATACTTGCCACCGGCAGAAGTACTTCCTTGGCCTCTTCAGAAACTAGCTTGATATAGTATGAACTGGTCTCTTGTGGAATCTCATTCAGCTGCAAAATACGGGTCGCCTGGCCATTGGTAAACTGCCATAACTCTGGCCGGTCCGTATGCTTAAACTGGATACGACGGGCTTCAAGGATTACACTTGCTTCGTCAGCAACTGAATCTATCAACTCTTGTTCACCTGCTCGGTAGGTAATTTCTGCCCGAACAGTGTAATCAATATTTTCTTGCAGTTGACTAAATGTTACTTGACGGAAGAGGCCTTGAACCTTCAACTCCTTGGTTTCCACGAGGGTATCACCAATATAGAGACTTGCTCGAGCCGATTGGAAGCGTTTGGCCTTGTCTTCTAATAGATAAGCTAGACTAACTGACTTGCCTTCCTTGTCCGTCTGGGTCAGACGAAGACTGAGTGTTGGTTTTGGTCCAAATTCTTCTAGTGCTGGACTAGGAGGTGTTGGGAGTTCGACGACCTTACTGCCTCGGTAGGTAATCTGGTCTCGCGCTTCACGAATCACCTCTCTCTTCACCAAATGGGATTGGTCGCCAATATCAAAATAGGTCAGGCGATTTTCCCCAGTCTGCCCTTCCTGCATCTCAATCCGTCCTTCTAGCCACTCTGGTCGCTCTTCCTCCCGGTGGCTAAAGGGGACCTGTTCGATCTGGTACCGGATTTTTGCAACAGGCTTGTCTGCTTGATACAAAGGAGCAACTAGCTTACCATCCTGACGGCTACCTCGGACAGTAACCTGATCCTGTGCTTCTTCCAAGACTCGACTGGTTAAGACAGTTCGCTGGTCGCTAATACGGGCATAGGTGACTTCCTTGAGGCCATTTCTACCCGGTAAGACAACAACCTCATCTTGACGCAAATCGGCATTGATTTCTTCCCTAAAGCCATGGGAAACAATTTCCTCTACTCGCTCAATCTGTGCGACTGACTTATCTGACTGGTATAAAGGGGCAACTAATTTTTCATCAATCCCTATCCCTTCAAAAATTTTCCGACTAATTGACGGAATTTCCTCTCGACTAGTTTCCTGGCTCGAAATGAGTTTCCCATCAACAAAGGTATCCTTGTATTGGATGATGTGCTTGCCTGCTCGCCCTTCTTCTACTCGAGTTTGACCCCGGGCTAGATCCTGCGTTGAAATCCGTTCCTCTGGGATTTCCAAGCTAATTTCCTCAGACCGGCTAAGCTCCTGAATCGGAAGACTTGGCAATGCAGGACGACTTGGAGCATAATCTGGGACTTGTACGATTGCCTCAGAGCTTACAATCTCCTCTGTTTCACCTATTCCAATATAGTGAATACTAGGACGTCCCGGAAACTCACGACGAGACAATTCATTGCTTGCTACAACTTGTCCTGCGACAACCACATCTTGGTAGTCAATTTCAATTCGCCCTGCCTGACCTTCTTCGATTTCTGTTTCACCGCTCGGCAGGCGGTCTGTTTCCACTCTCTCCACCACTATTGGTAGATCTTCTGAAGCAGTTCGATTGACCAATTCAAACTCTAGGGCAGCTGAAGGGATTTGTTGAGGGGCTTGGTCAGGAACCTGTGTGACCTCTTCTTGTAGCTGTTCTGGAAGAGCAGCCCCTTCCTCCCTAGTCCCAATATACAGAATGCTTGGTTTCCCAGCAATTTCTTGTCGCCCCAACTCCTTGCTGGCCACTACTTGACCAGCGACGACCACATCTTGATAGTCAATGATAAGCTGACCAGCCTGGCCTGGCTGTCGCTCTGTTTCTCCTACCAAAAGTCTATCTGTTCGAATCTCTACTTCTGCAATAGCTAGGTCTTGGCGTTCAGTCCGTTGCTGCAAATCAAAGGCCAACGGCACCACCTTGTGGTTCAAACTTTCTTCTCCAAGAGACCAACTTATTGCCTCAACTTGGTCCTGGTTTTCAACCGCCTTACTGCCCATATAGAGAATATGTGGACGGGCTGGGGTCTCCTGGACATCCATTAAGTCTGTTTGAACTAAGTGATTGTTTACCCAGGTTTCTTTGTAGTGATAGGTCCGTTGTCCATCCTGACCTTCTTCCATTCTGCTTTCTCCCACAACTAGATTGGGATCTTCTCTTTCTTCAACAGGCGCTGGCAGGACTTCAACCTCTTCACGGTAACGGATTTCTGGCAAGATGGCAGGCTGTGTAACCTGCTCTATTTCCTTTTCTTTCTGAAGAAACTCCTTCTCATTTTTTTGCGAAAGGCTTTCCTGCTCACCCTGACTAGCGGAATTTGTCCTGCCTCCTACCTCCGCTTTCTTCTGCGGAAGCTCTGCTTTTTCTCCATCCACCAAATAACCTAAAAAGCGGTGACCTGCAATCTGAATTTTTCCGTCTGGAAGTGACTCTCCAACTGCTAAGGTGATTGTTTGATTATGGGATGCTAAGACTGACGATTCTAGGGCAGCTAACTCTAAAACAGGAAAGACTGCTCCGCCGATTGTGACATAAAGCAAGCAGACGACACGTGCCTTTTTCGAACGACTTGCTGCCAATCCAACCAAGAGAAAGCCTCCAGCAAGCACCAAACCCAGCTGAGAAGCAATTTGCCCAGTGGCTGGCAAGATGGCAGGCCGCTCTACCTGATATACCAAATAGTAAGTCACATCCTGACTGACCTTGGCTGGTAAGACCTCAACCAATCTTTCAAGATCCTTACGATTCAGCTCACTATCTAAGACGTAGCGAAACTGAATCTGCTTTAGATCTCTTTCCGACTGAATCTCATTAGCTAAAACCTGCGGTGTAGCCAAAAGAGGTGCTAAAGCAAAGTTTGCAATGCAGAGAGATAAGACACCTACGGACAATTTCCGTATCGAAAATGCTTTTCGCTTTTCATAAAAAAACCGACTCATTTTTCCTCCTTTATTATTAAACGTATAATCCTATCCTTATTTTAGTACAAAACTTCCCAAAATGCACACAATATCATAGTAATATATAGTATATTTTAAATAAAAAAAGAGCCGGGCTCATGCCCAACTCCGCTTTAGCGACTTATACTGATTTTTCAACCTTCAAAATCTTAACCTGGTAGCTACCAACAGGGGTTTCAACAGTAGCTAGGTCACCTGTCTTTTTACCAATCAAGGCTTGTCCAATCGGACTTTCATTGGATACCTTGTTTGCAAAAGCATCTGCACCCGCAGCACCAACAATATGGTAAACTTCCTCATCTGATTCGCCGACTTCCTGAACCGTTACAGATTTACCGATAGCGACTTCATCCGCAGCAACCGCATCTGAGTTAACGATTTCAGCATAACGAATTTTCGTTTCAATCATTGAGATTTGACCCTCAACAAAAGCCTGCTCATCTTTGGCTGCCTCATATTCTGAGTTCTCTGAAAGGTCTCCATAAGAACGCGCAATTTTAATACGCTCAACGATTTCTGGACGACGAACCAATTTTAGTTCTTCTAATTCTTTTTCTAATTTTTCCTTCTCAAGAAGGGTCATAGGGTAGGTTTTTTCTGCCATGATAATTCCTTTTTGTATTGTTTTATTTTGATCATAAAATACGAAAACAAAATTATGTGGCAAAACCACATAATTTTGTTACGGGATAGACTCCTAATTGTTTAGCTTGCTGTTCACGTATGTTTCAACGTTCGCCAAGTGTTCTTCATAAGAGTTCGTGAAGTAAACAGTTCCTGTCGTTACATCTGCAACAAAATAGTAGTAGTCAGTTGTATTTGGATTTACTGTTGCTTCGATAGCTGATAGACTTGGGCTATCAACTGGACCAGGCATCAAGCCATAGTTGACATAGATGTTATATGGTGAATCGATTGCTGTATCGATAGCAGCATCTTGTGCCAAGGTTGTTTCTTGACCAAGCATGCCCATCGCATAAAGAATAGCAATGTTTGATTGAAGTGGAATACCAGCATTGATACGGTTGTAGAAGACGCTTGCGATATTACGACGATCTTCATCTGTTGAACCTTCTTTTTCGACCAATGAAGCCATGGTCAACACAGAATTAACATCCAAGCCTTTGGCTGCCAAGCTCTCATAGTAAGGTTTCAAGTTGGCATCCATTGCAGCAATCATTTGCTCAATCAAGCCTTCTACAGTTGTGTCTGCTGTATAATCATAGGTTGCTGGGAAGAGGTAGCCTTCCAATTGGTATTTAACACCTGAATCTGCTGCTGGCAAGCTGGCAAACAAGGTTGGGTAAGCTGCTACCATTCGCGCAATGAAATCTTGGTTTTGCACAGTTGCCATAAACTCTTCTGCAGTAAATGGCGTTGTGTCCGTTGTATCATCTGTATAGACATTATCTGTCACAGCCTTAGAGATTTGCTCCAAGGTGTAGCCTTCAACCACCAAGACTTTACCTGCGATTGGATCTTCCGCTACTGGCGTACCACCTTCTTGCAAGGCTTTTGCCAAGTCATCTACTGACATGCTTTGGCTCAAATTGTAGAAACCACTTTGGAAATTGTTGTAGCTCTTCAATTTGGCATAGTAGTTAAAGATCGTTGCATTTTTGATCAAGTTGTTATCTTGCAAAATTTCTGCAATCTCTTTAGTTGATGAACCTTCCGGAATTTCAACCTGCACTGTCTCGGTTGCGCTGGCATTGATTGGTTCCAAGCTCGATTTAACATAGAAATAACCAGAAACAGCTGTCAAAATCAGGGCCAACACGGTTACCAACATCACAACTGAAACAATGCGCTTAGCTGCCTTATCTTGTTTCTTACGTGCTTGCTTGGTGCTGCGGCGTCTTGGCGTTTCTAATCCAGCTTTTGCAACTGGTTTTTCCGCTTGATTTTCCTCAACTGGAACTGGGACTGGCGTCACAATTGTCTTATCCAACTCAACTTCGTCTTCAGCAAGTGGTGTTTCATCAAGGGATTCAACAACTGGCTCCTCAACTGGAATTGGAGTTGGAACGGAACGCTCAAAGTTTTCTGCCATTGAACGCAACTCAGAAATGTTTCGTTCAACTGTGTTTTCAAATTCAGAACCAGCATCAAAACTTGGTTGCTCAACTGGAGTGACTGGCACAACTGGTTCTGATTGTTTCACCACAACTGGAACTTCTTCTTCAAAATCAATCGCATCGATTTTAACAGTTGGTCGAACCAAATCCTCTGCTACGGCCGTCTCGGCTTGAGGCGTTGAAATAAGGACTTCCTCAATTGCAACTGGTTCCGGAACAACAATCTCCTCAACTGGAAGATGGTCTTCTACTAACGGTTCTGGCTGCAAATCGATGGATTCCGTTTGTTCCTGTCCCTGGGCCTCTCTTAATCTTTTTTGTTTTAACTCTTCCAAATCCCGTAAAATTTGTTCACGAAAATTAGAAGATTGTGTGTTCTTTTCTTTCGAATCGTTGCTCACAATTAAACTCCTTTCACACAATTACCTTTTATTATATCTTAAAAGCCTAACAAAATCAAGAACTTCCTTTATTTATCAAGCTTTCCACCGCATTTGGTACCAAGTTGAACCTCCAAATTGTGACAAACCGATTCCTAAATCTTCAAATCCGTTCATGCAATAGAATGAAAGCAATTCTTCATGGCAGGTCAAACTGATCCCTTCCCAGCCCTGATTGACAACTAAGTCCTTCAAACTGGCTAGTAAAAGGCTGCCCAAACCTTGCCCCTTATAGGCTTGAGCTACAGCTAAACTCGCAACAGCTAGACAACTTCCTGTTTCATCCACCTTTACCTCTTGGAAATAGACTTGGTCAGTCAGGTCCCAGCCAACAATCGGCCTGGTCAATAAAAAGGCACAAACCTGACCTTGGTCTTCTACCACTAAAGAAGTAGACGAGTGACTTGCAAATGACGCAAGGACCGCTGGTGAAATTCGTTCTTCCGCAACAAAACTGGCCTCTTCCAAAGCCAGAAGTGCCGCCTCATCTCCTTTTGTCACAAATCGTAGCTGCATGCAGTCTCCTTTCTAGCAAGCAAAGACAGAGGTCTGACCTCTGTCTTTGCTCTGTTCTTATTGAACATTATTAGATAGGTTGGACAGCAAGCGTTCGAAGGAATACTCATAGGATTGAATATCTCCTGCTCCCATGAAGACATAGACTGCATTGTCATGGTCAAGGAGCGGCGAAGTATTTTCTACTGTTACCAGTCCACCTTTTTTATTGATTTTGGCTGCCAAATCTTCCACTTTGACTTGTCCGTTATCTGTTTCTCGAGCAGATCCGTAGATTTGTGCCAAATAAACAGCATCGGCATCATTGAGAGCTTCTGCAAACTCATCCAATAGAGCAATGGTTCGTGTGAAGGTATGCGGTTGGAAAATGGCCACAATCTCTTTACTTGGGTATTTCTGACGTGCTGCATCAATGGTCGCAATAATTTCGGTTGGATGGTGGGCAAAATCATCGATAATGACCGTACCATTGACCACTTTCTCTGTGAAACGACGTTTGACACCACCGAAGGTTTTCAAATGTTCCGCTACCAAGTTCAAGTCAAATCCAGCCACATAGAGGTTAGCAATGACTGCGGTTGCATTCATGACATTGTGCTTACCAAAGGTCGGAATTTGGAACTGACCTAGCTCTTTTTCTCCGTGGCGCACCTTGAACTGGGAACCTGTTGTAGAAGGTTTCAAGTCATAAGCCACAAAGTCATTGTCCTCACCAAAACCGTAGTAGTAAATTGGTGCTTGAGCTGTAATCTGACGGAGTTGCTCATCTTCCCCATACAGAAAGAGCCCCTTTTTCACCTGTTTAGCATAATCATTGAAAGCATTAAAGACATCCTCCAAGCTAGTGAAATAGTCTGGGTGGTCAAAGTCAATGTTAGTAATGATGCTGTATTCAGGATAGTAAGGTTTAAAGTGACGCTCGTACTCATCAGACTCAAAGACGAAATACTGGGCATTGGCGGAGCCACGACCCGTACCATCTCCAATCAAAAAAGAGGTATCTGTAATGTTACGCATCACATGGGCCAAAAGACCTGTTGTTGAAGTTTTACCGTGGGCACCAGCGACACCGAGGCTAGTAAAGCCCTTCATAAATTCACCCAGGAATTCATGGTAGCGTTTGTAAGATAAGCCTTGAGCGTCGGCGTAGGCAATTTCTACGTTATTATCTGGGCGGAAGGCATTTCCAGCGATCAATTCGACATCAGCTGTGATGTTCTTTTCATCAAAGGGAAGAATAGCAATCCCTGCTTGCTCCAAACCACGCTGAGTAAAATAATATTTCTCAACATCGCTTCCTTGGACCTTGTGGCCCATCTGGTGCAACATAAGAGCTAGGGCACTCATCCCTGAACCCTTAATCCCGATAAAATGATAGGTTTTTGTCATTAGATTTCCTCTTCCATGTGTGTTAAATTCAATTCTTGGGCCATGCGGCGTTCTTTTTGAAATTTCCGCTCTGGGTAATTGTAAACCTGACTCTTCCTCAAGAAATCATAGGAATTTCGTGGTTTTTCCTTTTCTTGCTCTCGATCTTCTTTTTTCAAAGAGTAAACAGGTGGTAGGTCTGCCAAGATGTAATTTTCTTGACGTAGTCTGTTGGCTAAGTCAGCTAGTTCCTGACTCCCCTTTTGAGGCTGGACTACTGGTCGTTCTTTTTTGATGACCTTTGCAGGATGAGGCTTATCATTTTTCAAATAACTAGCTGATTTTTTCCGTTTGATATCTTCCCTGGCTTGCTCACGCGCCAATTGCCCCTGAGTTTTTGGTAAGGCTTCGCCACGTGCATCTGACTTGATCATCGGCTTGGCCAACCGTTCCTTACGAGAATACGGACTTGGCTTCACTTCAAACAAAGGAGGCAGCAAGTCCCTCTCTGACGGACCGTCCTGTACAGGATTGTCCTTTGTTGGAAGGTCCGTTGGCACAGGGACATCAAAAAAACGGTCCTGGTAGTTTCCTCGGATATTACTGATTAAGTCTGTCTCATCGTACAGATCCATTGCTGGTCGCATTTCGACGACACTTTCATGGTCTGCAATCACTGGAAAACGATTCTGGCTATTCATAGTCCTCTCATCCTTTCAAACAGATATTATACCACAGAAGCCGATTTTTGACCAAGTTTATCTTTCTGAAGCTGAATTATGAGCTAATTCCAAACTTCACTTCTATCAATCAATGGCTTATTGACCTGGGGGTAGGCCCAAGATATGACGGATATCATCCAGAGACAGGGAGGCACGATCCTCCGCCCCATCCAGTACGCTTGTTACCAGTTCTGCCTTGCTCGCTTGTAATTCTTGGATTTTCTCTTCGATGGTACCCTTGGTAATCAAGCGATAGCATTCCACTTTGGCTTCCTGCCCCATACGGTGCGCCCTACTGATGGCCTGAGCTTCTACCGCAGGATTCCACCATAAGTCCACCAAAATAACCGTGTCTGCCCCTGTCAAATTCAAACCGACTCCCCCTGCCTTCAAGGAAATCAAGAAAACATCCCGGCTCCCCTTGTTAAATGCCTGGGTCATTTCCTGCCGCTCTTTTGCAGGGGTTGATCCAGTCAAGAGATAGGAGGTCATCCCCAGATCATCCACCTCCTGGGCAATCAAGTCCAGCATCTGGCGAAATTGAGAGAAAATCAAGACACGGTGTTGCTCCGCCTTTAACCGTTCAAGCAAGTCCCTCAAGCTAGCTAGCTTTCCACTGTCTCCTTGATAGGAATCCATAAACAGTTTCGGCGTATCACAAATTTGCCGCAAGCGGGTAATGCCTGCCAAAATTTCAATTCGCCTCTTTTGCAAGGCCTCATCTCCACCATCTAACAAACCCGACCGAATTTGTTCCAACTGGGCCAAGTAAAGAGATTTTTGCTGATCTGTTAGTTCTGAAATAACCTTTGATTCAATCAAATCAGGCAATTCCACCAATACATCCTCTTTTCGCCTTCTAAGAACAAAGGGCTGAATCAGCTTGGAAACCGCAGAGGCAGTAAGCTTGGAGAATTCTTTCTTGTTCGGCAATAAACCGGGCAAAACAATTTGAAAAATGGACCACAACTCGGACAGTCGGTTTTCAATCGGTGTTCCTGATAGGGCAAAGACCCTCTCCACTTCAAAATTCCGCAAGAGCTGCGCTATCTTGGTCTGGGTATTTTTCATCACTTGGGCTTCATCCAGGAATAGGTAGCGGAAGGACTTGTTTTGGTACTCATCCACATCTTGACGAAAGGCAGTATAGCTGGTCACATAAACATGGTGTTCTTCCGATAGCAAGGAAACTCGCTGGTCCTTACTCCCATTGACCACCACCAGGTCCATCTGGGGAGCAAATTGATGAAATTCATCCTGCCAGTTATAGATCAAACTCGATGGTGCTAAGATCAACACCTTGCCATCTATTGACTTCTTGGTAGAAAGAAAGGCGATGGTCTGCAGGGTCTTTCCCAGCCCCATCTCATCGGCTAAGATCCCACCAAAACCAAAATAATCTAAGTTAGCAAGCCATTGAATACCTACTTTCTGGTAATCCCTTAACTGGCTCGTAATCTGAACATCTGGCATAGGGAAGCTCTCTGGCCGCGCTAGATAGCGTGCCATCTCTAGGAATTCCTTAGAAAAAGCTATTTCTCCCCTTCCTGCCAAGCTCTCAGCCAACTGGTGGGCTCTAAAAGAAGGCACAGACAGGCCACCCTTGCGCATGCGACCAATCCGCAACTCCTGCAAGGTTTGACTGATGGCGCGAGTCTCCTGATCAAAAACCAACA
This sequence comes from Streptococcus suis, assembly GCF_016775005.1. Classification (GTDB taxonomy): domain Bacteria; phylum Bacillota; class Bacilli; order Lactobacillales; family Streptococcaceae; genus Streptococcus; species Streptococcus suivaginalis. The sequence continues at coordinate 88,768 of NZ_JAEUXI010000005.1, read as the reverse complement.
ACTTCCCCTGCCTGGTTGAATAATAGGCCTCCTGACTAAACAAGGCCGACAGGGCTGCATCTACTTCTTCCTGGTCAATCCCATCAAAATCAAAGAGAACCTGCAACAAACCTTGACCCTTCTCAATCTGAATCTTAGGACTTGGGCTGACCTGAAGAGCCTTCAAGCTCGGACTCAAGTGAACCAAGCCCATCTTAGAAAACTGCTCCAGTTTTTGAGTAAAAAAACGATACAGATCTGCGCCTGACATTGGGGCATGTAGTGCCTGAAAATCTCCGACAAACCCAGCCTTATCTATCATATCCAAGACAGCATCCAAATGGTTCTTATGACTAGCAAAGGGTAGTTGGTCCAGTTCTTCTCGACTTGTTACTAAGACGCGGGAAAAGCGGAGCTGCAAGGCTAAGCTGATCTCACCAGACTCTGTTTGATCAAAGTGAAACTCTGGTTTAAAATCACGAATTTCAAATTGTTTGGGAGCTACAACAGGACCTAGCTGGGCTAAATCAAGCAAAATCAAGGCCAGCTGATCTTGATCTCTAAATTCCACACGTACCTGACCCTGACCAGATGAGAGGTCCAAATAGGAGAGTAAAACGGACCGAATCCGCTCCTGTTGTCGGCTGACCAGATAAAATTGATTGCCAACGAGCAAAAAGCGTCCCTTATATAGTTCCAAGACAGGCTTTTCTTCAAATACCACCAAAAAGTAGTTAGTTTCAACCTTGACCTGAAAACGATACAATTCCTGGTCAGCCTGCAAGTTTCCAATGGCAACCGCGTCATAGGCCTTTAGTTGGTGTTCAAATTGAAAATCAGCCAAGTCCTGCATTAGTTCTAGCCCTTCTTCAAAGGCGACTAGAGGCAAGCGCAGATGCCGCCCCATATTGACAAAAATCGGATCATCCAAGCGGACACGATGCGGCTGCAAGCGATCTAAAAAATCCAGAAAAAACTGACTTGCCTGATCAAAATCAGCATAGGTCAGCTGCTCAAAATAGTGCTTCCCAAATTGGTAATTTCCTTGGTTAGCTACTACTTTCAAAAAGGCTCCTATATCACGGACAACATACCATTTATCATCTGGATAGCGGGAAATTTTCAAGGTCCAATCAATGGTTTTCTCAAAGGCCATGACCTGCCCATGGACAGACAATCGATAGGTCCACCGTCCATCCTCATAGGGGCGTTTTAAGCTTTCAATAAAGGGATTCTCCTCTAGAATTTCCACCTGCAAAGCCACCTCCTCCTGATGGGCAAGTAGCTGCATCTTGCCTTCCGGATGATTGTTAAAATAGTATTCTACCGCTGCTTGGTGCAGGCAGTATTGCCGCAGACCATAATCTGCGCATTGACAAACCACCTCTTGTCCCCTCAAATCATACTCGACTTCAACACCCTGACAATCAAATAGAAATCGCTTGTCCTGAACAGTTTTCAACCGAAGATGCCCAGCCTCATAGAGATCAATTCCAGCTTGTCGAATCCGACCCGGCATTAATTTTCCCATCGCCTCTCCTTTTCTACTCCCAGCCAACAACTCGTCACATTACTAAATTGTATCTTTTCATTATAGCATATTTTCCAATAGAACTCTTGGACCAGGCATAGAAAAAACACCTGTTTTCCAACCGGTGTTCTTAAGAAAGCTGTTTATAATAGAGGGGCACCCGCCACATTTTTCTGATATGGCCCATGGTTTTCAAAAACCAAAATAACAGAAAGGGGGCCAAAAGAAGACCCAAAACAAGGAGAAGCCAGTCCCCTCCTTTCATAAAAACTAGGAAGAAAACGACCGTTACAAAGCCAAGAAAGCCAAGTAACAAAAGATTGGCCACCACTGCCAGCCAGCCTAGCCAGTAACGAAGGCCAAAGGGTGGGTGTTTTCTTTCGTCAAAATCTGCCAATCCAGTCAAAAACTCCACCAAGATTTCACCGATTATTTCCATATGGTCGGTCCCCCTATTTCATCTGCTGATAATACTTAGTCCGTCGAATTAAGGTTTTGATAGCCCTAGCCAGTAGAATCGTCAACACACTTGCTCCAAATACCAAGAAAAGAAAGATGCCAACCAAGAACCTGTCAAAATGGTTGAAAACCATGATGGATCCAACTGCGTAGGTTACAAAATAAACCAAAAGAGTCACTAAAAATACCAATATACACGCAAAGACTCCAAACCAGTAACGAAGACCAAAGGGCTTGTACTGCTTATCTTCATAGTCTACTAGTAGAAGAACAGGAACTGTTAGAAATGCAAACAACATTAGAATGACATTGCCCGTTATCATGGAATCACCTCTTTTTTTCATTGTAGCATTTTTTACATGGCATGCAAAGAAAAAAGAGGTTTCCCTCTTTTCATTTCTTACTTCCGTTTCCGTGCAATCAAGTGAATCGGTGTTCCTTCAAAGACAAAAGCCTTACGGATTTGATTTTCCAAGAAACGCATATAGGAGAAGTGCATGAGCTCTTCTTCGTTGACAAAGACCACAAAGGTCGGTGGCTTGGTCGCAACCTGAGTCGCATAGAAAATCTTGAGACGTTTCCCTTTATCAGTCGGTGTCGGGTTAATGGCAATGGCATCCATGATGACATCGTTAAGCACAGCCGACGGAATGCGGGTATTCTGACTTTCACTAATAGCCTTGATCATCTCAGGCAACTTGTGCAAGCGTTGCTTGGTCAGAGCCGATACAAAGATAATCGGTGCATATGACAAATACTGGAACTGGTCACGAATATCGTCTTCCCATTTCTTCATGGTGTGGTTGTCTTTTTCAAGTGTGTCCCACTTGTTAACGACAATAATCATCCCCTTACCAGCTTCATGGGCAAAGCCTGCGATGCGTTTGTCATACTCACGGATACCTTCTTCGGCATTGATAACCATCAATATGACATCCGAGCGTTCAATGGCACGCATGGCACGCATAACAGAGTATTTCTCGGTATTTTCATAGACCTTACCAGACTTGCGCATCCCTGCGGTGTCAATCATGGTAAATTCCTGACCTTCTGGGTCTGTAAAATGCGTATCAATAGCATCACGGGTCGTTCCCGCAACAGGCGATGCAATCACACGCTCTTCACCCAAAATGGCGTTAATCAAACTTGATTTACCAACGTTTGGACGACCAATCAGGCTGAACTTGATAATGTCTGGATTTTCCTCCGCTTCCACCGCTGGGAGATTATCGACAATAGCATCCAAGACATCCCCTGTTCCAATACCGTGAACAGAAGATACAGGATAGGGATCGCCAAGACCAAGTGAGTAGAAATCGTAGATGTCATTCCGCATTTCAGGATTGTCGACCTTGTTGACAACTAGAATAACAGGTTTGTTTGTCTTGTAAAGAATGCGTGATACATACTCATCCGCATCGGTCACACCTTCCTTGCCTGATACGACAAAGACGATAACATCCGCCTCATCCATGGCAATCTCAGCCTGGTGCTTGATTTGATCCATGAAAGGAGCATCCACATCATCGATACCACCTGTATCAATCAGGGAAAACTTGCGATTGAGCCACTCACCAGTAGCATAAATACGGTCACGAGTCACACCTTCCACATCCTCAACGATAGAAATGCGCTCTCCCGCAATACGGTTAAATAAGGTTGATTTACCAACATTGGGACGTCCAACGATGGCGATAGTTGGTAGAGCCATAGCTCCTCCTCTTCTAGTTTACAATAATTTATTTTTTTCTAATACAGCCCTGGTTTCAGGCTGTTCTGCCTGTCCGAACTGGGTCACCATACGCTCAGACCAGGTTTCTGTCTGGCGGACACCTGCATAGTCTGTCTGAACTTGGTCGTAGGCTTGGATTACTTCCACGCCTTGCTCCACATATTCTTCCTGAAAGACAATGGCTTTACTTGCTAGTCGTGGTTTGACAGGATTTTTTTCTGCAGGGTGCCCAAGGGCAATACAGAAAATCGGATAGGTATAGTCTGGCAAGTTGAACAGCTCTGCTATTGCCAAAGCCTTGTGGCGAATCATACCGATGAAGACACCACCATAGCCCAAGCTTTCAGCTGCTAAGAGGGTATTCTGCCCTGCCAGAGCCGCGTCAACGGAAGAAATCAAAAGATTCTCCGTCCCCTTGGCTTCAAAGTCCTTCTCATGAAGCTGGGCCGCCTTGCTGGCACGGTTGTGGTCGCCCACAAAAAGTAAAATGGCCTGGGCCTGCAAGATAGCTGGCTGAGGAACCAAATCGTAGAGGGCCTGTTTCTTGCTCTCTGACCGCACCACGATAATAGAGTAGGACTGGAAATTCTTCCAGCTAGATGCTGCTCGACCTGCTGTGATAATGGCCTCCAAATGCTCCGCCTCAATCGGCTCCTCCGTAAAACGACGGACAGAGCTGTGGCTTAACATCAAATCAATGGTTTTATTCATCGGCGATTGACCCCCTGCAAGTGCATCTCTTGGGCTAGGAAGCGAATGCGTTCCATGACCCGCTTGGCCTGCCAGGTCTCGTCTCCAGACTTCCCTGCTGAAAAATGCCGCTCCAAGTCTGCAAAGGAGAAGTTGGAGGTAAAGAAAGTCGGCAGATTTTCCTGCATCCGATACTGGAGGATAACCTGCAAGACATCGTCCCGAATCCACGAACTGTGCTGCTCCGCTCCGATATCGTCCAAAACCAAGACCTGAGCCGTCTTGACCTCGTCAATCCGCTCCTTAACCGACCCGTCCTTGATGGCATTCTTGATGTCCACCACAAAGGTCGGATAATGGAGCATGGTCGTTGACAGCAGGTGGGTCTTGGACAGGAGATTGGCCAAGTAAGCCATGAGGTAGCTTTTGCCAATACCAAAGGTCCCGTAGAGATAAATGCCCTTGTTGTCTTGGCCGACCCGCTTAACAAAGTCGGAAATCGCCAGCATAATCCCTACACGGTTTTCATCCTGACGGTCCAAGTCTGCAATGGTCACATTTTTCAGACTAGCCGGCATATTAATCAGCTGAATCCGATTTTTTATGGCTTCTAATTTCCGTAGTTCAACCAGCTCAGCCGTTTCTAGATAGGACACATCTGCATAGCCCTGGTTCATGACCAGAACTGGTTGGTAGCCCTTGGCCATATAAGTCTGATCATTGGCGAAAAACTTGTCCCGTTCATTGATAAATTCATAAAATTTGGAAATGGAGCGACCAATTTCATCTTGATTGAGTCCATGTTGACGAATAAACTCCGCCACATCCTTGTCTTGCATGATTTCTGCCACCAGCTGTTCATAGGACTGACGAACCGGAGACTGTTTGTGTTCTAGATTATCTTGAACTGATTTCATTGGCCACCTCCTTTATTTTCCATTTCTTCAAATTGACGATAGAGGTCGGCTAGCTGGGCTTGACCTTCTATTGTTTGTTCTGTTTTCACTTCTTGCTTGCTCCATTCTGGAACATTTGAAGTTGAACTCGTTTTTGTCCGTGCTTGTGTCCTTGTTCTGGTAGATTGTTGATTCTCCCTCAAAAAAAGAATCGCTGCCTTTGCCGAATGGATGCCCTTGTAGGAAAATTCATTGACTAACTTGACCAAATACTTGGTATTGAGATTGGCAGAATCAATCTTATTAAAGGTGTATAGGACAGCCACATTGATAACCTCATCCAAGTGACCTTCCTTGGCAAGACTAGCTAGACAAGACCGCTCAGCATCAAGTAGCCCCGCCTTGCGACTAGCTTTCAAAAGACGGAGAAATTCGAGACTGGATTTTGATTTTGCCTCCGCCAAAATAGCCTCTTCCTGGCGGCTCAGCTGTCCTGACTCTCCACCTTGTTGGAGTCTGCTTTGTAGCCTGCCCAGAGAAATCTGGTGCTGGACAGCCGTTTCCTTGGCCAACTGATAGAGTTCTAACCAGGATAGGCCTAGACTGTCGGCCAAATGGGTCAGGGCGATGACGTCTTCCGCCTCATCTTGAAAGGCTAATTTATCCCGACGCATCAGATTTCGGAAGGCATCCCAGTCAAAGCCCTTACGAGCTTGAACAAGCTCTTTGACCTGACCAATTTCTGAAAAGACATCCGAAAATTTCTTCGACACTTTTTGCCAAGAGCTATCAGGACTTTGCTGACCTGTCGCCATAGCAAAATCCCCAATTTTTTTGCGCAAGAGTTGCTTCAGCAGGGGTTTGCCCATAAAAGCCACCTCAGCTAAAGGAGCCTTTAATTCCAAAAGAAAGACTTCTTGTTTGTTGTACACATCCAACAAATCAAGGGCGGTCAAGACATCCAGTGCCTGCTCCAAGCGATTCATCCCCAAGTCTAGATGGTTGAGAATTCTTGAAAAAGGCTGATTGCTAAGCCCTTGCTCATAACTTGCTAGAAGAAAATGATAAACCAAGAAAGCATCCGCCCCCATAATGGGCTGATAAAGAAGGCTTAAACTACTATAATCTGCAAGAAAAGCCTGGCGCTTGAGTAGGCTAAACTGGTCATTTGGCTTCATCACGCACTAATTTCCCTTCTGCTTGTGTCCTTTGGTAATTTGTTTCAAGAGATTTTCCAGTTCTCCCACATCTTTGAAAGAACGATAGACAGAGGCGAAACGAACATAGGTGATTTCGTCCAACTCAACCAATTCTTCCATTACAAGATTTCCAATGACATCACTTTCCACTTCGGTATCACTTTGGGCACGAACCTTCTGCTCGATCCTGTTCACCACCTCATCAATCTCATGACTGGATACAGGACGTTTTTGCGCAGAACGAATAATCCCGTTGAAGATCTTTTCCCGTGAAAACTGTTCTCTTGTTCCGTCTTTTTTTACAACCACAAGGGTTTTTTCTTCAATTCGTTCGTAGGTTGTGAAGCGATGTTCACAGGATTCACATTCGCGACGGCGACGAATGGTGTTGCCATCTTCTGCTTGACGACTATCTACAACGCTAGATTTAATACTGTTACATTTTGGACACCGCATCTACTTTCTCCCATTCTGACGTTATCATCTCATTGTACCATATTTTATGGGATTTCTCTAGATAAAAAGAGGCTGGCCAAGGGCCAGCTCTTTTAGTTGATTATTTGAATCTTTTTCTTTTCCAAACGGTAGTACACCCACTCTTTTACCAAACGATAGATCACGGCAAAGATCGGGGTAAAGAAGACCATCCCCAACAGACCAAACAAGTTTCCACCAATCAAGGCAGCAGCAAGCGTAAAGAGGGTCGGTAGTCCCACAGACTGGCCAACAACACGTGGGTAAATCACATTTCCTTCAATCAGCTGTAAAATCTGGAACAAAACGATGGACCAGAGCGCCAAGAGCGGATTTTGCACAGCGACAAAGAGAGCACTGATGAGACAGGCTGAAAATGGTCCGATATAAGGAACAAAGGACAGGACACCTGCCAAAATCCCTGCCATGCTTGCATAAGGAATCCCTGACAAGGAATAGCTAACAAAGACTAAAGTCCCGATAATGACTGCCTCCACAATCTGACTCATCAAAAACTTATCATAGGTATCGATGATCACCTCACCAATGTAGCTGATAATCTTCACCCATTTCTCCGGCATAATAGCATAGAGGAACTTAGTCGTCATAGACTGCAAATGCTCCTTGTTCCCCAGAATCGCCAAGGTAAAGAAGAAGGCCATCACCAGGGTCATGGTATTGGAGAAAATACCAGAAACATTATTGACTAGACCGGATAAAACTGGCGTGACAAATTGTGACACAGCTGATAGATTTTTCAGTTGTGATAGAAAATCATTGATTTGTTCACCGATGGTCCCTGACAAAAGATTATAACTTTCTAAAAAGGCAATCAAGCTATTGACCGACTTTGGAATAGCGGTTGTACTCACCGTTACCAACTGAGACACAGTCGTCACAAGGGTCGGCAAGACAATCAAGACCAAACCTGTCACAATCAGCAAAAAGCCTATCAAGACTCCAACAATGGCCAAGCTCCGCTTTGATTTTTCCAAAAAAGAGACCTTAGCAATCAACCCCTCCAACTTTTTCATTGGAACGTTTAAGATAAAGGCAATAATGGCGCCCACTAAGAGGGAGTTCATACTGGCTAAAACAGTCTCAAAAAGTCCGAAAATGTCCGAGAAATGCAAGACAGCTAGCAAGACGGCTGCTGCAAATGAAATGAGAAATATTTTTTCCTTAAACTGATGAAACATAGGCTTCCTTTTCAATTGTTGTATTTTGTTCATTATACTGTATTGTGAAAAAAAAGTCACTCTTGAATCACCGAAAAACCGACAGGCATAGCCTATCGGTTTTATTCTCTCATAGCATAGCCAACACCACGAACGGTCTTGATATAGGAGTCCTGTCCCGGAACATCCAATTTCCCTCTCAAATATCGGATATAGACATCTACCACATTCGTTTCTACGGCGGTGTCATATTTCCAAACCCGTTCCAAGAGTTGCTCACGGCTGAGAATCTCTGGACTATACATAAGGGTTGCCAGAAGGTCGTATTCTCTTCTGGTTAGATTGACCAGCTCGCCAGCCCGTGTGACTGTTCGATTTTGAAAATCGATCTTCAAGTCACGATAGGCAGCATGTAGCTTGATTTGACGGCAGTTTTCATCAATGAAGTCACGCCCCTTAAAGATTGCTGTCACCTGTTCTACCAAGTCGCTGATTACAAAGGGTTTGACAACATAAGAAACTGCGTAGGTCAAAATATCCTGTCCATGCTGAGCGACTTCTGAACTATCGACTGCAACGATGATGACAGAGGCAGGTTTTGACCGCAAGAGTTCCAAGGAAAGTTCCCGGCTCCCCATGTCTGCCAACTGAAAACTCATCAAAATCAAATCAAAATCAGTTTCATGGGCCAGCTGCAAGGCCTCCTTACCTGTCGAAGCGTAATCCACCAAATAATCTTGTTTCTGCAATTCCATGGAAACAAAGTGGGATAGATTGCGCTCACGACCTGCAATCAAAATTTTCTTTGCCATATTCTCTTTCATCGTTCTCTCTATCAGTCGGGATTGGCAGCGGCAAATTAGAAAGAAGGGCGCTTGCACGCCCATTCTGTTTATTTTGATTCGCTATACCAATCGTAGTGGAAGACACCTTCTTTGTCTTTACGGTTATATGTGTGAGCACCGAAGTAGTCACGTTGTGCTTGGATTAAGTTAGCTGGTAAGTTTTCTGCACGGTAGCTATCAAAGTAGGTAATCGCTGCAGAGAAGGTTGGGACAGGCACACCTGCCTGAACAGCTAGGGTTACGACATCACGAACAGCTTGTTGGTATTTTGCAGTGATATCAAGGAAGTATTCATCCAAGAGCAAGTTTGCCAAGTCTTCATCACGTCCGTAGGCATCTGTAATTTTTTGCAAGAAGCGAGCGCGGATGATACAACCTGCACGCCAGATTTTTGCGATTTCACCGAATGGCAAGTTCCAGTTGTTTTCTTTAGAAGCAACACGCAATTGTGCAAAACCTTGTGCGTAAGACATGATTTTTGAGAAGTACAATGCTTGACGAATTTTTTCAACCAATTCAGCCTTGTCGCCTTCGTATGCAAACGGAGCTGGTTTTGGAAGGACCTTGCTTGCTGCCACACGCTCATCTTTGTAGGTTGAGATATAGCGAGCAAATACAGATTCTGTAATCAGTGACAATGGCACACCTAAGTCAAGAGATGATTGGCTAGTCCATTTACCAGTGCCCTTGTTACCAGCAGCATCCATGATGTAGTCAACAACTGGACCATCTTGACCTTGGTCGTCCTTGCGTTTCAAAATGTCAGCTGTGATTTCAATCAAGTAGCTATCCAATTCACCCTTGTTCCACTCAGTGAAGATGTCAGCCATTTCATCTACTGACAAACCGAGTAAGTGTTGCATGAGGTCATATGACTCTGCAATCAATTGCATGTCGCCATACTCGATACCGTTGTGGACCATTTTTACGTAGTGACCAGCTCCATCTGGACCGATATAAGTCACACATGGTGCTCCATCTTCTGGAGCTTTAGCTGAGATTTCTTCCAAGACATCAGCTACCAATTCATAGGCTTCTTTTTGTCCACCTGGCATGATAGACGGGCCTTCAAGGGCACCTTTTTCACCACCTGATACACCTGTACCGATGAAGTTGATGCCTGAGTCTGCCAGCTCTGCTGAACGGCGAATGGTATCTTCGTAGAAGGTATTTCCACCGTCAATCAAGATATCACCCTTGTCCAAGTGTGGCAAGAGGGCTTGAATGGTTGCATCAGTACCAGGACCAGCCTGCACCATAAGCATGATACGGCGTGGGGTTTCAATTGATTTTACAAAGCTTTCAACATCGTAGCTTGGAACCAAGTTTTTACCTGGGTTGCTGGCTACTACATCTTCCGTTTTATCTGCTGAACGGTTGTAAATCGCTACTGTATAGCCACGAGATTCTACGTTGAGGGCCAAGTTCCGGCCCATTACAGCCATCCCTACAACACCAAAGTTTGCTTTTGTCATGAAGTTTACTCCTATTCGTTTGTATCTCTTTTATTATACACCTGTTTGCATGAATTGACAAGAATTTTCAGATAATTTAATCACCCAAACTATTCTGTCTCTTCCCCATCTGCAAACAAGCCTTGTAATTGTGCAAAGGGGCTATTGGCCTCTTTCTTTTCTTGCACTTCTTGTTTGAAATCATCCTCTGTCAAGACTGACCAGTTGGCACCTGATGGCATATCACTTCCTGCAGCTTCTTCTGGGGTCAGGACCTTGATCGGAATGTTGAGTAAGATGTTATCCGCAACGCTTTCTTCCAAAACAATCTGATCATCCTCAATGACCAAGACCATATCTTCATCGATTAAGTCCTGCTCCTTTAGAGCCGCTTCGCTGGCTACAAAGAGTTCGTTGACAGGATAGGATTCTTCCAAAACAACTGGCTCCATGGAACGGCTTGACGCCAAGGTAATGGTATAGGTCATCTGGTAATCCAAAAAGTAAAAACCGGACTCAAAGCGGACATTTCCTTCAACTTGGACAGGCGAGAGACCCAAGACCTCTCGGTTACGAGTCTGAATCTCATCTTGGAGAACCAGAGTTTTCTGAAATGAAATGCCGTCTGGATTTTTTTGAATATCATAAATATGAAACATGATTATCTCCTAGTTTGCATGTTCTGTCAGGTAGTTGTATACCCCTTGGCCTGCTTGAGCACCCTCACCAACCGCTGTCGTTATCTGGCGCAGTTGTTTCTGACGTACATCACCGATTGCAAACACACCTGGGATCGTCGTCTCCATATCTTGGTCTGTGATAATCCAACCTGCTTCATCTGTAATGCCCAAATCAGTTACCGATTCTGTCATAGCATCTAAACCAACATAGATAAAGACACCACCGAAAGCCTGTTGACTGACTTCACCAGTTTTGACATTCTTGATGACCACTTCTTGTACTCGAAGGTCATCCCCTTGGATCTCTTCTACCACGCTGTCCCAGATAAACTTGATTTTCTCATTGGCAAAAGCGCGGTCCTGAATGACTTTTTGTGCACGCAATTGGTCACGACGGTGAACAATGGTCACAGTTTCCGCAAACTGAGTCAAAAAGAGTGCCTCTTCGACTGCTGAGTCTCCTCCACCGACCACCAAGAGGTTTTGCCCGCGGAAAAAGGCGCCGTCGCAGACTGCACAGTAAGATACACCACGGCTATTGTAGGTATCTTCTCCTGGAATGCCCAATAATCTGTGCTTGGCTCCCATAGCCAGAATCACTGTCTTGGCTTCAAGAATGCCATCTTCTGTGTGAATTTTTTTGATTGGTCCATCAAGCTCCAACTTGGTCATGGTACCAAATAAGTGCTCCACACCAAATTTTTCCAGGGGTTCAAACATTTTTTCCGCCAATGCTGGACCGGAAATATGTTCGTAACCTGGATAATTTTCAATTTCAGCTGTATTGTTCATTTGGCCGCCGTAAATGCCGCGTTCCAAAAGGGCAACCTTGAGGTTGCTTCGTCCTGCGTAGAGCGCTGCTGTCATTCCAGCAGGTCCTGCTCCAACCACTATCGTATCGTACATAGAATTTCCTCTCTAAGCTTTTAGCATCAATAATACACCCAGTACCCCAAAGGAAAGGATGGGGATGGTCATGACATTGATCATCATCAAATCATAGAGGGCATCTTGGCGTTCCTGAACGGTCTTGTCTGCCCTTCGAATCATGCGTCCCAGAAACCAAAAGCCACTCACCACAACCATAAAGACAATCGTCAGTAATAAACTCTGAAGATAAAGTCCCAAAATGGATTCAAATATCATCCCCTACTAAGCCTCCTAAAAGGTCTGGCGCTTAGCCTTACGCTCTGCCCGTCCCTTGGCACGAGCCTCCACACGTTTGGTCTTTCTGCGCTTCTCATCAACAGCCCACTTGATTTTTTTCTTGTAGCCCGGCTTGATTTTTTTCTTTTTCTTTTTAACGAGACCGATCATCTCTATGTCCAGCTGTTCCGTTTTCTTCTCACGATTGACCCGACGATCACGGTCATAGCTGTCCTTAAATTCGCCATCTCTCATCTCTTTTGGAAGAAACTTGATATTGATTTTTTCCAATTCACGAATATCAGCATCATCACTTGGTTGATAGAAGGTAATGGCAATCCCTGACAAGCCATTGCGGCCAGTCCGACCTACTCGGTGAACAAAGAAGGAAAGATCTTGCGGAATCGCATCATTGATAACATGACTCACCCCTTCGATATCAATCCCACGCGCCGCCAAATCCGTTGCGACAATGTACTGATAATCCAGATTTTTCACCTGATTCATGATCCGTTTGCGCTCGCGTGGAGGAATATCTCCGTGAATCTTGGCAACCCGTAAGCCGTTGGCAGTCAGATAGCTGTGCAATTCATCTGCCCGTGTTTTGGTATTGACAAAAATCATCACCAGATAGGGCTGCATGAGTCGAGTCGCTTCCAAAATTTGCGCATTACGATCACGACCCTTGGTCGAAATCAACCAGTTTTCAATCGTATCTGAAATAACCGTCTTGGTCTTAATTTGTTCCAATACAGGGTTGGACAGATATTTTTTCAAAAATGGTTGCAATTTTTGCGGAATGGTCGCTGAAAAGACCAAAAATTGAAGGTTTTTTGGCAGGCTGCCTGCAATCTTGTCAACTGTTTCCAAAAAGCCCATGTCGAGGGTCATATCCGCTTCATCAACCACAAAGGTCTTTGCCTTGTGGATGGCTAAATCACCTGATTTAACCAAATCGTAAATGCGGCCAGGTGTTCCAATGACAATGTGGGGTTGACCTGCTTGTAGCTTGTCAATTTGACGGTTTTTATCTGTCCCACCAACATAGTTGACCACCCGCACTTCTGTCTCAGAATGACTGGCCAATTGGCGCGCTGCTTGGTAAATCTGCGTCGCCAACTCACGAGATGGTGCTGTGATAACTGCCTGAACCTGATCCAAATCTTCCTGAAGTTGCTGGAAAATAGGCAACAAAAATGTATGGGTTTTTCCAGATCCAGTTTTAGATTCCCCAATCAAGTCGCGACCAGACAGGACAACAGGAATCAATTTTTCCTGAACTTCTGTCGCCGTTACAAATTTAATGTCTGCTAAGGCCTCTTGAATATAAGGCTTCAATGGTAGTTCTGTAAATTTCATAAGTCCCTCTTTTTCTACTTCTTTTCATTATAACACAAAAACAGCAGAGACTGCTGTTTCTACATTCCTATAAATAGAGAATGGCTAAGGTCAGAAGGCTCATCGCCAACCCCAGACCCCAAAGAAAGAAGTCCACTTGCCACTCACTCCATTTTTCACCCTTACCTGTTAGACCACCTAGTTCCAAGTGATGATGGAAAGGGGTCATTCGGAAAATCCGACGCCCTTCGCCAAAACGCTTTTTAGTGTATTTGAAATACGATACTTGAAGCATAACAGAAGAGGTTTCCAAGACATAGACCAATCCGACTAACAAAAGGGTCCATTCCACACGAAGAGCAATGGAAATGGTTGCTAACATGCCACCAAGAGCAAGACTCCCCACATCTCCCATGAAGATTTTAGCAGGTTTGCGGTTGAAGACAAAGAACCCAAGCAAACCACCAATCATGGTCAAGCATACCAACAAGATATCAAACTTGTGATCGTGATAGGCAATGACCGAGTAGGTAGCTAAGCTAATCACAACGGAGATGGAAGCAAGTCCATCAATCCCATCCGTCAAATTGACCGCATTGGAAAAACCAACCAACCAAAACAGAACAAATGGAAAATAGAGAGGCCCCAATTGCAAGAAGTGCCCAAAGACATTGAGTTCTCCAGAGATTCCCGCTGCTTGAATATGAACCATATAAAAGACGATACCACCCAAAATCTGCAGAGCCAGCTTTTGTTTGGGATTCAATCCTTCATTGATTTTTCGGAAAATTTTCAAAAAATCATCCAAGAAACCAACCAAACCATATAGAGCCAAGATGAAGAGAATAGCCAATACGCCACCCGTCAACATGCGTGACTGCCAAGCAAAAACCAGGCTCACAAGAATTGCCACTACTAGGAAAACAGTCCCTCCCATAGTCGGTGTGCCCGCCTTGAATTGGTGTTGCTTCACATCTTCATGCATCTGCTGCCCTTCAATTCGCTTGCGTTGATAAAAAGTAATGAATTGCGGAATCAGTAGCACAGTCATGAGAAAGGCTACTAGACCCGCAAAGAGTCCGTTTAACATCTTATTCTCCTAAAGTAATGGTAATTTTTTTGATCGAATCCAGCTTCTTGCCGATTTCCACACTTTGCTTTGCGACCTTGCTGCCCGACCCTTTGTAAACAATTTCAATTCCCGTCCACTTGGCAAAAACATCCACATTTTCCTGGGTCCAGCCATAGAGATCTGGTAGGGTGGTGAAATTGTCTGTCAAAAGCAAAATTTGCTGATTGGCCGCAAGATTACTACCGGTCTTAACAGAAACCTTGGTGATTTCAGAGCCATTCCCCAAAATAATCGGTTGCACCAACTGACGACGCAATTCTTCTGCTGTAGCACCAGGTGAATGCCCGATGATATCTTCCAAGACATATTCTGTTTCTTGACCAATGCTTGTCAACTGGACAGCTGGTTCAGTCAAACTCAAACTATCTTTCAGTAGCATGGCTTCTTTCAAAGACGGAGTCACAATATCCCGCCAGTGAATTCCATTAAAAGTTTGGGGTTGTTGAACTGTAACATACATAATAAATTCAGGATCCTCCGCCGGAATCATGGCAACAATCGAATTTATTGTATCGTGACTGCCACTCATATATCCAGTTCCATCATCTTTGGCAATTTGAGCGGTACCGGATTTAACAGCAATGTTATATCCATCAACATTAATAACAGGTTGAGCTAAGCTCGGAGCATACAGGGTTCCAAAATAAGGATCTGTTCCCACTGTCACCATGTGATTCAAGGTCTGATCCGCAGCTTCTTCCGAAACTGGTTTCCCCATTTCTTCTGGCTCACCAACCCGCACAGAAGCTGTGTTGGGATCATAAACCGCAGAGATATACTTGGGTTGAATCATAACTCCATTGTTTGCGATGGCCGAAAAAGCCCGCAACATCTGTGTTTGCGTCACAGAAATCCCCTGTCCAAAAGAGGACATCGCTATAGTAACAATGTTATCGCCTGGCAAAAGTCCACCTGTCTCATCCCCCATCCCAAAACGAGTGGGGAAACCAAAGCGGAACTTATTGAGGTAATTCAACCAGGTTTCATCCCCCATCTGCTGCTCTAACATAGTCATCCCAATGTTACTCGAGAAGGCAAAACCTTGAGCCATGGTCATAATCTTTGCACTACCCCCCGCGTTGACTTCCCAGTCCTTGATGGTTGCATCGGCAATGACATACTGGTCATTGTAGTAGGTTTGATTGGGGTCAAAAGTTCCATTGTCAATCGCAGAAGCCAGAGTCATGACTTTCATAGTTGAACCTGGCTCAAAGTTGGCTTGGTAAAGAAGAGAATAGTTGAGCAAGTCTTCATTGTCCATGCCTTCTTTAGTATCTGGATTATAACTTGGACGTTGAGTTGTTGCCAAAATCTCACCTGTTTTAGCTGCTACTAAAGTCGCACTAGCATACTTACCACTGGTTTCTTCAAAGAAGACATCCATGTTTGTTTCTAGGGAGCGTTGGAGGTCTGCAGAAATGGTTGTATAAACATCTTTTCCATCCACCGCCTTCACTTGGACATTTTCTGTTCCAGGATAGATGCGGCCAGCACTATCTTTTTCATAGATAATCTTTCCATCTTGCCCAGAGAGAATATCATTGAGATAGTACTCCATCCCCATAGCTCCACTCAAACTATAACTGCCATCTTTGTTTTCAACAGGGTTGGCTAGGCCGATAAAATTGGAAGCAAAATCCCCTTCAGGATAAAGACGACCTGGACTTGCTGAGAAGGAAATCCCCTTGATACCAGCCGTTTCCATCTCTTCTTGGATTGTGGTCATGGTACTGTAAGAAATATTTTTTCCCAAAGTTCCAAAATAGACCTGCTTCAAATTGTTCATATTCAATTGTTGCAGTACATAGTCCTTTTCCATCCCAAGATTTTTCTCAAAAATCTCAGCGACCTTACTGAACTGACTAGCTTGCACATAGAGGACCTCTTTCAAAGCAGACACATAGCTGGTATCAATGATGGCATAGACAGTATAGGTTGTCGAGTCCTCCGCAATTGGCTTACCCGTCCGATCATATATGGTCCCACGTTTTGCCTGGACAGTTACCTCCGTTTGGTGCACTTTTTTGGCAGCTTCTGACAAATCAACACCAAATTTACTATCTGTCCCAATAATTACAGCAAAGTTAACCAAAAAGAGGCAAAATACGAAGACCGTCAAAAGGATGAGAGTCTGCCCCACCCTCCGACGGTTTTTTGATGGAATAAAGCGTTTCCGCAAAATATATGTTAAGAGACGATTCTTCTTTTTTCTTGCCATTAATTTGCAACCCCGATATTGTCATTATTATAAGACAAGCCTTCCTTCTCTGCGATTTCCAACAATCGAGCAGAACGGGTCAACTCATTGACAGCTTGTTTGGCATCGTCAATCTCGACCTGCTTAGCAGAAATTTCTTGATTGATTCGAGCCATATCCGACTGGACCTGTAACAAACGGGTCTGCATAAAGACGATTCCGATGGCCAAGACCAAGCCTGTCACCACGATACTTCCATAGAATGCTTTTTCAACACGACTAAAGGTCTTGATTTTATTTCCAATCACCTTCATAGTCGCTTCCCGACGATTATCTTGTAACATGTCGCTTCACTTTCTTTACTGATGCACTTTTTTGGCTACACGCAATTTAGCTGAATGTGCCCGGTTATTGGCTTCCAATTCTTCCTGACTTGGCAAAATCGGCTTGCGGTTGACCAACTCTAGCGGCGCCTTTAAGTCTTCTGGAATAAAAGGCAAGCCTTTGGGCACATCAATAGTACTGGCTTCCTTAAAGAGTTGTTTGGTCAGACGATCTTCCAAGGAATGGAAGGTAATGACAGAGATACGTCCATCCAAAGCCAAGAGATCAATTGCCTGCTGGATAGACTCATCCGCCGCACCTAATTCATCATTGACTTCAATCCGAATGGCTTGAAAAATCTGCTTGGCAGGATGGCCCTTCTTCTTGAGTTCCTTGGCTGGCTTAGCAGACTTGATTAGTTCTGCCAACTCAGTTGTCGTTTCAATAGGTTTGATGGCACGTGCCTGTTCGATTTTACGAGCAATCTGTTTGGAAAATTTATCCTCACCATACTTGAAAAAAATCCGTACCAAATCATGGTAGTCATAGTTGTTGACCACATCATAGGCCGTCAACAGACCATCACGGTCCATTCGCATATCAAGCGGAGCATCTTGTTTGTAAGAAAAACCACGCTCCCGCTCATCCAACTGCGGACTAGATACACCAAGATCATAACAAATTCCATCAATCTCTGTCACCCCAAGCTCTGCCAAGCGGGCCTTGAGATTGCGGAAATTGTCCTGGATAAAGGTCACCTGCCCCTTTTCAATGTAGGTTGCTAAGCGGATTTGGGCATGGTCGATGGCCGTCTGATCCTGGTCAAAGGCATAGAGATGCCCTCCATCCGTCAGCTTACTCAAAAGGTACTCACTATGACCTGCCCCACCCAAGGTAGCATCTACATAAATTCCATTTGGTTTGATGTCTAACATATCTACTGTTTCGTGCAAAAGCACAGTAGTGTGATTAAATTCCTTGCTCATATCTTATCTATTGTACCACAAATTGATTCAAAAAGAAGTCGAAAACTGTTGCAAGAAATTTGTCAAATATAGTTGACACCGTTTATAAAATTGTATATACTAATATCACAAGATATGTCGTATATAATTGACAATCAAATGGGAGACGTCCCACATTTTTTTACACTAGTGTGTCAGATATAATTGACATAGAAAGGAAGGCATATGAATCGTGTCAAAGACTATCGTCTCTTGCAAGGTATTTCCCAGCTGGATTTGGCCAAGGCCATCGGCGTATCCAGGCAGACCATCAACATGATTGAAAACAACAAGTACAATCCCTCACTGGATCTCTGCATCAACCTTGCCAAGGCTTTAGAAACCGACCTCAATAGCCTCTTTTGGAACAATTAGAAAGGAAGAAACCCAATGAAAAAGAATGTACGTCAAGCTCTTATCTCTACCCTTATTTTTATCCCGCTATTTGTCCTCTTTCAGCTTTGGGGCAATAGCGGAGCAGACATCATGCATATCATCAGCCAAGCAAAATTTTGGCTACAATTGCTGATTACTGGGACCATCTACTTCTTAGGCTTTGTTTACATCTTACCATTGATCGATCAAAAATAAGGAGTTGCTTATGAAAAAGGAAACCTTTCAAGATAAATTGATCAAACGTTTTTACGGTATCACAGGACCTCTGGATGAATTTCGCAAAAAAGAAGCCTTCCGACTGGGAAATACCTGCTTCATCCCCCTCTTTTGGGGTATCCTTTTTGTCACTCTACTGGCAGTCGCCTTAGCCAAGCGGTATCCAGAATTTGTGGCCTTTGGCTACCCTATCTTCATTCTTTTTGCTACTCTCGGACTTGTCCATTTCTTAGCCTATCAGCTCTCTCGCAAACAACTGGACAACCTAGATATGGAAGAACTGACTGCCAAGGAGCAGAAAAAACTCAAAGGCTCCAGTATCAAATTTGTCCTCTACTTTACCACTTTTATGTACCTGTGGAATGTCCTGTTTGATAGCTGGATGGAGGGAACAAGCTTTTTTGACCAACTAGTTGATCCACGAAAAATCCTAGAAGCTGCTATTTCAGGGATTCTTATCGGAATCGCTCTTGAAATCATGTTACGTAAACGTATCAAAAAAGCGGAGTTACTAACTGTCAGCTCTGCTATTTCCAAAGAAGAACCTAGGTGGGTTCAAAACATGATACGGCACTTCTATGGTATCCGTGGACCCTTGGATGAATACCGGCGCAGCCAAGCAGATGCTATCGGCGGGCAAGCCTTTATCTACTTCTTCTACTTCCTCTTGATTGGAAATGCTATAGCTTACTTTCTGGCTATCCGCTATCCTGTTGCGGTTGCCACCTACTATCCGACTGTCGTTGGTCTCTTTAGTTTTATCTTGCTCGGTGTAGTCAATATGCAAACCCTTCATGCTGATCTTCCCCAATATGACATAGACGAACTCAGCCCTGAGGAAAGAAAGGGGCGGACCCTCAATCCACTAATTTGGGGACTAGGAGTCACCCTGCTTTCGACAGTTTTTGCTGGACTGGCTGACCTCTTCAACCTAAACTTGCCCCTACTGGCCTCAATCATCCATATCAAATCTCTTCTCTTTGGTAGTATGATGGGCCTATTTGCTAGTATAGTCCTGTCAGCCTTTGCCTATCTGCAAAAACTGGAGGCAGACACGACTAAGAAAAAATAAGGAGTAACCCATGAACACCCCCTTTTCCCATAAACAATCCTTTCAATTCTTTGTTCTATTTTATAGTCTGTTCTCTGCCTTTCTGATCTATTCCTACATCGTCAAGGAGCCCTTTCACGATAGCTTCCTGTTCGTTCTTCCCATCGTCCAGATGCTCAAACCCTTTAAATCAGCAGAAGAAAGGCATTACTTTATTCTCTCAAGTGTCTTTACAGTTATTGTCATGACCCTGACCTACGGCATAGGCATTTGGCTGGGACAGATCAAACCACTTATCCTCATATTACCTACTGGATTTGCCATCGCCATCTTCTATCGACTGTTTTACAAAAAGAACTAGGCTAATCACCCCACACACAATTCTTTCCCTCCTACCCTATCCTATTTGAACTTCTGCGCATATTTAGCCATCGTTTTCTTATAGGAAAGAACTTCTCAATCATTATCTTACCCTTTCTTGTTCTTCCTATTTTTCAGTCACAACCATGGCTCCTAGCCCAGATGCCCCTGTCAGGCAGCACGTTTTCTTCCAAGTCAGAAAACCATTGCTCTGGATGATGACTGGCGGCATACTCCTTATCCTTTTCATCGGCCTTTTTACGGGACAGGTCAACATCCTGCAATTTCTAATGGTTCTCTGCTTATTCAGTTTTTTCGCCCTTCCCACTTGAAAAAAATAGCATCCAACCACGATTTACAAAGTCGTATTTTTTCTATACAATAGAGGATATATGACAGTCAAATCAATTCTTAAACAACTCAAACCCTTTGATTACGTGTTTATCGGACTCGCCCTACTGCTATCGATTCTGCCAGCTATTTTGACCTACTCACACCTAGCTGCAAAAACGGACCAAGCAAGTATTATTGCCTATGTCCGTATCAATGGCCAGGTGGTTGACCAGTTCGAATTATCAAAAGATACTCCCCACCAGGAAGTCACCTACTACCCCAATGACGGACAGTACAATATCATCGAAGTGGATGGTGAACGCATCCGAGTTAAGGAAGATAATAGCCCCGACCAAATCGCGGTTCGAACCAGCTGGATCAGTCAACCTGGAGAACTCTCTGTCTGCCTACCTCACAATCTCATGATTGAAATACAATCTCAATCACCAAATGAGGAAGAAGATCAGCTAATTTTACCCCTTTAAAACACGGCTTCCCAAAGCTGTCTCAACCAACAAAAAACGCATAAAATCCTGCTTCAATCAGCTTGATTTTATGCGTTTTACTTTATACTAAATCATTTCGTTTTTTATACTCAATGAAAATCAAAAACAGACTAGGCGACGCAGATGCAGATAGAACTGAAGTTCATCAAATCAAGTCAACAACGACTGATTTTGATTTTCGAAGAGTATTATTTTACAAAGATTGCCACCAGTAATACCAAGAGATAAACCAAGGAATAGAGAACGAAACTTTTCACAGCTTCAATAAACGTTTGGCTCTTAACTGGTTTCTTTAAAAAGCGTTTCAAAAATTGAAACGAAGGTACTAGGGCGACCAGTCCTAGCAAGGCCCAGACCGGAAGCAAACCTATCCCTACAAAGAGTAACCACAGCATCCAGGACAAGAGCCAGAGGAAAAAGTAAAGTCTCAAGCTGACACCCTTCCCCAGATAATAAACCAAAGTATAGCGATGGTTACGAATGTCTGTCTCCAAATCGCAGATATTATTCGCCAACATGATATTGGCAATCAAGCAAACCAAAGGTAGACTCATAAAGATGAGCTCCAAGACCTTAAACCAAGAAAACTGCAAGGTCATCCATTGGCCGAGAAAATGACTAACCACCAATTGGCTGGGATTTTGAACAAAAACGGCTAGAAAAAAGATGCCAAATCCCATGGTCACTCCAGAAAATACTTCGCCCAAAGGCATCCGTGATAATGGAATGGGACCAAATGTGTAAAAAATGCCAATCAGAAAACACAGGACCCCCATTGGCAACAAGAGCCAGTTGGTCTGCCAGACTAAAATGAGAGAAAAGAGGATGGACCAAAAGAGCAAGAAAAAGATAATCTGCACCATCAGGCCAAAATCCAATTCATGTTTGCCGATAACATTTTCCTCTGTCTGGTAGTTTTTATCCTTAGCCTTATAAAAATCCATGGTATTGTTGATGGCTGTCGTGCACATGTCAAAGGTCAACACAGCCAATACGAACAGGGCAGTGGTCAGCCAATTAAAGGTTTGGTAACGATAGACAGACCAAAGAATTCCCAGCACCATGGGAAAGACACTGGCAACCTTGGTTTTAATTTCGACAAATTCTAAAAATTGTGGAAGGCTGAGCCTTCTATTTTGCTTCTTCAACAAGATGATACTCCTCATTGCTTAAAACGAAGCGATCGGTCAAGCCATCGCTTAGGTAAACACCATGTTCCTTGTCGATAAAAACAGCCTCGACACCATCTAGAGCATTGACAAAGGCCAAGCCCTCTTCAATCCCCATCAAGAAGAGACTGGTCGATAAGGCATCTCCTTCAACCGAAGTCTCAGAAAAAACGGTCACTCCTGAAATGGAGTTTTCTACTGGGTAGCCCGTTTGGGGATTAAGGATGTGATGGTAACGTACACCATCTACTTCCAAGTAGCGTTCGTAAATCCCAGAGGTCACCACAGAGCCATCTGTCACACGAACAGAACCGACCGTTGCTCCTCTGATTTCATCTGGATCCTGAACCCCAACATTCCAGCCTTGGTCACTATTTGGAGAGGTCCCCATAACTACCACGTTGCCACCGAGGTTGATGACAGCTGTTGTAATCCCCTTGCTGGCAAACAATTCCTGAACCTGATCCGCAATATAGCCCTTTGAAATCGCCCCTAGCTCCAAGGCCATACCCTCTTCAAGGAAAACGGTCTGTTTCTCCTTATCAAGCTGGATGGCTGTGTAATCAATATGGGTTAAGGCCACATCAATTTCTGCTTGCTCAGGTTTTCGTGCCTGGTCCGAACCAATCTGCCAGAGATTGCTGACCGCACCGATGGAAATATCAAACAACCCCTGACTTGCTCGGCTCATCTCAACAGCCTTTTCTATAATTTCAAAGGTCCGCTCATCCACTTGGACAGCTTCTTTACCAGCTGCCTGATTGATCCTGTAAATATCCGACCCTTCTATGTTTGTCGACAATAACTCTTCCATCTCTTTTATGTAAGTGATGGCCTGATCCATAGTTTCTTCTTGACCAGAATGGTAAATACTCAACTGGACCACTGTGTGCAAAAGACTTTCACTCCGTGTCAGAGGAGTCTTTTCTACGGCTAACTGGCTGCTTGATTGGGCTTGTCCACATGCTGTCAAGAGGAGGCCAAAACCGACCAAACAAACCAATAAGGCAAATCTCCAATATTTTTTCATCTAAACTACCGTCCTTTTGTCTATCTTAACATATTTTTCTGGAAATCTCTGCCTTAAAAAAGAAAGCACAGTAGCCTTGACTACCGTGCCTTATCTGACTTCAACAGATTAGTCTAACTGAATCGTTTCTGTTTTTCCTTCTGCCGCTGCTGCGAGGAGAGCTGTTGTGCTCTTCACAAAATCTTCAGAGGTATGGGTTGCACCAGAAACCACTTCAACGTCAGCAGACTGGGTTTCAACCAAGGCTGCGTTCAATTTTTCAAGAGCTTCAGCAGCTGAAACGCCTGATTTTTCTTTCATTTTTGTATTATATTCTTCATTTTCAGACTTCAAGCTACCATCTTCTGCTTGGTAGTCAAAGTTTGATTCTGTAATTTTACCATCTTTGATGGTAATGGTGTGAACGATTTTATAACCATAGTCATCTGCTGCAGATTCAGCTGTATAGGTACCATCTTTCCATGCTGCTGTCTCAGTTGTGGAAGAAGATGCAGTTGTCGCTGCTTCTGAGCTTGATGCAGTTGTTTCTTCAGTTGTTGAACCGCAAGCGGCAAGAGCTAAGGTTGCTGCGAAAAGTGCCAACCCTTTTAAGATTGTTTTTCCTGTTTTCATAACAAAGGACTCCTTTTTATTTTTTGTTGATTTATGTTATAATGATATACTTTTTTAGATGAATTGTCCATCTTTTTTATAAAATCTTTGACTATTCAAACATGGATTGACTTGGTTTTACCCCTTGAAAATCGTCTCAAGGATGCCTTCTAAATGGGTTCGATTAGTGGAGGGAGGAAAATGTTCCAACTCCTTTTTGGCTTTTTTTTCATATGCCTTCATTAACTGCGCAGCTTTTTCCAAACCCGAACTTGCCAAGACCTTTTGATAAATCAACTGAATCAAGTCAGTATTTTCAGGTTCTTGAGCAAGTAAGAGTAGGTCCGTACGCAGACTGGAATCTTCCTGCAAGGCAAAGAGCAAGGGAGCTGTGTAGATACCATTTGCGATATCTTGTAGCCCTGGCTTGCCTGAATTCCGACCATCCTTCTGGTAGTCAATCCTGTCATCACGAATCTGAAACCCCATCCCAAGGGATCTGCCAAATCGGAAGGCTGCTCGGTACTTGCCTGCTGGCTGGTCCTTTTGATAGGCCCCCAGTTGACAAGCTAGCCCAAACAAGAGGGCAGTTTTCCCTTGGATTTGTTTGAGATAGGCCTTGAGGGTCATGTGCGTATTGTATTGATTCATCAGCTGAGCCAATTCTCCCCGCAAGAGGTATTCCAAAAGGCGATCGTTTACCTTTTCTTTGTCTTTCTCCTGCAGACCTAACTCTTCTAGCCCCTTGACCAAGAGCCGCCCTGAAAATGCCAAGAGGTAATCTCCAGTATAGATGGCAATCCGATTGGAAAAGGTCTGGTGGGCAGTAAGAATACCGCGGCGTTTTTCTGCCCCATCAATGACATCATCATGCATCAGGGTTGCCAGATGCAAGGTCTCTATATGGGCAGCAAAATACAGTTTTGCTGGGCTGATAGCACCATCCACTAGTCGAGCAAAGTGCAGACACAAGCCTGCCCTCAAGTATTTCCCAGGTGCTTGAACGTATTCGTGAATCTTTTTGTCAATGGCTGGGTGAAGGTGTAGCTGTTCTGTCAAGATGATAGCTTTCACCTTCTCTAGTGCCAGTTTCATTTCTAGATCTGCGTCCCAAATCTGATGAACCACTCGTTTCCTCACTTACTCTTTTATTGTTTTAGTCGGTAGAGATGCTTTGGCCTACCGTATATTCGTTTGTCAATAAAGCGACCCAACCACGGCATAATCCAATAATCCAAACCGAAGGAACGTCCTGCTCCATTCATCAGCGCCACGGCTACTGGAATGAACCAAATGTTGACCCAGTAAAACATGCCGGACAAACTGAACATTACCACCAAGGCTGCTGTTGCTGCCGATACAATCCAAACAAAAGCTCCCGCAATCAAGGCCAAGCCAATGGCAATCTCTGCTAGGGTCATGAATTTCTGCATAAAGAGGGCAACTTCTTGATTGGGCATCATAAATTCCATAATGGAAGCAAACCAGTCTGGCATGGAGTCAAGGACGGTCATTGGGGTCTCTCCGTAAGCATAGCTCAATCCAAAGATTGGCTCTGCCACTTCGGCCACCGCCTGAGAAGCTCCCGATGTCGCTTCGGCCGCTGATGCACCTGACACAGGATCAGCCAACCACGGAAATGGGAAGACAACCTGGTCTCCCATCCAGGAGGTTGTCCCAAATAGACCAAAGGCTTTTTTCACCCCTTCATAGAGCCAGACCGAGCCGTAAAAAACTCGGAGCGGAACAGACCAGAGCAGGTTCCCCTTGCTTGAAGTATGCCCTCCAAAGATATTGCGTTTATTTTTAATTTCGAAGAATTCATGGCGAATATAGGCTCCCATGTAGAAGAAACTTCGGATGGTAAAGAAGTACAAGAGGTTGACCATATGCTTCATAGCCATGGCAAAGAAGCCTGACATATGGTATTTGTCCATGAGGAAGGCAACGCCATAGCGAGCACCGATGGAAACCATGAAACCGTCGTATTTCCCTTTGTAGCTGTGTTTTTTTCCGCCTTGAATGGCTGCGATGATATTGCTGGCTGCTGTATGACCTGTTTGCTCTGCAGCTTGGACAATCTGCGGTGTTGGTTTACCTTCTTGGTTAGGATCCTCATAGTAAACCAAATCCCCAGCTACATAGACATGTTCCTTACCCTTGGCTTCCATGTACTGATTGGCAATCAAGCGGCCTGCTCTGCCTTTTTCAATACCGAAATCACTGGCATCTGTATTGGCCTGAACACCTGCTGTCCAAATGGATGTATGGGTTGGAATCTGGCGACCTGAGGCTAGGGTCAGGCTATCCTTCTCCACACTTGCAACTCCGTCACCCAGCACCAGTTCAACGCCTTTTTTCTCCAAGTATTTCTTGGCCTTGACCTGCTCTTTTTCTGTCACCATAGCCAAGATCTTTGGCGTGGCTTCCACGACCTTGAGGGAGAATTCTTTTGGATCCAGTTTAAACTCGCGCGCCAAGACAGGCACCCAGTCAATCAGTTCTCCAATCATCTCAATCCCTGTAAAGCCAGCACCGATGACGGTAAAGGTTAAAAGAGCCCGGCGTCTTGCCTCATCGTGCTCCCGCATAGCCTGATAACAGGCATCGATGATGTGGTCGTGTAGGCGTTCTGCCGCCTCGATGGACCAAAGGGTAAAACCATTTTCTTTGACACCCTTAACACCAAAGTCATTGGCCTCGCCTCCCATGGCAAGCAGGAGGTAATCAAATGAGATGGTTTGGTGCTCCGCGACAACTTCTTTCTTGTCGTAGTCAATCTCTACAACCTTGTCAGTAACCAACTCTACCTTTGGATATTTCTTGAAAATCCGCTGCAAATCATACTTGATAGCATTGGCCTCCACACGCCCTGCTGCCACCTCATGCAGCTCCGTCATGTAGGTATGGAAGGAATTTTTGTCAATCAAGATAACTCGAATATCCGAGTTCTTCTTGAAGGTCTTCCCTAGCAATCGGGCGGCAGCGATTCCGGCATATCCAGCCCCAACAATTACAATGTTTTTTGTCACGATCCTTTCCTCCTTGTGAATCTTTCAACGTATTCCATGATGTTATTATACTCTTTTAGTTCTTGTTTAACAAGTCTTTTTTTCAATAACTAGTAATAGTTCCCTCTTGAAAACCAATTCTAAAATCAGTAAAATAGAACTAAGATTTGCAAAAGGAGGCTACACTTGGACAATAAGCAACAACGTTTAATTTTTATCACCATGCTGGCTGCCCAAGCTGTGGTCATATCATTTATAGAGCGGTTTATCCCAACACCTTTTTCTTTTGCACCTGGTGCCAAGCTCGGTCTAGGAAACCTCATTAGTTTGATTGCAATTTTTACATTACCAGCCAAGGATAGTATCAAAGTGGTCTTTCTTCGGCTCCTCATTTCGACCTTTTTAGGCGGGACTTTTTCAACCTTTCTCTACGGTTTGTCTGGGACTTGCTTGAGTTACCTTGCTATGTTGTCCGCTAAACAGCTGGGACCTAAGCGTGTCAGTCCGATTGGTATTTCTATTCTAGGTGGTATGTTGCACAACTTTGGCCAGCTCTTGGTCTTTGCATTTTTTGCCCGTTCTTTGCTGGTCCTAAACTATCTCCCTCTCCTGGCTGTGACAGGAATCTTATCTGGTTTTTTAGTTGGGCTGGCTGCGACCTATCTTTTGGAAAAAGTGCCTCCGCTCCGCCATTACCATCAACAAATTCTAAAAACATGGAAATAAGCACCCCTAACGCAAGAGGTGCTTATTTTTATTGTGCTGACTGAACAAACTGATCATTTTCCATAATAAAAGCAGGTGCTGTTTCCTGACCATAGTCAAGTGCATACTTTTTCAACAAGTAGTCGTACACTTGGTCTTTCGTTGAAAAATAAATAGCTTGATAGGGTTCTTGAAAGGATAGTTTTTCTACAAATAGTACTCCACTTGAGCTTTCCAGCATAACCCCAACATGTCCAATAAAAAGGCCATGACCATCTAAGTCATCATGATAAACAACTGAAAGCATCTTTGCAGCGCTCGAGAAGGTGATTGTTGAAAGATGTTCTTTCATTTTTGCAGCATGTACAGCCACATCTTTGGTCGCCTCTGTTTCAATTCGTCCAAATAGATAGACAAATCGTTTCCGCTCCTCCTCCGTCATCAATTGCCCTGTTTCGATAGCTTCTAAATCTAAAAACAGGAGCGACTCATCGCCTTCAGAATCTGGGATTTGTAATTGATCTTTTAGCAAGGTAAAAGTATTGATACGGCAGTTTGTCCCAATAAAATCTCCCTTGGCAGCTTGCCACAGCTCATCAATCTTTACGAGGTCATATTGAGGTAGGCTTGTCTGTGAAAACTCCGCCAATAGGCTAGTTTGTTGGATAGTCTGGTTGTAGTCATTAACAGCCTGAAAGAATTGGTTAACATTGCTGTGAGACAGAGCTGATTCCAAATCTGTTTTGACGGTTTGTTGATCTGTCTGCCCGACTAGGTTGGATAGATAGTAATTATCAGACAGGACTGTTGAGGAGGCTTGAGTCGTCGCACCATCCTGACTGGTGTTATCTGGAAGGTTCTGACAGCCTGTTAGCAAAATCAACATACTAAGTAAGACACTAAAAACTGGTTTCATAGGATCACGCTCTCTTTCTCATTCTAGCTTATCCCAAAACAACTCAGAATGCAAGTGCCCCTGAATACGTTTTTTTCATTAAAAACCTCCTTATTCCTTTCTTTTTTTCAATTTTGTGCTACAATGTTGTCATATTTTTATTTTTGATGAAAAAGAAGGGGACTTATGTCTTTTTTTAGGATAAAACTTTCGTCTGGTCAACGGATCGTCACGAGCTTTTTCATGGTCATCTTGACAGGCTCTCTTTTATTGCACTTGCCGTTCTCGCAGCTGCCAACTTCATCAGCCACATACTGGGACAATCTCTTTACTGCTGTGTCCATGGTCTGTGTGACAGGACTCTTCACCGTCCCTGTCTCTGAAACCTATTCGACCTTTGGTCAGATTATCTGCATGTTGCTGATTCAAATCGGTGGACTGAGTTTGATTGGTTTTATCGGACTCTTTGCTTTGAGGGGCGGTCGCAAACTCAGCTTCATCAATATGGCAACCTTGCAGGAGGCTCTCACTCGGTCGGATACCAAGCATTTCAGGAGTTTCATCAAGTCCGCCTTTGGCTTTACCCTAGCGGTGGAAGCCTTGGGAGCCCTGCTCTTGTCTTTCCAATTCGTACCCGAATTCGGCTGGGAAAAGGGACTCTTCTCGGCAGCCTTTGTGGCGGTATCTGCCTTTTGTAATGCTGGTTTTGACAACTTCGGTGCGACCAGTCTTGTCAATTATGTTGAAAATCCCTTGGTCAATTTGACCATCGCTGCCCTGATTATTATGGGCGGTCTTGGTTTTTCTGTCTGGTTTGATTTTCAGACGCAGATTGGCCAGCGTCGGAGCCTTCGGAAACTGCGTTTTCATACAAAGGTTGTACTGAGTTTGACAGCTATCATTTTAGCAAGTGGTACTCTCTTGACTCTGTTGACAGAGTGGAACAATCCTAGTACAATCGGCCACCTCCCTCTTGGTAGCAAGGTCTTGGCTAGCTTTTTCCAGACGGTTACCATGAGAACCGCAGGTTTTGCCAGCATCGACTATACCAAGGCAGAGCCTGTCACTCTCTTGCTCTACATCTTTCAAATGATGCTGGGTGGTGCCCCTGGTGGTACAGCTGGCGGGATTAAGATTACTGCCTTTTTGACCCTAGTTCTCTATGCACGGAGCGAAATTATGGGCTTGCCACACACCAACTTCAAAGATCATACTATCGATGCCCTGACTATCCGCAAGGCTTTTGCTACTTTTAGTGTCTTTATTATGGTCTTTCTAGCTGGACTGGTGGCCACCACGATCACTGACCCACGCCAGCCTTTGCTCTTTCTCATGTTTGAAGTCATGTCAGCTCTTGCAACTGTTGGGGTCACTGCCAACTTGACCCCCTATCTGACCCAGGCTAGTCAGTTGATTCTTATGGCTCTTATGTTCTTCGGCCGTATCGGTCCAATGTCCATCCTAATCAGCCTATCCACCCGCAAACCTTCTAAGAAGGAGAGCCTACACTACGCTAAATCATCTATGATTGTCTAAAGGAGAAATCATGCCAACACAAACGATTGGAATTCTTGGTCTAGGTGTTTTTGGAACTACAATCGCTAAAACCCTTCACCATTATGACTGTAATATCATCGCCGTGGACAACCATGAGCAACGCATCAACCAGCTGGAGTCCATCCTAACCCGCGGCATCGTCGGCGACATCACAGACCGCACACTCTTGCGGGCTGCAGGCATTGACAACTGTGATACGGTTGTCGTTGCAACGGGAAACAATTTGGAATCGAGTGTCCTAGCTGTTTTGCACTGCAAATCACTTGGCGTGCCAAAGGTCATTGCCAAGGTGAAGAGCAAAACAACCAAAGAAGTACTTTTAAAAATCGGGGCCGACAAGGTGATTTCACCTGAGCGTGAAACAGGGATCTCCCTTGCCAAACATTTGCTCCATCAGGGCACAACTGATTTGATTGAACTGGATGACAAAGTGACAATCGTCGAATTTCCACCTCCTGCCAAATGGATTGGAAAAACCTTGGCCCAGTTGAAGCTCCGTCAAAACTACAAGATGAACATCATCGGCTACCGCAGTAGATTTACAAAAGAATTGAATATCCAGTTGACACCAGATTATACCTTTAACGAGGACGAATTGATCATGGCTGTAACGGATAATAATACCGTTGATCATTTTGAAGAATACACTAATAAAATGTAAGATTTGGCCTATCTGCTCTGAGTAGATGGGCTGTCTTTGTGAGATGATGAAAAGGAAACCATAACATGAACGATTTATCCAAGGGCAACCCCATACGAGTCATACTCCAGTTTGCCATTCCCCTCTTAATCGGAAGTTTTTTTCAGCTAGCCTATAACTTTGCTGATTCCATGATTGTCGGCCACACCTTGGGTAAGGATGCTTTTGCCAGTGTCGGATCCACAGCTAGCTTGATTTTTTTAATTATCGGTTTTGCCCAAGGGGTGACCAACGGCTTAACAATTGTAACAGCCCAACGATATGGAGCTGGCGACTGGAAAGGAGTTAAAAAATCCTTCCTGCACGGTCTCTTCTTTGCCGCTTGTGTCAGCATCTTATTGACCAGCCTCTCGTTAACTTTCTTGGATCCAATCTTGCACCTGATGCAGGTTCCAGTTTCTATTTTCCCACATTCCAAGGCCTTTTTAATGGCTATGTTTGGTGGTTTAACCTTCACCGTTTTCTATAACTATCTCTCTAGTGCCATTCGCAGTCTTGGAAATTCCAGGACTCCTTTGGTGGCCTTGATCATTGCTTCTTTCATCAACATTGGACTGGATTTCTTCTTTATTCTTATCATGAAATGGGGCGTCTTCGGAGCTGGCTTTGCGACCATAACTGCTCAGGCATTTTCTGTTTTCTACCTCCTGGCTTATATTTATCGCAAGGTACCACACTTTCATCTAAGCAAAAGCGACTGGACCTTAGATAGGGAGAACTTGGTACACCATGCCCAGCTTGGTTTTCCCATGGGCTTTCAAGCTAGCATCATTGCTATTGGAGCAATCACCCTGCAAATTATGGTCAACCAATTAGGAACAGATGCCATTGCTGCTCAGGCCATTGCCCTGCGCACCGACCAATTAGCCATGTTACCAATGGTCAATCTTGGCCTTGCCATTTCCACCTTTACAGCCCAGAACTATGGCGCCAAACTCTATGACAGGATTCGAGAAGGCGTCCGAAAAACGCTAGTCCTCAACATCGCCTGGTCCATCCTCTTTGCCCTCTTACTGATCCTAGGCAACCGCTTCTTCTCAGGCCTCTTTCTACCAAATGCCAGTCAAACTGTACTGGACTTGGCCCTGGTTTACTACATCATTAACGGATCTTGCTACTGGATTGTGGCTAGTCTCTTTATCCTTCGGAGTTTTATCCAAGGCCTGGGTAAAGGTTTGATTCCAACGCTGGCAGGTTTTGGGGAATTGATTTTCCGTGCTATCGTAGCCGTTCTGGGTATGCAGTATTTCGGCTTCTATGGAACCGCCGCCGCTAACCCCGCCGCCTGGATCGGAAGCATCATTGTTCTGATTCCAAGTTCCATCATCTTTATGAAAAAATTAAAAACTGGACAAAGTATATAAAGAAAACGCTGGGCTCAAGCCCAGCACACTTCTCAGAGTTCGTGTCAACATCTCAGCGCAGTGGTTGATTGGCAGATTTGTTCGTGTTTCACACTCCAAATCTGACCTTTACGACTGTTGCGAACAGAGTTCGCTTCATTTCCAACCTCCAACAGTCACTACTCTGACTGTTGGAGCTGTGCGGAGGTGGGAGTAAAATAGTCCAGTAGACTATTTTAGCCCGAACCTACTGTTTGGAAGTGAGGGGAACTCTTTTTTAGACTAGTCGAGTTCTTTCCCACTCCCAAAATAATATTTCCGTAAAAATTGGATATGAAGGAGATTCCAAAGCATAGCATAGCTGATCGCCACTACAAAAGCTATGCCATATTGCCAATTAAATTCCAGCACAAGGCTGACAAAAAGGATGATTCCAAGAAGGACCAATAACAAACTACTTGTCTTTTTCTTATCCCACTTAAAATAGGCTAACAAGGGTTGGTCAGGACAAGCTCGCACTTCCTTGAACTGTTTGAAACTAGCTCCAAGACCGGCTCCTGCCGCCCCCATAATTGCACCAGAATAATAGTGAGGAAGGACGTAGACCGACAAATAAGCAACTGTAACATAGGCAAGTACCAACAAGGTGTACATCAGTTTTTTCATGACCAACCTCCTAAAGCTTTATATATACATTTATTTATAATATATTTTAGCATATCATTGTTATCAGTCGCAAACATTTTACTATAATAGTTGACTTTCCAACTCAATCTCTGCTAAGAGTTTTCCATAATAATCCTGCTCATCAGCCAAGAGCGGGCTGTTAGGCAGCATTTTTTTAGCCTGAACCAGAGATTTTTTCAAAGCCTTGCTATCTTCCGTAATTCGCTGGTGGTAGAGAGCCGCGATGACCTGGTAATTCCCCATAGGGTACTTGAGCAGAGCCTTGACCTGCTTGTCCTGGCCTAATGTTCTAGCCTCTTCGTCTAAACCTTGCAAGAGATAGACTTCCAATAGTACAAGTTTTGCCAGCTTAACCATATAATCATTGTCCGATTTTGCTATCAACTTCTCCAATCGCTCTCGTGCTTCTTGATACTCCCCTTTGAAAATCAGCAACTCCGTCCAGTTTAGATAGTGGGTTTGTGGTAAATGCCCTGGCAAGATTGGCAGATCCAAGACAAAATCACTTAAATTCGCTGCAGTTGGGTCCACCATGACTTGAGAGGTATGTCTAAGTGCTTGATAGGCCAAGCGGCTATAGTCTGGATGAGTATACAACTCTTTTATTTTGGCACCATCCACCATTCCAGAAGGATTGGCGTTGAGGATAAACAAGGCTAGATTGAGGAGAATTTGCGATAGAGGCAGACTCCAATGCCCTGTTAAGAACCCAATCAAAACAGAAACAAGGATGAGACTGAGATGGACAATCAAGCCACCTGCAGACATCAGAATCGACCGAGGATCATCCTCATCTCTTTTGACTCCGATATACTGAGCAGCTGCCCCTTGCACAATCACGGTTTTCTTCCATTTCCAGCCTTGGTCAGTCTTGACCAACAAACGATTGCCCAAGCCAAGCGCCACCAAGTCAAAACCCGTCAGCCAACCAAAGAAGGCATGACCTAATTCGTGGAGAATGAGGGTTAGGTAAAAAGTACCTAGAAACCAGACATAACCTAGACCAAACACCCACAGTCCATAGAAGGAATCATTTTCTGGTAAAAGCTGAGCCATCCCATAAGTCGAATACATGGAACTCGCAAAACCACACAGAACAGAAACACCTATAACCAACCAATTCCATACTTTCTTCATAGCAAACCTCCTTTTTAATAGTATATCAAAAAAAGACTAGAAAACCTAGTCTTTTACTTGTTTTTTTTAGCAACGTAGATTTAGGAATTGGGATCATCCAAACTACGGCCATGCAAGCCTTTTTCACGTTGGACTTGACGGAGTTTCTCTGGCGTCACATCGTTACCGTCTTCATCAACCAGTTTAATCCCCTCAATATGATGACGGATTGCTCGACGATACCCCTCAATATATTCTTCCCTTAGCTGAGCCTGTTCAACTTTTTCCTCTGGTGTCAAGGTACCAGCTTTTTTCTTTTTAGCCAATTCATTGATACGATCGATTTTTGCTTGTTCCATGTCTGCCTCCTACTTACTATTCAAGAGATTGAAGACGGCCACTGCGGAAGCCTTATCCGCCAAGGCTTTCAAGAGGGCCAAGCGGTTGGCTTTGATTGCTGCGTCGTCTGCCATAACCATGGTATTGTCGAAAAAGGCCGCGATGACTGGGCTAAGAGCAAAGAGCTTGTCCAAGTTGCCTGCCATGTCTTCTGTCAACTCCAAGCCTGCCACTGCGTCAGCAAGGGCTTTTTCCTGGTCGTTTTCAAAGAGGGCCTCGTCAATCGCAGTCGCCTCCGCCTTTTCAGCCAAGTTGAAGACACGTGACAAGTTTTCCACGGCTTCCTTGTAGTCAGCCTCTTTTGATTTTTGGAAAATAGCAGAGCTAGCTGCCAGTTGCAGTCTGACCACGAAGGTTGAGCTAGCCAGCACAGCCTCACGGATGTCTTTCGGAATCGCCTTATCCATCATCTTCTCCACACGGGCACGGATAAAGTCCATCACAGCTGGCTGGTTGTCATAGGTCAAGCTGGCAAAGTTCAAGCTGTAGAGCTCCTCAATCAACTGATCCAATGGAATTTCCCAACCAAAGGCTTCCAAGATCCGCACGATACCCTGTGTCGCACGACGAAGAGCGTAAGGGTCGTTTGAGCCAGACGGAATCAAGCCAACTGAGAAGAAGGAGAGAAGGGTATCAAACTTGTCAGCCAGTGCCAAGACCGCACCGACCTTGCTCTCAGGTAATTCGCCTTCTGCTGAGTTTGGCAAGTAATGTTCACGGATTGCCGCTGCCACCGCAGGTTTTTCCCCTGCAAGAAGGGCATACTTCTCACCCATAATCCCTTGCAATTCGTCAAACTCCCCAACCATACCTGTCAAGAGGTCAAACTTGTAGATG
Source organism: Streptococcus suis (assembly GCF_016775005.1). Classification (GTDB taxonomy): domain Bacteria; phylum Bacillota; class Bacilli; order Lactobacillales; family Streptococcaceae; genus Streptococcus; species Streptococcus suivaginalis. The sequence continues at coordinate 53,608 of NZ_JAEUXI010000005.1, read as the reverse complement.
TCCGCTGCACGTGCCACATCCGCTTTTTCATCCGCAGACAAGCCAGCCAAGTCAGCCAGTTTTTCTGCGATGACTTTAGTGCGTTCCATGTGCTCGTAAAGGGAGCCGATTTTCTCATGGAAGGTTACGACTTTAAGGCGTTCCACCAAATCAGCAATCTTGAGTTTTTGGTCTTCACGCCAGAAGAACTCACCGTCTTCCAAACGTGCCACCAACACTTTTTCATTTCCTTTGATGACATTATCAATATGCTGGTCGTTACCGTTTCGGACTGAGATGAAGTTTGGCAAGAGCTTGCCAGATTTATCACGCACTACGAAGTAACGTTGGTGGTTTTTCATGGAAGTCACCAAGACTTCTTCTGGCACTTCCAAATACTTGGTATCAAAGGAGCCCATAAAGGCAGTTGGATACTCGACCAGGTTGAGAACTTCATTGAGCAGGTCTTGGTCAATCTCGACTGTCACATTGTGTTTGTCCTCGATAGCCTTGATTTGCTCGACGATCATATTTTGACGCTCTGCAGGGTCTGTAATGACAAACTGTGCACGCAAGTCCGCCTCGTAAGAATCTGCACTTGCAATCTCAGTTTCATTTCCAAGGAAACGATGACCACGGCTGATGCGAGCTGACGAAATGTCCAAGAAATCCATATCCAATGCCTCATCGTCCAAGAGAACGGTCAGGGTGTGGACAGGGCGGATATAGGCGAATTTGTTGGATGCCCAGTTCATGCTGACAGGGAAGGTCATCGCCTTCAAGACCTCTGGAATGCCTGCCAAAACTGCCTTAGCTGGCTGACCAGCTTCGTGCTTGGTCACATAGACATACTCTTCACCCTTGATCTCGCGGAATTCGATGTCGGCTGTCGTCAAGCCTTTGCCACGGACAAATCCTTCTGCAGCCTTGGTGAAGTTTCCGTCGGAATCCAAGGCAATCTTCTTAGCAGGACCCTTGAAATCTTCGGTCAGGTCTGTCTGCTGGTCCGCCAAACCACGGACACGAACAGCCAAACGGCGTGGCGTTGAAAAGACATCGATGCTGTCAAAAGCCAAACGGTTGTCTGTCAAAAAGGTTGCCATGCGGTCACGCAACTGGTGCATGGCTGGGGTTACGATATAGGCAGGAATTTCTTCCAAGCCAAGTTCAACAAGTAAATTCTTTGTCATTATTCTGCGTCCTCCTTCAACAATTCTGCTCGTGTTGCTTCGTCTAAAAGTGGGAAGCCTAATTTTTTACGCTCCGCCACAAAGGTTTTGGCAACGACACGGGCAAGGTTACGGATACGGGCAATGTAGCCTGCACGCTCGGTTACAGACACAGCTCCACGGGCGTCGAGCAGGTTAAAGGTATGAGAACACTTGAGCACATAGTCAAAGGCTGGGTGAACCAAGCCCTCTTCCAAAGCCCGCTCTGCTTCTTTTTCAAACTTAGTGAAGTTTTCAAGGAGCATATCCTGGTCTGATACTTCAAAGGAGTATTTTGAATGCTCATACTCTGGCTGGATAAAGATTTCACCGTATTTAACGCCGTCTGCCCACTCGATGTCATAAACGGAGTCAACTTCTTGAATGTAAGAAGCCAAACGCTCCAAACCATAAGTTACTTCGGCTGTGACAGGACCTGTTGCCAAGCCACCGACCTGTTGGAAATAGGTAAACTGCGTGATTTCCATACCGTCCAACCAAACTTCCCAGCCCAGACCAGCTGATCCTGTTGACGGGTTTTCCCAGTTGTCCTCAACGAAACGAATATCGTGCTCCAAAGGATTGATACCCAAACGCTCCAAAGATTCCAAGTAGAGTTCTTGGATATTAGAAGGCGACGGCTTCATAACCACTTGGAATTGGTGGTGCTGATAGAGACGGTTGGGATTTTCCCCGTAACGACCGTCCGCAGGACGACGAGAAGGCTCCACATAAGCCGCATTCCAAGGCTCAGGACCGATCGCACGCAAGAAAGTGTAGGGACTCATAGTACCCGCACCCTTTTCCGTATCATAAGCCTGCATGAGCAAGCACCCCTGCTCATTCCAAAATTGTTGTAAGGTTAAGATAATCTCTTGAAATGTAAGTTTCTTTGACATAACATCCTCTTTCTATGAATAGCTGTGCGACGTTTCACTCCTTAAAACGATATTTTTTAAGGAGTGAAACTAGTACTTGGTCTAGGCAAGTCGCTATAGCGATTGCCGTTGGTTTCTTAAAGCGTCAGATTTTAGAAACCTTGACCAAGTGAAAGGTGAGTTTTTTAGACATATATTTCCTTCTTTCTATTATATTTCAAAATTGCTAGTTCTCCACACTGGGTATGGTTTCCACAAAAACAGTTTGCTCTGCCTTGTCCAGGTAGGAACAAGTCATGGCTTTTAGGTCGATGACCCACTTGTAAATACCTGCTTCTGCTGTTTCCTGGCAGAAGGTAGGGAAATCTGTTTGCCCAGCCTGATGATTGCGTAAGATAGTCACAAACTGGTCCAGATTGGCTTGGTTCGAAACAGGTATCGTCACTTGATAGCCCTGCTTTTCCAGAGTCTGCCCTGTCTGTGAGCGATAGATAACCTGGCCAGACTGGATATCCACCGTATTTTCCACCATAGCCAAGTCCATAAAATAGGCAATCAGTTTGGGAAAATCAGGCCCAGTAAACTGTTCATGACCACGATTGATGTTTTCTAAAGTAAACATTGGTCTCCTTTCTTTGTAGTAATTGCCTCACATCCTTTGATGCAAAGCAAGAAATACTCGGTCGGCAGACAAAAAGAACCACATTCTCCTCCCCTGTCAACAGACATAGGGGCGTTGAGAACGCGGTTCCACCCTAATTTATTACTTCATTTGTATGATTCTGATTGAGTCGGACGTGGTCACGACTGGGAAAGCGCCAATTATTTCAAGACTGGCTTGGCTTTCACTCTCCCAAGCTCGCTAGACAGGCTTTTGAAACAACCTTCTTTCATGCTTAGTATTGTAGCAGAAAAATCAAGGTTTGTCTACTATCGCCTTACAAAACCAAACTCTCCCAGTCCCCCCTCATCGCGATTTCAACACGCTCGCGGATAATGGCAGCTGACTGGTCTAGCAAGGCCGATTCTTCCTGGCTCAAGTCTAGGTCCACCGTGGCTTCAATCCCGCTCTGCCCGACTGTCGCTGGGTAGCCTAGGTAGGTCCCGTAGGCTGCAAGGTAGTGGGAAACTGGCAAGACTGCTCTGCTATTGGACAAAACCGCCTCGATCAAGGTCTTGGCCGCCGCTGCAATAGCAAAGTTGGTGTAGCCCTTGCCGAAGAAGACCGTGTGGCCGCCCATGCGTGCCTCCTCGGCTAGCTGGTCCAGTTCCTCTTTTGTCAACAAGGCCTGAATAGGTGTTTGACCAATCCGCACCTGGCTCCAAACGGTGAATTGGGAGTTGCCATGCTCACCCAGATTGTAGCCTGAGATGCTGGTCGGGGCAAGCCCAAACCGCTGGCTCACCGCACGCTTCATCCGAGCCGTATCCAGCAAGGTCCCCGTGCCAATCACTCGCTCTTTTGGGAAACCTGTGTAGGTCTGATAGAGCTGGGTGATGACGTCAACAGGATTGGTGATAACGATGAGAATACCTGAAAAGCCAGACGCAACCAGCTTCTCCGACACTTCCTTGACCTCTTGACTGGTAAAGGGCAACTCTGCAAAACGGCTCTTGGCTGCATTGCCCTGTAGGCTGATCTTACCAAGACTGGATACCACAATGTCCGCATCCGCCAAAGCCGCATAGTCGTTGAGAATAAAGTTGGCAAACTGACCTGTATTGGCAACGCGGTCCTGCATATCCAACACATCTGCTGCCAACTTCTTCTCGTCCTTGTCAATCACCACATAGTCATCAAAGACCTGTCCAGCAATTAGGTCATGCAAAAGGGTTGCTCCAACGTGACCCAGTCCGATGATTCCAATTTTTCTAGCCATGGGCTGCCTCCACAACTTCTTCTAGACGTAGCATAGCTGCAACCACCTCATTTGCAGTGATATCCGCTCGGATATTGACATAGCTCTCTGTTGGAACGGTGGCCTTTTCTGCCACTTTTTGCATGGCAGTCAGGCGGTCTTCTGTCACTCCCAACTGGTCCCAGCGGTAAATGTAACCATTCTTTTGATAGAAAGGCAATAGTTTACGAACCTCATCTTCATCACCTGTCAGACAGAGCTGGACCAAGATGCCGTAGGCAACCTTTAAGCCATGAGCAATCCCGTGGGTTTCATGCAAGACTGTTAAGCCATTATGGAGAGCATGGGCTCCTGACACATAGTCACTGGTTTGACAGCCGACATTGGCAGCCACCGCATAGACCGTGTCCACCATGCGCTCAAAGGCTGGCGTGACTTGCTTTCTATCTGCTGCTTCAAGAACAGCCTCCGTATCATGCAAGAGAATGTCCTGACTAACCTGAGCCGTCGCCAAGGCCAACTGGACCATGGCTGGTAATTCTTGCCGCTTCTTACCTCGATGAATGGCTTCCAACTCATACCATTTGGCCAAGGTGTCTGAAATACCGCTGATCAAATATTCTTTCGGAGCATCAATCAACAAATCATAGTCCACCAACGTCATAAAACCAGACCGCTGGCAATAATCAATGGACTTGAAACTGTGGTCCGGGTGATAAGCCACCAAGAGCGGAGTAGAGCAAGCACAGGTCGCAACCAAGGTTGGCACAAGAACAAGCTCAACATTGAGCCGATCGGCCACACCTTTACTGGTATCCATTACCTTGCCACCGCCGATACCGACAATGACATCTGCCCCTAGTTGACGGGCTCGATCTGCCAAACGGTCCATGTCCTCATGGCTGGCTGTACGGTCATAGAAGAGTACCGGCCAGTCTGCCTCCTTACCGTAATGCTTAACAAAGGCGGCATAGGCTACTTGGCCCGTCACAATCACTGGTCGCTGGAAGAGAGAAAGCCGAGCAGGCAATTCTTTCAAGGCACCTTGGGAAGCTACGTATTGACCAGGCTCACCACGTACTAATTTTTCAAACTCCATAAGCGGTCACTCCTTTTTAGTTTAGTATAGTAAAAAACAAAGACACGGTCAAACATCCACTTGTCTTTGTTTCTAACAGTATGTTCTAGCGATGGTTGATTTTTTTCGTAAGGAAATCACCAACAAACTGAATGGCGAAGATCATCACCAAGATGAGAATAGTCGCCACCAAGGTAACGTCATCTGCGAAGCGATTGTAACCATAGGAAATCGCTACGTTGCCTAAACCACCTGAACCGATCGCTCCTGCCATGGCTGTATAACCAACGAGAGAAATCAAGGTCAAGGTTGTCACACGGATGATATCTGGAAGACCTTCGCGCAAGTAAACCCCAATAATATCTGGAATGGTTGCCCCAGAAGCCTGAGCCGCCTCAATCACGCCACGGTCCAGTTCTGATAAGACAACTTGGATTTGGCGAGCATAAAACGGAAAAACTGATAAGGCCAAAGGAACCAAGGCTGCCTTGGCACCAATACCTGTCCCCACAATAGCACGTGTTACAGGGTTCAAAAAAGCCAATAAGATGATAAATGGAATCGCACGAAAGAGCGATGCAACCTTATCTAAAATCCAAAAGACATACTTGTTTTCCAAAACACCTCTTGGAGCTGTGAGGACCAACAAAAGTCCTGTAATCAAGCCCAATAGTCCACCAAATAAGAAAGACCAACCCGTCATGTAGATGGTCGCATTAATAGCTGTCAACCAACCTGTTTGCGTATCCCATCCCATTCTGTATACATTGGGCATATAAGTTTCAATCCATTCTAACATGGCTGCTCTCCTTTCAAAATCGTTACTTCAACATGGGCTTCCGTTACAGCTTCAAGTGCTCGGTGGATATTGCCAGGCTCTCCTGACAAAATCAAGACCATTTCACCAACTGGCGTGTGGTCCAAGATTTCAATATTTCCATAAAGGATATTGGAAGAGACCTGATAAAACTTATAGAGATCATTGACAATAGCCGTATCTGTGCTAGCACCTGAATACTTGAGTTGTACCAATAGGCTGTTCTCTGGCAAGTTTTGCACAATTCCCTGTTGGTAAATCTTCACCAAGGCCTCATCAATTCCTGTTGCTGTTTTGATAAAATCTTGGGTCAATTCTTCTTTTGGATGCGAGAAGATTTCAAGTACAGAGCCTTCTTCAATCAAGCGACCATCCTGCATAACAGCCACACGATTGGCAATATCCTTGACAATCTGCATTTCATGGGTAATCAAAACAATGGTCAAGTCAAGTTTTTCATTCAACTCCTGTAATAAAGCCAGAATTTGCTTGGTTGTACGAGGATCCAAGGCAGAGGTTGATTCATCTGAAATCAAGATTTTCGGATCATTTGCCAAGGCACGCGCAATGGCTACCCGTTGTTTCTGACCACCTGACAATTGGGCAGGGTAGTTTTCAGCTCTATCTGCCAGTCCCACCAATTCCAAGAGACGGTTGACTTTTTCTGCCTTCTCTTCTTTGCTCAATCCAGAATGTTTCAGGGCAAAGGCAACGTTTTCTGCTGCCGTCATTTGTGCCATCAGATTAAAATGCTGGAAAATCATACCGATATCACGGCGTTTTTCCCGTAATTGAGCAGGGCTCAAGGTTACTTTTCCTTGGTCAAAAATCACATCATCATCGATGGTAATCGTTCCAGCCGTTGGCACTTGCAAGAGATTGATGACACGAACCAGGGTTGACTTACCAGCCCCCGAATAGCCCACGATGCCATAAATATCTCCCTGATTAATATGGATACTGACATCCTTGACCGCTGTAATCTCCCGTTTTTTCTGACGGAAGGTCACATCAATATTGTCTAATTTAATGATTTCCTTACTCATACGCTTTAATCAACTCCTCAATTAATTCAACATGTGCAATGTAGTCTGCAATCTTCACATTTTCATCACCTGCATGGTCTCGACTACCCTCATGTCCCAAACCAAATCCAGCAATGGGAACACCTAAAGCACGAAAGACTGTATGCATGGGACCTGTACCAGGTGAGGTTGGCAGTACCGACACCCCTTGTGGATAAAATGATTTAGCCAAATCGATGACCTTTACAATGGCAGGTGCAGACATATCCGAACGGTAGGATTCTTCCCCTAGGGTAAATGCTACCTCAACTTGGTCAAATCCTTGATCTGCCAGATAGGTACGAATAGCACTTAAAACGCCATCAGGCGTCAAACCTGGAACCAGACGAACCTCCATCTTGGCACTAGCATTGGCAGGAATGATGGTCTTGACTCCCTGCCCCTGATAGCCTGTGGACAAACCTTCAATGGTAATAGATGGTTCAAAATACAATCGTTTCAAAAGTTCTCTGCGTTCCTGACGCAAGAGCGGTAAACTTAAACCATAAATTTCTTTCAAACTATCTGCATTGACTAAGGCATATTCCTCTACCAAGGCCATTTCACGCTCGTTAGGTTCTTGGACCTTATCATAAATCCCTGGAACCTTGATACGACCGTCTGATTCACGTAGACTAGAAATAGCTTGCAACAAGTACCAGGCTGCCGAGTCAATTACCCCACCAAAGGAGGAATGAATATCCAAATCAGCACTCTTGACAGAGACATCAAAGGTCACGATTCCCTTGTTCCCACCAGCGATTTCCAATTGGTCCTTCTTATTACGGATACCTTGTTCCCAGACCAAGAGTTCTGCCTGACTAAGCTGGTCCTTGTATTTAACCAGATACTTATCCAAATCCACCGAAGCAGACTCCTCAGCTCCTTCCATGATAAAGATAATATGGACTGGAAGGCTGCCATGCTGGGCCAAGTATTTTTTGACAGCAGATAGGCGAGCTACAATGTGTCCCTTATCATCATCCACCCCGCGACCGTACATACTGTCTTCAGTCAAGGTTAATTCAAAAGGCTGGCCTTTGAGCCAGATTTGGTCGCTGTCGGCTGGAACCGTATCGTAGTGGTTGTAGAAAATAATGGTTTTGGCTTCAGGATTATCTGCTTCAAATCTCGCCAAGACAAAGGGTGCTGCGAATGACTTATCAACTAAGACATTGGCTCCTGCTTCTTCAAATACCTCTTGAAGATAATCAGCCACCTCTTCCAGACCAATTTGTTGGGCAAAAATAGATTTTTTACCAATCAAGGCCTTCAGATGCTCCAAATCCTGCTGGACAATGGCATCCTGCCAAAATTTTTCAATCTGTTCTTTTTCTGACAAAAATGCCATGTTGACTTCCCTCTCTAAAAACAGGAATAGAAGCTGAAACACATGTATCAGCTTCCTCTACTCCCTATCTATAAACTATTATTCTGCTGAAACTTCATCCCAGATAGCGAAATCTGTTTGGTTTGAAGCACGTTCGATGATTTCTTTCACTTCATCAGTATTGTAAGATGCGATCAACACTTTGATAGCGTCTGCCTTATCTGATGATTCCCATCCATTTTGCGCTGCAATAACGTTGTACCAAACTTCAGTGTCTGCACCTTTTTGCTCGATGTAGAGGGCTTTAGAAGTATCAAGACCTGCTTCTTGTGCATAGTTGTTGTTGATAACTGCACCGTCAACTGACTCAAGTGAGCGAACTGTTTGGCTTGCATCCAATTCTGTAATAGTGATGTTCTTTGGATTTGAAGTGATGTGTGAAAGTGTTGCCAATTCGCCATCTTCAACATCCAACTCGATCAAACCTGCTGACTCAAGCAAGAAGAGGGCACGGCTTTCGTTTGTTGCATCGTTTGGAACGGCAATTTCTGCACCTTCTGGAATATCTTCAATAGAAGTGTACTTGTCTGTGCTACCTTCAACACCAGAGTAGAAGCGAATTGGGCTGTACAATGTATAACCAGCCACTTGCAAGTCACCACCGTTTTCAGTGTTCCAGTTGTTCAAGAAATAAATATGTTGGAAGGCGTTGACATCCACATCTCCTTCAGCCAAAGCCTTGTTTGGTTGTGAGTAATCTGTGAACTCTGTCAACTCAACTGTTACACCCTCAGCTGCTGCCAACTCCGTTACCTTGTCCCAAACTTCTGTTGTATAGGCATTACGTGTCATAATCCCCACTTTTACAGTTGTTGTGTCTGCAGAAGACTCCGTCGTTGTTGAAGAACTTGAACTGCAAGCCGCCAAAAGACCTAGTGAGAGAGCAGCTGTTGCTGCAAGACCAAAAATTTTCTTTAATTTCATGTTGTATATCTCCTTAATTTGAACTATCCCTATCTTACCACAGGGAAAGCAATCTGGCTATTAGACTTTTTTTATGTTCAGATATAAGAAAAAACTATAACAAACATATTATTGGTTATTAGTTTTGAAACATTTTTATATAGATAAGGACAGAATAGCCCAAGCTCCCAAACATTCTACCATATAGTCCCAAGTGAAAAATGAACAAAAAAAGCACCGAACTGGTGCTTTTATAATTGTTCAACTAAATAACGAAAGAGTTGGCGTGAGCCTTCACATTCTTGCCACAGAAATTCTGGGTGCCATTGAATCCCCAGCAATGAAGCACCTTTTCGACTTTCAAAGGCTTCAATCGTTCCATCTCTTGGATCATGGGCAGTAGCTACCAAGCCTGGTGCCAAATCCTTGATGCTCTGGCGATGGAAAGAGTTAATCTGACTGCCTTGGTCAAATAGCTGACTAACACGACTGTGAGGTTTGATACGAAGACTATGCGAAGTTCCTGCATACCCATCTTGCCAGTGGTCCTCAATAGCCTGATGGAGACTACCACCAAGGGCGACATTTAAAAGTTGCATGCCTCGGCACACTGCAAAAATCGGTTTGTTTTGCTTCAAAGCCTCTCGAATCAGAGCCAATTCAAACTCATCACGCGCCAATAAATAGTCATCACTTTCAATCGACTTTTCTTCTCCATAGAAACGAGGATCCACATGCTGACCACCCGACAGAATTAATTTATCAATCATAGTCACGTAGTCTATGGCCTGGGAAACCTCTCCCATGGGGATGACAATTGGCAGGCCACCCGCGTCGCTAACTCCTTGAGCCAATTCGCTTGCGACGGTAACATAAGTCATGCCTGTCTGACCAGGAATATGCTTTTCATTTCCAGTAATTCCTACAAGAACTTTTGCCATACAGGCACCACCTTTCGACCTACTTGAACAACATTCTACCATGTCCCTCTATTCTTGTAAAATAGAGATCTTTTATCAGGACTTTAAGAATTTTTATCAGACACATACCTAGATTGAACATGCACTGCAAGCTGATGAAATCGACTGGATACAACAAATCCAAAGAAAGAATGATTTTTAGCATTTTCATTTGGTTCTTCTTGTTAAACAGTTGAGTTCTTGCTGCATTTTTTTCATGGAACCAATCTATAAAGTTTATGACCTCTTAAAAAATTTTTTATAAGAACCTGACTCGATTCCAACCTTTCAACGTCAATAATATGACTCAAAAAACCGACAATAAAATAGTAGAAAAACTCAGATATCCAATTGTTCTTTTAGTAAAACTATAACTAAAACCGCATTGAATCACTAGATAAGAATGTTTGATATAGTTTTTGGTTATATACTTCCTTATTTATTTTCAATTATACAGACCTGAATGTTTTTGTTAGGATAAAGGGGTAGAATATTTTGGAGGATCGAACATGACAACAACTATTATCGGATTTCCACGTATCGGCGAACACCGCCAATTAAAATTTATCACTGAAAAATACTTTAGAAACGAAATTCCGCAAGAAGAGCTTTTAGCGGCAGCAAAGGACCTGCGTGCCAAGCACTGGAATATTGTTAACGAAGCTGGCATTACTGAAATCCCAAGCAATGACTTCTCACACTACGACAATGTTTTGGATGCAGCTGTTCTCTTCAATATCGTGCCAAAAGCTGTTCAGGAGCTTGACTTGACAGACCTTGAAAAATACTTCGCTTTGGCGCGTGGCTATCAAGGAGACAAGGGTGACATTCGTGCCAGACCAATGAAAAAATGGTTCAACACCAACTACCACTATATCGTTCCAACTATTGAAAAAGACACAGAAATCAAACTAGCTGGTCACAAGATTTTCGACGAATTCCAAGAAGCAAAGGATCTGGGAATTACCACTCGTCCAGTCCTTATTGGTCCATTCACTCTCTTACAATTAACTGATTTTGAAGAAGGGGTGAAAGCTGAAGATGTAGCAGATAGCTTGGTTGCTGCCTACGGACAAGTATTTGCAAAATTGGCAGAACTTGGCGCTGAAAAAATCCAGTTAGACGAACCTAGCTTGGTCAAGGATTTGACTGCTGAAGAAAGAGCCCTTTTCCTAAACATCTACCAAACACTCTTGGCAGACAAGAAAGGCTTACAAGTCCTTATCCAAACCTACTTCGGAGATGTGCGTGATATTTACACAGAATTAACAAACCTACCAGTCGATGCCATCGGTCTTGACTTTGTAGAAGGTAAGGAAACGGCTGCACTTGTAGCAACGGGCTTCCCGGCTGACAAGACCCTCTACGCTGGTATCGTCAACGGTAAAAATATCTGGCGCAACAACTATGAAAAGAGCTTGGCAGTTTTGGAGGCTATCCCAGCTGAAAATGTCGTTCTAACAACTTCTTGCTCCCTTCTTCATGTACCATTTACTACAGCTAATGAAGAATTTGAACCTGCTATCCTCAATCACTTTGCCTTTGCTGTTGAAAAATTGAGCGAATTGCGTGATTTGGATGCTATTCGTAATGGTCAAGGAGAATCTGCTCTCACAGCCAACAAGGAACTCTTTGCCCTTGAGCGTGTTGGTCGTGATGCAACCCTTGCAGACCGCTTGGCAGGTTTGACAGATGCAGACTACACTCGTCTTCCAGCCTTTTCGGAACGTGAAGCTATCCAGCGCGAAAAATTGAACTTGCCACTACTTCCAACCACTACTATCGGTTCTTTCCCTCAAACCAAGGACGTCCGCAGCACTCGCTTAGCCTTCCGCCGTGGCGAAATTACCGAAGCAGAGTACGATTCCTTTGTTGAAACTCGTACGGATGAGTGGATTAAGTGGCAGGAAGAAGTTGACTTCGATGTACTGGTTCACGGTGAATTTGAACGCAACGACATGGTAGAATACTTCGGCGAAAACCTATCTGGCTACCTCTTCAGCAAAAACGGTTGGGTTCAATCTTATGGACTTCGTGGCGTAAAACCACCAATCATCTGGGGTGATGTTACTCGCTTGAACCCAATTACTGTTAAATGGTCTAGCTATGCTCAAAGCCGTACAAATAAACCAGTTAAAGGGATGTTGACAGGACCTGTAACCATCCTCAACTGGTCCTTCCCACGTGAAGACATCTCTATCAAGGAATCAACCCTTCAAATTGCCCTTGCTATCAAGGAAGAAGTTCTTGACCTTGAAGCAGCGGGTATCAAGATTATCCAAATTGACGAAGCAGCCCTTCGTGAAAAATTACCACTCCGCCGTAGCGACTGGTACAGCGAGTATCTTGACTGGGCAATTCCTGCCTTCCGTTTGGTACACTCAACTGTTGCGCCAGATACACAAATCCACACTCACATGTGCTATAGCGAATTTACAGACATCATTCCTGCCATCGACAACATGGATGCGGATGTGATTTCCTTTGAAGCTAGCCGTTCTAATCTCGTGATTCTAGATGAACTCAAAGCTAAGAACTTCCAAACTCAGGTAGGCCCTGGTGTCTATGACATCCACTCTCCACGAGTACCTGCAGTTGAGGAGATTTCACAAACTATTCAGGCCATTCTTTCAAAAGTACCAAAAGAAAAAGTCTGGATCAACCCAGACTGCGGTCTAAAAACTCGTGGTGAATCAGAAACCAAAGCTAGCCTTATCCACTTGACCCAAGCGGCCAAGGCAGCCAGAAAGGAACTCTAATCTATGACAGGTCAAGCCCCAAGTCTCTCTTTTGAAATTTTTCCTCCAAAACCAGAAGTAGGCAATGAAAAGATTCTCCAAGCACTTAGAGAAATGCAAGGCTTGGCCCCTCATTTTATCAGCGTCACTTGTAGCAATAATAACTTAAACGTCGAAGAAACAACCGTTCGCCTATCGGACTATGTTCGTAATGACTTACAAGTACCGACCATTGCCCATCTACCGGCAGCCTATCTGACAAAAGAAAAAGTTAGCTCTGTTCTTCAGTCCTTGGACCGCATTGGTGTACAAAGGATTTTGGCACTGCGTGGTGACATTATCCAAGGTCTCCCTCCTAAGAAAGATTTTCGGTATGCGACTGATTTGATTTCCTTCATTAAGGAAGAAGCTCCGCATTTTGACATTATCGGAGCCTGCTACCCTGAAGGCCATCCAGAGTCAGGAAGTGCCGTTGCGGATATTAAAAATTTGAAAAAGAAGGTGGATGCTGGCTGTTCCAGTCTTGTAACCCAACTCTTTTTCGACAACGATGTTTTCTATGATTTTCAAGAGAAATGCTATCTAGCTGATATCGAAGTGCCGATTATCGCAGGCATCATGCCTATCATCAACAGGAATCAGGCACTTCGACTCTTGAAAACCTGTGAGAATATCCGTCTCCCACGCAAGTTCAAAGCCATTTTGGAAAAATACGAACACCAACCCGAATCCTTGCGGGCAGCAGGACTTGCCTATGCCATTGACCAAATTGTCGATTTGGTCACCAATGATGTCGCTGGTGTCCACCTCTATACCATGAACAAGGCAGAGACCGCTAGACATATCCATCAAGCAACCCACTCACTCTTTAGACACTTTAGTTAAACCATCACCGCTAATTGCGGTGATTTTTTTGCCTGCTTAAGTTTGAATTCCTACGCTTTGAGGAAAAAGAATCGGTTCCCAACCCCTCACTTTTATTTTTCTCGGTTCAGACTGAAACAGTTTGCTGAACTGTCTCACTCTCCCAGACTGTTGGTTATAAAAAACTGCCTACCGGCAGTTCCAATCTCCAACCTTCTAATAAAAATGACTGTCCCCCGGACAGTCATTTTTATTAGAAGCCATCTACATTCGTGTAGATTTTTTGGACGTCTTCGTCATCTTCGAGGGCGTCGTAGAGTTTTTCAAATGTTGCGAGGTCATCGCCTTCAAGTGATACTTCTGATTGCGGGATCATTTCAAGTTCAGTAACGTTGAACTCTTGGATTCCTGATTCTTTGAGTGCCACGATTGCCTTGTGCAAATCCGTTGGAGCTGTATAGACAGTGATTGTGCCGTCTTCTGCTTCTACATCATCGACTTCAACATCTGCTTCTAAGAGCAATTCGAAGATGGCATCTGCATCATCACCAGCAAATACAACCACACCTTTTTTATCAAACATGAATGATACGGAACCAGATGCACCCATGTTTCCACCGTTTTTACCAAAGGCAGAGCGAACATTGGCTGCGGTACGGTTTACGTTTGATGTCAAGGTATCAACGATAATCATAGAACCATTTGGTCCAAAGCCTTCGTAACGACCTTCCACGAAGGTTTCATCTGTGTTTCCTTTTGCCTTGTCAATGGCCTTGTCAATGATGTGTTTTGGAACCTGCGCTTGCTTAGCACGGTCGATAACAAATTTCAGCGCTGAGTTTGTTTCTGGATCTGGGTCACCCTTTTTCGCTGCTACATAGATTTCAACACCAAATTTGGCGTAAACTTTTGAGTTAGCACCGTCTTTTGCGGTTTTCTTGGCTACAATATTGGCCCATTTACGTCCCATGGGGAACCTCCTACATTTTATAAAATCGCTTTATTATACCATAAATGGCAAGGATTGAGAAGATTTTTAAAATCTTCTTCACTATACAGTTGACATGTATAGTTTTCCGATATATAATATATAGCACAACTGTACATTTGAACTACATAGGAGAAGCCAAATGAAAAGGAACAAGCACCTCCCCTTAACGGAGACAACTTACTATATTCTATTAGCCCTCTTGGAACCTGCCCATGGCTACCATATCATGCAAAAAGTAGAGGATATGAGTGATGGTGATGTGAAAATCGCTGCAGGAACCATGTATGGAGCGATTGAGAATCTTTTGAAACTAAAATGGATTTGTTCCATTCCAAGTACCGATAAAAGAAGAAAAGTCTATCAAGTAACAGCAACGGGACAAGAGATTATTAAACTGGAAACACAGCGTATTCAAAAACTACATCATATTGCCAAAGAATTAGGTTTTTAAGGAGGAAGCCATGATAAGACACAAATTATTCACCAGTTTACAAGAGGAAGAACATTGGATTAATTCGATTCAATCCGAAGGTTATCAGCTTATCAAAGTAACTCCTTGGACAGCAGCCTATCATTTTGAAAAATGTAGTCGAACCCCTCATCCCGTACGCCTTGATTTTCACGAACATATTGCAAAAGGAGAATATTCAAATTACCTCTCTCTATTTGAAGACTGTGGTTGGCAACCTATACAAGGTAGTCGTAGATGTGGCATCCATTATTTTCAACAAACAATCGAAGCTTCAAGCACAGAAATTTTTTCTGATACCGAATCGAAAAAAGCATTCTATTCACGCTACCAAAATTATGCCTACTCCTATTTCGGATTATTTCTGGCTTTATTTTTTATCCATTACCAAGTTGGACTCCAAAATGGATACACACTTTGGAATCCTAAATCCTGGTACCTAACTCCAGGACTATGGGAACGAACTGGCATCAGTTTTTGGTTTGGTTTTCTCTTTGAGACCCCATTCGCATTGTTTAGAAGTGGCATCATTCCGTTATTTTTCCTTGCTTGGTCTATTTATTTCCTCCATATCGCTGAAAAAGGTAAAAAAGAAGCGAAGAAATTAGAAAAATACTGATGGCATACTATCCAAAAAAAAGATTGAAAAGAATTGACTGCAATCATCTTTTCAATCTTTTTTTATTTTTTACAACTCTACTTTAGCAACTTGGCTATCTTGACTGACCTGTCCAAGATTTTCAAGGCTGACAGATTTGATTTCAGTTGTGTTTGTAAAGGCAACGACGATGGTTGTTTCACGTCCTGCTGAGCGAATAGCTTCAAGGTCTGCAACAAGGAGCAAGTCTCCTGCTTCAACGCGTTGGCCATCTGTTACCTTAGCTGAGAATGGAACACCGTTTAGTGCAACCGTATCTAGGCCGACGTGCACCAAGACTTCTACACCCTTGTCAGACAAAATACCGACAGCGTGTTTAGTTGGGAAGACACTGGTTACAATACCTGAAACTGGTGCGTAAACATTACCGGAGCTAGGCTCAACTGCATAACCGTCGCCCATCATTTTTTGTGAAAAGACTGGATCTTTCACTTCTGTAATGGCAATAGCTTGCCCTTCAGCAACAGAGTAAACTGTCTCCGTCACACCCTTGAACTGAGTCTCAGGAGCAACTTCTTCTGTCGCCACAATCTCTGTATGAGGAATAGCTACGCCTGATTCTAGCAAGTCTTGAATGTCTGATTTGAGAACATCTGCTTTTGGTCCATAGACTGCTTGAACACCTGAGTCTTTGATAATCAAGCCCATAGCACCAGCCTGTTTCCAAGCATTTTCATCTCCAACCTGTGCCACATCTTTGACACTAACGCGAAGGCGAGTCATACAAGCATCCACATCTGCGATATTATCACGACCACCAAGCAAGTTGATGATTTGAACCACTTGTGAATTGGCATCTGCAGTATCTACGTTTGAGTTAGAAACTACATCTGTTGTTTCTGTATCATAGTTACCATTGCGTCCAGCTGTTGCTAGGTTGAATTTCTTAATCATAAAGTCGGCAATGAAGTACATTCCAACTGCAAAGAGGGCTGTTACCCAAATGAAGTTGATCACGTCCATACCGATACCAGCTTTGATCGCCATCGGTGTACGTGTAAGGAATTCGATATTACCAAATGAGTGCATACGCAAGTTGACAATATCTGCCATTGCAAAAGCTGCACCCTGTACCAAAGCATAGACAACATAGAGTGGCATTGCCGCAAACATGAACATGAACTCGATTGGTTCTGTTACACCTGTCAAGAAGACAGCAAGTGCAGAAGATAGGAACATCCCTTTGTATTTTTTCTTCTTATCTGGATCAACATTGCGATACATGGCATAGGACAATCCCATAAGAATACCTGAGGAACCAATCATTTGTCCCACTTTGAAACGAGCTGGAGTTACATTCGCTAAAAGATCATTGTACTGGGTCATATCCCCAGCATCCTTGAGGTTAATCAAGTCAGTAATCCAAGCCAACCAAAGCGGATCTTGGCCAAATACCTGTGTACCTGCTTGAGCCCCTGTCAAGATGTCATAGGTCCCACCAAGCGAAGTATAGTTCATCGGAATGGTCAACATGTGGTGAAGACCGAATGGAAGAAGCAAGCGTTCCAAGGTACCGTAAACAAATGGTGCCAAGATTGGAGCTGTTTCTTGCGAAGTCGCAATCCATTTACCAAAGCTGTTGATCCCTGTTTGAACAAGCGGCCAGAAAATCGCCAAACCTAACGCAACAAGTACAGAGCGATAGATAACCACAAATGGTACGAAGCGTTTGCCGTTAAAGAAAGTCAAAACATCTGGTAATTTGCGGTAATTGTAGTATTTGTTATAGGTTGTTGCTCCTACAAAACCAGCGATGATACCAACGAAGACACCCATGTTAAGGGCAGGTTGGCCCAAGATATTGACGAAGTAACCTGAAACTGGGATTTGTGTCCCGAAGACTGTGCTGACTGTCGCTTCTGCATCTGACAACATAGCTGTACTTACGCCAAAGAAATGACCAGTAATCAAGTTAATGAGAATGAAGGCAAGACCTGCTGAGAAGGCACCACCAGCCTTTTCCTTAGCCCAGCTACCACCAATTGCCAAGGCAAAGAGCAAGTGAAGGTTACCGATAATTCCCCAACCAATTTGCGCAATAATATTCCCAATACGAGCCAATAGCTCTGAATCTTGGCTAATCAGAGGAATCGAGTTCCCGATTGACACCATGAGACCCGCCGCTGGCATTACGGCAATCACAACCATTAAACACTTCCCGAACTTTTGCCAAAATTCGAAACTAAGAAATTTTTTCATGTTCTTCTCCTTAAATAGTTTTCATAGTCTTATGACCTTTAAATACTTACGTTTACTTCTACACCGAAGTGATCCGAAATAACCGGTAGATTATCTCCATTGAAAATCACTCGACTGGATTGAACTTGTCTTTCCTGATTTAAGAACACATAGTCCAGACGTTTTTCCTGACTGTGTCCAGCCCAACCATCTATAGCCTTTTCAACAGTGATACCACTATCCTTTTCCACTGCCAAATCATAACTATCATAAAGACCTAGATTCTTAATAGCTTGATAGGCTTGAGGATCCGATAGTGCATCCGTATTGAAATCACCCATAAGAATTTTCAAGCGTTCCTGGCTAGTTCGATTAACAATCTTTCGAACATTTTCCAGCTGGTCTTCCTCTGGGTGCCCCGGAAGATTGATATGGCAGGAATACAAGTCAATCAACTCATTTCCATATGCCACCGTCAAACCAATAATCTTGCGAGACAGGATTGATGTCAGATTTTGGTGCTGACTACAATAGAAAGCATCCACTTCGTAGACCGGTAATGTTGTTAGAAAGGCAATCCCTTCATCATACTTATCATAGCCAATATGAGAATTGGACCAGAAATAAGAATAAGCTACTACTCCCAGCTCTTTCAGCTTTTCAAGCAAAACCAAACCATAATTATCCTTTCGTAAGTCCTTTGTTACCAAGGGACTTGCCATCAGCTGGTTGACTTCTTGCAGGGCAATCACGTCATATTGCTTTTGAGCAATGGTCTGAGCAAGTATGTCCAACTTTTGGTCTTGATTTTCTTCTAACCAGGCATGGGCATTGACTGTTAGTAATTTCATAGGTCTCCTTTCTTCATCATATTCTGAAATAAAGCGCTTCCGTATTTGTAAGATAATTGTAACGTAAACGTTTCCATTTGTCAACTCTTTTACGGAATAATTCGTCAACTTTTACGTAATTCTTTTGAAAAAGCTATAAAACTGACGATTATTCCTAAATATGTTAAACTAGTGATAGAAGAGTTGAGGAGTCACCATGAGTAAATATAAAAAAGTCTACGCAGACATCAAGGAAAAAATTGAACAAAATATCTGGCAGGCCAATCAAGAGATGCCAACCGAAAATGAGCTAATGGACATCTACTCCTATTCCAAGGATACTATCCGCAAGGCACTTTCGCTATTAGAAATGGATGGCTATATTCAAAAGCGTCAGGGGAGAAATTCCATTATCTTAGACCACAACCTGGTCAGAAAACCGTATGTGTCTGAATTGAAGACCGTTAGCGAACTCAACCGCTTTGCTCACCATCAAGTCCAGACCCAACTGACCAATCTCTACATCGTACAAGGCCAGCCAGAAGTCATGAAGGAATTGGAAGTGGATGAAAAGACAGATCTATACCGTGTCAGCCGCGTTCGGACTATTGACGGAGAACGATTAGAGTATGAGATTTCCTACTTTGACCGCAGGATTGTTCCCTATCTCAGCAAGGAAATCGCTGAAAAATCGATTTATCAGTATCTAGAATCAGACCTGGGCTTAGGAATCTCTCATTCACGCCGGGAAATTTCCTTCCGCTTTGCTACGGAGGAAGAAAAATCCTTGCTTGATCTGGCTGGCTACGACATGGTGGTTTCCGTCACCAGTACCACCTATCTGGCAGACGGCCGTCCTTTTCAGTACGGAACCATCACCTATCGACCAGATAAGGTTACCTTTGTTTCAATGGCCAAACGGTAAAAAATGAAAAATACAAAAAAGAATGTTCCCACTCAGGAACATTCTTTTCAATTTAGGAGAGCAAAAGTATTAGTTTGAATGCCAAATATCTTGGTTGTACTGTTCAATAGTACGGTCAGATGAGAAGAATCCTGCTTTGGCGATGTTGTGAACAACTTTCTTGTTCCAAGATTCTTGATCTTCGTAGTCTGCAAAGACTTGCTCTTTGACTTCAATGTACTCCGCCAAGTCAATCAAGGTCATGAACCAGTCTTTAGAGATCAATTCATGGTGCAGGCGACCAAGACGCTCATCATTTCCAAGTGCACGGATTTCATCGCTGACGATGAAGTCAACCGCACGTTTGATATTAGCATCGCCATTGTAGTAGTCCGCAGATACGTAACCAGCCTTGTCGTACAAGTCGATAATGGTATCTGAGTCCTTACCAAATGTATAGATATTGTCCATGCCAGCCAACTCTGCAATCTCAACGTTTGCACCGTCCATAGTACCAAGCGTCAAGGCACCGTTGAGCATGAATTTCATGTTACCAGTACCTGATGCTTCTTTAGAAGCCAATGAGATTTGCTCAGAAATATCTGTCGCAGGGATGAGTTTTTCAGCAACCGTTACGTTGTAGTTTTCTACCAAGTGAACGTTGAGGTACTTGCTGACTTCTGGATCATTGTTGATCAACTCAGACAAGCAGAGGATCAAGTGAATGATGTCTTGGGCAATCACATAAGCTGGAGCTGCCTTACCACCGAAGATAACAGTGATTTTACGTTTTGGCAGGTTGCCGTTCTTGATTTCAAGATACTTGTGAATGACATACAAGGCATTCATCTGTTGGCGTTTGTACTCGTGGAAACGTTTGATTTGTGTATCGATGATAGAGTTTTCGTCCAATTCGATACCCTTGTTATCTTTGAGGTAACGTTTGAGGGCCAACTTGTTGTTGTGTTTGATTTCCGCCAACTTAGCATGAACTTCCTTGTCATCTGCAAAGGCAAGCAATTTTTCAAGCTTGGTCGCATCTGTCAAATACTCATCGCCAATCAATTCCTTGATGTAGTCTGCAAGGTCTTGGTTAGCAAATTCCAACCAACGACGGAAGGTGATACCGTTTGTCTTGTTGTTGAATTTTTCTGGGTAAAGCTCGTAGAAACCTTTCAACTCAGAGTTTTTCAAGATTTCAGTGTGGAGAGCCGCAACCCCGTTGACAGAGTTTGAGAAGTGGATATCCATGTGAGCCATGTGCACACGACCAGACTCGTCGATGATGTGAAGGGCAACATCCGCTACTTCCTTAGCCACCAAGGCATCCAATTCCTTGATGATGTCTACCAAGTGAGGCACCACTTCTTCCAAGAATGACAACGGCCATTTTTCAAGAGCTTCTGCCAAGATAGTGTGGTTGGTGTAACCAGTCATGTTCTTAACGATAGCCACTGCTTCTGCAAATTCCAAACCGTGTTTTTCAGTCAAAAGACGAATCAATTCTGGAATCACAAGTGAAGGGTGGGTATCGTTGATTTGAACATAGGCATAGTCTGCTAAGTCACGCACATTTGAGCCACGGTCAATCGCTTCGTCAATCAAGAGCTGGGCAGCGTTTGATACCATGAAGTATTGTTGGTAAATGCGGAGCAATTCACCGTTCTTGTCTGAATCATCTGGGTACAAGAAGAGGGTCAAGTTTTCTTGAATAGCCGTCTTGTCAAACGTGATACCATTGTCAATCAAGCCGTAGTTGACAGACTGGATATCAAACAAGTTGAGGTAGTTTTTAGTATCCTTCTTGTAGCCAAGGATGTCCAAACGGTCCAACTTAGAAGTCAATGTAAAGTTTTTGAATGGTACATCGTAGCTGATTGTCGTTGGAATCAACCAAGAATCATTTTCAATCCAGAAGTTTGGCTCTGCATCTTGTTGGTTGTCCTTGAAGACTTGCTTGAAGAGACCGCAGTGGTAGTTGAGACCAACACCCTCTCCGTTGATACCAAGTGTTGACATAGAGTCCACAAAGCATGATGCCAAACGGCCAAGACCACCGTTACCAAGCGATGGCTCTGGTTCAACGTCTTCAACCTGTGCCAAAGACTTGCCAGCTGCTGCCAATTCTGCCTGAATGTCCTTGTAAACACCCAAGTTAATCAAGTTGTTTGACAAGAGTTTACCGATAAGGAACTCTGCCGAGATGTAGTAAACCTTGCGTTTACCAGTGTTTTTTGGCATATCTGCCGCTGACAATTTGACATAGTTGAGCAACTGAAGATAGATTTCTTCGTTGGTCATGTCGACTAATTTCTTGTTGGCTTTGCTTTCTGCAAATGTTGTAAAGTTAATCATGGTTTTCATTTCCTCGTTGATATAATGTTGTCATTTTGACTAAGAAGTCTTTGCGTTCCTGGGTTAAATCTTCAGCTTTCATTCGCCATTCCCAGTTGCCTCCGACAGTTGAAGGCATGTTCATGCGGCTTTCTTCGCCCAAGTCAAGAACATCTTGCATGGTCGCAATAGCTGTGTCGCTGACAGTAGCAAAGAGTGTTCGAAGCATGGCTTGAGTCACTGGCTCAATCGGCTTTCTGTTGGTATAGGCATCTACAAACTCCTGTTGTTCAGGCTCTAGATTGTTATACCAACCATTGACCACCTCGTTATCGTGTGTGCCTGTGTAGGCGATAGAGTTTGGTACGCAACGGTGTGGGATGTCAATGCTCTGTCCAGTCACATCGAAGAAGCCAAATTCTAGGATTTTCATACCAGGGTAGCCGCAATCTGCAAGCAACTTACGAGCCTTGGCATCAATATTTCCTAGATCCTCTGCAATAATTGGCAAGTCGCCAAGGGTTTCTTTGACCGCCTTGAAGAGATTGTAGCCTGGACCTGGCTCCCAGGTACCAACTTTAGCTACTTCAGCATCTCCTGCTACCTGCCAGTAATCTGAGAATCCTTTGAAGTGGTCAATTCTCAAGACATCATAAAGTTTGAAGCTCTCGTGAATACGGTAAATCCACCAGTTGTAGCCAGTTTTTTCATGCTGCTCCCAATCGTAGAGTGGGTTGCCCCAAAGCTGGCCATCTGCTGAGAAGTTATCTGCTGGCACACCTGCCACATAAAGCGGCTTGCGCTCGCTATCTAATTTGAAGAGCTGTGGCTTGGTCCAAACTTCCACACTATCGGCAGAGACATAAATCGGCATGTCTCCGATAATCTTAATGTGGTTTTGATTGGCATATTCTTTTAGCTGTTTCCACTGGCTAAAGAAGAAATATTGAGTGACTTTAAAGTAATCAATTTGGTCTGCCAATTCCAAGCGGTATTTTTCAAGGGCTTCTTCATTTCGAGCAACAACTTTCTTGTCATCCCACTCTTGTAGGGCCTTGTTGCCAAAGTGTTCTTTAATAGCCATAAATTCTGCATAGTCATTTAACCATGACGAATTGGCTTTTTCAAACTCTTGAAAGGCTGCTTTACGCTTGTCATCGCTCAAGAAGTTTTTAACGGCTCTTTCCAAAATCGGACGGCGAGCCTCATAGATCAAGGCGTAGTCTACTTTTTCTGGATTGTCCCCAAATTTCACATCTTGGTAGTCAAAGTTGGCCAATAAATCTTCTTCTGCCAACAAATCAAAATCAATTAAATGGGTATTTCCTGCAATGGCAGAAAATGATTGATAAGGCGAATCTCCGTAACTTGTCGTTGTAAGTGGGAGAAGCTGCCAGTAGGTCTGCTTGGTTTCTACCAAGAAATCTACAAAGTCATAGGCAGGCTTTCCAAAAGTACCGATACCAAACTTGCCTGGAAGTGAGGTGATATGCATTAAAATTCCACTGGTACGATTTGCCATCATGAAATCTTCCTTTCTTTCGAATACATTGATAGTTTAACGCAAACGTTTGCACTTGTCAAGGATTTCGAGAAAAAAGTTTCAATCGGTACTTAAAATCCTTATATTATCGCCTTTGTTAACGCCTAACAAAAAAGAAAATCTGAAAGATTTTTCTCAGATTTTCTATATTATTCTATAATTTTAAGAAAAGGTTTGCTCGCTGATTTGAATCTCATTTTCCACCACATCAGCCAACAAGTTTGTCACATCTAGGTGGTCCAGATAGTAATCTGTTACCTTGTCTCGAATCTGATTTTCAATCACACGGCGCAGAGGACGAGCTCCCATGGCCTGGTCATAACCTTCTTCCATCAAGAAGTCTTTGGCAGCCTCGGTCACTTCCAAGTGAATACCTTTTTTAGCTAGGGTCTTATTGACCTGGGCTAACATCAAATCTACAATTGCCTTGAGGTCTGCTTTGCCCAAGTGTTTGAATTCGATAACTGCGTTGAAACGGTTAAGGAACTCCGGACGGAAGAATGGTGCGATGCGGTCCATGATGTCTTGATTTTCTTCACCTTCTGCCATTCCATAACCAAAACCAGCATTTGAAGTCGCGATGACAAGGGTATTTTTGAAGTTGACTTGGTTGCCCTGTCCGTCTGTCAAATGACCATCATCTAGCACTTGCAAAAGGAGGGTAATCACTTGTGGATCTGCTTTTTCGATCTCATCCAATAGGACAATGGAGTACGGATTGCGGCGGACACGTTCGGTAAGAGTATGGGAATTGTCATCATAACCAACATAACCAGCTGTGGTACCGATTAATTTGGAAACAGCTGTCCGATCGCTGTATTCAGACATATCCAAACGAATAATGGCATCCTTGTTACCAAACAAGTCTTGCGCTAACTGTTTTGCCAACTCTGTCTTACCCACACCTGTCGGACCGACAAAAAGGAAGGAACCAATCGGGCGGTTTCCGTCATCAAAACCTGCACGATTCCGACGAATGGCACGAGATACAGCTTCCACCGCACCGTCTTGACCGATAACGTTAGCTGCCAGACGATTTTTCAATTCCTTGAGTCGTTCAATGTCAGAAGCTCCCATTTGTGAGACTGGGATCCCTGTCATTCGCTCAACTGCCTGAGCCACATCATTAACAGTTGCTACCACTTTCTGTTGCTCTGTATGAGTGTCAATCTGTTTTTGTAGCTTATCAATACGGACTTTTTCATTCAAGGCTTTTTCATATTCCTCTTTTTCAGCCGCCTCCAACTGCAACTGTTTTGCCTCAGCCATTTCTGCTTCTAAGGTCTGAATATCTGTCACAGGATGTTGAGCAGCCAAGTGAGCAGCGGTCACATCGATCAGGTCAATAGCCTTATCAGGCAAGCTACGTTGTGGAATATATTGGACAGAATAATCAACCGCAGCTCTCAAAACCTCATCTGGCAATTCAATATTGTGGTGGGCTTCATAAAGCGGCTTAATCCCTTTCAAAATCTGGTAGGTATCTTCTGCGGACGGAGCATGGACCTTGACTTCATTGAAACGACGAGCCAAGGCAGCATTCTTGTGAATAGTATTGCGATATTCGTCCTGTGTAGTCGCACCGATAACAGTTAACTCTCCACGGGAAAGAGCTGGTTTGAGAATATCTGCTAAGCCCTTGGAACCTGAGTCTCCACCAGTGCTACCAGCTCCCAAAATCTGATGAATTTCATCAAAGAAGAGAATGATATTGCCGGCTTTTTTGACTTCATCCACAAGATTCTGCACATTTTCCTCAAAAGCTCCACGATACTGAGTCCCAGCTTCCAAGCCTGAAATGTCGATGGAGATAATTTCCTTGTTCTTAATGGCTGCTGGCACATCACCATTGACAATGGCCTGAGCCAAACCTTCTACTACCGCAGTTTTACCAACACCCGCATCACCGACCAAAACAGGATTATTTTTCGTACGGCGAGCCAAAATTTCCGCTGTTTCTTGGATTTCCTTGTTTCGTCCAATGACTGGATCCAACTTCCCTTCACGCGCATCTTGTGTCAAATTGCGACCAAGTTTTGCCAGAATTCCGTCTGACTTTATCTGACCTTTAACCTGGGTTTGAGCCACTTCTTCTGTCTGTGGCAGGCGACCAGTCTGACGGTAAATGGCAAATTCCTCCGGTGTTACTTCACGCCCATTGATAGAATAACGGCGACGTTCTGTACTGTAACCTCCCATGTTGCCCATGAGTTGATTGAAAATATCGTCCATATTGTTAAAATTATTGAAATTGTTGTTCATAGTAGTTACCTCTTTTAAGTTTTGTTTGTTTTTGACGTTTACTGACCTTTGTTTTAAAAAAATAGTTAGTAGGGTATAATCCTGTCTTTCATATTAACCTCCTTAGAAGTTTGTCTTTTACTGACCAATAGGTTCAAGAGTAAGTCAAACCCTTCTCGTTTGACCTAAACTGATCTTTTGTTCAAAGAATTCGTAAGGTCCTTTACCTTACGAATCTTATTTTACATCATTGGTCAGTAAAAGTCAATAGTTTAGTTTGACCTTTTTTGACTTTTTGATATAGTCTTTTAGTTTACTTTTAGTACTAGCTCTAAAGGTTTGGGGAACCTTTGGAGGTGGGAAATAGAGCGAACAAAGTTCGCATCAAAAGCCGCAGACATAACTCAATGCTTTCTTGTTTCTAGGCATTGACTTGAAACAGTCCCCCAGACTGTTTCAATCAGGCAAGGTGAGTTCAAATAATGATGAAATTATTTGAAGTTGGAGATAAGGAAACGAAGTTTCATCATTCGTCGACGTAATAAAAGATAAACTAAACGACGATAAAAAATCTACCTGACGGTAGATTCGGTAACTACTAGATGATAATCCCTTCCAAATGATCTAGTTCATGCTGAACAATCTGAGCTTGGAAGTCTGTCAGCTTTAGGCTCTGCCTTTTCCATGAAGCATCAAAGAACTCCACTTCAATCTCCTGATAGCGTGTCGTCGGGCGAGTACCTTCCAGCGACAGGCAGCCCTCCTCTGTCTGATAGGGCTTGGCCTTGCTGATGAGGACAGGATTGTACATGACCAGGTTGGTGAAACCCATGTTGACGATGATAATCCGCTTTTTGACGCCAATCATGTTGGCCGCCATGCCCACACAAGCGTGAGCATTGGCTACTAAAGTGTCTTGCAAATCCTGACCGACCTGCACATCTAGCTGAGTCGCAGGTTCAGATTTCTGTTGCAGGAAGAAAATATCCTTCATAATAGGTTGAATCATGGGGTGTCTCCTTATTTTCTAGCTTCATCTAGTATACCAAAAAAAGCCTAGTTCTCACTAGACTTCTTTCGTTTATTCTTTGCAATAAATCGCAATAGCTTGACTGACAAAGGCTGCTGTTCCTAGTCCACCTGCTCGGTCAATGTTGGCTGAAAATCGCTCGTCCTCAACATACATAAGACCTAGATTTTGTAAGATTTCCTTGGTACAGGTGTAGAAATTTTCCGTGATATAGACCTGCAAGTTCGCTACCTGAGCCTGCACATCTGGATGATCGGCTTCCAAGCTCTGCATTTTTCCAAAAACCTCAAAAATAGCCTGCATCTCTTGGGCAAACAAGTGGTCCTTGCTAGCATCGTAGCGCTCTTCAAATTCGGCATAGGCCGCTGTCTGTCCCCACCGCTCCTTGGCCTCCACCTTGTAGGCTTCTAGTTGACTGCTGTCAAATGCGTGAAAATCCATGACTTCTCCTCCTTTTTCTGTGAGCAATCTGGCGTGATTGATGATGCGATCCAGCCGTTCCCTTTTGAGCTCTAAAAGGGTGATATGGTCCCGCAAGACCTGCTGACGATTGACTTCCGTCACGTCCAGAAGCTGCTGAATGTCTTTGAGAGGAAAATCCAACTCACGAAATAAGAGAATTTCTTGCAGACGAGCCAAATTCTCCTGATTATAGTAGCGATAACCATTTTCAGCCACAAATGCTGGTTTGAGCAAACCAATCTGGTCATAGTGGTGCAAGGTCCTCACCGTCAATCCTGTCAACCGACTGACCTGCTTAACCGTCCAATTTTCGCTCATAGAAATCTCCTCTCTATGCCCAGTATAAGGGATAACGTAAGGTGAGAGTCAAGAATTTTATCAAAAAACTTTTACATCTCACTCCACCCTCACCGGCACGCGCCCGTAGGTCTGCTCTGCTATTGCGTTAGCGCCCAATTGATAGACTGCATCCGCCTGCTGGGTCAGGCTGTCCCAGGGCTCTTTTCCGATCCGCGTCACCAAGCCCACTCGCAACTTGACGGTCTTGAGATAGGCCTGGCCTCGAGCTGAAAAGCCTAGGACATGGACTGCTTCTGGCAAGGGAGTTTCCACCGCATTGACCAAGATGTAGGTCAGCACTCGCCGCACTCTCGCCTTGGTGTAGCGCTTGGTCGCAACGGCATCCACTAACTCCTCCACGGTCGCTACGCTCCCAATGGCAGAGCGGATACGGCTGGCTAGTTCTTCGTTGACCTGAAAGACCTGACTGAGATCTCGGTGGGTCGCAATCTGGTAGCGGAGCAGGGGAAAATAATTTCTCCAGCTTACCTTGGTCGCCTCTTCAAAGAGACTGGCAGACGGTAAAAAGTCACGTACCAAGTCCAACTGGTCAGCACCCTTTCGGATAGCCGTCGCCGAGGCGTAGGTCGTTTCCACCTCTTCCGAGTGAAAACCAGCCCCCTGCCGCTGAACTGGACCGAGCTGAATACCTGTCCCAGCCACCGCCTTAGCGTAAGCCAAGCCCAGAATATGATTGGGCGTATCACCTGTGAAGGTCAGCCCAGCAAACTCCTGCCACATGGCCTGGGTCTTCTGTGGATAAGAGAGACTATCTGGCAAGTTTTTCACAAAATTTTCCATCTCTTCCGACTTATCCACATAAATATCCGCAATTTTCTGGTAATCCAGTATTTCTTCCGTACCGAAAACCAGTTTTTCCACACCCAGTTTGTGTAAAATACTGATTGCTCCCTTGGCAAAATGGTCAGCCGACTGGACCGACACTAAAAAGGGCATCTCAACAACAAGATCTGCCCCGTGTTCCAAAGCCATCTGAGCCCGTGTCCACTTATCAACAATGGCTGGCTCACCCCGTTGCATAAAATTGCCAGACATAACCACGATTTTCAATCCTTCCGCCTGGTCCAGCAGGTATTTATGCCCCGTGTGAAAGGGATTGTATTCTGCAATAATCCCTGAAATCATGCCTTGACCGCCTTGAAAAACCACCGCTGGCTGGTTTCTGTCGGAGCTTGATCTTCAAAGTCCGCAAAGACTTCCACAGATGTAAAACCAGCTTGTTTCAAACATTCCACATAGGTTTCAATCGGATAGGTCCGCTCTTCATGAACTTCATCCCGACGAATAAACCGCTCCTCTTGGCTGTCCTCATCTTTGACAAAGAAGGTCAATTCGTGAACAATGGAATGCTCATGCTCACCTTCATAGGTGTCCCAGACAAAGGCAAAATCCTCGTAGTTTTCATGGTAGCTATAGCCTGCAAATACTTCTTCCATTTGATAGATGGAGTGAACGTCAAAAAGGAAAGTACCACCTTGATTGAGAACAGAGTGAACTCCTTCAAAGACCCGCAAAACAGCTTCTTGGTCCGACATATAGCACAGACTGTCCGAGTAACAGGTTACCGCATCGAAATCTCCAACACCTTCCAGAGCCATCATATCTGCTTGGGCCAACTCCATCATGACACCAGCAGCCTCTGCTTTCTTCTGAGCCAATTCCAACATTTCATAGGACAGGTCAAGCCCTGTCACCTCATAACCCTTTTGAGCAAAACGCACAGCCTGAATCCCTGTCCCACAGGCCAATTCTAAAATTGTCTTGGTGTCTTGTGGCAAGTTCCGCAAGCTAAAATCTGTCCATTTATCATACAAGCTGTCATCCATGATTTCATCATAGACCGCCGCAAAGGTTTCATAAGTCGCCATATTTTCCCATTTTTCCTTTCATAAAAAGGGAGCAGGAAAGAACTCCTCAAATCAAAAGAGTTCGTATTCCTGCCCCCGCACAGTTGATTAGGTCAGATTTGGAGTGGGAAGCACGAACAAAGCTGCCAATCAACCACTGCGCTGAGATGTTGACTCAAGTTTCGAATAGTGCACCCAAATCAAAATCTGTTTTCATATTTATTCAAGAAGTCTATAACTTCTAATCACATAATAGTGAACTCATTTTGGTCACTTTCGAGTTTTAGGGTGACCAGCTGAAACAGTTCCCCGAACTGTTTCACTATTCCACTTCTAAAAGTTCTACGACTTCCAGAAAGC
This sequence comes from Streptococcus suis, assembly GCF_016775005.1. Taxonomy (GTDB): domain Bacteria; phylum Bacillota; class Bacilli; order Lactobacillales; family Streptococcaceae; genus Streptococcus; species Streptococcus suivaginalis. Next base: position 23,664 of record NZ_JAEUXI010000005.1, on the reverse strand, counting down.
TGCCTTCGTGCCATAATTTTTCGAGGTTGTAGAGGTCACGCATTTCTTCTGAGAAGATATGAACGACTACGCCTCCAAGGTCCAATAGGACCCAGCCACCGTTACTATCGCCTTCTACACGGCTACCCTTGATCCCAACTTCCGCTACCTTTTCACGGATGTTTTCCGCAATAGCCTCCAACTGGCGACTGTTCATGGAACTTGCAATCACAAAGTAGTCTGTCAGGCTGGTCACACCTTGAACATCAATTACAACAAGGTCCTCAGCTCGCTTGTCATCAGCAGCCTGGACCACAACTTTTACTAAATCTAGTTCTTTCATCTTATCCTCTAATTATATTTTCTAATTTATCCACCTGGCCAAAATTCCAAGACCAGATGTTTTGGTAGTGGTCAATCAAGTCCTTGGCATCCAATTTTCCTGAATAACCTGTCGTCGTTCCGTCCTGAATCACAGCTACCTTGTAACCTAGTTCAAAGGCTACTTTAATCGTCGTGTCAATGCAAAAATTTGTCGCCATTCCCATGATGATGAGCTGCTCAATTCCCTTTTCCTGCAAATAAGCATGAAGCCCCGCTTCCTTGAAGGCGCTATTGAAGGTCTTATCGAAAATCTTCTCACTAGCTAAGGGGGCAACAGTTGAGTGAATCTCCCAGCCAGCAGTCCCCTTGACCAATTCCTCGTCATTTTGAAGGACATAGATAATCTCTATACCCGCTTGACGAGCTTTTGTGATGCTATCTTGCCAGAGGGCTAATCGCTCTTCAATGGCATAAGGTTTTTCCTCCACTAGGAGGTTTTGAATGTCAATGACTAACAATGCAGATTTCAAAACTTGACCCCAGGCGTTTCCAAACGGAACACCAATTCCCTTTCTTCTTCAAGATCTAAGACAAATCCATTTTTCTCCAAGAGTCTTGCCATCTTTTGGTTGCCCTTGACATAGGCGACAATCAAATGATTGCAGACAGGGTGAGCTCTTGCTTGATCAATCACGACTTCCAAAGCAGCCTGACCATAGCCTTTCCTCTGAAATTCTTGACCAATCATAAACCGCCAGAGCATATATTGCTGGATGTCCTCATCAATGTCAATCAGGGCGAAGCCAACAACCTGCTCATCTGCCCAGATGGCATAGGGAGGCAAGGTTCTAGTGCAAGTACACTTCTCAAAGTTTGAGTCAACATCTCAGCGCAGTGGTTGATTGGCAGCTTTGTTCGTGCTACACACTCCAAATCTGACCTAATCAACTGTGCGGGGGTGGGAAAACGAACTCTTTTAGAACCCGTCGAGTTCTTTCCCACTCCCATTCTCTCTGTATAGCCAGGCATCCGCCAAGGAACGCACGTTGGGAGCCACGAAGCCCTTATCTGCCTCGGCTACTGTCAAGTCCAAGACAGCTTGATAGGAGCTTTCATCCACAGGTTTTAATGCAATCATTCCTACTCCTTCAACAAAGCAACATATCCATTATAAGTTTCCAAGGTTTGTGGATAAATGGGAACCCCCTTCTTGGCCAAGTAGGAAATGGTTTGGGCAGTTTCAAAGGCTACTGCCTTGTCCAAAGACTCTTTTGCAATTCGTCGCGCCTCGTCCACCCCAGGAAAATCCCGATTGGGTTCGATGTAGTCCGCCACATAGAGCACCTTGTCCAGCAAGGTCATCTGCCCCGCACCAATGGTGTGTCGTTGAATGGCTTGGAAAATTTCCTCATCTTTCAAGCCAAAATCTTCTGCGATTTTATGGGCCCCAACCACACCGTGCCAGATGTTATTATCCCAGTTAAGCAGGTCCTTGTCCAAATCATACTTGGCAATCAAGTCCAGAAAGACTTGGTCTTCCACTTCTTTGGCATAATCATGCAAAAGCGCTGCCAGACTAGCTTTTTTCGGATCACAGCCGTATTGGTCTGCCAAGGCAAGCGCCGCCTGCTCCACCCCCAAGACATGTTGGAAACGCGCTGGCTTCATAGCTACACGGATTTTTTCCAAAAGAGCCTGACGGTCAAATGTCAAATCTGCTGCAATCATTGGTAAAGTCCCTTTTCTTCGATATAGTCCAGAACTTCATGAGGCACCATAAAATTCGGCACCCGTCCTTGCTTGATAAAGCTCCGCACCATGCTGGAGGAAATGTCCATCAAGGGCACATCTACCCAGATAACAGGATAGGAAGTCCCTGCCTTGTAACGAGGACGCTGGACACCAACAAACTGCACCAACTGGACCAATTCATCAATCCTGTGCCATTTTGGCAGGTAGTCTACCATATCTGCACCGATGATAAAATAATAATCCGTATCAGGATTTTTTTCCTTCAGCAATTTCATGGTGTCGTAGGTATAGCTGACACCTCGGCGTTCCAGTTCAATGGTTTCAATCCCCAAGCCCTCAATACCTGCAATAGCCATCTTGAGCATAGAATAGCGATGGTATTCGTCAATAGTTTCTTTCTTATCCACATGAGGCGGAATGAATTCTGGCATGAGCAAGACTTCATCTAGCTTCAACTGTTGACGGACCTGGTCTGCCACAATCAAATGAGCATTGTGGACAGGATTGAAATTCCCTCCCAGAATCCCCACTTGTTTGCGATTGGTTTCTTTCTTTTCAACCTCTAATTCAACCTTGGTAAAGGGTGTTAAGAGTTCAATAGCCATAGGCTCTCCTTCTTAGATTTCTTTGACCTGTTTGGAAATTTTACGGTTTTCTTTCTTGCTAGATTGTTTGAATAAAATCAGGATGCGACCGATTTTTTGGACCGTATCCACACCGATTTCTTCTTCCAAGATTTCAGCTACCTCGTGGATGTTTTCATCCGTATTTTGTAGCAAGGTCACCTTGATCAATTCACGCGCATCCAGCGCCTGACGAACACTGGTTTTAATCTGGTCATTGAGACCATTTTTCCCAATCTGAATGATGGGTTTGAGACTGTGTGCCTGACTGTTCAAAAAGGCACGTTGTTTTGAAGTTAATGACATCTATTTTTCCTATGTTTCTATAATTTATTGGCTAACAAATGTAACCAGTACTCACATCTAAATAATCGCCTTGCGGATCACCACATCCACACCCTTAGGCGCCCAGGCAGCAATCTTAGCCTTTTCATTGACACGAATCCAACCAAGACCTGAGAAGACCACATCCGTCTTTTCGTTGATGGTAAATTCATGACGAACCAATTCAGGAAATTCTTTCAATTCCTTGCTGGTTGGCGGCACTAAAAGTGAGCCTGCATGTTTCTGGTAAAATTCACTAGCTCCCTGCAGTTTGGTGCGGTGGAGTTGGAGCTCATTGTCAAAGAAGGCCGTAAAGCCTTGGCGTTCGCCAGACACAAAGTCAAATCGTCCTAGACCTGCCAAGAACAAGGTTTGTTCTGGATTGAGCTGGTAGGTCTTTGGCTTGATTTCTTTCCGGGGGCTGATGTACTTAAGGTTTTTAGCCGTCAAATAATGGGCCATCTGGTGACGATGGATAATTCCTGGCGTGTCATAGATGTATGAACCATCATCCAAAGGAATTTCAATCTTATCCAGCGTCGTTCCAGGGAAACGTGAAGTCGTAATGACATCCTTGTCCCCTGTGATTTCTTGGATAATAGCATTGATCAAGGTTGATTTGCCAACGTTGGTCACGCCGACCACATAGACATCCCGTCCCTTGCGGTGCTGTTCAATCTTTTCAATCAAGTCCTTAATAGCCTGCTTGTTTTGGGCTGAAGTCAAGACCACATCAACTGGTCGCATGCCGATTTCATGCGCCCGCTCGGTCAACCACTGAGTGACCTTGCCTGTCTTGACAGACTTGGGTAAAATGTCCTGCTTGTTGCCGACCAAAAGTACATCATTGCCTGAAATAAAGCGAGGCAAACCTGGAATGACTGAGCCATTGAAATCAAAAATATCAATGACATTGACCACCAAGGCATCGCTTTCTCCCACGCTATGGAGAAGTTTCAAGAAATCGTCATCCGAGATATTGACATCTGAAATCTCATTGTAATGGCGCAAACGGAAACAACGTTGGCAGTAGAGTTGCCCTGTTTCCAAGCCTTTTTCTAGGGCTGATTGAGGTGTAAAACCAGCGACTGCCTTGTCTAGCGTCTGAATCTGGGCACCACAGCCGATACAAAATAATTCTTCCACTTACATCTCCCTCTTGTAGTCTATCGCTCCATATTTAGCGATGATTTTCTTCATGGTCCGTCGCTCACGCCAACGGTTAATCTGCGTATTGATCGAATCCGACTGAATCAAGGGCTTGACCAAGACAGACTTGAGCCCTGCCCGTTTTGCCGCCCGAATGTCCGTCATCAACTGATCACCAATCATAATCACTTCATGAGGCTGAACATCGAAGCGTTTTAAGGCTCTGTTAATTCCAAAGGTGAACGGCTTAAGTGCGAAAGCTTCAAACTCAATCCCAAAAGGAGCTACTGCTCGCTTAACCCGCTCATATTTGTTGTTGGAAACCACCACAACGGGAATGCCTGCGTCCTGCAAATCATGTAACCACTGGCGCATCTCTGGCGTACCGTCTGGATTATTCCAAGCAATCAGGGTATTGTCCAAATCGACAAAGACCACCTTGATTCCATGTTTTTTTAAACTATCAACTGTTACATCATAAGCCTTTTCCAAAGCAAAATCTGGCATGTAATTTTCTAAAGTCACTTGATTCTCCACTTCGCGTTATCAGATAATTATATCATTTATTTAGTAAAAATGCGACCACTAGGCCGGTAGCCACTGTAAGAAAAAAATCGCCCCAAAGGGACGATTGTGATTCTTAGTCAGCCTGGGCAAGTACCCAATCTTTCGGAATGAAAATCATATGTGTCAGCAGCCATTCCACATGGAGACTGAGTCTTGAAAATGCAAAACCAATCGCTTCAACACCCGAATCGTCCTGTCCGATTCCAAGCAAGATAGCCGCATGCCCATAGTCTGCATGGCTATCATCAAAAAGACGCCATACCAATCCTTGGTAAATCAGCTCCTTGGCATCATAGAGACTGTAACCATCTTCCTTGTATTCCGAGAAGGCAATACAATCCTTGCCCTGTGGCTCTACTCCTTTTTGCTTGGCAATCTCAATCAGACTGTCGTAGTCATGCTTGTAAAGCCCCGCCTCAATCGATGTTGCCAGACTCTTGGCATAATCCAAAGCTAGGCTGCTCACTTCCACCGCTACACTTCCGAGCGCCTCACGAAGTGGATTGAGCAAGTCTGTAGCATACAAGGCCAACTCTTCCAAAATCTCCTGATCCACAGCTTCAATATCTGCAATCAAGCGCGATTTGTCTGCCTCATTTCCTTGAAAACGATTGGCTTCCAAGCCAAGTTCCCCCAGCTTTTCTAAAGTTGAATCCAGACCAGATTTTCCGTTTTTCAAATACTCAACCAAACCTGCTGCAAATCCTTCTGGTAACTGGATTCCAGTCGATACCACCTCATCTGCTTCGCGGTGATTCAAAACTGTCTGTTTCGTCATATAATCCTCCCCGATAATTACTGACTTTATTGTAACAATTTTCTATCTTTTTGTAAACCCTTTCATATTTTGTCAGAAAATTAAAACAGTTTGACAATCTTATCTAGCCATCAATGGAGAGAATAGAGACAAACATTACCAGAACAAGCGAGTCCCATGGACTTGATCTGGCTCTAGCAAGTCCATTAATTGAGGGAGATTTTCTTTGGTCAAGCCTCCCCCTACTAGGATTTCAATCTTACCACGCGCATAGTCCATGATTTCCTTTAACCATTGCCAGTGCTCCAAGGCAGAGCCACTGATATGGCCTCTGGTCAGGATTCGCTGAAAACCATGGTCAGCTAGCCAATCAATGGCCTCCTTCTGGCGACTTCTAGGAATCAGGTCAAAAGCCATGTGAAAGACCAGTTCGCCCCCATCCGATGCCTCGACCAATTGTTTTAGGACTGGCTCGTCCAGCCAGTTTTCCTCTGTCAGCGCACCGAAAACCAAGCCATCTGAGCCTACTTGTCTGGCTATGCGGCAATCCACCAGCATCATGGCCACCTCCTCAGGGCTGTAATGAAAATTTCCTCCCCTCGGACGAATCATGGTCATGACCGTCGCCTCTTGTTGGTGAGCCAATTGACAGACATACTCCATCACACCATAACTCGGTGTGGTTCCTCCGACTGCCAGGTTATCACAGAGTTCGATCCGTTGACTCCCTAAAGCTAGGGCACATGCAACTTGTTCATGATTCTCAGCACAAAATTCTTTAATCATAAACCCTCCTTTTATTGAAAGCCTTTTCTTTCCATTATATCATAGCACACAAAAAAGAGCAGCCTATTTACTGCCCCTTGTAAAAAGAATATCTTTGATTGAAATCAATAGTACTGCGAAGAGAATTAAGACCATCCCAAGGAAATCAATTGGATAGAAGACCTCATTCACCAACCAAACAGCAAAAAAAACTGAAGCAATGGGCTCAATCGAAGCCAACAAGCTACCATTGACCGGTCCAACCATGCTGACACCCTTGAGAAAGGCGGTATAGGCAAAAATGGTCCCAACACCAACAATTCCCAGTAAGCCCAAGAGAATACCGCCATCCATTACTAGCGGATACTGCCAGGTTTGGAACCCAATGCTTTCAATGATTCCCCCCATCAACATGCCCAGACCAATCACCACTAAACTCCCGTATTGACGAATCAGTCGGGCTGGAAGGATAATGTAGAGCGAATAGGTAAAGGCTGAAAAAATTCCCCAGAACAAGCCAAGCGGTGTAACTGCCAGCTGATCCAGGTGACCATGTGTAGCAATCAGAAAGGTTCCTGACACAGCTAGGACAATCGATAAAACCTCCACCCAGCTTGGCAGTTGCTTCAATCGAATACAGGAATAACCCAAAACCAAAATCGGGCAAAGATATTGTAAGACCGTTGCAGTCCCTGCATTTGTATGGGAGATGGCTTGCAGATAGGCCATCTGATTGAGCACCAAGCCTAGTAAGGCAAAGACCAAGGTCATAAGTAAATCCCTTTTGTGACGGAGCAAGCGAACAAGATCATTTCGTGCCGTCCACCAGGCTATTGTCAGTAAACAAACTCCAGCTATCAGAAGTCGTAGGGAAGTCAGCAACTCAACTGCCAGCCCCCTTGTCATCAAATACTGGCCACTCACCCCCGAAAGCCCCCAAGCAATACCTGCTATAAGGGTAATCAGGGTCCCTTTTTGTTTTTCTGTCATCCTATCTCCTTTTCACAATGCGAATACTCCCATTATACCAAAAGAGTAGGCATGAAGGAAAAAGACAGGACCCCTTCCCTAAGTTCGCGTCAACATCTCAGCGCAGTGGTTGATTGGCTTTAACAGTCCAGTGGACTGTTAAAGGTTGGAGATAAGATTTGCGAAGCAAATCTCAGCAATTCGTGTTTCACACTCCAAATCTGACCTAATCAACTGTGCGGGGGTGGGAGTGAAACAGTCTGGGGATAGACTGTTTCAGCTCAACAACTGGAAATAAGGAATTGTTGACGAACTCTTTTTAGATTGGTCGAGTTCTGTCCCACTCCCACTCTTTGCTGCCATTATTGTTTGAGACCCACAAACTCAATAAATCGCATAAAGGCTGCCTGACCTTCCGGTGTTCGTTTGTAGACACCTGCATCTTCCAAGACGCGGGCAAAAATGTGGCCAACAGAATCTCGAATGACCTCTTCAGCTGTCTCTTCTGTCACAACTGGATATTCTGCTTTTAACCTGTCCGCCCAAGGCTGATGATAAGCTGCCACCTGATTAGCTTGACCGAGTAAGTATTTCTTGACTTCAGCCAATTCTGCTTTCAAGCGTGGAGGCAGAATCGCCAAGCCCATGACCTCAATCAAGCCGATATTTTCTTTCTTGATATGTTGCACATCTGGATGTGGATGATAGATGCCATCTGGAAATTCTTCCGAGGTTTGATTGTCGCGGAGAACCAAATCCAGCTCGTACAAGTCCCCTCGTTTCCGGGCAATCGGGGTGATGGTATGATGGGGAGTTCCATCCGTCTCAGCCTTAATCTGAACGCTAGCATCTGAGTAGCTCCGCCATTTTTCCAAGATCTTAGTCGCTAAACCAAGAAGCGATGGCTTATCTGCGGAGGTCAAGCGGATGACCGACATGGGCCACTTGACAATACCTGCCGAAACGGACTCAAAGCCCTCAAAGACCAGTTGGTGCTCAATTGGAGCCTTTTCCATGGCAAAACTGTGCCGCCCACCCTGATAGTGATTGTGGGTCAAGATGGAGCCACCCGAGATTGGTAAGTCTGAGTTGGAACCGACAAAATAATTTGGAAAGATGTCTAGCAAGTTTAAGAGCTGCTCAAATGTTCGCGAACTAATAACCATCGGCACATGTTCCTGATTTAGGAAAATAGCATGTTCATTGTAGTAAGCATAAGGCGAATACTGGAAGCCCCACTGTTCCTGACCAAGATCCAAGCGGATAATGCGGTGATTGGCGCGTGCAGGGTGATTGATGCGGCCCTGGTAGCCCTCATTTTCCATACAGAGTAGGCACTGAGGGTAATTAGAAGCCTCTGCTAAGCGAGCTGCCGCAATAGCTTTGGGATCCTTCTCAGGTTTAGACAGATTGATGGTAATCTCTAGGTTTCCATAGTCTGTCGGTGTTTGATAATAGATATTTTTGGCAACAGCAGCCACCTTGATGTAGTCATTGCGCTTACTCAAGGCATAAAACTCTGCCACAGCTTGTTCAGGATTTTCCTGATAGGTCTGCCAAAAATCACGATTGACCTGACTCGGACTTGGAGTCATCAAATCCATCAAACAAGCCCCAACCATGTCTTGCTCTTCCAGCAATTCTCCCACAAAACCAGTTCGAACTCCATGAGCCAATAGCTCATCTTTTAATTCAATCAAGTCCTCTAAATCTGTTTGAACTGTTAAAACCTGGTCCCCAACCAAAGCCAAGACCCTATTGCGCAGGTAAAGGGCATCCATTTCCTCAAAACTACTGTTGGCAATGATCTGCTCAACAAAACGATCCACCAATCCTGTCATCATTTCTCCAATCTATTATTAATAATAGTCTTTCAGTTTACTTTTAGTATAAGGCAACGAACTGCAGGCAGTACTGAAGTACGGCAAAGTGAGTTAACGCAGTAATAAAAGATAAAATGAAAGACTATAAGACGCGAGAGCCTCCAGCAATCTCAGCTACATAAAAGCTTGGTTCATAGCCGACCACCTCAGTATAGGTCTTACCAACATTTTCAGTAAAGGCATCAACCTTATCCTTATGGACAATGGCAATACCACAGCCACCAAAACCAGCTCCTGTCATCCGAGCACCAAGAACGCCTTCTTGCTCCCAAGCTGTGTGCGCCAAAGTATCCAATTCCAAACCTGTCACTTCATAATCATGTTCCAAGGAAACATGAGAAGCATTGACCAAACGACCAAAGGTTGCCAAATCTCCTTCTTCCAAGGCCTTACGAGCCTGCAAGGTCCGTTGGTTTTCAAGAACAGCATGGCGGGCACGCTTGATACGGTTTTCATCCTTAATCAAATAGCTATATTGATCAAAGGTCCATTCATCCAATTCTCCCAGAGTTTGAATATTCAAGACTGTATTCAATTCTTCCACCGCTTTTTCACATTCCGCACGGCGCTCATTGTACTTAGAATCTGCCAATTCACGGCGTTTGTTGGTGTTCATGATGACAATCACATGGTCACCCAAATCCAGTGGCACCAATTCATATTCTAAAGTATTGGTATCCAGATAAATGGCACGCTGGTCCGCTCCCATACCGATAGCAAACTGATCCATGATACCAGAATTGACACCGATAAAGTGATTTTCCGTTTGTTTCCCAATTTTCACCAAATCAAGACGCGTCAATTCAAGACCATACAACTCTTCTGCGATGATGCCAATCAAGAGTTCCAAGGAAGCTGATGAAGACAAACCAGAACCATTTGGAATGTTACCGTAGACAAAGACCTCCATACCTGTATCGATAGTGTGACCTGCTTCTTGCAAGAACTTAAGAACACCTTTGGCATAGTTGGTCCAGTTGTCCGCCTTATCAAAGACCAGATTGTTCAAATCCACTTCGATAATTCCAAGTTCTTCAAAGTTTGCGGAATAAAAACGTAGAAGCTGGTCGTCACGTTTGCGAGCAGCACCGTAGGTCCCCAAGGTAATGGCCGCAGGAAAAACATGTCCACCATTGTAGTCCGTATGCTCACCAATCAAATTAATCCGACCTGGTGAGAAGAAAGTCGCATCTGCCTCTTGACCAAACACATCGAGAAAGGCTTGTTTGAGTTGTTCTTTGTTCATAAGAACCTCCTTGATTTTGTAATCGTTTTCTTTTATTGTACAACTCCAATTTTAAAAAGTCAATAGTTTTACTAAATATTTACTAATCAAGCCATTTATGCTATACTAAGACTAGATTCATACGGAGGAAAAACTGATGGTTACCATTAAGGATATCGCAAACAAGGTCCAGCTTTCTGCAGCAGCCGTATCACGCGTTCTAAACGGAGACCTGACTCTCTCGGTCAGCCAAGAAACCCGCGACCGCATTTTGGCTGCTGCAAAAGAACTAGGATACACCAAGCATTTGAAAAAGCAAGCCCCACAACCCAAGGGTACCATCGGTATTGTTCAGTGGTACACCGAGAGCGAAGAGCTAGCCGACCTCTACTACTACTCTATCCGAGCTAGCATCGAGCAAGCCGCTAGCCTCTTGGGCTACCAAATCGTCCGCTCCTTCAACGACCTGGCCAATCCCCTCCTTCAAGGATTGGACGGCATCATCGCGGTTGGTAAATTTTCTTCCGGGCAAATAGCAGAGCTGACCAACTTGTCTCCCAAGCTGATCTTTGTAGATTCTGATACACTGACCGAAGGATTCTCCTGCGTCACAACTGACTTTGAACACTCTGTTCAGACAGTTATCGACCACTTCCGTTCACAAGGTCTGACAGATATTGGACTCCTAGTCGGACAGGAAGAAACCACAGACGGACACCAACTGCCAACAGACCCCCGCCTAACTGCCTTTCGGACCTATCTAGACTCCTTGGGCATGCTCCAAGAAGACTACATCTACCAAGGAAAGTTCTCCACCCAGTCGGGCTATGAGCTGATGAGCCAGGCTATTACCAACCTGGGTGACCAGCTGCCCCCAGCCTTCTTCATGGCAAACGACACTCTAGCTGTCGGTGCCCTTAGAGCCCTTCAAGAGCACCAAATCGCTGTGCCAGAGCGGGTCCAACTCATCACCTTTAACGATACAGCCATCACGCGCCAAGTCTACCCAGCCCTATCTTCTATCAGTGTCTATACCGAAGAAATGGGACAGGAAGCCATGCAGCTGCTGGACCGTGTGATTGCGAGTCCGCAGCTCCACCACCCCCGCAAAATCAAGCTGGGTACCCAACTGGTCATTCGGGAGAGTTCTTATTAAAAGTGCAAAAGAAAAACCGAGAGTTCACAATGAATTCTCGGTTTCTTCTATTCAATTTAATCCAACAACTTAGCTAATTCTTGTGCCAAGAGTTGCTGTGCAACTTGTGGGTTGGCTTGTCCTTTTGTTGCTTTCATCAGGTAACCTGTGAAGGCCTTGTCCGCATTGCGTTTGCCAGACTTGAAGTCAGCCACTGCCGCTTCATTATCTTCAAAGACTTGATGGATAATCGGAATCAAGACCGCAGGATCTGAAATCTGTACCAAACCAGCTTTCTCAACATAAGCCTTAGCAGAGCCACCGTTTTTAGCCAAGTGGACAACGACTTGCTTGGCAATCTTAGACGAGATGGTTCCGTCCGCAATCAAGCCAATCATTTCCACCAGACTTTCAGGTGTCAATAAGATTTGTTCAATCGTCTTCTGATCAGTATTAAGGAATTGGGCAACGTCTCCTTGCAACCAGTTAGACACCTGCTTAGCATCACCACCTGCTGCTACTGCTGCTTCAAAGAAGTCAGACAGAGCCTTGGTAGACGTCAATTGACCAGCATCGTAGGCGGTCAAGCCCAAGTTTTCCACATAGTGAGCACGGCGAGCCTTTGGAAAGACTGGCAATTCTGCACGCACTTCCTCAATCCAACTATCATCAATCTCATAGAGCGGTAGGTCTGGCTCTGGGAAGTAACGGTAGTCAGCTGACCCTTCTTTGACACGCATGAGAATGGTTTCACCAGTAGACTCATCGTAACGACGTGTTTCCTGCTGGATTTGACCACCTGAACGCAAGATTTTTGCCTGACGTTCTACTTCATGCTGCAAGCCCTTACGAACATAGTTGAAGGAGTTGAGATTTTTCAACTCAGTCTTGGTACCAAATTTTTCTTGACCATAGGGACGAAGGGAAATGTTGGCATCCACGCGCATAGAACCCTCTTCCATCTTCACATCTGAAATACCAGTGTATTGGATGATTTCCTTGAGGGCTGTCAAGTAGGCATAGGCCTCTTCAGGAGAACGCATATCTGCTTCTGATACAATCTCAATCAAAGGAACACCCTGACGGTTGAGGTCCACATAAGAATAACCATCTGTCCCGTGAGTATTCTTACCTGCATCCTCTTCCAAATGCGCACGCTCGATACGAATTTTCTTAGTCGTACCGTCTTCTAGCTCAATCTCAATCCAACCATTGTAGCCAATCGGCTCGTCAAACTGGGAAATCTGATAGGCCTTAGGGTTATCAGGATAGAAATAGTTCTTACGGTCAAAGTGCATGTCCTTGTGAATGTCCATGTTCAAGGCCAAGGCAGCCTTGATACCAGCATCCACAACACCCTTATTAAGGACAGGAAGGACACCTGGGAAAGACCAGTCAATCACGTTGGTATTAGCATTTGGATCCTCACCAAAATGAGCAGATGAAGGTGAGAAAATTTTCGAGTTGGTATTCAACTCCACATGGACTTCTAGACCAATAATCGTTTCAAAGTTCATTAGTTAGCACCTCCAAAAATCACTGGTTGTTGCTTGTGGTAGTCTGTTGTCGCTTCAAAGGCAGCAGCCACTTGGTAAATGGTCTCTTCTGAGTATTTTGGACCAATCAACTGCAAACCGACTGGCAAACCTTCCACAAAACCAGCAGGAATAGAAATACCAGGGAGACCTGCCAAGTTTACAGGAATTGTTAACAAATCCGCCAAGTACATAGCGACAGGATCATGGTTGAGCGTATCCAAACCAAAGGCAACTGTCGGAGCTGTCGGCCCCAAAATCAAATCATAGTCCGCAAAGACTTTTTCAAAATCCTGGATAATCAAGGTCCGCACCTGACCAGCCTTCTTGAAGTAGGCATCGTAGTAACCAGATGACAGGCTGAAGGTTCCAAGCATGATACGGCGTTTGACTTCCTCGCCAAAACCTTGGCTACGGGTCTTCACGTAAATCTCATCCAAATTGGTCGCATCTTCTGCCCGGAAACCATAACGGATACCGTCAAAACGTTGCAAGTTAGAAGAAGCTTCTGACGAAGCGATGATGTAGTAAACAGCAACCCCATACTTAGAATGTGGCAGGCTAACTTCCTCGATAATCGCTCCCAGGCTTTCCAAGTGCTTAGCTGCCTTGAGAATGGTTTCCTTGACCTGCGGATCGATCCCTTCTCCCATGTATTCTTTTGGCAGAGCAATCTTCATACCCTTGATGTCCTGACCAATCTTGCTGGTGAAGTCAGCAATTTCATTGATCGTTGATGTAGCGTCCTTGACATCATGACCAGAGATGACATTGAGCAACTGGGCATTTTCCTTAACCGTCTGTGAAAATGGACCAATCTGGTCAAGAGATGAACCAAAGGCAATCAAACCAAAACGTGACACCGTTCCATAGGTCGGCTTCATACCGACGATACCATTAAAGGCTGCTGGTTGGCGAATAGAACCACCTGTATCAGAACCAAGTGACAAACGGACCTGACCTGCAGCAACAGCCGAAGCCGAACCACCTGATGAACCACCAGGAACTTTGGTCTGATCCCAAGCATTTTTGGTTGGTTTGAAGGCCGAATTTTCATTGGAGCCCCCCATGGCAAACTCGTCCATGTTGGTCTTACCAACAATAATCATATCCTTTGCATAGGCCTGAGCAATCGATGTCGCATCGAAAATCGGCTCGTAGTTATAGAGCATTTTTGAAGCTGCCGTGGTCAAAATCCCCTTGGTTGAGATATTGTCCTTAACTGCCAAAGGAATCCCTGCCATAACATTGTCCGCATCAATCCCTTTTTCATCAAGGGCCGCAGCCTGCGCCAAGGCCGCATCTTCTGTGATAGTCAAGAAAGCATCCACAGCTCCCTCACGGCTCTTAATGTCTTCCAAAGTTGCCTTGGTCAACTCCACCGCAGAAATCTCCTTTTTGACAAGGAGATCATGCAATTCATCAATAGTTTTATTGTTAAACGTCATTAGGCATCTCCTCCCCCGTCTAGAATAGCAGGTACCTTGATAAAGTTATCTTGTGATTCAGGCACATTTTTGAAAAGTTCCTCACGGCTCTCACCTTTTTGGGCAATATCTGCTCGCAAGACATTCTTACGGTCAGCCATAGTGGTCGTTACCGCAACACCTGTCGTATCTACTTCATTGAGCAATTCAACCATATCGACAATCTTGCTCAAACTTGTCGCAAATTCCGCTGTTTCTTGATCCGAAAATTCCAGCTTAGACAGCTTGGCAACGTGACGGACTTCAGCTTCAGAAATCTTCATTCTTACTTTCCTCCTAATGGAAATCTATCTTCTCATTATACCATATTTCCAGCCCCAGACAAAGGTAGAAATAACCTTAGATGGAAGCTTTTCCAGCAAAAAACCAGTCTAACGACTGGTTCCTAAACCCTAATCTACAATCGTCGCACCTAGCACATGTCGCAGATGGTTGAGAGCAAACTGATGACTCTCCTCCGTCAATGCGGCAATGGCAGAGACAACAACCTCAATCCGATAACCCTTATTATAGGCATCAATTGCTGTATGCAGGACACAGATATCAGACAGGACACCTGTCAAGACTACAGTATCCACCCGGCGTTCTCTCAAGCGAACATCCAAGTCCGTTCCAGAAAAGGCCGAATAGTGTCGCTTGTCCATCCAACGCACTCGCGCATGGTCCTTGTTTGCTTGATAAAAATCCGCCAAGGGACCATACAAATCTCGTCCCTGCGTTCCCATGATATTGTGAGGCGGAAAGAGCTTGCTTTCAGGATGCAGGTCATCCCCCTCTTCATGGCCATCAATGGCAAAGACGATATAGTCCCCATTTTCAAAGGCTTCTTTGGTCACTTGAGCAATCCGCTCAGCAATAGCCTGAGCAGGTTTTCCAGCGGTTAATCTGCCCTGGTCAGCCACAAAATCCACCGTATAATCAATCGAAATCAGCGCTTTTGTCATCTTAGTAATCGCGTTTCTTAATCTCATCAAAAATTGCTGGAATAAGGACCTTCAAATAAGTTCCTTTCATACCAAGCGAACGACTTTCAATAATCCCCGCACTTTCTAACTTACGGAGGGCATTAACAATGACCGATCGAGTAATACCGATACGGTCTGCAATAACAGAAGCCGTCAATTGCCCTTCATTACCGTTCAACTCGCCCAAGATAGCAGCAACAGCCTTCATTTCAGAATAAGAAAGGGTGTTAACCGCCATATTGACCGCTGCACGGCGACGAATATTTTTCTCATCTTCTTCTCTTTGGAAGTTGAGCAACTGGATGCCTACAACTGTCGAGGCAATTTCAACCAGAATCAAGTCATCTTCGTGGAATTGCTCCTCATTACGCCAGATAATCAAACTACCAAAGCGAATCCCTGTCACATGGATTGGAGCAATGGTCGTCAACCCCTTAGGATAAGTGCCACGTGACTCAACCGGAATGGCTGTCAATTCGCTTTCAACAGGCAGGTTGACCTGGGTATCATAAACCTGAGCTACTGCCTTAACATAGTCCTCAGGAAATTGTTTGTTTTGGAAAAACTCCTCAACCCGATCATTATTGGTCTTGTAGTTCATGTGATAGCCCAAGACCTCTCCTTCACTATTGATAATGCAAGCATTGCAGTCAATAATGTCCGATAAATGCTCAGCAATGGCATTGTAAGGTAGTTCCTCTGCCAATTGCTCCTCCGAACGCTTCAAAATCGAAGTAATGTCGCGCGTTTTTTCTAATAAAGTTGTCATAGTTTCCTCTTCTGTCTGTACTTGTTATCAGTATAACAAATTATAGGATATATTTCAATAATTATCAGAAAATTTGCTATTGTTGGAAAAGTAAGTACAATTTTTCATATCCTTTTCAAAGTCAAAAAAAAGGCGTTTTCGCCTTTTTATCGTTTGTATTGTGCTAAAAATCGTGTCATTTTTTCCTGAATTTCTGCTAACTCATCCACACGTGGTAGATAGACAATTCGGAAATGATCCGGATCTTTCCAGTTGAAACCACGACCATGAACCAGCAAAACTTTCTCCTGCTTCAAGAAATCCAAGACAAACTGCTCATCATCATCCACTCGGTACATGTCTCGGTCAATCTTTGGAAAGACATAGAGACCTGCCTTGGGTTTGACAGCTGACAAGCCTGGAATTTCATTGATAGCCTTGGTGATAAACTCTCTTTGTTCATAGAGACGACCACCCGGCATGAGTAATTTATCAACCGATTGAACCCCACCCAAAGAGGTCTGGACAACTTGCTGGGCCAAAACGTTTGAACACAGACGCATATTGGACAACATATTTAGTCCCTCAATGTAGCCTTTAACATGCTTTTTAGGACCTGACAGCACCATCCACCCCACACGGAAGCCACAGATTCGGTGGGATTTGGATAAACCGTTCATGGTCACGACAAATAAGTCAGGTGCCAGAGTTGCAATCGGAATATGAACTGCACCGTCAAAAACCATACGGTCATAAATTTCATCAGAGAAGATGATTAATTCATGCTGACGTGCCAGTTCAACAATCCCTTCCAAGACTTCTTTTGGATAGAGGGCACCAGTTGGGTTATTAGGATTGATCAAAACAATAGCCTTGGTACGCGAAGAAATCTTGGACTTCATGTCCTCCAAATCCGGATACCAGTCTGCCTCTTCATCACAAATATAGTGAATCGCATTGCCACCTGCCAAGCTGACAGCAGCTGTCCAAAGCGGATAGTCTGGCATAGGAACCAAGACCTCATCACCATTATCCAACAATCCTTGCATGGACATGGTAATCAATTCACTCACACCATTTCCAATATAGATATCTTCAATATCCACATTTGGGAAATTCTTAACCTGACAGTATTGCATAACAGCCTTACGGGCAGAAAAAATTCCCTTGCTATCGGAGTAGCCTTCTGACTTACGGGCATTGTGGATTAAATCACGAATCACCTCATCAGGAGCTGTAAAGCCAAACTCAGCTGGGTTTCCTGTATTCAAGCGCAGGATTTGCTCACCATTAGCACGCATGCGCATTGCTTCTTCTAGAACTGGGCCACGAATATCGTAAGCCACATGCTCTAATTTCATGGACTTTTCAAAATTTCTCATCTGCCACCTCGTCTTTCTATTGATAATATTTTAGCCTAAAACAAAAAAAATCACAAGAAAACTTTACTTTTTCCAGGAAAAGGCTTACAATAAAAGTGTAGCATATACTTCAATTTTTCGGTAGGAAAGGAGTGTTCCCTATGTCACAATCCTATCAAACCATTATGGTTGCTGTTGATGGCTCTACTGGTGCTGAACTAGCTCTACATAAGGCCATCCATGTTGCAAAGCGAAACAAGGCGCGTCTTTACATCATTCACGTGATTGATACAAGAGCCTTGCACAATGTTGTGGCTTTCGATGCCAGTGTCTATGAATCACTGGAAAGAGAGGCCAAAGAACTACTCATCACTTATAAACGAACGGCTGAAGAACAAGGACTCGAACAAGTGGATATCCTTATCGAGTTTGGAAATCCCAAAACCATGTTAGCAACGGATATCCCACAGCAAATCGAAGCCGATTTAATCTTACTCGGAGCAACCGGTCTCAACGCCTTTGAAAGACTACTCATCGGTTCTTCCTCTGAGTATATCATGCGGCATGCCTGCGTGGACCTCTTAATCGTTCGGGATAGCACCAAAACATTTTAAAAAGGACTAGCTGACTAGTCCTTTTTACTTGTCTGACATTGTGCTTCCAAAGCCATTTTTAATCGGCCTTCTGGTGCAAAATCCTTCTCCCAGTTGGCTGGTTTAAGAATTTTATGAGTCTTAGGATCGTAGTGAGCCTTACCATCTGGAAAAAATTTTCCCATATTGGCTTCGTGGACAATTTGGAAAAAAGGTGCTGGATCTAAGCCCATCAAAGCAAAGGTGCCGTATGTAAAATAGAGCAAATCAACAAGAGCATCAATTTGACCAACCCAGTCTCTTTTGACCGGTCCTTTTTTCATCACTTTTTGCTCTGCAAGATGCAAGCTAGCGCGTAATTCCTCTAGTCCAGCTTGAAAATCCTCTTCCGAGTCAAAACTCGCATGCAGGTACTCCACCATCTCTTCTAACTTGAATACCATACGAAATAGAGACTGGTCTGGACTCAACTCAGTTGGATGACCAGGTAGGGAACCATCCATTTTCAAATGAAAAGCCTGTGCCGATTCAAATGCAGATTGTTCTCTCATCCTAGCCCCTTTCCTTGACCAAGCCAAAACGCTCAAGAGCCTTGAAAATACCATCTTTGTTGTTGGAGTCTGTCACAAAAGATGCAGCTTTTTTAGCCTTCCGTGTCGCATTTTTCATCGCAACAGAATGCTCAACTCCTTCTAACATTTCCAAATCATTATTGGAATCTCCAAATACAATAACCTGGTCCAAACCAAATTGAAATTGATTGGCAAGACGCTGGATTCCTTGCAATTTAGAGCCACCTTTATTGATAATATCTGCTGCATAGGGACTAGACCGTGTAAATTCTAAACCAGGATACCGAGCTTGAAGTTTCGTCGTTTCCTTCTCTGTAGCTAGCAACAAGAGTTGGTAAATGGGCTGCTGTAGAATTTCTTCCACATTTGCCTCCTTCTGAGGACGCAGGCGTCTAATCAGACGATTAAAAATAAAATTCACCAATCCTGCCCACGATTCCGGAATCATACGGGAAATCCGATAAGCAAGGTGACCACCACCAAATGACATGATGCCACTTCCTGCCACCCCAGAAGCTGTTCCAAAGGACAGATCCTTGTTTTCTTGTCTGGCATACTGGATTAAAGAACGGACATCATCAACCTGAAGTGGATCAGCATAGAGGACTTTTTCCCGTGAAAAAATATACTGACCATTATAGGCAATCGCCAAGTCTAAACTAAGGGCAGCCATGTATTGAAGGATAAAACGTGGATCGCGACCAGTGGCAAGACCGACTAAAATGCCAGCTTCCTTTAACTGATTGATGGCAAAAATGGTGGACTGACTGACCGAACGATTATCCGTCAATAAGGTCCCGTCAATATCAAAAAAAACTGCCCGAATCTCCAAACCGTCTCACCTTCTTTCATGACATTTATGTTACAATTAGTATATCACAATCTTGAAAGAATATGAAAGAATATGAAAAATATCCTCGTCCTCCATACAGGAGGTACCATTTCCATGCAGGCCGATGAGAAAGGACAAGTTTCTTCTAGTCAAATCAATCCTATGACCCAAGTGACTTCACCACTAGACAATATCCAAGTGACTTCTGTTGATTTTCTCAATCTTCCAAGTCCACACATGACTCTTGAAGCCATGATGGCCCTTTACCAAAAAATCAAACTGGAAGCCGAGCAATTTGACGGCTTCGTCATTACACATGGTACCGATACCCTTGAAGAAACCGCCTATTTCCTCGATACAATGGCCATTCCTCAAAAGCCAATCGTCTTGACAGGAGCCATGCGGTCTTCCAACGAATTGGGCAGCGACGGAGTTTATAACTACCTCACTGCCCTTCGTGTCGCAGCAGATGACAAGTCCGCTGACAAGGGTGTTCTAGTTGTCATGAATGATGAAATCCATGCCGCAAAATACGTCACTAAAACTCATACGACCAACGTTTCCACCTTTCAAACTCCGACCCATGGCCCACTAGGTCTTGTCACCAAGAGGGAAATTCTCTTCTTCAAAACCGCAGAACCTCGCGTTCGTTTTGACTTAAACCACGTAGCTGGCCTAGTCCCAATCATCAAGAGCTATGCCGATATGGACCCCCTTCTTCTAGAATCCCTGGCCCATACAAACATTGACGGTGTTGTGATTGAAGCCTTAGGAGCCGGCAACCTGCCTCCAGCAGTCCTACCTGCCCTGGACAACCTGCTTGATAAGGGAATTCCAGTTGTCCTCGTTTCCCGCTGTTTTAACGGCATTGCAGAACCTGTGTATTCCTATCAAGGAGGCGGAGTGGATTTGGAAAACAAGGGTATCCTCTTCGTCAAAGAGTTAAATGCCCAAAAAGCACGAATTAAATTGCTCATTGCCCTAGAAGCCGGCCTAACTGGAAAAGAACTTGCCGACTATATTCAGGGCTAATAAAACATACCTAACAAATAAGCTGGTCCATCACGACCAGCTTTTTCTTAATCCAAATTCTCTTTCTCACGCAAATGCTTGGCTAAAATAGCCCATTCTGGCTTATTTTTCCAATCCTTCTCCGACACAATCTGGCTGGCTACCCGCCTTGCTTCCTCCAAAATAGCGTAATCTTCAACAATATTGGCCACTTGAAATTCAGGCAAACCAGATTGACGGGTTCCGAAAATCTCACCTGCCCCCCGCATTTTCAAGTCCTCCTCAGCCAGCACAAAACCGTCCGTCGTTTCCGTCATAATCTTCATCCGGTCCTTCCCAGAATCCGTCTTAGGATTGGCAACCAAGACCGCGTAGGATTGCTTACTACCACGACCAACACGACCACGAAGCTGGTGTAGCTGACTGAGCCCAAACCGATCCGCATCCATGATGATCATGACCGTCGCATTTGGAACATTGACTCCCACCTCGATAACCGTCGTAGAAACCAAGACATCCGTCTTCCCAGCCTTAAACTCCTGCATAATGGCTTCTTTCTCATCATTCTTCATCCGACCATGCAAGAGGGCGACACTGGCTCTCTCACCAAAGTAGGCAACCAATTCCTCCTTCAAATCCACCGCATTTTTCAAATCCAAAGCTTCAGACTCCTCAATCAAGGGCGAAATGACATAAACCTGAGCCCCTTTGGCCACTTCCTTGTCCAGCCATTCTAAAACGACTGGCAGCTGCTCGTGCTTGACCCAACGCGTGACAATAGGCTTTCTACCAGCTGGCAACTGATTGATAATGGATACATCCATTTCCCCAAAAGCCGTAATAGCCAAAGTCCGCGGAATCGGCGTCGCCGTCATCATCAAGACATCAGGATTGGCTCCCTTCTCCCTCAAAAGCCGCCGCTGCTTGACACCGAAACGATGCTGCTCATCCGTCACCACTAAGCCCAACTGATGATAGACCACTCCCTCCTGGATTAAGGCGTGCGTACCCACGATCAAATCGACCTCACCCGACTCAATTGCCGCCAAGGCAGCCCGACGCGATGCCGCCTTCATTCCTCCCGTCAGTAAGGCAATCGATAGGTCAGGAAAAAGCTGACGCAAACTCTCGAAGTGTTGTTCTGCCAGAATCTCCGTAGGAACCATGATGGCCGATTGCATACCAGCCGTATAGGCGGCATACATGGCCAAACCTGCAACAACAGTCTTCCCAGACCCCACATCTCCCTGTAACAGACGATTCATGTGGCCGCCTGAGGACATGTCGCACAAGATTTCATCCAAAGCAGACTGCTGTGCTTCCGTCAATGCGAAAGGAAGACCAGCAATTTTCTCCTCCATCAAACTTCTCTGGTAGGAAATGACCAGGCCGTTGGATTCCGCCTTATTTTCAACCTTTAGAACTTGCAAGTTCAACTGAAAATAAAACAATTCCTCAAATTTTACTCGCCTTAAAGCCTGCTTATATTCCTCCAAATCTCTAGGAAAATGCATAGCAAAGGCTGCCTGTTTCCGAGGTAACAAGCGATATTTCTCCAACAAGATAGCCGGCAAATTTTCCTCAATTAAATCAAAATATCCCCTATCGACCGCGGCTTGGACTAATTTCACAAGATTAGCCTGAGATATCCCTTGTGCCACATGGTAAATCGGCTGTAAATCCTCCGAAGATTGGGCAACAATTTTCATCCCAGTCAAACTAGCTTTCGCCTTATCCCATTTTCCCCAAATAGCAATTTCCTGTCCAACCTCAACTTTATCTGCTAAATATGGCTGATTAAAAAAAGAAACTGCAATAATTGCTTCACCTTGCTTGATCGAAAAACGCAGACGATTGCGCTTGAACCCATAATACTGTACATTAGCAGGGGTCGAAACAGTTCCAACAACAACTGCCTTCTCACCATCTACCAAATCCAAAAAAGACTTAGAAGCAAAATCTTCGTACCGAAATGGATAATAAACAACAAGGTCTTCCACCGTATACAAATCTAACTTCTGAAATTTTTCAACTGCCTTTGGTCCAACACCAGGCAAGACCAAAAGACTATCTTTCAAACTTATCATAACACTATTATATCAAATAATATGAAAAAAGAAGGCCAAGCCTCCAGAAAACAAAAAAAAGCAACTCACAGTTGCTTCCATCGGGAAGACAGGATTCGAACCTGCGACACCTTGGTCCCAAACCAAGTACTCTACCAAGCTGAGCTACTTCCCGATATCATTAAAAATAAACCTCCCCTAATGTTCTACATTAAGCGAGTGATGCACCCTAGAGGAGTCGAACCTCTAACCGCCTGATTCGTAGTCAGGTACTCTATCCAATTGAGCTAAGGGTGCTCGTCATGCCGAGGACCGGAATCGAACCGGTACGATGTTGCCATCGCAGGATTTTAAGTCCTGTGCGTCTGCCTGTTCCGCCACCCCGGCCTCTCAAAGCGAACGACGGGATTCGAACCCGCGACCCCCACCTTGGCAAGGTGGTGTTCTACCACTGAACTACGTTCGCAATCTTTTCTTAATGCCGGCTACATGACTTGAACACGCGACCCTCTGATTACAAATCAGATGCTCTACCAACTGAGCTAAGCCGGCCTATTATTATTATCTATGCGGGTTAAGGGACTTGAACCCCCACGCCCGAAAGCGCCAGATCCTAAATCTGGTGCGTCTGCCAATTCCGCCAAACCCGCATATGACTCGTGCTGGGCTCGAACCAGCGACCCATTGATTAAAAGTCAATTGCTCTACCAACTGAGCTAACGAGTCTTTAAATTATAGAATTAACTATTATGTAGAAAGACTCCCGTCTTTCCTTATCTATCTTACTTGAAACATCACACTGTGATGTTTCAACGGTCCCGACGGGAATCGAACCCGCGATCTTCGCCGTGACAGGGCGACGTGATAACCGCTACACTACGGGACCTATGGGAGTTAACGGGATCGAACCGCTGACCCTCTGCTTGTAAGGCAGATGCTCTCCCAGCTGAGCTAAACTCCCTTGCGCTAAGCGACTACCGTATCTCACAGGGGGCAACCCCCAACTACTTCAGGCGTTCTAGGGCTTAACTGCTGTGTTCGG
>NZ_JAEUXI010000004.1 GCF_016775005.1 Streptococcus suis | reverse complement strand
GGCAATGAAATTAGTCGTCAAACCATCCTCAACGGTCGTGACGGTAAGAATTCGGAAGTCACTGTTACACCAGGTACAGATCAAGATGGCAACAGCGGTCAAACAATTACCATTGTTAAACCAGACGGCAGTCGGGAAACCACCTTTATCCGTGATGGTAAAGATGGTAAGGACGGAATAGATGGCAAAGACGGTAAATCACCTCTAGTTGAACAAATTGAAGTTCGAGAAGGTGACAAAGTTATCGGAACAACAATCATCATCAAGGATGGTGATGGCAATGAAATTAGTCGTCAAACCATCCTCAATGGTCGCGACGGTAAGAATTCAGAAGTCACTGTTACACCAGGTACAGATCAAGATGGCAACAGCGGTCAAACAATTACCATTGTTAAACCAGACGGCAGTCGGGAAACCACCTTTATCCGTGATGGTAAGGACGGAATAGATGGTAAAGATGGTAAAGATGGTAAAGATGGTAAAGACGGTAGAGATGGTAAAGACTGTGGTTGTGTACCAACCCCACCAGTTGTACCAACGGTACCAGTCGTACCAACTCCACCAGTCGTACCAACGACACCAGTTGTACCAACTCCACCAGTCGTACCAACGACACCAGTCGTACCAACTCCACCAGTCGTACCAACGACACCAGTTGTACCAACTCCACCAGTCGTACCAACGACACCAGTTGTACCAACTCCACCAGTCGTACCAACGACACCAGTTGTACCAACGGTACCAGTCGTACCAACGACACCAGTTGTACCAACGGTACCAGTCGTACCAACTCCACCGGTTGTGCCAACGACACCGGTCGTACCAACTCCACCAGTCGTACCAACGACACCAGTTGTACCAACGACACCGGTCGTACCAATCCCACCAGTTGTACCAACTCCACCAGTCGTACCAACGACACCAGTTGTACCAACGGTACCAGTCGTACCAACGACACCAGTTGTACCAACGGTACCAGTCGTACCAACTCCACCGGTTGTGCCGATACCATCAGTTCCATTTGTTAATCCAAATATTCCAAGCCAACCGAGGAATCCAAAAGTTGTCGTAACGCCTGGGATTGATGTTACAGTATTACCAAGTACGGGTGAGTCGGACACAACACTTGTATTGATTACTTGTGGAAGTGCTCTCTTAGCTAGTTTATCTTTTGTGGGAGCTGTCGTAAGAAAAGATGACTAAAACGTGAAATTTTCAAGTAACATTGGTTATATTTATTAACAATTACTATTTTTCACTATTTGAAAAGAGAGGACAAAATTTGTTCTCTCTTTTTTCGTGTTAAAAACACCAAAATATAAACCAGTTAATTACTAACCAGTTGACTAATAAATGATAAAATTATATACTTAACTGGTGAATTATTTTTGCGTTGAAAGAAGGAGAAAATGGTGAATATGAAAGGGAAGTTTTTTCTAGCAGGAATTTCTCTTATGTGTGGACTGACACTTATGGCTTGTCAGCAAGAACAGTAGGCACAAGAAATTAGCACATCGCTTGACCAGCATCAGGCTCAAAAGGAAGACATTGTTTATGTGGTTGCTGCCTTAAGTGAAGATGGATACGTATTGGTTCATGGGGACCATCAACATTTTGAAAAGGGTTCTGTACCTTATGAAGCGAAATTCTTAAAGGAAACACTTTTAGATGATTCAAGCTACAGATTAAATGAAAGTGATATTCTTTATAAAGTTCGGACAGGCTATATTATTCGTGTTAAGGGGAAAATTTATTACTATCCTAAAAAAGCTGGAGATGGAATTGTTTCTTTGGAAGAGGCGAGAAAGTTGACCGAAAATAATCCAGAACATGATCATCACCATCATGATCACGGCCATGACCATGAATCAGAAAGTCAGTCTTCAACAAGTCAGACAGGAGTTGCTGGAATTGACAGACCAACCACAGATGGCTTTTTATTGACAGATGAAAAACAAGTGGAAAGTAAAACAGCGACAGGTATTGTCGTGCTGCATAATGGTCACAGGCATTTTATTTTTTATGGCGATTTGAAAGGGAGCAAGTGGGAATATCTGATCCCAGTTGGTATGGATTTCACCAAGCAATCGGATTTTCGAGCAGATTCTCGGGTATCTAGTGCATCCCATCAAGATCATTATCAATTTAACCCAGCAGATATCATAGCTGAAGATGCAAATGGCTACACAGTTCGACATGGAGATCATTACCATTATATTTTAAAACAAAATAGGGGAGTAGTTGCTAATGGTCCAGTAACATCCACAATAAATCCTATTCATACTATAGAAGTTGGACAGCCACATCAACCTGTAGTTCCTGTGGTACCAAGGATTCAAGCAATTGCTGGGCTTGATTACCCGACTAGTGATGGTTTTTTGTTTGATGGAAAAGGTATTATCGGTCAAAATGCCTTAGGCTTGCTTGTTCAGCATAAGGGCCATACCCACGTCCTTAGAAAAGAAGACCTTGCTCGATCAAAATGGGCTTATCTCTTGCTAACCAATCCTCAAGCTGACTCAGAGGCGCTAGACAATGACAAGAGTGAAGCTAGTGATTCTACAAGCAATCCAATTACAGTTGATGATAGTAAGTGTCAGGAATCCTTGGTACCATCAAAAGAAGATGCAGTGATTACCACCAAGCGTGACTATCTTGCCCAGGCACTTGGTTTACCTGTAAGTTCCATTAGTCTTTTGGATACTCCGCAGGGCCAAGCCTTTATGTATCCGCATGGGGATCATGATCATCTGGTACTTTTGAAAGATATTGATTTAACCAAACCGTTTAAAAGCAACGAGGATTTGGAAAGAAAAATCGACTACATTTCTAAGGTCTATGGTGTACCAAAAGAAGCTATTCGAGTTTCAGATACGACCTTTAGCTTCAATGATCCTAGTCACGCCTATGATCCGACTCATGTGCATCCATATGTGATCTTACGGTCTATGTTAGTCATTCCAGAGGTGACTGGTGATCCGGAAATGGACTTTGAAGCGGAGCTTTTGGCGGTAGCCAAGCGGACAGGTATTGCACCTTCTAAATTGATAATCCGAGATAAGAAGTTCACTCTTCCACATGGAAGTCATGATCATGTTTTACATATTCAAGCAGTGGATGGCATCGAACCTTATCTTGCTAATAAATTACCAAGTATTGTAGGAAGTTACCGAGAGGGAGAGTTTGCTCGAGTGATCGTAGATCAAGAAGTGGATCGTTTGCGTCAAACTGCGCTTGAAAAATATGGTCAAGCGAGCAAGGAATACCGTCGTATTGAACGAGCTTTGGAGGAGTTTTCAAGCCATTTAGATGAATTGGTTACCAATTCGACGGAAGGTTATCTTGCTATGTTGACTCAATTTGAGAAGGTTCATATTTTGAAAGAAGAGACCAGCCGTCATGAAGATCAAGCTGATAGCCTTTATCAATCAATTCTTGAAAAGATTCGCATGTTAGATACTAGCAACTTGCCAGTTAATAAGGAAGAATTGACCAATCAACTCAATCAAGCCAGTCAGGATAAAAACAGGCAGTCATTGCTTAATTTAGAGCATATCTTGCAAGAGTTGAAGCATTTCCAAGACCGTCCAGATATCACGGCAATGGAGTATATGGATTACATGCTTATTCAGTTGGATCAAACGTATCTGTCACCTGATTTGCGGGAAAGATTGGCAGGCACCTTAGATCGTCTGTTCCAAGCAACCTTGGGAGGAAATAGTACCGTCAAACCTTTGGATTTGTCCAAAGAATTGGTGGAAGTGAAAATCGCTCTCCATTTTGCAAAGGTCGCTCATCAAACCTACCCTATTCAGACTAGTCCTGCATCAGAAAAACTGCAAGTAAATAGGGCATTTATGGAGGCATTTGTAGCAGACATCCGCGAGATGTTTACAAGACAGATGACCTTCCCAGATATTGTAGAGCAAGTACAAGATGAAAAAGCGCTTGAAGAGACCGAACCAGGTTCCGAGGCAGAAAATCAAACTTATCAGGACCTCCTTGCTTTGTTGAGAATGACCAATCTAACTGGGACAGCAACGTCACAGACTTTTTGGGTGGAACGAATTAATCAGGCTAGTCTCAAGAGAGATGAGAAAGAGTTGGCTAGAATTTCCCATAGTTTGAAGGAAATTCAGCAGTTCCAAGATCGAGCAGAAATTCGATTGATGGAATACATGGACTACCTTTTGGCGCGAATTGACAGTCCGTATCTGAAGCCAACCACTCGCCAAGAGGCAGCTCGTCTCATTAATCAGATTTATGGCATGGTTGTGAGAAGAGAATTGGCAGCTAGTCCTATTTTGTTAGCTGAAGACTTGATAACCAGCAGCATCGCAATGACTAATGATATCAAGAGTCAGGTTCAGCAGCAGTTGGAAATGTCTGAAGAGTATGGTGTCTTGCAGATGAATCGTCTGGAAATGAATATGTTTGTCGAGGGGACTAGAGACTTCTTTGTCAATTCTTTGAGTTTGCCAGAAATTGTATTGGTGGAAGCAAATCAACCAGCCCTAGTTCAACCTATCGAAGTAGAAAGTGCACCAGCTGAGATTCATCCGAGTCATGCACAAGCTTCAAGTTCTACAGAAGCATCAGAGGTTTCAAATGCAACTAATAATCAAGTGCTAGCAAGTCAACCTGAAGCAACTTCTGAAGAATCAGCTTCAACAGAAACTCCTACATTCACTGAAAATGAAGGTGAGACTGAAAAACCTAGCCAACCAGCACCATCAACCGAAACGAAAGCTCCAAGTTCCCCTATAGAGGATCATCTGGAAACCACTGATGAATCAAGTGAGGAAGACATCGAGTTATCCGATGAAGATCTAGAGTGGTTATCCGATATTTTCGGAGAATATACAAGTTCAGTTTCTGAGGAGGACAATGAAGACATTGGTTTGACTTGGAAGCCACTAGGGAGTTTGTTAGATTCTTTTGAAAATGAATCAGCTTACTAGACACTTCGAACCAATTTCTAGTTTTAAGACTTCAGAAGAACAAACAACAGCCCCATCAAAGATGGGGCTGTTGTGGTGCACGAATAAGGAGAAGAGGCTATGCCCAAAACTTCTCTGCAATTTCTTGGCCTTGTTTAATTTTCGCCCATTGTTCTGGGATGGCCAATTCATTACCTGAATCACATGAGGCGAATCCACATTGATGTGACAAGTAGAGACGCTCTTTTGGAATAATCTTGCTTGCTTCTTCCAAGAGACGGAATACACGTTCTTCATCGTCTAGGTCAGTTGTTTTACTAGATAGAAGACCTAAGACAACTTCAACATCTTTATCACGCAAGCTTTCCAAAGCTTTTAAATCACCAGCTCGTTCATCATCCCATTCTAGGAAGAAGCGGTCATATTGCTGGTCACGAAGGAATTTCTCTGCAATGGCTTCATAAGTTCCGCCAGCAGCGTGCCGACTTTCATAATTACCACGGCAGTTGTGTGTCCAAACTGTTAGACCCAAGTCATGACCGATAGCGATGACAGCGTTGTTGATGGCTACGAATTCATCAGCAAGTGCAGCCAAGGCTTCTGGATCATCCTGTGGGAAGAATGGAACAGGGTTTGCGGGGTCAAACAATTCCCAAAGGCAGTCATCGAATTGTACGATTTCACCACCTGCTGCCTTGTAGTCCGTCAGAAACTCCTTGTAGGCTTGGATCAAGCCTTCTTTCAAATCTTCGCGTGTTTGATAGACTTGGTCAGGACCAACTTGACCATTGAAGACAGCAATTTCTGTAAAGGCGTGTGCTGGTCCCCAAACTGTCTGTTTGGTAGCGGCATCACCAGCCTCAGCTTTGACAATCTTGTAGATGTCAATGAAATGATGATTTTTACCAGACAATTTATCGACGATACGTAGACCGATATCTTTACGGGTTTCATAGATATTCCCATCATGGTCCTTGAAAGGGTAACCATGCTCAGCGATGTAACGCTCAATGCCATGCAAGCCCCAGGCAAAATCAAGGTGCCACATAGATTTTGAGAACTCACCGTCTGTTAGATAAGGAATACCATGTTCTTTTTGCTCCGCAATCACAGACTTGATATCTGCCAGTTCTGTTTCTTGGTAGCCTGCAAAATCTTGGTAAAATGGATAGGAGATGTCATCTCGTACTTCAATCTCGCGCTTGTATTTTCCTAAGTCAGATGGTCGTAGCAAGGAACCAACTAATTGAAATCTAGAACTTGTCATATCATTTCTCTCTTTCAAAGTGATGGTTTTATTCTACCTGAAACTCTCCAACTTGAAAAATAGTTAAATAGTCAACAAATATATAGTTCTAAACTATAGGTAAAGCTTTCTTTTTTGTGATTTTTGATAAATTTACTTGGGAAGCAAGGGGACTTATGGTATAATCTAGAGTGCATTTTTATGGAAAATGGAAGGAAAGAACTACTTGAAAAAGAATCAATTATTACTAACTACCTTGGGAATTGTGATGCTTGGGGTCGTCATGCGTGCTCCCTTTACAGCTTTACCGGCTATTTTAACGGATGTTGCTGCAGATTTGGGAGTAAACGTTAGCTCGTTAGGCATTTTAACCTCTATCCCCTTGATTATGTTTGCCTTGTGCTCTTCTTTGGCACCAAAGTTAGCTGAAAAGTTTGGGATGGAAAAACTCATGGCGATTGTATTGTTTGTCATGGTTATTGGATCAGGGATGCGCATTTTGGGACTCCCATTCCTATTTTTAGGAACTGTCATTGTTGGTGCAACGATTGCTTTCATCAACGTTTTGTTACCTAGCTTGGTAACAGCTAATTTTCCAAAGAAAATCGGGCTTTATACGACCATCTACATCACCCTGATGGGGGTAGCAGCAACAGTTGCAGCGATGATTGCTGTGCCAATTGTATCAGCAAGTTCTTGGCAGTTCTTTGTCCTTTTAATCACAGGCGTAGTCTTTTTGGCATTTATTATTTGGTTGCCTACGACGCGCAACAATCACCGCTTTGAGGCTAAAGAACAGAATCAGCAAAGCAGTTCCATCTGGAAAAATAAGGCAGCTCTGGCCTTTCTGATGTTTGGTGGATTGCAGTCGGTTCTCTACTATACAGAGATTACCTGGTTACCAACTATTTCCCAGTCCGTTGGTTTTAGCAAGGCAGAAGCAGGACTGATGGCTGGTTTCTTCAATATGACAGCCATTCCCATGTCCATGATTATCCCAGCCATCCTCTCTCGTCAAAGCAAGGAAATGCGTCGGAATATCATGCTAGCTATCTCGTCAGCGACCCTTGTCGGTTTGGTGATGATGGCCCTTATTCCAGCCAATTTTGTTCTCTGGTCAGCACTCCACATCATTCTTAGCTTTTCAAATGCTGCCCTCTTCCCTTACATGATGTTGGGCTTTACCTTGAAAACTAGCAACAGCCAGGCGACCGCTCAGTTATCTGGTATGGTACAGACAGGTGGCTACTTGATTGCTGCCTTTGGTCCAGGTCTTCTTGGCTATAGCTTCCCTCTGTTTGGAAGTTGGATGCCTTTAATTCTGGCACTAGCAGTCGTGACCATTTCCATGATGTGGACCATTGTCCTGATCGAAAAAGAAGATATCATTGTCTAAATGTATAGGTTGGCAACTGCCAGCCTTTTTTTATGTCTGTTATCTTTGACGAGTAGACTAGAAAACTTTAGAACTCCTAATAGGAATTCAGATTAAATAGGCCACAACCTTGAGATGACATGTTTTAACAATTTAAAATACGCAAATACATTGAAATGACATGTTTTAAAAATTTAAAGTATGCAAATGCATTGAAATGACATGTTTTAACAATTTAAAATACGCAAATGCATTGAATTTACATGGTTTAAAATGCAAAAATACTCAAATGCATTGATTTTACATATTTAAAAATTGTTTTTCCTGTAACAACAATGTATTTACGTGTTCTAAACATTTATTTTTAAGTTTTCAGAAATGAAACTGTTCGTAAAAAAACCTATCTCGTATAGGAGATAGGTTTTTAAAGCGATCTGAAAAGACAAGTCAAGCTTTCCTTTTCAAATAAGTGTTTTCTAATTAGTGTGCGACACGTTTGCGCGCGGCTTTTTTACGGTTTTCTTCGATGAAAGCCTCTTTTTTCTCTTCTGGTTCAATGATAGTTTTATGAACGGTGAAGATAGCACCTGCGGCAAGAGCAACGGTTGATAAAACGCCAGTTAAAAATCCTTTACCAAAACCTTTAGCCATAGTGAATTCTCCTTTACTTGTGTTATAATAGATTTTAGCGAAAAAACAAAATATTTTCAAGGAAAAAGATGAAAACAAAAGTAATTGTGGTCATTGGACCGACAGCGGTAGGAAAGACTGCCTTAGGCATTGAGTTGGCCCAGCGCTACAATGGAGAAATTATCAGCGGTGATAGCCAACAAGTCTATCGCAAACTAGATATTGGTACGGCAAAAGCTAGTCCTGAAGAGCAGGCTGCTGCGGTCCATCACTTGATTGATGTCCGAGATGTGACCGAGGGCTATTCGGCTTATGAATTTGTAGCAGAAGCCAAGACCTTAATTGCTGACATTACTAGTCGTGGAAAGCTCCCCGTTATTGTTGGAGGAACTGGACTTTACATTCAGAGCTTGCTTGAAGGCTACCATCTGGGCGGGCAGGTTGATCAGGAGCAAGTTCTTGCTTATCGGGCGGAACTCGATAATTTGTCTGATGAAGTGTTGGAAACAATGGCAGAGCAGTCAGGTTTGACAGTCGAGGGAAACAGCCGACGGAGAATCATTCGTGGGTTAGAGTTGAAAAAATTTGGCAAAAACTTAGAAAATACAGAGTCAGAATATGAGCCTCTTTACATCTGCCTGACGGATGACAGACAGGTTCTTTACGACCGCATCAATCAGCGAGTGGATAAGATGGTGGCGACGGGCTTACTAGATGAAGTTAGCTGGCTCTACCAAGAACATCCCCAAGCCCAAGCTGCTATGGGAATTGGCTACAAGGAGTTTTTCCCCTACTTAGCAGGTCAAATCAGCCTAGAAGAAGCAGTTGATAAGGTAAAGCAAAATAGCCGCCGCTTTGCCAAACGTCAATTGACCTGGTTTAGAAATCGCATGCAGGTTCCCTTTTATTCAGTGGGCGAGCCAGATTACAAGTCACAGATTTTCACCGCTGTGGAGGAATTTTTAAATGATTGAAACCCAGAAAGAACAAGAACGCGCCCTCCTGGTTGGAGTGGAATTACAGCAGACAGACAACTTTGACATGTCCATGGAGGAGTTGGCAAGTCTGGCTAAGACGGCTGGCGCTCTGGTCAAGGGAGTCTACACTCAAAAACGTGAAAAATACGACAGCAAGACCTTTGTTGGCTCAGGGAAACTAGAAGAAATTGCCCAGATGGTCGAAGCTGATGAGATTGATACCGTCATTGTCAATAACCGACTGACACCCCGTCAGAATGTCAATTTGGAGGAGATTCTGGGGGTTAAGGTCATCGACCGTATGCAGTTGATTTTGGATATTTTTGCCATGCGAGCACGGAGTCACGAGGGTAAACTGCAGGTCCACTTGGCCCAGCTCAAGTACATGTTGCCACGCTTGGTTGGACAAGGTATCATGCTCAGCCGTCAGGCGGGTGGTATCGGCTCTCGTGGACCAGGTGAAAGTCAGTTGGAGCTCAACCGTCGAAGCATTCGTAATCAGATTCACGACATTGAACGCCAACTCAAAACGGTGGAGAAGAACCGAGCGACTGTCCGTGAACGCCGCCTGCAATCAGGCGTGTTCAAAATCGGCTTGATTGGCTATACCAATGCTGGTAAGTCCACTATTATGAATGCCATGACGGATAAGCGACAGTACGAGGCGGACGAACTCTTTGCGACACTTGATGCCACGACCAAGCAGATTAACTTGGCTGACAAGTTCAACGTGACCTTGACCGATACGGTTGGTTTTATTCAGGACCTGCCGACTGAGTTGATTTCTGCCTTCAAATCCACCTTGGAGGAGTCCATGAACGTGGACCTCTTGCTCCATGTCATCGACGCCTCTGACCCCAATCACAGTGAGCAGGAGCAGGTAGTCTTGGATATTTTAAAAGACCTGGATATGCTGGATATTCCTCGCTTGGCCCTCTACAACAAGTTGGACAAGACCGATGACAGCTTTACCCCAAGTCAGTTTCCTCATGTCATGCTGTCCGCTAAGGATGACAATGCCAAAGGCCATATACAGATGATGGTCTTGGCCAAGATTAAGACCATGTTTGAACGATTTGAGGTCAGGGTACCACTTGCTGAAGCCTATAAATTGCATGATTTGGCAACTATGGCACTGATTGAAAATCGGACCTATGAAGAGGATGTGGAAGTGGTATCAGGCTATATCGCTCCCAGCAATAAATGGAAGTTGGAAGAATTTTATGACGGATTATCTTGATTTGGCAATGAAATACGGTGGCTTTACCAGTCTGGACAAGGTCTATCTGGCGAAGAAATTAGCCGATTTGACTGACCAACAAAAACTAGATTTTATTACGCCACCGCCCTCGGTTATCAATGCCTATTTTGCGGAAATCTACCAGAAACAAGGAGCAGAAGAGGCGACGGACTACTATCTCACTCTATCTCAGCAGCTCTGCCTTTTTCCAAAAGAACCCAGCTTTGATGAAGACAAGCCCTTTGTCCGCCTGAATTTATCAGGCAAGTCTTTCGGATTTACCTATGTGTCGGCGGACGGTCTGGCTCAGGTTTTTTCGGAAGGAGTAGAGGAAGTAACGGATAGCTTGCTCTTTGAAATTGCCCAAGTCTTTCCCCACTATGTCGTCTTTGTGGAGGAGGGCAAGATTTTCATGAAAGCCAATCCCTTTGAGGACGCCGAGTTAGAGGAAGTTGAAACAGACTATCTCTTGACCCAGGTGGAAAAGGCAAAAGGTTTGGTCAAGATTTCTGGCTTTAATCAGGAAGAAGTGCTGGAAGTAGCGGAAGGTTTTTCTGGTCAGTTATTTTTTGCCTGGTCGGGTCGCTCTGCAATTTTATATATAAAACATTAGAAAGTAAACAATGCAAATTCAATTTTTAGGTACGGGGGCTGGTCAGCCCTCCAAGGCTCGAAATGTATCCAGTTTGGCCTTGAAACTCTTGGATGAAATCAATGAAATTTGGCTTTTTGATTGTGGAGAAGGAACTCAAAATCAGATTTTGGAAACTTCTATTCGTCCGCGAAAAGTGTCAAAGATTTTCATTACCCAC
The DNA here is from genome assembly GCF_016775005.1 of Streptococcus suis. Lineage (GTDB taxonomy): Bacteria > Bacillota > Bacilli > Lactobacillales > Streptococcaceae > Streptococcus > Streptococcus suivaginalis. The sequence continues at coordinate 259,076 of NZ_JAEUXI010000004.1, read as the reverse complement.
TTGCATGGGGACCATATCTTTGGGCTTCCTGGTTTTTTATCGAGCCGTGCTTTTCAGTCCAGTGAGGAACAAACAGATATTGAACTGTATGGGCCAGAGGGAATCCGTTCCTATGTATTGACGAGCCTGAAGGTATCAGGAACGCGACTTCCCTATCGCATTCATTTTCATGAGTTTGAAGTGGAGACGGTTGGTCAGGTCTTAGAAACCGATAAATTCATGGTATTCGCTGAGAAGTTGGACCATACTGTTCCATGTGTTGGCTACCGTGTTATTCAAAAAGATTTAGAAGGTAGTCTGGATGCGGATGCCTTGTTGGCAGCAGGTGTCCCTTTTGGTCCCTTGTTTGGACAGATTAAAAATGGCCAAAATGTGATTCTTGAGGATGGCAGAGAGATTATTGCTAGTGACTATCTTTCTCCACCACGACCTGGTAAGGTGGTGACCATATTAGGCGATACACGCAAGTGCTATGCTAGTGTGCGTTTGGCAGTTAATGCTGATGTATTGGTTCATGAGGCAACCTACGGCAAGGGAGATGAGCAAATCGCTCGAAAACATGGACACTCGACCAATATGGAAGCTGCTCAGGTTGCCAAGGATGCAGGTGTCAAACAGCTGCTTCTCAACCACATTAGTCCTCGATTTTTGGCCAAGGATGTTAGCCAGTTGAGAAATGATGCCAGCAAGGTTTTTGATCATGTTCATATTGTTAAAGATTTAGAGGAAATCGAAGTATGAGAACCATTCTGATAACAGGTGCTTCTGGCGGCTTGGTACAGGAAATTGTACCTTTGCTCAAAGATGATTTCTTGATTTTATTAGGACGAGATGTAGAGAAAATCGAGCAACTCTATACCTTTCATGACAAGAAGGCTGTATTTGATGTGGATATCCGAGATGAAGCAGCTCTGACGGCATTCTTTGAGGAATTGGATAGCCAGTTTGGGCAGATTGATATCTTGGTCAATAATGCAGGCTATGCCATTTACGATGATTTTGAGAATTTTTCCAGCCAGCAGGTGCAGGCCATGTTTGATATCAATACCTTTGCCTTGATGACCCTATGTCGTTTGGTGGGCAAGCGTATGAAGGCTAGACGGAGTGGGCAGATGATCAATATCATTTCCATGTCAGGTTTGATCGCATCAAGCAAGTCATCCGTTTATTCTGCGACCAAGTTTGCGGCTATGGGATTTTCCAATACTATTCGCTTGGAATTAGCCCAGTATGGTGTGACAGTTACTACGGTCAATCCAGGTCCAATCGCAACCAGCTTTTTCGAACAGGCTGACCCGGATGGAAGCTATCAAGAGAGCGTCAAGGCTTTCTTACTCCAGCCAGACTATGTTGCCAAGAAGATTGTTTCAGCTATGGGCAAGAAGAAGCGGGATATCAACCTGCCCTGGACCCTGGCAGCAGCTCATAAACTCTATACGCTTTTTCCAAGACTAGCGGACTTTCTTGCCAGCACGGTTTTTAATTATAAGTAGCAGAAAATCTAGGTTAGCCTAGATTTTTTTGAAAATTCCTTGTATAATAGTTGAAATTACAGTCAATACGGAGGAGATATGAGTAAATTTTGGAGATTGATTTATAGTCGGACGTTTATCGTACTGAGTTTAATTGTCTTGACAGTAGTAGCTATATTTTGGGCGGTGGGCTCACTGGCTGTATATGTTCCGGCTATGTTGACCGTATTGCAACTGTTTTCCATTATCGTAGCTATTTCCATTATCAATCGTCCCATGAACGCTAGTTTTAAGCTGACCTGGATTTTGTTTGTTATTGGCATTCCTATTTTTGGCGCCCTCTTTTACTTTATCCTGCAGTCCAATATCGAGACCCAGCGCTATCGAAAAACCTTTCAGCGCCAGGCAGAGATTTTGCGTCAGTATGGTAAGACCTCTGAAAAGGTGATGAAAGGTCTGGCAAAAGAAGACAGAGAGCAGCTGAAGTTGGCTCACTACATGAGTGAGTATGTCGGCTATCCTCTTCATACCAATACCGATGCGGTTTATTTCTCATCAGGAGAAGCCAAGTTTGAGGCCCTGTTGGAGGAGTTGAAAAAAGCAGAGCAGTATATCTTTATGGAGTATTTCATCGTGGATTTCGGCTATATGTGGGAATCGATTTTGGATATACTGAAGGAAAAAGCAGCCCAGGGTGTGGAAGTCCGGTTTATGTATGATGGAATGAATTCCCTCAGCACCTTGCCTTATACCTACTACAAGACCCTGGGTTCCTACGGTATTAAGACTCGAGTATTCTCACAGATTATTCCTGCCTTATCTACCGTTCAGAACAACCGTGACCACCGCAAAATTGCGGTCATTGATGGCAAGGTGGCCTTTACGGGTGGTGTCAATATTGCAGACGAATACATCAATAAGCGGGAGCGTTTTGGCTACTGGAAGGATGCGGCCATCATGATCAAGGGCGAGGCGGTATCCAACTTTACCCTTATGTTCTTGCAGATGTGGAACCACAATGAGAAAAAGCCAACTGACGACTTGAAATACTTGAAAGCGGCGCGTGAAGCTGAGGCAGAAGTCGTTGGTGGTGAAGGCTATTTCTTGGCCTATGGAGAAAGTCCATTTGATAATGATGAAGTTGCCAAGCGGGTCTATCTTGACATGATCCAGTCGGCGACAGACTACATCTATATCATGACCCCTTATTTGGTCTTGGATGACGAGATGATTGACAACCTGACTTATGCCGCTAAACGAGGCGTAAGGGTCAAACTGCTTTTGCCTCATATCTATGACAAGCAGTCAGCCTATCTGGCCGCTAGGACAGATTTTAGAACCTACCTGGAATCAGGAATTGAAATTTATGAATTTACGCCAGGATTTGTCCATTCTAAGGTTGTCTTGGTCGATGATAAGAAGGCAACTGTAGGCACCGTCAACATGGACTTCCGTTCCTTCTATCTCAACTTCGAATGCGGGCTCTATGTCTATAATCACAAGCAGGTCTTGGCAGATATTTTACAGGATTTCGAGGACTCCTTTACCCAATCTGAGCGAATTACTCTGGTTGGTTTTGAAAATACCTATCCTTGGTATAAACGTTTAGGAGGTGCCTTGATGAACATTATTTCACCACTTTTATAGACTGAAATGAGAGTAGACAACCTTTGAATATAGTGAAGAGTCAGGTAGAGTCCTGGCTCTCATTTTTTAGAGAAAAATGATATAATAGTAGCCTATGATTAAAGGAGAAAAAAGTGATTACATCAAACTATAACTGGGAGATTCTTCCAGGTTTTTCCGATAATGATTTTATCAAACTAGCAAAAAAAGAAGGATTAGATCCGCTTGCAGCTAAGCTCCTCTATGAGAGAGGTATCCAGACCAAGGAAGCCTTGACCAGATTTTTGCAACCGAGTTTAGAGGATTTGCATGATCCCTATCTCCTCCATGATATGGATAAGGCGGTGGAGCGGATTCGTCGGGCTATTGAGGACTATGAGCAAATCTTGATTTATGGGGACTACGATGCAGACGGCATGACCTCGGCATCAATCCTTAAGGAAACTTTGGAGGAATTGGGAGCAGAGGTTCGGGTCTATCTTCCCAATCGTTTTACGGATGGTTACGGCCCCAATCAGTCAGTCTATAAGTATTTCATTGAACAGGAAGGGATTTCCCTGATTGTTACTGTAGATAATGGTGTAGCAGGTCATGAGGCTATCGCCTATGCCCAAGAAATGGGTGTCGATGTCGTAGTGACAGACCACCATTCTTTACAGGAGACCTTGCCCAATGCCTATGCCATCGTTCACCCAGAACACCCAGCGGGCAACTATCCTTTCAAACATTTGGCGGGCTGTGGTGTGGCTTTTAAGCTAGCCTGTGCACTTCTTGAAACAATCCATGCAGACTTGCTGGATTTGGTTGCTATTGGTACCATTGCTGACATGGTCAGCTTGACTGATGAAAACCGAGTCATGGTCAAATATGGTTTATCACTTCTCAAGCAGACAGAACGAGCAGGTTTACAGGAGTTGATGCAGATTGCAGGGATTGAGCCCGCTAGTCTCGATGAAGAAACCGTTGGTTTTCAAATTGCTCCACGCCTGAATGCTCTTGGGCGTTTGGACGATCCCAATCCAGCCATTGATTTGCTGACAGGCTTTGACGAGGAAGAAGCTCATGAGATTGCCCTCATGATCGATGCTAAAAATACCGAACGTAAGGAAATTGTACAGGACATTTATAACCAAGCCAAGGAAATGATTGACCCCAATCAACCTGTTCAGGTTCTTGCCAAAGAGGGCTGGAATCCTGGTGTTCTGGGAATTGTTGCAGGTCGTCTCTTAGAAGAAGTACAACAACCTATTATTGTTTTGTCCATAGAAGATGGTCGTGCCAAAGGTTCTGCCCGTTCGGTTGAAGCAGTTGATATTTTCCAAGCTCTTAAGGAACATCAAGATCTCTTTATCGCCTTTGGCGGTCATGCTGGAGCAGCTGGAATGACCTTGGAAGTAGACAAGCTCGATGCCTTAGCTGAAATGCTTGCAGACTATATTCGGACCAATAACCTTGAAAATGCCAGCAAGTCTAGCTTGGTCTTAGACGAAGAATTGGACTTGGAAGAATTAACCTTGGATACGCTCAAGTCTTTTGACAAACTGGCGCCATATGGTATGGACAATAAAAAACCAGTTTTTTATGTGAAAGATGTGCAGGTTGAGTCTGCACGAACCATGGGTCAGGGGAATGCCCACCTCAAAGTCCGTCTGGTCAAGGGACAAGCAGCTTTTGATTTAGTAGCTTTCGGTCAAGGGAACAAAGCCTTGGAGTTTTCTCAAGCAAAGAATTTGGAGTTGGCAGTGACCCTGACGGTCAACCAGTGGAACGGCAATACCAGTCTTCAATTAATGCTGGTTGATGCTCGAGTAGAAGGTGTTCAGCTCTATAACATCCGCAGTAAGCAACAAGCCTTGCCGGATGGCGTTCCTGTTCTGGATATGACTGATTTAAGTCCTCTAGTTGGAGCCCAATCTCTAGTTCTAGCTCAGCTACCAGAAAATCTGTCTGACCTTAAATCCGTTTTCCAAGACCATGATTTTCAGGCCATCTATTTCAAAAATGAGATAAAGACGCCTTATTATCTAGATGGATACGGTAGCCGAGACCAGTTTGCTAAACTTTACAAGACCATTTATCAATTTAAAGAATTTGATGTCCGTTACAAGCTGGCAGAATTGGCAAACTACTTGAAAATCAAGCAACCGCTCTTGGTCAAAATGATTCAGATTTTCCAAGAACTTGGCTTTGTCACCATCACGGACGGTGTCATGACGGTCAATTCTGAGGCTGAAAAACGTGCCATTGCAGACAGTCAGATTTACCAAGAGTTGAAACAGCAGGTCATGGAACAAGAACTCATGGCCCTTGGAACGGTACAAGAAATCTATAATTGGCTGATGGAAAACTAGGAGAAGGATCTATGTCAAATTGGATCATATACCTTAGCTTGTTTGTCCTTTTGCTCTGGAGTGCCTACAAATTGACTGGCAGAGAACCAAGGGGAAAGCAACAGGAGGATGTGCAGTTTGAGAAAAGCGATGCCTTTTTGCAAGAATTGTCTCAGATGGGGTGGTCGCAAACTGCTCTAAGTAGGGTTAAGGGCCAAATAAACAGTGCAGAAGCAGGTCTGTTTGCTAGCTCTAGCTTTCACCGACTCTGCTTAGCCCAGTGGCAAGGGTCTAAGCAAGAAAAACAACAGCATCTGGCCTTCTTCCTTTCTTTTCTAGATTTTCCAAAGGAATGGAAGGGAAGTGCAGAAGAAGCGGCTACTTTGTTGGAAAAGATGTCGAAAGAAACTCCGCCTCACCATCCATTTTGGAAAGATTTTGCAGGTTTTGTTGCCGAATGCTTTTCAGATGAATCGCAGGAGGGACTGTGGAGAGACCTGCACCAACTTCGGTATTTAATTGCCAATCAGCAAGCTAACTGGGTGCGACAACACCATGGAAAAAATGGACAGTCCGACCGCGATGCTCTCATTTCTTATCTAAAAACTTTGAAAAAAAAGGTTTATCGCTTGGACGAATCTGCCCGCCTCCACAATAAAGTTTTCCTATCAGCAAATGGACATCAAGTCCGTCATTTTCCGCCAAACCTGAAGATTCTGGTCCATTTCCATTCCGAATTTATTCTGTCAGCGGAAGGGCAATTTCTACTGATTGGGGATGGTCAGTTTGATAAAAATGGAACGATAAATGGTGCTTCATTTAACTATGCCAGTCGCAACAACCGACTGCATTGGCTTTTGGATATCGCTCCTGTTAGAAAGATGGATCCAGTCTTTCGAAAAAAAATGATGAAGACCAAAGCAGGCCGCTACCTAGCCCCTAGCTTGTTCCCTAGGAAAAACCTGTCGCTTTCATTGAAAAACTGGGCTTTTCATTATAAAAACCCAAGGGGGGGAACAGCATTTGATGGTGTCAGCAAGTACAGTCAAGTCCAGCGAGAAATTAAAAAGCTGAAGAGAGAAGTGGAATCTGGTTGATAAGTGGGATTTTTGTCCCCAAAATAGGAATTTCATGCTATAATGAAGAGTAGAATAAAAAATAAAGAGAGAATAAAATGAAACTTGAAAATTACATTGCCTCCATTGAAAACTATCCCAAAGAAGGAATTACCTTCCGAGATATCAGCCCCTTAATGGCTGATGGCAATGCGTATAGTTATGCTATTCGTGAAATTGTCCAATATGCAACGGACAAGAAAATCGATATGATCGTTGGTCCTGAAGCGCGTGGATTCATCGTTGGATGTCCAGTGGCATTCGAATTGGGAATCGGCTTTGCCCCTGTTCGTAAACCAGGAAAATTGCCTCGCGAAGTGATTTCAGCAGACTACGAAAAAGAATATGGTGTTGATACCTTGACCATGCACTCTGATGCCATCAAACCAGGTCAACGTGTCTTGATTGTGGATGATTTGTTGGCTACTGGTGGAACTGTTAAAGCCACAATCGAAATGATTGAAAAATTGGGTGGCGTTGTTGCTGGTTGTGCTTTCTTGATTGAATTGGACGACTTAAAAGGCCGTGAAGCAATCGGAGACTACGATTACAAGGTTTTGATGCACTACTAATATAGCTTGAAACTATAACAATTCCTATTTTTATTCTAATTGAAAAGTATAGCTTCCTCTTTTATAATAGATAAAAAGAGATGGAGGTTGCTATGCCCATTAAGTTAGAGAAAAATTTGCCAGCGGTAGATATCTTACGGACAGAAAATATTTTCGTAATGGATCATCTCCGCGCAGGCAGTCAGGATATTCGGCCAATCAAAATTCTCATTCTGAATTTGATGCCTAATAAGATTGTGACGGAGACTCAGTTACTCCGTCTTTTAGCCAATACCCCCCTGCAGTTGGAAGTTGAGTTCCTCTATATGGCTAGTCATGAATCCAAAAATACCCATAGCGACCATCTGGATCAATTTTACAAAGATTTTTCTGAAGTTCGTGAGGAGTACTTTGATGGTTTGATTGTGACTGGCGCCCCTGTTGAGAATCTACCTTTTGAGGAGGTGGATTATTGGCCTGAATTACTAGAGGTCTTTAATTGGGCAAAGAGCCACGTTTATTCAACACTTCATATATGTTGGGGAGCGCAAGCTGGTCTCTATGCTCGTTATGGCGTTGCAAAACATGCCTTGAAGGAGAAACTCTCTGGAGTTTATTCTCAGCAAGTCTTGGCGACGCATTGTCCATTGATGAGAGGGTTTGATGACCAGTTTAAGGCGCCGCATTCACGTTATACGGAAGTTCGAAAGGAAGATATTCAATCGCTGGCGCATTTGAAAATCTTGTCTGCAGGTCCAGAAGTGGGACTGTCCATTCTAGCCAGTCATGATTTGCGCGAGGTTTATAGTTTTGGGCATTTAGAATATGACCGAGACACCTTGCAAAGAGAGTATCAGCGTGATTGTGCCGCAGGGAAATCTCCAAATCTACCTCATCAGTATTTTCCAGAAGATGATTTGAATCGTCTGCCTTGTTTAACATGGAATTTGGCAGCGGCGCAATTTTTCACCAACTGGATAAATTATGCTGTTTACCAAGAAACTCCGTTTGATTGGAGTCAATTCGATAGCACAGAAAGGGATTAAGAGGAAAATGTCCACTTTTCGTCATTTCAAAGAAGGTCACCTGGTTTTGCCAGCTGACCTCCTCTTTCGTTTTCAGGAAATTTTTGATTCTGCTCAAGAATTCCTCGTTTGGCAATTTTTCTATTTTCAAAATACCAGTTCGCTAGAGGCCATTGCACCTAGCGAAATCGCTCAGGCAACTGGGCAAGACCTGATGATCATTAATGACTTGATTGAAGGTCTTGTAGAAAAAGGCCTCTTGGAATTAAAAGAAATTAGCGTTGCTGGAGAAGTAGATATCTTGTTCAATGCCTTTCCACTCTTTGATCGCTTGGAAGATTTGCATCAGCCGCAAGCATGTCTGCCACTTGAGGAGACAGCTCCACCTTTGCTTGAGAATGATTTGTTGCAGCTGGTTTCTGATTTCGAGCGAGAATTGGGCAGAATGCTGTCTCCGTTTGAGTTAGAAGATTTGCAACAGTCCTTGGAGGAAGGTACAGCTGCTGACCTGATTCGAGCAGCACTTCGTGAAGCGGTTTTTAGTGGTAAGACAAACTGGCGTTATATTCAAGCTATTTTGCGCAACTGGCGTCGGGAAGGAATCACAACGGTCGCCCAAGTAGAAGCGAAAAATGCAGAGCGGGAACAAGTCAATCCCAAACAAGTAACAGCATCAGCTGAATTCTATGATGCAATGAATCTTTGGAAAGATTAATATGGAAACAAAATTATCAAGACGATTAGAGGCAGTAGCCTCCTATGTGCCTCAAGGGGCTCGATTAGCAGATGTAGGGAGTGACCACGCTTATCTCCCTCTTTTTTTGGTGGAACAGGGCAGGATTGATTTTGCGGTCGCAGGTGAGGTGGTCCAAGGACCTTACCAGTCAGCCCTACAAAATGTGGAGCAGGCTGGTCAGTCAGATAAGATTGCTGTTCGCCTGGGCAATGGTCTGGCGGCAGTTGAGCTAGATGACCAAGTAAGCACCATTACCATTGCAGGAATGGGTGGTCGTTTAATTGCCGAAATCTTGGAAGCTGGGAAAGACAAACTTGGTTCGGTTGAGCGATTGGTTTTACAGCCCAATAACCGAGAAGATGATGTCCGTCATTGGTTGGTTGAGCATGATTTTCAGTTGATTGCCGAGGAAATCTTGGAAGAAAATGACAAGATTTATGAAATCTTAGTGGCGGAGAAAGGGAGTACAGACTTGACAGCAGACCAGTTGCGGTTTGGTCCTTATTTGCTGGAAGAGCAGTCTGCAACCTTCCAGAAGAAGTGGCTCAAGGAGTTGGACAAGTTGACCTATGCCTTGGAACAAGTGCCCCTTGAACGCCAGGCTGACCGCTCTGTCATTTCTCAAAAAATACAACAAATTCAGGAGGTTCTTCATGTTAGCAAGTAAAGTAATCGAGCGGTATCAGGCTTTTTGTCCGCCAGCTTTAGCTATGGAGGGCGATGTCAAGGGTCTGCAAATCGGCACGCTTAAGAAGGATATCCGTCAGGTCATGGTGGCTCTGGACATTCGAGAAACGACGGTGGCAGAGGCCATTGACAAGCAGGTGGACCTGATTATTGTCAAGCATGCTCCGATTTTCCGTCCAATCAAGGATTTGGTGGCAGATAATCCACAAACTAAAATGTATCTTGATTTGATTAAGCACGATATTGCAGTCTATGTCAGTCATACAGATATTGATGTGGTTGAGGGTGGACTCAACGACTGGTTCTGCGACCTTTTGGGGATTCAGGATACTACCTACTTGATTGAAACTGCCGAAGGGCAGGGACTTGGTCGTGTGGGGACAATAGCAGAGCAGACCTTGGAGGAATTAGCCTTGAAAGTCAAGGAGGTCTTTGGTCTAGATGCTGTTCGTCTGGTGACCTATGGGCATCAAGCTCAGCAGTATGTCAGTCGTGTGGCGATTTGTGGCGGAAGTGGCGGTTCCTACTACCATGATGCTCTTGCCAAGGGGGCAGATGTTTACATCACGGGCGATATTTACTATCATACGGGTCAGGATATGCTGACACAAGGCTTGCTAGCGATTGATCCAGGCCATCATATCGAAGCCTTGTTTATCAAGAAAATTGCAGACTTACTGGAAACTTGGAAAGCAGAAGAGGGCTGGGATGTGGACATTCTTCCTTCAACTGTTTCGACCAATCCATTTAGACACCTATAAAAGTCACAAAATTGTGGCTTTTTCTTAGATTCTCTTGATTTTTTAAGATTGTTAGGGTATCCTAACAAAAGGAATATGTTTGATTAAAAATAGGATAGGATGATGACATGACGTGGTTTACAGAACAGTCTGTAGTTATACAGGCGCTAATAGGTGGTTTGTTTACATGGTTTTGTACGATTGTCGGTTCAGCGATAGTGTTTTTCTTTCGTACAGTTAGCCGGCGATTATTAGATACCATGCTTGGCTTTGCTGCAGGGGTCATGATTGCAGCTTCATTTTGGTCCTTGCTTGCTCCGTCCATCGAATATGCCGAAATAAGCTATGGAAAATGGTCTTGGGTTCCAGCTGCGGTTGGCTTTTTGGCGGGAGGTTTCTTTTTGCGCCTGGTTGATGCCCTCATTCCACACTTGCATTTGGGCAATGAAAGAGAAAAGGCAGAAGGTGGCGGTGAGAAGGACAGGAAGAATCTGTCTAAGACAGCTTTACTATTTTTAGCAATTACTATTCACAACATTCCAGAAGGATTGGCTGTTGGGGTGACCTTTGGTGCATTAGCAAGTAATTATACGGTTGCAGCTTTTATTGGTGCCGTAGGTCTGGCTTTAGGGATTGGATTGCAAAATATTCCAGAGGGGGCGGCGCTTTCGATCCCAATTCGTACTGATGGAAAGTCGCGAAAGGAAGCCTTTTTCTGGGGATCCATGTCAGCGATTGTTGAGCCAATTGCTGCTGTGATTGGTGCGCTTGCAGTGACTATGATGACTCCTATCTTACCCTATGCGCTTTCCTTTGCTGCTGGGGCAATGATTTTTGTTGTAGTAGAAGAGTTGATACCTGAATCACAAACAAATGGCAATACGGATATTGCTACACTTGGCTTGATGGCAGGTTTTGTCATTATGATGATTTTAGATGTCGCTTTAGGGTAAAAAGGAGAAGCTTGTAGGTATGCAGGCTTTTTCCATATGACATTTTCAGAAAAAATATGGTATAATGAACTGATATTAATTTAGGGAAGGTACTCTTATATGAAAGGTATTATTCTAGCTGGTGGGTCAGGTACACGCTTGTATCCTTTAACGCGTGCAGCTTCAAAACAGTTGATGCCAATTTACGATAAACCAATGATCTATTATCCATTGTCAACATTGATGTTGGCTGGAATCAAAGATATTTTGATTATTTCAACTCCGCAAGATCTTCCACGTTTTAAGGATATGTTGGGAGATGGTTCTGAACTTGGAATTTCACTTTCATATGCAGAACAACCAAGTCCAGATGGTTTGGCGCAAGCCTTCATCATCGGCGAAGAGTTTATCGGTACGGATAGTGTTGCTCTTATTTTAGGTGATAATATTTACCACGGAAATGGTTTGACCAAGATGTTGCAACGTGCAGCAAGCAAAGAAAAGGGCGCGACTGTCTTTGGTTACCAAGTAAAAGACCCAGAACGCTTTGGTGTTGTCGAGTTTGACGCAGATATGAATGCCATCTCTATCGAAGAAAAACCTGAAGAGCCAAAATCAAACTTTGCTGTTACTGGTCTCTACTTCTATGACAATGATGTTGTTGAGATTGCCAAAAATATCAAACCGTCACCTCGTGGCGAGTTGGAAATCACAGATGTCAACAAGGCTTACTTAGACCGTGGGGACTTGTCTGTGGAACTCATGGGCCGTGGATTTGCTTGGTTGGATACAGGTACGCATGAAAGCCTCTTGGAAGCTGCACAGTACATCGAAACGGTTCAACGTTTGCAAAACGTTCAAGTGGCTAACTTGGAAGAAATTGCCTACCGCATGGGTTACATTACAAAAGAACAAGTACATGAATTGGCACAGCCACTTAAGAAAAATGAATACGGACAATACTTGCTCCGTTTGATTGGAGAAGCCTAATGACAGAAAACTTTTTCGGTAAAACACTAGCTGCTCGTCCTGTTGAAGCCATTCCTGGAATGTTAGAATTCGACATTCCTGTTCATGGCGACAACCGTGGCTGGTTCAAGGAGAACTTCCAAAAGGAAAAAATGTTGCCTCTAGGCTTCCCTGAGAGCTTCTTTGCAGAAGGAAAATTGCAGAATAATGTTTCCTTCTCTCGCAAAAACGTTCTTCGTGGTCTTCACGCAGAGCCTTGGGATAAATACATTTCAGTGGCAGATGGCGGTAAGGTTTTGGGAACTTGGGTGGATCTTCGTGAAGGCGAAACCTTCGGTAATACCTATCAAACAGTTATCGATGCTTCAAAAGGTATCTTTGTCCCACGTGGCGTTGCCAACGGTTTCCAAGTTTTGTCAGATTTCGTGGCTTACAGCTACTTGGTCAACGACTACTGGGCTTTGGAACTCAAGCCTAAGTATGCCTTCGTCAACTACGCTGACCCTAGCCTCGACATCCAGTGGGAAAACCTAGAAGAAGCAGAAGTTTCAGAAGCAGATGAGAATCACCCACTCCTCAAGGACGTTAAGCCTTTGAGAAAAGAGGACCTCTAATGTTTCAAGCCTTTTTGGAAATAGCAGAGCAGTTAAACAAGTTAGGAATCACTCCCTTGTTAATGGGCTCAGTTGGTTTGGAAAGGCGAACAGGTAGGGACTGGCAGGCAGGAGATTTAGATATTCATGTTCCAAGTGATCCACGTGGCTGGGAAGCCCCAGACGACGAACGGATTTACCGTGCAGATGAGGTGATTGCCATGATGAACCAACTAGGATATGTTCTGGTTGACCGTCATGAACATGAATTTCATAAAGACGGCCTATCTGTTGAATTCGGAGGGCTGCATTCGCTGCCTGAATTTGCTGGTGTAGAGCTAGAAGATTTGGAAGAACTAGAAACAGCTGGTGTTCGCTATTACCTACCGACGCTTGAACAATACCTAAAAATCTACCAATCCTCTTCAAAAGATTCCTACCGAGCAGAAAACAATAATCAAAAAGACTTTGCCAAGATTGCTTACTTGGAAGAGTTATTGAAGTAAAAAAAGCGAGCAGTTCTGTGTGTCATCGCCGTAGTGAGATGCACCTTTGCTTTGCTAAGGAGCGGGGGAAACCATGAGACCTTAGGCTCATGGTTTAGTAATGAAACACCTTGGTGGTTGCTTACGTCCCCACTACCTAAGATGACACACAAAAAAGAAAAAACTTTTCGGAGAAAAAAATGTCTCAATTTAAAAATATTATCGTAACTGGTGGAGCTGGTTTCATCGGTTCAAACTTTGTACACTATGTTTATAACAATCATCCAGACGTTCACGTAACTGTTTTGGATAAACTTACTTATGCTGGTAACAAGGCTAACTTGGAAGCTATTCTTGGTGACCGTGTTGAGCTGGTTGTTGGTGATATTGCAGATGCTGAATTGGTTGACAAACTGGCTGCTAAAGCAGATGCCATCGTTCACTATGCGGCAGAAAGCCACAACGACAACTCCCTCAACGATCCAAGCCCATTCATCCATACCAACTTTATCGGTACTTACACTCTTCTTGAAGCGGCTCGTAAATACGATATTCGTTTCCACCATGTATCAACTGACGAAGTATATGGCGACCTTCCTTTGCGTGAAGATTTGCCAGGTCATGGTGAGGGTCCAGGTGAGAAATTCACTGCAGAAACCAACTACAACCCGTCATCACCATACTCATCAACCAAGGCTGCATCAGACTTGATTGTGAAAGCATGGGTGCGTTCATTTGGTGTTAAAGCGACTATTTCAAACTGTTCAAACAACTACGGTCCATACCAACACATCGAGAAATTTATCCCACGCCAAATCACCAACATCTTGGCAGGTATCAAGCCAAAACTGTACGGTGAAGGTAAAAATGTCCGTGACTGGATTCATACCAACGACCACTCGACTGGTGTTTGGGCAATCTTGACAAAAGGCCGTATGGGAGAAACTTACCTAATCGGTGCTGACGGTGAGAAGAACAATAAAGAAGTGCTTGAATTGATTCTTGAAAAAATGGGTCAACCAAAAGATGCTTACGATCACGTGACTGACCGTGCAGGACACGATTTGCGCTATGCTATTGACGCAAGCAAACTTCGTGATGAGCTTGGTTGGACACCACAATTCACAGACTTCTCTCAAGGTTTGGAAGAAACAATCCAGTGGTACACAGACAACCAAGATTGGTGGAAGGCTGAAAAAGAAGCAGTTGAAGCCAACTATGCTAAGACACAGGAAGTTATTAAATAAGACAATCACAGGCTGGGGCTCTTGCCCAAGCCTTTCTTGAAATAAGGAGCAAATATGATTTTAATTACAGGTGCAAATGGTCAGTTGGGTACAGAATTGCGTTATCTCTTGGATGAGCGTGGTGTTGAGTACGTTGCTGCTGACGTAGCAGAAATGGATATCACGGATGCAGACAAGGTAGATGCCTTCTTTGCCGAAGTCAAGCCAAGCGTTGTTTACCACTGTGCAGCCTACACAGCTGTTGATATGGCAGAAGATGAAGGTAAAGAACTCAACTACAAGATTAACGTAACAGGCTCTGAAAATGTTGCCAAGGCAGCTGCTAAATACGGTGCAACCCTTGTCTATATCTCAACGGACTATGTCTTCAATGGTGAGTTGCCAGTCGGTCAAGAATGGCAAGTAGATGACCAACCAGATCCGCAATCTGAATACGGTCGTACCAAGCGCTTGGGTGAGGAAGCAGTTGAGAAGTTTGCAGACAAGTTCTACACTGTTCGTACGGCTTGGGTCTTTGGTAACTACGGTAAAAACTTTGTTTTCACCATGCAAAACCTTGCGGAAACTCGGGATACCTTGACAGTTGTTAACGACCAACACGGTCGTCCAACCTGGACACGCACACTTGCGGAATTCATGGTACACTTGGTGGACACCAAGCAAGCATTTGGTTACTACCATTTGTCAAACGATGCAGCAGAAGATACAACTTGGTTTGACTTTGCTACGGAAATCCTCAAGGATACCAACACCAAGGTATTGCCAGTGGATTCTAGCCAGTTCCCAGCCAAGGCAAAACGTCCCTTCAACTCAACCATGAGTTTGGACAAGGCAAAAGCCACAGGCTTTGTCATCCCAACTTGGCAAGAAGCTCTTGAAGCTTTTTATAACCAAACTAAAAAATAAGGCAAGCGAGCATGGACTCGCTTTTTTCATGAAATCCAGTCGAAAATATGGTATAATTATCTGATTACAATTTTTAAGCGAAGGTAGTATGAAACATATTTTTATCATTGGAAGTCGAGGACTTCCGGCTAAATACGGTGGTTTTGAGACTTTCGTTGAACAGCTAGTGACCCATCAACAAGATTCGACCATTCAATACCATGTGGCTTGTCTCTCAGACACTGATCATCAGACACATTTTGATTTTAAAGGGGTTGATTGTTTTACAATTAATCCACCTAAACTCGGTCCAGCTCGTGTAATCGCTTATGATATGCAGGCTATCCGCTATGCAATTTCCATTGTTAAAAAACAGGCAATCGATTCTCCTGTTTTCTACATTTTGGGAAATACCATAGGTGGCTTCATCGTTCCCTTTGCTCATATGATTCACTCTGTTGGCGGGAAACTCCTTGTAAACCCTGATGGATTGGAGTGGAAACGTGCTAAATGGCCCAAACCAGTTCAGGCCTACCTGAAATTTTCTGAGAAAATGATGGCACAAATGGCTGACTTGATTGTTGCTGATAACCAGGGCATTGAAGACTATTTGCACCAGGCCTATCCAGGTGTCAAGACCCAGTTCATCGCCTATGGTACCGATCAAACGCCCTCCCAACTCACCTCGGATTCATCTCAAGTTCGAGAATTGTTTGAACAGTGGGATTTGAAGGAAGGTCAGTATTTCTTAGTGGTCGGTCGATTTGTACCTGAAAATAACTATGAGTGGATTCTTAAGGAGTTTTTACAATCTCAGACACAGATGGATTTAGTGATTGTCTGCAACTACCAAGGATCTGCATATTTCGAAAAGCTAGATGAGAAGACAGGATTCTCAAAAGACAAACGAGTGAAGTTTATTGGTACTATCTATCAGCAAGATCTCTTGAAGTACCTTCGCCAGGCATGTCGTGCCTACATACATGGTCACGAGGTCGGAGGAACTAATCCAGGCTTGCTAGAGGCCCTTGGTCATACCGATGAAAACTTGGTATTAGGTGTTGATTTTAATAAAAAAGTCGCCTTAGATACGGTTTACTACTGGGATAAAACCCCATATGAGCTAACAAAATTGATTGACCATATGACTGAATCTAGTGCGCAAAAAGACCAAGGCATTGCTGCCAAAAACTTGATGGCAGAACGATATACTTGGGATACAATTGTGGAACAATACGAGGCTTTATTTCAAGAATGAAAGTAAATATTCTCATGTCCACCTATAATGGTGAACGATTTTTAGCAGAGCAGATTGAGTCTATTCAGGCCCAGACATTTCAAGAATGGAACTTATTGATTCGTGATGATGGTTCAACAGATAAAACCTGTGATATCATTTCATCTTTTTGCGAACAAGATTCTCGCATTCGATTTATCAATAAGGATGTCAAACAAAATCTCGGAGTCATCGCTAGTTTTCACGCAGTTTTGACAGAAGAAGCTGCTGATTATTATTTTTTATGCGACCAGGATGATGTGTGGTTGCCAGATAAGATACAAGTTTGTCTAGACGAGGCTGTAAAACATCCTCAGGATCTACCTGTGATGGTTTATATGGATCTCAAAGTGGTTGACGAAAACCTGAGAGTTTTAAACGAAAGCATGATTCGAAGCCAGTCCCACCATGCCAACACGCAACTGGTCCAAGAATTGACAGAAAATACCGTAACAGGTGGCGTTGCCATGTTCAATCATGCTCTAGCACAACTCTGGCAAGGTGACGAAACGATCATCATGCATGATTGGTACCTAGCCCTCCTTGCCAGCGCCCTCGGTAAACTCATCTATATCGACCAACCTGGCGAACTCTACCGTCAACACGGTAATAATGTATTAGGGGCTAGAACGTTGGGGAAGCGATTTAAAATTTTTAGATTAGGTCCAAGATATATATTTACTCGCTATTGGAAATTAATTCACGATACTCAAAAGCAAGCAAATTATCTTCTTAAATTTTCAGCTCTTCCAAAAGATGATCGTGAAATGATTGAAAATTTTAGTGATATCGATAAGCAAAGTTTTATAGGACGCTTATCAAGGATTTTGAAATACAAGTATTCTAAAAATCAATGGAAACATATTTTTGTTTTTAGATTTTTGTTACTGACAAATATTTATAACGAAAGAAACAAATGAAAAAAGTTCTAATTATCATTCCAGCTTACAATGAAGAAGGAAGCATCTTAAGAACCGTTCAGTCTATTGAAAGTTTTAAAAAGCGAAATCATCTAGCCTTTCAAATAGACTACTTGGTTATCAATGATGGATCAAAGGATAAGACATCTCAAATTTTAGATGAATATAATTTAAATCATGTGGATTTGGTTCGAAATCTAGGAATTGGCGGAGCTGTACAAACTGGTTATATCTATGCTGAGCGCAACAACTACGATGCTGCAGTTCAGTTTGATGGTGACGGACAGCACGATATTGCAAGTATTGTAAATCTAGTTACTCCTGTCCTAGATGGCAGTTGTGATTTTGTTATTGGTTCTCGTTTTGTGGACAAATCCAAAGAAAATTTTCAGTCAACAGTTATGCGTCGTATGGGGATTAATCTGATTTCCAACTTGATTAAGTTGACAACACATAAGCGAATCTATGATACCACTAGCGGTTATCGTGTGGCCAATAAAGAAATTGTTTCTTACTTTGCTAAACGTTATCCAGTTGCTTATCCTGAGCCTGAGACGATTGTTCGAATTCTAAAAAAAGGCTATAGTGTTGAAGAAATTCCTGCCAACATGTTTGAACGAACAGAAGGAGTCTCTAGCATTAGCGCCTTAAAATCTATTACCTATATGGTTGATGTACTGTTATCAATCATCATGGCAGCTTATATGAAGGAGAATTAACATGAGTTTACTGTTACAAGTAGAGATGATTGTTCTAGCGGTATTGCTGATGTTTTTCATTGTCCGAATGGTCAATCGCCATTCCTTTTCAGTAAAAAAAGCGTTACCGTGGCTCTTGATTGGTCTGATACTCATCTTTATCAGTATTTTTCCGACAAGTGTTGCCTACGTTGCTCACAAAATAGGCTTTGGATTTACAATTAATTTTTTGCTCTTCTCTGCATTAGTTTTTCTATTTTTCTTAGAAATTAGTGATACGACTCATTCTGCTCAGCGGGAACAAGAAATTAAAACCTTAATACAGGAAGTTTCCCTCCTCAAAAAAGAATTACATGAACGAGACAAAGATGGTAAATAAGAAAAAAATGGCGTTTATCGCTCTAATTTTGGGATTGTTTTTACCAATGCCAGCAGCACAGGCCAAAGTACAAAATCAAACTTCACAAGTTAGTGCCTATTACTATTATAATAACAATCCTATTTATAGTATTCAAATTCAGGCGACGAATTATCAAATTGCCTTTGAAAAAATTCAATCTGGTACGTTTGAGAATAATGAACTTGACCACTATACTGTAGACGATTTCAAAAAACTTTATGAAGTTAATGGGAAGATAATTCGATTATCAGACACACTTGTGTTTGGAGAGGGAGTTGAACTCACCGAAGAGGATAGTAAGGCTGTGTTGGAAGTTTTGTATAGAGACAACCGGCCCTTTCTAAATGTACTTAACGAGTTTCAAATGCAAGTTCCTCTTCATATTTCAGAAAATGCTCGATACCGGTTTACTTCAGAGGAGGGGCTATCTATTGCAGAACTTAAACAAGGATGGACGATTTTCCAAAACTCAAATGATAATAGCTTTGAAGTAATCAAACTTGATGATAAAGAAGAGACAGTACATTTAGGGAATACGCTCATTGACCAAGGGAATATCACTGTAGATGCAACTGAAATTGATGGATATCATACAGCTGATATTGGGGAAAGCGTGACTTATAAAATTCCGTTAGAAAGTATTTCCTCTCTTGAACTCGAAGTATCTCCAAATTTTATTATTGATGAGATCAATGCACCATTTATTGAAGAAGTTCATTTTGTACGTGAAAAAAAGGGGCAGGATGGGACATTGGTGAATATTGAGCCTTTACCTGAAAATGTAAGCTTAGATGGTGAGATTTTTAAACTTTCAAAACGATACATTGAGACTGATGAACAAGAATTTGAAACTGCCTTATCTAAGTTACAATCGATAAAAAAAATAAAGGTTGATATTAATAGCAGATCTGATGAATTTATAACAGTTACAGGACATGTTGTATCTACAGCTTCGTATCTTATTGATATTTATCAATCCGATACAGAGGAAGAAAAAAGGTTTACTAAGAATTTAGTTGTTGAAAATCAAAATAATCGTCAAGGTATTTATGTCATAGCGGATGGAAAATATCTGTTGACTCCACAAGTTTATAGTAACAACGTTAACTTTGTTATGACAGATGGGAACAGTCACCAGCTGTTGACGGGCGCAGAGTATATTCTTGGACGCTTTGATAAATCAGGTCAAGTATATATTTTGAATTACAATTCTGAAAAACAGATAATCTGGGAGAAATCAGGACTTGAAAAAGAGAGGTTAGTAGAGGCTGAGTCGAATTTTACTATTTCAGGTAATCAAGTTATTTACTTGGATGGCTACAAGTCTGCTCTGCCATTTAACGAAAAAATCTGGGCATATGATGAAAGTAATCAAACAAAGAGTAATGAGGCCTTATTCAAATTGCGAGGTCTATCTAGTGAATACACCTATTTTTTAAAGCAAGCCAAAGTACCTGAGGGATATGCTACGGCCACTGATGTTCAATTATTTAAAGTAGCTAAGGATAGTGAATCAAAAGCACAGTTTGGAGATTATCAGGTTAATGGATTTATCCTTGATTTAGATTATGGAAAAATGGAGTATAATGCATTACAGATTCTCAAGGAAGGTCAGAATGCAACTTTGCTACCCAACCCATACTGGATGGCATTGATTTTTATAGTGGTAACAATTTTGGTGGTAGCTGTTATTGCCTACCTTGTGATTAGGAAAGGATAGAAAATGATTCGTGTAACCATTGCCATGTCAACTTACAATGGTCAAGAATTTTTGAAAGAACAGCTAGATAGTATTGTCCAGCAAACGATTCTAGACAATCCAGAAGTATCTGTTACTTTTCTCGTTCGAGATGATGGGTCAAGTGATAATACGTTGGCAATTTTGAACGAATATGCTGGTAAGCATCCAAGACTATTATGGAATATTATTTCTGGTAAGAATATAGGCTGGAAAAAATCCTTTATAGCTCTAATGGAGGCTGTTTCAAGTGACTTTGTATTTCTATGTGATCAGGATGATATTTGGAACTTGAATAAGTGTCAAGTCATGCTAGATACCATGCAAAGTAATCCTCAAATCGAGGTGCTTATGCATCGCATCGAATATTATTACACTTCAGATGTCGGTGTTAAAAAGATTTTGAACGATTCTTATGAAAAATTAGGAATTTCTAAGAATGATGGTGAGATTGAAAAGGTTCCTCAGGCAGCTCATTTTTCACATCATCCTTTTCTAGGGTGTTGCTTCTTGTTTACGGATACCATTCGTCAAGAATTTTTAAAAGTGCAGTCTCATCGAGATAATTCGATTGCGCATGATGTGGGCTTGTTTATTTTAGGATCTGCTCGTAATAGTACTTACTATCTTAATAGACAATTAATTAAATATCGTCAACATTCAAGTAATGCTACAAGTGTTCAAAAGACTCCAAGTATTATTCAACAAGCAAAAAATCAGAAAAAAACAACAAAGATTTTTTATGAAAACCTAATGACAGTCCTAACTAGTATTCAAGAACTCACATCTAATTCTAGTATCAAAACAGATGCAAGACAGATGTACTTAAGGATTGAGAAAGAGTACAAAGCTCTTATCCATCGTAGAGGTCTGCACTTTACAAAACTAAAAAGAGGAGAATTCGGATTTAATAAGTTGATGTTGATTGACATTCTTGTCGCTCTAATCTAGTCTATCCGAAAATAAATTCATGCGTCAAATAAGTCAAGCAGAAATGCGTCAGATTCAACTCGATATGCTATCATACATTGATCTGGTTGCTAGGGACAACCAGATAGAATATTCTCTTGGTGGGGGGAGTCTTCTTGGAGCTATGCGTCACAAAGGTTTTATTCCTTGGGATGATGATATTGATTTAATGCTGGAACGTAGTCACTATGAACGGCTAATGAAGGTTCTCGCTGAAGATAATAATCCTGATTTTAAATTGCTACACCATTCGACAGAGCGTAATCTCTGGCCTTTTGCAAAGCTTTATCATAGCAAGTCTTGTTATATTAGTAAGACTGACCGTATTCACCCATGGACAGGATTATTTATTGATATCTTCCCAATTGATAAATTGCCAGATAGTCAAGAAGAACGCAACCGCTTTTTCAAAAAAGTAAGGTCAGCAGCAGAGAATCTTAAGTGTACGACCTTTCCCAATTTTGCTAGCGGTTCAAACTATCTTTTCGCTTTTGCTCGCCTGATTTTAGGTATGCCTCGTTTTGCTCTTTATCACGGTAAAGCTAAGCAAAAAGCAGAGCAAGTGGATAAAGTGATGTCAACTTATAATGCAACAAGCGCAAAATACAGAGGGTACACAGATTCACGCTATCGATTGAAAGAATGTTTCCCAGCTGAAATCTTTGATACATATGAAGATATCATTTTTGAGTATC
The DNA here is from genome assembly GCF_016775005.1 of Streptococcus suis. GTDB lineage: Bacteria > Bacillota > Bacilli > Lactobacillales > Streptococcaceae > Streptococcus > Streptococcus suivaginalis. Next base: position 236,987 of record NZ_JAEUXI010000004.1, on the reverse strand, counting down.
TGACTGTTCGTAAAATAAAAAATGAAAAAGTGTACCTCAATCAGCTCTATGGAGCTTCCTACATGGAATTGCCGCCAGAGAATAAACGTGAAAGTCACGATTATTATACATGGTATTGGAAGGAGTAGTCATGAATATTGGTGTTATTTTTGCCGGGGGTGTTGGCTCACGTATGCAATCAAAAGGTTTGCCTAAGCAATTTTTAGAAGTTCATGGCAAACCAATTATTGTTCACACTATTGAACTTTTTGAAAATCACCCTGAGATTGATGCCATTGTAGTGGTTTGTGTGGCTGATTGGTTGGATTACATGGAGCGATTGGTGACCAAGTTTTCTTTGACAAAGGTCAAAGCAGTTGTTTCAGGTGGAGAAACGGGCCAAATGTCTATTTTCAATGGTCTTGAGGCTGCTGAGAATATGGTTGGTGATGAAGAATCTATTGTTCTTATTCATGATGGTGTGCGTCCTCTTATTAATGCTCAGACTATTTCTGATAATATCGCTACAGTGAAAGGATATGGCTCTGCAATTACTTCTGTACCTGCAAAAGAAACGGTTGTTTTAATTGATGCTGACAACAATATCGATGAAGTAGTTGATAGAACGCGCTCTTTTATTGCAAAGGCACCGCAGAGTTTCTATTTAAAGGATATCCTTGATGTGCAACGCGATGCTATCACTAAAGGAATTACTAATGCGATTGACTCAAGCACTCTGATGGGAATGTATAATCGCAAGTTGAAAATTGTTGAGGGTCCTTTTGAGAACATAAAAATCACGACTCCAGACGATTTTTATACCTTCAAAGCACTTCATGATGCTAAAGAAAACGCACAAATTTTTGGGTTGTAAATGATGATTTCATATAAAAATACGATTGTTCAAGATGATATAAATCGAATTCTGGACGATAAGGCGATTGCCTGGGATAAGTTAAAAGGAAAAACGGTGCTTATTACTGGTGCTAACAGTATGTTAGCAACATACATGATTTACGCATTAGTAGCACTCAATGAACAAAAAAATAGCCAAACCAAGGTTGTTACTACAGCTCGAAATATTGAAAAGGCCACGTTGAGGTTTGCTGATGTGTTAGGTCACGATTATTTTGAATTGTTGGAACATGATGTTACAAAACAATTTGTTTATGAGGCAGAGATTGATTATATTGTACATGCTGCTAGCAATGCCAGTCCGCACTTTATTCTCAATGATCCAGTCGGCATCATTGAGGCTAATACGATTGGAACGCTTCATCTATTGAATTTTGCGCGGGAGAAAAAGTTAACGAATTTTTTATTTTTATCTACTCGTGAAATTTATGGAAAACCGATTGCTGAAACAATCAATGAGGAAGCCTATGGTGCTTTTGATATTTTAGAAAGTAGAGCTTGTTACCCAGAAAGTAAGCGGATGGCTGAGACTCTTCTTCGTTCATATTACGATCAGTATGGGGTGCCGTTTACTGTGGCTCGAATTGCACATTCGTACGGTCCTGGCATGGAAACGGTTAATGATGGTCGCATTATGAGCGATCTCATCAATAATGTTCTCAAAAATGAAGATATTATTCTAAAAAGTGATGGTACTGCTGAGCGTGCATTTTGTTATTTGTCTGATGCTGTGGCAGGACTTTTTGTGATCATGCTAAATGGTGAGCTCACACAGGCCTATAATGTAGCAAATGAAGATAGACCTATTATGATACGTGAGCTAGCGCAGCTTTTAGTTCAACTTTTTCCAGAAAAAGCTATGAAAGTTGTTTTTAATATTCCAAAAGAAATGAGTGCTGGTTATAGCAAGATGGGGGATAGCCATTTGGATACTGGTAAAATTGAAAATTTGGGTTGGACAAAGCAAGTTCCTCTTGAAGTGGGACTTATTAAGACTGTTCGAAGTTTTGAGGAATAAAAATGGTAAAAACAGCAGTTTTGATGGCTACCTATAATGGCAGTCAGTTTATTGAGAAACAATTAGATTCAATTCGCAAGCAAACTCTGGTTCCAGATTATGTCCTAATGCGGGATGATTGTTCGACAGACGACACGGTAGAAGTTGTAAAAAATTATATCCAGAAATATAATTTATCTGGCTGGTCAATACAGAGGAACGCCAGCAATTTAGGTTGGCGTCTAAACTTTCGCCAGTTGATGTTAGATGTTGTTTCCTATGATGTTGACTATGTCTTTTTCTCAGATCAAGACGATATATGGTATTTAGACAAAAATGAACGACAAGTTATAGTCATGGAAGAGCGACAAGATATTGATTTGTTAAGTGCAGATATTGATATAGAGGTTCGTTCCGATCGGGCAACGGTTCCAGATCAGTTCCAATTTGATGAGCAGCAACAGGTATCACCCTATCCTAATATTCTCACCTATAGAACTTACCGTCCGGGTTGGACATTCTGTTTACGGAAAATATTTTCTGACATTGTAGTAAGCTCCTGGAAGGAGGGAGATCAGATTTCTCATGATAATCTGACTTCAATTGCGGCAGCAATGACTGATCGGGCGGCTAACATGAACGTTAAAGTTGGGAGCCATATTCGATATGAAAACAATGCGAGCGGAAATAAGAAATATGTCTTTACGATTAAATCTTCAAAACAGAAACACATAGATGGACTTTATGTTTTTTATCGCTTTTATGAAGTTATTGCACAAGTAGCAAGTTATTACAGGCATGATAATAGTAAGATTTTGAATGAAGTTAGTGAGTTTTACAAAGAGCGATATGAAGTGGCGCACTCTAATAAAGTAATGGAAAATCTCTTCTTTGTTATTTTTCACTTATCATATTATGAAAATATGAATGCAGTAGCGAGAGACTTGATTTTTTCATTTAAAAAGTAAGGAATTATGGTAAAAACAGCAGTTTTGATGGCTACCTATAATGGCAGTCAGTTTATTGAGAAACAATTAGATTCAATACGCAAGCAAACTCTGGCTCCAGATTATGTCTTAATGCGGGACGATTGTTCGACAGACGACACGGTAGAAGTGGTAAAAAATTATATTCAGAGATATAATTTATCAGGTTGGTCAATTCAGAAAAATAACTTCAATTTAGGTTGGCGCCGAAATTTTCGTCAGTTGATGCTAGATATTGTTGTCTATGATGTTGACTATGTTTTTTTCTCAGATCAGGACGATATATGGTATTTAGACAAAAATGAACGACAAGTTACAGTCATGGAAGAACGTGCAGACATTGACTTATTAAGTTCAGATATTGATATTGAAATTACTGGACAAGAGGCAACTGTCCCTAAAAATTTTGAATTTGTTGATAGGGAAAACAAACTTTCACAATATCCAAAAGATTTTTCTTATCATAATTACCGTCAGGGTTGGACTTTTTGTCTCCGAAAAACTTTTCTTGATATTGTTGTTAAATACTATACCGAAGAGTTGATAACCTCACATGATAATTTAATGGCTGGTATCTCAGGGATTTTGGAAACAGGTTATAATCTGAATCAACCGGTTGGACTTCATATTCGTCACGGTGGAAATGCTAGTGGAAATATTCTTGGTCTACATAGTAATTATGACAGACATATCGCTGAGCTTCATATTGTAAAAAGTTATTATCAAGTACTTGTCTCAGTCCTAAAAGAAAAAAAAAGCTTAGCTTTATCCAGGGCACAAGCCTATTTGGATTTTAACCGTAGACGCTTGACAAATGCAAAGCAGAAGAAATTTTTTGCAACTTTAACACAGATGGTGACGGATGGAAACTATTACGACAGTCTGACAAATCGCTTACGCGATGCTATTTTCTTATTTAAAAAATAATATGGAGTTAGAATGAAAAAATTGATGCAGGTCTTTGAACCAAAGCATATTCATAAAACATATCTGGTTTTGGCTTTGACCATAGGTACCATTTTCAGCCTTTTCATGCCCTTTTTTAATGAACCAGATGGACAATATCATTTGGCAGTTTCAGGGAAAGTTGTTAATAATATTATTGATACTTCAAGATACGGAGAGTATAGGATTGACTCTGGTATGGCAAGACAGGGGAGTTCTTATAAAAATGGAACGCGTTTTGAAAAGTACTACCTGAATAAAGCAGTCTTTATAGAAGATAGCGATATGCCACGTGACATTAGATACAGCTATCTTGACTTTACTTTCTGGGGGCACTTTGTGCCGGGGATTGGACTTCTTATCGGTAAATACATATACCCTTCTATGGGAGTTATGATTACTGTAGCTAGGCTTTTATCTGTGATAGTGAATAGTATACTAATAGGTCTCATTATAAAAAAAGCCAAATTTGGGAAATTGATTTATTTTGCTATTTTCTTAAGTCCTGTGGCATTAAACTCTTTTGCAAGTCTTTCCTATGATTCTACAGGATATGTTGCGGTTGCATTTCTCTTGATGGTGGTCTTCAATACTATAGCTGAACAGAGAATTACTCGTCAGAATCGCAACAAATTTTTATTGGGCAGTTTCTTTATTATTACAGCTTCCAAATGGAACTATTGGCTTCTAATTGCTTTGTGGCCGATTTTAGAATTGAGTTTTACGGAATCGTTTGATAAAATCCGTCAGAAAATCATACAGTCAGGACAAAAAATAGTTTTTCGTAAACGAAATATTGTTTTTTCAACTTTGGCAGTATTAGGAATAGGCTTTATTGTGGCTATTTTTCTAACACGGAATCATGGCGGTTTATTTTACGTTATTCAACGCTATTTGATGACTTTTGGTTACAATTATGCAGGTCTTGATTTACTTTCCAATGATATCACCTCTTGGTTAGCAGCTCCATATCCTAGCCAGAACTATATACCGATTTGGGTATCAGCTGTCTGGTATTTAATGATTTTTCTTGTTATTTTTTCAGAACAAAAATTTGTTAAAATTAAGTACCTAGGATATGTTGCCTTTTTATTCTTTACGATAGGTGTTTTAGGTGTTTATTACACAATGCTTGGCTATAACGGTGCTAGAACGAGTTATATTGAAGGAGTTCAAGGTCGCTATTTCACACCAACCTTGTTACTCTTGCAGTTGTTGGGGTCGGCTGTGATGCCACAATTAAATCGTTCGGCACGTCAGGTTGTACCGGTCTTTGTGACCCTATTGGTTATTGTTTCAAATGTCTTATTGATTTTTGATACGACCATTGGACTTATAATGAGGTAAGTATGAAATTAGTTAAAAATATAATTTATAATGCCTCATATCAAATTTTGGCATTATTATTGCCACTGATTACAACACCTTATGTTGCAAGAGTTCTATCTCCAGAAGGAATTGGAATCAATGCATATACTGGATCCATAGTTACTTATTTTACATTGGCTGCAGCGCTTGGAGTTGGCCTTTATGGGAATCGTGAAATTGCGTATGTTCAAAGAGATAGAGAGAAGCGTAGCAGAGTTTTTTGGGAATTGGTTTTTCTAAAATTTGCCTCAACTGCAGCCTCTAGTCTGGTGTTTCTAGTATTGGTTATAGCTAGTAACAAATGGAAATTTTATTTTCTTATTCAAGGACTTAATCTTTTATCTGTTGCAACGGATATTTCCTGGTATTACACTGGTCGGGAAGATTTCAAGAGAATTGTTGTTAGAAATACAATTGTTAGACTAACGACAGTGGTTCTGACTTTCTTACTTGTTAAGACCGCAGAAGATCTCTGGATTTACATGGCTTTAATTGCTGGTTCTACTGTTCTAGGAAATTTAACAGTGTGGCCTTATCTAAAGACAGAGGTTATATGGCTTCCGCCGAGGGAACTCAATATATGGAGACACTTCCTACCAACCTTAGGTCTTTTCTTGCCTCAAATTACCATGCAAATTTATTTATCTCTCAATAAAAGTATGTTAGGTTTGATGGATACTGTCGTCAGTGCAGGATATTTTGATCAGTCAGATAAGATTGTGAGAATTATGTTCACTTTGGTAGCTTCTATTGGTGGAGTTTTTCTTCCTCGATTATCAGCACTCTTTTCGGAAAATAAAAGAGAGGATGCCAGAAGTCTTTTGCTGAAGTTGATTGACCTTAGTAATGCGATTTCAATGCTCTTGATTGCAGGATTAGTAGCTGTTTCTGGGACTTTTGCTACGTACTTTTTTGGTAATGAATACGGTCCTGTTGCTTCTTTGATGCAAGTTCAATCATTAATGATTATTCTCATTTCTTACGGAAATGCTTTAGGGACACAATATCTCCTAGCTTCCAAGAGAACTAAAGACTATACCATTTCGGCTGTTGCAGGATTGGTGACAAATATTATTTTAAATATAATTTTGATTCCAAGAATGAGCGCCATGGGTGCAGTAATTTCAACAGTTCTCACTGAGTTAGTTGTGTCTGGTTATCAAGCTTATTCCCTCAGAGATGTCTTTAGTTTCAGAGAATTGACAAATGGTATGTGGAAATACAGTCTATCCGCATTTGTAACAATGGGTGTTGTTCACTATTTGAATAGTCATATGTCTGTCAATCTATTGCACTATACCTTACAAGCGGTTCTAGGTGCTACAATTTATATATGTATGGTGCTTCTATTAAAAGCACCAGTTATTACGTTAGTAAAGGATTTTAAACGATGAAATTTTTGGCAGGAATTGTGACCTTTAATCCTGAAATGGAGCGTCTGAGAAAAAATGTAGAAGCAGTCATTTCTCAAGTTGATAAATTAGTTATTGTCGATAATGGTTCAGATAATCTATCACTCCTCCAGACTACTTTTTCGGAAGTGGAAGTCATTCCTTTGCACTCGAACAAGGGGATTGCCGCTGCTTTAAATATTATCGGTCAATATGCTATTGATAATCATTACAATTGGTTTTTGACTTTGGATCAAGATACGGTTATTAATGATGATTTAATGCAGATTTATATGCCATATTTGGATTTACCTCAAGTAGGAACATTATCCTGTTTATATCGAGATTTGAATCAGGAAGATTCAAGAATCTATAGTGATAAATTTGAGGAGGTTTCATGTGTGATCACCTCGGCTGCCTTGATGAAAACGTCAGTTTTTGAAATCTCCAAGCGTTTTGATGAATGGATGTTTATTGATATGGTGGATTACGATATTAACTTTGAGTTTCAACGTCTTGGTTATAAAGTTTATAGGGTCAATCAAATTGGATTTATCCATGAAATAGGTGAAGCTAAGAAAATAAATTTCTTAGGTAGAACAGCCTATACCTCTAATCACTCTGCACTTCGAAAATATTATCGCGTTAGAAATAGTGTTTATTTATATAAAAAATATGGGAAAAATGCTACAACAAAATCTTTTTTAGTTCAATGCCGTGATGAGTTTATTAAAATTTTTCTTTATGAAAATCAGAAATGGCAAAAATTGTCAGCTATGGTTCGTGGTTTGATTGACGGTTTAAAAGTAAAGGTTGAAAAAAATGTCTAACCAAAAAACAATTGTTTTTTTTTCAGGGTACTATCTGCCTTTTTTAGGAGGTATTGAGCGTTATACTGATAAGTTGACGGAGGAACTGACAAAGATGGGATACCGCATCATCATGGTGACTAGTAAGCATGATGAGAGTTTAGCTGACAGGGAGGAAATGCTTGACGGCCGTGTGATTTATCGCCTACCTGTTAAGAAACTTTTCAAGCAACGTTATCCTATTTTAGATATTAACGCTACCTATCGCCAGTTGATGACTGCTTTGTCAGAGGAAGAGATTGACTATGTTATCTGCAATACCCGATTTCACCTCACAACTCTTGCGGGACTTCGTTTTGCTAAAAAGAGCGGTATTCCTAGCTTAGTCATTGAACATGGATCGAGTCATTTTACGGTAAATAACCGTTTTCTTGATTTCTTTGGTGCTATCTATGAGCATGTGCTAACTGCCTATGTGAAACAATTGACCAAGTATTTTTATGCAGTTTCAGAGCGCTCTACTCAATGGTTGATGCATTTTGGGATAGAAGCTGAAGGGGTGATTTATAATTCGGTGTCAGCTGACCTTGCTCTTAATTTTTCAGAAAGTTATTTGCTGGACAAGTCTGAGGATGAAATTTTTGTCACTTATGCTGGACGCTTGCTTAAAGAAAAAGGAATAGAAGTTCTTTTGGAAGCTTTCGAACTTAATCAGTTTCCGGATACAGTTAAGTTGAATATCGCTGGAGACGGTCCCTTGTTTGAGGAGTTGATAGCACAATATGAATCAGACCGTATTCGTTTTCTTGGGAAATGTGATTTTAAGGACACTATGTCTTTGATGGCGCAGACGGATATTTTTGTCTATCCGTCAATGTATCCAGAAGGATTACCGACTTCTATCCTAGAAGCTGGTATGTTAAGTTCTGCCATAATTGCTACTGATAGGGGTGGAACTATCGAAGTCATCAATTGCGATGATTTGGGAGTTATCATTGAAGAAAATGTGCAATCTTTAGCAGAGGCTTTGAAGGATTTGGTAACTGATGAGACTAAAAGGCTAGCTTTACAAGTTAATATCCATAAACGGATTTTAGAGAATTTTACTTGGACACAAACAGCTAAGCACGTGGAGAGTATATTGAAAGGTATGCGATGAAGGAATAAAAAGATGTTCTGGAATAACCAAATAATGAAGTATATTGAAAAAACATTCCAAAGTCAATTAACGCTCTCTATCAACTGTAATTAGATAAGCAAAACTTAACATTTTGAGAGGACCCATTTGGTCTTCTCTTTTTAATAGTTGGGGCAATCAAAATCCGTTTTTTACACTTTTGGAATTTACTGAAACTATAGGCATTGTGTTTAAAGACTTTGATAAGGCTGTTAGTAGCATATAATTTTGTGTTGATATTAGGGAATTCAATGGAGTTTTAAATCTTGTCTTTATCCCATAGATAGAAATGTCTTAAATATCTTCTGAAATATAGAATTAACCAAGGTCATTTTCTGTTCGATGATGGAAAAGAAGTGTTTTGATTTCTTTTCTTGGTAATGAAATAAGTGTAACTGGCAACGTTCTTAATACTATTGAAACTCATCTGAAGAGGAGTAGAGATTTTCTAGGATTTCAAGTGCACTCGCAACATAGAACGATAAAATTGTCTATTACTGTGCTTGTGGCAATCCCATTGTATTAAAGTTTAAGTGTTATATTCGTGAGATTTTTATCGAATTGATTCAAGATTTTGATCCGAATACGGTTAACGTGACTGAGATTCTACACGATGTGGAAACGGTGTAGAATAACTTTAGTGTTAGGTGATGGTTATTTATCCAATTTGTAGTAGGTGCAAAATTCTGACTTTGCTCTATTTCTTACCTTTTTAGTAGGGTTTAGAGAGTGGTTTCAGCTAATTAATTTGGCTCTTCTATCAGGGAGATTGATGATATCTAGGGAGTTGAAACCTTGTACAATTAAATTTATTTTTCTTCATTCTTTACATTTGAATAGATGCTTTTGGAGGAGAATAAGTAGCGCGAAGCTAGCGGATTCTAGGTGATAGTCAATGTAATCCAAGTGAATGAGTGCTCATGCTATATTCATCAATGGTGATTCTTTGTCTCTAATTCTGAGGAAATTTTGGATAGAATCTTCGCTTTTCAATTAATAAGTTCAAGACTCACCTCCTTGATTCTCGTGTTATCTCCATAGGAGTTTTTCTAATGTGAGTATATTAGCGAGGGAGTTTTTTACTCTCAAAAAGCAACAAATAACAAATATGGAAATTTTTCAAAAAATTCTGTTGTGCGGCTATTGCTTTTATTTGGTAAACTGTACAAAAGTGGTATTTGAAGTTATTAATTTTATGAGGGAAGGAATGCTTTAGAAAGTTTTTTCTACCAAAAATCCAATTGTTCTATAAAAAGACTGAATTTTTCGTATGAAAATATTTCTTTTTATGCTAAAATAATATGAAGGTGGTACTATGATTAAAATCTTTGGTAAGGTTCGCTACCATTGGCAGCCGGAGTTGGCCTGGGCTGTGATTTATTGGTCAATGGCTGTGGCGCCAGTATTTATTGGGTTGTCGCTTTTGTATGAAAAAGCTCGGATTCCAAATGTGATTTTTATCCTCTTCTTGATATTTATCGTTTTGTTTGGAGTGGGTTTTCATCGCTATTTCGTCTTGGAAGAGGGAGATTTGAGAATTGCTTCTGCAAATACTTTTCGGAAAAGTCGTATTGCGATTGCTAGTATAGAAAAAGTAGAGGTATCGGTTCTTTCGATCACGCTCTACTCTAGTGATTATCCGTCGGGCTTGTCTTTCTGTATGCGAAAATGGCCCAAGAAATATTTTATTAATGATTTGGCCCGTCATACTCACTTCCGGGGGGAAGTGGAGTTGGTTGACCATTTGAAAAAACAAGACTATTTTGAAGTGTATTATTCAGAAAAAGCCAAATCAGTCCGCTAAAATGGCTTTGGTTGGACAGGATTTGGCTGCAAGTAATAATTCTGCTTGGTTTGGAAATTCTTTTTCTAGGGATGCTGGGGCGGATGCTAAAAGGACAATTCCGTCATCGTCGTAGTCAAATTCATTTGAGATGGTTTGGCAGAGGCCGCAAGCGATACATTTTTCTGGAATTAATTGAATTTTCATACCTATATTTTAACGATTTATAATAAAAAAGACAAGGAGAAGCATTATGTCTCAAGAACCATGGAATGAAGAAATTTATGAAGCAACTGAAACCAGTCGTAAGAGTCGCGTGATGAAGGGCTATTCTAGTTCGAAGATTTTTACAATTTTAGCCGTCATTTTCGCGATTATCGTATTGGCCATTATAATCACTGCCTTGTATTTGTCGATGGGTGGTAGCAATACAAACTCAACAGAAGGATTTTATAATGCAAGTGCAAGTAGCGCAGTAGTAAGTTCTACAACTGAGTCCAGCTCTTCATCAACTTCGATAGAATCAAGTACGAGTACAGAAGAGTCGACTGAAGTTTCTAGCATGGAAACAACTGCTTCATCAAGTAGCTCGACTTTGACAGATACAGGAGATGGTTCGACATTGACTGTTCAAGCTGGCGAAGGTGTAGGATCTATTGCAGCACGTGCAGGTATCTCGATTGCCCAGTTAGAAAGTTTGAACCCTGAAAAGATGACCACTGGTTCTTGGCTAGCTCATCCGGGTGATGTTGTTCGGATCAAATAAAGGAGTACGATGAAATCGATTCAAATTGCAATTGACGGACCAGCTTCGAGTGGTAAGTCAACAGTCGCGAAAATTATTGCCAAACAGTTTGGTTATACCTATCTTGATACTGGTGCCATGTACCGTGCGGTTACTTTGTTGGCATTGGAGCACCAATTGGCAGAAGATCAGGTTGGTCAACTCTTGGAACTTGTTGATCAGGAGCCGATTTCGTTTGATCGGAATCAGGATGGTCAACAGCGCGTCTTTCTCGGTCAACGAGATGTTAGCTTGGCTATTCGTGACAACGATGTGACCAACAATGTATCTTGGGTTTCAGCGCTTGCGCCTGTTCGTGAGAAACTAGTTGCCTTGCAGCAGGAGATTGCAAAGGCTGGTGGGATCGTGATGGATGGTCGCGATATTGGAACAGTTGTTTTACCACAGGCGGAACTCAAAATATTCCTTATTGCCTCTGTTGAAGAGCGTGCTCTTCGGCGTTTTAAGGAAAATACGGAACGTGGTATCGAGACAGACTTGGAAACCTTGAAAGAGGAGATTGCGGCTCGGGACTATAAAGATTCTAATCGGGCAGTTTCTCCCCTGAAAGCTGCAGATGATGCCATTACCTTTGATACAACAGGTGTTTCTATCGAAGGCGTTGTAGCATTTATCTCAGAAAAAGCAAAAGAAATCCTTGACAAGTAAGTTTAGACATGTTAGAATAGTCGTATTGAGAAAAGCAGAAGTGAGAGCTTCTCGCCTTGCGACTAACGTTGTCTGGCCCTACATGTTCAAGATTTCTTCGGAAAGACTAATGATGTAGTGCGGACTTGTTTAGCAAGTCCGTTTCGTTTTTCTCGAAAAAAATAAAATGAGGTGAAAAGCCATAGCAAAGCAAGATTTGTTCATCAATGATGAAATTCGAGTGCGTGAAGTTCGTCTTATCGGCCTTGAGGGTGAACAGTTGGGTATTAAACCACTCAATGAAGCACAAGCATTAGCTGACGCTGCTAACGTTGACCTTGTGTTAATTCAACCGCAAGCGAAACCACCTGTTGCAAAAATTATGGACTATGGAAAGTTCAAATTTGAGTACCAGAAAAAACAGAAGGAACAACGCAAGAAACAAAGTGTTGTCACTGTAAAAGAAGTACGTCTTAGCCCAACTATTGATAAGGGCGACTTTGAGACAAAACTTCGTAATGCTCGTAAATTCCTTGAAAAAGGAAACAAGGTCAAGGTATCCATTCGCTTTAAGGGGCGTATGATTACCCATAAGGAAGTTGGAGCAAAAGTTCTAGCAGAGTTTGCTGAAGCAACTCAGGATATCGCTATTATCGAACAGCGTGCTAAGATGGACGGTCGTCAAATGTTTATGCAATTGGCCCCAGCTTCAGACAAAAAATAAGCTTTTTAGCAAAAGGAGAATATCATGCCAAAACAAAAAACTCACCGCGCATCAGCTAAACGTTTCAAACGTACAGGTTCTGGTGGCTTGAAACGCTTCCGCGCATATACTTCACACCGTTTCCACGGTAAAACTAAAAAACAACGTCGTCACCTTCGTAAAGCAGGTATGGTACATGCTGGTGACTTCAAGCGTATCAAATCAATGCTTACAGGACTTAAATAAGTCGATTACTAGAAATTAGAGAATTATTCGGAGGAAATATACATGGCACGTGTTAAAGGTGGCGTTGTTTCTCGTAAACGCCGTAAACGTATTTTAAAATTAGCAAAAGGTTACTATGGAGCGAAGCATCTCTTGTTCCGCACTGCGAAAGAACAAGTAATGAACTCTTACTACTATGCATACCGTGACCGCCGTCAGAAAAAACGTGATTTCCGTAAATTGTGGATCACTCGTATCAACGCGGCTGCTCGCATGAACGGTTTGTCATACTCACAATTGATGCACGGTTTGAAATTGGCAGAAATCGAAGTAAACCGCAAAATGCTTGCTGACTTGGCAGTTAACGATGCAGCAGCTTTCACAGCTCTTGCAGATGCTGCTAAAGCAAAACTTGGAAAATAATCTTTGAATATTTTCAAAAGACTGGCTTGACCAGTCTTTTTTGTATGAAGAAGGGAAAATCATTCAAAAATTGAAAATGTGAAATATATTTGTCAATAAGAAAATGAGACTCGATTGAAATCCAGTCTCATTTTTTTATTTATTCTCCACTTGTCGAAGAGGTTGAAGTTGTCGTGCTTGTACTTGTAGAAGTAGAGGAAGAAGCACTTGTTGAACTATGTAGTTCCTGATAGCTTGGCGCCTTAAAGAGGTTCACTGTTGATTGGTTGCCATTTTGACTAAATAGGCTAGTTGATTGATTGCCAAGAGCCTTTTCAATGGCCAATTCTGCCTCTAGAGAATTGAGGTAGGAGAACTGGCTGGTATCCACTATTGGGAGGCCATTGTCAAAGAAGCGAATCAAGTCACCTGTTTGAATGGCATCACTCGCTGCTAATTGTGCAGCAGCAGCAGCCTTGAGCAACTCAACTTCAGCAATTGTTGTTTCATCTGGATTGGTGATTTCCTCACCGGTTTCTGTATAGTACAATTTCCCTGCATAGCTGGTGTATTTCGGACTAATAAAGGTTCCAGAAGTACGCATGGCGACAACTTGGTCATTTTCAGGAGACAAGAGATCTTGGCCGACCTGAAGGAAATTATTTGCCTCAATACCAAGCAGATGTTCAAGGGTTGGAAGGGCATCGATTTCCCCTCCGTAGGTATCGATAATCTTGCCAGTTGTCATACCAGGAACAACAACCATGTAAGGTACACGTTGCAACATGGCATTGTCATAATCAGACCATGTTTCAGAATCCTTGCCGATCAAAGGTGCTAAGTCAGGGTTGCGTGAATTTGAGATTCCGTAATGATCTCCATAGAGAACAATTACGGATTTTTCATACAAGCCAGTGGCTTTTAAGTAATTAAAGAAAGCTTCGATAGAAGAATCCAAGTAGTTAGCGGTAGCAAAGTAACCATTGATAGTTTCATCATCTGTTTGGGCCAATGGGAAGCCGATCTCATCTCCAATCAAACTGGTTGTATAAGGATAGTGATTGGATACAGTGATGTATTTGGCGTAGAAAGGTTGTTGCATATGCTCTAGATATTCGATAGAGTCAGCAAGCATGATTTTATCGTTCAGTCCGTATTGGAAGGAGTTTTCATCCGTTTGTTCAGTGAAATAGGATTGATCAAAGAAGTAATTGTAGCCCCACTGTTTGTAGGTATTGTTACGGTTCCAAAAACTTCCTGCATTTCCATGGAAGACAGCCGAGCTATAACCTCCGTTTTGAGTTAAGATATGAGGGGCAGCTTGTTGGGTATTGGTGCCACCGTATTGGACCATAAAGGACCCTTGGTTGAGTCCAAATAGAGAAGTTTCAATCATGGTCTCAGCATCAGAAGTTTTACCTGCCTTAACCTGGTTAAAGAAGTTTGAAAAGGCGAGAGTGGATGAAGAGTGGTAGAGGGAATTGAGGAAGGGAGTCACTTCGTAGTCAACCCCATCGACATTCAACTTATAGTCAATGACGAACTGTTGCAAACTTTCTAAGTGGATATAGATAACATTTCGACCCTTGGCAATGCCAAAATACTGGTCGTTTGGTGCAGCATAGTGTTCAGAAATGTACTCTTGAACAGGAACCAGATCTTCAGCAGTAGCTCCTGAACGGTCTTGATGGGCCTTATAGGTCTGGTTAGCATTATAGCCGAGAAAGGCTGGTAATCCAAGAGCTCTGACGATATAGGTATTTGAAAAACCGCGAGACAGCAGTTCTGGGCGATCGATTTCAGCCAGAAAGAGGTTAGCTGAAGCAAGCATAACAGATAAGGCTGTGATGGCAAAGCTTTGGCGGATTGGGAAAGCCTTTTTATCCAACACCACCATTTTCTTAACGAGTAGAACACCAAAGATGATGAAATCCAGCAGATAAACTAGGTCCCAGATCCGAAAGAGTTTTAAAGCGGCTTCGCCCAAACCTGCGGAGACACTTGAAGTCGCCATCATAGTCGAGATGGTAATGAAATCAGAAAATTCCCTGTAATAGATGGCATTTGAAAACAGCCAAGAGAATAAAATAAAATAAATAGCAAAGGCAAATCCATAAAATACCTTGGTCTTACGGATGTAAAGGGAAGCGCCAATTAGCAGCAATCCAAATGGAATAGGATTTATGAAGGCCAGCATGTTTTGGTAGAAGCCCTTCATATCCAAGTCAAAGTCAATGTAGTAAGCCCAAATCGATTTTAGCCAATAAATGCCTACCAATAGTAGGACAAAACCCAGTCGTGTTTTCAACCCTTTTTTCAGGGAGTTCAAAAGTTTATTCAAAAATCTATTCCTCTTCGAGTAAAAATAAAATCTCAGTCCATTATAACATACTTTCAAAATTAGGATAAAAGATAGAAGTTTTTTTAAATTTAATTTCAGAATTTCTGATATAATTAGTATATGAAGAAACTGACAGTTGGGGCACAAGTTGCCAAGAAAATAAGAAAAGGGATCCAATTGTTGGATGCGGGAGATTTTCCTGAATCCTTGGAGATGGAAACGGTAGTTGAATTGCAAGA
This sequence comes from Streptococcus suis, assembly GCF_016775005.1. Taxonomy (GTDB): domain Bacteria; phylum Bacillota; class Bacilli; order Lactobacillales; family Streptococcaceae; genus Streptococcus; species Streptococcus suivaginalis. The sequence continues at coordinate 221,295 of NZ_JAEUXI010000004.1, read as the reverse complement.
TCAGTCCGGTCAATTGCTCGGAACAGCCTATCTTTCACAGCAAAACAAGGGAATCGGCTGGTATATTGGAACTGGTAAACGAAAACTGGACTCTGTTTTCTACCATAATCTATTTCAAGCTGCCAAGTCCAAGCGTCGGGCATATTTTGAGGATTCTCATACAACGGCTTTTCGGATTTTTAACCAAGATGGAGATGGTTTTGGCGGTTTAAGCATCGATCTGTATGGAGATTTCGCTCTCTTTTCTTGGTACAATGCCTTTGTTTATTCACAGAAAGAAACGATTGTAGCAGCTTTTCAGTCCGTCTATCCAGAGCTGGCTGGTGGTTATGAAAAAATTCGGTTCAAGGGATTGGACTATGAATCAGCCCATCTTTTCGGTCAGGAAGCTCCTGCTAGCTTTACCATTTTAGAAAATGGTGTCTCTTATCATGTCTTTCTAAATGATGGATTGATGACGGGGATTTTCTTGGATCAGCACCAAGTCCGTGGTAGTCTAGTGAATGGTTTAGCCGCTGGAAAATCAGTTCTCAACATGTTTTCATATACGGCAGCTTTTTCTGCCGCAGCAGCCATTGGTGGAGCAGTTGAGACCCGTTCAGTTGACTTGGCTAAGCGATCAAGAGAATTGTCTCAGGCGCATTTTGTTGCCAACCATATCGACTTGGAGCAGCATTTCTTCCATGTCATGGATGTGTTTGAATACTTTAAGTATGCTCAGAAAAAAGGTCTTGGTTTTGATGTTATTGTCATCGATCCACCAAGCTTTGCTCGCAATAAAAAACAAACTTTTTCAGTTGTGAAAGATTACCACAAATTGGTCTCGCAAGCCTTGACGATTTTAAATCCCAAAGGGATATTGATTACCTCGACCAACGCATCCAATCTTTCGATTGAAAAATTTAAAGCGCAAATTGAAAAAGGTTTTGCAGGTATTCCTCATAAATACCTTGCCACCTACCGCCTCCCAAGTGATTTTGCGGTGAATCAATCTGATGAAAGTAGTAATTACCTCAAGGTATTTACGATACAGGTAGAAAAATGAAAATTATCGTCCCCATCATGCCCCAAAATATGGAAGAGCTCTTAGCACTGGATGCTGAGCGTTTGGCAGATGCCGACATCATTGAATGGAGAGCAGATTATCTTCCAAAAGAACAGATTTTGACAGTTGCGCCAGCTGTTTTTGAGAAATTTGTCGGCCGTGAAATTCTTTTCACTCTTCGAACGACCAAAGAAGGTGGTTTGATTGATCTATCGAACCAGGACTATGTGCACTTGATCAAGGAAGTGGCAACTCTTTATCAGCCTGATTACATCGACTTTGAATACTATAGTCATCGGGATGTCTTTGATCAGATGTTGGAATTTCCAAATTTGGTTCTCAGCTACCATAACTTCATCGAAACACCTGATAATTTTATGGAGATCATTTCAGAGCTGACTAGTCTATCTCCTGCTGTGGTGAAGATGGCTGTGATGGCTAACACCGAACAGGATGTACTGGATGTGATGAACTTTACACGTGCCTTTAAAAACCTCCACGCCGGCCAAGCTTTTGCGACTATGTCAATGGGGCGTTTTGGAAAACTGTCGCGTATAGCAGGAGTTGTAACAGGTTCTTGCTGGACCTTTGCTAGCCTGGACGAAGCTAGCGCACCAGGCCAAATGTCCCTAGCAAATACACGCAAATTTTTAGAAATACTGGAGAACTAGATGAGATATTTAACAGCGGGAGAATCCCATGGACCACGATTAACAGCCATTATTGAGGGAGTTCCTGCTGGACTACCTTTAACAGCAGAGCAGATTAATGAAGACCTGAAACGCCGTCAGGGAGGATACGGTCGAGGTGCTCGCATGCAAATTGAAACCGACCAGGTGGAAATCACTGCCGGTGTCCGACATGGGAAAACAACAGGAGCTCCTATTACACTCAATGTCACTAATAAAGACCATCAAAAATGGTTGGAAATCATGTCAGTCGAAGATATTGATGATAAGTTGAAAAGTAAGCGCCGCATCACGCGACCACGACCTGGGCATGCTGACCTAGTTGGCGGTATTAAATATCGATTTGATGATTTGCGCAATTCACTCGAGCGATCAAGTGCGCGCGAGACCACTATGCGTGTGGCAGTTGGCGCTGTTGCCAAACGAATTTTAGCAGAATTGGACATGGAAATTGCCAATCACGTAGTCGTCTTTGGTGGTAAAGAAATTGATATCCCAGATGGCCTTAGCGTTGCCCAAGTACGGGAGTTGGCTGCTCAATCGGAGGTATCTATTGTCAACCAAGAGCGCGAAGACGAGATCAAAGCCTATATCGACCAAATCAAACGTGATGGGGATACCATTGGTGGCGTTGTTGAAACCATCGTTGGAGGAGTGCCAGTTGGTCTGGGCTCCTATGTACAATGGGATAAGAAATTGGATGCCAAACTAGCTCAAGCGGTTGTTTCCATCAATGCTTTTAAAGGGGTTGAATTCGGTGTTGGGTTCCAGGCGGGTTACTTAAAAGGCAGTCAAGTCATGGACGAAATCGTATGGTCTGAAGAAGCAGGCTATACGCGTCGTACCAATAACCTTGGAGGATTTGAAGGCGGGATGACCAACGGAGAACCTATTGTGATCCGTGGTGTAATGAAGCCGATTCCGACTCTCTATAAGCCACTCATGTCCGTAGATATTGAAACCCACGAGCCTTATAAGGCAACGGTTGAACGATCAGATCCTACGGCTCTTCCTGCAGCAGGCGTTGTAATGGAAGCTGTCGTAGCAACCGTACTTGCAACTGAAATTTTAGAAAAATTCTCTTCTGATAACATGGAGGAATTGAAAGAAGCGGTTGACAAACACCGTCAGTTTACGAAAGAATTCTAGGTGAGCCTATGACAAAAACGATTTATATCGCAGGGCTCGGCTTAATAGGAGCTTCCATTGCTCTTGGAATTCGACGTGACCATCCGGAATACCGTTTGTTAGGTTACAATCGAAGTCAGGAATCACGGACTATCGCTCTTGAAGCTGGGATGATTGATGCTGCGACGGATTGTTTTGAAAAGTTTGCGGCTGAGGCAGATGTCATAATCTTATGTCTTCCTATTAAGCAAACCATTCAATTTATCAAAAAACTGGCAACTCTTGATTTGAAAGAACAGGTCTTGGTTACGGATGCAGGTTCTACCAAGGCAGAAATTGTTGCAGCAGCAGATACCTATTTGGCACCTAAGAATGTGAATTTTATCGGTGGTCATCCAATGGCTGGTAGCCATAAGACAGGGGCGGCGGCAGCAGATGTCCACTTGTTTGAAAATGCTTATTATATTTTTACGCCTTCTTTAGCAACGAAAAAGGACGCGATAGCCCGGATGACAGATTTGTTATCTGGACTCCGAGCACGCTTTATTGAGATTTCTGCCCAGGACCATGACCGCATTACCAGTCAAGTTTCTCATTTTCCGCATGTTTTGGCTTCCAGTTTGATGAATCAAGCAGGGGCCTACGTTTCTGACTACCCGCTGACCAACAATTTTGCAGCAGGTGGTTTTCGGGATATGACGCGGATCGCTGAGAGCGAGCCTGGTATGTGGACTAGCATTCTTTTGTCCAACCGTGAGAGTATCTTAGAGAGAATGCAAGAATTTCAAGCTAGGCTAGACCAAGTTGCACACATGATTCAAGCAGGCGATGAAGAAGCAATCTGGCAGTTCTTTGAAGCTGGTCGGCAGACCCGAAAAGCTATGGAAATCCATAAGCGAGCTGGTGTCGATTCCTTCTATGATCTGTTTATCACAGTTCCAGACCAAGAGGACATCATTCTTGCCATACTTGAAATTCTACGTGGTATTTCAGTCGTCAATATTCGTATTAATGAAGAAAATCGAGAAGATATTCATGGTATTTTACAAATAACGTTTAAAAATAAACGAGATCAACAAGAAGCTTTTCGTCGATTGGAGGAGAAGACTTCTTATCGTATCTCGATAGAATAGGAGCAACTTATGTCAACAAATATCTATGATATTGCCAACCAATTGGAGCGCGCCATTCGAAACTTACCTGAATACAAGGCAGTCGAAGCGATTAAGGTTTCAATCGATGGCAATAAGGAAGCCAAAACAATCTTGGAAAACTATGTCAATTTCCAAAAAGATGTCCAAGCACAGTTGCAGGCTGGTCAAATTCCAGGTGAGGATGTTCAGAAAAAAATGGTTGAGTTTAATAAACAAGTTCAGGCCAATCCATTACTTGTTGAATATTTCAGTAAACAACAAATTCTTGGAACCTATGTAGCGGATTTGGAACGCATTATCTTCCAACCATTAAATGAATTGCTGTAAAATATGGCCGAAAGGCTATATTTTTTTTCATATTTGAAATATTTTCAAAAAAGTTGAAAAAATCTGACAATTCTGGATAAAATTGCTTGACAAATCCATCAAAAAGTTTTATTATTTTACTAACCTAAATGAAATGAGAAAAGGAGACACAGTATGAAGACAGCTTGTCAAACACAATCAGTCAATCAGAAGTATTTCTACAGCTATTTTAGATAGTGTTTGTAGACATGAAGTTCATGGATACAAACACGGGAACGTAAAGTTTGTATCTATGTGGCTGTGGTTGTTTTGACGTTGCCTACATAGATGTTATATCTAAATAGGCCAGTCGCTCATTCTGTTTTTCTTATACAGTAGAATTGGGACCGTTTAGATATATCTAGGACGGTCCCATTTTTGTATCTTGCATGCTACAGACCGATGATAAATGGCATCATTTCAAAAAATTAAAGGAGATTAAACTTATGGGGTTTAAAAAAATTGTATTGAGCTCAGTAGCTCTATTGTCAGCAGTAACTTTGGCGGCTTGTTCGGCAAGCTCTTCCGATTCTGAATCTGTAAAACTTGGTATTATCCAATACGCTGAGCACGATGCGCTTTCTGCTTCACGTGAAGGATTTTTAGAAGCCTTGGCAGAAGCAGGATACGTGGAAGGTGAAAACTTAACAGTTGATTACCAAAATTCACAGGGTGATCAAGCAAACCTCCAAACTATGGTGGAGCAGTTGGCAGGAGAGAACAATGTGAACTTTGCTATAGCGACTCCAGCTGCCCAGGCCTTGTTGAGTGTTGATTCGGAGACACCGTCAGTATTTACTGCTGTAACGGATCCAGTAGAAGCAGGTTTAGTGAATTCAATGGAAGCACCTGGTGGAAATATGACAGGTTCAGTCGATGCGACAGATGTTGAAGGTCAAATTGACATGTTGCTCAAAGTTGTACCAGAAGCTAAAACAGTTGGTATCTTCTACAACTCAAGCGAAGTAAACTCAGAAGTTCAGGCTGAAACCGCTAAGAAAGCCCTAGAAGCAGCTGGCGTTTCCGTTGTTGTCAAAACAGTTACATCTACCAATGATGTACAACAAGTGATGACGTCTCTTGCTGGTCAGGTTGATGCAATCTATCTTCCGACAGACAATACAGTAGCTTCAACAGCTTCTACAATCGGTGAAATTTTGAAAGAAGCAAAAGTCCCTGCAATGGGTTCTGATGCCGCTGTCCTAGATGCAGCCCTCTTCACTTACGGAGTTGATTACCACGCTATCGGTGTTCAGGCTGGTGAGTTGGCTGTCCAAATCCTTGAAGGTGCTGATCCAGCAAAATTGGCAGTTGAAACACCTGAAACGGCAGCGATTGCAGTGAACGAAGAAATGGCTAGTGCGGTGGGAATTGATCCTGCAACGATTGAAGCATTAGCGAAATAAATCAAAAATAGCTAGGAGAAATGTATGTATTCGTATTTGGTTAAAAAATTAACAGGAATTTCAGTTATCGGTTTGAGCGCCTTGGCTTTAGCAGCATGCTCAACATCTTCAAACAGTTCATCTAGTGAAACCGTTGCTGTTGGTATTTTGCAGTATATGGAGCATGATTCTTTGACAGCAGCACGTGAAGGATTTGTGGCAGAATTGGCTGCAAATGGTTATACAGAAGGTGACAAGATTACCTTGGACTACCAAAATGCTCAAGGAGATCAAGCCAACCTTCAGACCATTTCGGAGCAATTGGTCGGTGATAATGATATTGTCCTAGCGATTGCAACACCTGCAGCACAAAGTTTAGCAACTGTTTCGACGGAAACACCGATTCTGTTTACTGCAGTAACGGACCCACTTTCAGCTGACTTGGTTGAATCAATTGAACAACCTGGCGGATTATTAACAGGTACATCAGACCAGGCACCGATTGGTAAACAAGTTGAATTATTGGGACAGGCTGTGCCAGATGCGAAAACAGTTGGTATTCTCTATACGACCAGTGAGCGAAATTCAGAAGTACAGGTTGAGCAAGCGCAAAAATTACTTGAAGATGCAGGTTATACAGTTGTTGTTAAGGGCATTTCTTCGACAAATGAAGTTCAAGACGCAGCAACTAGCTTGATGCAAGATGTAGATGCTGTCTTTGTTCCAACGGACAATACTGTTGCATCAACGATGTCAATGATTGGTGAATTATCTGTTGAATATAAAGTGCCAGTTATTGGTGGTTCGACAGACATGGTAGATCAAGGTGGTCTCCTAACTTACGGTACTAACTACGAAGCGCTTGGGCGTCAGACTGCTAAGATTGCTATCGAAATTCTCGAAGGTGCTGATCCAGCAGAAACAGCTGTTCAGTATCCAGAAACTGTTGAATTGCATGTCAATACTGATATGGCAGAAAAACTCGGTATTGATGTATCTAACCTTACCGTTTCAGAATAAGAAAAACTAGAAGACCCCAATTGATGACGGGGCAATAAAAGGAGTAAATCGTGGATTTGATTTTATCAAGTATTTCTCAGGGTCTCCTTTGGTCAATTATGGCCATCGGTGTTTACCTGACCTTCCGTATTTTAGATATCGCAGACTTGACAGCAGAAGGTGCCTACCCGCTTGGCGCCGCTGTCTGTGCAACTGGAATTGTTAATGGGCTGAACCCTTTGCTTGCGACCTTCCTAGGCTTTGTCGCGGGGATGCTAGCTGGTTTAGTGTCGGGCTTGCTTCATACCAAGTTGAAAATTCCAGCCCTTTTAACAGGTATCGTAACCTTGACGGGCCTCTACTCGATTAACCTCAAGGTTTTGGGAAAGGCAAACGTAGCCTTGCTAAAACAGGAAACACTGGTGACACAATTGCAAGATTTGGGCCTTACGAAGACAAATGCTGTTTTGCTGATTGGAGCAGCCTTCGTTATTGTGGTGATCCTTTTATTGACTCTTTTGCTCAATACGCAAATTGGTTTGGCCATTCGTTCAACAGGTGACAATATCCCGATGAGTGAAGCCAACGGCATCAATGTTGATAATATGAAAATCTATGGTTACATGTTGTCCAATGGCTTGATTGCCCTCTGTGGTGCCTTATTGACACAAAACAATGGTTATGCAGATTTGAACTCTGGTACAGGTACCATTGTTATCGGCTTGGCTTCTGTGATTATCGCAGAAGTGGTATTGCGCAATTTGAAAATTGGACAACGCTTGGCATCTGTCGTACTAGGAGCCGTTATTTACCGCTTGATTATCTTGACTATCTTGGAAATTCCAGGTATGGATGCTGACCTTGTGAAACTCTTCTCTGCCATTCTCTTGGCAACGGTTCTCTATGTGCCAGAATTGCAGAAAAAGTTCAACATTCGTCGTCCAAAGTTGAACGGAAATGCTTAGGAGGAAGTAATGACAACTATTTTATCGATTCAAAATATTCATAAAACCTTCGAAGCAGGAACGGTTAATGAGAACCATGTTCTTCGAGGTTTAAACTTAGATGTACAAGAAGGTGATTTTATCTCTATTATCGGTGGTAATGGTGCAGGTAAATCAACTTTTATGAACTCACTTGCAGGTGCTCTGACAGTTGATTCAGGTGATATTTTACTTGAAGGAAAATCCATCAAAAATGTTTCAGCTGCTAAACGCTCAAAAGACATTAGTAGAGTTTTCCAAGATCCTAAGATGGGCACGGCTTCCCGTTTGACCATTGAAGAAAATATGGCCATTGCCTACCGTCGTGGTTTATCTCGTGGTCTAGGCTGGGGTGTGAAAGACAGCGAACGTGCAATCTTCAAAGAGGCCTTGAAAGAACTTGGTTTGGGCTTGGAAGAGCGTATGAAAGTGGATACGCAGTTTCTTTCAGGGGGGCAGCGTCAGGCACTGACCTTGATGATGGCTTCGCTTGTGAAACCCAAAGTTCTCCTCCTAGATGAGCATACTGCAGCGCTGGATCCAAAGACCAGTGACATGGTGATGGAATTGACCAAGAAAATCGTGGAAAGTCATCAATTGACAGCCCTTATGATTACCCATAACATGGAAAATGCCATTGAATACGGAAACCGTTTGGTCATGTTGCACCGTGGTCAAATCGTTGTCGATGTTCGTGGTGAAGAAAAGAAAAACTTAACCGTTCAAGACCTTATGGAACTCTTCCATAAAAATAGCGGTGAAAAACTCATTGATGATGAGATGATTTTGTAAAAAAAAACTACTGATTTATTCAAATCAGTAGTCTTTTTTTATATCGTCATTTGAATTAGCCTTGCTATATCGTCACTCTTAGCTTACCGTACTCTAGTACTGCCTGCTCTTCAGTTCTTGTCTGAAAGCTAATTTATTTGACTAGACTTGTAGATATTCCAGCATTTCTTCCATTGGAATTTGATGGATGGCTGCCTGGCCTAATTGTGGTACGATGACAAGTTTGATGGTCTTGCCACGTGCTTTTTTATCGTGAGTTAGGGCGGCGTATAATTCATCTACATTCCAAGGCTGATGTGCAATCGGCAAGCCGAATTTTTCACACATGGCGATAATCTTTTCTGTCATACCGGTTGGCATCAGTCCTTTTTTCTCAGCTGCGCGTGAGATTTGTACCATACCGATGGCAACAGCTTCACCGTGCATGACCTGGCCGTAGCCAGCGGTCGCTTCAATAGCATGTCCGATCGTGTGACCGAAGTTTAGGTAGAGTCTGACACCGTTGTCTAATTCATCTTCGACAACGACCTTGCGTTTAACTTCACAGGAGTGGTAGATGATATAGTCAGCATGCTCCAGAATGCTCTCGACAGAGCCGTCTAATTGGTCTAGGGTTTCCCAGAGCTCCACATCATCTATTAAGCCATATTTGACAACCTCGCCCATTCCTTCAATCAATTCACGTTTGCCGAGTGTTTTTAGGGTATCAGGGTCAATGAGAACGCCGTCTGGTTGGCAGAAGGTCCCCACCATATTTTTGGCAAATGGGGTGTTCACGCCAGTTTTTCCCCCGATAGAAGAATCGACTTGGGCAGTTAGGCTGGTTGGGATTTGTAGGAAATGGATACCACGCATATAGGTAGAAGCGACAAAACCTGCCAAATCACCAACGACACCACCACCCAGGGCAATGATTCCGTCACTGCGTGTCATGCCATTTTTTACGAGAAATTCGTAGGCTTGATTGACAGTGTCAAGATTTTTTGATGCTTCGCCTTCTGAAAATTCAAAAGCAATGGTTTCAAAACCAGCTTGTTCCAAGCTTGACTGGACTGTTTCACGGTAGAGTGAGCCAACGTGGTCATCTGTAATAATGGCGATTTTCTGAGGTTTCCAAAGTTCTTTGACCCATGCACCTGTCTGTGCTAAACTTCCTCTTTGGATAAGGATGTCGTAGGGATTGTAGGGAATATTGACGGTCAGTTTCATCAGATTTCCTCTCTATTTGATGTCGTATTTCTGGACTAATTGGTCCCAAATCAAGTCAGTCGGCATTTCCTTACCAGTCCAGGCTTGGAAGGCTTCAGCTGCTTGAAAGAGTAGCATGCCCAAACCATTGATAGTTGGGTTGCCTTGTGACTGGGCAAGCTTCATTAAAGGTGTTTCAAAAGGTTGGTATATGATATCTGCAACCAAGAGCTGTTCTGGGAATTCTAGGCTGGTAGGGACAGGTAAAGAAACTCCGTCCATTCCGACACTAGTGCCGTTGACCAACAGGTCTGACTTGGTAATTTCTTCTTGCATCAACTGGCTATCATCGTTGACTAGAACCTTCATGGGCACTCCAGTAGCTTGTGTAATTGGTGCAATGCTTGCCTTTGTTCTTTCCAAGCTTTGTTTCCGACAGAAAATGGTGATTTCTTTGGCATCGTCCAGTGCAGCCTGAGCTATGATAGCAGTAGAAGCACCACCACCACCTAGAATGGTCAGGCATTTGTTGTCTACTTGAAATCCTCTTAAATTTTCCAAGCTTTTGAAAAAGCCAATACCGTCAGTATTGTGCCCAATTAGCTTTCCATCCTGATGAATAACGGTATTGACAGCGCCAATCAGGCGTGCAGACGCTGTTAAATCATCTAGATAAGGGATGACAGCTTGCTTATAGGGCATAGAAAGATTGATTCCAAACATATCATAGCGTTTGATATTTTCTAGCGTAACAGCCAAGTCTTCCTCTGGAATTTCCCAAGCAACATATACTCCATTTACACCTGTATCTTGAAAAGCCAGATTATGAATAAAAGGGGAAATTGAGTGTTTGATTGGCTTGGCTACAACAGCAGCTAAGCGAGTATATCCATCAATAGTCACAGGTCTCCTCCATTTTTCATCTGATTTTTTTAATAGTCGAGTTTATAAAGTTTGGTGGATTTCACGGATAAGGGCTTCCGTTTTATCCCAGCCCAAACAAGGGTCTGTAATGGATTTGCCGAATACCTCAGGGCTATCTTGACGGCCGTCTTCTAAGTAGGATTCAATCATGAAACCACGGACATATTTGCGAATCGCTTCATTCCAATCACGGTTGATGAGGGTCTGACGGACGATACGGATTTGTTCCAGGTAGTTTTTACCAGAATTGTCGTGGTTGGTATCAATGACGATAAATGGATTTTTAAGACCAAATTGTTCATACTGTTTGATAGTTTTCAAGAGAATATCGTAGTAGTAGTTTGGCTCATATCCGCCCTTTTCAGTATTGGCACCACGAAGGATAGCATGAGCTAGAGGGTTGCCATCTGTATCAACTTCGGCATCACGGTAGATAAAATTCTGCTTGTTTTGTGCTGCGTAGATACCGTTGAACATGACAGTCAAGTTACCAGAAGTTGGGTTTTTCATACCTGTTGGCATGTCGATGCCTGAGGCAACAAAGCGGTGTTCTTGGTCTTCAACCGAACGAGCTCCGATGGCATGGTAGGAAACCAAATCCTCTACCAGTGGGTAGTTGGCAGAGTAGAGCATTTCATCAGCAGTTGTGAGTCCGGTCTCAGTAATGACACGGTAATGCAAATTACGAACGGCTGCAATTCCGTTAATGAGGTCTGGTAATTTAGAAGTATCTGGCTGATGAACCAGTCCTTTATAGCCTTCCCCATTGGTACGTGGCTTAGCTGTGTAAACCCGCATGACCATGAAGATTTTATCCTTGACTTCCTCTTGAAGTTTGGAGAGACGACGTGCGTATTCCAAAACGGCCTCTTCATTATCAGAAGAGCAAGGGCCGATAACCAAGAGCAAACGGTCATCTTCGCCTCGGATAATGCCTTTCAGTTCTTCATCACGCTGATTTTTTGCAGCCAGAAAGTCTCCTTCGAGCTTTGAAAGCTCTTTTACTTTATCAATGTCTAAACTGATGCTACGTTTGTGGATTCCCATAGTATTTTCCTATCTCTTGTAAATTTCTCGGATGAGTTCTTGTGTTTTTTCCCAGCCTAAGCAAGGGTCTGTGATGGATTTTCCATAGACATCTGGATTGTCTTGGCGACCGTCTTCAATGTAGGATTCAATCATGAAGCCGCGAACGTAGTTACGAATGGATTCGTTCCAGTCACGGTTGATTAAGGTTTGACGGACGATACGGATTTGTTCCAAATAATTTTTCCCAGAATTGTCATGGTTGGTATCAATGATGATGAATGGATTTTTCAAGCCAAATTGGCCATAGAGTTCAATGGTTTCCAAGAGATTATCGTAGTAGTAGTTTGGTACATATTTGCCATTTTCATTGACTGCGCCACGAAGGATAACGTGAGCAAGTGGGTTACCAGATGTTTCAACTTCCGTATTATTGAAGAGGAATGATTGTTTCTTCTGAGCGGCAAAAAGACCATTGAACATGACTTTGAGGTTACCTGATGTTGGGTTTTTGAGGCCAGTTGGAACGTCGATGCCTGATGCAACAAAGCGGTGTTGTTGGTTTTCCACCGAACGTGCTCCGATAGCGATGTAGGAAACCAAGTCGTCTACCAATGGCAGGTTTTCTGGATAAAGCATTTCATCTGCAGTTGTTAATCCAGTTTCGGTAATGACGCGGTAGTGCAAATTACGCACAGCCTTGATACCGTTGATTAAGCTTGGTGCGGCATCTGTATCAGGTTGGTGCATGAGGCCCTTGTAGCCGTCACCATTTGTACGTGGCTTGGCAGTGTAGACCCGCATGACCATGAAAATTTTATCTTTGACTTCTTCTTGAAGTTTGGCCAAACGGTGTGCGTAGTCCAAGACGGCCTCTTCATTGTCTGATGAACATGGGCCAATTACTAGGAGAAGACGATCATCTTCACCTTTTAAGATGGCTTCAAGTTCACGGTCACGAGCTTGTTTTTTAGCAAGTGTTTCTGGAGAGAGTTTAGAATGCTCTCGCACTTGATTGATGTCAATTTTTTTACTGATTGCTGTAAACAATATAGAAGTCCTCTTTCATTGGTATATTCCTTAATTTTACCATTATTTTTAAGATTTTTAAACTAAAATAAATTCATTTTGATAAAATTTTCAGTAAATTCTGGAAATTCTGAGATTGATATGATACAATCTGAACTTCACATATATTTTTATGCTTCAAGAGGAATTTTCTTATAGAAATTAATCTGAAATTGTCAAAAAAATCTGAAAACTCTTTGAAAATATGCTAGAATAGAACTGAAACTGTTCTGAGGTACAATGAAATGAAATTAAAAACGAATGTTCAAGCATTAAAAGGAACTATCCGAGTACCGGGAGACAAATCGATTAGTCACCGTTCTATTATCTTTGGTTCCATCGCTAAAGGTGTTACCAAGGTCTATGATATCTTGCGTGGTGAGGATGTTTTGTCCACCATGCAGGTTTTTCGTGATTTGGGTGTGAAAATAGAAGATAAAGGTGATGTGGTTGAAGTACATGGTGTTGGTTTTGAAGGCTTACAAGCTCCTAAAAATCACCTAGATATGGGAAATTCAGGCACCTCTATTCGCTTGATTTCAGGTGTTTTGGCTGGTCAGGACTTTGAAGCGACCATGTTTGGTGATGATTCCCTTTCTAAGCGACCAATGGACCGTGTGACCATTCCTCTTAGTCAAATGGGTGTCGAAATCGCTGGACAGACCGAGCGTGATTTGCCACCTCTGGTCATCAAGGGTAGCAAGAATTTACAAGCTATCCACTACAAACTCCCTGTAGCATCAGCCCAAGTCAAGTCTGCTCTGCTATTTGCAGCCTTACAGGCTGAAGGGGAGAGTATCATCATCGAGAAAGAGTTGACCCGTAATCACACGGAGGATATGATTGTCCAGTTTGGCGGTCAGTTGGATGTCAATGGTAAGGAAATTCGTATCAGAGGTGGTCAGGAATTTACTGGTCAGGAGATTACGGTTCCGGGGGATATTTCAAGTGCGGCCTTTTGGTTAGTAGCTGGTCTGGTGGTGCCAAATTCCAAGATCGTTCTGGAAAATGTCGGTATCAATGAAACACGGATTGGGATTTTAGATGTTATCAAGGCAATGGGAGGCAAGATTAGCCTGTCCCATGTGGATGAGCTGGCAAAATCTGCGACCATTACAGTGGAAACTTCTGACTTGCAAGGGACAGAGATTGCTGGCGACCTCATTCCACGCTTGATTGATGAATTGCCGATTATTGCTCTCCTAGCCACCCAAGCCAATGGCACAACGGTCATTCGGGATGCGGAGGAGCTGAAAGTTAAGGAAACAGACCGTATTCAAGTGGTAGCAGATGCCCTGAATAGTATGGGAGCAAACATTGATCCGACCGCAGATGGTATGATTATCCATGGAAAAACTAGCTTGCACGGTGCGACTGTCAATACCTTTGGCGACCACCGTATCGGGATGATGGCAGCTATTGCGGCCCTTTTGACTCAGGATGGAGAAGTGGACTTGGAAAGAGCGGAAGCGATCAATACCAGCTATCCAGCCTTCTTTGACCACTTAAATAGTTTGATAGACTAGGAGAAATTATGCCAATCGTTTTACTTGGATTTATGGGAGTAGGAAAAACCACTACTGCAAATTTGCTAAATTTACCTGTTTACGATATGGACCAAATCATTGAAGAACGAATTGGCATGTCTATCGCAGATTATTTCAGACTTAAAGGTGAAGCCGCCTTTCGTCAAGTTGAAACGGAAGTCTTGAAAGAATTGTTGGCCTTGTCAGCTGACTGCCTTGTGTCGACAGGTGGCGGTGTAGTCAAATCAGAGTTCAATCGTCAGTTATTGCAAAAGAATAAGGAAAATAATGTCTTATTGACGGCATCATTTGATGTTGCCTATGAGCGAATTAGCCAAGATAGTCAATCCCAGCGTCCCCTCTTTTTAGAAAATAGTAAGGATGACTTTGAAACAATCTATCAAGAGCGAATGTCTCTCTATCAAGGATTGGCTGATACCGTCATTGATACGGATGATTTAAGTCCAGAACATGTAGCAAGGAAAATTCTATGCAAGTAGCTTACTTAGGCCCTCGCGGGTCCTTTACTCACCACGTTGCCCAGCAAGCCTTTCCAGAGGCTGATTTGCTGGCTTATGGGACTATAACGGAAGTCATCAAGGCCTTTGAATCAGGGCAAGTAGAGTATTCAGTTGTTCCTGTTGAAAATTCCATTGAGGGCAGTGTTCATGAGACCATTGATTATCTTTTCCATCAGGCGGAAATTCATGCAGTTGCAGAGGTTGTGCAGCCCATCGCCCAACAACTCTTGGCAACCAGTGCAGATAAGCCGATTGAGGTTATCTATTCGCACCCGCAGGCCATAGCTCAAGGCAAGAAGTACGTCCAGGAGCATTATCCGCAGGCACGACTTGAAATGACAGCTAGTACTGCCTACGCGGCACGGTTTGTAGCGGAGCATCCCGAACACCCCTTCGCCGCAATCGCACCTCATGCGGCGGCGGATGAGTATGGCTTGGAAGTTGTGGCTCAGGATATTCAGGAAATTAGCCAAAACTTTACCCGTTTTTGGCTATTGGGGCAGGACAAACCGAGGCTTTCATTGCCAGCTGGAGAGAAGAAAGTATCTTTGGCGCTAACTCTGCCAGATAATTTACCAGGTGCTCTTTATAAGGCAATGTCTGTTTTTGCTTGGCGGGGGATTGACCTGACCAAGATTGAAAGTCGGCCTCTCAAAACGGCACTTGGTGAGTACTTCTTTATCATTGACGCGGAGAACCAGCAGGATGAACTGCTCAGCTATGCCTTAAAAGAATTGACAAGTTTGGGGATTTCTTATAAAATTTTAGGGAACTATATGGTCTATCAGATCAAATAAGTCAGGGGAAAAGTGATGACCAAATACAAGGGAATCCTCAGTCATCATGAGGAATTACGAATTGATTATTTACAAAAAAATATCCACTATTTAAACGACAAGGAAAAGCGAGAGTTAGCTTATCTGCAACAAAAACTAGAGTTGCGTCAGACCTATGGTTCGCAAACTAGTCCTGTTCAGGAATCGAGACCTTCCAGACGAAAATCTCGGTCTCGTAGTTTACCTGTCGAAGAGGATGAGGATCTTCTCCCAGATTGGAATGAAGACCATGGAAAGGATAAGTGGAAGAAATCTGCTCAGGTGGTGACCGACTGGGAGGAAAATGGTGAGGAGGAGTTGCCAACATACCCCAAAAAAGAGCGGATGCGCAAACCCTTCTTTGCCAAAAAAGAACCAGTAGCTAAGCCTAAAAAGAAAAAGCGAGGCATCAAAACCTATTTTAAATGGTTTTTAATGGCTATCGGTTTGGTCTTGTTGGCCATGGGCTTTATGGCCTTCAAAGGCTATACTTCTGTTGAGAATAAAGCTACTAGTGAGGTCTTTTATGGTGAAAATACCAGTAATGGTGTCAATATTTTGATTCTAGGAACGGATGGTCGAGTCGGAGAAACATCAGACGCTACCCGAACAGACTCTATCATGGTCTTGAATGTCAATAACAGTGACAACAAGGTGAAAATGGTTAGCTTTATGCGGGATACTTTGATTGACATTGGTGGCTATGACTATAAGCTAAATGTTGCCTATACCTTTGGTGAGCAAAATAACCAGCAAGGAGCTGAAAATGTTCGTCAGGTATTAAAAGAGAATTTTGATATTGATATTAAATATTATGCCATGATTGACTTTTCAACCTTTGCGACAGCTATAGATACACTTTTTCCAAACGGAGTCACTATTGACGCACAGTTTGGAACCGTAAATGGCTACGATGTCACAGAGGTTGATGTCCCTGATGATCTCAATATGGAAAATGGTGTTGTGCCAAGTCAGACCATTCAAGAAGGTGTACAGCAAATGGATGGCCGTACCCTGCTCAACTATGCTCGATTCCGTAAAGATGATGAGAATGACTTTGGTCGAACACGACGACAACAACAGGTTATGGCAGCCATTTTGTCACAGGTTAAAAATCCAAGCAAACTCTTTACAGGTGCGGAGGCAATCGGTAAAGTCTATGCTCTCACATCTACCAATATCCCGGGTAGTTTTGTCTTTACAGACGGAATTGCCACTGTCTTAGATGGTGCTAATGGGATTGAGCAAACCACAATTCCAGAATATGGGGATTGGATAGATGAGTATGATGTTTATGGTGGACTAGGTTTGAAAATTGATTTCTATAAATACCAAGAAAAGCTTGCAGCACTTGGTTTACGGTAGAAGAGAGGCTCTTTGGCCGTAAATATGATATACTAGAAAGTGACTTCGGTCACTTTTTTCGTGACCTCATTTAGAAAGTAGAACTATGTTAGAAAAAAATCAAATTGTTGAAGTAGATATTATTGACTTGACCCACGAGGGCCAAGGGGTTGCCAAGTTAGACGGCTTTGTCTTTTTCGTGGACAATGCCCTACCAGGTGAGCGTATCAAGATGAAAATTCTCAAGCTCAAAAAGAATATCGGTTTTGGTAAGGTGGAAGAATGGTTGAGTATCTCAGCTGACCGCAATCAGGACTTGGATTTAACCTATCTAAGAACGGGGATTGCTGATTTGGGGCACTTGAACTACCCTGCACAACTGGCTTTTAAGAAGAAACAGGTGGAAACCAGTCTGCGGAAAATTGCAGGTCTGACAGATATAACTGTTGCAGATACGATTGGTATGGATAGTCCCTTTGCCTATCGTAATAAGGCTGCCGTTCCTGTCCGTCGTGTCAATGGACAGCTAGAAACAGGTTTTTTCAGAAAGAATTCTCATGATTTGATTCCTATTGAAGATTTTTATATCCAGCACCCAGAGATTGATCAGGTCATCGCATTTACCCGTGATCAGCTACGTAAACTGGATCTCAAGCCCTATGATGAAAAAGAGCAGACAGGCCTGATTCGCAATATCATCGTCCGCCGTGGGCATTATTCTGGTCAGCTCATGCTGGTTTTGGTGACGACACGTCCAAAGATTTTCCGTGTAGAAACCTTGGTGGAACGCTTGACAACCGCCTTTCCAAATCTGGTGTCCATTATCCAAAACATCAATGATCAGAACACTAATGCGATTCTTGGCCAGGAATTTCGTCTTTTGCATGGCTCTGAAACCATTGTCGATACCATGTTGGGCAATGAATTTGAGATCTCTGCCCCATCTTTCTATCAGGTCAATACGGAAATGGCAGAGCATCTTTACCAAGTGGCCATTGACTTTGCGGCGGTCGATTCTGAGGATATTGTCATCGATGCCTACTCTGGAATCGGCACTATTGGCCTCTCCTTTGCCAAGCAAGTCAAGCATGTCTACGGCGTAGAGGTCATTCCAGAAGCGGTGGCTGATTCCCTGAAAAATGCCGAGCGAAATGGCATTTCCAATGTAACCTATGTTTGCGATAGTGCAGAAGCTGCCATGCAAAATTGGGTCAAGGAAGGTATTCAACCAACTGTCTTCGTCGTAGATCCACCACGGAAAGGCCTGACAGACAGCTTCATCAAAGCCAGTGCCTCTGTCCAGCCAGACAAGCTTGTCTATATCTCCTGCAACGTAGCCACCATGGCGCGTGATATCAAGCTCTACGAAGAATTGGGCTACAAACTGACCAAGGTACAGCCGGTGGATCTTTTTCCGAATACGCACCACGTTGAGGCGGTTGTGAAATTGTCCAAACGAGATATCAACCATCATATTGATCTTGAAATCAATGAAGAAGATCTCAAAGATATTTCTGTCAAGAAGGATGCCACTTATTCAGAAATCAAAGATTATGTCTTTAGAAAATTTGAATTAAAAGTATCTACCCTTAACATTGCACAAGTAAAAAGGAAACTTGGGATAATCGAGCGAGAGAACTATAATCACTCTAAGAAAGAAAATCAAAGAGTTCCAAATTGTCCACCCAAAAAAGAACAAGCTATCATCGATGCGTTAACTTGGTTTGGAATGATTGAGTAATTAAATAAATTAAAAAGTGCAGAATTGATTTGCACTTTTTAACGTTCATAATCATTTGTATTGCGATTTTTACTTATTTGTTTTTGGTGTAATTTTTTGTGTTTTTCGATGCGTTCAAATACTTTTTTCTTATCATTTTCAGTGAGATAGTTTTGAAAATCTTCGTATAGGTTCATTGCAGGCTGCACTTCCTTCAATAGCGAATCCATTTTTTTCTCCGCTTCTTTTTGTTCAGCAATGCGTACTGACCTCTCATGTTGAAGTTGTACTCTAGCTCTTTTCAATTCACCAGTCAATTGGCTAATTTTCTTTTTTAATCCTTTGACAATACTATTGTTAAAGACTTTATCAATAAAATCGTCTAAAATTTGTTTCATAGGTTTGGTATTTACTTGGTATAACATTTTTTCAAAAATTTTTAAAGGTACAACTGCAAATTTTTCTTTTTTTCCAATTAGTCCACGTTCCTCTACTTTAAAGTCCTTGGTAAATAGGTAATTCTTATCCTCTTTAATTCCAATATCCTTTAATAATTGTTCGTTGATAGCATTTATAGCTTTTTCTTGAGCTAATAGTAATTCTAGTTTATCAGCTTTAGCTTCAAACTTTTCATCTAACTTATTAACAGACTCTTGCTTTGAATGGATGACATTATCATATTGTTCAATTGATTGTGTTTTTCTATCAATCTCTTTTTCAAGTGTATTCAACTTCTCTTTCTTTTTTGCAAATTCTTTTTCTACTTTTGAGACCTCAGAAGTGATTTCAGCTTTAATCTCATTCAGTTTCTTTCCTTTTTCCTCCTCAAGTTCAGCCATCATTTCTTTATATTCACGCATGTCTTTAATCTTGTTCGTACCTACTTTTTTACGTTCGACTGCCATTTCTTTCAACATTGTCTCAAGGACTTTAATTTCGTTGTTGCGAAAAGCCATAAGTTGAAATTTTCCTTTTTCTGTAAATCCCTCTTGCTTCAATGCTTTTGAAAAGCTGGGCTGTTTAGAGAGACCATTTTTATAACCGTCTGCGATGGGAACTACATTTAAATGTAAATGCGGAGCACCTTTTTCATCCAGATGCACTACTGCATTATAAACACGGAAATGTGGATGACGTTTTTCGAAATCTTGTGCATATTTAGCTAAATATATCCCTATGTTGAGTTTATATCCTTCTGGTAATTCATCCCAATCCGCTTTTGATCCAATACCAATGATAAACTCTCTTTGTTGATCTAAGGTATCAAGTTTACCAACATGTTTATAATAATCCTTGATTTTTCGATCATTTCTTATCTGCTTTTCATTGTATTCCTGCAAAGAAGGTCCAAATTCCTTTTCATATAGCTCTCGAATATCTAATTGTTTAACTACAATATTTTGATGACTTTTATCTCTAAGAATATGTGAATGTTCTGGGCTCTTCCATTCTTTTTCTGTTAAATCTCTATTATTATGTCGAATGTTTGTCATTCTCGGATTTGTTTTAAATGAAATAGTTAATTTTGGCATCACGTATACTCCTTAAAAATTTTTCTTTAATACAGTATGCCTTAAAAACTCATTTTAAAAATTTGAGAATGAATTTATTGGGAACTATCCCTGAACCAAGTAATTAATTACTGATGTTTTATTCTTTAGGACTGAAATCTATGGAGACCAATCTCTTACTATTAGAATGAAATTGACACCTTAACGAGTCCATTATAGAAAAATGTATTGACTATTTAAGTAATCCATATTTAAGCGATTAATGGTTTTGTATAGTTGACCATTTTGGCTGTAATAATGGATTCATAAATTACTCCATGATTGAAAAACATTGGCTAATAAAGTAATCCATGTTTGTAAAATAAAAGGCCAAGTAAAGTAGTCCATAATTGTATAATATATGGCTGAATAAACTAGTCCATATTCTCTAAATTAATGGACTAATTAAAGAAGCCCATATTTTCAAAAATAGCGGACCAATAAAGTAATCCATTCTTTAACAGATAATGGTTTTATAAAGTTACCCATTATGACTTAAAAAATGGATAGATAAATGACCCCATTATTTTTGTAGAAAAGTGATTATTTAAGATTGGTATCTTAATTTCTAAATTATCAATATCTTAAAATTTTGTGTTATGATTGCTCGAATAGCGAACAACGGCGAGGCGCTCCGCTATTCCTCGCCAAATAAATTAGACTCAATGATTTTCATTAAAAAATTTGAGAAGCAAGTAACAGAGGTTTTTGTTACTTTTTGTCAAAAAGTAACGTTTTTGTAGTTTTGACAACCCTACGGTTCATCAAAACTACAAACGCTCTGCCGAGGGCTATGGGTTGCACCCCTTTTTTGACCCTCACGGTTCAAAAAATTCACTGCTTTTTCGGCCCACAAAAGTGGCCTCGAAAAAATCGGCGCGAACTACGCACCGAAAAAATTGCTTCACGCAATTTTTGCTTGCCCATCTTTTGCTAACAAAATAATTTCAGCTGCGCTAAAATTATCAGCAAAAAATGGTCTTCGCCCGTCGCACGAATCAACGTGCGATTTGTCCGCGAACAGCGCAGACAAAAAAGAGAGAGCTTATAACTCCCTCCCATGCTTATTAACTAGGCTATTACTCTAGTTAATGTTTGCAATTAGACATATATTCATCATACGAGATTTCCAATGGCTCATAAATCGAAATAGTTTTAAGCTCAATCAACGGTCGTGGGACTGACCCCAAAAAAGTGAGAATTTAATAAAAACACCCTAGGGCTACCGTCTCCGGTATTCAACCGGAGACAGGTAGTCCAATTTTTGTTGGATTCTTTTTTCATTATAATATTTGATGTAATTTTCTACAATTTGAATTACAATATATTTCTGAAACTACACAATACAAATATTGACATGCAATTATTAATTGGTGGATTTTAAGTTGACATCTATAAAGTTTAATGTTAGAATACATTCAAAAATATATTTGAATGAGGTGTTTTATGATTCAAAATATTGTTACTTCAATAATCCTGTATTCTGGGACAGCCGTAGACTTACTTATTATCCTAATGTTATTTTTTGCCAAAAGAAAAAGCAGAAAAGACATCATTAACATCTATTTAGGACAATTTCTAGGCTCTGTTAGTCTAATATTGCTAAGTTTGCTTT
This sequence comes from Streptococcus suis, assembly GCF_016775005.1. GTDB lineage: Bacteria > Bacillota > Bacilli > Lactobacillales > Streptococcaceae > Streptococcus > Streptococcus suivaginalis. The sequence continues at coordinate 199,478 of NZ_JAEUXI010000004.1, read as the reverse complement.
TTGCATTTGTCTTAGATTATATTCCTAGTAAAGAGATTTTAGGTTTGCTCGGTTTGATTCCAATTTTCCTAGGCCTCAAAGTTTTGCTTTTAGGAGATTCTGATGGAGAAGCTATTGCCAAAGAAGGTTTGAGCAAAGATAATAAAAACCTGATTTTTCTAGTCGCTATGATTACTTTTGCAAGTTGTGGTGCTGACAATATTGGTGTCTTTGTCCCATATTTTACTACCTTAAATTTAGCGAATTTGATAGTGGCTTTACTGACCTTTCTAGTCATGATTTATCTCTTGGTTTTTTCTGCCCAAAAATTGTCACAAGTCCCTTCTGTTGGAGAAACTTTGGAAAAATATAGCAGATGGTTTATTGCCGTTGTCTATTTAGGATTGGGGATGTATATCCTGATTGAAAACAACAGCTTTGACATGCTATGGGCTGTGTTAGGCTAGGAGAAAAAAATTATGAAAAAAGATAGTATCTGTCAAGTGGATGTTATAAATCAACAAAATGTTACAACCGCAACGAACTACCTTGAAAAGGAAAAAGTCCAAAAATCACTTCGCATTTTATCAAAATTTACCGATAATAAACAGATAAATATCATCTTTTATCTCCTTGCCGTCGAAGAACTCTGTGTCTGCGATATAGCCTGTTTATTAAATCTCAGTATGGCATCTGCCTCCCACCATCTTCGTAAACTAGCCAATCAAAACATCTTGGACACTAGAAGAGAGGGGAAAATTATATATTATTTTATAAAAGATGAGGAAATCAGAGATTTTTTTAATCAACTAGGATAACAACTATTTTTACTACTTTTCCATGATTATAGGGAGATTATATATGAAATTTTTGATGAAAATTACTCACAAGAAATACCTACTCGTATCAAATGTTTAAGAAAAAAGTATAATTTAAAGCAAAGCGACCTACGATTATATCAGCGTTTACAGACATTCAAGAGAAATCTCTTGGATGTCTTTTTTGGGCTAAAGCAAGGCTATGATTAGCCTTGGCAAATTTGCCTAACAGCTCCAAACCTGTCATCAAATGAAATCGATGACTTATCAGAATGAGTCGTAGCCTTCATCTCACAGTATAGGTAGATGGCTAATTTCATTTTAAAACTTTCAGTTTTAAGGGACTGACCCCAAAAAGTGAGAATTTAATAAAAAGACTTGACAAATTTCGTTTACAATAGTAGACTTATTTTGAACACATTCGTTTACATTTGTAAACGACAAGGAGGAAAGGAAAATGAGCACAATAGAACTTAATACTTCTATCACAGATGCTGAATGGGAAGTAATGCGTGTAGTTTGGGCAAATGATCGAGTAACTAGTAAAACAGTCATCTCTGTATTGAAAGAAAAAATGGACTGGACAGAATCCACTATCAAAACGATCTTAGGTCGATTAGTTGAAAAAGGCGTACTAAATACAGAGCAAGAAGGTAGAAAGTTTATTTACACTGCCAATATTGTAGAGAAAGAAGCCGTAAGGGATTATGCAGAAGATATTTTTAACCGTATTTGCAATAAGAAAGTTGGAAATGTAATAGGAAGCATCATTGAAAATCATGTCTTAAGCTTCGATGATATAGATCGACTAGAGAAAATATTAGAGATAAAAAAATCTTTCGCAGTAGAAGAAGTGGCTTGCAATTGTCCAGAAGGACAATGCGAGTGTCATTTACATCATCATTAACATAAGGAGGAATAAAAATGAGTAAGAATAAACATATGTTATTAGGTATTGGACTTACAGTCGTATTAACTGCAGTTGGATATATTACACTTTTAGAACCAATGATTAGTTATTTTAAAATAAACCAGAGTGCAGTTAATATAGATATTCAAACAAGTAAAACAAAAAGTACACTTCCTATACCACCACTATTAGAGGATAAAAATCCAGATCCTAATATTGCGGATTTTACTTTAGAACCTCAAGAAAGAGAAACTTCATTTTTACCAAATACCAAGACACGAACTATGGGTTACAACGGAAGTTTCTTAGGCCCTGTCATCAGAGTAAGTAAAGGTGAGCAAGTAAATGTGCACGTAAATAACAAGCTAAAAGAAGCAACTACAGTTCACTGGCATGGACTAGAGGTAGAAGGAGAAAAGGATGGGGGCCCTCATCAAGGAATTGAACCAGGAACAACTTGGGAGCCTAGTTTTACAGTAAATCAACAGGCTGCAACATTGTGGTATCATCCGCACTTTGGAGGAAATACTGCTACCCAAGTTTATAAAGGTTTAGCAGGACTATTCTATGTGGATGATGAAGTATCAAAAAGCTTAAATATTCCTAAGGAATATGGAGTAAATGATATACCTTTAGTAATTCAAGATAGAAGCTTTGGCAAGGACGGCAGTTTTATTTATAATACAAATATGATGGATGGAGCAACAGGGGATACTATCATAGTTAACGGAGCTATTAAACCTAATTTAGAGGTTAATAGAGTCAAGATGAGATTTAGAATAGTTAATGGTGCTAATGCAAGTAACTTTAATTTGAAGTTAGATAATAGAGATGGATTCTATCAAATAGCATCTGATGGTGGATTTTTAGAAAAACCGGTTAGCCAGAGAAATATTATGTTATCACCTGGGGAAAGAGCAGAGATAATAGTGGACTTTTCAAAGTATGAAAAGGGAACGCAGCTATCACTTATGAGTAATAAGGAAGCCATTATGACCTTTAATGTTAAAGGCGATGGGAAAGATGATACTGAAGTACCTAGCACTTTAACGAATATAGAAAGAATGTCAGAAGCACAAGCTACTAAGATAAGAAGTTTTGAGCTTCAAGGTATGGGTCACATGGTATCAATAAACGGTAAAAAGTTTGATATGAATAGAATTGATGAAACAGTGAGGCTTGGAGATACAGAGATTTGGGAAATTACAAACCCAGGATCTATGATGCATGAAATGGGACACCCATTCCATATTCATGGCACCCAGGTTCAAATTCTATCAAGAAACGGTAATGCGCCTTCTCCAGAGGAGAGCGGATGGAAAGATACTGTATATATTGAGCCTAACGAAAAAGTAAGACTTATAGTTAAGTTTAATAAGAAGGGTAGTTATATGTACCACTGTCACATTCTTGAACATGAAGAAGCAGGTATGATGGGACAAATTAAAGTAGAATAATAAATAATATTGAAGATCATGTCTTAAGCTTCGATGATATAGATCGACTAGAAAAAATATTAGAGATAAAAAAATCTTTCGCAGTAGAAGAAGTGGATTGCAATTGTCCAGAAAGACAATGCGAGTGTCATTTACATCATCATTAAGAATAAGGAGGAATTTAAAATGAACAATAACAACAAACATTTATCCCACTGTCACCATAATCATGGCGACATGGATCATTCAAAACATGAGCACGTAAGCACGGAAGAACATGGAGACCATAAGAATCAACATCAAGAACATCATGCTGAGCATGATCACAGCGGGCACAGCGGGCACAGTGGGCATGACCACAGTGGGCATCACGGAGGGCATGAACACCATCATCACGGTAACTTTAAGGAACTTTTCTTAAAATCATTGCCACTAGGAATCATTATTATGCTCTTATCCCCTATGGCTGGGTTTGACCTACCATTCCAGTTTACTTTTCCATATTCTGATATTGTAGTAGCTATTTTATCTACTATATTAATTATTTATGGTGGACGTCCATTCTATCAAGGCGCAGTTGACGAATTTAAACAAAAAGAACCTGGAATGATGGCTCTAGTTTCTTTAGGTATAAGTGTTTCATATTTATACAGTATTTATGCTGTTATCATTACCTACGTAACGGGTGGACACGTGATGGACTTTTTCTTTGAATTTGCTTCATTATTATTAATCATGTTATTAGGTCACTGGATTGAGATGAAAGCTATTGGAGAAGCAGGAGACGCACAAGCAGCATTGGCTAAGTTGGTACCAAAAGATGCTCACGTTGTGTTAGAAGATGATTCAATTGAAATACGTCCAGTTGCTGACTTACAGGTAGGCGATTTAATTCGTGTTCAAGCCGGAGAAAATGTGCCAGCAGACGGAACTATCGAGCGTGGCGAATCACGTGTAAATGAAGCTCTTTTGACTGGAGAATCAAAAGCAGTTAAAAAAGGTCCTGGCGATGAAGTAATCGGAGGCTCAACAAATGGAGAAGGGGTTCTTTATATTAAAGTGAATGAGACAGGTGATCAATCCTTTATCTCTCAAGTACAGACTTTAATTAGCCAAGCTCAAAGTCAGCCTTCCAGGGCAGAAAATATTGCGCAAAAGGTTGCAGGGTGGCTCTTCTATATTGCTGTTATTGTCGCGCTAATTGCTTTTGTAGTGTGGATGATTATTGGAGATATCCCAACGGCAGTTATATTTACTATTACTACATTAGTTATTGCTTGTCCGCACGCATTGGGTCTGGCTATTCCATTGGTAACCGCCCGAAGCACAAGCTTAGGGGCTAGCCGTGGCTTACTAGTAAAAGACCGCCAAGCCTTAGAAATAGCTCAAGATGCAGATGTGATAATTTTAGATAAAACGGGTACTTTAACAACTGGTGAATTTAAAGTATTAGATGTAAAACTTCTTAATGACAAATATACAAAAGAGGAAATCATTGCCTTATTGGCAGGTATTGAAGGAGGATCTAGCCACCCAATTGCTCAATCAATTATAAGGTTCGCCGAGCAGCAAGATATACGTCCAGCATCTTTTGATTCGATTGATGTGATTTCCGGTTCTGGAGTAGAGGGTAAAGCAGGTGGGCACCGTTACCAATTAATCAGTCAAAAAGCCTATGGACGTAATCTTGATATGGATATTCCAAAAGGAGCAACTCTTAGTGTCTTAGTAGAAAACGATGATGCCATTGGTGCTGTAGCTTTAGGGGACGAATTAAAACCAACGAGTAAAGAGTTAATTAAAGCTCTTAAAAAGAACAATATTCAACCAATTATGGCAACAGGTGATAATGAAAAAGCGGCTCAAGGCGCGGCAGAAGTTTTAGGGATTGAGTATAGATCAAATCAATCTCCACAAGACAAATATGAGTTAGTTAAAACACTTAAAGATGAAGGAAAGAAAGTTATCATGGTAGGTGATGGTGTAAATGATGCTCCTTCTCTTGCCTTAGCAGATGTTGGTATAGCTGTAGGTGCTGGAACTCAAGTTGCATTGGATTCAGCTGATGTCATATTGACTCAATCCGATCCAGGAGATATTGAATCATTCATTGAATTAGCACACAAAACAACTCGTAAAATGAAACAAAACCTATTTTGGGGAGCTGGTTATAACTTTATAGCTATCCCTCTAGCTGCAGGAATTTTGGCTCCTATTGGTATCACATTAAGCCCTGCATTAGGAGGAATCCTAATGTCTGTGTCAACAGTCATCGTCGCCATTAATGCTATGTTATTAAGTTTAGATCCAAAAAATAACGGTTAACAGATCGAATGATTGAAACTCCTTAAAGTATCAAGATACAATAGTTTTACAGGAGAAAAAGAGATGTAAGTACTGGCTCTTTGTAAAATCGTGTTGGTAGAAGTAGACGATTTTTCTACCAACACGATTTTTAATTTATTATAGAACTGATTATTTTTAGGATATAAGTACCTGAAGCATAGAGATGAGTATGGCTATAGTCAAAATAAAGCAGTAACAGCCTTGAAATATATAAATCTATCATTCAAAGAATTGATTTATGAACAATACGATTACTATGTTAAAAAAAATAAGAAAGATCCTTTGGATCGGGCTATCGATTATATGCTGAAATTTCAGAGAACTGATGCAAATTTTGAGATTCCCAAGCTTCTTGCTGTTGTTGATTCTATTCAAAAATATGTTTTTAGCCAATCAAAAATGAAGTGCGGGGACTATAGCGTGTTTGCTGCTTTATTAGAAAATGAACAAGTTGATGAAAGATTACAATTCTTAATTGATTATGGGGTACCTTGTTCAGCAGTCAAGAAAGTAAAATTACCAGAGGAGTTAACTGGTTATCCTAATATTATCCAATATCTAAAGGATAATATTTCGCAAATAAGTTCAAAGCTAATTCCTTATGAAATGAAGTTGATGAATGAGGCAATTTTTTAAGTGGATAATAATTTTTAAAATGTTGACAAGAGTTGTGTTTAATCGTACTGTATATATACTTCTAGTACACATCTAACAATGTTTTAAAACTAAAATCTTCTTACCTTCTGTAAGAAGATTTTTGCATGGAATTAAAACTAATATCAAATTCATTAACGGTTTTTTTATAATTTCCAAAAAATGGCAGAATATAGTTGAGTTATAGAAGGAGTTTATCATGAACTTACATGATTTACATTTCTACAAGCAACTACTTCTGCCTTTTGTAATGAGGAATCAGAGTCAAATAATTTCACTTGGAGGTCATCTATGGATGAACTAGTGAGATTTTTGGAAGAAATGCTTCTGAAATATGGAGACAACATTGATTGCTCAAATTTACCAATCAAGGAAGAAAACCTGTATACTGATGAGTAGTTGCTTGTATTCTTTTCTAAAAAGAGTTAAAATACCCTTAAGATTATAAGGGTATTTTTTGGTCAAACTTTTCAAGGAGAAATTAAATGAAGCGAAAGAAAGCCTATATCTATACAAGGGTATCTACGACTATGCAGGTTCAAGGATTTTCATTAGATGCTCAAGAAGCAAAAATTCAGCAATATGCCAATGCTTTTGATATTGAGATTGTGAAAACCTATCAAGACGCTGGGAAATCTGGTAAAACCATGCTAGGACGAACGGAATTTATGAACATGATATCAGACATCGAAGCAGAGAAAGATAAGGTGGACTATGTACTTGTATTCAAATTATCACGTTTTGGTCGGAATGCTGCGGATACTTTAAAATCTCTAGCTATTATGGAATCTCATGGTGTAAATCTGATTTGCGTTGATGATGGACTGGATAGTTCAAAGGATTCAGGAAAGTTAGTTATTACGATCTTGTCGGCAGTTGCTGAAATGGAAAGAGAGAATATTATTTCTCAAGCTATGGAAGGTCGTAGACAAAAAGCGAGAGCTGGTCAATGGAATGGTGGATTTGCGCCTGTAGGATATTCCCTTGTTAATGGTCAATTACAAGTAAATCATGAAGAAGCTGAATCCGTAAAGATGATTTTTGATTTATTTGCCAACAGTGATATGGGCACTATAGCTATTGCCAAGCATTTAGCCAACCTAGATATAAAGAAACCAATTCGACACAATAGTACGCTTCCATATTTTTCATCAAGTGGCATTGCAAGAATCTTAGACAATCCAGTTTACAATGGAAAAATTGCTTTTGGACGGCGTGAAAGCACTCGAGATAAAATTTCTGGTGAAACGAAAGTCACGCAGTCTGAAAATTATATTCTAACAGACGGAATCCATGAAGCCATTATTGACGATGAGACTTGGAAAAAAGTGAGGAAAAAACGAGAAGCTAATGCCCATAAGTATAAACGTGAGAATCCAAACAAGGGCGATTCTATCTATATACTTTCAGGGTTGATAAAATGTCCATTATGCCATGCTGGGCTTTATGGAAATAAAAGTATCAAGCGAAATAAAAATAAGAAAGATGAATACTATAAAAACTATTACTACTATGCTTGTAAACATAGAAAACATGTAGATGGTCATAAGTGCACATTTAATAAACAGCTTAAAACAGGAAATTTAGACCATGAAGTATTATCAATCATTAGTAAGTTAGTTTCAAGACCTGATTTTGCACGAAAACTGCAAGAGAAAATAAATATTCAGGTTGATACAAGTAGGATAGACAGTGAAATTGAACAATATAAAAGTCTCTTTCGCCAATTAAGTGCAACTAAAATGAATTTAATCCAACAGATTGACTCCTTAAATTTTGAAGATCCTCATTTTCAGCAAAAGTCAATTGATTTAGATATGAGATTAAATACTATTTATGATAAATTAGCAGATGTAGAAAGGCTAATTGAGACAAGTGAATCTAAACGAGAGGTAATCCTAAAAGATAAAATGACCGCTGATAATATTTATAAAATATTAGTTAACTTTGCATCATTTATGGACGTCATGGAAGATATCGACAAGAAGCGATTGTGTCAGATGTTGATTGAAAAAGTCGAAATTTATGATGACAAAAATAAAGCAGGACGTTGGGTAAAAGCCATTCATTTCAAGCTTCCAATCATTGAGGAAGACTTAGAAATTAGTTTGGACAATAGTACACCGGTTGAGTGTGTTGCTCTGCTTGTAAAAGCTTAGAAACCTTTGAACGAAAGGGATAATGAAAGCCTTGATTGCAAGGCTTTTTGCTTTATGGTGGGTAAGTATCAGAGTGAGAAAATTTTTGGAATGAGTAGAAGTGATAGCTAGAAATTATCAGTTTCTATTTCCATTTACCCTGTGGGTACGTGATTGTTTCCATTGACAAGGAGTTTGTGGGAATAGAAATGTACCCACCTTGTTTGAATCAAGTGAAGTGTAGTTGAAGGAAATCTGTTGAAAGCAATACTTCATTTTACCGAATAAGTAATAATTTAGGCAACTTCAAATCGATTAAAAAAAACTATTTTAAAGGTTAAGAGTAGACAAAAATTGTCCACTCTTTTTTGTAAACTCAATTTATCAATAAATGAAATGAGGGAATGTAAAATGAAATATTTTGAGGTTGAGTTAGAAAATCCTGATGAATTTTTAAAACTACAAACAGAAGATTTTGTGAAAGCTAATCGCTTGCTACTAAGGAAGATAATCCAGAGCGTTACAGTCTATGAAGAACACTTCGTCATATCCTTTAAATCTGGCATCGAATTGGAAGTATGAGACTCATTCCATAACTTTTATATTGAACATATCATCTTGTTGTGTTATACTATAAATTGATATAAACAAAGATGTAGGAGGAACCGAAACTATGACAGCCTCAATGCGTTTAAGATAAGCTGGCAATAAGAAAAGCAGAATCTATACCCGATGATAGGCTTTTTTGTTGTGCTTATTTATACGATATTGAGCATTCATTAGTTACGGTGAGGATATTGGTTATTTAACTATACCTTTATTTAACTATGTCTTTAATATGAATGTTTCCAAATTGTATGTATGCAGACCAAAAGCCACATTGTGGATTTAGGCCTGCATTTTTTTATTGCCTATAATGCTATTCAAAATAGAAATTTAAGCAAAATAATATGCAGGAGATAATATAAATGGAAAAATACAACAATTGGAAACTTAAGTTTTATACAATATGGGCAGGGCAAGCAGTATCATTAATCACTAGTGCCATCTTGCAAATGGCGATTATTTTTTACCTTACAGAAAAAACTGGATCCGCGATGGTCTTGTCTATGGCTTCACTATTAGGTTTTTTACCCTATGCGGTCTTTGGACCTGCAATTGGTGTGCTAGTGGATCGTCATGATAGGAAGAAGATAATGATTGGTGCTGATTTAATTATCGCAGCAGCTGGTTCGGTGCTTACTATTGTTGCATTCTATATGGAGCTACCTGTCTGGATGGTTATGATAGTATTGTTTATCCGTAGCATTGGAACAGCTTTTCACACCCCGGCTCTCAATGCGGTTACGCCACTTTTAGTACCAGAAGAACAGCTTACGAAATGTGCAGGCTATAGTCAGTCTTTGCAGTCTATAAGCTATATTGTTAGTCCGGCGGTTGCAGCACTCTTATACTCCGTTTGGGAACTAAATGCTATTATTGCCATCGATGTATTGGGTGCTGTGATTGCATCTATTACGGTAGCAATTGTACGTATACCTAAGCTGGGTAATCAAGTGCAAAGTTTAGAACCAAATTTCATAAGAGAGATGAAAGAAGGAGTTGTGGTTCTGAGACAAAACAAAGGATTGTTTGCCTTATTACTCTTAGGAACACTATATACTTTTGTTTATATGCCAATCAATGCACTATTTCCTTTAATAAGCATGGAACACTTTAATGGAACGCCTGTGCATATTTCTATTACGGAAATTTCCTTTGCATTTGGGATGCTAGCAGGAGGCTTATTATTAGGAAGATTAGGGGGCTTCGAAAAGCATGTATTACTAATAACAAGTTCATTTTTTATAATGGGGACCAGTTTAGCCGTTTCGGGAATACTTCCTCCAAATGGATTTGTAATATTCGTAGTTTGCTGTGCAATAATGGGGCTTTCGGTGCCATTTTATAGCGGTGTGCAAACAGCTCTTTTTCAGGAGAAAATTAAGCCTGAATATTTAGGACGTGTATTTTCTTTGACCGGAAGTATCATGTCACTTGCTATGCCAATTGGGTTAATTCTTTCTGCACTCTTTGCTGATAGAATCGGTGTAAATCATTGGTTTTTACTATCAGGTATTTTAATTATTTGCATTGCAATAGTTTGCCCAATGATAAATGAGATTAGAAAATTAGATTTAAAATAAACAATATTGGAGGGATATTTATGTATCTTATTTTCATGTAATTCTTCCTGCTAAAATCGCAGGGTTTTTCCTGCGTACAAGCAAATGAAAGCATGCGATTATAGACAGGAGGAAATGTTATGGAATTAATATTAAAAGCAAAAGACATTCGTGTGGAATTCAAAGGACACGATGTTTTAGATATAAATGAATTAGAAGTATATGATTATGACCGTATTGGTTTAGTAGGAGCAAATGGTGCAGGAAAAAGCACTTTATTCAAGGTACTTTTAGGAGAATTAATTCCCCCAGGATGTAAAATGAATCATCTGGGTGAACTTGCCTATATTCCCCAGTTGGACGAAGTAACTCTGCAGGAGGAAAAAGATTTTGCGCTTGTAGGCAAGCTAGGTGTTGAGCAATTAAATATACAGACCATGAGCGGTGGTGAAGAAACAAGGCTTAAAATAGCACAGGCCTTATCGGCACAGGTTCATGGTATTTTAGCGGATGAACCTACGAGCCATTTAGACCGTGAAGGAATTGATTTTCTAATAGGACAGCTAAAATATTTTACAGGTGCACTGTTAGTTATTAGCCATGACCGCTATTTTCTTGATGAAATAGTAGATAAAATATGGGAACTGAAAGATGGCAAAATCACTGAGTATTGGGGAAACTATTCTGATTATCTTCGTCAGAAAGAGGAAGAACGTAAGAGACAAGCTGCAGAATACGAACAATTTATTGCGGAACGTGCTCGATTGGAAAGGGCTGCGGAGGAAAAGCGAAAACAGGCTCGTAAAATAGAACAGAAGGCAAAAGGTTCTTCAAAGAAAAAAAGTACTGAAGGCGGAGGGCGTTTAGCTCATCAAAAATCAATAGGAAGTAAGGAAAAAAAGATGTATAATGCTGCTAAAACCCTAGAGCACAGGATTGCGGCCTTAGGAAAAGTAGAAGCTCCGGAAGGCATTCGCAGAATTCGTTTCAGGCAAAGTAAAGCATTGGAGCTCCATAATCCATACCCTATAGTCGGTGCAGAAATTAATAAAGTATTTGGGGATAAGGCTCTTTTTGAAAATGCATCTTTTCAAATTCCGTTAGGAGCAAAAGTGGCGTTAACTGGTGGTAATGGAATCGGAAAAACAACTTTAATCCAAATGATCTTAAACCATGAAGAAGGAATTTCTATTTCGCCTAAGGCAAAAATAGGTTACTTTGCACAGAATGGTTACAAGTACAACAGTAATCAGAATGTTATGGAGTTTATGCAGAAGGATTGTGACTACAATATATCAGAAATTCGTTCAGTGCTAGCATCTATGGGGTTCAAACAGAACGATATTGGAAAAAGTTTATCTGTTTTAAGCGGTGGAGAAATTATAAAATTGTTGCTTGCTAAAATGCTCATGGGTAGATATAACATCCTAATAATGGATGAACCCAGTAACTTCCTTGACATACCAAGTTTAGAGGCTTTGGAAATACTAATGAAGGAGTACACCGGAACTATCGTGTTTATCACCCACGATAAACGATTACTCGAAAATGTAGCAGATGTAGTTTATGAAATTAGAGATAAGAAAATAAATCTGAAACATTAAATTTAAGGTAGTCGCTGGTCAGTATAGTCTGTTCTGGTTGGCGACTCCATTGTTAAAGAGTATAAAGACTTTAGATTTTATGAATATTAAAAATAGGAACAGTCAATTGAACTGCTCCTATTTTTCTGCTAAATATATTGTAGTTTTCTTATATGTATAATGATAGATTAGCGGATTCTCATCTACGGTACTTACTTCAAATATGAAGAAGTGATCACGATTATCTCTAGCTTTTTCCTTATTTAGGACAAAGTAATTCTTACGAGAAGTCGCCATTGTTTTGAGGATATCATCAGTCAGGAAGGTCAATGGAATATTCATGTTGGAGTAGCGGTAGAAGTCACGTTCAAAATCTTGGTAGCTCTCGCTATAATAGTCCATTTGCAGGTGATTACGCTGAAATTCAAGCTGATTCATAGAGCACCTCCTCTACAAGTTCAATACTAACAATGTCTTTTAATTTCAAATTAATGTGACCTGTTGTAGTTTTTATTAATATGAAATCTTTGGTCAGACTTGGTATTGTTCCAGTATAGGAAACTCGATTGTTTTTTTCAACTACATGAATGCGCGTGTTCAGTTGCCCAGCATACACCTGACTGAGGAGTAATAATTTCTTCTCCAGTGACAAATCTGACATATACGTTACTTTGTTTGCATCGTCAGTGAGTGCTGATGTATGCTCAGATAGAAAAAAGCCCATCCATTTTTGCATCTTAGTATCTTGGTACTCTCTTGCTGACTGAAATGGTAAGTATGAACGGTCAATCATTTTAATCCCTCCAATCCACCAGCGGAATGACCGCCGATAAGTTTACTACGTTCAATATTTCTGGAACCTTCAGTTAGGACGGTTCCTTTTTGTATGGCTAAAAAGCCAAACTGTTCTCTGACAACATCAATAGCTGTCTGAAGTCTATTTTCTTTTTCAATTTGTTCTACATCATCAAAGAGAGATAGTAGAGTATAGCTTTCATCTACAAAGCCACTATAAGATACACCAATTTGTCTCACTGCACCAGAGGTGTATTTCTTTCGGAATAATTCAAGTACATGACTTACCATTGTTTTTGGGAGATTTGCTGGTTCTATTTTTTTCTGTGCATTTATAGATTTTTTCATCTCAGTCCTAGAATAGCCAATATGGATTGAAACAACAGTTGCTTTCTTATGGGCCGAACGCAGTCGATTAGCAACCTGATCAGCCATTTCAGCTAATACGATTTCAATTTCTCTTTGGGTTCTGTAATCTCTAGGAAGTACTTGTGAGTTACCCAATCCTCGTGATTTTGGTTTATAGGGTTCATGGACGTTGCTCTCGTCAACTCCATTGGCGTGAAACCAAAGTTGAACACCGACTTTACCGAATTCTTTTTTGAGAATATCAGGATTGAAATTGGCTAATTCTTTGATTGAATGAATACCAAGTTTTTGTAAATGAATCTCGGTTTTACTACCGATCCCCCAAAAGTCTGTTAATTTTGGAATGGCCCATACCTTGGTTTCTACATCTTCGTATGACCAGTTAGATCTCATTGTAGCAGTTTTCTTAGCTTCATTATCAAGAGCTAGTTTAGCTAGAAGAGGGTTGGAATTACTCATTCCCACAGTTGAGATAATACCTGTTTTGCGATAAATATCCCTTTGAATCATAGCCGAAACATTATCCAACATATCTTTCCTTGACATTGACTTATCAGAAATAAAGTAAGAGAGTGAGCTAGTAAGGTCAATAAAGCCTTCATCGATTGAATAGGGGAGAATGTCATCTGGAGCAGCATAGTCTTGAAAGATATGCTGAATCTCTAGATTCTTCTCAATATATCTGTCCATTCGAGGAGGAACGATGAGTGTACGTTTTGCCCAGTGTTCAATAAACGATTTATACTTTGGTGTTACCTCAATTCCCTGTTTCCATGCATTTTGATAGCTGAATTTTCGAGTGTTGATATCAAATGGCAAGTCGTAGGAACGACCTACATTTGCTTTACCGAAGACTTTCTTAAACATAGGAGAAGAAGCGAGAATCAATCCTGCCGAGTTGTCTGCACGGCTCATGACACACAGTGATGTGTAGAGCGGATGCAAACCTCTATCCACACATTCTACCGAAGCGTAGAAGGACTTCATATCGAGGAAGGCTATGTCACTTTGAGGTTCAAAAGAATAGTCGATATAGCCCATAGGATTATCTCCTTTTAAGTTTTTCTAGCTCTTCGATAAGTTCACCGATGTAATCTGTGATGTCGTATTCAAATTTGTCAGGGGTGAAGATAATACGTTCGTCTTTGATGTAAATCATTTCTTTAACATTCATTGGTATTGTCATCCTCCTCGGTCATAGCAATCAAAATAGAATCCTCAATCAAAAATGCGTAGGGATAGATTGTTACGTCATCATTTTGAGGAATAAGAATTTCATCGAATCCTTCATTTTCTAGTCGCTCTTCAAAGTTGTCCATATTGAAAATTTCGACTTTACAGTCCGGATTGAAACCATACGTCCCAAGTTCTAAAATATCCTTTAGCTTCATGACTATACTCCCTCTACAGGCATGAAGTGGCCTACAACTAGACCAACAATTTTTGGTTCATCCTCATAAGGGATGAACTTCTCTGGATAGTTCTTATTCAGTGAAACCATTCTAAATCCATCCTCATCACGGTAGAGTTTTTTGATATAAACTGAGTCATTCCATGATAATGCATAAACAGCCCCGTCATAGTCGAAACCGTTCGAGCGTATAAGTGCGACTTCACCGCTCTTATAGACAGGCTCCATGGAATCTCCCTCGATCCATGCTGCAATATCGTAGCCGTATTGTTCCTCATCGGAGTAGACAGTTTCAGTTTCAAACTCGTCAAAGAATCCTTCTCCCAGGCCAGCAGATAATTGAATATCTGATAGTACCTGTACTGAGAAGAGTGGAATGACGTTTGAAGTTTGTTGGGATAGAAGAAGCTCCTCAACATAGTCCTCTGCCTTTAGCTGGTTACCGGGAGTTAACTGAAGATAATTATTGACAATATTGTATTCTGATTCGAAATAGGTGACGGGGACATCTAGGATTTTTGCTATAGCTGAGAGATTTTTCTGATTTGGGATTGATTTACCTGATTCCCACTTACTGTAAGAAGCTCTATTGATACCTAATTTATAGGCAATTTCAGACTGATTAAATTTTCTCTCAATTCTTTTTTCTTTAAGACGAATTCCAGAAAACATGACGCACCACCTTTGTTGCTTTATTATGCAACGATTATATCAAAAATATCAAACTTTGCAACAAAAGATTATTCAGATGCAAAATCTGCTTAGTATTCATTCATTCTATATGTAAAATATATCGTTTTTCTGGTTTTAGTAGTTGAATCATATCTAAAGTAACATTAGCACAAATTTTCTTGTAATAGAATAATGTGCTGATTTTTTTAACAATTTTTGATATAATATTCCCAATATCATGTTGCATTATAAAGCAACGGAATTGAGGTTGTAAGATGCCGATTACAGAATATATTAAAAGAAAATTTACAAATCAAATTAAATCAGATATTCATAGTAATATTTTATTGGATATTAAAGCTAAGATAGAAACCACTGTTGAGAGCTGGCAAGTGTTTTCAAAAGAACTTCCAAACATAAAGTATATTAAAGTTACTCCGTTTCAAAAAGATTATCGAACTATTCGATTATTAGTTAATGTGACCTCAGAAACACATTTCGAGTTTGTTTGTAAAGATAAGACAGAGATAAGAGATATCCAAAGAAAACATACGATTGAATATCTGTTATTCTTTGATGATGAAGTTATAATGTCGCTAGTAGAAATTGGTGAACATCGAAAAGTAAAGTTTGATAGTGAAACACAGCTAGATTCTACGTTACTTCCCTATATGTATCAAACAAAATACGAGGAAGAAGCAGAACAATTTTTGAATACTTTTTATAGTTCTGCATTGAAGCTACCGCAACCTATTGACCCTCTAATTGCAATAAATAGTCTTGGACTGACATTGCTGGAAAGCCCCTTAAGTCCTGATGGTAGCATTCGTGGTCAAAGTCATTTTAGGTCAGAAATAGCTAGGGTATATGACCATACTTACAATTCTTACAAGAGTTTGGTTGTTTCTGAAGGAACGGTGATTTATGATGCAAGTAAATTTGTGAAAGGGAATAAAAACCTAACACTCATTCATGAGGCATATCATCAATATAGACACAGACCACACATAATGATGAAGGAATTTTTACTTTCGCAAGATGATTATAAGAGTAGAGATAAAGATTTTAAGAATGCTAGAATGTGGATAGAAAAACAAGCGAAGGTTGTTCCACCTAGAATTTTGATGCCAAGAAGTACATTTTGTAAAAAAGCATTAGAATTAATTACTGAGATTGCAGAACATAACAAACGTACTGGAATGCTAGATATTCTTCAAATTACTATTGAAGAGTTGGCAGATTTTTTCCATGTCTCAAAACAGTCAGCAAGAGTAAGATTGATTGAATTAGGATTTGATGAAGTTCGTGGGGTTTTGGAATTTGTAGATGGTCGATATGTTAACAATTATGCTTTTAATAAACTAAAAGTAAATCACAATCAGACTCTAACTATTTCAGAACAACAAATGTTTGATTTATATGCCTCCGATAGTAATTTTCGAGAATTGATTGATTCTAAACGTTATATCTATGTTGACGGACATGTGGTTATTAATAGTCCAGAAGTAGTTTGGTACTTTATTAAGTATCCTTTGATATCGCCAGCAGCTCTTGAGAAATTAGATGAGTATGCGATTATTTTTGACATTAAGCGTAAAGAATATGAGGAAATGGGTTTTGAAGAAGATTTTACATTATATCTTTTACATCCTAGCTCGTATAAATTTGAGATTTCATACAAACATGGGATTGAATATTCTATAGATGAAAGAAAGCTTGAAGTTGAAACGGAGCAACGAAATCGTGAATTTACATTGTTTAAACAATTGCCAAATGACTTCACTGAAGCAATGAATAAAGTAAAAGATTATCAAGAAGAAACTTTCCCCCAAATCGCAGAAGCAGTAGATTCCAGTGAATCAACGATTAAACGACTGTTTAAAGGAACGGGTGGTAGTTTACAGCTCTTTGTATTGGTATTGGTGTATCTTGAGCTACCTGATTTTATTAATCAGCATCTGTTATCGCTCTCAAACTTTAAAATAAAAAATGGTGATAAAGAAGATATGGCTTACCAATACCTACTTAACCATTTCCAAGGACAATCTGTAGCGGCTGCAAAACAATTTTTAACAAAAAGGGGAATATCTATCAAGTAATCGTGTCACAATGTTGACACGATTTTTATATTATTTCTGTGATATTTTCTGTGTTTTAGGGAGAAAATTGCATAATAGCAAGGTTTTGACCGTGTCAGAATCTTGCTATTTTCTTTTTTATTTTCCATGAGATACTAGACTAAAAGTAATCTCATACCATGATTTGCTACTGATCATAGCGAACCTCAAAGTCATGGTGTGAGAGTGCACAGTCAGTCTGTGAGGTTAGCTGACCGATAACATAGAGGAAAGTAACTATGCGGTCAAGAATATTTTTTGCATGCCTTGATTTGTCATGTGTGCTTTCGGTATTAACTGGGAAGCCAATTTATCATGACAATCAATGTCAACTTCTTCAACTACTGCCAAGCTCAATCTTCATCAACTGGAGTACAACCAACTGAAAGTGAAGTATTAGCACCTATGTTCGTGCAGGATTATTACATGACTTCACGCCATTCAGGTTTGCTACGTGGCACGTTTCGTCAATGTCGAATTATGGGTATTCCAATACTCACTGCATTTGTTCCTGTCTCAGAAGAGGACTATGAACAGATGGTCTGGTGGTATAATAACTCAGTTAATGATTATCTCAAAGATTTTCGTAAGCCTAGTAAAAATTCCCCTAAGATTTCATCATTGGAAGCATTCACAGAGAAACAAGATTTACCAGTTATCGATGATGGGATTGAACTTTATCTATTCATGGATCAATTTGAGTTTTTGAAATCAAAACTTGCAGAATCAAACTTTCAAGCACCAGAAATATTGGAAATGCTATTTGATGGTTATGAAAATAAGGAAATCTTTGAAAAACTAGGAGTACAGAAATCTGCAGGCTATAAAAAAGTCAATAATACTAAGAAAGAAGGAATTGAGCTTTACAAAGAATTAAATAAATAACAGAATCGCCATCTCAATTGCGAGGTGGCGATTTTTTAGTCTTTTTGGTAAAAGGAACATTCGTATCCGTCGGCACGAAGGTTAATATCAGACATCCAGTCTGGTGCAATACCCATCAATGATGCAATCTTATCAAGTTTTTGTTCCATTGGGCATTCGATTATTACTTCATCATGTACATGTCCTACAATTTTAAACTCTTTCAGTTGCTCCAAAGAGTAAGCAAGAATATCACGACTGATAGCCTGGACAATGTTCTCCACAAATTTTGGACCATAACTTGCTAGTCTCTCCCAACGTTTGGCAGTTCCAGTCCCTTCGTAGGTGACAGATTCCCCTCCGAATTGGTTCTCACCAATTTTAGGTTTGACGTAGGCGAGTTGACGACCAGAAGGAAGGGTGATGAACAATATGCCACTTTTGACTTCAAATTGAATATTTTGAGTAGATGTAGGAAGTAGTTCCTCTACAGCAATCTTAACCGCTTTATCGACATCCCACCAGAAGAGAACGATATTTGGATTTGCTTGTCGCCATGAGTTAACAAGTGGTTGGAGTTCGTCCTCTGATAGTCCCATATCAATGGCGCCCATGGCTTTGAGTGCACCAACTGATCCACCATAGCCACAAGCAAGCTCCGCAATTTTTCCTTTTTGCCTGAGTTCGGAATTTTGTCCATGTTTTTCAACTGGTACTCCAAACATCTGAGAAGCGGACATACAGTAGATGTCTTTCCCTTGTTCAAATACCTTACTCCGCCATCTCTCTCCAGCCAGGTGAGAGAGTACTCGAGCTTCGATGGCAGAGAAGTCGCAAACAATGAATTTCTTTCCTTTACTAGGGACAAAGGCTGTTCGGATAAGTTGAGATAAGGTATCTTGTGTGTCGTAGATTAGCTCAGTAGCTTCTAAGTCACCTGTTCCGAAAAGTTCTCTAGCTTCCTCAAGGTCAGGAAGATGGTTCTGAGGTAAATTCTGAAGCTGTACCAAACGGCCAGCCCATCGACCAGTTCGGTTTGCTCCATAGAATTGAAACATTCCCCTTGCTCGACCGTCTTTACAAACACAGTTCATCATGGCCTGGTATTTAGACACACTTGATTTAGCAGCTTGCTGACGAAGTTTGAGAACTTGAGCAGTTGTTTCATCAACCGTTTTGAGGAGTCCTTTCACAGCTTTTTTATCTAGAGAATCAGTAGTTACTCCATGTTCACGTAACCAGCCAATCATCTGCAGAACAGAGTTGGGATTTTCAAGACCTGTTAATGCTTTTAACTCTTCTTGAATTTTGGCTTTGCTATTGGCATCAAGATTGATAGCAGCTTTGACAAAATCCAAATCAATGCCAATACCACGGTCATTAATAATCTGATCCTGGTGGTACTCATTCCAAACAAAGCTAGGTACTGGGAAGTTTTTCACCCGTTCCTTGATGGCCAATTCGACCTCAACATCACGTCTGTTGTAGTCGATAAATGTAGACCACTTGTTAGGTGCGTGATGAGGAAAGTTACGAATTCGTCCCCCATTGACTTTGGTTGGCTTACAAGGCAAGCAGAAGTAGCGAATGAGGTCAGCCCCCTCTCTCATCTTCTGGTCTTTGAGTTTGAGAACTGTTCCAACCCCTTCTAAGGAAAGTGGGAGTCCTAAATATGCGGACCAAATCATGCTACACCGCCACGAAACTGGGGAGAGAAATCCATCTGATAAGAACTCAGGATGATGTTTCTTGAGCCAGTTTGATAGACAAATTCGCTCAAATGAAGCGTTGAATGCCCATTTAATGACACTATCATCCACCAAGTTCTCAAGGATATCTTGGGGTAATTTCTCTTTAGGTAAGTCGTAAACAGTTACTGGTCCATTATCGACAGAAACCGCAAACAGAAGGAGTTCAAAACTGTCATCTTCTGCATAGCGATATACACCAGATTTTCGTAAGTCAATTTCACAATAGGTTTCGATGTCAATGCTGAGTTCTTTTATCGGCATAGTTTGTCCTTCCTAAAAAGGTGACAGAAGTACTGCCACCTAAAGTTCTATTTGTTTTTTCGACTGAGTGGTGTTTGGCTAAGTTTTTCTTTATTTTGCTTTGCCTTTCGTTCTATTTCATTTCGAATGTCATCTCTAATGGTCATGTACCCGAAGTATAGTCCGATAAGCACCCAGAGTCCCATAATAGTACAAGTTAAAATAGTATACATCATCGATCTAATTCTCTCTTTCTAGTTCAAAAAGTCATCATCATCTTCAGTCGCAAAATCATCCTCAGCACGAGTACGTCCTCCGAGTGGCTCACCATCGCGCAATTTTTGTAAGTTATTCAAACCGCAAGCAATACCTTTATTACCATTTGAATTGAAAGCATAGAAGGTAATAGAAGCACGACCATAGATACCAGAGTACAATTCTGAAGTATCAATGATTTCTTGACGATTGCCATCAACAACTCCAGGTTTGTGTGGAGAGTTGGCATTTACAAAGTAAGCATTTTTGTATGCTTCATCATCAGGTCGTTCAAGGTCACCATCACGTAGGGGAGTTTTCAGAGTAGATAATGCAGGTACAGATTTACCGTTGCCCTTGAGCTTTGATTCGCCTTCTTTGTATGCTTGCTCAATAGCAGCTTTGATTTTGTTAATGGTGACTGTATCCACTTTTGGGATGATGAGTGAGGCACTGTACTTGGGAGTGCTACCATTGATAGATTTTGGCTCGTTGGCATTTAAGTAGCTGAAGCGAGTGTTTGGTCCTGTAATTACTTTAGTTGTCATATATTTATTCCTCTTTAAATTCATTTTTTGCTAGGTTCATCTCTTGACGGCTGTCGTCAATTGGAACGAGTGTTGGTTTACCACTTGGTTTTATTACGAGACCACCAAGTAGGTCGTTAAAAGTTTTCTTGCCAAGTAACTTAGTCATGGCCGTGATAGTGAGCAGTTTCTTCTCATAAGGGTCATAGCCTGCTTCAATCACTGCTTGGCTAACGGCTGACTCATCTGAGAATTTACGAACAGAGCGACCTTCAACCAGTTTGTATCCTGGGATAGGATGTCCATCTGTTGCTTGATTTAAAGCATAAGCTTTGATGTCGTTTGCCCATGAAATCAACAAATCTAGTTTAGGCAAAATATCAGCAATGTCCTCGTTATTAAGGGAAGCTGGATCCGCAAACTCCATCTTGGCTAGTGCCAAATTATCCTCAGCACGTTTTCGACAGACATTCCTGAGTTTACAGAATTGGCAGTGTTTACCAGATTGTATCTCCCCCTCACCTTTGAATGCAAGTTCAGCTTTTGGAGCGAGCACGTTTTCAGCCCATTCAAGCAACTCAGTCTTTTCCATCTCAAAGGTAGAAATGTTATATTTTCGTGGTTGAAAGATGGTCATGGTGACTTTATCAAAATCATAAAGTCCATCAAACATTTCAATGCTACCCAAGGCATAACACATCATTTGCGGGTTGTAGTTTGCATCTACTAGAACACCAAGTCCGTGCTTATAATCAATAACCTGTAGAAGTCCGTCTGCCACGATGATGCAATCCCCAGTTCCAAAGCCCTCAGGTACCCATTTGGAAAAGTCAAGTCGTTGTTCGACAAGAACTGTAGGGTCACGAGAGTAGCCTTTGGCTTTCTCAACTTGATCCATCACATAGTTGCGGTATTCTTCTGCGCAATTCTGCATTTCATCGTTGTAAAATGCTAAATCTTCTGTTGGATCACGCGCATTCCTCCCTAAAGCTTTCTCGACTAGATAAGCACATAACTCGTGAGCATCCGTACCTTCAAGAGCAAAATCAGATGTTGTGTCTGGAAGTTCCTCTGTAAGACGAACAGATGGTGGGCAGTTCAACCAACGATGTGATGCAGATGCGGATAGAATGGCGTGGTTAGTCATTACCAATTCCTCCAGCTTCTTCAAGAACAGCCGCAAAGTGTTTTGGGTCAAGTGCTGAGAGTGAAGAAGCACCGTAAGCATTTAGAAGAGCACGGACGTCTTCCTTATAGCCATCTTTTGCTTTCGTGGCAAGTACAGCACGGACATCCTCCAATTGAATTTCCTTTTGTGATTCTGGTTTAGATTGATCAGGTTTTGTTATCGTTTCTTCCTCAGAAGAGAGGAGTTTCTTGAATTCATCTACCAATCGAAGGTAGTACTTTGCGGTTTCTTCCATATCATGAATCAGTCTATTCAGTTCTTTCATTTTGCGCATTGATTTCTTCCTCCTTTATTTTACGAGCGAGTAGTTTTGAGATGACGCTGATAGCGATGAGAGTATCAGCAACATCATCATCAGGTTCGATGTATGGTTCGTTTGCCATATTGGGTCCTCCTATCTTACTAAGTAAGGTTTCGAATGATTTTTCCGTTTTGTAAGGAATATTTTTATCCCTTACATCTTACTAAGTAGATCTAAGAGATGTTTTTCCGCTTCTCACTATAATTTTTTGAACATAAAAAAGTTTCCTGTGCATTTAATAGGAAACTTTTATTTTTCTAATAAAATTTTCGGAAGTGCGGAAAATCATCTCTGTTTCTTACTTAGTAAGGTAGGAAGCAAGTTTCCTAATTTAAAAACTAAAGACGGAGGCATATCAAATGAAATTTACCCTATCTCATTCTGGACAGACAGGAATACAAACAACTACGGTCTATCCAAATATGGTAACTATCACTGATAAAGCTATCTTACAAAACGTAGCTCAATTCGACCATGTGGCAGGTCTTTTTGTCCAAAATACTCGCTCCAATGTCAACTTTATCAAGTCAGATGTGTTAGTCATGGATATTGATAATGATCACACAGAAAATCCTGATGAATGGATAACTGTAGAACGATTAAAAGAAATCTTTGCGGATTACAATTTTGCCTTGGTCACCAGTAGAAGTCATTTGAAGGCTAAAGGTGGCAAAGCACCTCGACCGAAGTTTCACATCTATTTTCAGATTGAAGAGGTAGCGGATAAAGACATCTATGTAGCAATGAAGGAAGAACTTTGTAATCAATACAAGTTTTTTGATGATAATGCCAAGGATGCGGCACGATTCTTCTTTGGAAATCCCAATGCACAGGTTATATGGCATGATTCATGGCTAACTATTGATGAAGATTTGTTTCAAGCTGTGTCTATTGAAGACGAGGAAGATTTCGATGCAGACTTCTATACGCCTCCAAGTGGACCAATCCAGCAAGGCAGTCGTAACTCTACCATGTCAGTCTTTGCAGCAAAAATTCTAAAACGTTTAGGAGTAACGCAAGAATCAAGAGATGGCTTTGATGAACAGGCTCAGAAATGTGTACCGCCACTTGATAAAGCAGAGTTAGATACCATCTGGGGTAGTGCTGTGCGATTCTACAATAGAACTATAAAAACATCTAAAGGCTACGTGGCTCCCGACGCTTTCAATAGAGAAACATTAAAACCAGATGATTACTCTGATGTTGGGGAAGCGGGAGTTCTTGCTAGAGAGTATGCGAACAGGCTCGCATATACCAATGCAACGGACTATCTTTACTATGACGGAACTCACTGGCGTGAGAATAAACAGTTGGCATTAGGTGCAGTTGTACACTTTACCGATGAACAACTTGCTGAAGCGAATGCATTCTTGGAAACTGCAGAAAAACAACTTCAGTCTTCAGGTATTGATGAATTGACCATTAAGGCTGGAGGAAAACATCTAGAAAAAGCAGTTGAAACTCCACTTCAATTGAAGTATTTAAAAGCCTATCTAGCTGCCAAAGAGTTTCATAAATTTGTCATGAAACATCGTGACTATAAGAATTTGATGGCTGTCTATAATACAGCTAAACCAATGCTTTCAGTAGAATTGTCAGAATTAGATAGTGATGACTTATTACTCAATACCCCAGAGGCTACCTATGATTTACGAAAAGGAATAAATGGGCAACAAGAACACAATCCTGAAGATTACATAACAAAAATAACCGCAGTCTCCCCTAGTGATCAGGGAATGGGATTATGGCAGGAAACTTTAGCCACCTTTTTCTGTAATGACCAAGAATTGATTGACTATGTTCAAGAAATTATTGGTATGGCAGCTATCGGTAAGGTCTATCAGGAACACATGATTATTGCCTATGGAGGCGGAGCGAACGGCAAGTCTACTTTTTGGAATACCATCGCTCGTGTGCTAGGGAGCTATTCAGGTAAATTATCTGCGGATGCCTTAACTATGTCAAACAAGCGTAATGTCAGTCCTGAGCTTGCTGAGCTTAAAGGGAAACGTCTGGTCATTGCTTCTGAAATGGCAGAAGGGATGCGACTCAATACTGCGGTTGTTAAGCAGATTACCTCAACAGATGAAATCCAAGCAGAGAAGAAGTACAAGGATCCATTCCACTTCGTGCCCTCACACACGCTGGTTCTTTACACTAACCATCTGCCTAAAGTAGGGGCGAACGATGATGGAACTTGGCGACGTTTGGTTGTTATCCCGTTTAACGCCAAAATCACTGGTCGCTCTGACATCAAAAACTTTGCGGATTATCTGTACGACAATGCAGCACCAGCAATCATGTCTTGGATTATAGAAGGTGCAGAAAAAGCCATCAAAGCGAACTTCAAAACAAAAGTACCAACTGCCGTATCAGCTTCCGTCAAAGCTTACCGAGAAGCCAATGACTGGTTGGGACATTTTCTTAGCGATTGTTGTCAAGTTGGTGATCAGTTGTCAGAAAAATCAGGAGAACTTTACAGTCAGTATCGTGCCTATTGCGCCAAAAACATGGAGTACACACGCAGTACGACCGATTTTTATTCTGCTCTTGATCAGGCAGGTTTTAAACGAAAACGGACAAGTAAAGGTAACTTCATTCTTGGTTTGAAATTGGTTGATGATGGCTATGATTTCTTAGATTAATGACCAACATTTTTAGCCAACTTACTTCCACAATAGAGGTATTTGATTATTTTAGGTGTGTAGGTCGTTGACTGAAAGGTTGGAACTTATTTTGAATGAGGTTTCAGATAAATGCTTAAAACGACCAACATGAGTGACATTTTTTGATTTTGTGTAGGTCTATTATGGTCTTTTCTAAAACTATCCTATAAGCAAAAATTACTATAAAAAAAGCCTATAAGGGGAGTTTTGGAAATGACTGCACTAGACCTACACACTTCAATTTGACGAAAGGATTTAGAACGATGAGAGAAAAGTACGTTGAGCAAGCTTTGGTGAAGTCTGTGAAAGCTCGAGGAGGGATTTGTCCTAAGTGGGTATCTCCATCTTTTTCTGGTGTGCCAGACAGGTTGGTGTTTTTACCCAATGGCAAGTTTGGCTTGGCGGAAGTGAAGGCTCCTGACCAAAAGCCAAGGAAGTTACAAGGGTCAAGACATAAACTATTCGAGCGATTAGGCTTTAAGGTCTATGTCATTGACCGCATTGAGATGATTGGAGAAGTGCTAGATGAAATTGACATTACATAACTATCAGGTAGTCGCCAAGGACTTCATCATGGGTCACCCTCATGCAGCAGTCATCCTAGACATGGGGATGGGAAAGACGGCTACAACCTTGTCTGCAGTGAATGAATTGATGTTTGACCGATTTGAAGTCACAAAGGTTTTGGTTATTGCCCCGCTTCGAGTCGCAAATACAGTATGGAGTGATGAGATTGAGCAATGGTCTGAGTTGCGTCACTTACGGTATTCGAAAATAGTTGGTACTCCCAAGCAACGAATGGTAGCTCTACAGAAAGATGCGGATATCTATATCGTCAATCGTGAAAACCTACCTTGGCTGGTGGAACAATGTAGTCCCTATTTCAAGTGGGATATGGTAGTGATTGATGAATTGAGTTCTTTCAAGTCTTGGCAGTCCAAGCGTTTCAAAGCCTTTATGGCAATGCGTCCTTACATGAAACGTATTGTTGGACTAACTGGAACACCGAGTTCTAATGGACTGATGGACTTGTTCGCAGAGTTTAAAGTCATTGATGGAGGAGAACGTCTTGGTCGCTTCATCGGTGAGTTTCGTAGTCGCTACTTTGAAGAAGGTCGTCGCAACGGAAACATTGTCTATGAATACATCCCCATGGATTATGCGGAGTGTCAAATTCAAGACAAGATTAGTGATATTACCATTTCCATGAAAGCCCTAGATTATCTGGATATGCCTGAATTGATCTCTACCAAGAAACTGGTGCGCATGACAGAAAAGGAAAAAGAAAAATACATTCAGTTTAAGAAAGAGTATGTATTGTCAGAGTTAGATGGACTAGAAGTAACTGCTGCCAATGCTGCAAGCCTTACGAGCAAGTTAGTTCAGTTGTCCAATGGAGCCGTATATTCTGATGATCATTCGGTTGTGGCATTACATGAACAGAAACTAGATGCCCTTGAGGATATCCTCGAATCCGCGAATGGAGAACCTGTCTTAGTTGCCTATTGGTTCAAACATGACTTGGCTCGGATTCTGGGTCGTTTAGAAAAACTCAAGGTAAAGAGTCGGGTGTTGAAAACAGAAGAAGATATTCGTGAATGGAATAAAGGTAATGTTTCAGTTGGCTTACTTCATCCAGCTGGAGCAGGTCATGGTTTGAACCTCCAAAAAGGCGGTCACCACTTGGTCTGGTTTGGTTTAACATGGTCGTTGGAACTATACCAACAAACGAATGCACGGCTTTGGCGACAGGGACAAGAGTCTGAGACTGTTATTATCCAACACATTGTGACTGAGGGAACGATTGATGAGGAAATCCTGAAGGCACTAGAAAACAAAGATGCGCAACAAGAACGGCTGATTGCAGCTGTTAAAGCACAAGTAGGAGGGGCAGATGGATAAGGCAGAGCACATACTGACGAATTACAATGAACTCAAAAGTGACTTGGAGATGTTAAAGTATCGTTTGGAACATTTCAAACCAGTGACAGAAAATGAGGTTATTGGTTCACTCGTTTTTGAAAAATCTGATGAACCTAGAGTTAAAAGTACACCTACTAATCAACGGTCAGAGATGATTGCACTGAATTTTCGTGAGAAGATGATTCAGGAAAACGAGGAACAATTGGCAGATTTATCGCAACGGTATATCCGATTGGCTAATGACCTTGATAATTTTGAGATGGCTTTAAAATTTCTAAAGGGAGATTTATATGATTTTGCTCAATCCATGCTTAAGACAGATAGTAATTGGGATAGCTTGATGAGAGAGTTTCATATTAGCCGAAGTACTGTTAGAAATTGGCGACGTAAGGTCTTAGACCATGTTAGGGAAGTTTATCTGAAAATGGGATTTTCTTTGGAAAAGTAACCTCCCCCTGACCTACCCTTGACCTACCAGTAACCTCCCCCTGCACTAAGTGTGACCTAACATTGACCTCACTTTGTCAAAATTTGTGGTAGAATTGTAAGTGTCAAAAAAGATAAAAAATACTCAGAAATGACTGGATATATCTCCTTTTTAGAGTTAATATGTACACAACAAAAGAAGAGGAGAACAATACCATGACAAAACGCCAACAAGAAAAACTGGATGCGATTTTTACAAGGATTGCTCAAGAGGAATTACAAGTTGAAACCTTGGAACAACGCTGGAGCGATAACCTTGATTTCTACGACATTCCAGTTTGGGGAATTAAAAAAGCACTCGAACGAGCCTACGAAGCAGGACAACAATCAGTAAAATAAAGTAAAGCCTAGCCTCATAAAGGTTGGGCTTTTTGCGTGGAGGAATTATGATTATTTCTAGTGAACAGGTGTCGGTTGGACACCCAGATAAAATCTGTGATCAGATTTCAGATGCCATTTTGACGGAGTGTCTCAAGTTTGACAAATCAAGTCGAGTGGCAGTTGAGACCTTAATCAAGGATAACCAGGTTATAGTAGCTGGTGAAATTTCGACAAGACATAACTTTAATCTCGAGAACATTGTACGACAGGTTGTCGAGCCACTTGGTATGAAGAATGTTCGGGTAACTAACCTACTTGGACTCCAAAGTTCTGATATTGCCCAAGGTGTTGATAATGGTGGTGCTGGTGACCAAGGAATGATGTTTGGTTATGCGACAGATGAAACACCTGAGTACCTGCCACTTCCTTATGTCTTAGCAACTCGAGTCCTTGAGAAACTGATGTCACTTGGTCACCCTTTACTTGGAAAGGATGCTAAGGCACAGGTATCCTACGACTATGAGAAGAAACGGATTGATACTTTCTTAGTTTCCATCCAACATACCGAAACGGCTGACCTTGCCAAAGTAAAACGAATTGTGACAGAAGCCATGATGGCAGTAGCACTTCGTTACCGTCAGAATCTAGATTTCAAAGTTCTAGTCAATCCAACAGGTCGTTTTGTACTTGGTGGCTCATTTGCGGATGCAGGAGTTACTGGTAGAAAGATTGTGGCAGATACCTACGGAGGTTTCGCACGTCATGGTGGCGGGGCTTTCTCTGGAAAAGACCCAAGCAAGGTTGACCGCTCCGCAGCATACATGGCACGAAAGATTGCCAAGGATATTGTTCGAGAAGGGTATGCGAAACGATGTGAAGTACAATTAGCCTACGCCATTGGAGTTGCAGAACCTGTGTCGGTGCATGTAGAAACCTTTGGAACCAGTCGCTACACCACAAAACAACTGGAAGGAATGGTTCGTGAGCGGTATGATTTAACACCACGAGGTATCATTAAGAAACTGAATCTCTTGAATGTAGACTATACCAAAACATCTTGCTTCGGGCATTTCACGAAAGACCATCTACCTTGGGAGAAATAGTGATATAATTGATAGAGTAAAGGAGTGTTCAAATGTCCAAACCTCAAGTATCCTCTATAACCGTATCACTTTTTGGATTCATGTTGCCGATGATTTCAATTGACATTAACATTGAAGAAAAATTGGTAAGTATTAAAAAATTTCCAGAGACAGAAGCAGAGATAAAAACAATTTCAGATCTCCGATTATTTGTATTCTTAAATCAATTAAAACGTGTGAAACTGTCTGAATGGAAGGAATATTATCCGAATGAAATGGAGATATTAGATGGTACACAGTGGCATGTATCGTTTGTCATGAATGGAAGAACCTACGATTGCTCGGGTGATAATAATTATCCACGAGAATGGATGTTGTTTTGTAGGGCGATCAATAGATTAGCAAAGTGCAATTACTTAGATTAATTGTACTTTTTCTATGGAGGAAAAATGCCAAGAAGACCAAGTACACCTTGTAAACAAAATGGTTGTCCTAACTTAGTACCTTATGGTCACAAGTATTGTGACAACCATAAATCAAACCTGCAACTGGAGGCCAAGTCAACCAAAGCCAAAGGATACAATGGCCAGTGGACCAAAGCACGACTTCGTTACTTAAAAGTTCATCCACTCTGTGTTCAATGCAAAGCCAAAGGTCGACTGACCAAGGCAACTGTAGTTGACCATATTACACCCCACCGAGGTGACCAAGAACGCTTTTGGAATCAAACTAACTGGCAAGCACTTTGTAAGTCTTGTCATGATAGAAAGACCAAGACGACTGACCGATATGTGGAGTATACGTATCGATTTTAGTCTTGGAGTTTCGTTACAAAAGTATCTCATTTTTCACCCATTGGGGGAGGGGGGATAAAATCTCTAAACCCTTGGGAGACTAAGACCGACGCCCCCTCAAACGTGCAATTTCGCAAAATTCGCAAGCGGGTACATTAAAATCGCTTCATTTTGACGTTCCTTCCCACCGTTATCACGTTTCCAGTGTGGGGATGTAGCGTTCCCTAGTATGTAATTTTGGTAATAATAATAGTGAAAAAGGCTAGAAACAATGGTGAAAATAGTTGTTTTTAGTCCTTTTTTGTTTGAAAGGAAAACAAATGGACGAAAGTCAACGCAAACAAATCTGGAAAATGCGAGGAGAAGGTCTTGGCTATGGCTTAATCGGTAAGGCTACAGGACTGTCTAGAGATTCCGTTAAGAAATACTGTAAACGAAATCCAGCATTGCTTGGTCATGGTGCTGTTACTAAGCAGATGGCAAAAGCCGACCAGAATGATGGACTTCGTTGCCCACAGTGTTATCAAGCACTTAAAACTCACAAAATAGGTAGACCGAAGAAGTTCTGTTCGGATAAATGTCGTAAGGTTTGGTGGACCACTCATTCTGACGAACACGATAAATCAAAAACCGCTTATGAAGAATTGACTTGCCAACAATGTGGCAGGTCATTTTTATCTTATGCCAATCCGAATAGAAAATATTGTAGCCATCCGTGTTACATTCAATCACGCTTTTATAAAGGAGAAACCAATGACAAGTCAACCAACAATGGAAATTAGAGAGATTCGATTGTCTGAACTACACCCAGCCTCTTACAATCCTCGCAAAAAACTCAAAAAGGGTGACAAGGAGTATGAAAAGATTAAGCAAAGCCTACTCAAGTTTGGCTACGTTGACCCCATCATTGTCAATAAAGATTTGACGGTTATTGGTGGCCATCAACGATTAACTGTATTGAAGGACTTAGACTATGAAACTGCCAAATGTGTCATTGTCGATTTATCCAAGGAAGATGAAAAGGCTTTAAACATTGCCCTTAATAAAATCACAGGTCAATGGGATGACCAGCTTTTGGCGGACTTGCTTTTGGATTTACAAGAGTCAGATTTCAATCTCGACCTGACTGGTTTTGAAACACCAGAAATTGACGATATTCTATCAAATGTCCATGATAAAGACCTATCAGATGATGACTTTGATGTAGAAGAGGAATTAAAGAAACCCACCTTTTCAAAACGAGGGGACATTTGGCAACTTGGTAAGCACCGAGTGATTTGTGGAGACTCTACGAAAGCTGAAACTTATGACAAACTTTTAGGTGATAAAAAGGCAAATTTGGTTGTGACAGACCCTCCCTATAATGTTGATGTGGAAGAAACAGCTGGAAAGATTCTCAATGACAATATGCCTGATAGTGACTTTTACCAGTTTCTCTTTACCATGTTTACTCAGGTAGAAAAACATATAGAAGCTGATGCCTCCATCTATGTTTTCCATGCGGATACGGAAGGACTGAACTTCCGAAAGGCATTTAAAGATGCAGGTTTCTATCTCAGTGGGTGTTGCATTTGGAAGAAGAATTCACTTGTTCTCGGACGCAGTCCCTATCAGTGGCAACACGAACCTTGCCTATTTGGCTGGAAACAAAAGGGAAAACACCAGTGGTTCAGTGACCGTAAACAAACAACTATTTGGGAATATGACCGCCCTAAATCCAGTAAAGACCACCCAACGATGAAACCCATTCCGCTCATGGCCTATCCTATTCAAAATTCATCCATGCGTGGGACGATTGTTCTTGATCCATTCCTTGGTTCTGGTTCAACCCTAATGGCCGCAGATCAAACTGGTCGTATTTGTTACGGCATTGAGTTGGATGAAAAGTTTGTGGATGTCATTGTCAAACGTTATATAGAGTCAACAGGAAATGACAACGTGACGGTATTGCGAGATGGACGGAAATTGACGCTTGATGAAGCAACTTCCATTTTAACAAGCGAATAATAATCAAATATTTCTTTAAAAAAATCGAGAAATGACTGGATATATGACTCCTTTAGAGGTAATATGTACACAACAAAAGAAGAGGAGAACAAATCCATGACAACAACACTTGAAAAACTTTACGACATCTACCCAGCTACCGCAAGCATCATTCCTTACAAAGATTGGGTCATCATTGCATCGAATGGATATAAAGGAACAGAAGTTGAGATTTACGAAACGGCTGATAGTCTTGAAGAGTTTGAAAACTTCGAACGCAGATTTGACCGCATTTACCAAGAAGCAGGAACATTCGAAGACTTTGGACATGCCGTTAAGTGGGCATTTGAAAAGATTGGAGAATAACATGGACGCAAAAATTTTCAATAATCTAAAGACAACCTATCCTGTTGGGACTAAGGTTAGATTAGTTAGAATGGATGACCCACATCCAGTTCCTAAAGGCACACTTGGAACTGTGATTGGAGTGGATGACATTGGTTCACTCTTAGTTAAGTGGGAAAACGGCAGTTGCCTAAATGTTTTGTATGGAATTGATATCGTAGAAAAGGTAATGTGAGATGTGGGAAATTATGACTCGAACGGTTGGAGACAGACATTACGTTTGTGAGTTTCTCCGTGAAAGTACAACGGACCCAAGAAACATATACGGTGCTAGAAATCCAATACTGACTGACAAGCGAGATGGTAAATATATCTACTAATATAGATATGGACACAAAATAGATAACATGGACGATATTGACAGAACTGTCTGACAGGCTGTACTTGATAACTTTAATGAACTTTAAGAATGAACTCGAATTGAGTTCTTTTTTCTTGCTCTAAAGGAGGTGAGATTGTGGCAATCAGGGGGCGAAAACCAAAGCCTACGAATATGAAAATACTTGAGGGAAACCCTGGTAAGCGACCACTCCCTACGAATGAAGTCAAACCCAAACAAAAAGCCCCACGTTGCCCACAGTGGCTTGAGGATGATGCAAAGAAGGAGTGGAAACGGATGGGAAAAATTCTCGAACAGATGGGAATTTTAACCGAAATGGACATGACTGCATTTGCAGGATATTGTCAAGCCTACGCTCGCTGGAAAGAGGCGGAAGAGTTCCTTTCCAAGCATGGCTCTATTATCAAAACTCCAAATGGCTATCTCCAACAAGTCCCTCAAGTCTCTATCAGCCAGACCAACCTCAAAATCATGCTTAAATTCTGTGAACAATTTGGTTTGACACCTTCAGCACGAAACCGTCTAGCAACGATGGATGCGGAAGTTGGTACAGGTGATGAAATGGAAGATTTGTTAGGAGGAATTTTATGAGCTATCATTATGAACCAAGTCCATTCATGCTTCCAACCTCACACTATGATAAGGCAAAGGCTGATAGGGCAGTAACATTTATCAATAACCTCTCCCATACCAAAGGCAAGTGGGCAGGAAAGCGATTTGATTTGTTACCGTGGCAGGAACAGATTGTCCGTGACCTATTTGGAATTGTCAAGGAGGATGGCAACCGTCAATTCCTAACAGCCTATATAGAAATTCCAAAGAAGAATGGCAAGTCTGAGCTAGCAGCAGCTATCGCTCTTTATCTGCTTTATGCTGATAATGAAGCCAGTGCAGAAGTTTATGGTGCGGCTTGTGACCGAAACCAAGCGTCAATCGTATTTGATGTAGCCAAGCAGATGGTGCAGATGAGTCGCCCCTTGGAAAAGCGTTCTAAGATAATGGGTGCTACCAAGCGTATTGTAAATTATTCTAACGCTGGGTTTTACCAAGTTCTTTCAGCAGAGACTGGGACAAAACATGGACTAAACGTATCTGGCTTGGTCTTTGATGAAATCCATGCTCAGCCAAATCGACATTTGTATGATGTATTAACCAAGGGATCAGGAGACGCAAGGGAACAACCTCTCTTTTTTATTATCACAACAGCTGGAACGGATAGGAACTCCATCTGTTATGAATTGCATACTAAAGCATTGGATATTCTGAATGGTAGAAAGAAGGACACATCATTCTATCCAGTGGTTTATGGATTATCCGATGAAGATGATTGGAATGATGAAGCAAACTGGAGAAGAGCCAACCCTTCACTAGGGCATACTATTGGGATTGACCGTGTTAGAGAAGCGTACCAACAGGCACTTGACAATCCTGCTGAAGAAAATGTCTTTAAGCAGCTCCGTCTAAATATGTGGACAAGTTCCAGTGTTGCTTGGATTCCAGAACATGTTTATGCTAAGGGAAATGCTCCTATTCAATATGAAAACCTCAAGGGTCGTAGTTGCTATGCAGGGCTAGACCTTTCTAGTACGTCCGATATAACAGCTTTTGTCTTGGTATTTCCTCCTAGATTTGAAGAGGAAAATTATATCGTACTGCCATACTTTTGGCTACCTGAGGATACACTGGAACTGAGATGTCGACGTGACCATGTTCTGTATGATGTTTGGGAGCGTCAGGGCTACATCAAAACTACGGAGGGAAATGTTGTTCACTATGGTTTTATCGAAAAATTTATAGAAGACTTATCGGAAATCTATCATATCAAGGAGATAGCCTATGACCGTTGGAATGCGACGCAGATGGTTCAGAATCTAGAAGGGATGGGCTTGACCATGGTGCCTTTTGGTCAGGGATACAAGGATATGAGTCCACCATCTAAGGAACTCTATAAACTAATGATGGAAGGCAAGATTCAACATGGTGGGCATCCTGTTCTGAAATGGATGGGACAAAACGTAGTCATGAGACAAGACCCCGCTGGCAATATCAAGCCAGATAAGGAAAAGTCAGTCGAGAAAATTGACGGTATTGTAGCACTCATAATGGGACTGGACCGTTGTATTCGTCATCAAACTGATGAAGGAAGCGTGTATGATGAACGTGGAATATTGAGTTTTTAGCTAAAAATTTATTCAAAAATAATGCAGAAATGACTGGATAATACTTCTCTTTAGAGTTAATATGTACACAACAAAAGAAGAGGGGAACAAAACAATGGCAACAAAAGCACGGATTGGATTATTGACTAAAAACCATACAGCACAAACAATCGAGGTAGCGTATGAAGGATATCCAGAATACACAGGGGAACTTCTAAAGAAACACTTTAAATCAAGCAAAGAAATTCGTGCATTACTTCAGAAAGGTGATATCATTCAGCTTGAAGATAGTCTTGATAAAATTGAACACGATGACTTACAGGGGAATGCCCAGCAACATCGTTTCATCGGTGACATCAGTCAATTGGCAGAGGATACCCTGGCAGGTTACATTTATCTTTTTCAAGAAAGTGATAGAACATGGTATCTTCTTGAAGAAGGAGAGATGAAAAACATCTAAGAACAAACGATAAGCACTTCAATTGAGGTGCTTTTTTCGTACTCAAAAGGAGGAACTATGGGACTACTAGATTTACTGGGACGTAAGCGAGCTAGGGATAAACCACGAAATAGTTATGAAGGTCAAGATTTTTCTTACCTCTTTGGTCGAACAACCAGCGGTGAAAACGTGGATGAGTTCAAAGCCATGCAGACGACAGCTGTTTATGCTTGTGTCCGTATCTTAGCTGAAGCAGTTGCCTCACTACCCATTCATGTTTATGAGAGAACGGCAACTGGAAAGGAGAGAAAGGCGGAACATCCCCTATATTTTCTCTTGCATGATGAACCTAATCCTGAGATGTCATCCTTTGTTTTTAGAGAAACCTTGATGACCCATCTACTGATATGGGGCAATGCCTATGTCCAGATTATCCGAGATAGGAGTGGACAGGTTATAAGTCTTTATCCGCTATTGCCAGATAAAATGTCTGTACATCGGGACGAAAGTGGAAAGCTCTATTACAAATACAAGCGTCAGACAGAAGAAAACCCAAACTTTAAGGAAAAGGGAGATGCTATATTGAAAGCAGAAGATGTTCTCCATGTTCCTGGTCTGGGGTTTGATGGCTTGATAGGTTATTCTCCAATCGCTCTTGCAAAAAATGCTATCGGTATGACCTTGGCTACAGAAAACTATGGAGCTTCATTCTTTAAGAATGGTGCAAATCCGGGTGGCGTTTTGGAACACCCAGGTATTCTCAAAGATCCCAAACGAGTGAGAGATTCATGGAATGCAGTCTATAATGGGGTAACCAATGCCCATAAAGTGGCAGTTCTTGAGGAAGGGATGAAATACACTCAAGTAGGCATACCACCTGAAGAAGCTCAGTTTCTTCAGACAAGAAAATTCCAAATCAATGAAATTGCAAGGCTATATCGCATTCCGCCACATATGGTTGGCGACTTGGAGAAATCCTCATTTTCAAACATTGAGCAACAATCTCTAGAATTTGTTAAATATACCTTAGACCCTTGGGTAGTTCGTCTCGAACAGGCTTTCAAGAGGTCTCTTTTTTTACCTGAAGAAAAGAAAACCTACTTTGTGAAGTTTAATGTGGATGGTCTTCTTCGTGGAGACTATCAGAGTCGAATGAATGGCTATGCGATTGGGAGACAAAATGGCTGGCTATCGACAAATGATATTCGTGAACTTGAGGACTTGAACCTCCTTTCAGATGAGGAAGGAGGCAATCTCTACTTGATAAACGGAAACATGACGAAACTGAAGGATGCAGGCGGCTTTATGAAACAAGCACCGCCAGAACAAGAAACTAAACCCGAGGAGTATATGGATGCATAAGTTTTGGAATTTTACAGAAGATGATAGCGGTCGAACTCTTCGAATAGAGGGGCAGATTGCTGATGAGACGTGGTTTGGCGATGAAGTCACGCCACAGGTATTTAAAAATGATTTACATGCAGGGAAAGGAGACATCACCCTCTGGATTAATAGTCCAGGGGGTGATGTTTTTGCGGCTGCTCAAATCTATAACATGCTGATGGATTACAAAGGTGATGTCCATGTAGTGATTGATGGATTGGCCGCAAGTGCTGCTAGTGTCATTGCCATGGCAGGTACAACGGTTTCTATGAGTCCAGTTGCCATGATGATGATTCACAACCCTTGGACTGTGGCACAAGGTGAAGCCAAGGACATGCAGAAGGTCATTGAAATGTTGGGAGAAATTAAGGAATCCATCATCAATGCCTATGAACTGAGAACAGGACTTTCAAGAACCAAACTCTCGCACCTCATGGACTCAGAGTCTTGGTTCAATGCCAAAAAGGCTGTTGAACTAGGCTTTGCGGACAAGATTCTCTTTGACAAACAAGAGGAACATGGAATGGAGACTGAGAGTTATTCTTTCAGTCGAAATGCTGCCCAACAAGATTTACTTGTAAAAATGCAGGCGAAACTTGAAGTCCAACAACCAAAGAAAACAATCCCTATCAATCAGTTGGAAAAACGATTGAATTTGCTCAAATAACGAAAGGAATATGAACTGATGTCTAAATTACTTGAATTGAAAGAAAAACGTAACCAAGCTTGGCAACAAGCAAAAACCTTCCTTGATTCTGTTCGCTCAGAGGACGGACTGGTATCAGAGGAAGATTCCAAACGCTATGATGACATGGAAGCAAAAATCAACCTCTACAATCAAGAGATTGCTCGGTTGGAGCGTCAAGAAAAGATTGACCTTGAACTATCTCAACCAGCATCACAGGCTCTAATTGGGCAGCCCACTACAGTTTTGAATGACAAGACTACTGAGGAGGAAAAGCAAGGTGTGGCTTCAGATAGCTATGCCAAGACATTCTGGACAAGTGTACGTAAGCGTCACTTCTTTGATGTCAAGGATGTCCTTCGAGTTGGGGAGGATACCGAAGGTGGTCATCTGGTTCCTGATGAGTATGAGAAGAAACTAGTTCAAGGATTACAAGAAGAGAATTTCTTCCGTAGCCTTGCGACTGTTATCAAAACATCTAGTGGTGAGCGAAAGATTCCTGTTGTGACTGGACATGGATCAGCCTCATGGATGGATGAAAATGGTTTATATCCAGAAACAGAAGAAACCTTTGGTCAGGTGACACTCGACTCTCATAAGATTGGTACTGCCATTCGTATTTCAGAAGAGTTGCTTAACGATTCAGTCTTTGACCTTGAGTCCTATATGACAGCTGAATTTGCTCGTCGTATTGGAACGGAAGAAGAAAAGGCATTCTTGATTGGTGATGGTTCTAAGAAACCGACAGGTATCTTTACTCAGGCAGAAGTTACAGGTCCAACGACTGCTACAAAGGATATTACCTTTGATGACATGATTGAATTGTATCATTCTCTACCAGCACCATATCGTAAGAACGCAGTTTGGATTTTACATGATACGACTGTCAAAGCTATCCGTAAACTCAAAGATAATAATGGCAATTACATTTGGCAGCCATCCACTCAAGCTGGACAACCAGATTTGATTCTAAATCGTCCATACTATACATCAACCTTTGCTCCACTTCCTGAAGTAGGAAACAAGGCCATTGCATTTGGTGATTTCTCATATTATTGGATTGCGGACCGTCAGGGACGTACCTTCAAACGTCTGAACGAACTCTATGCCAATAATGGACAGATTGGTTTTCTTGCTTCACAACGTGTTGATGGCAAGTTAGTCCTACCTGAAGCCGTGAAGACACTAACAGTAAAGGCTAAGTAGTCATGGTTAGTTTAGCAGAAGCAAAACAGTATCTTAAAGTGGAACACGAGGATGAGGATGGGCTGATTGAGCAGTTGCTTGAAACCTGTCAACAACTCTGTGAAGATATTCTGCGTCAATCGACCTATTCAGATGTTCTAAAGACGGCAATCCTATATGGGGTTGCCTATCTTTATGAACATAGAGAAGATGCAAATCATAAGGAGTTGAAGGAGACTCTCTATCACTTGTTGTTGGCTGAACGAAAGGATGTGTTCTGATGAAGATTGCACCTCTGAGAGAACGCTTGTCATTTCATGTTCGACAGATTGTTCAAGATGAGATTGGTAATGAAACTTCGACATGGCTCCCTTTATTTGAACGGTGGTGCTCTTGTCGTCCTCTCACCTTGACCGAAAGGGACGGTAGTGTGACGAAACTGGATCAAGAGAAAGTCCAGTTCACCCTCAGGTATGAAAAGGCAATTCTTGGACTTCATTCCTTAACGACTCGCATTCAATTTCGTGGTCAAACCTATGAGATTGAGTCGATTGATGGAGATACAGTGCCACGACAACTAATTTACATCGTCGCCATTAGGGAGGAGAGTTATGACTAGAATTGAACTAGATGCACTAGAAACTGCCATCGCAAATGAGCTGGCAGAATTTGTTGAGGATACAACAGAGGTGATGCGTGAAGTTGTAGAGGAAGTCACAGATGAATCCATTGAAACCTTGAAAGCAATGTCACCTAGAAAGAGTGGTTCCTATGCCAAAGGGTGGAAGAGTAAAGCAACGATTGATACCAGTACAGGTTTAACCAAAACCATTCATAATCGAACGCCAGGCCTGACGCATCTATTAGAAAATGGTCATGCAAAAAGCTCTGGCGGGCGAGTTGAGGGAATTAAGCATATCGCTCCCGTTGAGAAACAAGCGATACGAACCTTAGAAGAAAAGCTGAGAAAGCGAGTGTGATAAGACATGTTACTGAGCGAAATGTACTCCATTCTCAAAGAATTACAGCTCCCCCTCGCTTACCATCATTTTGAAGAAGGGAGTCGTCCAAGACCACCGTATCTGGTTTATTTAGTGACTGAATCAGAAAATCATGGTGCAGACAATTGGACCTATCATAAGCAGAATAATCTGCAAGTGGAACTCTATACTACTAAGAAAGATTTAGCAACTGAACAAAAGGTGGAGTCATTATTTGACAGCCACCTTATTTATTTTGAAAAAGTAGAGACCTATATCTCATCTGAGAAACTCTATCAAATAACCTATTACATCACATTACATGGAGGATAATATGGCTGAAAAGAATAAGGTCACCTTTGGACTACAAGATGTCCATTGGGCAGAAGTTACAAGCGAAGGTTCTGATGGTGCGTTGACATACGGCAATGTAGAACGCCTTCGTGGTGCTGCAGAATTAACCCTAGAACCAACAGGCGACAAGGGTTCTTATAAGGCAGACAATATCAATTTTTATACTACTGAGTCAAACGATGGTTATGAAGGAACGCTAAAAGTTGCTCTTCTAACGCAAGAATTTTTGACTCGAGTCCTTGGAGAACAGTTGGATGCGACGACAAATACCATTTCAGAAATCGCAAACAGCGAAAAGAAAAATTTTGCGTTGATGTTCCGTTTTGAAGGGGATAAAAAAGAAACATTACACGTTTTGTATTATTGTTACGCATCTCGACCGACAGTTGGTTCAAAAACCAAGTCTGGTTCAGATATCAATGAGGTAGAGTTGACCTTTACTGCCAGTCCTCGCCCTCTTGATAAGGTTGTACGTCGACGAACAACGGAGGAAACGAGTGATGAGATTCGTCAAAACTGGTTCAAGGCAGTTTTTGAACCTCGTAAGTAAGGAGTAGGCAATGAGAGAAAGTATTACCATAGCAGGAACAACCTACGAGTTAGCAACCAATGCCTACACACCAATTGCTTATAAAGAGCAGTTTGGTAAGGACTATTTCCAAGATCTCTTTTCTATGGTCAATAGTCAAGCTATCTTGGATAAGCTAGACCAGCTGGAGGAAGGGGAAGAACTCAAGGCAAGTCAGGTTGATGTGTCTATCTTATCTGACTTTGATATGACCTTTTTCCATCGTCTTTTTTGGGTTTTTGCCAAATCTGCCAATCCTCGTGTGAAACCTTTTGTGGATTTCTTCATGGAATTGGAGGAATTTCCAGTTCAGGAAGTAGCCCCTGTCTTGATGAATATGTTGAACCAAGGGATGTCAACCAGAAAAAAGCAGATGAAACAGAAACAGCGAGTGAAGAAATCTTCACAGTAGAGAGTTATTTCTCCTGTTGTAAGGAGACTGGTCTGACCATTGACGATTTAAAACATATCTCTATTGGAATGGCACTTGACTATCAAACGGACTATGTGGAGATGCGTACTCGAGAAACTTCTCAAACACGCCCGGCAACTCAAGCTGATTTTGATAATTTCTGATGGTAGAAAGGAGGGACTATGGCTGGAAACATAAAGGGGATTACAATTGAAATTGGTGGCGATACCCAACCCTTACAAGATGCCCTAAAGGGTGTGAACAAACAAGCATCTGAAGCTACCAAAGAACTAAGACAAATTGATAAGGCTCTCAAGTTTGATACAGGCAATGTCACCCTCCTTACTCAAAAGCAGGAAGTCTTGGCAAAACAAGTCGAGACAACCAAAGAAAAATTGGCAACGCTCCGTCAAGCCCAATCACAGGTGGAAGCTCAATTTAAGGCTGGGGATATTGGGGCAGACCAGTACCGTGCCTTTCAACGTGAGGTGGAAACTACTCAAAGGCTGCTAACGTCCTATGAAACTAAGTTAGCTGATGTGTCATCAACACTTGAGAATCACGGTCGAGCAAGTAGTTCAGCGGCTCAACAATTAGATAAACTCCAAGTGGAGCAGGGGCAGTTAGCAAGTGAGATGAACAAGGTCACGTCTCAATTTGAGTTACAAGAAAGTGCTTTGTCATCCAATAGTTCCGAAGCAGAACGCAATGCCATAGCCCAACAAAAGATCGGAGCACAGTCAGAAATTGTTTCTAAACAAATTTCCAATCTCGAAAAGCAACTAGCCCTGACAAAGAGTGAATATGGTGAGAATTCCATTGAAGCCAATAAGATGGAGGCTGAGTTGAACCAAGCAAAGACCGCTCTCAATAACTTGAACAACGAGATGGATGAGACCAAATCCTCTGCCGATGGTGCTCAAGATGGTATGAAAGCCATGTCTGACACCATTCGGGCTGAGGCACTTCAAGCAACCAGTGAGAAGCTAGCAGACATCTCTCAGAAAATCTTCGAAGTCGGAACAGAGTCCATGTCTGCGGCAGCTCAACTTCAAGCCAGCAATGCCCAATTCTCTACAGTATTTGGGGATATGGAGAATGCTGCTAAGGATGCCCTCAATAAGATTGGGGAAGAGATGGACATTGTTCCAGAGCGTCTTCAAGGCTCCTTCACTCAGATGGCTTCCTTTGCCAAAACCTCTGGAATGGATACGGCTCAGGCTTTGGATCTGACCACTCGTGCCACCAGAGCAGCGGCTGATGGGGCAGCATTTTACGACAAATCCATCGAAGAAGTCACCGAAAACCTGCAGTCCTTCCTCAAAGGAAACTATGAAAATGACGCAGCTCTAGGTATTTCTGCGACAGAAACCACTCGTAATGCAGCGGCGAACAAGCTCTATGGAAAGTCCTTCAATGAACTATCAGAAGCTCAGAAGCAGTTAACCCTCCTTCAAATGGTAGAGGACGGCAATGAACTCTCTGGAGCCTTGGGACAAGCTGCAAGGGAATCAGATGGACTGGAAAACGTTCTGGGTAACTTAAGACAGTCTGGAACTAATGCTCTAGCAGCAATCGGTCAACCGATTCTGGAGATCCTTATTCCAGTCTTCCAAAGTTTGGCAGACATTATTAGTCAACTAGCGACTTGGTTTACCAACTTATCCAGTCCCATCAAGGAAGTCGTCATTATCTTCACAGGTATTTTAGCCGTGGTAGGTATGTTACTTCCTATTTTCTTGGGCTTACAGGTTGCGGCAGCCGCTATGGGGACAACCGTTGTTGGAATGATAACGGCATTTTTGCCGATTGTGGGGATTATTGTTGGTATTGTAGCTGCCATTACCTTACTGATTGTTGGGTTAAAAGAACTCTGGACGAATCACGAAGGCTTTCGAACGGCTGTGACGGAAATCTGGAATAGTATCTATGCCTTTCTGTCCATGATCATCCAGCAGATTTCTAGTTTTGTTATGTCCATCTGGGGAACGCTAACCACATGGTGGACTGAAAACCAGCAATTGATTCTAAATGCTGCAACCACGGTATGGAATGCCATCAATACGGTTATTCAAACGGTGATGACTATTCTTGGACCGCTCATCCAAGCAAGTTGGGAGAATATCAAACTCATCATCACAGCCGCTTGGGAGATGATAAAGATTGTGGTCGAGACTGCTATCAATGTGGTACTTGGTATCATCAAGGCAGTCATGCAGGTTATCACTGGTGATTGGACTGGCGCTTGGGAAACCATCAAACAGGTCTTGTCGATAGCATGGGAGGGCATCAAGTCCCTTATTTCCTTAGCCCTCAATTTCATCGCCCAGTACATCTCAACTGCTTGGACAGGTATCAAGCATACCATCTCAAATGTACTATCTGCCATTAGTTCTGTCATTTCATCTATCTGGTCAGCTATTCAGTCGACAATTTCCAGTGTTATGTCTGCGATTGGTTCAACAGTATCAACCATATGGAATGGTATCAGTAGTACCGTATCCAATATTCTGAATGGGATATCCAATACAGTTTCATCTGTTTGGAACGGTGTGAAAAATACCATTTCAAGTGCTATCAATGGTGCAAGAGATGCCGTGAGTAATGCCATCAATGCCATTAAAAATCTTTTTAACTTCCAAATCAGATGGCCACATATTCCCCTTCCTCATTTTCGAGTATCAGGTTCTGCCAATCCACTCGATTGGTTGAAGGGCGGTATTCCGAGAATCTCCATTGATTGGTATGCCAAAGGTGGAATTTTAACCAAGCCCACTGCATTTGGAATGAATGGCAATAGCCTAATGGTTGGAGGTGAGGCTGGAAAAGAAGCAGTCTTGCCCTTGAATGAACAAACATTGGGTGCAATTGGTCGAGGAATCGCAAAGACCATGACAAGCAATTTACCAACCATTCACATCACCATTACTGGAAATACGATAAGAGAAGAAACTGACCTTCACCGACTAGCGGAGATGGTTGGAGAAAAACTAGTGTATGAATTAGAACGTCAACAAGGATTGAGAGGAGTGAAACCATGATTAAACATAATGCATTAACCATTGGTGGAGTGTCCACGAGTTCTTTTCCTTTTAAGGTAATCGTGGAAGATAGTCCTTCAATCACAGTAAGTGAAAGTAAGACGCAATTGATAGAACACCAAGGCCTGTCAGGAGCGGTTCTTCAAACCAATCCTCGCAGAAGTGTCATGGAACTGAGCTACACCCTCTATCTTGTAAAACCTAGTGAAGAACAGTTATTATCCTTTTTGAAGCTATTTTTGAAAGAAGGATTTTGGCTTGAGAACGCTAGTTTCAAGACCATACGCTTTTGGTGTTACAAGGTACACCATACTCCAGTTCAAAAGGATAAGCTGGGGGTGTATGAGTTTAAGGTTACATTTTCTTGTCACCCAACCAAGTGGTTCAAAACGACGACCTCGCAGGTGTTTAGGACTAGTGGTACTTTTAGAAGTCAAGGTTCAGCCATTGCTTTTCCAAAGATTACCATAAGTGGCAACTCGACTAGTGAAACTAGCTTTACGATTGGGGATGATGTCATCCGCTTGGAGCGATTACAAGAAACACTCATTATGGATAATAATCCTAGTCAGCCAAGTTTTAAGACACAAAGAGGTCAGCCTGTAAAATGGTCTGGCGATTTTATTTCCATTGATGCGGCCAGAAATGACTCGGTTGGAGTTGTCTTAGGTGCTGGCATTACATCATTAACAATAGAAATGAATTGGGGGTGGGCTTAGTGCTATCTTTATTAGACAAAACCGTTCGAACGGCAAAATGGCATGGGAAACCACTCCCAGAGACCATAAAGGCAAGCGTTAAAGAAACCTTGAATGGGGATTTTGTCCTAAATTTTACCTATCCAATCACAGACAGCGGACTATTTCGAGAGTTAAAAGAGGACTACCTCGTTCGTAGCCCAGTTCCAGTATTGGGACACCAGTTGTTTAGGATTAAGAAAGTCATTGAAGGAGACACCAGTCTTGAAGTTGTGGCCTATCACATATCAGATGACGTCATGACTAGGTTGGTATCTCCATTTAGGTGTGAACAGGTACCTTGTGCAACAGCACTATCAAGCATGGTCATGGCAAGCAAGTCTCCACTTGGAGATTTTTCTTTTACCAGTGACATTGTCAAGAATAGAACCTATACAACGGACAAGGAACAGACGCTGTACTCCAGCCTGATGGATGGTAAACAC
Source organism: Streptococcus suis (assembly GCF_016775005.1). Classification (GTDB taxonomy): domain Bacteria; phylum Bacillota; class Bacilli; order Lactobacillales; family Streptococcaceae; genus Streptococcus; species Streptococcus suivaginalis. Next base: position 154,566 of record NZ_JAEUXI010000004.1, on the reverse strand, counting down.
TCTATCCTTGGAACTTGGGAGGGAGAACTGGTTCGAGATAACCTTGCCTTATCAATTAAGAGTGAGCGAGGACAGGACCGTGGAGTTGTTATCTCTACTCACTACAATTTGAAAAAGTATCAGCGAACGAAAGAAAGTTCACAGATTATCACTCGTATCCATGCCACTTCAAGCTTTAAACAAGAGGGTCAGGATAGGGAAGCTGTCCTTCAAGTAACTGTAGACAGTCCGTTGATAAACTCTTATCCTTTCATCAATGAAGTGACCTATACAAATAATAGTGTCAGAACTCGTCAAGAGTTAATAGAGTGGGCTAGTAGCAAGTTTCGCTTAGAGGGTATTGATAAGCCCAAAGATGCCATCATCATTGAGGCATTTGAATTAGATGGTCAAACAGTTCATCTAGGCGATACAGTGACTTTAAAAAGCAAGCTACACGGCATTGATGTGAGGAAGAAAGCCCTTGCTTATGATTATGATCCTCTAGCTAAGAATTACCGCTCTATCACGTTTGATGATAAGGCAAGTATCGGTACAGGTAAAACTGGCGGAAGCTTGACTACCCTAGCAAATAATCTCCTTGAAGGGAATAAGCGGAGTGAGGATGTTGCCGTTGAAATTGCCATTGAGAATGCCAACAGAGCCTTTGATGCAGAATTTGAGAAACGTCAAGTAGCCATTGATAATGCAATCCTTCAGGCTCAAAGTCATGGGGAGGTCTATGCGGATCGATTAAAGGCTAGCATTGATAGTGAGCTTTCTTCTATTCACCAACAGATGCTGCAACAAGAAGAGGAACAGCAACGCACAACTCGTGATTTATTGGCAAAGGCTGGGGTAAATACCAACCTAGCCACAGAAGCCAAACAAAAGGCAGTACAGGCTCAAACTGGGGCAACTGAAGCTCTCAGAAGGGCAGAACAAGCCAAGCTCGATGCGATTCAAGAAGCTAACCGCTTGACTTCGACGGAGCGTAGTCAAACAGAGTTAAAAATTGCGACAGCAAAATCACAAGCTATCTCTGAGGCGAGTCGATTGGTTGATGTAGCAAAATCACTGATAGGTGGACAGTTGGCAACTGTCACTACCAATCTCACACAAACCAAGGAGGATATAAAACTACTTGCGAGTAAGCAACTGGTGGATGGTCTGACTGGTCGAGTAATTAGTGCAGAATCCATGATTCAAACGCAAGCAGACCAAATTTCCCAGCGTGTTAAGACTAGCGATTTTAACCAAGCAAAACAGAGAATCGAAACTGCAGAGTCAACGATTACGCAATTGGGGAATCGGATAACAACTGAGATTCGAGAGACCGTAGCTAAGATTCCAGTTGATTTTGGTGGTCGAAATTACATACTAAAAAGTGATACTTATATTACATCCGGGAGTAAGTTTCTAGATAGTGCTTCGGACTTTATCGACTATGCTCAGGCAGGAAAGTTTGTGACGATCAGCGTTGATATCAAGGGGGAAAATCTGTCGCCTGATGAAAGAGGACAGTCTAGGATAGGATGCGAGCTACGCTTGACTTTATCCAATGGCAATCCTCTCTATCTAAACTGCTATAAAGTTGTTTCAGCAACCCAACCTCGCGAGCGAATATACCGAACGGTTCGTATTCCTGATGGTGTATCGGTTGTTAGTGTAGCAAAGCTCAATCTTTTTGTGCAAGTCAGAGGAAATGCCTTAGCTGGAAGACCAAAGTTTGAACTTTCTTCTATGCCTACTGACTGGTCACCTGCTCCTGAAGACTTAATCACAGATCTCAGTCAAACCAGAACACTAATTACTCAGACAGCTGAGGGCCAAACTCAGCTGTCTACAAAGCTTACTCATACTGAGAATAAAATGATGAATGCTGAAACCCAAATCAGGCAATTGTTGGGTGATGTGGCTAGTAAAGTATCTAAAATGGACTATGACAATCTCAAGAGTACAGTTGAGAATCATACGACAAGTATTAATCAAACGACCCAGTCCATTTTACTTAAAGCTGACAAGACCTTTGTGGACGGTGTGAAATCTACGGCAGAAGCAGCCCTTTCAAAAGCAACTAGCAATGCGACAATGATTAGTCAGACCAAGTCTGAGCTAACTATTGCCAATGATGCCATCTCACAGAAAGTCGCAAAGACGGATTTTAATAATTTGAGCGGTCGAGTAGCAAGTGCGGAAACCACTATCCGAACACAGGCTGGGCAAATCGAACAACGACTGACGAGTACGCAAGTTGAATCTGCAATTAACTCAAAAGGCTACCAAACCAAGTCACAGGTCGATTCAAATATTATGGGTCGTGGCTATCTAACCAGCAGTTCTCTCCAGCCCTATGCGACGACAACTAGTGTGCAGAATTTGGTTAGAACCACCTATGATAGTTTTACCCAGCGAATCAGTCAAACGGAAAGCAGAATCCCTACCTCAGTTTCGCATCGCAACTTAATAGCTGGTACTTCAGACAGATGGAGTGCTTATCAGACGATAAATACCAATAGTAACTGGATAGCCTCTTTAGGAAGAGTGCAATTTGGGGATAGTAGTGGAATTTATGTTGGATCAAAAGTTCATTTATATGTTCATGTCTCAGCGGATGAGATTACCTTTGACCCCGCTGTAACGTCTCGTACTATGAAACTTCAAGGTCCAATCTTGGATAGTCAAAATGCCTGGACATGGACCAACTGGAATTTGTATCACCCTTTCTATAATAAATGGAGTAGCAATCTGACAACGGGTAACAACTATCGCTTGATAAAACTGACCGCCACCGTCACTCAAGAGATGTACCAACACTCTAAAGGATTTGAACTTCAAGTCAGAGTTGATGGGGTTAAAACTGGTAAGTTCCATGTGAGAGCCTTAATGGTATCAACTGGTGATATTTTTCCAGACTACTGGACACCGTCATTAGACGACTTTACGACGGTAACCGCCTTTCATGAAGTGCGGGATACTGTAAGTAGTCATACTCGAACAATTGGAGATCACACCAATCAAATCAGTCAGGTTGTCCAAACGGCTAATGGGATTGTGACACGAGTGGGCAATCTAGAAACAAGTCGAGCGACAACGGCGGCAGTTAATGCCATTCAAACTCAGGTTTCAACACTTGCAGGGGCGTGGTCGGTTCGAAATCTGACCAGTGCAGGAACAGTCCTGAGTCAGCTCAATCTCAATAAGGATGGCACAGTCAAGATTGATGGAAAACTCGTCCAAATTACAGGCACAACCTATATCCAAGATGGAGTAATTGCGAGCGGTAAGATTGCCAGTCTTGATGCAGGAAAGATTACGACAGGTATTATCTCTGCAGCTCGAATTGGAGCAGAAGCAATCACTGCGGATAAGTTAAAGGTTGACCAAGCTTTCTTTACCAAGTTTATGGCAACAGAAGCCTATCTTAAGCAGTTATTTGCCAAATCAGCCTTTATAACCCAAGTGCAGTCAGTAACACTATCTGCCAACAACATTTCTGGTGGTATCTTGTCAGCAATCAACGGAGCCATGAAAATCAATCTGTCACTTGGAAACATCAAGTTCTTTACAAACTCTCCATCCATTTCTCGTGAGGTTAGTGGTTATCCTCACCAGTGGGTTTCATTTGAAACAGGTACCTCAAACGGCAAGCCATGTGGTGTAACCATTATCGGTTCCAATCGATGGAACAACTGGAATGCCAATGACGGTGGCTTTGTAGGGATTAGAGCATGGAACGGTACTGATACTGACCAAATTGATGTGGTAGGTGATAAAGTACGTTTAGCTAGTGCTCCATATACCAATCCAGATGGGTGGGAGATTGTAACGTTGCCTAACCGACTGAGTATTGATGCTTTTAAAGCATCTGACCGACCAAGTTCTATTTTGAATATCGGAGATATCCGCATCTATCGAAATGGGACAACCTATGTCAGCTTGAAAGACGTACTTCATCAATTCAATCACAATTTTAAACACTTAGTAAACATCACAGGTCGAGGTGACGTCATCTTGACATGGGATACGATTAAATAAAGGAGTTCACAGATGAATCTAGAACAAATCAACCAATCATTAAAATTAACCATCCAGGAGCTTGTCTCCAAGCTATCTGATGAGATTACCGCTAAGAACCTCATTGCCATCCAATTGGTGGAAAGGGATGAGGAACTTAGCCTATTGCGTAAAGAAAAACAGGAATTGACTGAGCTATTAGAAGTTCAGACAAAACCTGAAGAAAGGAAAGGAGAATAGTTATCATGGCACTTCTCAATATTGACAAAGTAACAGAACCATTTGATTTGGAGACAGCTCTCGCTTACATGCGTAAGAATGGAGAGTTCATTCGTTGTAAGACAGCAGAGCAGGATTTTTACATGTATCTTGAAGAAGTAAGGCGACCTGCCATTAAAAATGGAAGGCGGCAGTTGGTTACAACAGAAACAGTTTGGGCGTTTAATCAGTGGGGTAGTACCACATTAACTCTGAATCTTTCTGATTTATTTCATGAATGTTTTTATCTGATGCGGTTTGATGAGAACGGTCAACCGGATTGGTCAGACCCTACCATTGTGCAGGAAGGCCCAGTAGAAAGTGAGGTGACCGATGAAGGAACTGTTAACTCTTAATAAGATTTTATTTTCCATGATTGGAGGCTTGATTGGTAGTCTATTTGGAGAGTTGGATGGTATCTTATATGCCCTACTTGTCTTCATTATTATTGACTATCTAACAGGAATTTTTGCGGCAGTTGTAGAGAAACAATTGTCAAGTAGTATCGGTTTTCGTGGCATCTTTAAAAAGATAGCCATTTTATTTTTAGTTTCACTAGGTCATCTGATTGATACTGCAATCATCAAGCAGGGTGGAACAATTCGAACCATGGTCATTTTCTTTTATCTCAGTAATGAGGGGTTAAGTATTCTAGAAAATACCGTTCGAATTGGTTTACCAATACCTGAGAAACTACAAGCAATCTTAAAACAAATCAACGAGAGGTGAGAAGATATGGGAAAACATCTAGTCATTTGTGGTCATGGCCAAGGGCGAACAAGCTATGATCCTGGAGCAGTGAATGCCAAACTAGGTATCACAGAAGCAGGAAAGGTTCGAGAATTAGCCAAGTTAATGTCTAAGTACAGTGGACAGCGAATTGATTTTATTACCGAACAAAATGTTTATGATTATCGGAGTATTACTAGTATTGGTAAGGGATACGACTCGATTACTGAATTGCACTTCAATGCCTTTAATGGAAGTGCTAAAGGTACAGAAGTCTTGATTCAATCTTCCTTAGAAGCAGATAAGGAAGATATGGCTATCCTGTCTCTCCTTTCACACTATTTCCAAAATCGTGGCATTAAGAAGGTAGATTGGCTATATAATGCCAATCAAGCAGCAAGTCGTGGATACACCTATCGTTTGGTGGAGATTGCTTTCATCGATAATGAACAAGATATGGCGATTTTTGAGAACAAGAAAGAGGATATTGCGAGAGGTCTTGTGTCAGCAATAACAGGAGTTGAGGTCAAGACCATAGTTCCCTCGACACCCAGTTCAACCGTTGGGAGTTCAGGAACTCCTTCAAAACCAGTCTATCTTGTTGGTGATAGTCTTAGGGTGTTGCCTCATGCGACTCATTATCAGACTGGTCAGAAAATCGCCAACTGGGTCAAGGGGCGCACCTACAAAATCCTTCAAGTGAAGAATATTCACCAGTCCAACAGTAAGAGAGCTTATCTACTTGATGGAATCAAGTCATGGGTGCTTGAGCAGGATGTAGAAGGAACAACTAAAGGCCATAGTGAGCAGACCTATCAAGCACAGAAAGGCGATACGTATTATGGAATCGCTCGGAAGTTTGGTTTAACAGTAGATGCCCTACTTGCGGTGAATGGTTTGAAGAAGTCGGATATCCTGAAAGTTGGGCAAACACTCAAGGTTAACACAGCTTCAAGGACAACAACCGCTATTCCAACCAGTGTTGCCAGTCGTGTGGTTGCGTCAGCATTATCCAAGGTCGGTCAAAAGGTGACCGTTCCATCTAACCCTTATGGTGGACAGTGTGTTGCCTTGGTGGATAAGATTGTTCAAGAGCTTACGGACAAGAATATGTCCTATACAAATGCCATTGATTGTTTGAAGAAAGCAAAATCAAATGGTTTCCAAGTAATCTACGATGCTTGGGGTGTGAATCCTAAAGCAGGTGATTTTTATGTCATTGAGACAGATGGTTTGGTCTATGGGCATATTGGTGTCTGTGTGACAGATTCTGACGGAAAAAGTATTGATGGTGTGGAACAGAATATTGATGGATATTCTGACTATAATAAGAACGGTATCAATGACCAATTAGAAATTGGTGGCGGTGGAATTACTCGTCGTGTGAAACGGCAATGGATGGCGGATGGCTCACTCTACGATTCTACTGGAACAGTTAAACTCGGTAAAGTTGTAGGTTGGTTTAGAATATCATAATTAAGTCTTAAGCCTGGTGGGAACATCAGGCTTTATTTTTTTGCTTTTTTTTTTCAATAAGTGCGGAAAAATTACTCCCAAACCTACCTAGTAAGGTAGGAGGAATATTTGTATTCCATGAACTTTGGCATAAATTTATCAGGTCGAATTAGTTTGTCTGATAACTTGACTTATTTTCCCTTTAGAGTGATATATAGTGTGCCATTACATAGGAAGGAGAGTAAATGTCCGTAAAAAAGATTAGAGTCAATAAACAAAAACACAAGCAGAGGATCTGTGCCTACATTCGAGTTTCGACGACTAATGGAAGTCAGTTAGAATCGTTAGAAAATCAGAAACATTATTTTGAAAACCTGTATTCCAATAGAGACGATATTGATTTTGTAGGTGTTTATCATGACAGAGGTATATCTGGTTCTAAGGATAATCGTCCAAATTTTCAAGCCATGATTGAAAATTGTCGTAAAGGTATGATTGATATTATTCATACCAAGTCAATTGCTCGATTTGCTAGAAACACGGTTACAGTTCTTGAAATTAGTCGTGAACTGAAGGCAATAGGAGTAGACATTTTCTTTGAGGAACAAAACATTCATACCCTTTCTAGTGAAGGGGAAGTGATGCTTTCAGTATTAGCTAGTATTGCTGAGGACGAGTTGAGGAGTATGAGTGGCAATCAACGTTGGGCATTTCAAAAGAAGTTTCAACGAGGAGAGCTAGTCATTAACACCAAGCGATTCTTAGGATATGATATAGACGAGAATGGTGAGTTGATTATCAATCCAGAAGAAGCTTTGATAGTCAGAAAAATATTTGCACTTTACCTTGAAGGGTATGGTACTCATCGTATTGCCAAACTGTTAAATGAAAAGGGAGTTGCGACGGTTACAGGTGCTAAATGGCATGACACCACAATCCGTCAAATGTTAAGCAATGAAAAATACAACGGTTCGGTCTTATTGCAGAAGTATTTTCACGATGGTGTGAATGGTCCTAAAAAATTGAATCAGGGGGAACTCGAACAATACCTGATAGAGGATAATCATGAAGCTATTATTTCAATGGAAGATTGGCAAGCAGTCCAGGTAAAACTAAACAGTAGAAGATGGCAACAAGGTAGAAACAAAACCTATAAATTTACGGGGTTATTAAAGTGTCAGCATTGTGGTTCGACTCTAAAGAGACAAGTTTCTTACAAGAAAAAAATTGTTTGGTGCTGTTCCAAATACATTAAGGAAGGAAAAGCAGCTTGTCAAGGGATGCGTGTGCCAGAAGTAGATATCTCAAATTGGACAGTAACCTCGCCAGTAAAAGTGATAGAAAGGGATAGAGATGGGGAAAAGTATTACAGTTATTCCGGCCAAGAAAGTGCAGACCAGCGTTCAACATCAGGTCAGAAAGAAAGTCAATGTAGCCGCATATTGCCGAGTGTCCACCGACCAAGACGAACAGCTATCAAGTTATGAAAACCAAGTTAATTATTACCGAGATTATATCTCCAAACACGAGGACTATGAGTTAGTTGACATCTATGCGGATGAGGGCATCTCAGCAACTAATACCAAAAAACGTGATGCTTTTAACCGCTTGATACAAGATTGTAGGGCTGGTAAGGTGGATAGGATTTTGGTAAAGTCGATCAGTCGCTTTGCAAGAAACACCCTTGATTGTATAAAATACGTCCGAGAGTTGAAAGAACTTGGTGTTGGTGTGACTTTTGAGAAGGAGAATATTGACAGCCTAGATTCCAAAGGTGAAGTTCTCCTTACAATCCTTTCTTCCTTAGCACAGGATGAGTCACGCTCGATCTCAGAGAATGCGACGTGGGGAATTCGTAAAAAGTTTGAACGTGGTGAGGTGCGCGTGAATACCACAAAGTTCATGGGTTATGACAAGGATGAGAATGGTAGGCTTATCATTAACCCTCAGCAAGCTGAAACTGTTAAATTCATATACGAGAAATTCTTAGAGGGGTACAGTCCTGAATCCATTGCTAAGTATTTGAATGACAATGAAATACCTGGTTGGACAGGAAAGGCAAATTGGTATCCAAGTGCTATACAGAAAATGCTTCAAAATGAAAAGTACAAGGGTGATGCCTTATTGCAAAAGACTTTTACCGTTGATTTTCTGACTAAGAAACGAGTTCAAAATGACGGTCAGGTTAACCAATACTATGTAGAAAATAGCCATGAGGCCATTATTGATGAGGAGACTTGGAAGACTGTTCAACTGGAAATGGCTAGACGCAAAACCTACCGAGATGAGCATCAACTCAAATCCTATATCATGCAGAGTAAGGATAACCCCTTTACCACCAAGGTGTTCTGCGGAGCTTGCGGATCTGCTTTTGGACGAAAGAATTGGGCAACCAGCCGAGGGAAACGTAAAGTTTGGCAATGTAACAACCGCTATCGCATTAAGGGAGTGGAAGGGTGTTACAGTAGCCATTTGGATGAAGCGACACTTGAGCAGATTTTCCTAAAGGCATTAGAGCTACTGAGCGAGAACATTGATTTGCTTGATGGCAAGTGGGAGAAAATCTTAGCAGAGAATCGCCTACTGGATAAGCACTACAGCATGGCATTGAGTGACCTGCTTAGGCAGGAGCAGATAGACTTCAACCCCTCAGATATGTGCCGAGTGCTAGACCATATCAGGATAGGACTTGATGGTGAAATAACCGTTTGTTTACTGGAAGGAACTGAGGTAGATTTATAAAGCAAACGTAAGCATTATGTGCAATCCTACCATGAGGACGAGGAAATAACCCCGGAGCAGGCTCACAAGAACGCTGTCGAGCTGGCAGAGCATACAAAGGCATGGAAAGGGCATGAAGTTCTGATAGCCACGCATATAGACAAGGGGCATATACACACGCACTTTATTGTCAATTCCGTAAATTATGAGAACGGTCATAAGCTCCAATGGATGTAGGACGGATTTTGCGGACATTCAAAATAAAAAAGAATGTGGAGGTAACAGACAATGGCAAAGACAATTTTTGAGGAAATGGGCGGCAAATACGAAAGGCAAGGCGATTATTTAATACCGTGCTTAACTGTACCCGCCGAAGAAGAACAGCCGATAGGCATCTGGGGACAGCGGCATTTGGATTATCTGAAGCATCACTGCAAAGTTACATACACCAATCTTCTTACAAGCGGCAGACTTAACGCTTACCTTGCCGACATTGACAGACAGGCACAGGAACGCTTTGAAAGGCTCATAGAGGGTATGAAACAGGCACAGGGCATAACGGAACAGCTAAAGGCAGAAAACGCCTTAGAATGGACAGGATGCCTCAATAACATAAGGGCTTGTGCGAGGGAGATTGTGGAAAAGGAAATTATTTTTGCATAAACAGATGATTAGTGGCAGGGGGAAATCCTGCCGCTTTTTCTGCTTTAGTTTGTCAGCTTGACAAATAAAGGGTTAAGGAATATAATTAGATTCAGTATTATACAAGGAGTTAATAAATATGCGGCAAGGTATTCTTAAATAAACTGTCAATTTGATAGTGGGAACAAAAAGTAGCAGTCCCGTTTCACTTTTAATATGGGGCTTAGTTTTTTGTACCCAGTTTAAGAATACTTTTATCATGTAATTTTATATGCCCGAAAACATATAAGTGTTTTGGGGCTATTGGAGTTATTTACCCAGTGATAGGAGTATTTATCACTGGGTATTTTTATGCCCTTTTTTGGGTGTTGATAGGAGGAAAATCACATGAAAATAATTAACTTAGGCATTCTGGCTCACGTTGACGCAGGAAAGACAACATTAACGGAGAGTTTATTGTATACCAGTGGTGCAATTGCAGAACCAGGGAGCGTAGATAAAGGCACAACAAGGACAGATACAATGAATTTGGAGCGTCAAAGGGGAATCACTATCCAGACAGCAGTGACATCTTTTCAGTGGGAGGATGTAAAAGTCAACATTATAGATACGCCAGGCCATATGGATTTTTTGGCGGAAGTATACCGTTCTTTATCCGTATTAGACGGAGCAGTATTATTAGTTTCTGCAAAGGATGGCATACAGGCACAGACCCGTATACTGTTTCATGCACTACAGACAATGAAGATTCCGACAATTTTTTTCATCAATAAAATTGACCAAGAGGGGATTGATTTGCCAATGGTATATCAAGAAATGAAAGCAAAGCTTTCTTCGGAAATTATAGTGAAGCAAAAGGTTGGGCAGCATCCCCATATAAATGTAACGGACAATGACGATATGGAACAGTGGGATGCGGTAATTATGGGAAACGATGAACTATTAGAGAAATATATGTCAGGGAAACCGTTTAAAATGTCAGAACTGGAACAGGAAGAAAACAGGAGATTCCAAAACGGAACGTTATTTCCCGTTTATCACGGAAGTGCTAAAAACAATCTGGGGATTCGGCAGCTTATAGAAGTGATTGCCAGTAAGTTTTATTCATCAACGCCTGAAGGTCAATCTGAACTATGCGGGCAGGTTTTTAAGATTGAATATTCAGAGAAAAGGCGGCGTTTTGTTTATGTGCGTATATATAGCGGAACATTGCATTTGAGGGATGTTATTAAAATATCTGAAAAAGAGAAAATAAAAATCACAGAGATGTGTGTTCCGACAAACGGTGAATTATATTCATCCGATACAGCCTGCTCTGGTGATATTGTAATTTTACCAAATGATGTTTTGCAGCTAAACAGTATTTTGGGGAACGAAATGCTGTTGCCGCAGAGAAAATTTATTGAAAATCCTCTCCCTATGCTCCAAACAACGATTGCAGTAAAGAAATCTGAACAGCGGGAAATATTGCTTGGGGCACTTACAGAAATTTCAGATGGCGACCCTCTTTTAAAATATTATGTGGATACTACAACGCATGAGATTATACTTTCTTTTTTGGGGAATGTGCAGATGGAAGTCATTTGTGCCATCCTTGAGGAAAAATATCATGTGGAGGCAGAAATAAAAGAGCCTACTGTTATATATATGGAAAGACCGCTTAGAAAAGCAGAATATACCATCCACATAGAAGTCCCGCCAAATCCTTTCTGGGCTTCTGTCGGGTTGTCCATAGAGCCGCTCCCTATTGGAAGCGGAGTGCAGTATGAAAGCAGAGTTTCACTTGGATATTTAAATCAATCGTTCCAAAATGCGGTTATGGAGGGGGTTCTTTATGGCTGCGAGCAGGGGCTGTATGGATGGAAAGTGACAGACTGTAAAATCTGTTTTGAATATGGATTGTATTATAGTCCTGTAAGTACCCCCGCAGACTTTCGGCTGCTTTCCCCTATCGTATTGGAGCAGGCTTTAAAAAAAGCAGGGACAGAACTATTAGAGCCATATCTCCACTTTGAAATTTATGCACCGCAGGAATATCTCTCACGGGCGTATCATGATGCTCCAAGGTATTGTGCAGATATTGTAAGTACTCAGATAAAGAATGACGAGGTCATTCTGAAAGGAGAAATCCCTGCTAGATGTATTCAAGAATACAGGAACGATTTAACTTATTTCACAAATGGGCAGGGAGTCTGCTTGACAGAGTTAAAAGGATACCAGCCAGCTATTGGTAAATTTATTTGCCAACCCCGCCGCCCGAATAGCCGTATAGATAAGGTTCGGCATATGTTCCACAAGTTAGCTTAACAGCTTGCAAAAGTCATATAAAATGAGATTTGAAAGGATTAGAGACTAATTATGATGAAATGCGAATGGATATTGTGTCCTGTTTGTGGGAGCAAAACCCGTAATAAAATTAGGAAGGACACTGTTTTGGAGAATTATCCCCTTTATTGTCCAAAATGCAGACAAGAAAGATTGATTAAAGTTGACAACTTGAAGATAACTGTCATCAAAGAGCCAGACGCTTAAGACGCAGAGCCGATGAAATTGTGGAACAATTCACGAATCATCGGCTCTTTTTGTTTCGTATTTGAAAGAACAAACTCACCAAATAAAAAAAACGATATTCGGGTGGGTTATTTTGTTATACCCTAAATTACCCTCTGAGTAAGCACGACCTTAAAGACTTAAAGGAACGGTGCAACGAGCAGAGCTGGGAACAGGGCTTGCATGTGCCGGAGAAAGGAAAGACATTTGCTGGAGAAGTCCGGGAAGAAACGGTGGCATGGAGCAAAGACACCTACCAGCTTTTGAAACAGGCAGAGCAGGGAAAGGTCAAAAGCTATGTGCAGGATATTGCCCTTGCGGTGCTGGATTGTAAGGAAACAGCGACCAGCCGGGAAACCTTTATCCGGCTGATGAATGAAAGAGGGTACGGGGTGGACTGGCAGGACAGCCACAAGTACATCACATATACCGACTTAGCCAGGGAACAGGCAGGAGAAAAGGCTTGTAAAATCAGGGATAACAAGCTGGAAAAATACTACAATATGGATTTTGGAAAGGAGAGTATGGAGCATGAGTTTGAGAGAAATGCACGAACAGCAGAAGCAGAGCAGTCCAAGAGAGCAGCTTCAAGAGTTAAACCGACAGAGCCGGACAGAGCTGGAAAACAGTCTGCTCAAAGAAGCGTTGGCGATGTCGAGCGAGAACTGCGAGGAATTGATGAAGCAGTCAAATCAAGAACAAGTGAGGGCAGAGCAGAACAGGCAGAGAGACGCAGAGCAGAACAGGAAGCTCATCAGCGAGCTGAAGCAGAGCGTAGAGCTGCTGAAGAACAGCAACGAATTGCTTCAAGACGCTATATCGGGCGAGATTGGGAGCCTGAAAGATGAGGTTAAGGAAAACACCGTCCAAGAGGTTAGAAAGGCGTTACAGGCGAATATAGAGGCTATACAGAGGGCTACAAAGCTTCTTGAGAAGCAGTCTGATACACTTACGAGCGTGATGAAGCAGAAGATCCGGGAGCTTGAGGAAAGTAAGAACAGTTTTTTTAGATATGAGGGCTTGAAGTTGTACCTGTTTTGGGGCGGTATGGTCTGCAAAGGCTGTAACTACAGGGGGAAACCATTGTGGTTACAGCCTTTTTTGCGTTTTTGTGGTAAAATGATGAATGAACAGTATCAAATCGTTATCGGCAAAATTTTACCCAAACGATATAGAAAGCTATATTGCTTATAAAGCACCATTCATAGAGAAAATTTACGCTGAAATAGGACTATGAAAAATCTAAGTTTATCGAACTTAGCAAACTATAAGTTTCTAAGAGATAAAACCTATAAAACTTGTACGGATATTGTAGGGTAGGAAAAGAAATCTTCCTCTATACTAAAATAAACCGAATGAAAAGGGGGATCGAAGTGAATATTATCAAGTCGTTTAACAATACGATTGATTATCTTGAAACAGTTCTTGATGATGAAATTGACGAAAAGAAAGTAGCACAGCTATCCGGATATTCGTACTCGATGTTTAGTCGCTTGTTTTCTATTCTGACCGAAACAACGCTCTCAGAATATTTAAGAAGCAGAAGATTGACGGAAGCAGCCGTTATTTTAAGAGATACGGACGAAAAGATTATTGATGTTGCCTTCAAATTCGGATATGAGTCATCGGATTCGTTTGGAACAGCTTTTAAGAATTTTCATGGATTTACTCCTTCAGAGGTAAGAAACGGGAAACCATTCAAATTAGTATCACGAGTGCAATTATCACTCAGTGTAAGAGGAGGAAGAAGTATGAATATTACAATTCAAAAGAAAAAAGCATTTACAGTTGCAGGGATCAATGAAAATAGCATCAATTCATCATTATGTTCAGGTATATGGGGGAAATTGTTTTCTAAGGTTAGCCATGAAGAAATCTCAAAATTTGGGACAGGAGAATCTGTTGGGGTTTGCCACGATATATTAAACCTTGATAATCATGATGTTTTAGAATCCAATACAATTAGCTATATGGCAGGCTATATTGTTAATGATGTGGATAAAGCAAGAAGCATAGGCTTAGATGTTTTGGAAGTGGAAGAAGCGGAGTATGCTGTTGTAGAATTAATAGGATCTGTTCCGGATTGTATTCATAACGGATGGAAATATGCGTTGGAAGTTTTCTTCCCTGAGCATGGTTATGTTCATTCAGGAAAACCTGACTTTGAATATTATTATGAAGGTGATATGGATAGTAAAGATTATAAAATGGAGCTTTGGATTCCGATAACTAAAGCTAAAAAAATACCAGTTAATCTATCTGATACCTTTTAACGATATCTCGATAGGACTTAAAGGCGAAATCGCGGTTCGCTTCCTGCAAGGAACTGAGGTAGATTTATAGAGTAAAGAAAGGCTGTGACGACAGTGGGAACCCACTGTGGTTACAGCCTTTTTTGCGTTTTTGTGGTAGAATCAAATTGTAGAACAATTTGGAGGTCATAAGATATTAGTCGACTTTATGATTCGATTGAAGAATCCTTCCGATTCAGTGAGTATTTGAATTTCAGCGATTATACTGAACTAAAGAATTTTAATTCAAATAGTGTTGTATTCGAAATTGAAAACAAAATAGATGGTCAGTTAATTAGTTTTGAGGCTGATACAGATATTAACGCCTATGAAGGATCCGAAAGTTTCCTATATTTAAAGTATAAAAAAGATGGAAGTTCAAGTTCAGAATCAATTGGAAGAGTGTCCTATACTAATGGAGAGGTTGAATTCGATGAGTTTCAAGGTACTTATATGCCGGTCCAGATGGATGGTGTTTCAGAGCACGAACTGTCTAGATTAGGTAGTAAAATGGTTGATATAATAAATAGTGATTTTATAGACTATAAGGATTTGGTGGGAAGTTCCGAATATTCCATTATTAAAGACGGTGGTTCTTATCCAATTTTAGATTTACCATGTCAAGAGTGTGGAGAGTATTGGATATGTATTGACGAAGCTTTTACTGACAGAGGAAAGTGTTTGAACTGTGGAGAAATAAATGAGGTGACAGGCTGTGAGCGTTGTGGCGGCTATGATTTTGGTACACCTAGTGATTATGACTATCCATTTTTATGTGATAGCTGCTGTAATTACTATAAAGAAGAGTAAATAAATTCCGTTCCACAGTATCATTCTAAAATAACTTTCAATCCCTTTCGTCTATTAGTATAGAAGAAAGCTCTCAGCACACGTGGAGTGTGTTGCTCTGCTGGTGAAAGCCTAGAAGATTTGAAACGAAAGTGATAGCAAAAAGCCTTGATTGCAAGGCTTTTTGCTTTGTGGTGGGTAAGTATTAGAGTAAGTAATTTTTGGAGTGAGTGGAAGTGATAGTTAGAAATTATCAAAGTCTATTTCCGTTTACCCTGTGGGTACGTATTTGTTTCCGTTGACTAGGAGTTTGAGGGAATAGAAACATATCCACCTTGCAAAATCGCCTAAATGGTTGCCTCTGGAATTGGTGGTAACAATTGAATATAAACTGTTAGAGATGTTATAATTTTTTAGAATTGAGGTAAATATGAACGATCAAACTAAAGCATCGTATCAGCAATTTTTCAAACTACAACCATAAAGTTGTAGTTTTTTTGCTGTCTGGGAGAGATAGATGATATAATAAAGAGAAAGAGGAGATTAGTATGCACAGTCAAGAAGAGATGAATCGTTTAGTCCCCCAAAAATTGCGGGAGATTGAGAAGGAATTTGATGTTGAGGTCTTGTGGGCAATCGAATCAGGTAGTCGTGCTTGGGGTTTTGAATCACCAGACAGTGATTTCGATGTTCGTTTTATCTACAAACATAAGCCAGGTTTTTATTTAGCTTTGGATAAAGGCCGAGATGTGATTGAATTGCCGATTGATGAAACCTGGGATGTGAGTGGGTGGGATCTAGACAAAACCTTGAAACTATTGTTTAAGTCAAACCCAACCTTATTTGAATGGTTGCAGTCGCCGATTGTCTATCATCAGACAGATTTTATTGAGCGAATTCGCCAGTATGCTCAGACCTATTTTTCTGAGAAAAAGATGCTCCATCATTATCTCAACACTGCAAAAGGCCAGATGCAAAAATACCTACTTGGTGAACAGGTCAAACCTAAAAAATATTTTTATGCTTTGCGCCCTATTTTGGCCTGTCGTTGGATTGAGAAGTATCATACCATTCCCCCTATTTTGTTTGATGACCTTGTTCAGGATTTGCTTCCAGAGGAAATGAAAACCCATGTCGCAGCATTGCTGGACTTGAAAATCAACCATCCAGAAGAAACACTCATTTCCCCCTTACTTCCGATTCAAAACTATGTGGAAGAAAGCATTCGAGAAATTGAAGTCTATATCCAAACTGTTCAGGATGAGAGACAGGATATCTTACCACTGAATCGCTTCTTTTTGGATGAATTAGGGATGGAGAGTTAGGGCAATTTTTATATAAAAATATGATGAGTAGAATGTATAAATTTTGTGAAAAAAGGTAGAATGAATGAATTTTAAAGACTTTATAAACAACACGATAATGGATTTCAGTACCAAAGAGTTTCAGAATGTTAAAAAATTACTAATTGGTGAGTATTTACAGTTTAACTTTTTAGAAAACAATCAGATTGATAAGTTGATTTTTTCTGAAAAATTGTATGATTATTTAGAAAAATTGGAATTGAAGACCAAGATACCTTTTCAAAAACACTTGGTTTATTACAGCATTTTCTTAGATAAATTGGTTTCTAATAAAATTGCCAAAGCACCAAAAGGGAATAAGAAGGTCATGGATCCCCCGCTCATACCACGAGCTAGACGGTATTATGATAAAGCTAAGGTAGTTGGAAAAAAACAATTCCATTCTGTCCATCAATTAATTGATTATTGCAGGGTTATGTTTTGTCTTTACAATTCTGCTCTCCAATCTGATTCAAAGCAATTTGAAAATTTTGATTTATCTATTGATGCTCTTTCTATTGAACAAATTATTCTCAATATGAAGCAGGAACAAGCTAAAAAATTGAATTTTCAAGTAGCAGAATTTTTCTCAATGAATGGAATCTATTCAAGTGAAGTATTCTATCTGATCATGACCATTATCGTATATTGTAAGCTTATGGAGAGTAAAATTCAAGGAGATTAACAATGTCTAACGTAATAAATATTCATAGTCTGCATGAACTGTATAGTTTTCTTAATGAAAAAGGTGTCCTTGAGATAGTATTGAGAGGGAATAATAAACAAATACGAGCGATTCAGAAAGTTGCGATTAATCAAGTTCAAAATAAAGAGGCTGCTCAATTGGTAAACCAGGTCTTTCAAGCAATACATAAAAATTTACAATTAACCAATAATGGGCTTCAATTGCTTCAAAATGTTACTGTTTTACAAAATATAACCCTTGCGTTGAATTGTTTGAATCTGGTTGCAACCTGTGCAGGCTTTGCAATTTTATATGCTAAACTCGAACAAATGAGTGAGGAAATCGCTCAACAAATTCAACATCTCCATCAAACTGTAAAACAGGGACATGATATTCAGACTGGCTATGAATTTAATAAAGTTCTTTCTTCATATACAGACATGTTGGATGCTAGAAGACGTCAAAATCCATATTCTGAAGAAAAAATGCGTGAACTAGTTGATCAACTATACAATGTCTTACAGTTATTAATTGCTGTTTTTAAGAAGGAAATTGCAACAGATAAAAGTTCAATCATTTTGTCAATTTTCTCGCTTCTTTCTATGTTAACCATGTCATTACGGTTTTATGACGAGCTCTACTATTTTAATAACAAGGCAAAATTAAATAGTGGAAGTGTATGGCATTCTTCTCATGATAGATGGATGAGTGTATATGATATTTTGCAATCAGGTTGGTTTCTTGAAAGATTACAAGACTATGCTTTTTTGGAGTCCAATATGACAACAGTTGAAATGGATATCTACTGTGCAGAATTAATGGAAGAAGTTTTCTCGCAGAAAGAAGTGATTGAAGATAATCAAAACTTAATTCTTGCTTTAGATGATCAACAAACTTTCCAAACTTTAAATCAAGTTAATACAGCTGAATTAAAAGAAACTATTGTATCCAGTTTGGAAGAAACCTTAGTTCAAGATTCGGCAGCCTCGCGTCAAGTCTATCATACGATTATGGATCAAGTCGCTCTGCTTTAAATTTGAGGTTTGAAAATGGATTTAGAAATCAAAAATGCTATAGACAGACTTCTATATGCTTGTGATAGTGTTGATACAAAACACTTATCGAAACAAGGACCAATTTCCTTGAAGCAGCTGGTCTGTCAAGATCTCCTAACCTTTATTCAAAAAATATCTCTTAAAGATAGCGAAGAACGCATCAATCTTTTTATGATGACCTATTTCTCAGAGATTCAAGTTGAATGCATAGGAGATGAAAATGGGAATATTCCTTCTTCCTTCAAGATGCTTTGTCAAATTGATCAAGTCAAGGAGAAAAGTAACGGCTTCATACTCTCTGACCTCTATATAAAATCAATCATTGTGATTGGGCAGCACTATAGTTTAAGTAAAAAACATAAAAAATCGATAAATGTACAAGGATTTATCGACTATGTAAAAAATCTGAAAGAGTATGTGAAGAATGTTCCAGATTTAGATAAAGAATTTGGACATGAGTTTGAAAAAACATCAGTCAACACTAACACTGAACCAATTAGTATATCAGAAGAAAGTTCTTCGATTTCTTCTTCTCAAGCTGAAACAATTGAGGAAGTGTTAGAGCAGATTGACCGATTGATAGGATTGCAAAATGTAAAGAGTGAGGTTCGTAATTTAATAAACTTGCTAAGACTCAATAAAATCAGAAAAGAACGAGGTTATAAGCAAATAAAAACTTCCAATCATTTGGTTTTTCTAGGAAATCCCGGAACTGGTAAGACGACCATTGCTCGATTAATCGCAAAGATATACAAAGCATTGGGAATTCTGTCGGAGGGGCAATTGGTTGAAGTCGATCGGTCTGATTTGGTAGCGGGTTATGTCGGTCAAACTGCGATAAAGACTAGAGAGGTGATTGACAAGGCAATGGGTGGCATCTTGTTTATTGATGAAGCTTATACTCTTGCTAAAGGTGGATCTGATTTTGGGCAAGAAGCAATTGATACGATTCTAAAAGCTATGGAAGATAAGCGTGATGATTTTGTCGTGATTGTTGCTGGA
The DNA here is from genome assembly GCF_016775005.1 of Streptococcus suis. Lineage (GTDB taxonomy): Bacteria > Bacillota > Bacilli > Lactobacillales > Streptococcaceae > Streptococcus > Streptococcus suivaginalis. The sequence goes on along the minus strand of NZ_JAEUXI010000004.1, from coordinate 135,050 downwards.
TATTCTGGACCAATGAATGACTTTCTGGCTTCAAATCCTGGATTGGAATCAAGATTTAACAAATCCATCCACTTTCCTGATTATACAGCAGAAGAACTGTTTGATATCTTCAACCTATATTGCCAAAATTATGAGATGCAGCTAACAACTGATGCAAGCCTTTCGTTGAAAGATTACTTACAAAAGCTCTGTAATAAGAAACCATCAAATTTTTCAAATGGACGAGCAGTTCGAAATCTTTTTGAAGCTTCATTGTCGCTCCAAGCAAATCGTCTAGCAGAAAAAGAAGCTATTGGAAATGAAGACTTGACCATGCTCATGGAGAAGGACCTTTGCCTTAATTTGCCAGACATGTGAGTGTTTAATAATGAATTAAATTTTTAGAATAACCTATAAATAGCTTATTTAAGAAAGGAACCGAATTGCATTACAAACATATTTTATTTGATTTAGACCATACTTTGCTGGATTTTGCGCGTGGGGAAGAACTCGCTTTAACCCAGTTTTTGCAGGCTATGGATGTGACTGATATTCAGGCCTTCAAGGATGTCTATCGTCCAATTAACCAAGCCATGTGGAAGGAGTTGGAAAAGGGTTTGATTAGCAAGCAGGAGTTGATTGACACACGTTTTTCCAAAACCTTTGCCCAGTTTGGCCGCCAAGTGGATGGCCGCCAGATGGCACTGACCTATCAGGAATTTATCGGTAAGCAGGGACAAATTTTTACAGGGGCAGACCAACTGTTACGCCAGTTGACCCAAAACGGCTACCAGCTGTATGCGGCCACAAACGGTATCACCTACATCCAGGAGAACCGCCTGCACCATTCTCCCATCCAGCAGTATTTTACAGATGTCTTCATTTCAGAAAGGATGGGGACCCAGAAGCCTGCGGCTGCTTTTTTTGATAAAATAGCAGAGCAGGTTTCAGGTGGTGATAAGACCAGTCTTTTGATGGTAGGGGACAGCTTGACTGCAGATATTCAAGGTGCCAATAATGCAGGAATCGATTCTGTTTGGTATAATCCAACTAAGCAAATCAATCAAGGTCCTGCTCAACCAACCTACACCATTTCACGTTATAGTGAACTTTTTGATATTTTATCCATCAAAGAATAGGAGAAGGGATATGAAACAGAGATATTGGATATTGTTAGGTATTAGTTTAATAATGCTGGCTGCTTGCGGAAATTCTCAAGAAAAGCAAACTAGCGAAAGTAACAGTCAAAGTAGCCAGACTGCAGCTAGCTCAAACAGTTCCCAGGAGATAGTTGCCAGTTCGACTCAAGCTGAGTCTGAGACAAGTAGTTCTTCAGAAGCAAGCCAAACAGGTCAGGCCAGCCAAGATGCTGCCTATAATGGGTCTTATTACTATGTTGAAGGCAAGTATGGGCCAGTCATTATTGTCAATAAAAAACATCCTCTAGCAAGCTCTTATGCACCTGGAGAGGACCCAACTGCCCTTGCTTCCTTCTTGGAGTTACTAGCCAATATGCAGGCGCAAGGCTTTGCGGTATCCAATCAATACTCGGGTTTTCGTTCCTATGAAACACAGGCTTCGCTCTACCAAAACTATGTCAACCAAGACGGTCAAGCAAATGCCGATCGCTACTCAGCTAGACCAGGTTATTCAGAACACCAAACTGGACTGGCCTTTGATCTGATTGATACTGCGGGCAACCTTTTAACGGAACCGACAGCTTGTCAGTGGTTGGCTCAGCATGCCCATGAATATGGCTTTGTGGTTCGCTATTTGGAAGGAAAAGAAGCGTCAACAGGCTACATGCCAGAATCTTGGCATATCCGTTATGTAGGTCAAGAAGCGACAGAGATCTACCAATCTGGCTTGACTCTGGAAGAGTATTATGGGGTTGAAGGCGGGGATTACGCTCAATAGCACTAATTAGTTGTACGGACCATTTTCCCATGGTATAATGAGGAGCCTAAATTGGCAAGGAGGAAATACACATGCTAAAAGCAATGGAAGTCTATTTGGTTACGAATGGTAACGGATTAGAAGCAATTGAATTTTACAAGAAAGCGCTAGGCGCAGAAGTTGAACAAGTGAATTTGTTCAAAGATTTCTTGCCAGATTGCCCAGTAGAGATGGAAAATCATGTAATGAATGCCCAGTTCCGTCTGAGTACAGGTCAACGTTTTATGTTGTCAGACAACAACCCAGAGTTGCCTTATGCGGTGGGCGACAACATTACAGTTGCTTTGATTACCGATGACGAGGCAACAGCCAAAGACCTATTTGCTAAATTGTCTGAAGATGCAAAACAAATCACAATGGACTTACAAGCAGTACCTTGGTCACCAGCTTATGGATCATTGCAGGACAAATTCGGTATCCATTGGCAAGTCAATGCGGAAGTTGCTGGCTTTGGTCAAGAATACTACGCAGAACAAAATTAATCATAAACCAGGGTCTCCTGGTTTTTTGATTGCTCAGAAGAAATTTGCTATAATATAAGCCACAAAAGGAGCTGCCATGGAAGTAGAAATCAAACAAGCTGAAAATCAATATATCTTACGCCTGAACTATGAGGTCCAAGCCAGTCCCTCTGATAGTTGGGACCTCCTTGCCACCAACCAAGGATTAGAAAAGTGGTTTCCTCAGTTAAGAGTGGAGACAGACCATTTGGTTTTTGAGATGGAAGATTTTCGAGAGGTTATGCCCCTGCTTAGTTACCAACCAGAATCGCACCTTGCTTACGAATGGGACAGGGCGCAGGTTAGTTTTCACATTAAGAACCAGCAGATTATTTTTGAAGAAATCATTCCATTTGATTTTGGGAATGAATTTGCAGATGCTAAAAAAGATATGACTGGCTGGTTGGTACAAAATGACTGCATCATGGCCCTATTGAATGCTAAGAAACTGCCAGATAGAGCCGCTCTTAGAGAAAAATGGTCGGCCTATTTGGAAAAAGAATTGAATATTTAGTTGAAATTGGAAAGGAATCACTTATGCATCAAATTACTTGTCCGCATTGCTCTACTATTTTTACTGTCAATGAAACTGAGTATAGTCAACTCTTAGCCCAGGTACGTGGTGCGGAGTTTGAAAAGGAAATCCACGACCGTTTGGAGCGGGAACGGGAATTATTGTCCCAGAAAGCAGAAAATGACTTACAAGCTAAACTGGGTGATAAAGACAAGGAAATCTTTGAACTGACCGCACGTTTGGACAAGTTGTCTAGTCAGACGGAGCTAGAAATCAGCTCTGCCCTTTCCAAAAAAGACCAAGAAATCCAAGAGTTGAAAGCCAAATTGGAGCAGATCGGCTTGGCTAAGGATTTGGAGTTGCAACAGGCTGTCGCTCAGGTGGAAAAAGAGCGAGATGCGGCTCAAAATGCCTTGGCTTTGCAGGAGCAGAAGCAGGAGTTGGCGCTTGCGACCACTCGTCAGGAGTACGAGGTGCGGCTCAAGGCAGCAGATGAGCAGGTGGAGTTTTACAAGAACTTCAAAGCTCAGCAGTCCACCAAGGCAATTGGTGAAAGTTTGGAACTTTATGCCGAGGCAGAGTTCAACAAGGTTCGTTCCTATGCCTTTCCACGGGCAAAATTTGGCAAGGACAATGTGGTTTCCGCTTCTGGTTCCAAGGGGGACTACATCTATCGGGAGTTGGATGAGAACGGCGTGGAAATCATCTCCATCATGTTTGAGATGAAGAATGAGGCGGATACAACCAAAACCAAGCATAAAAACGCAGATTTCTTCAAAGAATTGGATAAGGACCGTCGAGAAAAGGAATGCGAATATGCCGTTCTAGTGACTATGTTGGAAGCGGACAACGATTATTACAATACAGGGATTGTCGATGTCAGCCATGAGTATGACAAGATGTACGTGGTCCGTCCTCAGTTCTTTATTCAGCTAATTGGGCTTTTGCGAAATGCTGCGCTGAACAGTTTGCAGTACAAGCAGGAGTTGGCAATGATTAAAAAGCAAAATGACGACATCACCCAATTCGAAAAGGAGCTAGATGCCTTTAAAACAGCCTTTGCCAAGAACTACAACTCGGCAAGTAACAACTTTAAAAAAGCTATTGATGAAATTGACAAGTCCATCAAGCGGATGGAAGAAGTCAAACGCTTCCTAACAACTAGCGAGAACCAGCTCCGCCTTGCAAATAATAAACTAGACGATGTCTCTGTCAAAAAATTAACCCGCGACAACCCTACGATGAAGGCGAAGTTTGAGGCTTTGAAGGGGGACTAGAAGTCCCTGTTATACAGACTATAATTAGGAAATAAGTAGAATCGACGAGGGACCGCCCAAAAGAGCGGTCCTTTATGTTATAATGAAAACATGATTTCAGGAATTATTAATGTGAAAAAAGAAGCGGGAATGACCTCCCACGATGTGGTATTTAAATTACGCAAGATTTTGCAGGAGAAGAAGATTGGGCATGGTGGGACCTTGGATCCAGATGTGACAGGGGTTCTGCCCATTGCAGTCGGCAAGGCCACGCGCATGATTGAGTATATGCAGGAAGAGGGAAAAATTTATGAGGGGGAGATTACCCTCGGCTATTCGACCACGACCGAAGATGCATCGGGCGATATCATAGAGCGGACACCGGTTTTGGAAATAGCAGAGCAGGCAGTTGATGAGGCCATGGCTAGCTTTGTTGGTACTATTACCCAGATTCCGCCTATGTATTCTGCTGTCAAAGTAAAGGGCCGCAAACTTTATGAGTACGCAAGGGCGGGCGAAGAAGTCGAACGTCCTCAACGTCAAATTGATATTTACAGTTTTGAACGGACCAGCCCGATCGAGTTGGCGGATGACTGTGCACGATTCACTTTTCGAGTTCGCTGTGGAAAGGGCACCTATGTTCGCACCCTGTCTGTTGACTTGGGCTCTAAGCTAGGCTACGCTAGTCATATGTCCAAGCTAGAGCGAACAGGCTCAGCAGGCATGACCCTTGCTGACGCCCTGACAATCGAGGAAATTGCTGATAAGGTATCTCAAGAAGACTATTCCTTCCTTCGTCCCATTGAACAAGGAATTGGAGACCTACCGGTCGTTGAATTAACAAGCTCGCAGGTAGAAGAAGCTCGATTCGGGAGATTTTTGAACGTAGAACATCAAGAAGCCCTGCTTGCAGGTTTCCACCAGGGACGATTAATCGCTATTTTAGAACAAAGGGAAGACTATTATAAGCCCAGAAAGGTTTTTCTCTAGTGATGGAGTAGAAACCTATGATACAATAAAGTGATATGGAAATTAAGTATATAAAAAATTATAAGGACCTGATGAATCAGGTACCAACTGTTTTGGTCTTGGGGTATTTTGATGGTCTCCATCTAGGCCACAAGGCGCTTTTGGACAGGGCTAGGAAAGTAGCAGATGAGCAAGGTCTTACCGTTTCGGTTTTAACTTTTCCTGAAACACCACGATTAGCATTTGCTCGTTTCAGTCCAGATTTGTTGCTGCATTTGACCACCCAGGAAAGACGGTTTCAATTGATGGAACAATATGGCGTTGATCAATTGGTTTTGACGGATTTTACGAGTGAGTTTGCAGCAAACAGTCCTCAGGAGTTTATCGATCGCTACATTAAAGGAATCAATGCTCGAGTTTTGGTGGCTGGTTTTGACTATCATTTTGGAAATTGCAGAGCAGACGTGTCTGATTTGACCGCCTTGTTTGAGGGGCAAGTCGAGATTGTTGAAGAAGTGCAGGTTGATGGACTCAAAGTATCCTCCTCGCGCATCCGCCAGGAAATCCAAGCTGGCAATATGTCCCTTGTCAATCGGCTTCTAGGCTATTCATTTTCTACGGAGGGAATTGTGGTGCATGGGGATGCCAGAGGTCGTACCATCGGCTATCCAACTGCTAACTTAACTCCTTTTGACCGCGTGCATTTACCACCAGCAGGTGTTTATGTTGCTGATGTAGAAGTAGATGGTGAGCGTTTTCGTGCCATGGCAAGCGTGGGAAAAAATGTGACATTTGATGGTACTGAAATGCGAATCGAAGCCCATATCTTCCAGTTCAATCGCTATATATATGGTGAAAAGATGACAATTTACTGGCTGGATAAAATCAGAGATATGGTAAAATTTGACGGCATAGATAGTTTGATGGAGCAGATGAAAGAAGATGAGAAAGTAGCTCTGCATTGGGAGGGAACATGATCAAGCGCTTGATATCTCATCCGCGTTATGAACCGATGGTGACCTTTTTCGCCATCTGTTATATCTTGCTCTTAGTCGGTGAATTTTTTTCCTGGTTTTCAGCGACTAGTTTTTTCTATAAGGGCTTGGATCTGATTTTCTGGGGGATTTTTGTATTTGATTATCTAGCCAATCTCTTTTACGCCAGGGATCGGAAAGAATATGCAAAAAGTCATATTTTTGATCTAATTGCCATTTTGCCTTTTGATCAACTCTTTGGCTTCTTGCAATTAGGCAGAATTGCACGTTTGTTCCGTCTTTTGCGGCTAACCAGGGTTATCGCCTTGTCCAATCGATTTTGGGATACTATCAAAAAACTTCTACATACCAATGGTTTGTACAAGGTTTTGATCTTGAATATTTCAGCTGTCCTGATTTCAAGCCTTCTCTTGTCTATCTTGGAGAAAAAATCGATTTTCGACTCACTTTGGTGGTCCATTGTAACGATGACAACCGTTGGTTATGGCGATATTGTACCGCAAGATGCGATTTCAAAAGCTATTGCAATCATTTTGATGTTGGTAGGTATCTGTACCTTTGGTATGGTCACTTCGACCATCACACGTTTTTTTACAGAAAATGAAAAAGATACCAAGATTGATCTATTATTAGAAAAATTAGAAAACCAGGAACAAGTCTTGAAAGAACTGTCAGATAAGTTGGATAAAATGACAGAAATCGACGGAAATTAGTGAATATTACTCGGTTTTTATTGAATTTTCTAGAAATATGGGGTATAATGATATGTGGGAACGAGTATGTGGAAAGGGGTGAATATTGATGATTACTTTGTTTTTATCGCCAAGTTGTACGAGCTGTCGAAAAGCGCGCGCCTGGTTAACCAATCATCAAGTTCCGTTTACTGAGCATAATATTATGACCAGTCCCCTGACTGCGACTGAACTAAAAACAATCTTGTCTTTGACAGAAAACGGGACGGATGACCTTATTTCGACGCGCTCTAAGGTTTTCCAAAAACTAAATATCGATGTTGAAGAGTTATCTGTTTCAGAACTGATTCATTTGATTGAAACCTATCCAAGTCTTCTTCGTCGTCCGATTATTTTGGATGATAAGCGGATGCAGATTGGATTTAACGAAGATGAGATTCGTGCCTTCTTACCGCGTAATTACCGAAAACAAGAGTTAAAAAATGCTACTTTGCGAGCAGAAATTGGATAAGGAACGATATGAACAAACAATATTCATATCCGCTTGATATGATGTGGAGCACCGAGGAGATTTCCTCCGTGCTTTCTTTTTTGAATCAAGTGGAGGCAGCCTATGAGGGTGGCACTCAAGCAGAAGCCCTGCTGACTAGCTACTCAGTTTTTAAAAAAGTAGTGCCAGGCAAGGCACAGGAAAAACAAATCGATCGAGAATTTCAAGAGTCATCTGGTTACTCAACCTATCAAGCTGTGAAAATGGCCAAGGAGAAAGGGAGAGGAGTTGTTCGACTTGGAAACTAAGCTAAGATTTGCCCAACAAATAGTCTTAAAGGCTGGGCAATGGCTACGTGAGCATATGAACCAGCAAGTGGAAATTGCTGAAAAAGCAGATTTTAAAGATTTGGTGACAAACTTTGATCAGTCTATTCAGGATCAATTGAGTCAGGACATCTTACAAGCTTATCCTTTGGATGCCATTTTAGGGGAGGAGTCACAAGAACATATCTCTATTTCCAAAGGTTGTGTCTGGGTCTTAGATCCGATTGATGGCACGACAAATTTTATTGCCCAGCAGACTGATTTTTGTATCTTGCTTGCCTATTTTGAACAAGGGGTAGGTCAGTTTGCCCTGCTTTACAATGTCATGGCAGACCAGCTTATTTGGGGTGGGGGAGAATTTCCAGTTTTCCTAAATGATCAGCCTCTTTTAGGCTATCAAAAAGGGGAACTTAAGCGTTCCTTACTGGGCTTGAATGCTGGACTCTTTGCATCAAATGCCTTCGGATTGGTCCGATTGGCTAATCACTGTTTGGGGACACGATCCTATGGTAGTGCTGGCATTAGTTTCGCCTATGTTTTAGAAGGGCGGTTAGTTGCCCATGCTTCCTATTTATACCCATGGGACTATGCAGTTGCCGCTATTTTAGGACCCAAGCTCGGTTATGAATTGTTGAGTTTGGAAAATGGCAAACCAAGATTTGAAGGAAGAGAGTATGTACTTTTTCTTCCCAGTCTTCTGAAAGATGAGATCACAGGATATTTAGACGAATGGAATTACCAGTAGAATTTAGAAAAAAGTATGAAACCTTGTTAGGGGCTGACTCAGAAAAATTTTTCCAAAGTTTCGATGAGCCAGCTGTTTCAGCATTTCGGATCAATCCACTGAAAGCGCAGCTTCCAGACTATTCGGAAAAGATTCCGCATTTGGAATGGTCTTATTATGGAAAAGTGAGTGGCAAAAGCTGGGAGCATGTAGCTGGTTTAGTCTATTCACAAGAGCCAGCTGCACAAATTGTTGGTCAAATGGCTCAACCTCAACCAGGTATGAAGGTCTTGGACTTAGCTGCTGCACCTGGTGGCAAGTCTACCCATCTCCTTTCTTATCTGAAAAATACAGGTCTGCTTGTAAGCAATGAAATTTCTCAGAAACGGTCCAAAATATTGGTCGAAAATATTGAACGATTTGGCGCTCGTAACGTCGTTGTGACCAATGAATCCGCTGACCGACTGGCTCGGGTATTTCCCAAGTTCTTTGACCTGATTGTTCTGGATGCGCCATGTTCAGGAGAGGGCATGTTCCGTAAGGATCCTGCAGCTATACAGTATTGGGATAGTGACTATCCAAGTCAGTGTGCTGTCTTACAAAAGGAAATTTTAGAATCGGCACTCGAAATGTTAGCTCCTGGCGGTCAATTGGTCTATTCGACATGTACCTGGGCGCCTGAAGAAAACGAAGATGTGGTTGCCTGGTTGTTAGAAGAATATCCCTTGAGTTTGCTTCCCGTTGAGAAAATCAATGGCATGGTGGAAGGGATTTCCTTTCCAGAAACGGCACGTATGTATCCCCATCACTTTAAGGGAGAGGGACAATTTGTTGCCAAGTTCCAATTAGATCAAGAAGGAAAAACAAAGAAAATAAAAGCTAGTAAGTCAAATCTAAAGCCAGAACAGAAACAGTTGTGGCTGGATTTTGCGAAAAAACATCTGGCAGTTGACCTAACCGGGACCTTGCAAGTCTTTGGAGACCATCTGTATCTGTTACCAGATGGATTGCCAGATTTGTCCAAGCTCAAACTGGCAAGAAATGGTTTGCATCTAGGTGTTTTTAAAACCAAACGATTTGAACCTTCTTTTGCTTTGGGGCTTGCATTGTTGCCGCATGAGGTGAAAAATAGGGTCGAAATCAGCCAGGAATCCTTTGTTGACTATGTTGCAGGACAGCCATTAGCTGTCTCTAAAGAATTGCCCAACGGATGGTACCAAGTTGTCATTCATGGAAACGGGCTCGGTTTTGCAAAAATCGTCTCAGGAACCCTTAAAAATAACTTTCCAAAAGGGCTTCGTTTTTCGTAAGAATGAGCAGAAATATTTTGCATGTTAGTTGGTTATATGTTATATTGGTTTTGTGGAAATTTATTGTAAAATAACCTGAAAAATAGAATAAAATTACAGTAAAATTTTCACTGAAAAATGTAAAGGAAACATAGAAATGAAAAAAAAGCATAAGCTTGGTCTTGCTGCTCTCTTATTGACAGCAAGTCTCTCATTGTCTGCCTGTTCAGCTTGGATTGACCGAGGTGAATCCATTACTGCAGTTGGCTCAACTGCCTTGCAACCCTTGGTAGAAGCTGCAGCAGATGAATTTGGCTCAACTAATCTTGGTAAGTCTGTCAATGTCCAAGGTGGTGGTTCGGGTACTGGACTTTCACAGGTGCAGTCAGGAGCTGTACAGATTGGTAACTCTGACGTATTTGCAGAAGAGAAAGATGGTATTGATGCCACTGCTTTAGTAGATCACCAAGTCGCTGTTGCAGGTCTTGCTGTAATTGTCAACGAAGAAGTAACTGTTGATGATTTGACGACTGAGGAGTTGCGTAAAATCTTCACAGGTGAGATTACTAACTGGAAGGAACTCGGTGGAAAGGATTTGGAGATTTCCATTATCAACCGGGCAGCAAGTTCAGGATCGCGCGCGACATTTGACAACATTATCATGAATGGTGAATCTGCTATTCAAAGTCAGGAACAAGATTCAAACGGGATGGTAAAATCCATCGTTAGTCAAACGCCAGGAGCAATTTCCTATCTATCATTTGCATATGTTGATGACAGCGTTCAAACCATTAAATTAAACGGATTTGAACCAACCACTGAAAGTGTTACAACCAATGATTGGCCAATCTGGTCATACGAGCACATGTACACCAAGGGTGAACCTACGGACTTGACTAAAGAGTTCTTGGATTACATGATGTCGGATGAAGTGCAGTATGGTATCGTTGAGAGTATGGGATACATCTCTATACATGATATGAAGGTAGAGAAATCTGTTGATGGTACAGTCACAGTTAAGGAGTAGAAATGAACAATCAAAAACTTGCAAAAGAATTGAGTTCGCCTTCTAAAAACTCTCGCTTAGAGAAATTTGGTAAGGTTCTCACCTTCCTTTGCTTATCACTTATTGTGTTTATCGTTGCAATGATTTTGCTCTTCGTTGCACAACGTGGTCTATCCACTTTCTTTGTGGATGGCGTGAGCATTACAGACTTCTTATTTGGCACAAAATGGGAACCAAGTTCCAAGATCTTTGGTGCCCTCCCAATGATTTCAGGTTCCTTCATCGTTACCATTCTTTCGGCAGTTATTGCTACACCGATTGCAATTGGTGCAGCTGTCTTTATGACAGAAATTTCACCCAAACATGGAGCAAAGATTCTACAGCCAGTTATTGAATTGCTTGTAGGGATTCCATCTGTTGTTTATGGGTTTATTGGCTTGCAAATCGTCGTGCCATTCGTTCGTTCTATCTTTGGTGGAACTGGTTTTGGTATCTTGTCAGGTGTATTCGTACTCTTTGTTATGATTTTGCCGACAGTAACCTTTATGACAGTTGATAGTTTGCGTGCAGTACCACGTCACTATCGTGAAGCTAGTTTGGCTATGGGAGCAACTCGCTGGCAAACAATTTGGCGGGTTATCCTAAACGCTGCCAAACCAGGTATTTTTACAGCAGTTATCTTTGGTATGGCTCGTGCCTTTGGTGAAGCTTTGGCTATTCAAATGGTGGTGGGGAACTCGGCTGTGATCCCGACGTCATTGACAACCCCTGCGGCGACCCTAACATCTGTTTTGACAATGGGTATTGGTAACACTGTCATGGGTACAGTTCAAAACAACGTTCTTTGGTCTCTTGCCTTGGTACTCTTGGTGATGAGTCTGGTATTCAATATGGTTATGAAATTTATTACAAGAGAGGGTAAGAAAAACTATGCACGCTAAAAAAATGGACAAGCTTGCAACAGCGACACTTTACTCGATTGCAGGCATTATCGTTGTCATTTTGACAGCACTTATTCTCTTTATTCTGGTTCGTGGTTTACCACATATCAGTTGGTCTTTCCTAACAAGCAAATCTTCTTCTTATAAAGCAGGAGGAGGGATTGGGATTCAGCTTTACAACTCATTCTTCCTATTGGTTGTTACGTTGTTGATTTCAATTCCACTTTCTACTGGAGCTGGTATCTACTTGGCAGAATATGCTAAGAAAGGTCCTTTGACAAACTTTATCCGTACCTGTATCGAGATCTTGTCTTCTCTTCCATCTGTCGTAGTTGGTTTGTTTGGTTACTTGATTTTCGTTGTGCAATTTGAATACGGCTTCTCGATTTTATCTGGTGCCCTAGCTTTAACAGTCTTCAACTTGCCGCAAATGACACGGAACGTTGAAGATAGTTTGCGCCACGTTCACCACACGCAACGTGAAGCAGGACTTGCCCTTGGTTTGTCTCGTTGGGAAACAGTTCTTCACGTGGTAATTCCTGAAGCTCTTCCAGGTATCGTTACGGGTATTGTTTTGGCTTCTGGTCGTATCTTCGGTGAGGCAGCAGCTCTTATCTATACTGCAGGTCAATCTGCACCAGCTCTGGATTGGTCAAACTGGAACCCACTCAGTGTTACTAGTCCGATCTCTATTTTCCGTCAGTCTGAAACGCTGGCAGTGCATATCTGGAAAGTAAACAGTGAGGGAACCATTCCTGATGGAACGGAAGTAGCGGCAGGTAGTGCAGCAATCCTCCTCATCTTTATCTTGATATTTAACCTTTCTGCCCGTTACATCGGTAAGAAATTGCATTCAAAAATGACCTCTGCCTAAGAAGTCAATCAGTTAAGGAGATAAAATGGCAGATTATAACTGGAATGAACGCCATATCATTACCTTCCCTGAAGAGAACTTGGCTCTTTCAACCAAAGACTTACATGTCTATTATGGAAAGAATGAAGCAATCAAGGGAATTGATATGCAGTTCGAAAAAAATAAAATTACAGCCCTTATTGGGCCGTCTGGTTGCGGTAAATCGACTTACTTACGTAGTTTGAACCGCATGAATGACACCATTGATATTGCAAAAGTTACAGGTCAAATCCTCTATGAGGGAATCGACATCAACAAACCAGAAATGAATGTTTATGAAATTCGTAAGCATATTGGTATGGTGTTCCAACGTCCCAACCCATTTGCGAAATCAATTTACAACAATATCACCTTCCCACATGAGCGCGCTGGCGTAAAAGACAAGAAAGTCTTGGATGAAATTGTTGAAACATCACTTAAGCAAGCTGCACTTTGGGATCAGGTCAAAGATGATTTGCATAAATCAGCCTTGACCCTATCAGGTGGTCAGCAGCAACGTCTTTGTATCGCTCGTGCTATTTCGGTTAAACCAGAGATTTTGCTCATGGATGAACCTGCTTCAGCCTTGGATCCGATTGCAACGATGCAGTTGGAAGAAACTATGTTCGAGCTCAAGAAAAACTATACCATTATCATTGTGACGCACAATATGCAACAAGCTGCCCGTGCTAGTGATTACACAGCATTCTTCTACCTTGGGGATTTGATTGAGTATGATAAAACGACCAATATCTTCCAGAATGCTAAGTTGAAATCCACCAACGATTACGTTTCAGGTCACTTTGGTTAGAGAGGTAAAAAATGACATCACCTATTTTACAAGTAAAAGATTTGTCTGTTTACTATAACAAAAAGAAGGCCTTAAACAACGTTTCTATGGAGTTTTATCCAAATGAAATCACTGCCTTGATTGGTCCTTCTGGTTCAGGAAAATCGACTCTATTGCGTTCCATTAACCGCATGGGTGATTTGAACCCAGAAGTGACCTTGACAGGCGCCATTGACTACAACGGCAAAAATATTTATAGCCCACGTACGGATACAGTTGATCTCCGTAAGGAAATTGGGATGGTTTTCCAGCAGCCAAACCCATTCCCAATGTCTATCTATGAGAATGTGGTCTATGGTTTGCGGATTAATGGGGTAAAAGATAAGGCTATCTTAGATGAAGCAGTTGAGAAATCCTTGATTGGTGCTTCCATCTGGAACGAAGTGAAAGATCGTTTGCATGATTCTGCCATTGGTTTATCTGGAGGTCAGCAACAGCGTGTCTGTGTAGCTCGTGTTTTGGCCACAAGTCCAAAGATTATCCTTTTGGATGAGCCGACATCAGCTCTTGACCCAATTTCCGCAGGGAAAATCGAAGATACCTTGTATGGCTTGAAGGACAAATATACTATGGTATTGGTAACACGTTCGATGCAACAAGCCTCACGGATTTCAGATCGAACAGGTTTCTTCCTAGATGGTGACTTGATTGAGTACAACAAAACCAAGGAAATGTTCTTGAATCCTGCCCACAAAGAAACTGAAGACTACATCACAGGTAAATTTGGATAAGCCTGTATTCCGCGTCCGACTGGACTGTAAAAAGGAGAAAAGATATGTTAAGAACACAATTTGAAACCGAATTGGACAAATTGCACAATCAATTCTATGCAATGGGCAATGAAGTGGTTGTACAGATCAACAATGCCGTCCGCGCTTTTATCACTCATGACCGTGAATTGGCAAAAGAAGTCATCGAAGCTGACAAGAAAATCAACGAGTTTGAAATCAAGTTGGAGAAGAAATCACTTGAGATTATTGCCCTTCAGCAACCTGTATCAACTGACCTTCGTACAGTTATCACCGTTTTGAAGGCAACCAGCGACATGGAGCGTATGGGCGACCATGCGGTGTCGATTGCAGAGGCGACTATTCGTATGAAGGGCGAAGTACGCAGCCAGATTGTTGAGGAAGAAATCAATAAAATGGGGCGCGAAGCTCGTAAATTGGTAGAAGCAGCGCTTGATTTGTACTTGAACGATGCTGATGTGGAGCAAGCTTATGAAATTGCTGCTCATGATGAATTGATCAATGCTCACTATGATCGTATTCGTGATTTGGCAACAGAAGAAATCAAGAAGAATCCGGATGCGTTGATTGCTGGTCGAGATTATTTCCAAGTGATTTCGTATTTGGAACGTATTGGAGACTATGCTAAAAATATCTGTGAATGGGTTGTTTACCTTAAAACAGGTCATATTACTGAACTTTAAAAAGAGCCGAAAGGCTCTTTTTTTACCAATAATTTTAGATTGATTTAAGTTAAGGGCAGTATAATTTTCCCATAAGCAAAGAAAGGAGATGACAAAATGCAACAACTAAAATCAAATTATATTCGTGCCTTCCTGCTTTTATCAGGATGTAAATTTCTCTTAGTAGCTCTTTTTATCATCACTCATCCAAGCTTAGCCGACTTTTTTGGTCAACTATATTCATAAGAAAAGAGGTATACTCATTCATGTCAATCATTGAAAAAGCCAAGGCTCATCCGAAAACATTGTTAGCTACTGTTGCGATTGCAAGTTTGACAGCTGGCTTTGCCGGTGGAATGGGTATTGGGAAACTGTCAACTGCAACTGCCCAATCAGCCTTGGCTAACCAAGCATTGCAACAAGGAACTGTTCCACCAACTGGAACAGAGCAAGGGATGATACCTCCGGATCGTGCTGGAAGAGGTATGACTCCACCAGATGTGACAAGTGGGGTGACAGCATCATCCACAACAACCAACCCTAATTCTTCCGATGCAGTAAATGCTTTAAAAGAAAAAAACCAGGAAATCAAGGCCCAGATTGAAAGCAGTAATCAGTAAGTAAATCTATTTATGAAATGTCAATTCCATGATATAATGAATTGGCACAATAATTCCAATCACAATGTTGAAGCCAACCAACTCAAAGTTGATTGAACGGATTATACAAAGGGGAAAAGGTATGATAAAGATTTTGCTTGTAGAGGACGATCTTAGTTTATCTAATTCAGTATTTGATTTTTTAGATGATTTTGCAGATGTGATGCAAGTTTTTGATGGTGATGAAGGCTTGTATGAAGCCGAATCAGGTGTTTACGATTTAATTCTCCTTGACTTGATGTTACCAGAAAAAGATGGTTTCCAAGTCTTGAAAGAACTGCGTGAAAAAGGAGTGACGACTCCAGTACTGATTACGACTGCAAAGGAAAGTTTGGATGATAAGGGACATGGTTTTGAATTGGGGGCAGATGATTATCTGACAAAACCATTCTACTTAGAAGAGCTAAAAATGCGGATTCAAGCCTTGCTAAAACGCTCTGGAAAATTTAACGAAAACATTCTGACTTATGGAGATATGACAGTGGATCTTGCGACCAATTCTACGCATGTAGATGGGAAAGAGGTTGAACTTCTAGGGAAGGAGTTTGATTTATTGGTCTATTTCTTGCAAAATCAAAACGTTATCTTACCAAAAACACAAATTTTTGACCGTATTTGGGGATTCGATAGTGACACAACCATCTCAGTTGTCGAAGTATATGTGTCGAAAATTCGTAAAAAATTGAAAGGTTCAGCATTTGGTGAGAATCTACAGACTCTCCGAAGTGTTGGTTACATTTTGAAAAATGTTGACTAAATCAAAAAAACTTTTTTCAACGGATAATTTTTCGTATTTTATCCGTTATTTTGCTGTTTTTACATTGATTTTTGTCTCGATGACCATCATGATTTTCCAAGTCATGCGCGCGACCATGTATCGCTCATCAGATGAAAATTTTCAACTAATTGCCAGTGACCCTGGCATGATTATGGGATTTGCCATGGCGAGGGGGCTTTCACCGGATGTCGATGTGGTCTTTGAGCAATCCAATCAAGAATCGACTACCTCATCAGAGACGGAGTCATTTGAAACGACTAGTTCTTCTTCAAAGCAGAATTTTATGCCTCCCTATCAGCCACAGACAAAAATTCGTCTCAATACCAATTACCATATCATTCTTTTTGATGGAGAAGGTAATCGTTTGAATGCGGTTGATGATGTCTCAGGTCTTGCTGATGTTTCACTGAATACCAAGGATTTGAATCAGATCGAAGAAATAGAAGTGACTACGGCATTTGAGGATGTGGAGTACTATCGGACGATGACGATTCAATTGGACAGTTCAACCTATGCGGCCTATTCCGATTTAGGAGTGGAGTATGCGACGATTTTATTCAATACGAGTCAAATCAAGTCTTCGATTGCATCCTATGAAACAACAGTAGTGGTTGTGATGATCAGTTTCTGGTTAATTTCGATATTTGCTAGTTTTTATCTAGCCAATCTGAGCATGCGTCCTATTTTGATTAGCTTTCAAAAGCAGAAGGATTTTGTGGAAAATGCTAGCCATGAATTACGTACACCCTTGGCTGTGTTGCAGAATCGCTTGGAAAGTCTTTTCCGTCATCCAGAGGCAACCATTCTAGAGAGTAGTGAAAATATTGCCTCCAGTTTGGAAGAAGTACGAAATATGCGCCTATTGACAACAAATTTACTCAATCTTGCGCGTAGGGAAGATGGTCTGAAGCCTGATTTAACTGAAGTTGGTCCAGAATTTTTTGAAGATGTTTTTGAAAATTATGGCATTATTGCTGAAGAAAATGGCAAGGAATTGACCGTTACCAATCATGTTCATCAATTGGTGAAAACGGATAAGGTTCTTTTAAAACAACTGATGACCATTTTATTTGATAATGCCATGAAATATTCCGATGAAGATGGGAAGATTGAATTGACAGTCTTTATTAAAGACCGCAATCTACACTTGCTTGTCTCTGATAATGGAATCGGTATTAGTGCAGAAGATAAGAAGAAAATCTTTGATCGTTTTTATCGAGTTGATAAGGCGCGTACACGCCAAAAAGGTGGGTTTGGATTGGGCTTATCTCTCGCCAAACAAATTGTACAGTCTTTAAATGGCGATATTCAAGTAAAAAACAACCAACCAAAAGGAACTGTTTTTGAAGTGAAATTGCCAAGATAAAATCAGCCAGTATAGTATACTGGCTGATTTCTTTTGATTATGTGACGGTAGAGCAGTTGAGCACTTTTTTTGAAAAATAAAAAAAGCCCAAGGGCTCTTTCTATTAAGCAAGTTTTGATGCAAGACGTGCTTTATCGCGGCTCGCTTTGTTTTTGTGAATCAAACCTTTTGTTTCTGCTTTATCGATAGCTGAACTTGCAGCGCGGTAAAGCTCTTCAGAAGGGTTAGCTTCGAATGCTTTGATTGCAGTACGCATAGCTGATTTTTGAGCTGAGTTTTTCTCGTTTTGTTTAACGTTCAATTCAGCGCGTTTGATAGCTGATTTAATGTTTGCCAATGGTTTCACCTCCACCCTTTTCTGTACTAACTATACCATTATATCTGAAAATATCCTGTTTGACAAGAGAAATTTATTTTTTTAAGAAAATTTCATCGATTTCATGATTTTGCCCCTTATGAAGGATAATGTCTGCACGATTTCGAGTCGGTTCGATGTAACGTACCAAATTGGCTAAGTTGATATTGGTCCAAGTGTCATGAGCAACAGCTAAAATCTGGGTAAAGGATAGGCGGGTAAAGCGATGATAGTAGTTGTTTGGATCGTTCTTCGCTCGAGAGAGTAGTTTTTGGAATCGTTCGATGTACCAATTTTCAATATCCTTGACATCAGCATCAACATAGATAGATAAATCAAAATAATCGCTAACATAAAGGCGCTGGTTTTGTGGATTTTGGAAGACATTGATACCTTCAACGATTAAGAAATCGGGATTGGAAATCAATTGACCTTGGTCGCTTACGATATCATAGACCTCATGGGAATAGACAGGTATTTGAACATCGTCTCCATTTTTTATATGATCTAAAAAATCAAGCAGCAGCTCCATATTATAGGATTCTGGAAACCCTTTTCGGTTCAAAATGCCTCGCTCTTCTAAGATGGCGTTAGGATAAAGGAAACCATCTGTTGTAACCATTTCAACTTTGGCATGTTTAAAGGTGCGGGTTAAGAGAATTTGCAAAAGGCGACTTGTAGTTGATTTTCCAACAGCAACGCTTCCTGAAATGCCAATGATGAATGGCTGAGATTTGATTTTTTTCTGCAGGAAGAGACTTTTTGAAAAGGATAGGTCTTCACTTGCTTTCTTATGAATACGGATTAGATTAATAAGCGGAAGATAAACGTCCAAGACTTCTTGGAGGCTAATTTTATCGTTAAAACTTTTAATCGAATTCAATTCTTCCTCTGTTAAAGGCACGGTTGTATTGCGGTGGAGTTGTTGCCAAGTTTTACGGCTGATTTTCTCAAAATTCATAAATTCGTTTTTCATAGCCTTATTGTAGCACGATTTTTCTGTCAAGTAAAACGCATGTAACCGTTTTTAGTAAATAGGGGTAAAACTCTTGTAAACGTTTTTAGTAAATGTTATAATAGGAACATGTCTAATATGTATTTCGAAAATAATCCCGATTTAGCACATGATATTCATGAACTCCAGGTCCAATTGCTGGGACACAACTTCAGATTACGAACTGATGCAGGTGTCTTTAGTAAGAAAATGGTTGATTATGGAAGTCAGGTGCTTTTAAGCGCCCTTGAAGTTGATGAGGGAGCACGATTATTAGACGTTGGATGTGGCTATGGTCCATTGGGACTCAGTTTGGCACAGGCCTACCAACTGGAAGTCACTATGGTGGATATTAATAACCGTGCGATTGAATTGGCAAAATGGAACGCAGAAACAAATGGAATTCAAGTAACCATCTTCCAATCTGATCTATATCAAGCTGTTCAAGGGCAATTTGATGCTGTTATTTCTAATCCACCGATTCGAGCAGGTAAAACTGTAGTTCACCAGGTTATCACAGGAGCAAAAGAGCACTTGAAATCAGGTGGACGACTGACAATTGTCATCCAGAAAAAGCAGGGAGCACCAAGTGCCAAAGCTAAAATGGAAGAAACGTATGGCAATTGTGAAATTATCAAAAAAGACAAAGGATACTATATCCTCGAAAGTGTGAAAGAATGAGAACAGTTGATTTAATTCAAAAAAAACGTGATGGCTTGGAATTAAGTACGGAAGAAATTCAATGGTTGATCGATGGCTACGTTGATGGAAGTGTTCCAGATTATCAAATGTCAGCATTGGCGATGGCGATTTATTTCCGTGGTATGTCAACTCGAGAGATTTCAGATTTGACAATGGCTATGGTTCATTCAGGTGATGAGATTGACTTATCCGCTATCCCAGGTATCAAAGTAGATAAGCATTCGACAGGTGGTGTGGGAGACAAGGTGACCTTGATTTTAGCCCCACTTGTTGCAAGTTTTGGTGTGCCAGTCGCAAAAATGAGTGGCCGTGGTTTGGGTCATACTGGCGGAACCTTGGATAAATTGGAGTCTATCAAAGGCTACAAAATCGAAGTCAACCAAGAAGATTTTATCAAACAAGTTCAGGAAACAGGTATTGCAGTTATTGGCCAATCTGATAACTTAGTAAAGGCTGATAAACTTCTTTATGCTCTTCGAGATGTGACGGCAACAGTAGATATTATTCCATTGATTGCAAGTTCTGTTATGTCTAAGAAAATCGCTGCTGGAGCAGACGCCATTCTCTTAGATGTGACAGTTGGAGAAGGTGCCTTCATGAAAAATATTGAAGATGCTCGTATTCTCGCACAAACAATGGTGGATCTAGGTAAGGCAGTCGGTCGTAAAACAGTTGCAGTATTGACAGATATGTCTCAACCTGTAGGTCGGGCAATTGGTAACCGTCTTGAAATCTTAGAAGCTCTTGAGATTCTTCAAGGGAAGGGGCAAGAAGATGTTTCTGAGTTTATTTGTGAACTGGCTCAGATTATGCTCAGTCTTGCAAATGTAGAGAAATCACTTGAAGAAGTTCACCAACACCTTGTTAACGGTGCTGCCTTGAAGAAATTTGAGGAAATGGTTGTTGCTCAAGGAGGTGATTTGGACGATCTCTATCGTGCCGTTCAAGTTAGTCACCAAGTAGATGTCCTGGCGGAAGAAGAAGGGTATATCGCAGCCCTTCCAGCCTTGGAATTTGGTTTGTTCGCTATGAAACTGGGTGCAGGACGTGCTGTTAAAACGGATGAACTAGACTATGAAACAGGTATTGTCTTCCATAAAAAAGTTGGGGAAGCCGTAAGTCCTGGACAAGCGATTGCAACAATTTATGCTAATGAAAATATTTCGGAAAATATGCTTACAAATTTCCGAAAAAATGTTAAAATAGAAGCAGAAAGAGTAAATACGAAAGAAATTCTAGAAATTATTTCGTAATGTACGGAGAATCACATGAAATTAAATAAATATATTGACCACACCGTTTTGAAGCCTGAGACGAGTCAAGTCCAAGTTGAACAGGTTTTAGCAGAGGCAAAAGAGTACGACTTTGCAAGTGTCTGCATCAATCCAACTTGGGTGGCTTTTGCAGCTAAAGGTTTAAAAGATAGCGATGTAAAAGTATGTACTGTTATCGGCTTCCCTCTGGGTGCGAGTACCCCAGCTGTGAAGGCATTTGAAACCAAAGATGCTATTGCAAATGGTGCTGATGAAATCGATATGGTGATCAATATCGGCGCTCTGAAAGATAAGAATTACGACCTTGTTTTAGAAGATATCAAGGCAGTAGTAGAAGCGAGCGGAGACAAACTTGTCAAAGTCATCATTGAAGCTTGTCTATTAACTGATGAAGAAAAGGTAAAAGCTTGTGAATTGTCAAAAGAAGCTGGTGCTGATTTTGTGAAGACTTCAACTGGCTTTTCAACTGGAGGTGCAACTGTTGAAGATGTTGCACTTATGAGAAAAACTGTTGGACCTGATATGGGGGTTAAAGCATCAGGAGGTGCACGTTCATACGAAGATGCTATTGCCTTTATCGAAGCAGGTGCAAGCCGTATCGGTGCTTCATCTGGTGTTGCGATTATGAAGGGAGAAAAGGCGGATGGCGACTACTAATTTAATTGACAAACTTGTCGAAAATAGTCAGTTTGCCTATGTCCCTTATTCGCATTTTCCAGTTAGTGCACTTCTTGTGACAAAGTCTGGTGAAATCTATACTGGTGTTAATATAGAAAATGCTAGTTTTGGATTGACCAATTGTGCCGAACGTACTGCCATCTTCAAAGCCGTTTCAGAAGGTGTTCTTGATTTCACTGAAATTTTGATTTATGGTGAAACAGAGCAGCCGATTTCACCTTGTGGCGCTTGTCGTCAAGTGATGGTAGAATTTTTTAATCCTGATCTCAAAGTGACCTTGGTCGCTAAAGATAAATCGACAGTCGAGACGACAGTCGGGGAATTACTTCCATACTCTTTTACAGATCTTAAATAGATTTGTAAGCAGTCTTATGACTGAGAAACCATTGCACTGCAACTCGTGTTGCGAAAAAGAAATTTTTTTAGGAGGGTTCAGAAATGAACAAGAAACTTGTTGGTTTGGGTGTTGTATCACTCGCTGCGCTTACGCTTGCTGCTTGCGGTAGCCGTACTTCTAATAGCTCATCAAGCGAATCATCTTCAGACTCAGCAGTAAAAGCTGCTATTGTTACTGACGTTGGTGGTGTTGATGACCGTTCATTTAACCAGTCAGCTTGGGAAGGTATGACAGCTTGGGGTAAAGAAAATAGTTTGACTGAAAACACAGACTATACTTACTTCCAATCAGCTAGCGAATCAGATTACGTAACAAACCTTGATTCAGCAGTTTCAGGTGGATACAACTTGATCTTTGGTATTGGTTTCGCTTTGGAAAGTGCGATTGCTGAAGTTGCTCCAAACAACCCAGACACTCACTATGTTATCGTTGACTCAGTTGTTCCTGACCAAGATAACGTTGTTAGCGTAGGATTTGCTGACCATGAAGCTTCTTACCTTGCTGGTGTTGCTGCAGCTAAATCAACTAAGACTAACCACATTGGTTTCATCGGTGGTATGGAAGGTGTGATTATTGACCGTTTTGAAGCTGGTTTCGTAGCCGGTGCAAAATCAGTTAACCCAGACATTAAGGTAACTGTTGACTATGCAGGTTCATTTGCTGACGCAGCTAAAGGTCAAACACTTGCTGCTGCTCAATACGCAGCAGGTGCTGACGTAATCTTCCACGCTTCAGGTGGTACTGGTAACGGTGTATTTGCCGCAGCTAAATCAGAAAACGAAACTCGTAATGAAGCAGACAAAGTTTGGGTTATCGGTGTTGACCGTGACCAATCTGCAGAAGGTGAATACACATCTAAAGATGGCAAATCTTCTAACTTCGTATTGGCTTCAACTTTGAAACAAGTTGGTACATCTGTTAAAGATATCGCAAACAAAGCGCTTGCTGGTGAATTCCCTGGAGGAGAAGTTCTTCAATTCACTCTTGCTGACGGTGGTGTAGAATTGGCTGAAACTAACCTTTCAACTGAAGCATCAGAAGCAGTTGCAGCTGCTAAAAAAGCAATCTTGGATGGTTCTGTAACTGTTCCAGAAGCTCCATAATCTTTTATTAAACGAATTCCGAATCGGCGGCCGAACTCGGTCGCCCTTTTCGGACTGAGAATTTTTCTCAGTAAAGCTTATCACTCTGTGGTAGGTTTTACTGACAAAAATGATAGTCAGAAAGGAAGAAGATTATGACTAAGGATTACGTCATTGAAATGCGCGAAATCACAAAAATATTTGGTGAATTCGTCGCAAATGACCACATCAATTTGAATGTCAAACGTGGTGAAATCCATGCCCTTCTTGGTGAGAATGGTGCCGGCAAATCAACATTGATGAATATGCTTGCAGGTTTGTTGGAACCAACAAGTGGCGAAATTGCAATTAATGGACAAGTGGTTTCAATTGATTCCCCTTCAAAAGCTGCCCACCTGGGAATTGGGATGGTTCACCAGCACTTTATGTTGGTTGAGGCATTTACAGTTGCAGAAAATATCATTCTTGGTTCTGAAACGACTAAGGGTGGTGTGATTGATATCAAAAAGGCAATCGAAGACATTAAAGAATTGTCTGAGCGTTATGGCTTGGAAGTTGATCCTACGGCAAAAGTTGCAGATATTTCTGTCGGGGCTCAACAGCGTGTCGAAATCCTCAAAACACTTTACCGTGGTGCAGACCTCTTGATTTTCGATGAACCGACGGCTGTACTGACTCCTGCGGAAATTGCAGAGCTTCTTAAGATCATGAAGAAATTGATTGAAGAAGGCAAATCCATCATCTTGATTACCCACAAATTGGATGAAATTCGTGCCGTTGCGGACCGTGTAACGGTCATTCGCCGTGGTAAGTCTATCGAAACAGTTGAGGTTGCTGGTGCTACAAACCAGGATTTGGCTGAATGGATGGTAGGCCGTACCGTTTCTTTTAAAACAGAAAAAGTAGCTTCAAATCCAAAAGAAGTGATTCTGGATATTAAAGACTTGGTGGTAAATGAAAACCGTGGAGTTCCTGCAGTTAAAGGTTTGAATCTTCAAGTGCGAGCAGGTGAAGTTGTCGGTATTGCAGGTATTGACGGAAATGGTCAAAGTGAATTGATCCAAGCTATCACAGGCTTACGTAAAGTTAAATCTGGCGAAATTCTCATCAAAGGAGAAAATATTGTCGGAAAAACGCCTCGTAAGATCACAGAGATGCAAGTCAGCCATGTTCCTGAAGACCGCCATCGCGATGGATTAGTCCTTCAAATGTCAGTTGCAGAGAATATTGCTTTGCAAACCTACTACAAAGAACCAAATTCGAAAAATGGTATCTTGAACTATGCGAAAATCAATGAAAAAGCCCGTCAATTGATGGAGGAGTTTGATGTTCGCGGTGCAAGTGAATTGGTCCCTTCTAAAGCTTTGTCTGGTGGTAACCAGCAGAAAGCTATTATCGCTCGAGAAATCGACCGAAACCCTGATTTGCTCATCGTCAGCCAGCCAACACGTGGTTTGGACGTTGGTGCAATTGAATATATCCGTAAACGCTTGATTGGAGAACGTGATAAAGGAAAAGCTGTCCTTGTAGTCAGCTTTGAATTGGACGAAATTCTAGATGTTTCTGATAGAATTGCTGTTATCCATGATGGTTCAATTCATGGCATTGTAGATCCTGCTACAACCAATAAGCAGGAGTTAGGTGTCTTGATGGCAGGCGGAAAATTAGAGAAGGGAGAAGGTCATGCCTAAGAAATTTCAAAATGTTGCCCTACCTTTACTAGCCGTTCTTTCAGGACTCTTGCTTGGGGCCATTATCATGCTTGTGTTTGGTTACGATCCAATTTGGGGTTATGAAGAGTTATTCTATTCTGCATTTGGTTCTGTAAAATCTATCGGTGAAATATTCCGTGCTATGGCACCACTTGTTTTCACGGCCCTTGGTTTTGCAGTCGCTAGCCGAGCAGGTTTCTTCAACGTTGGTCTTTCTGGTCAAGCTCTTGTTGGCTGGGTATTTGCTGGATG
Organism: Streptococcus suis; assembly: GCF_016775005.1. GTDB lineage: Bacteria > Bacillota > Bacilli > Lactobacillales > Streptococcaceae > Streptococcus > Streptococcus suivaginalis. The sequence goes on along the minus strand of NZ_JAEUXI010000004.1, from coordinate 110,011 downwards.
GTTTGCTCTAGAAAATCCTGAAATGTCACGTCCAGTTTTGATTCTTGCAACAGTTGTAATCTCAATGGTTGCTGGAGGTATTGCTGGAGCAATTCCAGGCATTCTTCGTGCTTATCTTGGAACCAGTGAAGTCATTGTGACCATTATGATGAACTATATTCTTCTGTACTCATGTAACTATTTGATTCGTGATGTCTTTGCAGAAAATTTAATGAAAAATACTGACTCAAGTGTCAACGTTTCAGTTAATGCTTCCTACCAAACAGAATGGTTGCGTGCTCTTACAGATAACTCACGGATGAACCTTGGTATTTTCTTTGCTATTATCGCGGTTCTTGTGATTTGGTTCCTATTAACTAAAACAACTCTCGGATTTGAAATTCGTTCGGTTGGTTTGAACCCAACGGCTTCGGATTATGCTGGTATGTCAGCAAAACGTACAATCATCCTATCGATGATTATCTCAGGTGCTCTTGCAGGGTTAGGAGGAGCAGTTCAAGGTTTGGGAACTTTCCAAAATGTCTATATTCAAGGTGGAAGTTTGGATATTGGTTTTGATGGTATGGCAGTTGCCTTGCTAGCTTCTAACTCACCGCTTGGTATTCCATTTGCAGCTTTCCTATTTGGTGTCCTTTCGATCGGTGCTCCAGGTATGGTTCGTGCACAAATTCCTTCAGAGTTAATCAACGTTGTGACAGCTTCCATCATTTTCTTCATTGGTGTCAAATTCATTTTCGAACAATTATTGAAACCAAGAAACAAAGCGAAAGGAGCGAAATAAGATGAATACAACTATACTTGCTTTACTCGTTTCGCAAATGCTCATTTATTCTGCACCATTGATTTTCACAAGTCTGGGTGGTGTCTTCTCTGAAAGAGCCGGTATTGTTAACGTCGGTCTGGAAGGGATCATGGTAATTGGTGCTTTTGCAGGCGTTGTTTTCAACATCGAGTTTGCAGAAGTTTTTGGTAAATCCACTCCACTTTTGGCTATTTTGGTCGGTGGACTTGCTGGTTTGCTGTTTTCTATCATTCATGCAACAGCAACTATTTATTTCCGTGCAGACCACGTTGTTTCTGGTACGGTACTAAACCTTTTGGCGCCAGCTTTAGGAGTATTCCTTGTCAAAGTTATTTATAATAAGGGTCAAACAGACAGCATTCGCGAGTCATTTGGTAAATTCTCTTTCCCAGTCTTGGCAGATATTCCTCTGATTGGAGATATTTTCTTCAAAAATACGAGTTTGATGGGGTATGTGGCTATTGCAACAGCTTTCCTTGCTTGGTTTATCTTGTATAAGACAAAATTTGGATTGCGTTTGCGTTCGGTTGGTGAGCACCCACAAGCAGCTGATACTCTTGGTATCAATGTTTACCTCATGCGTTTTTCTGGCGTTATTATTGCCGGATTCTTAGGTGGTGTAGGTGGTGCTGTTAGTGCACAATCTGTAAACATCAACTTCTCAGCAACGACAATCGTTGGTTCAGGTTTCATTGCTCTGGCAGCGGTAATCTTTGGTAAATGGAACCCAATTGGTGCTATGTTAGCCAGCCTCTTCTTTGGTTTGTCACAAAGTTTGGCAGTTATCGGAAGCCAGTTACCAGGTTTGAAAGATATTCCAACTGTTTATCTTCAAATCGCACCATATCTCATTACAGTAGTTGCTCTCTCAGCTTTCTTTGGAAAAGCAGTCGCACCTAAAGCCGACGGCGTCAACTATATCAAATCGAAGTAAAAAAACAACCCTGTTGGGTTGTTTTTTCACGAGCATGAAAATAGGAAGGTGAGTAAAGGTCCAGTGGACCTTTTTATCATGAGCTTGAGAACCAAGAGCGAATAACAACCCTGTTGGTTGTTTTTTCACGAGCATGAAAACAGGGAGCGAGTAAAGGTCTGGTGGATTGAAACAGTTCAGTGAACTGTTTCAACCTGAGCCAAGAAATGAAAAAGCGAAGTACAGTTCAGTGAACTGTTTCAACCTGAGCCAAGAAATGAAAAAGCGAAGTACAGTTCAGTGAACTGTTTCAACCTGAGCCAAGAAATGAAAAAGCGAAGTACAGTTCAGTGAACTGTTTCAACCTGAGCCAAGAAATGAAAAAGCGAAGTACAGTTCAGTGTACTGTTTCAACCTGAGCCAAGAAATGAAAAAGCGCGGTACAGTTCAGTGAACTGTTTCAACCTGAGCCAAGAAACGTAAAAGCGAGGTACAGTTCAGTGAACTGTTTCAGTTTTATATTTGAATGAAGAAGGAGTGGTACGACTAGAGCTTTAATTGATGCATTGCTAGTTTCTACTTCTGACGGTCGATATTTTTTATGATATACTAGGTTACTGTTTATTTATTCGGAGGACTATTATGGCTAGAAGTTTGGTGTTGAATATTGCCATGAGTTTGGACGGTTTTATCGCTCGAACAGACGGGACTTATGATTGGATAGAAGGGCATGGAACTGCTCAGTATGACACTGCACTGCAATTCGATAATCCTGCATTTTTCAGCGGTTGCGATACGGTCATCATGGGGCGAAAATCACTGGAAGACTGCCCCTTGGAGATGATTGAGGGCTATCAGGATAAAGAGTTTATCATTGCCAGTCGTGTTGAACAGGCTGATTATGAGAATGTTCGATTTGTACAGGATATTGTTGCGGAGATTGAACGACTTCGGGCAGAAGAAGGTAGTGACATTTGGCTTTTCGGAGGAGCAGGGCTTGTACAGACCTGTTTGGAAGCCAAATTGATTGACCATTTCATCATCGGCATTATTCCAACAATCTTAGGAGAAGGGATTTCCCTTTTTGACAAACTACCAGAGGAGCAGAGGTTGACCTTGGTAGAGTCAACAGTTACAGACGGAATTGCTATGTTGCGTTATGACGTACGAGCATAGAAAAAAGGTGAACCTGAGGTTCACCTTTTCATTTTTAGTTTTTAACGCCAGCAGCAATTTCTGGGTTAGCGAAAGCATCGTCAATGATGTCTTTCAATTGTTTAGCAGATGCTTGCATTTTTTGCAATTCTGATTCGTTCAATGGGATGTTTACTGGACGAACGATACCGTGTGCACCGATGATAGCTGGTTGACCGATGAAGACATCTTCAACACCTTCGTATTGACCAGCTTGGTAAACTGACAATGGAAGTACTGCTTTTTCATCGTCAAAGATTGCTTTAGTGATACGGGCAAGAGCTACACCGATACCGTAGTAAGTTGCACCTTTTTTGTTGATGATAGAATAAGCTGCATCACGAACAGATACAAACAAGTCAACAAGGCCTTGCTCGTCGATGTCGCGGTTGTCTTGCAACCAGTCGTACAATTTCACACCCGCAACGTTAGCGTGTGACCAAACTGCAAATTCAGAGTCACCGTGCTCACCCATGATGTAGGCGTGAACAGAACGTGCATCGATGCCAATTTTGTCAGCCAAGGCTTGACGGAAACGAGCTGAGTCAAGTGAAGTACCTGAACCGATAACGCGTTCTTTAGGGAAACCTGAGAATTTCCAAGTTGAGTAAGTCAAAACGTCAACTGGGTTAGCAGCAACGAGGAAGATACCGTTGAAACCTGATTTAACGATTTCTGTAACGATTTGTTGGTTGATACGGAGGTTTTTCTCTACCAACTCAAGACGAGTTTCACCTGGTTTTTGTGGCAAACCTGCTGTCAATACAACCAAGTCTGCATCGTGAGCGTCAGAGTACTCAGCAGAGTAGATTTTTTTAGGTGAAGTGAAGGCTAATGCGTGGCTCAAATCTTCTGCGTCACCTTGTGTACGGTCTTTGTTGATATCGATGATACCCAATTCTTGACCAATACCTTGGTTAACAAGAGCGTAAGCATAAGCAGAACCTACGGCACCGTCACCGACAAGGATTACTTTTTTGTGTTGTTTAGTTGCAGTCATGTTCTAAACATCTCCTTAGTTTTATTGTGGGAGTAAATCCCTAACAGATAACATTCTAGCACTTTTTGTGCCTTTTGTCACTTGTTAATCGGTCTTTGAAAATGTTTACATTGCTATTCATTGGCAAGAAATTTAAGCCTATTTGTGATATAATAGACTAGATAAATACTGTGGAAAAGAGACTGATTGAATGCAGGATAAAAACCTAGTAAATGTAAATTTAACCAGTGAAATGAAGACATCATTCATTGACTATGCGATGAGTGTCATCGTTTCACGTGCCCTGCCAGATGTTAGGGATGGACTCAAACCAGTTCATCGTCGCATTTTGTATGGAATGAACGAGTTGGGCATTACACCAGATAAGCCTCATAAGAAATCTGCCCGTATTACAGGGGATGTAATGGGTAAATACCACCCTCACGGGGATGGGGCTATTTATGAAGCTATGGTCCGTATGGCGCAGTGGTGGAGCTATCGCCATATGCTAGTTGATGGGCATGGGAACTTCGGTTCCATGGACGGTGACGGTGCCGCTGCTCAACGTTATACCGAAGCCCGCATGAGCAAGATTGCTTTGGAGATGCTTCGTGATATTAACAAAAATACTGTTAACTTTGCTGACAACTACGATGCAAGCGAGCGGGAACCAGAGGTTCTGCCAGCACGTTTTCCAAACCTTTTGGTCAATGGTACAACAGGTATTGCAGTTGGTATGGCGACCAATATTCCGCCACATAACTTAGGTGAGACCATTGATGCAGTTCACTTGTTGATGGACAATCCTGAAGCCACAACGAGAGAAATCATGGAGGTATTGCCTGGGCCTGACTTCCCAACAGGTGCATTGGTGATGGGTAAATCGGGTATCCATCGTGCCTATGATACAGGTAAGGGTTCCATTACCCTTCGTTCACGTACAGAAATCGAAGAATATGGAAATGGTCGTGAGCGAATTGTAGTAACTGAATTTCCATATATGGTCAACAAGTCCAAGGTGCAAGAGCACATTGTCCGTTTGGTCCAAGAAAAGCGGATTGATGGTATTACAGCTGTTCGAGATGAGTCAAACCGCGAGGGTGTCCGTTTTGTTATCGAAGTTCGCCGAGATGCTTCTGCCAATGTCATTTTGAACAACCTCTTCAAGTTGACTCAGTTGCAGACCAACTTTAGTTTCAATATGTTGGCTATTCAAAATGGTGTTCCTAAAATTCTCTCTGTTCGCCAGATTTTAGGAGCCTATATTGAGCACCAAAAAGAAGTCGTAACTCGTCGGACACAATTTGATAAGGAAAAAGCAGAGGCACGTGCTCATATTTTGGAAGGCTTGCTGATTGCCCTTGACCACATCGACGAAGTGATTCGCATTATCCGTAATTCAGAAACGGATGCCATTGCCCAGGCAGAATTGATGGAAAAATTCAACCTATCTGAGCGTCAAAGTCAAGCTATTCTGGACATGCGTCTGCGTCGTTTGACAGGATTGGAACGTGATAAGATTCAGTCAGAGTACGATGATTTGGTGGCATTGATTGCTGATTTGGCAGATATTCTTGCGAAACCAGAACGTGTCGTTTTGATTATCAAGGAAGAATTGGAAGAAGTCAAACGTAAGTATGCAGATCCACGCCGAACAGAATTGATGGTTGGCGAAGTTCTCTCGCTAGAAGATGAAGATTTAATCGAAGAAGCGGACGTATTGATTACCTTGTCAAATCAAGGCTATATCAAACGTCTTGCGCAAGATGAATTCCAAGCACAAAGACGTGGAGGCCGTGGCGTACAAGGGACAGGTGTCAAAGATGATGACTTTGTCCGTGAATTGGTATCGACCAGCACCCATGACCGTCTCTTGTTCTTCACCAATAAAGGCCGTGTTTACCGACTCAAAGGCTATGAAATTCCAGAGTATGGCCGTACTGCTAAAGGTTTGCCAATTGTCAACCTCTTAAAACTAGAAGAAAACGAGTCTATTCAGACCATCATTAACGTTACTAAGGATCAAGAAGCAGACCACTATCTCTTCTTTGCAACGCGTCAAGGTTTGGTCAAACGAACAAGTGTGTCAGAATTTGGCAATATCCGTCAAAATGGTCTGAAAGCTTTGAACTTGAAAGATGATGATGAGCTGATTAATGTTTTCTTAACAGATGGTCAAGCAGATATCATCATGGGAACCAAGTTTGGCTATTCGGTACGCTTTACGGAAACTGCCGTTCGAAATATGGGACGAACAGCAACGGGGGTTCGAGGTATTACCTTACGTGACCAAGACCATGTTGTTAATGCAACCGTCGTTTCAGAAGATCAAGAAGTTCTGGTCTTGACTGAAAATGGTTACGGGAAACGAACCCCTGCCAGCGAATACCCTACAAAAGGCCGTGGCGGTAAAGGGATGAAGACTCTCAAAGTGGCAGAGAAAAATGGCTACCTTGCTGGTCTAACTACAGTTAATGGTGATGAGGATATTATGGTCATTACAGATACAGGTGTCATTATCCGAACCAGTATTGCCAATATTTCGCAAACAGGTCGTTCGACTATGGGTGTTAAAGTCATGCGCTTAGACCAAGATGCACACATTGTGACATTTGCTTTGGTAGACGCAGCTGATGAAAAGGAAACTGAGGAATAAGATGGGAAAAGACCAAACAACAAAAAAGAAGCGCTCCTCTCTTTGGAGAAATATTCTATCGGGAATTTTGATTATTCTTGCGCTCTGCTTGATTTTTAATAGCTCTATTCGAAATATGATTATCGCCTGGAACAGTAATCGTTATCAGGTGACACAGGTGTCTGAAGAGGAAATTGAGCAAAACAAACAAGCAAGCTCTACTTTTGATTTCGAACAAGTAGAATCTATTTCAACTGAAGCAGTTTTGAAGGCCCAGTGGGAAGCTCAAAACTTGCCTGTAATTGGTGGAATTGCGATTCCAGATTTAAAAATTAACCTGCCGATTTTTAAAGGTTTGGACAATGTAGCGCTTATGTACGGAGCCGGTACCATGAAAGAGAACCAGGTTATGGGGAAAGGCAATTACGCTCTTGCTAGCCACCATATATTTGGAATGGCTGGAGCTAGTGAAACCTTATTTTCACCTCTGGAACATGCAAAAGAGGGGATGAAAATCTACTTGACGGACAAAACAAATGTTTATGCCTATGTTGTAACTAGTGTTGAAGTTGTGACACCAGAAAGCGTCTATGTGATTGATGATGTTGAAGGGAAGAACCAAGTAACGCTTGTAACTTGTGAAGATGCAGCAGCCACTATGCGAACCATTGTCAAAGGAGAGCTTGAGACGGTAACAGCTTTTGATGAGACAGATGCAGAGATTTTAGATTCATTTGAAATTTCTTACAATCAAATTCAAATTTAAAAAGAGAGCCTTGCTCTCTTTTTTTTCGAATAGAAGAAGTAGGAGGAGGAGAAATAATGTATAGTATTTCATTTCAACAGAATTCATTATTACCAAGAGAGCGACTTCTGGAAGTAGGACCTGAAGGACTTAGTAATCAAGAATTGCTGTCTATTTTTATTCGAACCGGCACCAAGCAGCATCCAGTCCAGGAATTGGCTACAAAAATCCTAAAAGAGGTGGATCATCTGGCAAATTTGAAGGGAATGTCCATCGAAGAATTACAAGCGATCTGCGGAATTGGTCGCGTCAAAGCAATTGAAATTCAAGCCATGATTGAATTGGGGCGTAGAATTCACCAGTCTGAAATCACTCTCCAACAAAAAGTTTTAGGCAGCGAAAAACTAGCTTCTCGCATGATGCAGGAGTTGGGAGATAAAAAGCAAGAGCATCTGGTAGCTATTTATTTGGATACCCAAAACCGCATTATTCAGCAGAAAACGATTTTCATCGGAAGTGTCAATAAGTCCATCGCAGAACCAAGAGAGATCCTCTACTATGCTGTCAAAAACATGGCAACAAGTGTGATTATTGTTCATAATCATCCATCTGGCTCTGTTCAGCCAAGTAAGAATGACCTCTTGTTTACGCAGGCATTAAAAAAGTCCTGCAATATGCTAGGACTTGTGCTTTTGGACCATCTAATTGTTGGAAAGTCGCGTTATTTTAGTTTTCGAGAAGAGGGGGAATTGGTTGATGCCTTCAACTAGTCTTTTCTCATAAAGTAGAGCAAGGTTTGTAGTTCACTTGTCAAATCAACGTACTGGACTACAACATCTTTTGGAACAGAGAGATTGACAGGTGAAAAGCTCAGAATGCCTTTTACACCAGCAGCCACTAAGATATTTGCAACCTCTTGTGCCTTATTACTTGGGACAGTTAAGATGGCAGTTTGTGACTTGGCTTCCTTGATTTTTTCTTCAATTTCAGAAATCGCATAGATAGGAATTCCTGCATCCACAGTTCCAACTGCAGGATTTTCATCTGCTTCAAAGGCCATCACGATTTTCATTTTATTGCGCTCATGGAAGCGATAGTGAAGTAGGGCTCGTCCCATATTACCAACTCCGACAAGCATAACATTAGTAATGGAATTATCGTTTAGGATGTCTGCGAAAAATTCCATTAGTTTTTTCACATCATAACCGAAACCACGGCGACCTAATTCACCGAAATAAGAAAAGTCCCTTCTGACAGTTGCGGCATCAATACCAATGGCTTCAGCGATTTCTTTGGAACTAGCTTTTTCAATATTTTCTGCATTAAAGCGTTTAAAAATACGGTAGTAGAGCGACAGACGCTTGGCTGTTGCTCTTGGGATAGACGATTTTTCGTTCTTCACTCGATATTCTCCTTCAGTTTCTAAAAATATTTTAGAGTAAGTTTGTGAATATTGCAACAGATTAGCTTGGAAAATGACAAGAAAAATCTGGTTTTCCAAAAGCAGAGGATTTGTGAAATCGTTGCTAAGAAAACCAGATAGTTGATTATAGACTTTGTAAAAAGTGGTAAACTTGACCAATCGAACCAGTAAAGCCCAAGTCCTCACTGTCTTTTGTCAGTGACAGAACAGGATAGTAATCGGGTAAGGTAAGGCAGCCAGAAAATGCTAGCTGAGCAGCTGCCAAATCAGGAAACTCTTGACTTCGAACTTGCTGATAGGCATCTTTATAGGTAATTTTAATCATATTTATCTCTCAATCTTGTTGAAGATATTTCGATCAACAAGACTTTCTAGCAAAAAGTAAAATTTTTCTTGAATAACGGGGTTGCTATTTTCTTTGAAGATATTGACAATACGCAAACCGGATTGGTCTGTAATATTGATTTTAAAGGCAGTCAAATCTTTATTAATAATGATTTTCAACAGAAATCCTTTTTTTGAATTTGGAATTTCTTCAAGAAGGCGAGTTAATTGAAAATGCCCTGCCTTGGTTTCTTCGAAAGTGGTGTCCTTTAAAGTATATTTTTTAATCTGAGGACTGATCTCGTAGGTATATAAACAGTCTTTCAAGCTGACGGATGTTTCAAAAGCCATATTAAACTCCTAATATAAGTGATAGTTGGTGAATTAATTGATCAATTTCTTCCTTGGTGTTGGATTCCGCCAAGCTAATCCGGAGGGATTCTTTCAAACGATGCGACTTCTTACCGTATAGCGCTTCTAAAACGTGACTGGTTTGGATGACACCAGAGGTACAGGCAGAGCCACTAGAGAGGGCAATACCTGCTAAATCAAGCCGCATAAGTACCTGTTCATTAAGCGTATCTGGTAAACCAACATTCAAGACATATGGAAGATGATTCTTTGGTAAATTTAGATAATGGGGGAGTGGACTCAGCTGTTCAAGCAAATAGTCTTTTAAATCTTGGACAAGCTTCGTATTGCTCTCCATGTTTTCTAACTGCTGTGTCAAGGCTGTTGCCATAGCAGCAATACCTGCAAGGTTTTCAGTTCCGGCTCGACGTTGTCCCTCCTGCTTGCCTCCGTGTATCAAGGCATGGAAATGCATGTCAGCGGCAAAGAGAAAACCGACCCCTCTAGGTCCATGAAATTTATGGGCCGATGCTGAAAGAAAATCAACAGCTAGATTTGTTAGCTGAATCGGTAGTTTGCCGATAGCCTGGACGGCATCCACGTGGAAGCGAGCTGGGTGATCAGCAAGAACTGTGGCAATCTCTTCGATGGGAAGAATCATACCAGTTTCATTATTTACATACATGATTGAAACGAGAATGGTATCAGCTCTTAGTGCATCTTTCACTTGTTGAGCCGATATGCTACCCTCTACTGGTTGAAGATAGGTTACCTCAAAACCGTGTTGTGTTGCTAAATAGTCCATGGTTTCCAAAACGGAATGGTGTTCGATAGCAGTGGTTATCAGGTGTTTTCCCTTACTTTGGTTAGCTAAGGCATAGCCTTTAATGGCGAGATTGTTGGCTTCAGACCCTCCAGATGTAAAGATAATCTGATCAGCATGAACACCAATAGCAGTTGCGATAGTTTGTCGTGCTTGACGCAATTCTTTATGAGCCAATCTGCCCGCACTATGAATACTGGATGGATTGCCATAAACTGTTTGGGCGATGGATAAATAAGTTTTTAAGGCTGCTGATGACATGGGAGTCGTTGCAGCATGGTCGAAATAAATCAAACAATCTCCTAGTTGTTTTTTTCAGGATGAGCGACATTGAAGAGCGGGCTGATAGGACGGCGTTCTTGGATACGAATAATGGCATCCGCAATCAAGTCACTTGCAGTAAGGAAAGCAATATTTTTTGGATGTTGTTCTTTGCTTGCAACAGAGTCTGTTACTAAAATTTCTTTGATAGGTGCTTGATCTAAGAGTTGAGCAGCAGTTCCAGCGAATAAGCCATGGCTAGCAACTGCATAAATTTCAGTAGCTCCACCTTCTTGAACAATTTTAGCGGCTTCTGAGAAGGTTTTACCTGTATTTAGGATATCATCAATTAAAATCGCACGTTTACCGGCAACATCGCCGATAATATACCCTTCTGCACGATCAGAATCATCTTGAGCGTAGTCGATAATGGCAATTGGAGAGTCCAAATGCTCAGCTAATCCACGCGCACGCTTGATTCCAGAATTTTTTGGACTGACGATAACAACATCTTCACCACACAGCCCTTTTTCCAAGTAGTGGCTTGCAAAAAGAGGTACAGTAAAGAGGTTGTCGACTGGAATGTCGAAGAAACCTTGAACTTGAACTGCATGAAGGTCAAGTGTCAAAACGCGGTCCACGCCAGCTTTCACCAGCATGTTGGCTACCAATTTTGCTGTGATTGGTTCACGAGGAGAAGCTGTACGATCTTGACGAGCGTAGCCAAAGTAAGGCATAACAACGGTAACGGTGTTAGCTGATGCACGTTTGCAGGCATCAACCATGATGAGTAGTTCCCAGAGGTGGTTATTTACTGGGTAGCTAGTAGATTGGATGATATAAACGTCAACACCACGAACACTTTCTTCAATGTTGATTTGGATCTCTCCATCAGAGAATTGACGTGACGAGACCTTTCCAAGTGGAATGCCAGCAGACTGAGCAATTTTTTCTGCAATCTGAGGATTTCCGTTAAGAGTAAATAGTTTGATTTGCTTGTCACCGTATGGCTGTACCATGAAATAAACTCCTTTTTTGTTTTCAACTCTGTCCAAGCCTTTTGGACTCTAACTGTTTTCTATTTTATCAAAAAAATCCATATTTTTCAGTAAAAAAATCTATTGTCCTTTATTTTGCGGACAATAGATTTTTTGCTGTTCGCGCTACTTTGCTCTGAGCATAGCGAAATGGAATGTCATGTTTGGCCAGAAAGTCTTGGAAATCTTTTTCCCCTTTGCTAGCTTGTTGAACTTCAAGTTCTAGTTCAAAATCAATCTGATCACCATAAGTATTTTTGTCTAAGGCCATCAAGCCAATGTCAGATTCCATTTCCTTTCGTTGGGTGGTAAGGGAGCCCCAGACAGATAAGGGGAGGTGATTCAGATGTTTTTGTTCAAGGCAGGCTTTGACGGGGCCGTCCGGCAACTGAAAATTTTCAAGAAGTCCTTTAGCCTCTTTTAGTTCCAGTACTTGGTTGATTTCCAAATTGCCGATTTCCTGTGGAATTTTTAAAGTCAATTCTGCCTGCTCAACAAAGGTACGAATACGGAGAGAGCATCTGTTGGTTCTCAATTGAAAATCTGGACTATCAATGTAGTGATTAGTCTGCTTGACCAAAGGAACATTCTGAAATAAGGGCAGGAGTGCCTGATAATCCGCTGGTGAAAGCAGTGTTTTAAACTCAATTTCTAAATTTGTCTTGTCCATTCTTTTTTCCTCAATTTATTTCAAAATATTATACACCAAAAAAATGATTCTGACTAGTTTATAAGCTAGAAAGATGCACTGGAAAAGGAAAAATCATAGCTGTGATTTCAGGCTATTTATATACTAAAATCTAGTATATGTGGTATAATATTCCTTGTGCGTATCAATCATTTTTAGGAGGTGCGGATGGAATTTAACTGGGAAAATTTTTTAGATCCCTATATCCAAACAGTTGGAGAATTGAAAATCAAGTTGCGAGGTATTCGCAAACAGTACCATAAGGCCAACCGTCACTCACCGATTGAATTCGTGACAGGTCGAGTGAAGCCTGTTGAGTCCATTAAAGAGAAGATGGCCCTACGCCATATTTCTTACGAGCAGCTAGCGCAAGACATGCAAGATATTGCGGGAGTTCGGATAATGGTCCAATTCGTTGATGATATCGAAGAAGTCCTAGCTATCTTGAGAAAACGCAAGGACATGCAGATTCTCCATGAAAGAGATTACATCAACAATATGAAGTCTTCCGGCTACCGTTCCTATCACGTTGTTATCTCTTATCCTGTTGATACCATAAATGGCAATGAAACTGTTTTAGCAGAAATTCAAATCAGGACCTTATCAATGAATTTTTGGGCAACCATTGAACATTCATTGAATTATAAGTACAAGGGTAAGTTCCCTGAAGAAATCAAGAAACGCTTGGAAATTACAGCAAAAATTGCTTACCAATTAGATGAGGAGATGCGGCAAATCCGAGATGATATACAAGAAGCCCAGGTGCTTTTTAATCCACCAAATCGTAAGGTAAACGATGGTGTCGGAAACAGCGACGATACTGATGAAGAATACAGATAGACTAAAAGTAGCCTTGATGGCCAGCCGCAATCCGAAGAGTCAAGAAGTCTTGCAAAGTCTTTGGACGAAGTTAAAAGAAAAAAAATTCATTCTAACTCCTAAAAATCCAGATGTTGTCATCTCGATAGGTGGGGATGGAATGTTGCTTTCTGCTTTTCACAAGTACGAAAAATTGATTGACCATGTTCGATTTGTAGGGATTCATACTGGTCACCTGGGTTTCTATACAGATTACCGTGATTTTGAAGTCGATAAACTGGTGGATAATCTTGCACTCGATACTGGAGCGCGGGTGTCCTACCCTATTTTAAATGTGAAGGTGAAATTGATGGATGGTCGGGTATTGACCATGCGTGCCTTGAATGAAGCAACCGTTAAGCGTCTGTCGAAAACCATGGTTGCCGATATTTTTATTAATGGTGTAGCTTTTGAGCGTTTTCGTGGTGACGGGATTTCGGTTTCGACACCAACTGGATCTACGGCTTACAATAAATCTTTAGGAGGAGCAGTCCTGCATCCGACTATCGAAGCGCTTCAGATTGCAGAAGTAGCTAGTTTGAATAATCGTGTTTATCGAACTCTTGGATCGTCGATTGTTGTTCCAAAGAAAGATAAGATTGTCATTGAGCCCAAGCATGATGATCGTTATTCTATCTCCATTGACAACAAAAACTACACTTATGACAAGATCCAGCAGATTGATTACCAGATTGATCAGAAAAAGATACATTTTGTAGCCAGTCCAAGTCACACCAGTTTTTGGAATCGGGTCAAGGATGCCTTTATTGGAGAGGTTGAATAGATGCGGTTTGAATTTGTTGCGGACCAACATGTCAAAATCAAGGTTTTCTTGAAAAAACATGGGGTTTCAAAGAGTTTGCTTGCCAAAATCAAATATACAGGTGGTTTGATTTTAGTAAATGGCAGAGAAGAAAAAGCGACCTACTTGCTTGATATCGGTGACAAGGTTACAATTGATATACCGGCAGAGGAAGATGTAACAGGCCAACTGGAGCCAATTGATTTTCCACTAGAGATTCTCTACGAAGATGAGAATTTCTTAGCTATAAACAAGCCAGTTGGTTATGCATCGATCCCTAGTTCCATTCATTCTTCGACCATAGCCAACTTTGTCAAGGGCTATTTAGTCAAGCAAAACTATGAGAACAAGCAGGTGCATATTGTCACGCGCTTAGATCGGGATACTTCCGGCATCATGTTGTTTGCAAAACATGGCTATGCGCATGCTCGCTTGGACAAACAGCTACAAGCTAAGACCATTCTCAAACGGTATTTTGCCTTGGTTCAAGGTTCGGGCCAACTTGATACAGTTGGAGAAATTATTGCTCCAATTGGTCGTCCGACAGATAGCATCATCACGCGCTGTGTGACAAAGGATGGCAAGTATGCTCATACTTCCTATCGTGTCGTTCAGTCTTGGGGAGATGTTCATCTAGTGGATATTCAACTTCATACTGGTCGAACCCACCAGATTCGGGTGCATTTTTCCCATATCGGTTTTCCTTTACTGGGAGATGATCTGTATGGGGGGAGTTTAGAATTAGGCATTGAACGACAGGCCTTGCATTGTCATAACTTGGCCTTTGACAATCCTTTTACAGCCGAAAGGATTGATTTAGAGTCAATCTTGCCAGACGATTTTCAGGCTGTTATCAATTTGTTAAATAATAAATAATATTTTAAAGGAGAATTTTCATGGAAATTCGGAGTTTATTTGGTGAAATGAAGCAAAAAATCGTAGGTAAAAAACTACGTATCGTTTTCCCAGAAGGAACGGATGAGCGTGTGGTCCGTGCAGCTGCTCGTTTGAAGTTTGAAGGTTTGGCAGAGCCAATTATCCTTGGCGTGCCGGAAGAAGTCCACAATTTGTTGACAGACTTTGGTTTCTCTAACCCAGGTATCACAGTGATTGATCCAAATAACTATGCTAACTTTGATGCTATGAAGCAGGAGTTTGTGACGCTTCGTAAGGGCAAGGTGGATGAAGCACAGGCTGATGAAATCTTGCGTGACGTCAACTACTTTGGTGTGATGTTGGTTCAACTTGGTTTGGCAGAAGGTATGGTTTCAGGAGCAATTCACTCAACTGCTGATACTGTTCGTCCTGCTCTTCAAATCATTAAGACAAAACCAGGTGTAAAACGTACGTCAGGTGTCTTCTTGATGGTAAAAGACCAGCATAAGTTTGTTTTTGGTGACTGTGCTATCAACATTGAGCCAGATGCAGAAACCCTGGCTGAGATTGCAATTCAATCAGCAGAAACAGCTAAAACATTTGGTATCGATCCAAAAGTGGCTATGATTTCTTATTCAACTAAGGGATCTGGTTCTGGACCTCGTGTAGATAAGGTTGTTGAAGCTACTCGTATTGCTCAAGAACTTCGTCCAGATCTTTTGATTGATGGCGAATTGCAGATGGATGCTGCCTTGGTTCCAGATACAGCTCGTTTGAAGGCGCCTGGAAGTCCAGTAGCTGGTCAAGCCAATGTCTTTGTTTTCCCAGCTATTGAGGCAGGAAATATCACTTACAAGGTTGTTGAGCGACTTGGTGGCTACGAAGCGGTTGGTCCTGTTTTGCAAGGTTTGAATAAGCCAGTTAATGACCTTTCACGTGGATGTAGTTCAGAAGATGTCTACAAACTTGGTATTATCACAGCTGCACAAGCAGTAGCAGCTTTGTAATATGAAAGAACTGGTTGGCTATTTTCATGCATATCTCAAAGAGGCGATCTTAGCTCCCCTCTTCAAACTACTGGAAGCCAGTTTTGAATTGGTGGTTCCGCTTATTATCGCCATGATTATTGACCAGGTAATACCCAATAGCAACCAAGGAAACTTGGTTGCTATGATTTTATATCTGGTTGCTTTGGCAATTGTTGGCGTAGTGGTTTCCTTGACAGCTCAGTATTTTGCAGCCAAGGCAGCAGTTGGCTTTACCAAGGATTTGACTCAGGATCTGTATCAAAAAATATTATCTCTTCCCAAGGCTTCTCGAGACAGTTTGTCTTCTTCAAGTCTCTTTACTAGACTGACTAGCGATACTTTACAGATTCAGTCTGGAATTAACATTTTTCTTCGTCTCTTTCTGAGGGCTCCGATTGTCGTCTTCGGTTCCCTGCTAATGGCTTACCTAATTAGTCCAAGCTTGGCAACCTATTTTGTTAATATGATTATTCTGCTTTTTCTAGTAGTTACAGTCATCAGTTGGGTTACAAGTCGTCATTACCAGAGTATTCGTAAGTTCTTGGATAGTTTGGTTGGCCAGGTGCGTGAAACGGTGACTGGCATGCGAGTTATTCGGGCTTTTGGGCAAAATCTGCGTGAAAAAGAAGCATTTGAAAAAGGAAATCAAGCCTATCTTGGTCAGTTAGTGCGAGCAGGAAGATGGTCGTCAAGTCTGTCTCCCTTGACCTATCTGATTGTCAATCTGACCTTGATTTTCCTCATTTGGCAGGGGAGTTTTGCAATTACCTTTAATCAATTGGAACAAGGAATGCTGATTGCCCTTATCAACTATCTCTTGCAAATTTTGGTAGAATTGGTCAAAATGGTCATGGTTATCTCCAGTTTGAACCAAAGTTTCATCGCTGCTAAACGTGTCCAGGAAATCTTTGACCAGCAGTCAGAAGATGTAGAAGCGCCTCTATCAACAACTCAAACGGATCAAATGAATCTCGTCTTATCTGTCCAAAATTTGACCTTTACCTATCCCAGATCATCTCGGCCAGCCTTGGAAAATCTCAGTTTTCAGCTAGAGAAAGGGCAGTTTATGGGGATTATTGGTGGAACGGGTTCTGGTAAATCGACCTTGATTGATTTGCTCTTGGGCTTGTATCCATCTGATGATAATAAGGTGCAAGTTTATATAGAGGGACATAGTCCACAGACACTGGCAAACTGGCGTGGTCAGTTCGCTCTGGTTCCTCAACAAGCTCAGCTGTTTTCAGGAACGGTTCGCAGCAATCTGACACTCGGAAAGGTTTACTCAGAACAGGCTTTATGGAAGGCGCTGGAAATGGCTCAGGCCAAGGATTTTCTCTTAGAAAAAGATGGCTTAGACACAGTAGTTGAAGCCTTTGGTCGCAATTTTTCTGGTGGCCAACGCCAACGGTTGACCATTGCAAGAGCTTTGGTACAAGAGGCTTCAATTTTGATTTTGGATGATGCGACTTCAGCTTTGGACTATCTGACCGAAAGTCGTTTATTTGCTGCGATCCGTAGGGAACTACCTCAGCAGACCTTGATTGTCATTAGCCAACGAACTAAGAGTATCAAGGATGCCAATCAGATTTTAGTGCTGGACAAGGGGAAACAAGTAGGACTAGGCTGTCACCAAGACCTGTTAGAAAGCTCTGCTATTTTCCGAGAAATCGATCGATCGCAACAGAGTCAGGAGGTAGAGTCATGAGAAAAAGTACATTCAACTCTTTAGTGGCTCTGTTAGGACGTAAACCCATATTTTTGCTATCCTTGATAGCTGGAACGCTTTGCCAGGTTTTGTTAACTGTTTATCTGCCGATTTTGATGGGACGGGCCTTAGATTTGATTCTGGACGGAGATGGACAAGCTTTATTTGGCGTCTTGGTTCAGATGGGGGTGGTGGTATTTACCAATACTCTGGTCCAATGGTATCTCCCTTTGGCAAGCAATCGTTTGATTTACGGTCTGATGGCGGAACTACGCCAGCAAGTTTATGATAAATTGCATCGCTTGCCTTTATCTTTTCTTGATAGGCAATCAGTCGGAGATCTGGTTGCAAGGATTTCGACAGATAGCGAGCAGTTGACCAATGGACTATTGATGATTTTTAACCAATTTTTCCTTGGTATTTTAACAATCTTATTGACAATTGTTACTATGGCACGTTTGGATTGGATTATGATGCTTGTCGTAGTGGCTTTGACACCTTTGAGCCTCTTGGTGACTCGAACTATTGCTCGAAAAAGTTATAATTATTATCAGCAGCAAACCGCTGCGCGTGGCCGTCAAAGCCGCTTTCTGGAGGAAAGTATTAGCCAACTGAGCTTGATTCAGAGCTTTAATGCTCAAGAGCAGTTTCAGAAAGATTTTGTCAAAGAAAATTCTCAATATGCTCATTATTCACAAGCTGCTATCTTTGTCTCTTCAACTATAAACCCTAGCACCCGATTCATCAATGCCTTGATTTATGCGCTTTTGGCTGGCTTAGGAGCTCTGCGGATTATGGCTGGTAGCTTCACGGTTGGTGAATTAACGACCTTCCTCAACTACGCAAGCCAATACACCAAGCCTTTCAACGATATATCTTCGGTTTTGTCAGAATTGCAGAGCGCTTTAGCCTGTGCCGAGAGGCTTTTTGCAATTCTTGACCAGGATGATGTGGAAGAAGGGCAGAGCCTGGAAATGCGTGAAGTTCAGGGGAAGATTGATTTCCAAGAGGTTGATTTTTCCTACGATCCCAGCAAGCCCCTCATTCAAAATCTCAATCTATCCGTACCAGCAGGTGCCAAAGTGGCTATTGTGGGACCGACCGGAGCTGGTAAGTCTACCCTCATCAATCTACTCATGCGTTTTTATGAAGTTAATCAAGGGCAGATTTTGCTAGATGGTCAGCCTGTGACCAAGTATAGTCGAGAAGACCTGCGTCAGCAAATTGGCATGGTCTTGCAGGAAACCTGGATTAAGTCAGCCAGTATTCATGATAATATTGCCTACGGCTATCCCAATGCTACTCGAGAATTGGTGATAGAAGCAGCTCAGGCAGCTAATGCAGATTTCTTTATCCGACAGTTACCAGAGGGATATGATACGATTCTGACAGACGGAGGAGCCTCATTATCCCAAGGACAACGACAACTTTTGGCAATCGCTCGAGTTTTTGTTAAATTACCAAAAATCTTAATCTTAGATGAAGCAACCTCTTCAATCGATACGCGAACGGAGATTTTAGTGCAAGAAGCTTTTGCCAAACTCATGCAGGGGCGTACCAGCTTTATCATCGCCCACCGCCTTTCCACCATTCAGTCTGCAGATATCATTTTGGTGATGGTTGATGGACAAATCGTAGAGCAGGGGAATCACCACCAACTCATGACGGCAAAAGGGGTCTATTATCAAATGCAAAGTAGTCAAGGGAGTAATTATGAATGATATAAAAAAAGAACTGCAGGGTTTTCGATTAAAACCTATTCAGGTTTTAGATGAATATAGCATAGTCGATGTTCAGCCAGGAAAGGTTGTCATGGAGACGACAGTTAAAAATGATTCCTTAAATCCATACCAAATGGCACATGGAGGCTATCTTTTTACACTTGCTGATTCAGTTGCAGGCTTGACAGTGTATAGCTTGGGTTCCTATGCAGTTACCCTTCAATCAAATATTAACTATATGAAAGCTGCCAAGCTAGGGGATTGCTTAACAATAAGTGGCAAATGCCAACATGATGGACGGACTACAAAGGTTATTGATGTCCTGATTCAAAATCAGGATGCTGAATCCATCATTAAAGCCAGTTTTACAATGTTTGTTACCAGAGAAGTAGGAAGCAAAAAGAACTAGTAAGGTTGAGAAATCGCCCCTTGTTATAAGACTCAGTTTCCTTGTTTTAGAATAGAGGTTGGGCTTTTTGCCCAGCCTCTCATTTTTTGTTATACTAGACCTATGTTAGATTTGAAAAAATACGGAGTGACCATGTGGGAGGAGGAGAAAATCAAATACTTCCGCAAGGCGCTTTTAGATTGGTATGATGCCAACAAGCGTGATTTGCCTTGGCGTCGCACACGAGATCCCTATGCAATCTGGGTGTCGGAAATCATGTTGCAACAGACACGGGTTGATACCGTCATTCCTTACTACGAACGCTTTTTGCACCATTTACCAACCATTCGAGATTTGGCGGTGGCAGAAGAGGAGGTCATTCTCAAACTCTGGGAAGGTCTGGGCTATTATTCTCGCGTCCGCAATATGCAAAAGGCAGCTCAGCAAATGGTGGAGCAGTTCGATGGTCAGTTTCCACATACCTACGATGAGATTGCAAGCCTCAAGGGAATTGGACCCTACACCGCGGGAGCCATTGCCAGTATTGCCTTTGACCTGCCTGAGCCAGCTGTTGACGGCAATGTCATGCGAGTCTTGAGCCGACTTTTTGAAGTCAATCACGATATCGGAGTGCCTGCCAATCGCAAGATTTTCCAAGGCATGATGGACATCCTGATTGACCCAGACAGACCAGGCGACTTTAACCAAGCCCTCATGGATCTGGGATCAGACATTGAGGCACCTGTCAATCCACGACCAGAAGATAGTCCCGTCAAAGCCTTTAGCGCCGCCTACCTCAACGGCACCATGGGCAAGTATCCGATTAAGGCACCCAAGAAAAAGCCAGTCCCCGTTGCCTATCAAGGCATGATTATCCGCAACCAGCACAATGAATTTCTCCTAGAAAAAAATCAAAGCAGCCAACTGCTTGCAGGTTTCTGGTCCTTTCCACTTTTGGAAAAAGGGGCGGTCCTAGACAAACAAGTCTCCCTCTTTGAAGTTGCAGAAGAGCCTGTTCAGCCAGATACAAGGCAGAGCTTTACAGACCAGTATGGACTGATAGTCGACTGGCAGGATGAAGAATTTTCCCCCGTTCAACACATATTCAGCCACCGCAAATGGCTGATTGACTTGACAGAAGGGATCGCCAGCACAGGCAGTCTCCCCGCCGACCGCGAACTCAAATGGGTAGCAGTAGTTGATTTTCATTCCTACCCATTCGCGAAGCCCCAACAAAAGATGTGGGAATCCTATTTGGCAACTAAAAATAAGAAATAAAAAATTTCTTTGTTTAGAGCATATAATTTTTTGATTTATTTTTTTAAAGGTGGTAAGATAGACTTAGATAAGGAAAGCGGTTGCTAAATGATAAGAAGGAGGGAAGGGTTTAGCAATCCGATAAAATATGACTACTGATTTCCAGAAGGGAAATCAATAGAGGAAAAGTCTGTTGTTCCATTCTCACATACATTTCACATATATAACTCACGCTCCTGAGCTAGCTGTCTGAAAAAATTTGCCACCATTCTTATCTTGGATTCAGAAAATATTGAGTTCAAGAGGGGTTGGACTGTCCGAGATAAGGATAGAATCATTATAAAACTTTAACATGCAAACTCCACACTTTATGACAAGTAGTATGATACCTCTTTGTAAATGGTAGGAAACGACTAAATAAAAAAGTAATTAGCAGCAATGGACTTTTCCGATTTATGAAATAAAGTGGAGGCTTTCGCCTCCATTTTTTATTGAATTTCTGCCCAGAAGGTTCCGAAAGGTGCCTGATAAATAAACGCCACGCTTGATGATCGGCTATGTTTAAATAACAAAAAAGACAAACAATGAATTGTTTGTCTTTTGTTGAACCTAAAGGTTTAGCCAACGAATTCGTTGATTTCTTTTTCGATATTAGCGATTTTTTCTTCTGCTTCAGCTAGGGTTTCGCCAACGGTTGCGATGTAGAATTTGATTTTTGGTTCTGTTCCTGAAGGACGAACTGCGAACCAAGAATCATCTACCAAGGTGTATTTCAAGACATCTGATGGAGGAGTAGTGAGTTTTTCAACGTTTCCATCTTTATCTGTTTTAGTTTGAAGGGCAAAGTCTTCAAAGACTGCGATGTCCGTTGCGTTGAATTGTGCAGGTGAGTTATCGCGGAATTTAGCCATTATTGCCTTGATTTGTTCTGCACCGTCTTTACCAGAAAGAGTAACAGAGATTGTTTTCTCAGCAAAGTAGCCATATTCTTTGAAGATTTCATCGATACCGTCGGCCAAGGTCATACCACGTGAACGGTAGTAGGCAGCAATTTCAGCAACCATAAGCACAGCCTGGATAGCATCCTTGTCACGCACGAATGGTTTGATGAGATAACCAAAGCTTTCTTCAAAACCAAACATGTAAGTATGGTTGTGTTTTTCTTCGAACTCTTGGATTTTCTCAGCGATGAATTTGAAACCAGTCAAGACGTTGAACATGGTAGCGCCGTAGCTTTCAGCAATCTTAGTTACCAACTCAGTGGATACGATTGACTTAGCAAGGGCAGCGTTTGCAGGAAGTGTGCCTGCTTGCTTGTGGGCTTCAAGGATGTACTTAGCAATGATAGCGCCGATTTGGTTACCAGAGAGGTTCCAGTATGAACCGTCAGCTTGACGAACTTCAACACCAACACGGTCAGCATCTGGGTCAGTTGCAAGAAGGACATCTGCACCGACTTCACGGCCGAGTTCTTCTGCAAGGGCAAATGCAGCTTGGCTTTCTGGGTTTGGTGAAGCGACAGTAGAGAAGTCAGGGTCAGCAGTTGCCTGCGCTTCAACAACTTGAACAGACTCAAAACCAGCTTGTGCAAGTGCACGACGAGCCAACATTTCACCAGTACCATGAAGCGGTGTGTAGACAATCTTCATGTCTTTACCGTATTCAGCAATCAATTCAGGGTTGATGTTGAGGTCTTTGAGTTCTTCAAGATATTTAACGTCAGTTTCTTCGCCAAGAACTGTAATCAAGCCGTTTTCCTTACTTGCTTCAAGGTCAGCCAATTCAACTGCAAATGGATTGTCGATGGCACGGATGAAGTTAGTAAGAGCATCTGCATCAGCTGGTGGCATTTGTCCGCCGTCTTCACCATAAACCTTGTAGCCGTTGAATTCTTTCGGGTTGTGGCTGGCAGTTACCATGATACCTGCGATGGCATTGTAATGTCGTACAGCGAATGACAACTCAGGAGTTGGACGTAGGCTTTCAAATACATAGGATTTGATACCATGTGCTGCCAAAACTTGAGCTGATTCAAAGGCAAATTCTGGAGAGAAGTGACGTGAGTCGTAAGCGATGGCAACACCACGTTTTTTAGCTTCTTCACCTTTTGATTCTACCAACTTTGCCAAACCTTCAGTAGCTTGACGGACTACGAATACGTTGATACGGTTGGTACCAGCGCCAATATAGCCACGCATACCAGCTGTACCAAATTCAAGATTTGTATAGAAGGCGTCTTCTTTTGTTTTTTCATCCATTGCGACTAATTCTTTACGCAAGTAATCTGGAAGGTCCGCAAAGTCGAGCCATGTTTGATAGGTTTCTTGATAAGTCATCGCATATCTCCTTAAAAATTTTTCTATTAAACGCTTTCATTATACCATGTTTGAAAAGAAAAATCACGCTTTCACGTGATTTTCTGATATTTATTTTTTAACTTTCTGTAAAACCGGAACAATGGCCAAAACAAGACTGATAGAAATAATCAACTCTGCCAAGGTATTGAAGGAAACAATTGAAGCTAGGAGAGCTTGAATATTGCCAGCATAGACGGATCCGAACAGGAAGAAGATACCTGAAAGAACAAACAAGGTATTTGTCAAAGTTCCAGTTGCAGCAGCCAAAGCCAATCCCGTGCGGTTTGACATGGCTTTATAGACATAGAATGGGGTAATCCCGATGAGGATACGAGGAAGAACTGCGATGAGAATGGAATAGAAATTACCATTTTCTACAAATGGAGAGAAAATATAACTCATGGGACCCAGCAAGATAGTGTTGCGAATCATACTCATAACCCCCATGAAGCCTCCCAACTGTGCTCCAATCTTTGGACCATAGATGATACTGGCAACGATGACTGGAATATGGGTAATGGTTGGTTTAATAGGGAGAACGAAAGCTGAAAAGATAGCTTGACTGATGGATTCAAGAACAATCATAATGGCAATAAAAATAGCTAGGGTTGCAACTTGATTGGATTTTTTATTTTTCACGAAGCGTTTGACTCACTTTCTCTAAAATAATATCAATTTCGGCGAGGGCGCCAGTCCCAAAATCACCACAAGCCAGCAAGGCTTCTCGAGGTTTGATTTCTTGAAAACCAAATTCCTCAAGTAAATGGAGATTGCGTTGGGTAGCTGGATTCAGATACATGTTGGTATTCATTGCAGGAGCAAGAAGTTTAGGTACTCCAATAGGTAGAGCCAAGGCAACAGCTGAGACAGGATCGTCAGCTAAGCCATGGGCTAGTTTAGCAATACTATTAGCAGAAGCTGGAGCTAGCAAAAACAAATCCGTTCCCTTTGCGATATCGATGTGCTTGATGGAACGGGGCTCCTCTTCTTGCATAACATTAGTGTGAACTATATTTTTCGACAAAGCTTGCAAGGTTAAGGGAGTAATAAACTGTGTAGCTGATTCCGTCATCAAAACCGTCACTTTATGACCTTGTTTGGTCAGTTGGCTGGTCAAATCTGCCGCCTTATAAGCAGATATGGAACCAGAAACAGCTAGAGTGATGTTCGCCATTACTTTATTCTCCTTTCTGAACACTTGTCAAAATCAATTCTGCAATTTCTTCTTTAGTCTTTGCCAAAACAGCATCGTCTTTTGATACCAGATAGGCATGGTGATAATTGGGACCAATTTCTAACAAATCATTTGCCACGATATAGTCTGCTTTGTTCTTATCAAGACTTTGTCTTGCAACCGCAAAGAGCTGATCTTTTGACACATCGACCAAGAGTTTAAAGCCAATTAATTGGATAGCAGGATTCCAGTCTTTTACAAGTGAAATAACCTTTGGGGTTTTCTTGAGAAAAAGAACTTGATAGTCATCCTTGGAAGAAATTTTTGTTTCAGTATTGCTTCTGGTCAATAAGTCTGAGAGATGCTCGGCTTGCTCAGCCTCTTCTAAGCCCGTCATATAAACAGGGGTATAGTCAGAAACCGCCATACTATGGATGAGGACTTGGTGCTGAGGAACAAGTTTTTCTAAACAAGCTTTGAGGCTATCTACATTGGTAATTTCGTGGATGACTAAACCAGAGGTCGGCGAGGGTTTTACCGCAGTTTTGGTTGTGACCAATGTGACTTGATGCCCAGCTTTTAAAAAGGTCTCGGCCACTACTTTTCCCAAGTGACCTGTTGCATGGTTGGTGATGGAGCGAACGCTGTCGATGGCTTCGCTCGTTCCGCCAGATGTAATCAAGATTTTCATGGTCCTATTGTACTAGAAATTACTTTTTTCGTAAAGTTTTCAAGACCAAGTTCTGTTTAGAATTACTAAAACAAGTTATTAATCAAGGTGATACAGAGAAAAGTCCTCAAAAATCCGTACGATCTTTAGAAAAATGCATCAAAATTAAGCAAAAATCAAAATTTTTGATATACTACAACTAACAAAAAGAATGGAGTTAGTAATGAAAAACGATATTGAAATCGCTCAAAGTGTAGAATTAAAGCCCATCACAGAAATCGTAGAAAAAGTTGGCATCAGCTTTGATGATATTGAACTCTATGGAAAATACAAGGCTAAATTATCTTTTGATAAGATCAATGCTGTTAAGGACAATGAACCAGGCAAGTTAATTTTGGTGACGGCTATCAACCCAACACCTGCTGGTGAAGGTAAATCAACCATTACCATCGGTTTGGCAGATGCACTCTCAAAAATCGGCAAGAAAACCATGATTGCCCTCCGTGAACCATCCTTGGGACCTGTCATGGGGATTAAAGGTGGAGCTGCTGGTGGTGGTTTTGCTCAGGTCTTACCAATGGAAGACATCAACCTGCATTTTACAGGGGATATGCACGCCATTACTACGGCTAATAATGCCCTGTCTGCCTTGATTGACAACCATATCCACCAAGGGAATACAATCGGCATTGACCAACGCCGTATCATCTGGAAACGTGTTGTGGATCTTAACGACCGTGCTTTGCGTAAAGTAACTGTTGGCTTGGGAGGTCCGCTCAATGGTATTCCACGAGAGGATGGATTCGATATTACCGTTGCTTCTGAAATAATGGCGATTTTGTGTTTGGCGACAGACATCAATGACTTGAAAGAACGGTTGGCAAATATTGTTATCGGTTATCGTTTCGATCGCAGTCCTGTTTATGTACGAGATTTGGCGGTGGAAGGTGCTTTGACCCTCATTTTGAAGGACGCTATCAAACCAAACCTTGTCCAAACCATCTATGGCACGCCAGCCTTTGTCCATGGCGGTCCATTTGCTAACATTGCTCATGGCTGTAACTCAGTCCTCGCTACTACAACCGCTCTGCGATTGACCGACTATACCGTAACAGAAGCAGGCTTCGGGGCTGACCTTGGAGCAGAGAAGTTCCTCGACATTAAGGTGCCAAACTTGCCTAAGGCTCCTGATGCTGTGGTGATTGTAGCAACCCTGCGTGCGCTAAAAATGCACGGTGGTGTAGCTAAGACAGAACTTTCTGCTGAAAATGTTGAGGCAGTAAAAGCTGGTTTTGCCAACCTCAAACGTCATGTGGAAAATATCCAGAAGTATGGTATTCCAGCAGTCGTTGCTATCAACGAATTCGTCTCAGATACAGCTGATGAAATTGCTACTTTGAAAGAGCTTTGCGCTGAAATTAGCGTACCTGTCGAGTTGGCAAGTGTTTGGGCAAATGGCGCTGATGGTGGTGTTGAATTGGCTGAGACAGTTGTTGCTACTATTGAAAATAATGTATCCAACTACCAACGTCTCTACAAGGCTGAGGATAGCTTGGAAGAGAAAGTGACCAAGATTGTTACGCAAATCTACGGTGGTAGAGGAGTCGTCTTTGAGAAGAAGGCTCGTAACCAGCTGGCTGAATTTGCTAAGAATGGCTGGGATAAGTTGCCAGTCTGCATGGCCAAGACCCAGTATAGCTTCTCAGATGATCAGTTTGCCCTTGGTGCACCAACAGGATTTGACATTACAGTCCGTGAATTTGTGCCAAAATTGGGAGCAGGCTTCATTGTCGTTCTGACAGGTGATGTCATGACTATGCCAGGACTTCCAAAAGCCCCTGCTGCCCTCAATATGGACGTGGCAGAAGATGGGACAGCAATTGGTTTGTTCTAATCAGATTGAACAGAAAAAATCCGCCAAAGAGCGGATTTTTTCTGTTACTCTGTTAACTGATCAACTGTTCGATAGGCAAGAAGTCCCAGCAAGACACTAGCCATCGGAAGCAGGGTTGTCAAAATACCTGTATGCAATGGGGAGTTGAAGAAGAAATGTAGACCGATACTTGCCGCAATCCAAAATAGACCTTGAACTGTTGACATGGATTTTTGTTTGGTAAAAAGTGCCACCATACCAATAGCAAAGAGCATGGTAAATACCCAGTGAGTCCAACCAGCCTGTCCCACACGACCGATAATAGTCTCAAATCCATCTAGTTTACCAATAAACATATCACGAAAAGTGAACATGATATCTTCAACGATTTGGAAACTAAGACCAGCGATGATACCACTGACCAAGGCATGTTTTAGAGTCATTTTTTTTGCAATTAGTAAAACTAAGACAACTACTAGAGCTTTGCCAAACTCTTCTGCAAACGGGGCAGAAACAGCAGCCCCCCAGTCATAACGAAAATCATCACTGACCTTAACAATCTCTAGCAAAAAGTAGCCGATAGCAGTGTGTCCATAGTCTGAAAAAGCCACTCCGGCAGTTAGTCCCAAAATCCAACTTAAATGACTTACTTTTTTAGAAATTGCATAGCGTTTTTCCAAGTGGCGGATAAAATAGACCAGAGGAATGATATAAAGAGCAGCAACAGAAATAGTCAGTAAAAATAAGGGATACTTGGCTTCCATGCCATTTGGTTTGGCCAATTCTTCAAAGATAATTTGACAGCCTTTTACAAAGCCAAAGCTGGCTAAAAGAATCGGGAAATAGGTTTTACAATAGTGTAATATGTTTCGCATTGAAAACTCCTTTGTATTAATCAATTAGTGTATGGATACATTGTAGCAAAAATTGTGTCATTTTGTCTAATTTTTATCTGTTTTTTGCCAAAAAGCCGCAAAATTTCACTGCCGTAGCAGAATTGTGCCAAAAATTTTCTTTTTTGATAGACTAATGGTGAAAAATAATGAAGGAGTATCTTATGGAACAATATGATTTAGTAGTCATTGGTTTTGGAAAGGCTGGTAAGACCTTGGCAGGTAAGCTGTCAGCAGCTGGGAAAAAGGTTGCCTTGGTGGAGGAAAATCCTGCTATGTTTGGAGGGACTTGTATCAATATCGGCTGTATTCCAACCAAGACTCTCTTGGTAGCAGCAGATAAAAACTGGTCTTTTGAGCAGGTCATGGAGCAAAAGGAAACAGTCACCACTCGCTTGCGGAACAAAAATGAAGCAGTCTTGAAAGGTAGCGGAGTTAGTTTGTATCAAGGACATGCGCGTTTTGTGGCGGATAAGGTTGTGGAAGTGTCAGCTGGTGAGGAATCTATCCAACTGACTGCGGAAACTATTGTCATCAATACAGGTGCTAAGTCGCGCGTGCTTCCAATTCCAGGTTTGTTGGATACAGCTCGCGTTTATGACAGTACTGGCATTCAGAACTTGGAAACTCGTCCTGATAAGTTGGCTATTATCGGCGGAGGTAACATCGGTCTGGAATTTGCTGGGCTCTACAGCAAACTCGGTAGTCAGGTGACGGTATATGAAGCCAGCTCTGCTATTTTACCAAGAGAAGAGGACGTGGTTGCTAAGTTAGCCAAGGAGTATATGGAAGAAGCTGGCGTGACCTTCGTCTTGGGTGCTAAAATCGAGCAAGTAGCAGCTGCGGGCGAGCAAGTAGCTGTGACGGTCAATGGCGAAACGGCAGTCTTCGATGCTGTCCTCTATGCGACAGGTCGTGTGCCAAACACTGCTGACTTGGGCTTGGAAAATACAGCGATTGAGCTTTTGGAAAATGGTGCTGTCAAGGTGGATGACTACTGCGAAACCACCGTTCCAGGTGTCTATGCAGTGGGCGATGTCAATGGCGGTCCACAATTCACTTACACATCCTTAGACGACTTCCGTATCGTCTTCGGCAAGTTGACTGGGACTGGAACTTATAGCTTGAGCCAACGTAAGTCTATTCCAACCAGTGTCTTTATCACGCCTGTGCTTTCTCGTGTCGGTTTGACTGAGAAGGAAGCCAAGGAAGCAGGTTACGACTACATTGCAAATGAATTGCCTGTTGCCAATATGCCTCGTGCTCATGTCAATAATGACCTCAAAGGTATTTTCAAGGTTATCGTGGATAAGGAAAGTAAGCTAGTTCTAGGTGCGACTCTCTTTGGCCGCAATTCAGAGGAGCTGATTAACTTGATTGCTATGGCAATTGACAATAAGATTCCTTATACCTATTTCAAAACACAGATTTTCACCCATCCGACTATGGCTGAGAATTTGAATGATGTTTTTAATTTTTAATCATTTTTTAGGATGATTTTGTTGAAATATAATATCCCCCTAATCATTTCGACTAGGGGGAGTTTTCTATCTCGCCTCCAACTCTTTTCCTTGCGGTAAAGTTGTTACAATGTTTATGGTAGCGGTATTTGTTACTGTTTGATTTTTTTGTCGAGTCCGTTCTGAAAAATCTTGTCGAATATCATTTAGGACCTGCAAGATAACTTTTTCAGGGGCTGTTGGGTCGTAGCTTATTTTATTGACCAAGTGGCTATAGAGTAGAGTGTAGTGTTTGAGAGCTGCTTTGCGGACTTCAAGGCTGTTTATCTTTTCACGAGTGCTGGTGTCTTGACTTCTATTTAGATAGATACGATAAGCACTTTCATGACTTTCTCGAAGATTGGCAACAGCTTCATCCAACAGCAGTAGGCTAACATCTTCTGAGTAGGGCGACTTTGCCAGTCGAGCTAGCAGTGAATCCAGCAAAGCAGACGATTCTTGCATGTTGCTAGATCGTGTATATTTGTATAATTTGATGAGTTCTTGAAGGCGATGATAGGCTTGAAATTTCTCTGGTGTTCGCGTATTTTTAAAGAGTTTTAATCCATTAACAAAGGCAGAGTAGTCGGCTTTTCGATTTTTTACGGCCTTATTTAGGTCGCTAGTCATGTCAGAGCCGCGTTTTTGTTTGAGACTTTTTTTCAACATGGGCAAGGATTCTTCTAACTGATTGATGAGGTCAGTTACCATGGGATCATTGGTAGATGAACGATACTGTTTCAAGGTATCTACACTACTAGTGATGAGTTGTGTAAATTCTGCTTGATTCAATCGTTGTGTGTATAAAGGGATTCGGATTTTCATTTGTGTTCCTCACTATCTTTTTTGTGGTCATCTATTTATTCGTAAATAACCACCAGAAAAAAAAGAAATTGAAAAAAATTTTTAAAAAACTTGTCAAATCATTAGGTTTTCCTATAATACAATTTTATTTTTTAAAAATCACATTGAAATACAATGATATAAATGTTTAAAAGTAGCAAATCAGTTTGATTTGCATATTTAAAAATTGTTTTTGCGACAAAATCATTGGTTTGGCTTGTTTTCAAATTGAAAAGAGATGATCTCAGTTTGTTTATTGAATACCTTGCATACATTTTTCTTAGTTTAGGCAATTCCGTGGTACAATAAGGTATCAACTATTGGAGGTTTTATATGAAATGGAATAAAAAGTTAGCACTTGGTGCTGTATTAGCCACCAGCCTAGTCACCTTGTCTGCTTGTCAATCAATTTCAAATTGGTGGAAAAATACCAAGGAAGAATGGATTGGTTTGGAAATGACGGTACGGACATACGATGAAAATTCTCAATTGATAGATGAAATGTCTGGCAAGTCCTTATCGATTTCGCGGAATCAGGAATTTGACTCGGTGGATGCCGAGGGTTATTCCAATGCGGATTCGTCTGTTTTGAAAGTCACACTTGGCAATTATGAAATTGACCATGTCGGTTCATCCTTGATCGCGGCAGAAGAGGGCTTGGAGGATTTATTTGCCAAGTATCAAACTACAGTTGACATGTCCAATTATGATCATGCTATTCCAGTTGTCAATCGGATGGTTTCTAGCCTGAAAAATGATTTTACAGGCAAAGCCAAGGTGGTCTTGATTCGTTCGCAAAATGGCACACCTCTTGCGACCTATGTTGGAGACAGTGTATCTCTTTATGCATCTGATGCACCTAAGACTTCTGAACTCTTGATTGATGGCAAGCGTTTGATCATCTATCGTTGTGATTATACCATTTATGATAGAGAATTATTGGAGAACTAAATGATAGACATTCGTTCTGCTAGGATAGAGGATGCTGCAGACCTTGTGGCAATTTATGCTCCTTATGTAGAAAAGACCGCTATTACCTTTGAGACTCAAGTACCGACTGTAAGTGAATTTGCAAGTAGGATTGAGAAGACTTTGGAGAAGTTTCCCTATCTGGTCGCAGTAGAAGAAGGGAAACTTCTTGGCTATGCCTACGCTTCGACCTATTATGCCCGGGCAGCCTATGACTGGACGGTGGAATTATCTGTCTATATCCAGCAAGAAGCTCGAGGAAAAGGAATCGGCTCCATGCTCTATGATGCCTTGGAAGAGGAATTGATAGTGCGTGGTTTTAAAAATTTCTTAGCCTGCATTGCTTTGCCAAATCCTGCTTCTCTTACCCTCCATGAAAAAAGAGGATATGAACAGGTGGCACATTTCAAAAAAGTTGGTTATAAATTTGATACATGGCATGATATTGTTTGGCTTCAAAAATCTCTTGTAGGTAAGCAAAATGAAGATTGAAGAATTAGAAAAACGTTTGTTGTCTGTGGCGGATGCCAGTCAAGCTCAACCCATGAAAGCCTATATGAAGAATCACTTTGACTTTCTAGGTGTTCGGACACCTGACCGTCGAACAGTTGCGAGGCAATTTTTCAAAGAATCTAAGGCTCAGGGAATTGACTGGGATTTTGTAGAGGCTTGCTGGGCCAAACCCTACCGTGAGTTTCAGTATATTGCCATTGATTATCTGGTCTCCAAGAAAAAAGACCTAGTCTTAGCTGACCTACCCCGCTTGAAGAAGCTGGCTCAGACCAAGTCTTGGTGGGATAGTATTGATGGCTTGGACAAGTTGGTTGGTAAGATTGTATTGGATAATCCAGAGGCCAAGCAGACCATTTTGGAATGGAGTTTGGATGATGATTTCTGGTTGAGACGAATTGCCATTGACCACCAACTCTTGCAGAAAGAAAAGACAGATACAGAGCTGTTGGAGAAGATCCTGGTCAACAATCTCAATCAGACAGAGTTTTTCATCAACAAGGCAATTGGCTGGAGCTTACGGGATTATTCTAAGACCAATCCTGACTGGGTCCGAACTTTTCTTGACAAATACCGTTCCCAAATGGCAGGCTTGTCCATTCGCGAGGCAAGTAAATACATCTAGGAGGAGCCATGTCTAAAGTCTATGAATTTGAAGCCCTTATCCATCCAGTACCAGACAAGGGCGGAGCTTATGTCATATTTCCCAATGATATACGAGAGGAGTTTGGCAAGAGGAGGGTAAAGGTGCATGCCAGATTTGATGGTCATCCCTATGCTGGCTCCATTGTCAATATGGGAGTTAAGGATGAAGCAGGCAATATCTGTTACATTATTGGCGTTCAAAAGGCTATTCGAGCGGCTATTGGAAAACAGGCTGGTGATAGAGTACAAGTAACCATTCAAGAACGAATGGAGTAATCAGGCTTGCAAATCCTTGAGATTATGGTAGAATAGATTCATGCGATGAGCCGAGTAGTGACTTTGTCACATTCGACGCTAGGGAGGTCTTCATTAAATTGAAACGCAGGAGCGGACCTTGAATAGTTGTGTGAACCTTCTATTCTCATCGGAAACGATGCCCTTGCCCACCTAGGTGGGCTTTTTTGTATTTCAGACTTTCCATTTATTGAAATTGTGGTATAATTATGAAATAACAAATTTTTAGAAAATTTTGAAGAATTGACCTAAAGGAGATTTCTATGGCTTATGTAGTAGCTGTTGTTGGTGCAACTGGTGCAGTCGGTGCCCAAATGATTAAAATGTTGGAAGAGTCAACACTTCCAATCGAGAAAGTGCGTTTCTTGGCTTCTGCTCGTTCAGCAGGCAAGACTTTGCAGTTTAAGGGACAGGACATTGTCATTGAAGAAACAACAGAAACAGCCTTTGAAGGAGTAGATATTGCTCTCTTCTCAGCTGGTGGCTCTACATCTGCCAAGTATGCTCCATATGCGGTAAAAGCAGGAGCGGTTGTCGTAGACAATACTTCGTATTTCCGTCAAAATCCAGATGTGCCTTTGGTTGTTCCTGAGGTAAATGCTCACGCGCTTGATGCCCACAATGGTATCATTGCTTGCCCTAACTGCTCAACCATTCAAATGATGGTTGCCTTGGAGCCTGTTCGTCAGAAATGGGGCTTAGAGCGGATCATTGTATCTACTTATCAGGCAGTTTCTGGTGCAGGTATGGGAGCTATCTTGGAAACGCAAGCTCAGCTTCGTTCTGTCTTGAATGATGGTGTGGAACCAAAAGCGGTAGAAGCGAACATTCTTCCTTCTGGAGGCGATAAGAAGCACTACCCAATCGGTTTCAATGCGATTCCGCAAATCGATCTCTTCACAGACAATGACTACACTTATGAAGAGATGAAGATGACAAAAGAGACTAAGAAAATCATGGAAGATGATAGTATTGCCGTCTCTGCAACCTGCGTCCGTATCCCAGTCTTGTCAGCTCACTCTGAGTCTGTTTACATTGAAACCAAAGAAATTGCTCCGATTGATGAGGTAAAAGCAGCCATTGCAGCCTTCCCAGGTGCTGTTTTGGAAGATGATGTGGCAAACCAAGTATATCCGCAAGCCATTAACGCTGTTGGTAGCCGTGATACCTTTGTCGGTCGTATCCGTAAAGAT
Source organism: Streptococcus suis (assembly GCF_016775005.1). Lineage (GTDB taxonomy): Bacteria > Bacillota > Bacilli > Lactobacillales > Streptococcaceae > Streptococcus > Streptococcus suivaginalis. The sequence continues at coordinate 76,281 of NZ_JAEUXI010000004.1, read as the reverse complement.
TTGGATAAGGAAAACGGTATCCACATGTGGGTTGTTTCTGATAACTTGCTCAAGGGTGCTGCATGGAACTCTGTGCAAATTGCTGAAACCCTTCATGAACGTGGTCTAGTTCGTCCAACTGCAGAATTGAAATTTGAATTGAAATAAGTTTATTTTTAACCTCTTTTTAAACTATTAAATATTCTATATGAATCAGTCAAATTCTAGTAAGTAATTAGAAAGTATACGTAAATATATGAAACTTAAAATTATTAAAGGTGATTTTTCAGTTTGTAAACTTGAAGATTTTACAAAGGTTAATTTGGCGAGCTCCTATGTATTTATCGGTAAGACAGATGAAGAAAACTCACTAGTTTGTCTGAGCCAAGAAGTTCCAAGTAATGTTATTGAAGAGGATAAAGGATGGCTAGCATTTCGTGTTGAGGGGGTACTTGACTTCTCATTAGTGGGTATCCTTTCACAAATTAGTCAATTACTAGCAGAAGCAAAAATTAGTATTTTTGCAGTATCTACTTTCAATACTGACTACATATTAACTAAAGCTAAGGATTTCCCAGCGGCTATCGAAGTTCTTCAGAAAGCTGGATATGAAATTATTGACTAGGAGGTTCCATGTCTATTCAAGAGTTACGAGATGTAAAAATTATTACAGCCATGATTACACCATTCAATGAGGATGGTTCGATAAATTATGCAGTCTTACCAGAGTTGGTTGAGTATCTATTGGCTCACCATACGGAAGGGATTTTGTTGGCAGGAACAACTGCTGAAAGTCCAACCCTTACTCACGCGGAAGAATTAGAATTATTTGCTGCCGTGCAAAAAATTGTCAACGGTCGTGTTCCCTTGATTGCAGGTATCGGTACCAACGATACGCGCGATTCGATTGAGTTTGCCAAGGAAGTAGCGGCATTCGGAGGTTTTGCGGCAGGTCTTGCCATCGTGCCTTATTACAACAAGCCTTCTCAAGAAGGAATGTATCAGCACTTTAAGGCTATTGCAGATGCTTCAGATTTGCCAATCATTATCTATAATATCCCAGGTCGCGTCGTAGTTGAAATGACGCCAGAAACCATGTTGCGTTTGGCAGAACATCCCAATATCATTGGGGTCAAAGAGTGTACTAGCCTTGCCAATATGGCTTACTTGATTGAAAACAAGCCAGAAGATTTCTTGATTTATACAGGCGAGGATGGAGATGCCTTCCATGCTATGAATTTGGGAGCAGACGGTGTAATTTCAGTGGCTTCCCATACAAATGGTGATGAGATGTATGAGATGTTCACAGCCATTGAGCAACAAGATATCCGAACAGCAGCCGCTATTCAACGTAAATTCATTCCAAAAGTCAATGCCCTCTTCTCTTACCCAAGTCCTGCACCGGTTAAGGCTGTTCTTAATTATATGGGATTTGAAGTTGGCCCGCTCCGCTTACCATTGGTACCATGCCCAGAAGAAGATGCCAAACGCATTATCAAAGTTGTAGTGGACGGCGACTACGAAGCAACCAAAGCCACAGTAACAGGAGTCGTACGACCAGATTATTAAAAACGTCCAGTGGACGTTTTTAACCCGAGCTCAAAAACCCGAAAGCGAGGATAGTCAGGGAAGTGACTGTTTTAACGCGAGCCCAAAAATATGAAAGCGAGCTAGTCCAGTGGACGTTTTTAACCCGAGCTCAAAAACCCGAAAGCGAGGATAGTCAGGGAAGTGACTGTTTTAACGCGAGCCCAAAAATATGAAAGCGAGCTAGTCCAGTGGACGTTTTTAACCCGAGCTCAAAAACCCGAAAGCGAGGATAGTCAGGGAAGTGACTGTTTTAACGCGAGCCTAAATATATGAAAGCGAGCTAGTCCAGTGGACGTTTTTAACCCGAGCCCGAAAATACGAAAGCAAGGACAGTGTTATGAAAAAAAGGCTTTATTTTAATTCATAAGACACCATTTTCACTCGATCCAAACCAAGGTGTTAACTTCCATTTTAGACGTTTTATTTAAGTTTATCCAAACACATCAGATCTCTGGTGTGTTTTTTAGTTGCAAGCCTTTTCAATTTCGGGTAATTCTTGTTATAATAGCAAAAAACAAATAAGGATCTTGTATGGAAATTATTATTATTGGAGCTTCTTTTGCTGGATTAGCTGCAGCAGTAGAGGCAAGAAAAACCTATCCTCAGGCTAATATTTGTCTGATTGACCAGGAAAAAGAAGTTGGTTTTTTTCCAAATGCTTTTAATTGGCGAATGAAAAATCGTATTTCGACTTGGGAAGAAGCTACTTGTCAACTCTATGAGGAAGTTGTTGCTTCGGACATTGAGCTACTCTTGGAAACGCGATTCTTAAGCTTATCTCAGGAGAAAAATGTAATCCAAATCAGTCAAAATGGTCAAGTAAAGAGTCTTTCTTTTGATTATTTGATTCTTGCTATGGGCTCCTGTCAGGTCTGGGAATACCAAAGTCAGGATAGCAGGGAAAGAATGCTGTCTTGTAAATCGAAACGAGAGGCTTTAGCAGCATTTGAAAAAGTCGCTACTGCCAAAAAGATTTCAGTTATTGGCGCAGGGCAAATTGGCTTGGAAACCATTGATGCTTTATCGGAGTATCCCATTGAATTGCAGTTGATTGAGTCACAAGAGTGGCCGCTGGCAAAGTATTTTGATCAAGAGATGACTGAGTTTATCCTAGAGGAATTAGACAGACGAAATATCAAAACCTATTTCGGTCAAACAGTTAATAGGCTAGGACTTGAGGATGGTAGTCTTGTCTGTGAAACTTATGAAGAGAGCATTCAGGCGGATTTTGGCCTCCTAGCAACGAATTTTAGACCCAATAGTCAGTTCTTGCAAGGGCAATTGGAACTGGATCCAGATGGTTGCTTGGTTGTTGATGCCTTCCTGGAAACCAGTCGACCAGGAGTTTTTGCGGTTGGCGACCTTATACGACTTCCATTTGCTTTTTTTGGTCAAGCCTATCTTCCAATGATCAACCATGCAATTTTAACAGGTCGACTAGCGGTTGCAAATTTACAAGAGAAGAAGCGCCCCTTAAAAGACGTTGTGCGTATTGTCTCCAGTCGGATTTTTGGGGTGAATATGACAAGTGTTGGTTTGACAGAAAAAGAGGCGCAATTGTGGCTGGACACAGACGTGGTTCGTATCCAGCAACCTTATAGTCAGTGGGATAAGGAAAAATTGGATTTCAAGCTGGTTTTGAGCCAGACCGATGGACGTCTTTTGGGTGGGCAATTGATTTCAAAATCGGATCATCTGGCACAAATGAATCAGCTAGCTTTTGCTATTCAGCAAGGTTTAAGGATTGAGGATTTATTGCAACAATCTTGGCTTTATCTACCACAACAGACTGCTCTGGTTCCAATTTTAATAGAAGCTGCCAACCATTATTACCATGAAAGACGGAGAAGGGAGGGGGGCTTGTAGTGCATATTGCTCACTTATTAGAAAAGCGTGAAAATGCCATTCTTCATCTGATCCTAGATTTGCAAAGAATGGGGCATGCTCTTAGTTTGAAAGATGCATGCCGACGTCTTGATGTGTCACGATCAACTCTTCTTCGCTATATTACAACTTTTAATGAAGATGCGGGCGTAGATGAATTAGGCTTGGAATTTTCCTTAGAAGACGAAAATCTTACTTTGAAACGGTCTGCAAGTTTGTCTAGTCAGGAATTGTTGGGCTATCTCTGTCGTCCGAGCTTACGCTACCAGCTTTTACTTTGTTTACTCGATCGCAATGATGTGTCAATTCCACTATTGGCTCAAGAATTGTTGGTTAGCGAAGCAACGATTAGCCGTCAATTAGCCAGTCTCAATAAACTGCTAAAGGAATTTCAAATTGGAATCAAGGGTGGGAAATTAAAAGGGAGTGAACTACAGATACGCTACTTCTATTTTAATTTGCTGTGGCTAACCCAGCCAGCTTCTGATTTTGAACAAGATCGGGTTTACCAGGAACAATTGGCCTACTTACCTATTTTTGAAAGACAGTATCAATCATCCTTTAATCCTCGTCAAGCCCACCAATTGGCTCTGTGGTTGACCTTGGTGCAAAAACGCATGCGCTTAAAGGATCTGGATTTCCAGTCGACTTATGAAATAATGAAGCCCTATCATCAGCATAAATTTTACCGTCAATTGCGCAGCCTTTTTCTCACCATGAGTCAACAAAAATCAAGCTCCTTTCAAGAAGGAGATGCCATGACGATTTTTGCTTTTCTATTTAGTCAAGGTATCTTGGCTGCCCATCAATTAGAGCAATTACTAGGTTTTGGTGGCCCAATCATGGAAGCGACAAGTTGGAGTTTTCAGGAACTAAAAACTTCAATGCAGATGGAGTTGATGATGGAAGAAGAGAGCCTTTATCAACTCAATCAAGTCTTTAGTCAGCTCTATTTTTTTCAATCTTGGATTGAAACAGGCTTTGAAGAATGCCCTTCCTGTCCGACAGCCCTACAGGATTTAGCCAAGCAAATATTGATTTCAGTTCAAGAAAATTGGTTTCAGCATGTGACAAAACCAATTGCTGACCAGCAGTTTCAAGCCATGGTTCAACTCATTGTTTATCTCTTACAAGTTGAGAGAACAAAGGTTCGCCTTGCTTTGGCTTCTAGTTATTCCAAAGTAAGGAATCTTCCCTTGTTCCAATACTTGCAACAGGAATTAGATGGAAATGGTGCACTACAGTTTGAATTCTTCGAAGAAGGAAAAGACTATGACCTGATTATATGCTTGGATTACCCTCTGACCAGCTCTCATACCTATCAGCTTTTTTCCTATCCACATCAACATGATATTCTCGCTCTAAAAAAGATTATTTCCTCTCTACATCTTCAAAAACTTGACCAAGCCAAGCGATTGTTGGAAGGAGAGTATTATAAGATTGAGCGCCGATAATCAATCAGCTTCCTAGAAAAATCTAGGAAGTTTTTGCATGTTTTGTATGATTCATAAGTTGGTTTAATCCTTGATAGAAGGATGTTTTATCAGATTTTTTGTAAAATGTAAAAAAAATGATAAGGAAAAATTCACAAAATAGTTTACAATAAAGTCACAAGGAAAACGGAAGCGTTTTCAAGAAAACAAAAATAGGGAGGACAGGATATGTCTGCAGAAAAATACATTATGGCCATTGACCAAGGTACAACGAGCTCACGCGCCATCATCTTTAACAAAAAAGGTGAAAAAGTGGGTAGTTACCAAAAAGAATTTACGCAAATTTTCCCTAAACCAGGTTGGGTAGAACACAACGCCAATGAAATTTGGAATTCCGTTCAGTCTGTCATTGCGGGGTCCTTTATTGAAAGTGGTGTTCGTCCAGACCAGATTGAAGGGATTGGGATTACTAACCAACGTGAAACGACAGTTGTTTGGGACAAGGAAACAGGACTTCCAATTTACAATGCCATTGTCTGGCAATCTCGCCAAACAGCTCACATTGCAGATCAGTTAAAACAAGATGGGCATGCAGATCTCTTCCATAAAAAGACAGGTTTGGTTATTGATGCCTACTTTTCAGCAACCAAGGTTCGTTGGATTTTGGATCAAGTTCCTGGAGCTCAAGAGCGTGCAGAAAAAGGTGAAATCCTCTTTGGAACAATTGATACGTGGTTGGTATGGAAATTGACAAACGGCAAGTGCCATGTGACGGACTACTCAAACGCGGCACGTACCATGTTATACAATATCAAAGAGCTCAAGTGGGATGATGAAATCCTTGAATTGCTCAATATTCCAAAAGCTATGTTGCCTGAAGTTCGTTCCAACTCAGAAATCTACGGAACGACAGCTCCATTCCATTTCTACGGAGCAGAAGTACCAATCTCTGGTATGGCAGGTGACCAACAAGCAGCCCTATTTGGTCAGTTGGCCTTTGAACCAGGTATGGTGAAAAATACCTATGGAACAGGTTCTTTTATCGTTATGAATACGGGAGAGGAAATGCAGCTTTCTGATAATAGCCTCTTGACCACTATCGGTTATGGTATCAATGGCAAGGTCTATTATGCGCTAGAAGGTTCAATCTTTATAGCAGGATCAGCTGTGCAATGGCTTCGTGACGGAATGCGGATGGTCAAAGAGTCACCTGAATCGGAAGAGTTGGCTCGTAAGTCCACTAGCAATGATGAAGTCTATGTTGTACCAGCCTTTACTGGCTTGGGAGCTCCTTACTGGAATTCAGATGCGCGTGGATCTGTTTTTGGATTGACGCGTGGAACAACTAAGGAAGATTTTGTGAAGGCAACTCTTCAATCTATTGCCTACCAGGTACGAGATGTTATTGATACCATGCAGATTGATTCAGGTATTGATATCTCTGTTTTGAAAGTAGATGGTGGCGCGGCTATGAACAGTCTTCTCATGCAATTCCAGGCTGATATTCTTGGCATTGAGATTGCCCGTGCGAAAAACTTGGAAACAACTGCTCTTGGTGCAGCCTTCCTAGCTGGTTTAGCGGTTGGTTTCTGGAAAGACCTGGATGAATTGAAAGAATTGAATGCAGTTGGCCAATCCTTCCAGCCAGCTATGAATGAAGCTCGTAAAGAACAGCTTTATAAAGGATGGAAAAAAGCAGTTGCCGCAACGCAATTATTTGCACAATTGGATGAAGAGTAAAGAAGTAGAAAGTGTGAAAATATGGAATTTTCAAAAGAAACACGCCGCTTAGCGATTGAAAAAATGCAAGATAGACAGTTGGATCTCTTGATTATTGGTGGCGGTATTACGGGGGCTGGAGTAGCCCTCCAAGCTGCTGCTAGTGGCATGGAGACAGCCTTGATTGAAATGCAAGACTTTGCCGAAGGGACATCCAGCCGTTCAACCAAATTGGTTCACGGTGGACTCCGCTATCTCAAACAATTTGATGTAGAAGTGGTTTCCGATACAGTTTCAGAACGTGCGGTTGTACAAAATATTGCGCCTCACATTCCCAAGCCAGACCCAATGTTGCTTCCAGTCTATGATGAAGAAGGTTCGACCTTTAGTCTCTTTCGCTTGAAAGTGGCTATGGACCTCTATGACCTCTTGGCTGGTGTCAACAATACAGACCTTGCCAATAAGGTTTTGACGAGAGAAGAAGTCTTAGAGCGGGCACCTCACCTGAAAAAAGAGGGTTTGCTTGGAGGCGGTGTTTACCTTGACTTCCGTAACAATGATGCTCGCCTAGTAATTGAAAATATCAAACGTGCAGCTAAAGATGGTGCCTTAATTGCTAGCCGTGTCAAAGCGGAGAAATTCATCAAAGATGAGGCTGGAAAAGTTGTCGGTATCGTCGCGCGTGACTTACTGACAGACAGCACTTTTGAAATTCGTGCGCGACTGGTCATCAATACAACAGGACCATGGAGTGATGAAGTGCGTAATCTGGGTGGCGAAGGTTCGGGAGTCCTTCAAATGCGTCCAACCAAGGGTGTACACCTAGTTGTCGATAGTTCTCGCTTGTCTGTGCCACAGCCGACTTATTTTGATACAGGTCACGCAGATGGTCGCATGGTCTTTGTCCTTCCACGTGAAAATAAAACCTACTTTGGTACGACAGATACGGACTATACTGGCGATTTGGCGAATCCAATGGTAACCCAAGAAGATGTTGACTATCTTCTTGATATTGTCAACAATCGCTTCCCAGAAGCTAATCTGATCATTGATGATATCGAAAGTGGTTGGGCAGGACTTCGTCCGCTCTTGTCTGGAAATGGTGCTTCTGATTACAATGGTGGAAATAATGGTAAACTTAGTGATGCTAGTTTCAATAGCTTGATTGAAACAGTTAAAGCTTATTTGAACAATGAAAAGACACGGGACGATGTGGAGCATGATTTGACCCATCTCGAAGGCAGTGTTTCTGAAAAACACTTGGATCCGTCTGCTGTATCACGCGGTTCTGCCCTTGACCGTGATGACAATGGTTTGCTGACTCTTGCTGGTGGTAAAATCACAGACTTCCGAAAGATGGCAGAAGGTGCCTTGGAAAAAGTAGCAGATATTCTTAAAGAAGAACATGGTCGCAGTTTCAAACTCATCAATTCTAAGACCTATCCTGTTTCTGGTGGAGAATTGAACCCTGCAAACGTAGCAGAAGAGATTGAACACTTGGCACAATTAGGGGTAAAAAAAGGATTGGACTACGACGATGCCTTCTATCTTGCTAACTTGTACGGTTCAAATGCGCCAAAAGTATTTGCCTTGAACCATAAAGTAGAGGCTGTGTCTGACCTTAATCAACGTGATTTGCTTTCTCTTCATTATGCCATGAAAGAAGAGATGACCTTGACTGCAGTTGACTATCTTCTTCGTCGCACCAACTACATGCTCTTTATGCGGGAACAACTGGATGCGGTAGCACCAGACATTTTGAAAGAAATGGCAGCTTACTACGGTTGGACGACAGAAGAAGTAGCACAACAAGAAGCTTTGCTTATAGCTACTCTAAATAAGAATGATTTGACCTATCTAAAAGAAAAATAATATACTGGAAAAGGAAGTGATTTCGAATCCGCTAGGAAATCAAGGTCAAAGAAATTGTTAGCCTAGCTGACGAATAGAAGTTGGAGGAGGAAGAATGAAATTTTTACGTTCTACAATCGGCTATATGATTGCCGGTATGATTGTTATGAGTGTATGGGGTGCTTTTGCAAATGCCTATGGTATCGCAGGTGGCTACTTTGCTGCATTTATTATTATAGGTCCTATGTGGTTTATGAACCATTATCTTGGCTTAATCAAACATGATCCAGATTCAGCATTTGTTGATATGGGATTAGGAATTGCCTTGTGCGGAATTTTCCGTGATGCCTTTCTGCATGGTTTTGGCAGTGTGGTAGATTCACTACCAACCATCCTTTTGGTCCTAGTCGGAGCAGTTTTGGGTGGATTGGTAGCAGCAAAAGTTGAAGAAGATATGGAAAAAGATTAAGGAGGAGCTGTGATGACAATTCAACAAGCAATTGCAACAGTTGTTGGTGCATTTATCTTTCCCTTCGTCATTCGAATGATGTGGGGAAAAATGGTGGATAGCTGGGGACCGATCGGTGGTTGGGTAGCAGCAGCCATGATTGTTGGTACTATCTGGACCTTGAATCATGGAGTTGGTTTAATGACCCAATCTGGTGATGCTTGGGTCGATATGGGACTTGCAGCTGGTGTTGGCGTCTTTGTGGCATCGGTTGCAAGAGGTGGAAAAATTGGAAAAGCCAAAGGAAACATTCTAGCAGCAGTTGTTGGTGGTTTGATTGGCGGTTTGCTCCTCTCATTCATTTTATAGGCCTATAAGTAGCTGAATCCTTTCAATTGTGGAAATGAATAGTATAGAAGTCTGGACTAGATCCAGGCTTTTTTGAGCGTTTTTGTTCCCTTTGTCTTTAGCTAGTGATAAAATGATTTCAGAAAGAAGGAATGAACATGAACAATACAGGTATTCATCATATCTCTAGTTTGGTTGGAAATATCTACCAAGCCTATGACTTTTATCACCGTATTTTGGGAATGGATTTGATCCTCAAAACAGTCAATCAGGAAGATTCTAACATGTACCATCTCTTTTTTGGTGACCAAAAGGGGAGAATTGGCACAGAGTTTACCATTTTTGATATGCCCAATAGTCCTGCTAGACGGCCTGGTTCGAACGCCTTAGAACGAACCGTTTTTTTAGTTCCAGACCAAGCCAGTCTTATTTATTGGATGGAGCGATTGGACTCTTTTGGTGTCGAGCATTCTGGAATACAGGTATTTGGAAAAAGAGAGATCTTGTTTTTCCAAGATGGTGATGGACAAGAACTAGGTTTTACCTATCATGAAGTAGCAATAGAGAGGATGTTTCCTTCTAAAGAATCAGAAGTGCCACAAGAACATGCTATTCTTGGTATTGCTGGTTTACAAATGCGAATTCGAGAAGTTGAATCCTTAAGAAAACAGCTTGTAGAATTATATGGATTTAAAGAGGAAGAGTCTTTTGTTTATCAGGGACAACAGGTTTTGACAGTCGGTTTTGATAATGATTTTCACCATAGACTTGATTTGATTTTGGATCTCGAGGCACCTATCAGTGTGATGGGGGTGGGAAGTATCCATCATATTGCATTTGGGGTAGAGGATCATTCTGATTTAGAAGATTTAGTAACACGTTTAAATCTGATGGAGCGTCCTCACACGGGGATTATCAACCGTGATTTCATGCATTCGCTCTATTATCGTGCCCCAAACTACCTGATGTTTGAAATAGCGACTGCATTTGGTCACCGTGAAGCTCCTATTCCTCAGCAAAAGGAGCTCTTAGATCAGATACCGCTTTTTCTACCGACTTTTCTTGAAGAAAATCGGGCAGATATTGAAAGTAGCTTGGCAGAACGGTATGAATAAAATGAAAGAATATTATCTTCAGGGGGAAAATCGTCATTTATTGGTCTTTTTTCATGGGACTGGTGGCGATGAAACCTCTTTGCTTTTTATGAGGAAGCTTTTGGACCCATCTGCCAGTATCCTATCGTTTCAAGGAACCTGGTCAGACCAGGGAAGAATGAGACGCTTTTTCAAACCGCTTATCAATGGTCAGCTCGATCAAGAGGATTTTGAAGAGCGCATCCAGGATTTTTTTCAAAACTGGCGGGAAAGAGATTTGACGAGCTATGATAAAATCAGTTTGATTGGCTTTTCAAATGGAGCCAATTTTGTCATGGGCTTGTTGGCAAAGGGGATTGAATCAGTCAATCAAGTTCTCTTGCTCCATCCATCTGCCCTCTCTTATCCGCTTCCAATCATTTCTTCCCAGCTTCCTATTCTAATGACAGCAGGTCGAAATGATGAGATGATGAATCTGAAAGAGTTGGAAAAGCTTTGTGAGGCTTGGAAGATACATGCTTTTGAAAACTTGACCTTACGGCAATTTAATGGCGGGCATTTTTTGACAGAGCCTGAAAAAGAAGTTCTCATTCAATGGTACAGGGACGAACAAATCACCTAGTCAGAAAGACTAGGTGATTTGTTTTAGATCAGTTGTTCAAGTTTGTCAACTAGCGAACCAACATAGGCGATGGTTTCTTTGAGTGGTTGGTCAGTCGAAACGTCGACACCTGCGTGTTTAGCAAGGTCTTGGGCAGAAAGACTTGCACCGAGTGAGAGGGTCTCCAACCATTTTTCAACAACTTCTTCAGGATTTTCTTCTAGCTGTTTAGCCATAGCCGTACCGATGGTCAAACCAGCTGAGTAGGTATATGGATACAAGCCAATGTAGTAGTGCGGTTGACGCATCCAGATAAGACCTGCATCGTCACCGATTTCAAAGTCTTCACCCCAGAATTCCTTGATGACATCCAACTTGATTTGGCAGAGAATATCACCATTGAGGTATTCTTCATTGTCCAAACGAGTGTAGACTTCACGTTGGAAGGCTGCTTCAAGCAAGTGAGTGACCATGTTGTGGAAGTAAGTACGGCTGATCAACTCGCTAATCAAGTAAGCCTGGAAGCCAGGGTCTTGGTTGTTTTTCAAAAGGGTGTTACATGTCAAGACTTCATTTGCAGTAGAAGGTGCCTCGATGAAGTAGAGGGATGGATCATAGCAGAGGACGCTTTGTTTCTTAGCTAATTGGAAATGACCAGCATGTCCCAATTCGTGAGCTAACACCAAGACTTCGTTCATCAAACCTGTCCATGAAAGTAAGATGTAAGATGGTCCATCATAAAGAGTAGCACAGAAGCCACCAGTAGCCTTACCTTCGTTTTGAGCAAAGTCAATCCAACGCTCATCAAATGATTGTTCAATCATTTTCACATAATCTTCTCCAAGAAGGCCCAAGCAGTCAATCAAGAATTGTTTGGATTCTTCTGGAGTAATGCGTTGATTGTATTCAGAAGGCAAACTGATTTTCAAGTCAGCGTGTGTGATCTTGTCCAAGCCATGAGCTTTGGCAACCAGTTTGACATAGCGACGCATGTGAGGAGCCAATTCCTTCATGATAACATCAATTTGACGGTCAAAGAGATCACGTGATACGTTTTGACGATGTAAGAGGAAGTCGATAGTGCTGTCAAAACCACGCAAGCGAGCTTCGATTTGTTCATTTTTGATATGAGACAAATAGGTTGCGGCAGTGGTGTTCTTGTATTTTTTCAAGGTAGAATAGAAACCAGCGGCAGAATTGCGACGGATTTCGGTATCGTGACTGATTTCATAATCATTTTCAAAAAGTACATAGCTGTTCCCAAGTGTTTCACCATTTGCCTCGAAGTTATCAAAGGTCATATCTTCAAACTTGGTCACACCGTAGTTATTATATGGCTGACCAAAAGTTGGGGCGAAGTTTGCTAGCAATTCTTCTTGAAGCGGGTGGAGTTGATGAGGTTTGTCACGAAGAACGCTGTCAAAGAATGCTGCCCATTTTGGTTGTTCCTCTTTTAATTCAAGTAGAACAGTCTCATCTAATTGCCCCAGTTCTGAATAGAGAAATTCTTGTTTAGGACGAGCTTTGGCAGATACGAGGTCATATTCGTTGGCAAGACTGGCTAGGTCCGTATTCATTTTATCAACTTCAAGTGGTAAAAAGGCATAGTGGGAAAGTCTGCTATCAAGAATAACCAATTTTTCGTATTCCGCCAGAGCAGCAACAATGATTTCCTTGTCCGCTAATTTTCCTTTGAAGTTAGTTTCAAAAGCAGCAACTTGTTCCGCATAAGCTACCAAGTTTTCTTTGTAATTTTCAGGGCTTGGAAAGAGCAAATCTGTATTCCAAGTTAATTGAACATCAATTTCTTGACGTTTTGGCATTGCAGATGTCATATGTTTCTCCTTTTTCATGTATTCTCCATTATTATATCATATTTATGAAAATAAACTTGACAAAAATTCAGAAAACCTAGATAATAGAAGTGTGAAAGGGTTTACTGAAAACCAGAAAGGAGCTCCTTATGCAAGTCATTAAACGAAGTGGCGAAGTTGTAGAATTTAATCCAGATAAGATTTATCAAGCCATCATCAAGGCTGCTCAAACAGTCTACGTTATCGATGATAACTGGCGTAAAAACCTTGCCCAAGTCACCAAAAAAGTTGTACTAGACTTGGAAGAGGCTCATACTGAACGTCCAACCATTAGTATGGTGCAATCATTGGTGGAGCATCGTCTCTTGGATGCGGGTTATATCACGATTGCGGAACATTATATTTCCTATCGATTGCAGCGTGATTTGGAACGCAATGGCTATGCTGATAAAATTATTGTTCACTTGAGTTTTGAGCAAATTCGTTAATTCATAGAAGACGTCCAACGGATAGTTGGTCGTTTTTTCTATAAGTTGGGCTAATGGATTTCTATAAGGAATTCTTGGAGTTTAGCATATGGAAATATCATCATTTTCCTTTTATAATGATAGTATAGAGTTTTTGGTTGAAAATACCAATTAAGTCAGGTAACAACTTTAATGGAGGACAGTAAAATGAAGCAAGATACTTTTACAGCAATGGTCGTAGAAGAGCAAGGAGATACCTTGGTTTTTGGCCCAAAAACCATCGGTTTGGATGATTTACATCAAGGTGATATCCTTATAAAAGTTGCTTATAGTTCAGTCAATTACAAAGACATGCTTGCTGTTCAGAAAAATGCTGGTGTTATTCGAAACTATCCTATGATTCCAGGTATTGATCTAGCTGGAGTGGTTGTTTCGTCCGATTCTCCTGATTTTTCAGTTGGACAAGAAGTATTGGTTACAGGCTATGAGATGGGGATGTCTCACACGGGTGGTTTTGCTCAATACGCTCGAATTCCTCATGAATGGGTAGTTCCCTTGCCAGCTGGCCTTAGTATGAAGGATGCAATGATTATTGGGACTGCAGGATTGACAGCTGGCCTATCTGTATTGGCTTTGGAAAATGCTGGTATGAAGCCCCAAAATGCACCTCGGCTCTTAGTGACAGGTGCAAGTGGTGGAGTTGGAAGTGTGGCCTTGGCTATTTTGAAGCACCTTGGCTATCCACAAATAACAGCTTTAACACGTAAAGATAACCAGGATGAGTTGGTTCGAAAACTTGGGGCAACGGATATTATCAAACCAGAGCAGATCTTCTTAAAAGAAAATCCTCTCCTCTTAAAAGGAATCTATGATTACGTATTGGATACAGTTGGAGGAGATGTTGTTTCGCATCTCATTCCGCAAATTGACTATGATGGGGCAATTAGTCTATGTGGAAATGCTGCTGGCGTAAAAGTTGCAACCAACGTTCTTCCATTTATCTTACGAGGTGTCCAGGCTTTGGGTATTGATTCTGTTCAAATCAGTCATGAAAAACGCTGTAAGGTCTGGGAGAAATTTGCTTCTGAATGGAACATTTGTGACAATTTAACCTATAATGAAATCCGTTTGGAAGAATTGCCAAATGTTATTCAAGAACTAAAAGAAGGTAGACATTTGGGGCGTACCATTGTGGTATTCTAGTTGTTTTCTATTAAGCAAGAGAAAGAAGGAGCTGTTTGCCTTCTTTCTTTTTTTGGAAAAAACAAATGAGAAAAATTTCACATATTAATTGATAAAACTAGGAAAAAGGTGTATGCTAATAGTGTAGAAAAACATAATAATATATATTAAATGGAGGTTTTGCTATGGCAACTTTTTATGTTCCAGCGGTCAACTTAATTGGTCGTGGTTGTGTCAATGAAATTGGTGGCTATGTCAAAGAACTGGGCTACAAAAAAGCCTTGCTTGTAACGGATGAATTTTTGTTGACAAGCGACATTCTACCCAAAGTAACCAAGCCGCTTGATGAAGCAGGTGTAGATTATGTGGTCTTCAGCCATGTGGACCCAAACCCAACCTGTAAAAATGTCTACGACGGACTAGCTGTTCTGCAGGAAAATGACTGTGATTTTATTATCTCGGTTGGTGGCGGCTCTCCACAGGATGCGGCAAGCTGTATTTCCATTATGGCAACAAACGGTGGTAAGCCTCAGGACTACGAAGGTTTGCATAAGTCCGAGAAAAAAGGTCTGCCTGTAGTAGCAATCAACACGACAGCAGGTACTTCAGCTGAAATCACCATTAACTATGTCATCACCGATGAAGACCGCAAGGTTAAAATGGTTATGGTGGATAAAAACAGCTTGGCTGTCATGTCTGTCAATGACCCTGAACTCATGTTGTCCAAGCCAGCAGCTTTAACTGCAGCAACGGGTATGGATGCCTTGACCCATGCAATTGAAGCTCTAGTAACTCCAGGAGCATATGGTGTGACTAAGAAACTGTCTATGGGTGCTATTGAACTGATCAAGGAATATTTGCCTCGTGCTGTTGAAAACGGTCAGGATATCGAAGCCCGTGAGGCTATGGTTCATGCAATTTTCCTTGGAGGTATGAGCTTTAACAATGCTGGTCTAGGCTATGTTCACTCTATGGCTCACCAGTTGGGGGCTGTATATGATTTACCACATGGTGTCTGCTGTGCTATGATTTTGCCAATCATCGAGCGTGAAAATGCCAAACGTGTTCCAGCAGCTTTCCGTGATGTCGCAAAAGCTTTGGGTCTAGACATCGCAGGCAAATCTGATGAGGAATGTGCAGACTATGCAATCGCTCAAATTGAAGAACTGTCTGCCAAAGTCGGTATTCCGAAAAAACTGACTGAGTTGGATATCAAAGAAGAAGACTTCGACTTTGAATACCTCTCCAAGAATGCCTTGATCGATGCCTGCGCACCAGGCAATCCATTTATGCCGACACTGGAAGAAACTATTGCCTTCTATAAAGAACTCTTCTAGATGACTATTTGTTATAGATTTTGATGAAAAAAAGCACCCCAACTCTCAAAATTGGGGTGCTATTTTTGTTTATTCATCTTACTGTGCAATTGTTTGTAGGAGTGTCTCAGGAGTGGTGGTTGGTAGGATGCGGACACGGTTGAGACTGAGTAAGCCATCAGCAGCCGAAGCAAGCCCTTCATTGGTAGTGACGCCCAACTTGTAACCTATACTTTCAGCGATGGATAAGGTGTCAGTTGAATATCGTCCAGCTGGATAGGCCACTGCAAGGGTATCTTGATTGAGATTGGTGTCTAGGTAGGTCTTGGAAAGTTGAAGTTCTCTAGTCTGGTCCTCTAAACTCGAGTATTCCAAATCAGGATGTGTCACGGTGTGTCCTTGGAAGGACATGCCATTTGCTTGCATCTCTTTCAATTGGTCAAGTGTGAGGTGTCCGGCCATACCACTTTCTGTCCGACCTGTAATGACATTATTGGTAGCCTTCATTTTATTTTTTTTCAAAATCGGATAGGCAATATCATAAAAATCCCAGAGGCTGTCATCAAAGGTCAACCAAACCACTTTTTTTCCAGCAGGCAAGACATTTTCCGTCAACACTTTATAGGCTTCTTCGGGAGACAAACTATAATAACCAGCTTCCTGCAAAGCTTGGAGATGGGTTTCAAAAGTAGTTGGATCCACTATCAAATTTGCATTGGCACTTTCTTCAGGAGACATGACATGAATGGCATGATACATAAGAATGGGAACTTTAACCGGCTCTGCTTGTTGCTCCCAAGGAATATCAGAAGAGTTTGTGCTGTCATCTTGACTAGTACTCGCTTGGGATTCACTTGTGGTTGAGCTCGTTAAAAAACTAGAGATGGGTGTGCTTGCTTGACTATCCTGCCTGAAAAGGCTGATACCTTTGATAAAAAGAATCATGGTTCCAAGGATAAATAAAAGACTGAGGAGCATGCTAAACCAAAGGCCAAGTTTGGGGCTGCTTTTCCTCCTGCGTCTGCGACTGGATCGTGTGTGCGGTGCGGTCATTTTTTCCTCCTATATTTATTCTTAAATCTATTGTAGCAGAATTTTCTAAAAATTTGTGCTATAATGGGAAAAATAGATTTTAAGGAGTATTTATGACAATTAATATTGCCCTTTTAGGCTTTGGAACGGTAGCGAGTGGCGTTCCGTATTTGTTGAAGGAAAATACTGAGAAAATTCAACAAGCTGCTCAAGAAAACATTCAAGTTGCAAAGGTTTTGGTGAAAGACCAAGCGGAAAAAGAGCGATTGCTTGCAGCTGGACATGATTATCATTTTGTAACCAATATTGATGATATTCTATCTGATGATACAATTCAAATCGTTGTAGAATTAATGGGCCGTATCGAGCCTGCTAAAACCTTCATTAGCCGAGCATTAGAAGCAGGGAAACATGTTGTTACTGCAAACAAGGACTTGTTAGCTGTTCATGGTAGTGAATTGCGCGAATTGGCAGTAAATAATGGGGTAGCTCTTTATTATGAAGCAGCAGTCGCTGGCGGTATTCCAATTTTGCGGACCTTGGCAAATTCGCTTACTTCTGATAAGGTTACTCGCGTTCTTGGAGTATTGAATGGTACTTCAAACTTCATGATGACTAAAATGGTCGACGAAGGATGGACCTATGATGAAGCCTTAAAAACAGCTCAGGAATTGGGTTATGCAGAGTCAGACCCAACCAATGACGTTGAAGGAATTGATGCGGCTTATAAGGCTGTGATTTTGAGTCAATTTGCATTTGGTATGACCATTGATTTTGAACAAGTTGCACACAAGGGCATCTCAGGAATCACACCAGAAGATGTAGCAGTAGCGCAAGAGCTGGGCTACGTTATTAAACTCGTGGGTGATATTCAAGAAACCACCTCAGGTATTGCTGCCGAAGTATCTCCAACCTTCTTACCAAAATCACACCCTCTTGCAAGTGTCAACGGGGTTATGAACGCCGTCTTTGTGGAATCAATCGGAATTGGCGAGTCCATGTACTACGGACCGGGAGCAGGTCAAAAGCCAACCGCAACAAGTGTTGTGGCAGATATCGTTCGAATCGTTCGTCGTTTGAATGATAAGACCGTCGGCAAAGCCTTTAATGAATACAGCCGTCCTCTTCAGTTGGCCAAACCTGAAGATGTCGTAAGTGAATACTATTTCTCCATCTTAGCGCCTGATAAGACAGGTACCTTGCTTCGCTTGGCTGAAATCTTCAATAGCGAATCCATTTCCTTTAAACAAATCTTGCAAGCTGCTTCACTTGGAGACCAGGCACGTGTAGTCATTGTTACTCACGCAATGAGTAAAACTCAGTTGGAAAATGTGCAAGCTAAACTAGCTACAGCAGAAGCTGTTGAAGTTCAAAATACCTTCAAAGTTTTGGGGGATTAATATGAGAATTACGGTACCTGCAACCAGTGCCAATATTGGTCCTGGTTTTGACTCAGTAGGTGTTGCCTTGAGCAAGTATCTGCATATCGACATCCTTGAACCGGCAGACCAATGGGCAATCGAACACAACTTGGAATACGTGCCAAATGACCAAAACAATTTATTGATAAAAACCGCTTTGAAGGTTTGTAAAAATTTGCAACCCCATCGGCTCAAGATGACCAGTGATATTCCTCTAGCTCGAGGACTTGGTTCATCTAGTTCTGTCATTGTTGCTGGTATTGAACTGGCAAATCAACTTGGAAATCTACAACTGACAAATGAAGAAAAGTTAATCATTGCGACTGAAATAGAAGGCCATCCTGACAACGTAGCGCCAGCTATTTATGGAAATTTGGTGATTTCAAGTTATGTCAATAAAAAGGTAGCAGCAGTTGTGGCAGATTTTCCTGAGACAGGTTTTCTTGCCTTCATTCCAAATTACCCCTTGCGCACAAGTGAAAGTCGCGGTGTCTTGCCTAGTCAATTATCAGCCAAGAAAGCCGTTGCTGCCAGTAGTATTGCAAACGTGGCAGTTGCAGCCCTTTTAAAAGGGGATATTGAAACGGCTGGTAAGGCTATTGAATCCGATATGTTCCATGAGCCTTTTCGTCAAAAATTGGTTCAAGAATTCTACCCAATTAAACAAATTGGTCATGAAGAAGGGGCCTATGCGACCTATCTTTCTGGTGCAGGCCCAACTGTCATGGTCCTTGCAGCCAAAGAAAAACTGGAGAGTATTTCGGAGAAAATTACTGCTCTACAACTAGATGGTAGCCTCCATGTCCTTGAAGTTGACCAAGAAGGCATCCAGATCCAAGCATAAGAAAGTCCACCTCGGTGGATTTTTCTTTTGGTCTAATGAGAAAGGAGGGAAATAGGATGGAAATTCATACCAAAGTTTGGTATAATGTGTTAGATATTCTATTTTTTGAAAAGAGATGTAATATGAAAGATAAAATCAGGCAAGAACTTGAAGGAATCGATATTCGTTTCGACGAGCCGTTGAAAGACTACACCTATACTAAAGTAGGGGGAGCAGTAGATTACTTAGCATTTCCACGCAATCGCTATGAGATTGTACGGATCGTGGAATTTGCTAATCGTGAACAGATCCCCTGGATGGTTTTGGGAAATTCCAGCAACATCATTGTAAAAGATGGGGGCATTCGTGGTTTTGTCATCCGAATGGATGAACTCAAGTCTGTGACCGTTTCTGGTTATACAATTGAAGCAGAAGCAGGAGCTAATTTGATCGAAACAACTAAAGTAGCCTTGTTCCATTCGCTTTCAGGTTTTGAGTTTGCTTGTGGTATCCCAGGAAGCGTCGGTGGTGCTGTTTATATGAACGCAGGTGCCTATGGTGGGGAGATTGCGCATATCTTGGTTTCCGCCCAAGTTTTGACTCCAGCTGGATATGTTGAAACTTTGGATGGACGTGATTTGCGTTTTGGCTACCGTTCGTCTATTTTACAAGAAAATGGTGCCATTGTTTTATCTGCCAAGTTTGCTTTGAAACCAGGTAATCACACGGTTATTAAACAAGAAATGGATCGTCTAACGCATTTACGTGAGTTAAAACAACCATTGGAATGGCCATCTTGCGGTTCTGTCTTCAAGCGTCCGCTTGGTCATTTTGCTGGTCAATTGATTATGGAGGCCGGTCTAAAAGGTTACCGAATCGGTGGTGTTGAAGTATCTGAAAAACATGCCGGATTTATGGTCAATGTGGACAATGGTACTGCCAAAGATTATGAAGACTTGATCGCCCACGTGATTTCTGTTGTTGAAAAAGAATCTGGCATCGTGTTAGAAAGAGAAGTCCGCATCATCGGTGAGGATTCGTCGGCCAATTAAGAAGGAATTGATGAAAATTGAAAAAACCAATTATTGAATTTAAAAATGTCTCAAAAGTTTTTGAAGATAGCGGCACAACCGTTCTCAAGGATATTAACTTTGAATTAGAAGAAGGAAAATTTTATACCTTATTGGGTGCGTCTGGTTCTGGAAAATCAACCATTTTGAACATTATTGCTGGCTTGTTGGATGCGAGTTCTGGCGATATTTTCCTAGATGGTCAACGTATCAACGATCTTCCAACCAATAAACGTGATGTGCATACCGTTTTTCAGTCTTATGCCCTTTTCCCACATATGTCAGTATTTGAAAATGTGGCCTTTCCTTTGAAGTTGCGAAAGGTAGATAAGTCAGAAATTGAACGCCGAGTTACGGAAGCCTTGCAAATGGTCCGTCTTTCGGGTTACGAGAAGCGTTCGATTCAGAAACTGTCGGGTGGTCAACGTCAACGTGTGGCTATTGCTCGTGCCATCATTAATCAACCACGTCTTGTCTTACTAGATGAGCCCTTGTCTGCCTTGGATTTGAAATTGCGTACGGAAATGCAGTATGAATTGCGTGAACTCCAACAACGATTAGGCATTACTTTTGTCTTTGTTACCCATGATCAGGAAGAAGCCCTTGCCATGAGTGACTGGATTTTTGTCATGAATGAAGGTGAGATTGTCCAATCTGGGACACCAGTTGATATTTATGACGAACCGATCAACCACTTTGTTGCAACCTTTATTGGAGAATCCAATATTTTGCCTGGTCGTATGATTGAAGACTACCTCGTAGAATTCAATGGCAAACGCTTTGAGGCGGTCGATGGTGGTATGCGACCAAATGAAGAGGTCGAAGTGGTCATTCGTCCAGAAGATTTGCAGATTACTCTACCAGAAGAAGGGAAGTTGCAGGTAAAAGTGGATACCCAGCTTTTCCGTGGCGTTCACTATGAGATCATCGCTTATGACGATTTAGGCAATGAATGGATGATTCACTCGACTCGTAAGGCCATTGTCGGAGAAGTAATCGGGCTTGACTTCGAGCCAGAAGATATCCATATCATGCGTCTCAACGAAACGGAAGAAGAATTTGATGCTCGTATTGAAGAGTATGTGGAAATTGAAGAAGTCGAAGATGGCTTGATCAATGCCATCGAGGAGGAGAGAAATGAAGAAAACCTCTAGACTGTTTGCTATTCCCTATGCTCTATGGGTTTTCCTCTTTGTCTTAGCTCCAGTTGTCTTAATCATCTACAAGTCATTTTTTGACTTGGATGGAAATTTGACCCTGGCTAACTACGCGAGTTATTTCAACTCTCCAAACATGACTTACTTGCGTATGAGTTTCAACTCGATTTTCTATGCAGGCATTATCACCTTGGTCACCTTGCTTGTTTCATACCCAACTGCATATTTTTTGACGCAACTCAAGCATAAGCAGTTGTGGCTGATGTTGATTATTTTACCGACCTGGGTCAATCTCTTGTTGAAAGCCTATGCCTTCATCGGGATTTTTGGTCAAAATGGCTCGATAAATTCCTTCTTGGAGTTTGTCGGCATTGGTGCCCAGCAGATTCTCTTTACAGATTTTTCTTTCATAGCAGTAGCAGCCTACATTGAAATTCCCTTTATGATTTTACCGATTTTTAATGCGCTAGATGATTTGGACCCAAATCTTATCAATGCCAGTCGGGATTTAGGTGCGACTTCTTGGCAAACCTTTACTAAAGTGATTTTCCCTCTTTCTATGAATGGCGTTCGTTCAGGTGTGCAGGCAGTTTTTATTCCAAGTTTAAGTTTGTTTATGCTGACACGCTTGATTGGAGGAAACCGCGTAATTACCTTGGGAACGGCTATTGAGCAACACTTCCTCACAACACAAAACTGGGGAATGGGCTCTACAATTGGTGTCGTCTTAATTGTGGCCATGCTCTTTACCATGTGGTTAACGAAAGAGAGGAAAAAATAATGAAGAAATTTGCAAAAATTTATCTCACGGTAGCCTTTCTTGTCCTCTATCTTCCTATTTTTTACTTGATAGCTTATGCCTTCAACGAAGGCGGTGACATGAACGGGTTTACTGGTTTTACCTTGGATTATTTTTCTTCCATGCTGGGGGATAAGCGTTTGATGCTTATCCTTGCACAAACCTTTTTCCTAGCTTTCACTAGTTCCTTGATTGCGACGATTATTGGTACTTTTGGAGCAATTTATATCCATCAGGCTCGTCCTCGTTTTCAAAATGCTCTTTTGTCTATCAATAATATCCTGATGGTAGCGCCCGATGTTATGATTGGTGCCAGTTTCTTGATTCTCTTTACTATGATTGGCTTCCAATTGGGCTTTGTGTCTGTTTTACTCAGCCATATCGCTTTTTCCATTCCGATTGTGGTGTTGATGGTCTTGCCTCGTCTAAAAGAAATGAATGCGGATATGGTATCTGCTGCCTATGATTTGGGAGCTACCCAGTTTCAGATGCTGCGAGAAATCATGTTGCCGTATCTAACCCCAGCTATTATTGCAGGATACTTTATGGCCTTTACCTATTCCTTGGATGACTTTGCCGTTACCTTTTTTGTGACGGGAAATGGCTATTCAAACCTTTCTGTTGAGATTTACTCCCGAGCTCGTCAGGGGATTTCTTTGGAAATCAATGCCCTGTCAACTCTTGTCTTCCTCTTTTCAATCTTGTTAGTGGTGGGCTATTATTTTATCTCGCGTGAAAAGGAGGCGGAATAATGAAACGACTTTATTCATTCCTAGCAGGCGTAGTGGTGATTATTCTTGCTTTGTGGGCAATTAGTCAAAACTTAGAGGAGCAATCAACACAAGGCACAACTGACAAGTTGGTGATTTATAATTGGGGTGATTACATTGATCCTACTCTTTTGGAAGAATTTACAGCCGAGACAGGAATCCAGGTTGACTACCAAACCTTTGATTCCAACGAAGCCATGTATACTAAGATTAAGCAAGGTGGCACAACCTATGATTTAGCTGTTCCATCAGAGTATATGATTTCTAAAATGATTGAAGAAGACATGTTGATTCCATTAGACAAGTCGAAAATCACTGGCATGGAAAACATTGATCCGCAATTTATGGGACTCAGCTTTGATGAGAAAAATGACTACTCTGTCCCTTACTTCTGGGGAACCTTGGGGATTGTTTATAATGAAACCATGGTGGAAAATGCCCCTGAAGAATGGGAGGATCTCTGGTCAGAGGAATACCGTGATAATATCATGCTAATTGATGGCGTGCGCGAGGTGATGGGTTTTGGACTCCAATCCTTGGGATATAGTCTGAATTCAAAAAGTCTATCCGATCTAGAAGAAGCTGCTAATCATCTCTATAACTTAACTCCAAATGTTAAGGCAATCGTAGCCGATGAAATCAAAGGTTACATGATCCAAGATGCAGCAGCCGTTGCCGTTAGCTTCTCTGGAGAGGCTAGCGAGATGCTCGATGGAAATGAAAACCTACGTTACGTTGTTCCATCAAAAGGTTCTAACCTTTGGTTTGACAATATGGTTATACCAAAAACAGCCAAGAACATTGATGGGGCACATGCCTTTATCTCCTTTATGCTTCGTCCAGAAAATGCCTACCGTAATGCGGAGTATGTAGGCTATTCAACACCGATTCCTGAGGCTAAAGCCATGCTGGATGAGGAAACACAAAATGATGAAGCCTTCTATCCTTCGGAAGAAACCATGAAGAATATGGAAGTCTACGATAACCTTGGAGCCAAGCTCCTAGGAGCCTATAATGACCTCTTCCTTCAGTTTAAAATGTATCGCAAATAGGAGAAGAACCAGTATTGGTTCTTTTTTTGGTGTTAGGGTATAGTTAAAAACTATGGAACGTTCTAAATGTTGGATAATGCTGAATATTCAGAAAATACTTGAAATACCTTCTATTTTATGTTTAACTATATATATTGGTTCAGCCAATAAAAAAGGAGAATTATAGGAGGAGATTACATGAAAAAGAAAGAGAGATTCTCACTTCGTAAATATAAAATAGGGGCTGTGTCCGTTCTTTTGGGTGCGGTATTTTTGTTTGGAGGGCCAAGCGTTTTGGCGGCAGAACAAGGTCAAATTTCCTCATCTGAAGCAACGGTAACTAGTCTTTCACCAGGAACGGAGAGCCAAGCAGTTACTGAAACTACAACTGGGACAACAACGACTGTTACTGAGTCGACTGAAATTAACACTCTACCTGTTCTTGAAGAGGCAAACGCCTCAACAGATGTTACTCCTGCTGAAGAAGTAGCAACAGAAACAGTAACTAGTCCTGTCTCTACTGAAACAACTGTCGTTCAAACAGCTGTAACAGAAACCGCTGAAGAAACAACAGCACTTGTTGCGACTGCTGAAAGTAATGAAGTTACTCCAGAATCAGTCTCTAGTTCTGTTGATACAGCAACAGATTCTGCTGTATCTAATCCGTCAACTGAAAAGCCACAAAATATCGACAGTAACACCATTATCACCGTACCTGAAGTTTGGAACAATGGCTACAAGGGAGAAGGAACTGTCGTTGCAATTATCGATTCTGGCTTGGATGTCGAACATGATGTGCTGCATTTGACAGATGCTAGCAAGGCAAAATATAGCACAAAAGAAGAACTAGAAGCTGCTAAAGCAGCCGCAGGCATTAACTATGGTGAATGGTTTAGTGAAAAAGTCATCTTTGGTTACAACTATGTGGATGTCAACGCAGTATTGAAAGAAGCTGATAAAACATCACACGGTATGCACGTAACCAGTATTGCTGCAGGAAACCCAACTATCCCAAATGGCGGGGAATTAATTTATGGTGTTGCTCCTGAAGCACAAGTGATGTTCATGCGTGTTTTCTCTGATCTTAAGTCAACAACAGGTCCAGCACTTTATGTAAAAGCGATTGAAGATGCCGTCAAATTAGGTGCTGACAGTATCAACCTCAGTCTTGGTGGTGCAAATGGTTCCGTGGTCAACATGGATGCAACTGTTGATGCTGCCATTGCTGCCGCTCGAAAAGCAGGTGTGACAGTTGTCATTGCGGCTGGTAATGACGGGACATTTGGTTCTGGACATGCCAATCCAGCAGTTGAAAATCCTGACTATGGTTTGGTTGGTAACCCATCTACTGCTCGTGATGCGATTTCAGTTGCATCTTATAACAATACAACCGTGAGCAGCCAAGTCATCAATATCATCGGTCTTGAAAACAATGCAGAATTAAACAACGGCAAAAGTTCCTTCAACAACCCTGAAATGAGCCCGGTTAAGTTCGAAATTGGTAAATCATATGATTATGTTTTTGCTGGTTTGGGTCAAGCTGATGACTTCAACGGACTAGACTTAACTGGTAAATTGGCCCTGATAAAACGAGGTTCCATCACCTTCTCTGAAAAAATTGCCAATGCAACAGCAGCAGGAGCAATCGGTGTTGTTATTTACAACAGCAGACCAGGAGAAGCAAATGTCAGCATGTCCCTTGATGATACTGCCATTGCAATTCCATCGATCTTTATTCCATATGAATTCGGAGAAGCACTTGCTGCGAATCAGTACCAAATTCAATTTAACAATCAATCTGATAAGAAACCAAACCCAGAGGCAGGGATCTTGTCTGATTTTTCAAGCTGGGGCTTGTCTGCTGATGGTGAGTTGAAACCTGATTTAGCGGCTCCAGGTGGTTCAATCTATGCAGCCATCAATGACAATGAATACAGTAGCATGAACGGAACTAGTATGGCGGCTCCTCACGTTGCTGGTGCGGCAGTTCTTGTTAAACAATACCTCTTGCAAGCCTATCCAGAAAAGTCTGCTCAGGAAATTGAAGCCTTGGTCAAACATTTGCTTATGTCTACTGCCAAAGCACATTTCAACACTGAGACTCAAGCCTACACTTCTCCAAGACAGCAAGGTGCAGGTATTCTTGATACGGCCGCAGCCATTTCGAATGGTGTCTATTTGACAGGGACTGACGGCTACAGCAGTATTACGCTTGGAAATGTAGCAGATAGTTTCAGTTTTGAAGTGACCTTGCACAATATCACAGACCAAGATAAGAGCTTTACCTATGTAACGGATTTGAACACAGATACGGTAGCGAATGGTTCCTTTAGTTTGACACCGCGATTGCTGGAAAGAACTGCAGGCCAGACTGTTACAGTAAAAGCAAATAGTTCAACTACTGTCACTATTTCCTTGGACGCTAGTGCTTTTGCACAAGAATTGTCTCAATTAATGCCAAATGGTTACTACCTAGAAGGCTTTGTTCGTTTCACAGATCAAGTTGATGGCGTCGATGTTGTCAGCATCCCTTATGTCGGCTTTAAAGGAGCTTTCCAAAACCTTCCTGTACTTGAAGAACCAATCTATAACCTCATCGCAGATGGAAAAGGTGGTTTCTATTTTGAGCCAGTTGCTGAAGAGCCATTAACAGTTGATAGCACTCATCATTATACAGGTCTTGTCACAAGTAGTTCAGAACTGATTTATTCAACCGATGAACGCACAGATCTTGCCATTAAGACACTTGGAACCTTTAAGAATGAAGCTGGCTATTTTGTTCTTGAGTTAGATGAAAACGGGAAACCGCATTTGGCAATTTCTCCAAACGGAGACAATAACCAGGATTCCTTGGCTTTTAAAGGTGTCTTTCTTCGAAACTATACGGAATTAGTAGCTTCTGTTTATGCTGCAGATGATACTGAACGTAAAACACCTCTTTGGACAAGTGA
Source organism: Streptococcus suis (assembly GCF_016775005.1). Lineage (GTDB taxonomy): Bacteria > Bacillota > Bacilli > Lactobacillales > Streptococcaceae > Streptococcus > Streptococcus suivaginalis. The sequence continues at coordinate 49,501 of NZ_JAEUXI010000004.1, read as the reverse complement.
ACCTGACTATGGAGAGAAAAACTACTTTAGTGGGGATCCAAAAAATCCAAAATCAACGATTGTCTATCCGACAGAGTGGGCTGGAACAGACCAAGAGGGGAATGATTTAGAAGACGGACGCTATCAGTACGTTTTAACCTACTATTCAGAAGTTCCAGGTGCAGATGTTCAAACAATGGCATTTGATGTCATCATTGACCGTCAGGCGCCAGTAATTACAACTGCAACATACGATGAAACAAGTCAAGTGTTTGATCCACGTCAAGCAGTTGAAAATGGTCTGTCTGGCATTTTTAGAGAGCAAGTTTTCTACCTTTCAACCAATGATGCTGGTTTAACAATGGCTATTGATCTGGACGAAAATGGTCAGGTTGTTGTCACAGACAACAAGGTGTTTGTTGCCCAAAATGCAGATGGCACCTTTACCTTGCCACTTGACTTGGCTGATATTTCCAAATTCTACTACACCGTTGAAGATTTTGCTGGCAACCTTGTATCTGCAAAAGTAGCGGATTTGATTAGCATTGGAAACAATCTTGGGTTGGTCACTGTCAACCTCCTAGACCAAGCAACCAATGCTCCAACACCGATTACCTATTCTTACTCTGTCAAGGATGAAACAGGTAAAATTGTGACAGAACTACCTCGCTATGCAGGTGATGATACTATCCTGAAATTGCCATTTGGTACATACACCTTTGACCTCTTCCTTTATGATACAGAATGGTCAACTGTGGCAGGGGAAACTAGCGTAACGGTTACAATTTCTGAAGAAAATAGCACTGCGGCTGTGAATTTCTACGTTAACTTGTTGGAAAAAGCTAGTCTTTTTGTCGATGTGGACCAAAACTTACCAGCTGGAACAAGTCTTGCTTTGGTAACTGAAACAGGTCAACTAATTGCACTTCCAAATGCGAAATACTCTACAACAGACTTTGGAAAATTTGTCCCTGTTGGCTCTTACACACTGGCAGCAAATCTTCCAACTGGCTATGAATTTTTGGAAGACTTGAGTGTAACTGTCCTTGATAACAAACGCAATGTAAAAACATTGACCTTGATCAACAAAACAGGCTTATTATCCAATATCGCCTTGCTAGAAGGCATCGAGAAAACAGCAGCTTACTACAATGCAGATACTACTTTACAAGATGCCTATAACACAGCCCTCGCAAATGCCCAAGCAGTTGTTGCTGCAAAACACAATCAGTCAGAAGTAGATGCTGCGCTCGCAAATCTTTTGGCAGCTAAAGCTGCACTAAATGGTCTTGCAACAGACACAAGCGCCTTGGTTGCAGAAATCACTCGCTATGATGAAGTTCGTAAGGAAGCTGTTTACTATAATGCAGACCCAGCCAAACAAGTTGCCTATGATACCCTCTTGCGTGCTGCACAATTGGTAGTAGCAAGTGAAAACGTAACCCAAGAAATTGTCGATCAAGCATTAGCTGACTTGAATCAGGCAAAATCTAATTTAGACGGTCAAGCAACTGATTATACAAACTTGCGTAATCTAGTTGCAGTAGCATCAGTCTTGAAAGCAACAGATGCCAAGTATCTCAATGCTACTGACCTACGCAAAACAGCTTATGATCAGGCTGTTGAAGCTGCTCAAGCAGTCTTAGCAGATGCGACGGCGACACAAAGTGCGGTCGATCAAGCTCTTGCAAGTCTTAAAGCGGCTCAGGATGCTTTGGATGGTGTTGCAAGTTCAAACAACAGCGGCAATCAAGCACCAGTTGAAACACCAACAAAACCAACGACAGGTGTTCAAACACCACCTGAAGATGTCGTAACGACCAATACGACTAAACAACCAACAGCTCCAGTTGATGCACCAACTAGTCCGCCAGTGACTCCTGAGACTAAACCACAACCTCTCCCAACCAACCAAAAAGAGCAAGGTTCTGTACCTCAGACACCAGTAGTGCCAAGGGCTGGGAAAGTGGCAGCAACTCCAGATCTTTCAAGTGAGTCCAAAGCTCAATTGCCAAGGACAGGTCAAACCCAGACAATCTCATGGAGTCTGTTTGGTCTTGCTGGATTGTTCGTCATCGGATTTAGTTTTGCAAAGAAAAAAGAAATGAAATAAAATCAAGTTTATCAATGAGAAATTTGAATATTTCCTTGGAGAAACCTAGTCACAAGTCTGGCTAGGTTTTTTCTAGGATTTGAAAAAACAAGTCATGCAGATTCTATTGAAAATACAAACACTAAGGAACTTTCTCACTAGGAATTCATGATATAATAGTAAAAAACTAGAAAGAGTATGACATGGTATTATCAAAGAAACGAGCTAGAAAAGTTATTGAAGAAATTATCGCACTCTATCCCGATGCCCAACCAAGTTTGGATTTCCGCAATCATTTTGAATTAGTCTGTGCAGTGCTCTTGTCTGCTCAAACAACGGATGCTGCCGTTAACAAGGCCACCCCTGGTTTATTTGCAGCTTTCCCAACACCCCAGGCTATGGCAGCAGCAGAAGTAAAGGACATCGAGCCCTACATTTCTCGTTTGGGCTTGTATCGTAATAAAGCCAAATTTTTGAAAGAATGTGCTCAGCAGTTATTGGATCGACATGATGGCATTGTACCTCAAACTCGTGAGGAATTAGAAGCCTTGGCTGGAGTTGGTAGAAAAACGGCTAACGTAGTGTTGAGTGTTGGATTTGGCATTCCTGCCTTCGCAGTTGATACCCATGTGGGACGCATTTGTAAACACCACGACATTGTCAAAAAGTCAGCGACTCCTTTGGAAACTGAGAAGCGGGTCATGGAAGTCTTGCCACCAGAATTGTGGCTCCCAGCCCATCAGGCTATGATTTATTTTGGACGAGAAGTCTGCCATCCAAAAAATCCTGACTGTGATAAATTTCCACAATTATATGAATTTGATTAAAAATCTTCAGTTTTTGAAGATTTTTTTCGTTTTCTTGTAAGAAATGACTAGCTAAATCAGAACATTTTTTAAATTTTTCTAGAAAAATACTATCAAAACGAAACTATACGAATGTTTGGTTTGATTCTATTTGAATATTTTTCATAAAAACGAATATTACATCACAAATAGTCTTTGATATTGACAAAACACAAACAATAAGATATAATTCTAGATGTTGGTTTAGGAAAGGCGAACAAATATGCCTTTCTTATGTAGAAAATCATTAAAAAACGAACTGAGGAGAAAGCCATGTTTAATGAAACACCTGTTTTTGACTACGAAGATATCCAGTTGATTCCTAATAAATGCATCATCAATAGCCGTGCGGAGGCAGATACATCTGTAACTCTTGGAAAATACAGCTTTAAATTGCCAGTTGTCCCTGCCAACATGCAGACGATTTTGGATGAAGATGTGGCAGAGATGTTGGCGAAAGATGGCTACTTTTACATCATGCACCGTTTCGACGAAGAGGGACGAATTCCCTTCATTAAGCGCATGCATGACCAAGGTTTAATTGCCTCCATTTCGGTTGGTGTAAAAGACTATGAGTACGACTTTGTTTCTAGTTTAAAAGCTGACGCACCTGAGTTTATTACCATTGATATTGCGCATGGGCACGCTGATAGTGTCATTAAGATGATCAAGCATATCAAGAAAGAATTGCCTGAGACATTTGTCATTGCTGGTAATGTCGGTACTCCAGAAGCAGTTCGTGAACTAGAAAATGCTGGTGCAGATGCAACAAAAGTTGGTATTGGGCCTGGTAAGGTATGTATTACCAAGGTCAAGACTGGTTTTGGTACTGGCGGTTGGCAGCTGGCTGCCCTTCGTTGGTGTTCAAAAGCTGCTCGTAAGCCAATTATTGCGGATGGCGGTATTCGTACCCACGGAGATATTGCCAAATCGATCCGTTTCGGCGCTAGCATGGTCATGATTGGCTCGCTCTTTGCAGGTCATATCGAGAGTCCAGGTAAAACGGTAGAAGTGGATGGCAAACAGTTCAAGGAATACTACGGTTCCGCATCTGAATATCAAAAAGGTGCCTACAAAAACGTTGAAGGAAAGAAAATTCTCTTGCCAGCTAAGGGACACTTGAAAGACACTCTAGTAGAAATGGAACAGGACTTGCAATCCTCTATTTCCTATGCAGGTGGTCGTGATATTACCAGCTTGAAACACGTGGACTATGTCATCGTGAAAAATTCAATCTGGAATGGTGATTCTATTTAATATAGGTGAAGACGGACCCAAAAGAGTCCGTCTTTGATTTGCACTTTTTTTCTAGGCTTGTTACAATAGAAACGATAAAATAAGGAGATATTATGTATAAAACTGGCAATACTAGAGAGCGTTGGGGCCTCTTTCTCAAACTCTTTATTCCAATCTTAATCTATCAATTTGCAAATTTTTCTGCCTCATTTATAGACACCATGATGACGGGCCGTTTTAGCACGACCGATTTAGCAGGTGTTTCTATGGCAACCAGTCTTTGGAATCCACTTTTTTCCTTCTTAACCGGAATTGTCTCTGCCCTGATTCCTATGGTTGGGCAAGAATTGGGTAAGGGAGATAAGGAAAAGGTTCGGACGATTTTTCATTCCTTTGTTTATATCGGAATTGGGCTGTCCATTTTCTTCTTAACCTGTCTGCTCTTTTTGGCTCGGCCGTTTTTAGCCAATCTGCAACTAGAAACAGCAGTTAGACAGGTAGCAGAGACCTATCTTTTTTACATGGCATTTGGACTGCCTCCCTTTCTGTTGTTCAGTATCTGTCGCTCTTTTTTTGATAGCATAGGCCTTACAAAACTGTCCATGTACCTAATGTTGCTGCTGGTGCCTTTGAATTCTCTTTTTAACTATTTGTTGATTTATGGGAAAATGGGGCTTCCAGCCCTCGGTGGAGCAGGTGCTGGTCTGGGTACAAGTCTTGCTTACTGGTGTCTATTGATCATCATTCTCTTAGTGACCAAGTTTCACTCGACCATTCAATCATTTTCGATTTGGAAATGGACGCCTATCCATAAAAAATGGATTAAAGAAGGCCTGAGTATTGGCTTACCGATTGGTTTACAAGTTTTTGCAGAAGTTGCGATTTTTGCAGTTGTCGGTCTTTACATGTCAAACTATTCATCTTTGACCATTGCTGCTCACCAGGCAGCCATGAATTTTGCGACTTTGCTCTATGCCTTTCCTTTGAGTGTGTCTATGACATTGCCGATTGTCATTTCGTATGAAATCGGTGCAAGTGATGGTGAATCGGTGCGTTCCTATACTCGGATTGGACGGTTGACTGCCTTGATGTTCGCTTGTTTAACCCTGTCCTTTTTGTATTTCAATCGTCAATGGGTGGCCAGCCTCTATGGTCAAGAAGCGGACTTTATCCAGTTAACGGCTAATTTCCTCACTTTTGCTCTCTTTTTCCAATTAGCAGATGCCTTCACGGCACCTATTCAAGGAATCCTGCGTGGCTACAAGGATACTAGCGTTCCTTTCGTTTTAGGATTGGTCTCTTACTGGTCCATCACCTTTCCCCTTGCTTGGTTCCTAGATGCCTGGCTAAAACTTGGTCCAAAAGCTTTTTGGATTGGTCTGATAACCGGTATTTTCTGTTGCGGTATTAGTCTTAGCTTACGATTAAAATGGATTCAAAAGGAGTCTGGTTTATGAAAAAATCATTCACTTTCTATTTATGTCTCATCATTCTTGTAACCCTGCTGATTTTTAGCCAAGTCAAATGGTCGGTTGATCTACCCAATTCCCAATCTCTTGTCTTGACAGAAAATAACCAGCTTGTTAAGGAACTATCTGGAAAAGATGCCCAGCTCTTTTTGCTTCAGTTGGAATCTACCAAACCCTATTTCTTCAATAATGCCAGTGCAACTGATCAGCCAAGTAATCCTGACCGACTGCTGGTGTTGGAAGTGGAGGAAGAGACTTACTATTTGTATGAAAAAAATCAAAAAACATTTTTGATGAAACCTTACCAATACACCCTTGAATTACCATCCAACTTAGATACCATCTTAACAAACTAAAAATCCAGAAATTTCTTTCTGGATTTTCTTATTTTCGTTTCATTTCGCCTTGTGGGTAGTAGGTTCCTTCAGGCATATCATTGATAAAAACATGGATTGCTTCTTTGGGTGCGTTGGTATTACGAGATACAACTTCGGTCACTTCACGCGCCAGAGCAATTTTTTGTTCTTCCGTGCGTCCTTCAAATAAATCAATTCGTACAAATGGCATAAGTTACTCCTTTGAATAAGATAAGCATAGTATAACATGGAATTCAAAAAAATGGTAGAAAGGATAGCGTCTAGGACTTTTTTAAGTTATAATATTAATGTAACAGAGGTGGTTATATGGAACAAGAATTTAGATATACTCAGAAAAAAAGCTTGTTGAAAAAAGTAGTCAATAAGAAAACCGGTCTAGGCATAGGAGCAGTTGCTGTCACAGCTATGGCTGGAAATGCCTTCTTTTTTGCAGAATTGCCAAAGAGAGATCTAGTCTATGGTCAACAGATTGAGTCTGCTATTCAACTGTATGAAGATGCTGGTTTCACAAACATTCAGAAAATAGAAATGCCAGATTTAGAATACGGGCAATATTTTGAGAGTGAAGTTGTCGATAGGGTTGTTAGTGAAGATACCATCTGGCAAGAGGGGACTGTTTTTAAATCTACTCCGATTACCATTTTTTACCATGTCGCCAAAGGCGATGCCAAAGAAATAGCCATTTCATTTGACAAAAAAGTCCAGCAAATTGAACAAACTTTTAAAAACGAAGGGTTTACAGATTTGGAGCTTGAAGCCATCTTACTTCCAAAAAATGGAAATGAAGAAAAGATTGACTTGGTGGAATCCATTACAATCGGTAATTATACCTATAACTCAGACTATTTTTATTCCAGTTCTTTGCCTGTCTTTATACGCTATTATGATGTCAGTGAAGACAATAAAGTTGTTCCTAAAACTCTGCAATTAAAACAACAAAAAAAGGACGCGGAGAAAATTCTCAAAGATGCAGGATTCAACAATCTTCAGTTTGAAGGCGTGGAAGAGAAGGATCTTTCAAAGCATGGTCAAATTCTCTCTATTACCTTAGATGGTATTGACTATGATTTCGAAAACCAAGCAGAACTGGTTCTCAAAAATAACAGTCTGGTCAAACTACGTTTTTCTGACTCATCTAGCTTTGCCAAACTACCAACTATAGCACCAGCTGCAAAAGGTTCCGATGTCAAAAAGCAACTGGAAGAAGCTGGTTTTTCAAAAATTCAACTTGAAAAAGAAGAAACAGCTGATATTTCCAGACACGATACTCTATCTTCTATTACGATAGATGGCCAAGTCCTATCTGAGACTACCGAAACGGTATTTAAGAAAGAAAGCAAGGTGACAATTCGCTATTATTCTGCGGAAAAAGCAATTGCTGAAGAAGCCCGCAAAAAGGAAGAAGCTAGACTTGCTGAGGAGGCTAAACAAGCCGCAGTAGCAAGTCAACAAGCTAGCCAGATTCAACAGTTTGCCCAAGCCCCTTCTCAAAGTGTTTATTATAAAAACTGTACAGCTGCTCGAAATGCAGGAGCAGCGCCAGTTCGAATCGGTGATCCTGGTTATGCGCCCCATCTGGACCGAGATGGTGACGGGATTGGTTGCGAATAGGAAAATGCGTTGTCAGCGCTCACATCATTTGTTATACTATCCTTATAAGGAGGGATTACTCATGGCCTATAAATATCGTATGATTTTATCCTTCTTACTGGCTGTATTATTTTTGTATCTAGTGATAACTGTTTTTTACCAAACTATATGGGAAGGACCTTTATTAATCACCTTTTCCTTCCTCAGCTTAATCTATGGATGTGTCATGCTCTATAAGTGGAAACCAAAGGCAGCAAAAATCATTTTTGAGTGTGTCGGAAATTTCTTATCATTACCCTGGTCTTAATATCAAACAAGCTCAAAACGAGCTTGTTTTTCTGTTTCCTAAATGGTCAAATTATGATAAAATGGAAGGAGTGAAATTTTAAGATTGGAAAGTGAAAAGTGGCTCAATTATACTATAAATATGGGACGATGAATTCTGGAAAAACCATTGAAATTCTTAAAGTAGCCCATAACTACGAAGAGCAAGGCAAGCCTGTTGTCATCATGACCTCTGCCTTGGACACTCGTGATGCCTTTGGCGTTGTTTCCAGCCGTATCGGTATGAGAAGAGAGGCTGTGGCCATTGACGATGAGATGGATATTTTTGGCTATATCGAAAAGATGGAGCCACGTCCCTATTGTGTCTTGATTGATGAAGCGCAATTTCTCCGCCGTCATCATGTCTATGACTTGGCACGAGTGGTGGATGAACTAGGTGTACCAGTCATGGCGTTTGGTTTGAAAAATGATTTCCGCAATGAGCTTTTTGAAGGCTCTAAACATTTGTTGCTTTTGGCTGATAAATTGGATGAGATTAAAACAATCTGCCAGTATTGTTCCAAAAAAGCGACTATGGTGTTGCGAACACAAGACGGCAAGCCAACCTATGAAGGTGCCCAGATTCAAATCGGTGGAAATGAAACCTACATTCCAGTTTGCCGCAAACATTACTTTTCACCGGAGATTGAATTGTAACCCAAGGTTATAAATCGATTGTTGAAGACACGATTTTGGAATAATTGCATACGGGCTAGGAACTGTGCCAGTTCTAGCTGATTCCTGTGACAATTAGAACAGAACTGAATATGCCTACGACTCTGTGGAAATAGATAATTCTGCCTAGAAACCAATGTTTCTGCGACAGAATTCCTAATTTCCTTTGAGTCGCTTAACGGCATTAATATCTTAATGGAACTGAACACGCCCTACAAGCTAACCGGAAGTGTGTTCGGTCAAATATTTAGAAAGGAATTGAATACAGGCTACGAACTGTGCCTGTTTCATGACCTACATATTACAGAAAGGAAATGAACACGCCCTACAAGCTAACTAGAAGTGTGTTCGGTCAAATATTTAGAAAGGAACTGAATACGGGCTACGAACTGTGCAAAAAAGATAGTTTTTCCTAGGACGCTTTCGTCCTTCATCAAAACTCCTATTTTTGCTTTGTTCGTTTAACGCCCTTAATATCTTATAATTATGAACATCTACGATCAATTACAAGCGGTGGAAGATCGCTACGAGGAACTTGGTGAATTGTTGTCTGACCCTGATGTGGTCAGCGATACCAAGCGTTTTATGGAGTTGTCTAAGGAAGAAGCTGCAACTCGTGATACAGTAACAGCCTACCGCGAATATAAGACTGTACTTCAAAACATTGTCGATGCAGAAGAGATGATTAAAGAATCTTCTGGAGATGCTGATTTGGAGGAAATGGCTAAGGAAGAACTCAAACAAGCTAAGGCTGATAAAGAGGCTTACGAAGAAAAGCTCAAAATCCTTCTTTTACCAAAAGACCCTAATGATGACAAAAACATCATCTTGGAAATCCGTGGTGCCGCAGGTGGTGATGAAGCCGCCCTCTTCGCTGGCGACCTTTTGACCATGTACCAAAAGTATGCAGAAGGTCAAGGTTGGCGATTTGAAGTCATGGAGGCTTCTTATAATGGTGTCGGTGGTATCAAGGAAGTGGTGGCCATGGTCTCTGGTCAATCCGTTTATTCAAAACTCAAGTATGAATCAGGAGCTCACCGTGTCCAACGTGTCCCTGTGACAGAAAGCCAAGGTCGTGTCCACACCTCAACAGCAACCGTTCTCATCATGCCAGAAGTGGAAGAAGTGGAATACGACATCGATCCAAAAGATCTTCGTGTCGATATTTACCACGCATCTGGTGCTGGTGGACAGAACGTCAACAAGGTTGCAACTGCCGTGCGTATCGTTCACTTGCCAACCAACATTAAAGTAGAGATGCAGGAAGAACGGACCCAGCAGAAAAACCGTGAAAAGGCCATGAAGATCATCCGTGCCCGTGTTGCAGACCACTTTGCACAGATTGCCCAAGATGAGCAGGATGCAGAGCGTAAATCAACCATTGGTACTGGTGACCGTTCAGAGCGTATCCGTACTTACAACTTCCCACAAAACCGTGTGACAGACCACCGTATCGGCTTGACCTTGCAAAAGCTGGATACTATCTTGTCAGGTAAGATGGACGAAGTCGTAGATGCTCTTGTACTTTACGATCAGACGCAAAAACTAGAAGAGCTTAACAAATAATGAATTACGCTCAATTATTTGCAGCATACGAAGAACAATTAGTCGCAATCGGTGAAGAGGCAGAATCCCTGTCCTTCACCTTTCGTGGCTTAAAGGGACTGAACTTTACGGAATTTCTCCTCCTGCTCCGTCAGGAAGTCACACCGACTGACAAAGAAGAGATTGATGCGATTTTTCAGCAACTTTCCCAACACCGACCTGCCCAGTACATTATCGGCAAGGCTGATTTTCATGGCTTGGAGTTTGCGGTGGATGAGCGAGTCTTGATTCCAAGACCTGAAACGGAAGAATTAGTTGATTTGATTTTGCAGGAAAATAGTAGAGCAGGTTTGCGTATCTTAGACATCGGTACAGGAAGCGGTGCCATAGCTATTTCCCTTGCAAAAGCTAGACCTGATTGGGAAGTGGTTGCGGTTGATATTTCAAAGGATGCCCTAGCAGTGGCTCAGGAAAATGCAAGAACCAACCAAGTCTCTGTTCACTTTCTAGAATCGGATGTCTTGCAAGCAGTGACAGGGCAATTTGACATCATTGTTTCCAATCCGCCCTACATCTCACCAGGTGACACAGATGAAGTTGGACTCAATGTATTGACTTCTGAGCCACATCTAGCCTTATTTGCGGAAGAAGATGGTCTGGCTATCTATAGACAAATTGCGGAGCAAGCAGGGGCTTTTTTGAAAGAGGATGGGAAACTCTACTTTGAAATTGGCTACAAGCAAGGGCAAGACCTAACTGACTTACTCGCTCTGCATTTCCCCAAAAAGCGAATTCGAGTCCTCAAAGACCAATTTGGACAGGATAGAAAGGTCGTCGCGGATGACAATGGATAAACTCCGAACAATCCTTGAAAATGGTGGAGCCGTGGTTTTGCCGACTGAGACAGTCTACGGACTCTTTGCTCAAGCCTTAAATGAAGAGGCGGTCAATCGTGTCTATCAGTTGAAACAGCGCCCTAGGGACAAGGCAATGAACTTAAATGTCTCAAATCTGAACGATATCTATTTTTTCAGTCAAAATCCACCCCATTTTCTGGAGAAACTGTATAATAGGTTTATGCCAGGACCACTAACGATTATCCTGAAAGCGAACAAAAAGGTTCCTTTTTGGGTTAATTCTGGTCTGGATACCGTTGGATTTCGTCTTCCAAAGCACGAAAAAACTTTACGTTTGATTGCAGAAACGGGTCCCTTAATTGGACCATCAGCTAATGTTTCAGGACAAGAAAGTGGTAAGGAGTTTACTAAACTTCTATCACAATTCTCCGAAAAATTGGAAGGGATAGCCGATGACAAGGCCTTGACTGGAATTGATTCAACCATCTTAGATCTTTCAGGACCAAAAGCTAGAATTCTCCGTCAAGGCAGTATTAGCCAGGAAGAAATCCAAGCTGCTATCCCTGAAATAGAATTTGAGGATTGAATTTACTTACTTCCAGCTGAACACCGTAAACAAACCCATCGTTTTTACAAGCATTTGGGATATGAATCTGACAAATTACAATATCGCTTTATCAAGCACTTACAAAGGAGTACCGCACATGATTTTTGACAAAGTTGACTTCAAAGATTTCGACAAAGAAGTTTGGGATGCTATTCAAGCTGAAGAAAAACGCCAACAATATAATATCGAGTTGATCGCGTCTGAAAACGTTGTTTCAAAAGCAGTTATGGCTGCTCAAGGTTCTATTTTGACCAACAAATACGCTGAAGGATATCCAGGCCGCCGTTACTATGGTGGTACAGAATGCGTTGATGTCATCGAAAGCCTTGCCATTGAACGTGCAAAGGAAATCTTTGGTGCTCAGTATGCCAACGTTCAGCCACACTCAGGTAGCCAAGCCAACTGTGCCGCTTACATGGCCTTGATTGAACCAGGCGATACAGTTATGGGGATGGACTTGTCAGCAGGTGGTCACTTGACTCACGGTGCTGCGGTTAGCTTCTCTGGTCAAACCTATAACTTCGTTGCTTACAATGTAGACGAAGAGACAGGTTTGCTGGATTACGATGCAATTCTAGAGCAGGCAAAAGAAGTGCAGCCAAAATTGATTGTTGCAGGTGCTTCAGCTTATGCCCGTACCATTGATTTCGCTAAATTCCGTGAAATTGCTGATGCTGTTGGTGCAAAATTGATGGTTGATATGGCCCATATTGCAGGTCTTGTAGCTGCTGGTCTCCATCCAAACCCAGTTCCTCACGCTCATATCACAACAACAACAACCCACAAAACTCTTCGTGGACCTCGTGGTGGTTTGATTTTGACCAACGATGAAGCCCTTATCAAGAAAATCAATTCAGCTATCTTCCCTGGTATCCAAGGTGGTCCACTTGAGCATGTTATTGCTGCAAAAGCTGTGTCCTTCAAGGAAGTATTGGACCCAGCCTTTAAAGATTATGCTCAAAAAATTATTGACAACAGTAAGGCCATGGCAGAAGTCTTCCTTGCCAACCCTAATTTCAAGGTCATCACAGGCGGCACAGACAACCATCTCTTCTTGGTAGATGTGACAAAAGTTGTTGAGAACGGTAAGGTTGCACAACATCTCTTGGATGAAGTGAACATCACTCTCAACAAAAACTCAATTCCTTACGAAAAACTCTCACCATTCAAAACAAGTGGTATCCGTGTTGGCTCTGCAGCCATTACTGCTCGCGGTTTTGGAGTAGAGGAGGCTCGCAAGGTTGCTGAGTTGACAATCAAAGCCCTTGAAAATGCAGAAAATGAAGCCGTTCTAGAAGAAGTTCGTCAAGAAGTTCGTGCTTTGACAGACCGCTTCCCTCTATATGAATTGGATTAATGGATATTTATATTAAACAAGCGATTATACACCAATTTTCCCCTGATGATACAGAGCTTAATTTGGCAGACGATTTTGTACAAATTACTCCAAAAATTGAGGAGTATCTTCGCAAGAAAATTGAACGTGTTTATTCAGATGAAGCTAAAACTGGCCAACTTGGAGCTGAAAGTCCTTTCTTGGACTTATTGACTGATGATTTATTGGAAAGTTCGAGAAAAATTGCCCAAGTCTGGAAAGAAGAGTTTTCTGTATCTGAAAATCTCAAAACAAATGATTTGATTTTTGTTCATTTTGAGAAAAATGGTCAAGAACACCTGGCATTTATGCGCATTGCCTTACGAGAGAATCTGGTACATTCGCAAACTGACAGCCAAAATCCTTATACGCTCACTCAAAATAATTTGCCTAGTGCTGGATCCGCTCCAGACGAGGCATTTATTTTGAACCGTTTAACACTCAAATACCATTTGATTGAAAAACGTATTAAATACAACGGTGCCTTTCTTCACTATTTTTCAGATAATTTGTTACAGGATAATCCTCGTATTTCTGCTAAAAAATCTATTAAAGCAGTAGAGCAAACAGCCCAAAAAATCGCTGAAAAGTTCAATCAGGATGATTTTCAATTTCAATCCAAGGTTAAGGCTGCTATTTTCAATCATTTAGAGGAAGAAAATGCACTTTCACCTGAAAAATTGGCAGACCAGTTGTTTGATCAAAATTTAACAGCTCGACTGTCTTTTGTCGATGAACTAAAGGAAGTAGTGCCAGAGCCTATTACGTTCGAAGAGATTGACTCTAGCCGTCAACTCAAAAAATTTGAAAATCAAAAACTCTCCTTGTCAAATGGTATAGAACTCTTAGTACCAAATGCTGTTTACCAGGATGCAGAAGCGGTTGAGTTCATTCAAAATGATAATGGAACCTACTCCATCCTAATTAAAAATATAGAGGATATTCAAACAAAATAATGAAAAAAATAACAAGAACGATTTTTCTTGTCGTCCTTGTTTTCTTAGCCTATCAGTTTTATGTGATTCGTACAAACGTGAAACAGGTTCTGAGCTTTCAAAGCACTGTACAAGAAGTATTGATTTCAAGCCAAAGTCCGGCAAGTGAAGACTTGATTCTGGCAATGATATATACAGAAACAAAGGGGCTGAAGGCAGATGTCATGCAGTCTAGTGAAGCTGAAACAGGGACGACAAATACCATTACAGATAGTAGAGAAAGTATCCAAGTAGGAGTAGCTTATCTCAATCAGATGATTGCAGCAGCAGAAGCTGCTAATGTGGACAGTTGGACAGCGGTGCAAGCCTATAATTATGGTCCAGGCTATATTTCTTATGTTGCTGCAAATGGTGGTGAAAATACTATCGAATTATCAAAGAACTATTCCCTTACCATCGTTGCTCCTAGTCTAGGAAATTCTGATGGTGAGACCTATACCTATTACCACCCGATAGCGGTGCTAAATGGGGGAAAGTTGTATGTGAATGGCGGAAATATCTACTATTCTCGACAAGTTGAATTCAACCAGTACCTCATTCGGTTTATGAAGTTGTTTATATAACTTGATTAGCGGGATTATCCCGCTTTTTTGTGGAATGTGCTATAATACTAATGAAAGAGGTGATTGAATGAATCGGACAGTGCTCATTACAGGTGCATCTAGTGGTATTGGAAGAGCGATGGCTCAAACCTTTGCCGCAAATGGTGACAAATTGATTTTACTAGGACGCCGCTTAGAACTGTTAGAGGCCTTAAAATCAGAGTTAGAAGCGCAATTTTCAAATGATGTTTGGGTTTACCAGCTCGATGTCACTCAGATTGAAGCTGTTAAAGAGGTTTCATCTCTTATTTTAGCTCAACATGGGTCAATTGACATTCTGATAAACAATGCCGGCTTAGCTCTTGGCCTAGAACCCTATCAGGATAGTAGTTTGGACGATAGTCTGATCATGATCGACACCAATGTTCGTGGGCTATTAGCTGTGACACGCCAGTTTTTACCAAAAATGGTGGAGAAAAATCAGGGACATATCATCAATATCGGTTCAACAGCGGGGATTTACGCCTACGCTGGTGCTGCTGTTTATACGGCCACCAAGGCAGCTGTACGTTTTATTAGTGATGGGATTCGGATTGATACCATGGCCTCCAATATCAAGGTGACGACATTACAACCTGGCATTGTTGAGACAGATTTTAGCCAAGTTCGTTTCAAAGGTGATCAAGAAAGGGCAAAGTCAGTTTATGCAGGTGTCGAGGCCTTACAGGCAGAGGATATCGCAAATTGTGCTCTTTTTGTCGTCAATCAACCGGCACATGTACAAATTTCTGATATGACCATTATGGCGCGCCAACAAGCTACTGGTTTTTTAATCCATCGTGAAGAGAAGGAGAACAAGTATGAATAAACCCTTTGTAAAAACTTTGAGTCTGTCTCTACTGGCTAGTCTCTTTTTAACTGCCTGCAGCATGACTTCCAAGCAAGAAAGTGGCAGCAGTTCTTCAACCAGCCAAACAAGTTCACAAACAACTACTAGCAGTACTGAAGCGACTTCTACGACTAGCTCATTAACGTCATCTAGTAGCTCAGAAACTCAAATGGATACGGCATTAGATTTAGATGCAATTGCCGCTGGAGATTTTTCTAGTCTGGCGGGAACATGGATGAACAGCCAAGGAAACGTATTGGTATTTGACCAAACTGGCCTTGTATCTGAAGATTCATTTTGGTCAGGTGAGTTTGTATGGTCAAATGGTTTATTGACAACCAGTGTGCAAGCTAGTTCTGGCGTTGGAGGCTATGCTTTGGTACTAGTCCCTAAAGGGATGGCTATCCCGTCTGAATTTTTTGCAGATGGTTCTGATCCTTCTGACCAAACAAAAGACCGACTTTTTGGAGCGCAAAACGTTCTCTCAACTGAAAACTTTGATCCATTTTATCGTGTACCAACCGCTCTCCCCCATTCTCAAAGCAACCTGGAAACCGGTGTGACACTTGAAAGTGGACAGGTCAGCATTGATTATGCGACTGAGAAAATCGGTGACAAGGCTTGGATCGTGTTAGAAGGAAACTACACTCGCACAGAATCAGTTCCATACAATCTCCTACAAGGTTCCGATGGTAGTCTAATCTGGGTCTATCAAAACGGTGTGATTTACGGAGACAACAACCAACTACTTTATACACCTTGAGCTTTCTAATATTGCTAGAAAGACTGGTGTAGATAAAAGACGATGTTCTCACATTCAGAGAGCATCGTCTTTTTTAGTTCTTTCAAGTAAATATCGTCCTATTTTACATATAAGTCTCCCAAACAATTGCAGATTGTACTGTTCCTATTTTTCGGAGTTTTGACCGTGTAGCAGACCAAGAAAATGCTAGAGTCAGACTGCATCAGTTAAAACCTGAGATTGCTTTGATTGCGGTGTGGTCGTGGACTACAAAATCCAGACGAGCCAGCATATTGGATAGCAATTGCCTTCCAGCTATCTAGAAAATATCCGTCCCGCTCCAAGACTACCAGATAAATGTCCACGGAGATAGTCGAGACGGCAATTAAGAAAGACCTACCGAAAAAGAGTTTATGGATAATCAATTATAGTTGCAGAAGAAGTTTGGGATCGAAATACTGCCAAAGTCTGCTCTGAAAAATAGGTGTCATTCAAACTCTCTACAAAAGCAGACATAGAGATAATAGCTGTTGGTAACACAAGGCTTTGTTGTTCATATCGAAAGGAAATATCAGACCAATCATCTGCTGCAAATGTTTTGATGAGTTCCTCATTGACTTTTTGAGCAGCAACACTTGCAGTAGAAGATGATACCAAAACCTTCTCTAATTGAGCACGAAAAATATCCTTGTCTGCAATCAAATCCTCAAGGGTCAGTAAGCTCTCATCAGTCTTTTCATAAAAGATTTCCAATTCCTCCTCTTGGCTTGTCGTCACTTGGAGACCGTCTGCCTTGATATTTGTTCTCATAACTGCGTAAGAAGTCGCATTTTCAAAAGGGCTAGTACGAGTTTGCGGATAGAGAACAATCCATTCTTTCTGAGTCAGACTATCAGCCTTAGCTGTTTTCCGTGTTTCGTCAGAAGCAGCACTGATTCGTTGGCTAATCGCAGTCTGGTCATCTCGCTGTAGAAATTCAATAATTCTCGGATTTTGCGGACCACCAATAGCATCAATCTTAGTCCCCAAGTCATCAATAATCCGTAGATTCAAGGGAACAAACTGCTCATTTAGTAACCGATTTTGTTCTTGGCCGAACCAGTGAAGACCAAAACCAGCTAAACCAATGATAAGAAATCCTAAAGCAAGCTTTTTCCAATTTTTTTGCATAAGAACCCCTACCTTTCTACACTTATATATTATCATATGAAAATAAAGGAGACAAGTAGATATAAATCAGTTTTTATAAAAAATAAGCCCATAGAAAATAGACTTTCTATCGGCTTACAACTTTTTAAGCATTGGGTAAATTAGTCTTGATGGACTGGCTGATAGAGCCTCTCCCCAGGCAACGATGCTTTTTCATTTTTAGGCATCGGGTAAAACAGTCTTGATGGACCGGCTGATAGAGCCTCTCCCCAGGCTTGCGACACTTTCTTGTTTTCAGGCGTCGGGTAAAACAGTCTATCCCCAGACTGTTTTACTCCCACTCAACTGTTGCTGGTGGTTTACTTGTGATATCATAGACGATGCGGTTGACGTGGTCGACTTCGTTTACGATACGGACAGAGATTTTCTGAAGGACTTCCCATGGTAGTTTGGCAAAGTCAGCAGTCATTCCGTCAACAGAAGTGATCGCACGGATGGCGATGGTGTAGTCGTAGGTACGACCGTCACCCATGACACCTACGGAGCGAACGCCAGTATTGACCGTAAAATACTGCCAAACATCGCGGTCAAGACCCGCTTTGGCAATTTCTTCACGCAAGATAGCGTCAGATTCGCGAACGGTTTGAAGTTTTTCCTCAGTGATTTCACCCATGACACGAATGGCAAGGCCTGGTCCTGGGAATGGTTGGCGCCACACGACCTCATCTGGCATACCAAGAGCGGTACCGAGGGCACGAACTTCATCCTTAAAGAGAGTATTGAGCGGTTCAATCAACTTGAACTGCATATCTTCTGGCAGTCCACCAACGTTGTGGTGAGATTTGATTGTCTCAGCAGTATCCGTTCCTGACTCGATAATATCGGTATAAAGTGTTCCTTGCGCTAAGAATTCAACATCAGTCAACTTGCTCGCCTCATCGTCGAAGACGTAAACAAATTCATTACCGATGATTTTACGTTTCTTCTCAGGGTCAGATACGCCAGCAAGCAGGTCTAGGAAACGCTTAGCAGCGTCAACGCGAATAATATTGAGACCAAACTTGCCACCCAACATCTCCATAACCTGATCGCCTTCATTCTTACGAAGAAGTCCGTGGTCAACGAAGATACAAGTCAACTGGTCACCAATGGCACGTTGAAGAAGGACACCAACAACTGATGAATCTACACCGCCTGACAAACCGAGCAAGACTTTCTTGTCACCGACTGTTTGACGGATTTTTTCGATTTCTGTTTCAATGAAGTTTTCCATTGTCCAGTCGCCCTTAGCACCACAGATACCAAATGCGAAGTTTTTCAAAATATCATTTCCATAAACCGAATGACGAACTTCTGGGTGGAACTGAATACCGTAGATACGGCGTTCTGTGTTTTCAATAGCAGCAAAAGGACAGTCAGCAGAAAGACCAACCAAGTGGAAGTCAGCAGGGATTTCAGTTACTGCATCACCGTGGCTCATGAGTACAAGTTGCTCTTCTGGTGTTCCAGCAAAAAGCGCTGATTCAGTCTTCAGTTGAAGATTTGATTGACCATATTCACGATTTCCAGCCTCACCAGCAGGAACAACCTTACCTCCCAATTTATGGGTAATTAACTGCATACCGTAGCAAATCCCTAAGATAGGAATACCTAATTCGAAGATTTCTGGATCAATATCAAAGGCATTTTCTGCGTACACAGAGTTTGGTCCACCTGAAAGAACGATACCAATTGGATTGATGGCACGGACTTCCTCAGCTGTAATTTTATGGTTTTTCAATTCTGAAAAGACCCCAAATTCACGAATACGACGTGAAATGAGTTGATTGTACTGGCTACCGTAATCCAGAACAATAATCTTTTGAACATCTTGTTTAGTCATTCTGTCCTCATTCCTTTTGAAAATTTTAAATGTATGTTTTTTATTCTAACATAAATCCAGACTATTTTCCACAAGAAGCTATAAAACATGTAAATCCTATCGAAGTAGGAAATATGTTTTTTATTTGTTCGGAAATTGCGGTTGTATCACAAAATATTTTAAGAAAGTTTTCGACAACTCTATTTGAGGATGATTTTGGGAAATTCTAGTTAAAATGTATTTTTTTTGATAAAATAGAAGAGATAAAGGAGCCAGGATGAAAGCAGCTTATATAACGATTCACGATAAAATTAAGGAACAAATTGATCAGGGCATTTGGGCCATCGGCCAAAGACTGCCGAGTGAACGAGATTTGGCAGAAGAATTTGGTGTTTCCCGTATGACCTTGCGCCAGGGAATTACCCTCTTAGTAGAAGAAGGTGTGTTGCAACGAAAAGTTGGATCAGGAACCTATGTTGCCAATACCCGTGTTCAAGAAAAGATGCGCGGAACGACCTCTTTTTCTGAAATTGTCCAACTTCAGGGAAAAGAACCTTCAAGTCGTGTCCTGTCTTTCGTTAAAACAAAACCGAATGAAAAAGAGATTGACTTATTGGGCTTGGAAAAAGGAGAGTTTGTGATACGAATGGAGCGCGTGCGGTTTGCGGATGCGGTTCCGGTTGTCTATGAAGTAGCTAGTATTCCCGCTCGGCTTATCCAAGACATGAAAAAAGAAGAGGTCACCAATCAGTTCTATAAAACCCTAACCAAAAACGGCTTTAAACTTGGGAAAACTCAGCAAACCATTTATGCCCGCCTTGCAAATGACAAAATTGCCAAGCTGTTGCACATTTCAAAAAACCATCCTATCCTAGCATTGCGCCAAGTTTCCTATTTGGAAAATGGTCAGGCTTTTGAATTTGTCAATAGTCAGTATGTCGGGGAGCGTTTTGAGTTCTACCTGGAGAACAATTGATGTTGCATAACAAAAATTATGTAAACAAAATAAGAAACTGATTTGAAAAGTTATCAAGAGAAGAGATTTTTGGTATAATAAATCTTATGGAAATTGAAAAAACCAACCGAATGAACGCCTTATTTGAATTCTATGCTGCCTTACTAACAGACAAGCAGATGAATTACATCGAGCTCTACTATGCGGATGATTATAGTTTAGCTGAGATCGCAGAAGAATTTCAAGTAAGCCGTCAAGCTGTTTATGACAATATCAAACGGACCGAAAAGTTATTAGAGGATTATGAAATGAAACTGCATATGTACTCTGATTATGTAGTCCGGAGTCAAATTTTGGATGAACTTTTAGAAGCTTACTCAGATGATGAGGCTTTAAAAGAAAAATTATTGATTTTGTCCAGTATAGATAATCGCGATTAAGGAGAAGAAAATGGCATTTGAAAGCTTAACGGAGCGTCTACAATCCGTCTTTAAAAACCTTCGCCGTAAGGGAAAAATTTCTGAGAGTGATATTCAGGAAGCAACCAAGGAAATTCGTCTGGCCTTGCTAGAAGCCGACGTTGCCTTGCCAGTTGTAAAAGATTTCATCAAGAAAGTACGTGAACGTGCTATTGGTCATGAAGTCATTGACACTCTGAACCCTGCTCAACAAATCATCAAAATCGTTGATGAAGAACTGACGGCTGTATTAGGCTCTGAAACTTCAGAAATTATCAAATCACCAAAAATTCCAACTATCATTATGATGGCGGGTCTACAGGGTGCTGGTAAAACGACCTTCACAGGTAAGTTGGCTAATAAACTCAAGCAGGAAGAGAATGCCCGTCCACTCTTGATTGCTGCCGATATTTATCGTCCAGCTGCCATTGACCAGTTGAAGACCCTTGGTCAACAAATTGATGTACCTGTATTCGAGTTGGGCAATCAAGTCCCTGCCCTAGAAATCGTTCGTCAAGGTCTGGAGCAAGCTAAAGCCAATCACAATGACTATGTCTTGATTGATACGGCCGGCCGTTTGCAGATTGACCAAGCCCTTATGGCCGAATTGAGAGAAATCAAAGAGTTTGCTCAGCCAAATGAAATCCTCTTAGTCGTCGATGCCATGATTGGTCAGGAAGCTGCCAACGTTGCGCGTGAATTCAATGATCAACTGGCTATTACTGGTGTGATTTTGACCAAGATTGACGGCGATACACGTGGTGGTGCAGCCTTGTCTGTCCGTCACATTACTGGTCAGCCAATCAAATTCACCGGTACTGGTGAAAAAATCACAGACATCGAAACCTTCCACCCAGACCGTATGTCTTCGCGTATTCTGGGCATGGGTGACATGCTGACCTTGATTGAAAAAGCCAGCAAAGAATACGATGAGAAAAAATTATTGGAACTCGCTGAAAAAATGCGTGAAAATACCTTTGATTTCAACGATTTCATCGATCAATTGGACCAAGTTCAGAATATGGGACCAATGGAAGACTTGTTGAAGATGATTCCAGGTATGGCTGGTAATCCGGCCCTTGCCAACTTGAAAGTTGATGAGCGTGAAATTGCACGAAAACGAGCTATCGTATCTTCTATGACACCAGCTGAACGAGAAAATCCTGATTTGTTGACACCTAGCCGTCGCCGTCGTATTGCTAACGGTTCTGGAAATAGCTTTGTCGAAGTCAATAAATTTATCAAGGATTTCAACCAAGCGAAAACCATGATGCAGGGTGTCATGTCAGGCGACATGAACAAAATGATGAAACAAATGGGAATCAACCCAAATAATCTCCCTAAAAACATGCCAAACATGAACGGTATGGATATGTCTGCTCTTGAAGATATGATGGGCGGTGCAGGCATGCCGGATATGAGCCAACTGATGGGAGGGGCTGGTATGCCTGACATGTCCCAAATGTTTGGAGGCGGTCTGAAAGGTAGAATCGGCGAGTTTGCTATGAAACAAGCCATGAAACGCCAAGCCAATAAAATCAAGAAAGCAAAAAAGAAGAGAAAATAATCTCTTCTTTTTTACTTTTTATTCGAAGAAGTAAGATACAGCAATATAAAATAGGAGTAGCAAAGCAGAAAAAATCATTTTCGAGCCCAATTACTTTCCGTTATAACGGAAATAATTAAAAATGTCCCTTTCGGTGGACAATATTTACATTGTCCGTTATAATGGAAATATAATAGAAAACGGAGGACAAGTTATGAATTATATCGCAATAATAGGAGATATTGTCAATTCAAAACAGACTTCCAACCGCTCTAGTATTCAAGAGCGGCTAAAACAACAGCTGAATAGAATCAATCATTCCTTCGCTCCGGACTTCGCATCACCTTTTACCATTACAAAGGGAGATGAATTTCAAGCTTTATGCAAGCCTAACCCTTATATCTTTTTGATGATTGACCAAATCCAATTAGCCTTTCGTGATGAGGTGGAGATTCGATTTGGAATTGGTTTGGGTGAGATTCTAACAGCTATCGATCCCAAGCTAAGCATTGGAGCAGATGGTCCAGCTTATTGGGAAGCACGCAAGGCTATTGACTTTATCCACGACAACCATGACTATGGCACCAGCAAAATTGCATTTTCATCTGAATACAAGCAAATCGATCGTGTGATCAACCCCTTGCTAACTTCTAGCGATTTCATCAAAGCTGCCTGGAATCGTTCACAAACGGATCTGTTTGAAACCTTAATCTCCCAAAAAATCTATCAAGAAGATTTCACACAAAAGCCAATTGCTGAGAAAATGAAACTCACTCAAAGCGCCTTTACCAAACGTTTGAAATCCAGTGGAATCAAACTCTACCTGCGTAATCGTCAAACTGCCATGAATTTGATTCTCCAGCTCAGTCAGAAAGAAGGGTAAAGCATGTCATTTTCAGTTATTTCTAGCTATCTTATTCAACATCCAGTTTTAACCGCCTTGCTTATTGCTCACTTTTTAAGTGATTTCACCTTCCAAAGTCAAGCACTGGCAGATGCTAAAAAGCTTCAGTTGAAAGCTCTTTTCATGCATCTTTTCATTGTTGCTATCCCTCTTCTTATTCTAGCCTTACTTACCCCCGTTCAAAACGGAGATTTATTTTTTCAAGTTTGGCTGAGCCATCTTGCGATAGACTATGTCAAATATTTTCTCAACAAACACCATTGGATAAAGGACTCCTGGGAAGCTGGAGCATTCTTAGCTGATCAATTGCTACATATCATCTCTATCATCATTCTTTATCACACTATCAGTGTCAATGTCGCTTCACACTCACTCTGGATTGAACCAAATTATATCCTCCTGCAAATCCTTTTTATCCTCCTGATCAGCAAGCCCGTCAATATTCTTTTCAAACTCTACTTTAGCAAATATCAGGTAGTGGAAGGAGAAGAAGAGCAGACAGTGACAGGTGCAGGAGCCTTGATTGGTCAATTGGAGCGCCTCATAATGGGAATTTTTCTGCTTCTAGGCCAATACACAGCTATCGGACTGGTATTTACAGCAAAGTCCATCGCACGCTATGATAAAATATCCAAAAGCCAAGCCTTTGCTGAATACTATTTAATTGGTTCGCTATTTAGTATCATTAGTGTCCTAGTATTATATGTTTTATTGATTTTATAAAAGAAAAAGTTTACATAATTTATTTTGTGTAAACTTTTTTTGTAAAAATAGAAAGGAAAACTATATGATTATTTGGTTAAACGGCCCATTCGGTGTCGGAAAGACTACTTTAGCAAATATATTACACAAACGAATAGAAAACTCATATCTCTATGATCCCGAGTTACTAGGTGATTTCTTACAACATCAATTACCTCAGACTGTATGTCCTGAAGATTTTCAAGATTATTCCGTTTGGCGACAGATTACTTATAAAATAGTATTTGATTTAGCGTCTAAAACTGATAAGATTATTATTATTCCCATGACAATCTATAAGAAAGAATATTATCATGAGATTATTCAGCAATTGATAAAGGATAAGATTCCTTTGAAACATTATATTTTGTTAGCTGACAAAACAACCATTTTAGAACGTTTAGATAATCGAGTCAATGAAGACAACATCTGGGCCAAAAGGCATCTTGATGTTTGTTTAAAAGCTTTTGAAAGTCATATTCCGGGGCAAAGGTTAAACACAGACAGTTTGAAGCCAGAAGAGGTTGCGAAGGAGATTCTAATGCTCAGTGAGTTTACCTTGAAATAATGTAGATTTTTGAAATGTTATTAAAATTTTTTTGGTTATATAGTACAAATATCCTATATACATCTTTCCGAAAAACTATAATTTTCTTGAAACTTATAAAAGATTATGCTATACTACTCATATAGCTAAAATCAGGAGAACATCATGCGTCGCGAATTATTATTGGAAAAAATTGAGCAACTGAAGGAAATCATGCCTTGGTATGTCTTGGAATATTATCAGTCCAAGATGTCTGTGCCCTACAGTTTTACAACCTTGTACGAATATCTAAAAGAATACCGTCGTTTTTTTGAGTGGTTACAGGATTCAGATTTAGTCGCTGTTGAACGGATTGCTGACATTCCGCTGGATATTCTGGAACATCTGACCAAGAAAGATATGGAGGCCTTTATTCTATATCTGCGAGAGCGTCCCTTGCTGAACGCCAATACCACGCAGAATGGTGTGTCGCAGACCACCATTAACCGTACCCTCTCGGCCCTTTCTAGTCTCTTCAAGTATTTAACCGAAGAAGTGGAAAATGAGCAGGGCGAGCCCTACTTCTATCGCAATGTCATGAAGAAGGTGTCCACCAAGAAGAAGAAGGAAACCTTGGCAGCGCGGGCGGAGAATATCAAGCAAAAGCTCTTTTTGGGAGATGAAACGATGGAGTTCTTGGACTATGTTGATAAAGAATACCAGGTAAAGTTATCCAAACGTGCCCTCTCATCCTTCCAGAAAAATAAGGAGCGGGATTTGGCGATTCTGGCACTTCTCTTGGCTTCTGGAGTCCGTCTGTCAGAGGCGGTGAATTTGGACCTTCGAGATGTAAACCTCAATATGATGATCATCGAGGTGACGCGTAAGGGGGGCAAACGGGACTCGGTCAATGTAGCTGGCTTTGCCAAACCCTATCTGGAAGCCTATATAAGCATCCGTCAGCAACGCTACAAGGCTGAAAAAACGGATACAGCCTTCTTCTTGTCTGAATACCGTGGTCTGCCTAATCGTATCGACGCTTCTTCTATTGAAAAAATGGTGGCTAAGTACTCTGCGGATTTCAAGATACGTGTGACACCCCACAAACTCCGTCATACCTTGGCAACACGGCTCTACGACGCCACCAAGTCGCAAGTTCTGGTCAGTCACCAGCTGGGTCACGCCAATACCCAGGTCACCGACCTCTATACCCATATCGTCAAAGATGAGCAGAAAAATGCACTGGATCAATTGTGATGTTACGTAAAACAAATTATGTAAAATAACACGAGTAAGTTTGAGCTTACTCGTGTTTTCAATCATAGCAATGCTTTCAATTTGTCCTGATTGACTGCTGGGTACTGTTCCAAAAATGTTGAGAGTGTACGCAGAACAGCAGGAATATAGCCAGCCTGGTCATTCTCCACCTGCAAGACCAAGAGTGGCTCGTGGAGGCTCATGCGGAGCAAGAGCCAGCCGTCACCATAAGGCTCAGTCAGGTCAAACCGCACTCCTTCTTCATTCTCTGGGTTAAAAGCAAAGCCTTCGAGACTGGTTTGGCGGAGGTCAGCAATAACCTGTTCACCCAGTGCTCGATAGTCTACCGCTTCTAGTTTGAAACGCACTTCTTGGGTTTCCAGCGGTTGTTTAAGCTGGGCAATCAAGTCGTCCAAGGACTTGCCTTCCACTTGCAGTTTTGGTAAGAGCATGAGGATCTTAGCCGCCACATAGGTTCCGTCATCAAGGAAGTAATTTTCCTTAAAGGCAGCGTGTCCAGAAGTTTCGATAGCCAACTGGCAATCAATTCCCTCTTGGTTGGCTAAAATAGCACGGTTGATGACATTACGGTAGCCTGAAATATAGCGAATTTGTTTGCCGCCCAGGCTTTCTATAAAGACTTTCAGGTGTTCAGTTGTCGGGGAATTGGTCACAATGCTGGTTCCTGGATGTTCAGCTAGGACAATCTGGCTGAGAACGGCAATCAGGTTGTTACGGTTGAGAATTTCTCCTGACTTGGTGACCAGGGCGGCACGGTCAACGTCGGTATCAAAGATAATGCCTAGATCTGCCCCTTGCTTCAAGACGGCCTGACGAATGCTTTCCATCGCTTCCTTGTTGTCTGGGTTTGGAACATGGTTTGGGAAGGTTCCGTCTGGGTCTAGGAATTGCGAGCCTGTGGTATCTGCTCCCAATTCTGCCAAAACTTTCTCAGCAAAAAATCCGCCTGCACCGTTTCCAGCATCGACGATGATATTAAGACCTGTCAGTGGTTTTTCTTGTCCACCACAGGCGGTACGAATTTTACCAACCAAGTCTTGGGCATAAGGCGTAATCAGGTCAGCACTGGTGACACTTCCAAGGGAGGAAGCTGGCAAGTCTTCACTATGCGAGAGGATGAAGTCAATATCTTCGTGCTCCGCTCCGCCATTTTCCGAAAAAATCTTAATGCCGTTGAAATAATAGGGCAGGTGGCTAGCGGTAATCATGACGCCAGCGTGGCACTTGAACTGAGGATACTGGGTGCTCATGAAGAGAGCTGGCGTAGTGGCCATGCCAAAGTCAATCAGCTGAACCCCCAGACGAACGGCTTCTTCTGTAAAGGCTGAAACCAAGTCTGGACCGCTGAGGCGGCTATCTCGACCGATACCGATGGTCAATTGCCCTTTTTGATAGGCCTGCGCCAGTTCTGGCTTCTGAGTTAGCCAATGAATAAGTCCGCGAACCACTTCCTTGGTGGCTTGTGGAGTGAGATTGACAGCATATTCGTCTGTAGCGATAGCAATGCCACGAATATCTGATCCATTTTGCAAGACGTGATGGTGGGACATAGTAACCTCCTAATTCAAACTGAATTTAGTATATCATATTTTCGAAGCGGTTTCAAAACGAAAAAAGCACAGCTTTTACTGTACTTTAGTGATGCTTACAGTTGTACCAACTTCCAGTTGACTTTCCACGGAAATAGCTAGTTCCAACTGATTCAAGACCCGCTTGGTCAGATAGAGCCCAAAACCTGTCGCTTTTTGGTGTTCACGGCCATTAAAACCTGTAAATCCCTCATCAAATAGGCGTGGAAGGTCTTCTGCCAGAATCCCAATTCCCGTATCGGAAATGGAAATTCCCCCATTCAATTCAATGGCCACCTTACCACCAGTCTTATTGTACTTGAGGGCGTTGTCTATGATCTGTGATAGGGCAAAACTGAGCCACTTTCTGTCGGTTTTCAGTAGCCAATTTCCATCGATAGTCACTGAAATGTCTTTTTGCAAGAACTGATTGCGGTATTTTTTGACCAAATCGACCACCACTTCTCTCACTTCCACCTGCTCAAAACGAAAATCGCTGGCATGGTTGGTTAGTTTGAGGTAATTGAGTAGATTTGCCATATAATTGTCCAAGCGTAAGAGCTGGTGATTGACATCCTGCTGGTTGAGATTATCAGTCTGGCTCATCAAAGACAGGGCAGCCAAAGGCACTTTCATCTGATGGGACCACAGCTTGACCATGGCTTGCAGGTCCTCTTCCCGCGACTTATAATCCAAGAGCTGCTCCCGCGTCGCCTCCTTATCCGCTTCAATCAAGTTGAGATAGGCAAGGTCCACAGGCTTATTAAGCAGGGGCAGAGCTTCTTCATGGACGTAGTCTTCCAAGGCTCTCATGCGGTTGCGAAACTTCCAGAAAAGCCCTGCAGTCAGTAGGATCAAGAGGGTTAGGGACAATAGCAGAGCGTTTTGCAGAAATTCGGAGGGCAGTTTGTAAAGTAAAAAGAGCAAGATAAAACTACCAGCCAAGACCAGATAGGTGAAGTAAAAACTACGGTATTCTCGGATAAATTTTGCTATCATTTGACCAGGTACCCCACGCCACGAACAGTATGAATACGGTCAAATCCCACTTCACTCACCTTCTTACGCAGACGAGTCATGTTGACATTGAGGGTATTCTGGTCAATAAATTCTTCATTTTCCCAGAGTTTTTCCAAGAGTTCTTCCTTGCTGACAATCTGCCCTTGTCTTTCTAGTAAGGTGGATAAAATCTTGGTTTCTGTAGGAGACAATTGAACCTGTTCCGATTCGCGTGAAAAACGCCCATCCAAACTAAGCTGGAATTGGTCAATAGACAAGTCAGTTGTTTTGCTGAATTGATTGACTCGACGCAGGAAGGCACCGATTTTGGCATCCAAAATCCCTAGTGAAAAAGGCTTGGAAACAAAATCATCGCCTCCCATGTTCATAGCCATGACCGCATTCATCTCATCATCGCTAGAGGAGATAAAAATAATTGGCATAGTCATGGTTTTACGGATTTCCGTCGTCCAGTAAAAACCGTTGTAATAGGGTAAGCTAATGTCCATCAGCACCAAGTCTGGTTTGAGTTCCGCCACTTCCTGACTGACAGCTCGGAAATTCTGCACACTTTCTACCTGATAAGATTTTCCCAAATGCTGTTTCAAGAGCTGGACAATCATCTCATCATCTTCAACAATGTAAATCTTCTCTTTTTTCATACTAATATTGTACCAAATACATCATTACTTGTCCTAATTGCCCTTACTGATGCAGTTATAAAAAGCAAGAAATCCCGCATAAGCGAGACTTCTGCTATCGTTCAATAATACGATAATAGGTTCGACTGGTCCACTTGTAGATGACAAAGTAGATCAAGGCAACTGCAAGCAATGTAATACCACTAACCGTGTAAATCATGCTGGAAGAAACCACACCGAACATCATCAACATTTGTTTGAGCATGACCAGGGCGACGACAAAGTGCAGGGTCGCCATAGCCAGTGGCATGAAGAAGACCAAAAGCGTTTGAGAGTTGATAGTTTTCTTGACAGCCTGCTGGCTCATACCCACTTCCTGTAAAATCTTGTAGGATTTCTTGTCCCCATGACCTTCTGAATACTGCTTATAGTAGATAATCAAGGCAGCACCTAGCAAGAAACTAATACCCAACAAGAAGCCTGTAAAGAGGAACCCACCTGTGAAGCCCATGAGCATATTATTAAAGTCTGTTTTTTGCATAACATTTCCAAGATATTCCCCATTTTCATCCAGAATATGATAGATATCCCCAGACTGCTCTCCAAGAGAGGCAACTTCCTCATTGGTCAAGTCGGTAAAGACACGGTAATCCATGCTGACTTGATAACCTTGTGGATTATTTGCTTCATAGTAACTGCGAATGGTTTCAAGAACACTATCATCACTAACCACCATAACAGCAGCATTGAGCGTATTAGTAATATCAGGGAAAATAGCTGTATCAAGATTGCCTACATTCTCGAAAGTACTATCTCCCAAAGTGACTTTCTCTAACGACGGCATTTCACTCGGACGCATAAAGGCAACTTGATTGGCAGCCAGCTCTGGCAAGTCATTGCCCAACTTCCTGAAATCATCTTGGCTGATGAAGTAGGTAACGGCCATCTTGCTAAAGTCTGGATTGGCAATAGTTTCTGGATTGATGACAATCTCACTCCCACCATCATAGACCAGACCAGCTTGGTAGGTCATATAGGTCAGGCTATCTTCCGCTTTTTCCGGAAAATGGCTGAGCACCGATTGCTGGAAGGCCATTTCACCCTGACTCCTATCCGCAACAGGATAGGTAATGGATGTTTCCTTTGGATAAAGTCCACTGGTCATATTTGCCATACCTGTATAGAGGGATGTCGTTGTCGCAATGGTCACAAAGGCCATGACCGCAAGTAGTGTGATATTAGCCAAACCCGTTGCGTGTTGCTTCATCCGAAAAATCATCTGCGATGTAGTAATAAAATGCTCTGGCGTGTAGAAATAGCGTTTGTTTTTCCGCCGAGCCTTCAAATACCAAGTCATAAAGCTAATGTAGAACAGATAGGTCCCCGCAATGACAAAGAGTACAGCGATAAAGAAACGATAAATAACAGCCAGACCTGCCGATTGAGAAGAAACTGACAGGTAGTATCCAACACCTAGGCTAAGGACACCGAGAGCAGCCAAGAGGAGATTCCCACGTGGCTCCTTCTCACCTTTTTCACTAGCTCGGAATAAAATCAGCGGACTGGTCTTGCCAATAGTCCGAATAGCCAGCAATTCCAAGATGAAGAAGATGCCTGCAAAGAGCAAGGCCGTGAGGACAAATGCCAGAGGTGAAATACTAAAGTGTAAGTCACTATAATTGGTCAAATTCACAAAAATCAAGTAGAGAACATTTGAAAATACACCTGCTAATGCAGAACCTAGCACAATAACCAAGAGGAAGATGAAAAACAATTCAATACTGGCAACCAAGGCCACCTTCTTCTTGTTCATCCCCAGCATATTGTAGAGACCGAACTCTCTAGTCCGTTGTTGCATGAGGAAATTAAAGCTATATATTTCCATAATCAGCGAGAAAATGGTCAATACAACGACACCCAGCCCGATAGACACGGCACCTGTTCCCATGGTTTTCATGACTGGACTCAGCATAAGCAAGAACATAGAACAAATCAAGGTAAAGAGGACCAGACTGGCTAAAACAAAGGGAGCAAACACACCCATAGATTTTCGGATATTTTGTCCAGCAAGTTTGAGGTAAAACATCTACTCACCCCCTAAAAGTGCAGACATATTGAGCGAAATTTCCTTGGCAAAGTCTTGATTGCTCTTACCTGCCTTGTACAATTGGTGGAAAATCCGACCGTCCTTGATAAAAAGAACCCGTTTGGCATGGCTGGCTGCGTTGGCTGAGTGGGTTACCATGAGAATGGTTTGTCCATCTAAGTTGATGTCCTCAAACAAATTCAGCAAGTCTTCCGAATTGCGGTAATCTAGGGCAGCCGTCGGCTCATCCGCTAGGACAATCTGTGGCTGAGTAATCAAACTACGGGCAATGGCCACGCGCTGCTTTTGTCCACCAGATAGTTCAAAAGGACGTTTTTTCAGCAAATCCTGAATCCGCAGTTTTGGTGCCAAAACTTTCAACCGTTTTTCCATTTCCTCATGGCTGGTACGGGCCAATACCAGAGGTAAAAAGATATTGTCTTGGATGGACAAGGTGTCCAAGAGATTAAAATCTTGGAAGACAAAACCT
Organism: Streptococcus suis; assembly: GCF_016775005.1. Taxonomy (GTDB): domain Bacteria; phylum Bacillota; class Bacilli; order Lactobacillales; family Streptococcaceae; genus Streptococcus; species Streptococcus suivaginalis. The sequence goes on along the minus strand of NZ_JAEUXI010000004.1, from coordinate 18,160 downwards.
AGGTTACGCAAACGGAAATCTGCCAACTTGCTTTCCTTGATTTTCGTAATATCCTGATTGTTTAAAATAACAGAACCCCTCGTCGGCTTGTCCAGGGTTGCTAGAATATTGAGCAAAGTCGTCTTACCAGAACCACTTTCACCCATGATGGCGATAAACTCGCCTTCCTCTACCTTAAAATCCACATCTTGCAAGGCACGAGTTTCCTCTTTTGAAAAGCGCGTGCGGTAAACTTTTTCTAAATGATTGATTTCTAATAACATACAAACTCCTAATTGTTTTCTTTGGATAAATCAACTGCATCAAGTAATGCTTGATAGTCGATTCGGTCTGATTCAGCAATATTATCTTCTAAAACCACCTTATAATAACCATCCTGGACACCGATGGCCCAGTCATTGCTAGTGGTTATATAGAGATTATTCAAGGATACTGTCTTTTTCACTGCCCCTTCTTCTTTGACAACAGGCCATTCCATAAACTGAACTTCTGTTCCTTGAACACTATCTTCGGCAACTTCCTGTTTGCTAACGGCATAGTCTTTTCCCTTGTAATGAAAGGTTTGATAACTCTCGTCAAAGCTAAGGCCTGCTGAAGAGGAAGAACAAGCGGTTAGCATTATACTGCCAAAAGCCAGCATGCCAAATACTTTCTGTTTCATAGTTTCTTCCCTCTAGTATGCCATAAATCTTATACTTTGCAAATCATGGGCGAGCTCTTCTAAGAACAAGGCTTGTTCCATGAGTTCAGCTTTCTCTTTTTCTGAGAATACCTTTTCTTCGATTCTCTTTGCTTGTAAAAATTTGAATGACATGTTATTTCCTTCTTTCTATTTCTTATGAGTCTATTATAGGAAATATTCCACCTGCGCTCTCTTACAGTTCTGATTAAAAAACTTACAGCTTTGTAAGGAAAGAAAAAAAGACACCATTTCTGGCGTCTTCTAATCTAGTCTATTTTGTTTTACCAATAAAGGCAATCATATCGTCTAATTCTTCCTTGCTTTCCGTCACAAGTAGATAAGCATCATTTCCTTGCAGCTCTGCAAAGGCATCTGGCATGCGTTTGACGGTTTTAATCTTGCCAGCAAATCGTTGATGAATGTCATCTGCTGAATGAACATATTCGGTCGTATCTCGGCGAGTTGCTACTAAGCAGTATTGAGGTTCAAATCTACGCTCTTCAACTGTTCCACCTGTCACTACATTGGCATAATCACGGAAAAGGTCGATAGAATGCGCATAGTTGTAAGCTTCTACAGTGAAGCCACCTGCCATACGATTGTTGTATTCAATCGCGATATAATCTTTACCGTTCTTGAAGAATTCGATGTGGAAGAAGCGCTCTTTCATACCGAAGGCTTTGATAATCGCGCGACCATATTTTACTAATTTTGGATCTAGTTCTTTTTCGATGAAGTAAGCATTGTCCTTTCTAGACAACATCAGTTCCAGAGGAGTATGAACATAGGTCAAACCTGTTTCGAAAACAACATTTCCCTTGCTGTCCACCAATCCGTCGTAGGTTGTGATAATGCTTGAGTTGACAAATTTCTCAAAGAAATAGGCTGTTTGTCCATCCCAAGCCTCTTTAAAGGTCTCCAAATCAGCTTTTTTGGTCAATTTAAAGGTACCTGATGCTCCAACACCATTGTCAGGCTTGGCAATCATTGGAAAGCCAATTGTCTTAACAGCCTTATCAATGTCTTTCTCCGATTTGACAACCATACCTGGCACAACAGGAACACCTGCTTTTTTGAAATATTTTTTCATCTCAGACTTGAACTTTGTCTTCTTCAGGTGTTTTGGCTTAGCTCCAAAGATATTAAATTGTTCACGGAGTGCGGCGTCATTTTCCAACCAGTGCTCATTGTGTGATTCCACTCGATCGATTGGACCATGCTTGTAAATAAGAAAGGCTGCTGCACGCTTGACTTCATCCAAGTTTTCAAGATTTTCAACACGGAAGTATTCTGTTAAGGCATTACGAAGTTCTTCAGGCAATTGATCGTATGGTTCTTGCCCGATACCTAGAACCGTAACGCCTTCTTTTTTAGCCAATTCAATGGTGAATGGTTGAAAATTTTCTGGATAAAAAGGTGAAATTACAAGATAATTCATAGGCAAAACTCCTTATAGTCCGATAGAATGAAGGAAGAATGGCATTTGCTTTCTCCACCAAACCCAATCGTGGGCCACATCTGTTCCCCAAGTATCAAACCAAGCTGGGATATTCTTCTCTTCAAAGGCACGTTTTAGGTTGTAGAATGAGTCCAGACCGTCTTGTTCCCAATCGCCCAAACCTGTGCAGACGATAATATCAGCCTGTCGGTATTTATCAATAAACCAACCGTCGTTTTGGTTCCAGATATAGTCAGATGGTGAGTTCTGATAAACGACATCATCATTGCCATAGTCTTGATTGTTGTTGAAGAAACGAGCATCATAGACACCTGAAAGGGCGATAACTTTTGTGAAAACATCTGGATGTTGCAGGAAGAAGTTTAAGGCATGGTAGGCCCCCATTGAGCAACCAGTTGTCATCATACCATCGAACCAGCCAGTTTTATGCTTGATAAATGGTACAGCCTCTTCAATCACATATCGTTCATAGGCACGGTGAGCCTCAGCCTTATCGTGAATAGATTTCCAATCTGCCAACCAGCTTTCTGTATCAAAACTGGTTAAAGTAAAGAACTGAACTTGACCAGCTTCAATCGAGCCACGACAAGCTTCAATCATCCCAAAATCAGCATATTCGTTGTAAGATCCGCCTGATGAAGCAAAGACAACAACAGGAATCCCTGCGTGACCATAACGATTTAGATTCATTTCTCTGCCAAGATTACCTGACCAATGACTTAAAAATTCAACATGCATAGCATTTCTCCTAACTAATTTCTAATTTCTACTTTTTACCATTTCTCGCTCAAAAAACGCAGGCAATCTGGTAGGTATTGGGCCCAGGCTTCTTCATTGTGAATGGCACCTGAGATAATTTCAAGGGCTAAATTGTCCAAATCAACACCTCCTGCAACCAACTGTCGATAATAGGTCAGAGAAGAATCGATGTAAGCTTGTTTAATATTGCCAGCCATGAGCGTTTTATCAGTGTCATCTGCTTCCTCTGTCCCAACATAGATATAAACCCTTTGGTCCCTGTCCAAGTTTTGACGCTCAATGTAACGATCAAAAGCTTCTTGGTGAAGCCAGTTAGCTGATGAAAAGACTCCCAGACAACCAATCTGGTCCTGATAGGCTAGGCCCATAAACTGGGTGATATTGCCTCCCAAGGATGAGCCGATCATAGCTGTGTGGGCCTTGTCAGACTTGGTACGGTAATTTTGATCAATGAAGGGCTTGACTACATCCATGACAAACTCCGCATACTCCGTTCCCTTGCCGCCAAACTGGACACCAGGAATGCTAGTTTCACTGTATTTCCAAGCGGAATACTCATGCATACGGTTGTAGCCGTCGTTATCAATGGCCACCACAATCATGCGGCTAATGTCTGGGTTTCTCTTGATGGCTGGAATCACCTTCCAAGAATGGCCTGAAAAGGCCTCCTTGCTATACAAAACATTTTGTCCATCATGAAAATAAACGACAGGATAGCGTTTGTCTGTATCTTCTTCGTAGTTCTTTGGCAAAAGGACACGAACACGGCGATTTTGCTTGAGATAAGGGACCTGCAATTCATGGGTTTTCATATCTAAATAAAAGTAAGATTTGTTCATTTCTAGCTCTTTCTCACTGTATTTCCAGTATTATATCATAGTTTTTATGAAATATTCAGAAAATTTAGTTATTTATTTGCAATTTTCGGATTTTCCGAACAATTAATGCTCCGTTTTTAAGCGTTCCTCGTTGACTTGACGGTAACATTCCAGTTCTTTCTGTTCACGACTGGTCAGATTTTCAAAGATTGCCAGTTCAATCCTGTCCTTATCTCGTCGCCAGGTCGCAACCAAGCGTCCCTTGTAGAAAACAACGGGTTTGACAATGCCTGTCAGTGTATAAATCTGGCGGATATACTTGGGGTCAAAAAAGGGATTGGCTTTCTTTTCATAGCCTAGTAAGAGTTGGTCAAATCCTGCTATGAAGAGGCAGTCAGGCAGTTGAGCTTCTTTCAACTCTCCCAGATAAAAACGTTCTTCCCCAGCCACTTCAAGGGTTTTCAAGTCTAATTGCTTCATCCAATTTAGGACTGTCGATTTATTTTCCTTGAAATAGTAACGGGCATCGGCTAGGCTGACAGGTCCAAAACCTGCAAAATACCGTCGAGCGATTTCCAGCTCTGCTTTTTCCCGAGAAAGAGGCTGAAAGTCTGTCAGACGATGAAAACGCTTGGCTCCGTACTCTTGGTAGACTTCCCCACGCTCGACCATGTAGCGAAAGAGGCCGCCCCAGGCACTAAAGACCTGCTTCTCCTCTTCCTGCGTCATCTTTTTCGCACGGCAAAGGGCCTTGAGCTCCTCGCGGGTCATAGGACCTTCCTCAAGGGCTTCTAAAATCAGCTGGTGATATTTCTGCTTGGTCTGTGGGCTAAACCCGTCCCGTCCTTCTGTCTTTAAGTATTCAGTGCTGGCCAGCCGCCCCTCGTGGATATAGAGGGGAATTTCCGACTTGAGATAGGCATGGACCGTTCGCCGAATGGACCACTGACGAGTCAGCTCCTCCTGCCAGCTACCCTCATGGAAATCCTCCGCTGTCATACGGTTGCGAAATCCGACATGAACATAGGGCTGAAACTGAGCCTGCAAACCATTGAGGTTTTGGCAGATTTGCTGAACAGATTGAGGTTTTAATAAGCCCTGTTTCTTCAGGATAATCCCCTTCCAAGTATGGTGATTCATTCATTTCTCCTTCGCTTTTCTAATCCCAGTATAACACAAAAGACACCCGAAGGTGTCTGCTATGAAATTCTCTCATTTCAACTTCTTATAAATATCGGAGCGATGTCCGACATGGAGATTGAGCAAGACCAATTCTCCTTCATCAACCACAGCAATGATACGATAGTTCCCAACACGGAAGCGGACATAGCCCGCTAAATGACCCGTCAGATACTTTCCAGGAGAACGCGGAAAGACCACATCCACTAAATGTTTATCAATCCACCTAGCAATCTGCCGACTGGTTCCCTTGTCGAGCTTATCCATATCTTCAAAGAAACTTGGGGCATAGTCCACGCGATACTTAGCCATAGCGCTTCATCATTTCTTCGTGACTATAGGTTTTCTTACTGCTGTCAGCCCACTCTTTGTAGGTTTTTTCTGCCTTGGCAAGATCGTACATATCTTCTAATTTCTCTAAAACAGCTTCTCGAATGAAGTCCGTCTTGGTCATGTGCTGACCAGCAGACACTTCTTCAATCAACTGGACCAAATCTTCATCAAATCGCACTGCAATAGGTTTTGAAAGAGTATGCATATTGACACCTCCGAATGTTTACTCTGTAAACAGTATAACCTGAACTCCCCAAAATGTCAATATTAGCAAAAAGACACCCGAAGGTGTCTGATGGTAGTCTAAATATCTTAGTAAGCCAAAAACTCTTCCAAGTCCTTGAGGGAACGCTCTGCTATTGCCTCGTAACGCTCCTTCTTGTCGCGGATACGCGGTCCGTCCAGCTCCTTGATGATACCAAAGTTGACATTCATAGGCTGGAAGTGCTTGCTTTCGGTGTGGGTGATGTAGAATGGCAGAGCTCCGATGGCTGTTGTTTGCGGGAAGATGACCGGCTCTTCACCACGGAAACGGCGAACAGCGTTGATACCAGCCACTAAGCCAGAGGCAGCAGACTCGACATAGCCTTCTACTCCTGTCATTTGACCTGCAAAGAAAAGATTAGGATTTTTCTTGGTCGCAAAGGTCTGTTCCAATAAGTTTGGCGAATCCATGTAGGAATTGCGGTGCATTACGCCGTAGCGGACAAAATCCGCATTTTCAAGTCCTGGAATCATCTGGAAGACCCGCTTCTGCTCGCCCCACTTGAGATGAGTTTGGAAGCCAACAATGTTGTAAAGGCTACCTGCTGCGTTGTCCTGACGGAGTTGCACAACTGCGTAAGGTGTCTTGTATTCGCCATCACGTGGGCCCTTGTAATCTTCTGGGTATTCCAGACCAACTGGCTTCATCGGGCCATAGAGCATGGTTTTGATACCACGTTTGGCCATGACCTCAATGGGCATACAGCCTTCAAAGTATTTTTCTTTTTCAAAGGAGTTAAGAGGTGCTTCCTCGGCTGAAATCAAGGCTTCATAGAAAGCGGTGAACTGCTCCTTGTTCATCGGAGCATTGAGATAGGCAGCCTCTCCCTTATCATAACGGGACTTAAGATAAACCAAGTCCATGTTAATGGTCGAGCTGTCGACAATCGGTGCTGCCGCATCGTAGAAGTAAAAACCATCGCCACCGTTGAGGGCGTGAATCTTCTCCGCCAAGGCGTCAGACGTCAAAGGCCCCGTCGCAATAACTGTAATGGCATCTTCAGGAATCTCTGTAATCTCGCCACGAATGACTTCAATCAGCGGGTGATTGTGAATTTCATCTGTGACTGCTTGAGAGAAATTCTCACGGTCCATAGCCATAGCACCGCCAGCAGGCACACGGTGGGCCTCACCAGCTCGCATGATAATGGAATCCAAGCGACGCATTTCTTCCTTGAGCAGACCGACAGCATTGGTCAAACTATCGCCTCGGAAAGAGTTGGAACAAACCAACTCGGCGAACTTGTCGGTCTTGTGCTGAGGAGTCGGCTTGACACCACGCATCTCATAGAGTTTGACAGGAATGCCACGTTTGGCAATCTGATAAGCAGCTTCTGAGCCAGCTAAGCCAGCTCCGATAACGTTAATGTGGGTTTGAGACATGAAACTAATACCTCTAGCCAGAAAATCTGACTACTGATTGGGAATGACCCAAAACAGAACCTTTCTAAATTTTTTAACCTATCTAGTATATCAGAAAATAGAGAAAAATGTTATCATTAAAATCCATCTCGTTCCTGTTTTACCAGTTTGTCAAAGTATCAGTAATATGATATGATTTAAATGTAGCTTACGTCTAGAATATCGACTTAATAATAAATGACCATCGCTGCTTTAATTTTTAAAAATAACATTCGATAGGAAAAACAACATGTCAGAAAATTCAATTCGTTTTGTGGGAAATTTTCATTCAATAACTATTCATCCTAGCGCCAAATTGGAGATTGGACGATGGGTAGAAATGCGAAGTTTTTCGAGTTTAGATGTCTTTCCTGGTGCACAATTAAAATTAGGAGATAGTGTCTTTATCAATGAACATTGTACCATTCGTTGTGCTCATTCCATTAGTATTGGTAGCGGAACAATGATCGGAGATGGTGCTCGAATCTATGATCAAGATCATCTTTATTCTAGTTACCATATTGATCACTGGGGAATCACAAAAGCCAATGTAAGTATTGGAAAAGATTGTTGGATAGGAGCTAATGCAGTCATTACGAAGGGAGTGACAATTGGGGACAATGTAATTATTGGTGCAGGGACAGTAGTCACTAAAGATATTCCTTCCAATAGTACAATACACGGAACTGGCAATATCATAAAGACTCGTTATCAGTCTCCTTATCAAGTTGCGATTCTCACTTTTTCAGATAAAATTGAACATTTATCATACTTATTAGAAGAATTACCGGAAGTTGATTTTCATATCGCTGCTCCAACAAATATATCTGAAACACTTATGGCTTATAATCGGTTTGCTAACTGTCATCTCTATACACGTTTTAGTGGTCCAGAGCGTACAGTTTCTCTTTTACAACAAGTCGGTTGTTATTTAGATATCAACGAGGGAGCCGAGGTTGATAATATTGTTCAGCAAGCTCTATCTCTATCTAAACCGGTTTTTGCATTTGATACGGTAGCGCATCAATCCGATTCTCGTATCAAATATTTTTCAAGTGATTCTCCTGAAAAGATGGTAGAGGCCATAAAAGAAACTTTTGGTCTTAAATTCAATGAATAACTTACTAGCATTTATCTCTGATATTTTTTTTAGCTTTACACATTGTTCTAATTAATACATGCTAAACCCAAAACATTTCATATCTTAAACTCAGATTAACCATAAAATGAGGAAATGTTGTGTAAAGACAAGTTGATTATCTCAAGTATCCCAATTAGAGATAATTTTTTATCAAAGTTCAAGACCAACACCATCATTTTTTGTTATAAATAATATTGAATAGTGACGAAATTGAACCGCCCCCCAAAAGTTAGACAGAAAAAACTAACTTTTGGGGGGCGGTTCACAATATCCATCTTTTCAGAATGTTTTTGATATCAAACGCTCCACTTTCTACCGTACTAAGGTTAGTATAGCCAATATTGTCAAAAATACATCCCATTTTATTATAAAATTTAAATGACCAGTCTCCTGTAGTCTTCCTACTAAGATTCAGTTCATCGGAAAGCAGTTTTATCTATCTTGCAGCAATTAAAAGCTGTAACTGTTACTCTTGCCCATGAGAAGAGACAAGTTCAGAAATATCCTCGACGACTTCAAATTTCCAGCCTAAATCTCGAAAAGCTTGAATCTCCTCTTGCGAGTAAGGAAAGGTATTCAAGAGAATTGCATCCATCCCAAGCTCCTGTGCAATAGCAATGTCCGTCGTCAAATCATTGCCAACAAGGACCGCCTCATCCATCTTGACTTGTTGCTCTTCCAAAAGTAATTCCAAAAAAGCAGGCTCTGGTTTTTTTATACGAAAGTCTGATGACATATAGATTTTTTCCATCAAGCTAGCACAACCTGTCAACTCCATTTCAGCCTGACTGAAGACACGTTGGGCATTGGATAAAATATAGAGCTTGGCTCCTACTTTTTTCAAGGCATTCAAACTGCTGAGAGTATTGGGATATGCCTCCAATTTCTCTCGAGAAAGTATACGAAACATGGCTCCAACTGTTTGACCAAAAGTTGTTAAGTCTTGGGGTCTAAGATTAGAGAGACCATCGGTGTCCGATACCGTTAGCAAATTTTGAAATACCTCTTCTAGATCAATTTCGACATGCTGATAAGGACCTGTCTGCAAGAGTCTTTCTTCTTGCTCAGCCGCCAATCGTTGAAAGGCAGAGCGCAACTGTCGTGGACGATAGGAAGCGCCAAAGGCTTGGTAAAGAGCTGCAATCTTTTCCCAGAGTTCCAGTTTTCCCTCATCCGTTTCAATATCGACTAAGGTTCCATAGAAATCAAAAATATAATGTTTATAAGCTTTCATATCTTATCACCTCTTCTTTACAATTGTTATTATACTATCTTTCAAGAAAATTTCAACAAAAACTGCCCCTTTTTAGGAGCAGTTAAATAGTTTATTTTACTTTTTCTTCTTCGTAATCTCCATTGGGACAGACAACCTGTTTGCCTCCGCCACGGACCTTCTTCTCTACGAGATAATGGTCACATTTTGGACAGGAACGACCAACTGGCTTGTCCCAAGAAGTGAATTCACATTCAGGATAACGGTCGCAACCGTAGAAGAGACGATTACGTTTGCTCTTGCGCTCGATAACCTGACCTTTTTGACAGTCTGGACAGGTTACGCCGATTTCTTTGGTGATTTGTTTGGTATTACGGCAGTCAGGGAAATTACTACAAGCATAAAATTTACCGTATTTACCTAGCTTGATGACCATTTCATGTCCACAAACCTCACAATCAAAACCAGCTGGCTCATCCTTGATCTGGATTTTTTCCATCTCAGCTTCTGCCTTCTCAAGCTCCACTTTAAAGGATTGGTAAAAGCCATCAATAATTTTTTGCCATTCTTCCTTGCCGATTTCGACATCATCCAATTTCTGTTCCATTTCAGCTGTAAAGGTCACATTGACGATGTCAGGGAAAAACTCAACAATTAATTTATTGACAATTTCTCCCAATTCGGTTGGTTCAAAGCGCTTGGCTGCCAGTTTGACATAGTAGCGTTTCTGAATGGTTTCAATGGTTGGTGCATAGGTTGATGGACGACCAACTCCATTTTCTTCCAAGGTCTTGATCAAGGTTGCCTCTGAATAACGAGCTGGTGGTTGTGTAAAGTGCTGCTCTGGATTTGTTGTAGTCCGTACGACAGTATCACCAGCTTCCATATCTGGCAACATCTTGTTTTTATCTGCATCGTTATAAACTGCCATGTAGCCGTCAAACTTAATCTGGCTACCATTCGCTGCGAAGAGCACACCATTTTGACCTAAACGAACACTCATGGTATCAAAAACGGCCGCTGCCATTTGGCTAGCTACAAAGCGGTTCCAAATCAAGGTGTACAGACGAATTTGGTCCTTGTCCAAGTATTTGGCAACAGATTCTGGTGTTAGGTAAACATTAGATGGACGAATGGCTTCGTGCGCATCCTGGGCACCAGAAGCATTTTTCACCTTACTGCCATGTTTGGAATAGGTAGCACCAAATCGTTCTGTAATAAACTCAGCTGCCTGACTCTGGGCAATTGGGCTGATACGGGTCGAATCGGTACGCATATAGGTTATCAGACCCTGCGAACCACCTGTTCCAAGGCTAACTCCTTCATAAAGTTGCTGGGCAATCATCATGGTTTTACGGGTTCGGAAATTAATCTTATTTGCCGCATCCATCTGTAAGGTTGATGTGGTATAAGGCAACGGAGCATTTCGTTTGCGTTCCTTACGCTCAACCTGCTCTACCAAGAAATCATTCCCTTGTATGCGAGCCAAGATTTCCTTCACTTGCTCATTGTTTTCAACCTTAACTTTTTTACCATCTAACCCATAGAAGGATGCTTGGAATTTCTTGCTGCCCTTCTTAAAGGTTACATCAATTGTCCAGTATTCTTCAGGCTTAAACTGGTTGATTTCATTTTCACGATCGATAATCAACTTCAGAGCCACGGATTGCACACGGCCAGCTGACAAACCTTTCTTAACTTTTTTCCATAAAATAGGTGAAATAGAATAGCCTACGATACGGTCTAAGACACGGCGCGCTTGTTGAGCATCAACCAAATCATGGTTAATAGCGCGTGGTTCCTTGAAGGCATTTTTTACAGCATCTTTGGTAATTTCATTGAAGACTACACGGTTTTTGTCTGCCTCGTCCAAGCCCAAGATATGAGCCAAATGCCAGGAAATTGCTTCTCCTTCACGGTCCGGGTCACTCGCCAGAAAGACTTGTTTGGCATTCTTAGCTTCTTTTTTCAGGGAATTAATTAGAGGACCCTTTCCTCGAATATTGATATACTCTGGGGCATAATTATTTTCAAAATCAATCGACATGCTGGATTTTTTCAAGTCACGAATATGTCCAACAGATGCCACTACTTTGTAGTTCCGTCCCAAATACTTCTCAATCGTTTTTGCCTTGGCAGGCGACTCTACGATGACCAAATTCTTTTTAGGGCTTGCTTTTTTCTTAGTTGCTGTTTTCGTTGCCATTTTAATTCCTTTTGACTAATTTCTAGAATACCTTCTTATAAAACTCTAGGACCTCAAAAAGAATAAACTATTTTTTCTAGCCTGTCAAGATTTTTATTTTCCTATAGGAGAACTTGTTTTATTTTTTTAGTTCATTGATCACGTCAATGCCTGATGTAATGCAGTTTGCCCCTTCTTTTATCAATTGCAAACATCCAAGCCAATTTTGCTCTAAAATACTACCAGGAATAGCAAATACTTCCCGACCTTCTTCCAAGGCTCGTTCACAGGTAATCAAACTTCCAGACCGTAAGCGAGCTTCTGCAACTATCACCCCCATAGATAGCCCTGCGATGATTCGGTTGCGCTCAGGAAAATGAAATTTCAAGGGCTGGGTTCCTGCGGGATATTCTGACAAAACCAAATGGTGCTTGGATAGATAGTCCTGTAAGGCCTTGTTTTCCTTGGGATAATACTGGTCCAAACCAGAACCAATCACTGCGATGGTCTTGCCACCATTCTTCAAACAAGCCATATGGGCCGCCGTATCAATCCCTCGAGCCAATCCACTGACTACCACAAATTGATTTTGGAGTTCTTTTATGATTTTTTCAGTTGACTTGACCCCTTCTGGGCTGGCTTTTCGAGAGCCGACAATACCAATCTTAGAACGGTTCAACAAACTCAAATCTCCTTGATAAAACAACAAGACAGGGGGATTGTAGATCTGTTTCAATTCTAAGGGATAAGTATCGTCAAGAATTGAAAAGGAAGGAAAACGTTGAAACAGCTTGCGGCATTCCTTGCTATCCAAAGAATGGTAGTTTTCCATGAAAAGACTGGGTTTCTTCAAGTCTAAAATGTGACAGATTGCTTTTAAACTGATCTTTTTAGTAGAATCTTGGTAAGCAGCCAAGAGGCGGTTGAGTTGCAAATTGCTGAGACCAGCCATCTTTAGTTTAAATAGTTCGAAATTGTTCATATGACCTCCTATCTTTTAATTCGCAATAAAAAAAGAAACAGTTAAACTGTCTCTTGAAAATGATAGAATGCTCCCAGTAAATTTGCTTCATTTTGGTAACGGCAGGCTTGAATCGTAAAATTCGGCTGCCTTTGAAAGCTCAATTGCTCTGTTGCTACAATCTCATCAAAAGCCTGGTTAATCCCTTCAATCAAACGTTCTTGCTGACTGATTCCTCCACCAATGGCCAGGGTTTCCAGCTGCAACAAAAGACAGAGATTGACAATTAAGTATGCAATTTCCTTGCAGTAGTTTGTAAAACTTTCTTGCAACAACGAATCCTGTCCCGACTCTAACTGATGGAAAACTTCTTTACCGTCTTCCTGCTCCAATGCCAATTGGTGACTGGCTTGGCGAATAAACTGAACTGCAGATCCTGAATTGGCTACCAAGCTTTTGATCCCACGCCAATGAAGGCCCAGAATTTGCCCTAAATCTTGCAAAGGCTTGCTCGTTTCCTTCGCTTCAACAGTTGCCAAGGGCCCATGAAAAAAGTCCTTTCCTGGTAACTGGGCAAGATTGACTAATTGCCCATCTGATACCAAAGCAAGACCGACACCTGTCCCCAGAACAAGCACAGCACCACAATGACAATCTTTCAAAACGCCACTCTTTGCCTCTGCCAGACCAGCGGCATCCGCATCATTCAGAACTTCAACAGGTAACGCAAAAGTTTCCATCAGGCGTTGACCCAAGGGAATATTTCTCAGATAAGGGATTAAGCCCCCTGTTTTGACACTATCGTTTTGAGTGTCGATATTACCTGGGCAAGCAATCGCAAGCCCGCTGACGGAATCCTGATAAGAACTTATGATGTTTTCAAGCATCTGCCAAAATTCCTCAATAGTTGGAGGGGTCTTCTCCTTTCCTTGTTCCAGAATCAGTCCAGTTTGGTCGATAAGTCCGTATTTGATGAATGTTCCACCAATATCAATGGCTAGACAATGGTTCATTCTTGCTCCTAATCTCCTTCAAAATCCTTGCTGGATTACCTGCTAAAACAACATTATCTCCGAATGATTTGGTAACGACACTACCTGCACCAACGACAACGTTATTTCCCAAGGTCACGCCAGGCAAAATTGTCACACCGCCACCAGCCCAGAAGTTATCTCCAATGGTAATTGGGGCGCCATATTCCACTCCTGAATTACGTTCAATAGGGTCCAAGGGATGCAAGGGTGTCAGCAGCTGCACATTGGGACCTAACATAGCATTTTTCCCGATGGTAATGGGACAAACATCTAGCATAGTACAGTTAAAATTTGCGTAAAAATCCTCACCCACATGGATATTGCTGCCGTAGTCACAATAGAAATTCGGCTCCATATAGATGCGCTTACCCGTAGTCCCCAACCAGCTTTTCAATTGCTCTGAACGGACTTGACCATCAAGTTCAGCGTTAAATTGCTTCATCTGTTGGCGGGCAAAGGAGCGCATTTCTCTCAACTCCGCATCAGCTGCAATATAAAATTCTCCTGCAATCATCTTTTCTTTTTCTGTTACCATATCTCCATCCTTTAAAGCTATTGATTTACATCTATCCTACACACTCCCCCAATGCCTGTCAAGTCTCAACTTGACAAGTAACATCTCAATTTGGTATTCTTTTTCTAATTTCAAGATGTAAAGGACAAGCATTCCATGACAGTATTCTCACCAGAACTGCACTCCCTTCCCCTAGAGAGCTTAACAGACGTGCTTGAAAATCCACAAGCTGTTCTGCTAGATGTTCGAGATCCAGATGAATTTGTAAGAGGTCACCATCCTCAAGCCATCAATTGCCCACTTACAAGTTTGGACAAATTTCAGGCTGACAAGTCTAGGACCTATTACCTAATCTGCAAGACTGGGAAGAGAAGCCAGCAAGCCAACAACATCCTGTTGGAGCAAGGTTACTCAGCCTACTCCTTCTCTCAAGGTATGGAAGCATGGCAAGGCCCTATCTCTAAATAAAATGATAGCCTCTAGACATGTAGCTAGAGGCTGTTTTTTAATGCATTAAACTGATGATCACTCCAATCAGATAAAGGGCTGACACGATGCTCAAAAATACCAAATGCGCCTTTCGGCTCATGACCACATAGCCTACAAATTCCCGAATGAAGGCATTAAGGCTAAAATAAAATCTGGTTTTTGCGCCGTATCCGATACATTTGATTTTCAATTGTCGTGCCAATAGCAGAGCTCTGAAAACGTGATAGTAATTGGTTACAAGGGCAAAGCGACAACCAGGTTTCATCAGGGCATAGGAAAATTTCAAGTTTTCCTCGGTATTGGTTGATTGGTTTTCTATCACAATATCTTCCGCAGGAATCCCCTGTTCCAAGGCATAATTAGCCATAGCCTGCCCCTCTGCCAGGAGTTCATCAGGACCCTGTCCGCCTGACATGATAAGCTTGCTGCCAGGATGTTTCTGGTAGATCGCTATGCCTTTTTCAATCCGCGAAGCCAAGAGTGGCGTTACCTTGTCACCAATTAAGCCAGCACCTAAGACCACGACATAATCAAGCTTTCCTGGGAAGAGATTGACCAAATTGACAAAGCTAGACGTGGTATAGAGCATGCTGATAATAATGGCATAGGACACCAAAAAACCAACGTAGACGAACAGCATGTTGAAAAAGCTGATACCTGAAAGGGATTGAACCACAAAGGGAGCGATGAAGAGATAGAAAGTCAGGGCGACCGCCAGTCCCATGGATAGGAAATTATGGAAGCGAACCCCTTCTCTCTTCAAAATCTGAAAGCCATTTAGATAAAGCGTGAAAAGCAGGACAAATGGACCACTTAATAAGGCTAAAAAAAGCACCATCGCCACGGCTATAGCCAGCAAGCGCAAGATTTCATTGTTTTCGAGAATGCCTGTCGAGATAATCCATGCCAAGGCCCAGACGAGGATGTTCAAGGCAAACAGTGAGATAAAAATCGACCGCCGCTCCCAGAAATAGATGAGAGCAAACAAACCGATAGCCGCTAAAAATAAGCAGAAAAAGACCGTCAAGACTAGTTTCCCCCTGCTACCATAGACTTAATGGGCTCAAAGGTTTTGCGGTGAATGGGCGTGATGCCTTGCTTGTTCAAGCCTTCCAAATGCTCTGCCGTTCCATAGCCTGCATTTTTGGCGAAGCCGTAGCCTGAGAACTCCTTGTCATAATCCGCCATCATCTTATCCCGCGTCACCTTGGCCACGATAGAGGCCGCTGCGATAGAAAGGCTGTTGGCATCCCCCTTGATGATAGAGGTTTGCGGTATGGAGGTATCCAACTTCATTGCATCTATCAAGAGATGTTCAGGCTCTTGGTTCAGCTTTCCCAAAGCCTCTAACATAGCTAACTTGGTCGCCTCGTAGATGTTTACCTGGTCGATGACAGCTGCATTTTTGACACCTACACCGACTGCCAGCGCCCGCTCCATGACTTCTTGGTAGATTGACTCGTGCTTGGACTTGGGGATTTTCTTGGAGTCGTTGAGGTAGCGGATTTTGCACCCTTTGGGCAAGATAACCGCAGCTGCCACCACAGGACCTGCTAAAGGCCCCCGGCCGACTTCGTCGATACCAGCGATTAACTCTACCCCATTTTCATAAAGGGCTTTTTCGTAGCATAGCATAGCTTCTAAGCGAGCGTCTTCAGCTGCTTCTTTTTCCAGCTCCTTACGGCGTTTCTTGATAGCAGACTGGACACCTGCTCGCTCATCCTGAGCTAGTTCCGCCCAGACAGGGTTGTCTAGACTGTCCACCTGAGCCAGCAGAGCAGACACTTCCTTAATCGTTGCCATCTAAGTCACTCACCTTATCCAATGTATAGGTGCCCAAACGCCCGTCTCGAACGTCCTTGACAAATAGACTATAGAAACGGTCATAATCATCACGGAAGCCCAATTTCTTGGTCCAGTCCATAATGAGTTCAGGCGTTTCCTGCTCCAAATCCATACCCTTAAACCGTTCTTGCAGGCGTTCTGGATAGTTGGCCTTGAAATAGTCCAAACCAAAAATAGTGACCTCGTCCATAGGCAAGAGCTGGTCCTTAATCGCACCAGTCAGAGCCAACTTAAGTCCAACTTCCTGGTCCTCAAATTTAGGCCAGAGAATACCTGGTGTATCAAGGATTTCAAGGTCCTTGTTGGACTTGAGCCACTGTTGGCCTTTGGTCACACCTGGTTTGTTGCCGACTACGGCGATTTTCTTTCCAGCCAGACGGTTCATGAGGGTGGATTTTCCAGCGTTTGGAATACCGATAATCATGGTTCGCAGGGTCTCCTTTTGAATCCCTCTTTCGCGGAGGCGTTCAATCTTGTCTTTCATCAAACTCTTGGCTGCGTCGGTCACTTTTTTCACCGTCGCTTGCTCTTTTGAGTTGATAGCAAGGGTACGAATGCCCTGACCTTCAAAGTAGCTCTGCCATTCTTTGGTACGAACAGGGTCTGCCAAATCGACCTTGTTGAGAATCATTAGCTTGGGCTTGTTGCCAACAATCTTGGTCAGCATAGGGTTTTGGCTGGATAGGGGCAAGCGGGCATCGACCAAAATAGTCACGAAATCAACGTGCTTGATGTTCTCCTGCACCTGCCTGCGAGCTTTTGACATGTGGCCCGGAAACCATTGAATAATTGCCATGTAACGTTTTCCTCCTCTTTCACTTGTATTTACATACTTTTTCCTTATCTTACTATTATACCATGTTCAAAAGTGAAAAGAAAATATGTTTATCCAATACAAAAAAGCCGCAAATTGCGGCTTAGTATGTAACAATTCCTATGACTCTGTTTCATTTAACAATATATTGATGACGATGTTATCTTTTACGACCACTCGAAAAGCTCCGCTTGAAACTGGATAGGTTCCGTTTCCAAGTGCTTTTACCTGTTCTAATAACGTTTCATCTTCTGTTATTTGCCGAATAGGAGCTTCTAAATCGATCTTTTCAATCTTCTCAAGGTAAGCAAGAAGAGCTTCTTCTGAGACAATTAACCACTTCTCTTTCTAAGTGAATCGGCTCTCTGGCTAAGTGAGTTCAAATCTGCTGCAAGCTTAGCAATTTCCTTGCCCAAGTAGCCTCGTTGATTTCTCAAGGCAGATAAACGTGCTTCCAGCTCCATTCTTCGGTTATCAATGTACTTTAATTCTTTACTATCTTCTTTTTTCATAACTTATCTCCATACGTTTATATATTAACATACCGCAAATAAGTTGTAAAGAATTTATGCTTTTCAGAATTGTTACATTATTTTTTCAAAAACAAAATTAGGGTTTGATTTGTTGGTGAATAGCATGAAGGGCTGAAACAGTTGGGTTTAGTAAGCCTAGTCGCCCGTCTGCATTGGACATAATTGATACAATATAGTTCCCCTTTGGAGTATAAACAATGCCGCCATCACTTGCTGAGCGATAACCTGGCAAACCAATCCTATTTCATCTTCTTTTTCATATTTACATCACCTTTCTAAAAATAGTATAACAAGAGTCACTGCCTTATTCAAGTAAAAAGAGAAGGAAATTCCTTCTCTTTCTGTCTATTTCTTTTGTCTGCGTCGACTTGCTAGACCTAGACCTGCTAATAGTCCAACAGTTCCTAAGACAGTCATCGCCATCTGTTCCTGACTTCCTGTGTTTGGAAGTGTTTTGGCATCAGACTTACTGCTTTCTTTTTGACTGGTTGGTAAGCTAGCTGCTGGCAAGGCTACCTGTTTAGGCGCTTGGTTTG
>NZ_JAEUXI010000003.1 GCF_016775005.1 Streptococcus suis | reverse complement strand
AGCCACCTTGTCACTTGGGTCATAACCGAAGGCATCGCCTGTCAGACCCTGTAAGGTCACGGTGTCCACAACAACTGGTTGGTCTGGATTGGTCACATTGATAAAGCTGATGCGACCGGCCTGCTTGTCCTTCTCATAGAAGATTGGGCTGTCCTGACCTGGGTTGCTTGGCACTGGTGGGAGGTAGTAGCCCTGGCTTGGGTCTGCTGGATCCACCGGTGTCAGTGGCACTGGTTGAGATGGGTTGTCTGGGTTTGGCACAACTGGCGTCAAGCCCGGTACGAACGGAATGATTGGTCGGTCTGTACCTGGAACAGTTGGGTCTGTTGGGTGGTTCGGGTAGACAACTGGTGGGATTGGATCGAATCCATCTGGTACACGAGGGGTCCATGAACCGAGTGGGCTGTAGATGACAACCTCATCAATGTCTTCTGAATTGTATTTGACTGATTTATCCTTGGCAATAGAGCCCAGATGTACTTCTTCCCCATTCGCAGTAGCAGTTGTTGCAATATAGCCTTTAACTACCGGAATCGGGCTACCTTCTACCACTGCATCGACCGCTATCCAATCTGAGTAAGTTACTACCTTGCTCACATGATTATAGGTAGCTGTTCGAATGAATTGAGCTGTTGTTGGAGTTGGACTAGCTACCAATTCTGTTCCTTGTTGGTCAGTAAATTTCACCCGTCGCGTCACCGTCTCTGTCAAGTCCTCCAAGACTGGGCTAGTTGGATTATTTGGATCAACTGGCTTGCCGGGTTCATGCGGATCATTTGGCTGGATAGTAGTGAGTTTCGCTCTCAGGATGACATCGAAATTCTGGATATTATTTTCAACACTATCGAAGAGACGCTCTTGTGGACTAGCTGCTGTAAACGCATCTGAAACCAATTCATAACCCAATTGTTCGAAGGCGCGAATTCGGTCTGTAGTTGTGTAGGCAATGTCTTGTTCTGGGTGACCTTCTAGGCTATCCTTCGCTACTTCAACCGTTGTCGTTCCAGCTTCTAAGCGGTAGGTGATGGTCGCCAACTGCTTGCCATTTTCTCGGTAGATGACAGTAATCACCTCATCCGGCGCAAGGGCATCCACGCTAGTTTTTTCCGCCACTCGAACTTGATCAGGTGTAAAGTTTCGAATTACTGGCGAATCAACTGCCTTGAATTGATCATCAAGGCTTGTCCATGCCTCGTAGGTCACAACCTTAGTCACCAAGTTTACCTGAGCTTTTCGCGTATAGTAAAGCGTTTCACTATGGGAAGGTGCAGCTTGACTGCTGTCAGCATAGACATAGTGGATAGTGCGGGTCACAGATTCCTTCAAATCAGAGGCTGTCAATCCATCTGGGTAGCTTGGCCCGTTTGGCTTGCTTGGATCAACTGGATCTCCTGGGTTTTTCGGATCTGTTGGAACAATCGTCACAACCGTTTCCTTAAAGCTTACTCGGAATTCCTGGTCCTGATTGCTATCGGTATCATAGAAGCGACCAGTATCCAAGCTATAACCATCTGTTACAAGTGTGTAGCCTTCATTTTCCAACTGGGCAATCGTAGCCTGGGCACTATGTTCAATGCGGGCTTCTGAGTCACCGGTCAATCGAACAGCCGGCACCAAGTCTTGCTCAGTTCCATCCAATACATAACGAACAACAGCTGTCTGCTCAAGCGCACGGTAGCGAATATCCGTCGGCTGTGTTGGATCTGTTGGAACAGGAGGTAGGTATAGATTGGTTACAGGATCTTTTGGTAAATCCTGTCCATCTGGACCTACTGGGATAAAACCTTCATGAACTGGAATGCCCGGAGCTGGAGTTGGATCAGCAGGTTTAGTTGGATCCATTGGATGATTTGGATAGGCAATCGGTGGAACTGGATCCTTGCCTGGCGGTGGTGTAATGCGCCATTCTGACAAGGACTTGTAAACCACGCGCTCCACGATATTGGCTGCCAATGGTAAAATGTCAATCGCTTGTTCTGTATCTTTCGGCGCAATTGCCTGATCATTGCGGCTCGCTTCTGTTGCTACATAGCCTGTTACTACTGGTAATGTCCTACCTTCCAAGGTCGTATCGGCATTCTCAGCTACCCAAGGTGTGTAGATCACTTGCTTGGTTACATGGTTGTAAATGCCTGTCCGTTCATAACGTACGCTTGTCGTAGCACTTGTTGTACCTGGTGCTACTTGTCCATCAACGGTGTCCAAGTGGTAAGAAACTGTGCGGCTAATCTCACTGGTCACGGCCTCCCACTTCGGTCCATTCGGATTAGAAGCATCTACTGGTGTACCTGGAGTCTGTGGATTGTCAGGAGTCGAACTAGATGTGCGCTGTACCAATTCAAAGACAAAGTCTTGAGAATTATCTGCGATGGTGTCAAACACGCCATCCTTGCTATAGCCATCACGGTTGGTCACTTGGTAGCCCATTGAACTATAGGCTGCTTCAAGGGCACTTGTGTCATAGGCAAATGGCTCTGCGGTCTTCCCAACTAGAGGAACTTGGTTCAATTGAACAGGTGCGTCTGGCTTGGTCACATCTACAAAACGAATGCTTCCTAACTGACGATTCTTACGGTAGACAATCCGAATCTCGCTATCAGGAGACAAGGCCTGAACATTCTCCTGAGCTGCAACTTCAGCCTGGTCTGGCGTATAGCCTGCTTTTTCAGGGGTTGGCACCAAGTCAAATTGATTGTCCACTGATTCCCAAGGACCATACTGAATCGCCTTGGTCACCACGTTTAGGGTAGCTGTCCGGGTAAAGACAAGTTCTTCACGAACCGGATCACCAGCCTCCGTACCATCTTCATAGAGATAGCGAATCACTCGAACCACCGTATCCTTCAAATCCGATTCCTTCAAACCGTCTGGGTACTGAGGGCCATTTGGATCTGTGCTGACAGGTGTATTTGGCTCTTTCGGTTCATTTGGTCGGATAGTGATGATCTGCTCCTTGAAGATAACTTCAAAGCTTTGGTGCTGTAAGCTATCCAGGTCAAATACTGGTGATGGGACGTCTGTAAAACCATCTCGTACTAAGACATAGCCTTTTTGTACCAATTCAGCAATCCGCGCGCTTGTATCGTAGCTAATAGGACTCGCACTTGGACCTGTCACCGTATCTGTCGGTGCCAGAACTGGACCATTTTCCAACTTGTAAGAAATACTTGCTTGTTGCGTATCTGCTGTATAGACCACAAGCTCTGTGATGTTCTCACTCAAAGATGTAACGGTGCGGTCCTGAGTCGTTGAAGCAACAAGAACCGCTTGTCCATTTTCAAAGGCGCTCGTCGCAGTATAGCCTGCCAAGACAGGTAGTGCTCGGCCTTCCAAGACCGTATCTGCCTGGTCTGCTACCCAGTCCGTATAGGTTACTTGCTTGCTCACAAAATTATAAGAGCCCGTACGTTTGAAGGTGACGCTAGTTTCTTGAGTCGGTGCAGCTTCCCTGCCATCCTGACTATCATACTTGTAGGAAACCGTTCGTGTGACAGTCTTCACCACAGCTTCCCAACGTGGACCAGCTGGATTGTTCGGATCGACTGGGTCACCCGGGTTTTGCGGTCTATCTGGCACAGACTCAACAACCTTTTCTTTAAAGACAATGTCCCAATTCTGGTCTCTGTCAAGTTGATTGTCAAAGGTCTTGTCAGACTCAGCAGCGAAATCATTTCTCACTAAAACATAACCACGTTGTTCCAAGTCAGCAATGCGGGCGCTTGGATCGTAACTAATCGGGCTACCAGAGTGGCCAGTTTGACTATCTTTGGCTAATTCTGTGCCTGACTCTGTCTTAAAGGTAATGGTTGCTAGTTGTTTCTCATTTTCACGATAGATGACTGTGATAGACTGGTCATCAGCTGTAGCTGCAACCCCTGTCTCTTGCAAAACTTCTTGGAGGCTAGCAGTGTAGTTGGTCAAGCTAGGCGAAGTCACAGCTGGGAAGTCCGCATCTGTGCTTGTCCACTCAGAGTAAGAAATATCTCCAGTCAACGGGTTGGCAGTTGCTGTGCGGGTAAAGTGTAAGGTCTTCTCAGAAGGCTCAAAAGCTTGACTACCGTTAGCATACACATAGCGAATGGTACGCGTCACTGTTTCTGTTAACTGATCTTCTGGAACCTCAATGACCGTTGGAGTGTAGAGAGTCGTCGCACTTGTTCCATTAACATCCGCAATCTTAACAGTCACAGGATTTGCCTGTCCTACGAAGTTTTGATCAGGGGTGAATGTAATGGTACCATCATCCATCAAGCGATACTCACCTTGGTTTTCCACACGAACCGTTCGAACATCTTGACCACCTGCATCGACCAGAGTCAAGCTGGCCTTGTTCAAGTCCACTACTTCCTTCACAGGATCGTAGTTGCGATCACCATCTAAATCCACCTGACCTGGTGTAAAGAAGTCTGGACTAGAGGTCTGTACATCCCCTTTCAAGCCATAAGTCGCCTGTGGACGACCAACTGGGCGTGCCTCCACCACAATCGCGGTATAGGTTGTTGTAGCAAGACTACCATTGCTGTCTGTCATTTGCACCTTGACAGCTGTTGCTGGACCAATAAAGGTAGCTAATGGCACAAAGGTGATGCTACCATCACTTTCCAGACGATAGGTGCCCTGACCTGCTATTACAAGTTCTGTTACAGGGGCATTTTGTTCATTGAGCAGGGTCAAGCTAGAGCCAATCAAATCTGCAACACCAGATGGAGCTGTAGGAGATTTGGCAAAATGAACACGACCTGACTGTGTTTTCCCTTGCAGACCAACCGTTGTCGCAGGTTCTGCAATCGGTAAAACTGGCATGATGCTTGGTGTGTAAGTTGTTCTGGCTTCTGCACCATTTGCATCTCGAGCAATCACTTCCGCAGGTAACAATTCACCAACAAAGCGTTTCCCAGCGTCATTTGGCGTGTAGGTAACCATACCTGTTTTGCCATCGATGGAGTAGGTTCCCACGACAGTCTCAACACCTGCCACTCGTGCATAGGCATTGGTTGACTCCACTTCTTGGTTGGACTTATCAATCAGTTTTATTGGATATTTTGGTTGTGCATCGCCTGCAAGAGTTTGGCCTGAAGCATCGACAGTATTTCCCATCGGAACTGCTTGAGAACCGGATACGAACTCAGGACGGCCTGTCTGCACTTCACCTTGCATCTTAACAGAGATGGCAGGCGTGCCTGTCGGAGCAATGGCAACAACATGCGGAATGTAACGACCATCCATTGTCGAAATCTGCTCGGAAGTATTTTCTAAACCATTGTCAATAGTGGCAGCAGTCCAACCTGTCGTATATGGTTGACCATTGCTATCCAATACCGTCGCTGTCCGGCGGACGCTGATCCCTTTTGCTTGATTGACCTTGCGGCCATCTGCATACTCTGTGATAAATCCTGGATCCGGCACAAAGGTAACTCGTACATCCTTACCGACAGCCTCGACCTTATACTTCCCTTCTCCCTGAACATAGAAGAAACCTTGATTATCCAAACGATCACTACCAACTTCTCGGTTGTCAGCATCAACCATCACAGGTGCAATCGTCGTGTCAATCGTCGCTCGAATGTCTGAGTAAGTTTCGCTACCAAAGGCATAGAAGCGAAGAGTTCCTGTTTGGCTCTGCCCTTGCACATTGCGAGTTTCAACCTTTTCACTACGTGGTGGGTGCGTCAACTGAATCTGGAAGTCTTCTACCTCACCAGAATAAGCTGGCAAATCAGGTGTCAAGATATCCTGACGATCAATGGCAATCCGCAGACGAACTCCCAACTTGTGCAGGTTTTCATCTGAAATCTGCTTGATATTGGAGAATGTCAGGGTATGTGTCCCCTTGTTAGTAATTGCAAGAACGCCTGAATTTTCATCCTTATCAAACTTGCCGTTGTTGTTAAAGTCAATCCATCCCTGAACATAGGCTGTAGCGTTGGTATTTGGATCTGCTTCAAATTGTAGGCTGTAGGTGCCATTATTGGAATGATGGAGGGTATAGTTGTTGTTCTTCTGAACATTTTTCCCCATCAATTGGTTAGGACCCTCATCCCAAGAAGAGATCAATTCATCCTGCACCCAAGAAGCAGCTCCAGGTGGGATAGCTTCTGGAACAAAGTCGATGTCTCCACGAGTGGTTCCTAAATATGGGTGCTTGGTTGCATTTGTAATCTGGATAGTATGAGACGGACGACCATAGGAATCTGGCGCATCCCCAAAGTCCGCAACCACAACCCCAATCATGGCAGACTGACGACCACGTGAAGCGATATACATACCTACTTCGGTCGCATTCCGTGTAAAGATCAAGGGAGTTGAGTAACTCAAGTTAGTTGTAGTACTTGGCATGCGGTTGCTGACTGGACCAAATACCTGGGTTCCAATGCCATCTACATAGGTGATTCCTGTCAATCGATCACGAAAAACTTGTTTAGCAGTTGAGATGGAGCCTTTTTGGATAACTTCACCCTCACTATTTACAACATCTTCAGTCCCCTTGTTCAAATAAAGAAATCTATTCCAGCGTTCTCGCCAATCTGGGGTGGACATAGTATTGTTGGTCCCTTTAATATAATCTAGTCCCCAGTTAACATCTGCATCACCATTTACCTTGTAAGAAGAGGTTGTGGTCGAATTCGACAGTTCTCCTAAGAGTTCAAAACCTTCACCATTGGTAGTGTAAATTTCAATTTCGTTAACTTTAGCTTCTTCACCGGACATAAAGACGAAGTTGAGAGGAACTTCATTTCCATTATAGGTTGCCCTACCACGGAATTTGACTCCAACGTTTCCACCATCTTTGTCAGATTGCAAGGTTACTGCCTTGTTCCCAAAGTTTAATCCCTGTTGTCTTACATGAGACCATGTAGGATCCTGTTTTACCGCAATGATATGCGCCTCTGTACCATCCTTAATATTGTGGTTTTTACGATCAGGGTTATAGTACTGCTCCTTGTCAGTCCCCTTCACTCGCTCATGGTAGATTTCAGTCGCTTCAAAGGGTTTCAGTTCGATAACTTCCAACTCGACCACATAGCCTGGAGCCAATTCCTTGCGGAAAACAGTCCCGACTTGAAGCGATGGTGCCATCACATTACCACCTACTGCTTGGTTGCGCACTCGCCCAGTATTGAAAATCGTTGTTGGATCCGAGAAGTCAATCCAGGTAATCTGGTCAAGCAGTTTGTCCTTGTTTCGGTTGAGGAAGTTTTTGTAATGCTCTGTCCCTGTATAGACCGTCACATCTTCACCCTGAGTGGTGTTTGTCGTCGCACGGAAACCTGTACCTTCTTGAGGAGCAGTCTGTTCCTCCTCCTTCACCACCAAGAAACGGTAAACTGCTGTAGTCTCCTCAGTTAAAGTCTGAACCTGGTGGTTGGCTTGACCATCCACCAGTCTATAACCTGCAGGTGGTTGAGCGGTCATAGAAAAATCAACTTCCGCACGCTCCTGTGTCGTCTCCACATAGAGGGCATGCGGTGTTCTTGACACTCGTTTACCAGTATCAGCATTGACATACTCAATACTGTAAACAAGGTGAGCCTTCCGTTTTTCAGGTTCTGGCTCTGCTTCAGGCACTTCTTCTGCAGCGACCTCTATAGACTCGTCTGCCTTAGCCTCTGTTTCTTCAGCAGGAACAAGCGCTACAGTTTCTTCTATCTTTCCATCACTTGTTGCAGGAGACTCCGTTTCCGTTGCAGCTCGAGACAGATCTAGACTTGGTAGTACAAGGGTCTCTTCTGATTCTGTACTTTCTGTACTTGCTTCAGAAGTGATATCGATAGGCGTAAGACTCTCTACAGCCTCCGGGGTTGGGCTGACAGTCTCAGTTGGAAGAGCTGATGCCACTTTTTCTGCCTCTAAAGGCACCGCAGTCTCGATGACTTCAGCAGTCCCAGCACTTTCAACTTCTACCGTCACAGCTCCTTCTTGAGGCTGAACCTCATCTGCCTTGGCCAAGGAACCTGTTGCCAAACTCGCCAAGGTAACACCTAGCAAGACACTAGCTGCACCAAAATGGTATTTGCGAATCGAAAAACGCTGTCGTCTACTGAACCAATCAAAACGTTTTTTTGAATGTTTCGTCGAACTAGACATTTCCATTCTCCTCTCTTATATATTAATATATTAGGCTCTACACCAGTTTCCATTAAATCATAAAAAATACACAAATTCAAGTGGTTTGTCCAGTTATTAATATGTAAAAAATAGATGAAAAACATACATTCCTTACAAATAGACTTATATTTATTAATGCATCTTTAAAGTTAGAAAGATATAAGAAAAATCTGGCAATATATACTTATATTTATAAGAAGAAATGAATAAAATTACAGAAAACGTTTTCTTAAAAATCTTGTCAAAAAAGACAAAAAAAATAAGGCTAGATAGCCTTATTTTGTCATATCAATTGTCTCAATACACCAGCCCACCAGTTCATCCAGGCGTTCCATCTGCTCGGTCATGTGCAAATAGCCCAAAACCGCCTCAAAACCTGTGGACATCCGATAGGTGACTACGTCCGCATTCTTAGCCTTGGTGTGACTGTTGGTGTTGCGACCCCGTTTATAGATTTCTTCCTCTTTTTCTGTCAATAGCTGAGCTTCTAAGAGGGCAGAAATCAGGCTTGCCTGAGCCTTGGCCGAGACGTATTTGTTAGCCTCACCGTGCAATTGATTGGGCTTGGTCAGCCCCTTGAAAATCAAGTGCCTTCTGATATACATGGAATAGACAGCATCCCCTTCAAAAGCCAGGGCAATTCCATTGATGAGATTGACATCTACTGCCTTAGTCACGTGTCCACCTCACACCATCCTTGGTATCCAAGAGCTTGATGCCCTGGGCTGCCAATTCATCACGAATGCGGTCTGCCGTCGCAAAGTCTCGATTGGCACGCGCCGCTTGACGTTCTGCTATTAAGGCTTCAATCTCGCTGTCCAAGACTT
Organism: Streptococcus suis; assembly: GCF_016775005.1. Taxonomy (GTDB): domain Bacteria; phylum Bacillota; class Bacilli; order Lactobacillales; family Streptococcaceae; genus Streptococcus; species Streptococcus suivaginalis. Next base: position 285,406 of record NZ_JAEUXI010000003.1, on the reverse strand, counting down.
CTTCTTCAAAGACGATGCCAAAGACGGCGAGCATTCTGCCAAAAGCTTCTTTTACAGTTTCATCGTAGTTGCCTGAGTTGATCCATTTGGCAAAGTCAAAGATAGCCGTAATCCCATTTGCCGCATTGAAATCATCATCCATTGCCGCTTCAAAGGCCGCCAAGTGTAATTCAAGACCTGACTTATCCACAGAGTTTTGCACAGGTTGTGTATAAGTATTTTTTAGATATTTAAGATTGATTTCCGCATCTGAAATAGCCTTCTCAGTGTAGTTGAGTGGACGGCGGTAGTGCTGGGTAGATAGGAAGAATCGCAAGACCTGACCGTCAATTTGTTCCAACATATCATGGGCTGTCAGGAAATTACCCAAGGACTTGGACATCTTCTCATCATTGATATTGAGCATGGCATTGTGCATCCAGTAGTTGGCAAAGGTTTGACCTGTTTTGCACTCAGACTGGGCGATTTCATTGGTATGGTGGGGGAACTCCAAGTCCGCACCACCACCGTGAATATCAATGGTATCTCCCAAAATCTCTGTCGCCATAACCGAACACTCGATATGCCAACCTGGACGACCTGCTCCCCAAGGACTTTCCCAAGACACTTCACCTGGCTTGGCAGTTTTCCACAGGGCAAAGTCGAAGGGGTGTTCTTTGAGTTGACCTTCTCCCTCCACCCGACCAGATGCACCAGCCTCTAAGTCTGACAGGGTTTTATTGGCCAAGCGAGCATAATTCTCAGCCTTTTCCACTCGGAAATAAACATCGCCAGCCGCTTCATAGGCGTACCCCTTGTCAATCAAGACCTGCACAAAATCAATGATTTCATCCATGTAGTCAATAACCCGAGGATTTTTGGTAGCTGGTTTGACACCTAACTTTGCCACATCTTCCTTGAAAGCTGTGATAAACTTATCAGACAGTTCTTTGGTTGTCATGCCAGCTTCATTAGCAGCTTTGATAATCTTGTCATCCACATCCGTAAAATTGGAGATATAGGTCACATCAAAACCACGGTATTCAAAATAGCGGCGGATGGTATCAAAAGCCACGACGCTACGGGCATTTCCGATATGGATATAGTTGTAAACCGTCGGACCGCAAACATACATCTTGACCTTGCCCTCTTCCAAGGGCACAAAGTCACGCAAACTGCGGGTCATGGTATCGTAAATTTTTATCATGCTTTCTCCTACTTTTTCTTCCGCTGGATCCAAAGCAAGACCAGTCGGATCACCCAAAAGATTGCCAAGGCAGCCCAGATATGACCGAGCCCATAGGACCCCTGGCTATAATTTAAAACAGCCAACACAATGGCCAAAACCAAATTGACTGGATAGAGCCAGTCGCTTCCTTTAAATGCTTTCATTTGTTACTCCTTTTGCACCCTTGGTTCAATCCTACAAATGCGACGAATGGTGGCTGGCTTCTCTCAGCTCTGCCAGTTTGGTGGTGTAGTGTTCACGGCCATCTTCCATGTCATGAATGACCTTCTCATCTTTTTGACCGTGTACACGGACAATTTTAGCTGGCATACCGACCACTGTCACATCTGCTGGAACATCGGCTAGGACAACGGCAGCTGCACCCACTTTAGCATTTTCCCCAATCTCAATGGGGCCAATCACTTGAGCATGGGCAGAGACAAGGGCACCTTTTCGAACGGTTGGATGACGTTTGCCCGTATCCTTTCCTGTTCCACCAAGCGTTACGCCGTGGTAAAGCATGACACCTGATTCGATAATAGCGGTTTCTCCGATAACCAAACCAGCTCCGTGGTCAATGAAGACCCCCGAAGCAATCTCGGCGCCTGGATGAATCTCAATATTGGTCCAAAAGCGCCAAAATTGGCTGTGCATCCGAGCCAGGAGTTTAAAGCCTTTTTTCCACATCCAATGGGATAGACGGTGGGCAGCCAATGCCTTGACACCTGGGTAGGTCAAAAGAACTTCCAAGGTCGTCCGTGCTGCCGGATCTTTTTCTTTTACAATCTCAATGGTGTCCTTCCACCAACCCATAGTCACTCCTTCTAGCGAGAAGACAAGCCCGCTACCGAACTTGTCTACTCAGCTTATTTCTTTTCAACCTTGTGGAATTTGAATTCACCAAAGTTGTTATCTTTTTTCTCTTTGTTGTCTTTGTGACGGCGTGGTCTGTCAGAACGCTCACGTTTTTCTGGCTCCACATAACCTTCTGGTTTTGGAAGAAGAGCCTTCATAGAAGCATCGACACGGCCCTTGTCGTCAATCTTGATAACCTTGACATCGACAATGTCGCCGATTTCAACTAGGTCTTCTGGTTTATTGACACGGGTCCAAGCCATTTCAGAAACGTGGACCAGGGCGTCTGTCTTGTCAAAGAGGTTGACAAAGGCACCGAATTTCTCCAAACGAACCACTTTTGCTTGGAAGACTTCGTCCACTTTTGCTTCACGAACAAGACCTGCAATGATTTCCTTGGTCCGTTCAATCGCATCGCGATCTGGTGAGAAGATCGCCACAAGACCGTCTTCGTCAATATCGATTTTCACGCCAGTTTCTGCAATAATCTTATCGATGGTTTCGCCACCCTTACCGATGACAATCTTGATCTTATCTACATCAATCTTGATAGTGTCAATCTTCGGTGCAGTTGGTGCCAAGTCAGGACGAACTTCTGGGATTGTCGCTTCGATGACATCAAGGATTTCAAAACGTGCCTTTTTAGCTTGTGCCAAGGCTTCTTCCAAGATTTGCGGTGTGATACCGTCGATCTTGATGTCCATTTGAAGAGCTGTGATACCGTCACGGGTACCCGCAACCTTGAAGTCCATGTCGCCAAAGTGGTCCTCAAGACCTTGAATATCGGTCAAGACGGTGTAGTTGGTGCCGTCTGAAATCAGACCCATGGCAATACCTGCAACTGGAGCCTTGATTGGCACACCACCTGCCATAAGGGCAAGGGTACCAGCTGTGATAGAAGCCTGCGATGAAGAACCGTTTGATTCCAAGACTTCTGCTACCAAGCGGATAGCGTAAGGGAAGTCCTCCAAGCTAGGCAAGACTTGCTCGAGAGCACGCTCACCAAGGGCACCGTGACCAATCTCACGACGGCCTGGTGCACCGTAGCGACCAGTTGAGCCCACTGAATATTGTGGGAAATTGTAGTGGTGCAAGAAGCGTTTCTTGTACTCGTCGTCCAATCCGTCGATGATTTGGGTTTCACCCATTGGAGCCAAGGTCAAGACAGAAAGAGCTTGCGTTTGACCACGAGTAAAGAGGCCTGAGCCATGAACGTTTGGCAAGAAGTCCACTTCTGCATCCAGCGGACGAATCTCATCGACACGGCGACCGTCTGGGCGGACCTTGTCTTCTGTAATCAAACGACGAACTTCTGCGTGCTCCATGAGTTCCAAGATTTCATGGACATCACGCATGATGCGGTCGAATTCTTCGTGCTCAGCGTATTTTTCTTCGTAGGCTGCGATGACCGTTTCACGCACTGCATTGGTCGCATCTTCACGGGCCAATTTTTCTTCTACCTGCACCGCTTTTTTCAAATCGTCATTGTAAGCTGCGACAATCTCAGCCTGCAATTCTGGGTCCACTTGAAGAAGTTCCACATCTGCCTTTTCCTTGCCAACTGCTGCCACGATTTGATTTTGGAAATCAAGGAGTTCTTGAATAGCCGCATGACCTTTCAAGAGGGCTTCCAACATGATGTCTTCTGACAATTCTTTGGCACCAGACTCTACCATGTTAATGGCATCCTTGTTACCAGCTACTGTCAAGTCAAGGAGAGACTCTTCCATTTGAGCCTTGTCAGGGTTGATGATGAGTTCACCATTGACATAGCCGACCTGGACACCTGCGATTGGACCGTTGAATGGGATGTCTGAGATTGCCAATGCCAATGAAGAACCAAACATGGCTGCCATTGGAGCAGAGGCATCCGGATCGTAAGAAAGCACTGTGTTGATGACTTGAACTTCGTTACGGAATCCTTCCGCAAACATTGGACGGATTGGGCGGTCAATCAAACGAGCTGTCAAGGTTGCATCGGTTGACGGACGGCCTTCACGCTTCATCCAGCCACCTGGGAACTTCCCTGCGGCGTACATTTTCTCTTCATAGTTGACTTGGAGCGGGAAGAAATCACCCGTCGCCATTTTCTTGGACATAACTGCCGCTGTAAGGACTGTGGAGTCGCCATAGCGAACAACAACCGCACCATTGGCTTGTTTGGCAACCTGACCAGTTTCAACGACCAATTTCTTGCCAGCAAAAACCGTTTCAAATACTTGTTTTGACATGAATGTTCTCCTAATTGTTAATTTACGTGTTTTCTACAAAGTTCAACCCAATAGAATTACTGGATTCAGCTTTGCACAAAACCACGTATCCAGATTATTTTACCATAATTTTACCTTTTTTTCCCATAGAAATCCCTCTTCTAACGAAAAAATAAAGAAGACCAGACTAGGGTCTGATCTTCTTTTTCATTGGGAAGAGATTTGGGGCTGTCCCCTTATTCTTCTCTGCGTTTTGCACGCGCAACCAAGCCAAGTGTCGCAAGTACACTGAGCCCTGTAAGGAGATAGGACTGGTCTTGACTGCCTGTTTCTGGCAACTGAGCTTTGGAAACAGCTGCTTTGGTTTCTTGAACGGTAGCTGATTGGCTAGCAGCTTGTGGGGCTAGCGGTTTTCTACCAACTTCTAGGATTTCATCCTGTGCTTCTTCCAGCACCATGGTATGGACAATGCGTTGGGAAAGAACAACTCCATTCTCAGTGACTACCTGAACAAAGACACGCTCTTTACCTACTTTACCTACCTGTACCAGGCGAGTCACTCCGACTTGCAAGTCAGGATTGTCAAGCCCTTGACGACCATAGCCCCGTTCTCTTTCGAGAATATCCAGGCGTGGTTTTTCATGAGTCAGAGACAGGAGGCCACTTTCTGGCTTCACAGTCCATACCCACTCATCTGAACCTGACTGACTCGTCTCACCACCTGGCGTTGGCTGGTCTGGCTGGCTGGTCTCGCCGCCTGTCGATGGTTGGTCTGGCTGGCTGGTCTCGCCGCCTGTTGATGGTTGGTCTGGCTGGCTGGTCTCGCCACCTGTTGTTGGTTGATCTGGCTGGCTGGTCTCACCGCCTGTTGTTGGTTGATCTTCAATTGGAGTTTCTTGATCAATTTCCGCATGATAAGTAGATAACTCATAGAGCTCTGGACGTCCACCAGTCCATGACAGGTCAAGATCCAGCAAGTGAGCTACATCTTGTCCCAGGACAAAAGTTTGAAGACTATTGGTTACTGACCCCAACTCAACCCATTCAGGGCCAGCATCTTGGCCTTGGCGAATCACACGAGCTCGTAGCTGAACACTAGCCCCTGTTGGAAGACTAGAAATCAGTTTCACATGGTTGACCTCTGTTTTTTCAGACAGATGGTAAACAAGATGTCCCTGATCCTTAGCCGGTTTGTAGGAACTGAGTACCTTGCGGTCCACTAAGTTGGTGTAGAGGTTCTTGGCAGCTTCACCACCGTCTCCTGTTACAGTTGGATCATTGATGGTTTTGACAAATTCACCATCATTGATGACCATTTCTGTGAAGCCTACGAAGCGGTAATCGTAGTTGGCGGTGAAATAAATGCGGAGATACTTGGCATTGACAGGTGTTTCCAGGCTACCTTCGATATAACGGTTGCCTGGCAGATTCGAATCATGTGTCCAACCGTCTCCCAGAGAATCATCCCTCGAAGCATTGGCCTGACCATCTCCGACTGTCACAATATCTACCCAATCCTGGCCGTTTTGGCTGACCTGAATCTTGCCATCACGGAGGTAGTTCTTGGTGCCATCTTGGATATAGGCACGAATCTTACGGATTGGTCGCTGCACACCCAGTTCTAGGACAATTTCGCCCCCCTGGCGTGGAACATCTGCAAATTCGACAAAGTTATTGTAGACTCCATCAAAGAGTTGATCTAGGTTCTTGATCCGACGAACATCATTGTTGCCATAGACTTGGTTAATGCCTAAGGTCGTTGATTTCAACTTATCTGGATGGATTTCCTTAGTTTCAACCAACAATTCTGAACTACCAAGGCCCTGACTAGTCTGTCCCTTGTTGATGAGTCGGATATAGCGAGCCAAAGGTTGCTCGGACAACTGGTCAAGCTGGTACCATTCAACTGCGTTTGGTGAATAAACCAAATCCAATTGACTACCTGTTGCTTGCAAGGATTCCAATTCGTGGAGGCGGTCTAACTTGATGCCCACAAAGTCGCCTGGCGCTAGCTGAGTAGTTGCAGGCAATGGTAGACGGTAGGAACCAAGTGTCTCAAAGACTGGACTATTTTCCAGACTGGCGATACTTGTTTCAACCATGTCTCTGCGGCCCTCATTGGTCTCTACTGAGAAGTCCTTGATACGCCACCATTTTGGCAGGTTTTCCGTGTTGCGTACACGGATGTATTGGGCTTCAAATTCTTGACTGACTTCTTTCAGCTGCTCGCCAGAAAGGGATGTAAGATTGGTCCAGTCGGTTCCGTTGACAGAGTATTCCAAGACACCTTTGTTAAGTTTGTCCCCTGTTCCCTGCGCCAAACGAACCTTGCTGATTGGTTTCACTTGGCCTAGGTCAAGCTGTACCCAAGCCTCGGCAGGTGTGGTATCCCGTTGAGGGCCAGCTGTGTTGGCATTAGCAAACATTGCTTCTGTCGCATCATTGCCATCTTTGATTTGGGCTTCACTGGTTTGTCCCTTGTAAACCAAATTATTACTGTGGGTAATGGCCACACTTGTCTGGCGACTGGCTTCTAATGGCTTGTTGACAGCAATATCACGAATACCAAACCAAGTATTGGCCTTATCGCTTGTCGCAATCATCCGCACTGCTTTTGCCTTCAGACCCAAGTTAGAGAAGGTTAAGAGGGCTTCACTACCTGTGTAAGTATGACCTGGGATTGGTAGCCATTCTCCGTCTTCTGTCTGGTATTGGATTGCAGCAGCTGAGAAGGTGTCACGCAGGTTGCTGACAGCTCCCATGGCAAAGGTCAAGCTGTCCAAATCGATGGTCTTGTTGAATTCCAAACCAACATAGTCACCTGTCGAAATGGTATTTGGATTCTTGAAGAGGAGTTGAGTCGATAGGTCACCGTCTAGGATATTGGCTACACTTCCTTCTGCTCCTGAGCGATTGGTGATCAATCGGCTATTGATGCGGTCTGGATAGAGCTCTGACTCGACTTGACCTGCAAGGAATTCCAAGAGGTGCAAGATAAATGGTCGGATATGCTGCACGCCCAGCTCTGCTTTTTCATAATGGTTCACATACCAGAAGGTATAGCCTTTTGATTGTTCATAGAGTTTCAATCCTTGGTGGTAATTGTTCCACAATTGATCCGCCTGGTCACTTCCGATAAACTCGGTAGCTGTCAAAAGGGATTCTAGGGCATCCATCTGGTCAATGGTATTATCTAGCCAGTAATGAATCTGATTGCGCATCAGCTCATTGCCAGACTCCTTATAGAGTTGGGCTGCGGCCTTCAACTTAGCAAATTCCGCCCGTAATTGGCGACGGTCTTCTGTCAGATCCTCTCCCGCTTCCAACTTGGTACGGAAGGCAGTCAGTTTCGGTGCCAATTCAAGGGATTCTTCCAATTTCACCACACGGCCATCCATATTTTGGTTGATCATGTGCTTGCCCAGTTCTCTAAAGGCAAGGGAGGTCTCCGAATCGGTAAAGCGGCCTGTTTCAACAAAGTTGAAGGCAATGTCATTGACACGTTTGGCAGCTTCTTCTGACTCCCAGATATTCCATGTGTATTCAGCAGCAGAGAAGAGGGCGATCTTAGATGGCTCTGATTGCTGCATTGGGTTGAGCATGATACCACCAATTAGGCTGGCATCAACATTTGGCTGCAGGAATTTCTCGCCGCCACCAAGAATCAAGTGCTCTTTGGAGTTATCTGTACATGGCCAGTTGATCCAGAGTTGAACAGGACGATAGGTCTTGCCTCCCTGACTCAAATTGGTGCTCAAGGTTGTCAGGAACTGGTTGGACACTTGTCCCCAGATACGGCCACCTGTCACTGTCAGGCTAGCACTTTCAGGAAGATTTTCATTGAGCGAACGCAATTCTGCTTCATCCCCGTCTCCCCAGTATTCATGCGGTACAAAGATCATCTCCTTGCGCAAACCAGAATACTGAGCCTGCTGGCTTTCCAGCCATTGGGTCAGATCCGCCATGAGACGGTTGTAGCTTGCAAATCCGCCTGCTGGATGACGGGCATCGTCTGCCAGGATACCGAATTCTCTCACACCAACGTCCATCAATTGGGTAAATTTCCGCTTGATAACCTCCAGATCTTCTCGATAATGGTTCTCATCTCCAAAACGTACACTATTGTGCATGAATGGATGGAGGGTCCAGACATAGCGGGTCTTATTTTGGTTCCCCACACGTGCCATCTGACGAATTTCTTCTAGCTTGTCTTCTGGATAGAGTTCACGCCAGCGGCTGTTGTGGTATTCATCATCTTTTGGTGCAAAGAAATACTGGGTCAGCTTGAGGTCACCACCGTAGCGCATCAATTCCATGCGGTCAGCTGTACTCCAAGGGTTGCCATAGTAACCTTCGATGAAGCCACGGTTTTTAATGTCTGCGAAGTCTTCTACATCTACTTCACGCAGAACTGGAGCTGGACTGTCATTGAGCATGTGCTTCAAGGTTGTCAAACCAAAGAAGACTGCATCTGTGTCCTTACCAATGACTGAAATAGCATTGTCTTTGACCACCAAACGATAGGCATCAATCTTATCAAAGAGCTGGGCAGTACGTCCTGCATTAGCCTGATGACTTTGGGCCAAACCAGCCTGACCATGAATGCCAATATAGATATTGGTTGCACCTTCCACCGCACTTGTGCTGGTTGCATACGAAATCTGGTGGGCCTGCAAGGTATCTTTGAGACGATTACGAGTATAAATATCCACTCCTTGCCCAATGACCAGGTTGACACGGCCGTTTAGGGCTACCAGTCCGTCACCATAGGTCACCGTTTGAGGGGTAGGAAAGACTTGATAGTTCTTATTGAGATAGTCCTCGCTCGCCAAGGCCGCCGCAATCACTTCTGCACTAGCTGGGCGAGTTGCATCGAACCGATCCGCAGTCTCAACCGTTCCATCAGAGACTGTTTCTGCCTGACCTGCTCGAATGGTAAAGTTAAGGGAGACAATTCCTGTATAGCGGCCCAAACCGGTCACTCTGACACTTGCCTGACTGCTGGTGCCTACTTGTCCGATATTGTCACGATAGTCGAGACGGTAGTCTTGATTTTCAACCAGGGTAACCCCGTTGACTCTAACTGTAGGCTTCGGTGTCAGGGCTTGACCTGTATAGGCATATTCTTGACTTGCTAGGCGGACATGGTCACTTGTCAGAGCAACTGCTTCTACTTGACCCAGGTATTCGCTGACACGAATCTCGCTGACAGACATAAAGCGATTTGGACGACCACCATCTCCTAAGGTGTTGACAGCCTGTAACTTGATATAACGAGCGCTAGTTGGATCAAAACTTACTTCCTGCCAATCACGGTTATTCTCATCAAAGCTACCTGTTTTCACCGATGTCCATGTGCGGTTATCTGTGCTCACTAAAATGTCATAGCTAGTGACCTTACCGTTTGGATTTCCATCCTGACGATGGCGGTAAGCCAAACCATTTAGCTGGCGAACTCTGCCTGTATCAACTGTTAACCAGAGGTTACTGATATCTGTTCCTGACCAGGCAGAGTGCCAGTGGCTGTTCAAGTTAAAGTCTTTGGCATTATCCACCGCTTCGCTAACTCTATTTTCCACAGAACCCGCAGTAAGGGTCATCTCCGACCGCTCAATGTAGTTGCGACCTTCTGTTGTCGGACTATCCGGTACAAAGGTCAAAGTATAGGTTTCTGACTGGCTACCATCTTCAGATGATGTAACGATTTTCACCGTATTGTCAGCTGTTCGCAGAACGGTCACTCCGACATTATTGGTACTGTTACGAGCTGTGATATCCCCACGACCTGATACTGTCATATTGTTGGTGATAGAGGTACCGCAGAGGACTTGGTTGCCGATTTGAATCTCATTGATGCTGGCATCACTCGACTTGACAAATGCCTCAAGGGCCGTCTTCAATTCCAGCTCAACAATACCGACAGACGTTTTGCGACCAGATAGAACCTCGTCAGAATTTTCAACTGTCACCTTAAAGATTTCAGCTGAAACTGGCCGATCCAAGCGATAGGTTACCTTGGTCAAGCCGTTGACTGGTTTTGTCTCTGTCACGCGATGAGCGGCAACTGTCGCTTCTGCGCTAGAGCTTGTCTGATAAGAGAAGGTCACTGACTTAGGCTGACGAAGAGACCAGTTGTCTCGGTGGTAGTAGATGGACACTTCTGCGATGTTTTGCGCAGTATCATATACAAAGCTAAGCGTCGCTGTTTTGCGGTCTGCTTGGGCGGCATCGTAATTGGACCAGATGGTTTCGTTTGCTCCACCATCGTTGTTGGCAGAAGCCTGCAAACCACCGTCAACAATAGCCATCAGGGTATCCGACTGAAGATTTTGCGGGATATCCTGCTCGATACGGGTTGCTTTTGGTGCAACGTTGCCCCCGATAGTGACCGCACGGTTGCCCACACGCACCTTAGCAATTACTGGAAGTTGATCGCCCAAAACATTTGCAACTCCACGCACCTCGATGACCCCTTCTGTTCGCAACTGGTCGTCACTTGGTTGGGTCCAAGTCACTGGGAATTGCGATGAGAGCAAGGTACCATCTGCCAAAAAGGCTTCGACCGTCTGTGGTAAAACCAGTGGTGATCCGATTTCAACCGCGGTGGCTACATTTTTAATTGCCGCAACCTGATCGATAACAGAAATCAGCAAGGATACATCCAAATCCAGGTCTGCAACACGAGCACGAGCTGTCACCGTGTCTTCTGTTGCCAATTTCTCTCGAATAGCAGCCTTATCAAAGCTGACAGCCTTCTCGGCCTCGCTACCATCTTGGAAGCGAACTGTCACGCTGGTTGGCAGATTCACTTCTGCCCCACGTTTAATATAAATATTTTTAGATAATTTGTATTCCTTAGCCTTGTTTGCTGCTTGGTCTGCCTGACCTGTCACTGCAAATTCAACCGTTGAAGCAGTCAACCCATCTGCACTCGCGGTTACAGAAACCGTACCGCTCGCACCCGTCATCTGGACAATAGCCAAGACCTTACCGGCAAATGCCTTGCGGTTATCTGCCTGATAACTTTGATGGTCCATAGCATTTCCGTTATCCATGGCTACCAACTTAGCTGGTCCGCTGACAGAAATGGATACAGGGTTGGCAGCATTGACAACGAGATTGTTATTGGCATCAACAACATCAATCTCGATATAAGCTAGAGAATGGTCTGTCACAGCTTGATCCACCTTAGCAACCTTGGCAAGGAGCTTGCTGGCTGCACCAAAGGTTGAATGCTGACTGCTACCGACAGTCCGTTCAATCACATTTCCCTGAGCATCATAGGCAATGGCCTTGATGGTGCCTGGCTGGTAGTCAACCTGCCAGGTCAGATAGAGATTCTTATGAGGGGTGCTACTCTTGTCTGCACCGTTGTAAATTTTGTACTTGTAACCAGCATCTGTCGTAACTTCTGTGAATTCCTTGGTTCCTAAATCACGCTGCGTTCCATCTGGGGCAATGTGAACCAACTGCACCTTGGCTGCATTGGAATAGACGACGACTTCAACACGGTTGTTGCTATCTTTTTGTAAGACTGCGTCATTCCAAGCAGGAAGGACATGGAGCGTCGTGTCGTCTTGTTTCCATTGGCTCCGGTAGAAATAATAGGAATCTTTAGGGAAGCCCGCCGTATCAACAATGCCAAAATAAGAACTCTTTGGCGCTGGCCAACCATGTTGGGTACCTGGACCAACTCCATTCCACGGAGTTGGTTCTCCAAGGTAGTCAAAACCAGTCCATACAAACTCACCGGCTACAAAATCCCGTGTGATGACATCATACCAGGCCTGACTAGCTGTGTGCCCCCAGTTAACATGGCTCTGGTCATAGGCTGTCCGCTGCTTGTCTGAACGACTGGCATTTCCTTTGATATTGTAGACCCCACGGCTATTGACAGATGAAGCCGTTTCTGAACCATAGATAATCCAGTTAGGATGGTTGGCTTTGCTTTCGTCGTACTTGCTACCATCGGCATAGTTGTAACCGACAATACCACGCACCGTTGCATTGTTTAGGGCATCACCCATACCAACCGCGATCCGATCCCCATGTTTGAGTTTGTTATCACCGATAGTAGCCGGACGGGTTGGGTCAACTTCATTGATCCAGCCAATCAGACGATTGATGACCGATACATAATTGCTAGCACTACCGCTAATCCCTTCAAGCACTTCGTTTCCTGTTGACCACATGATAATGGACGGATCGTTGATACCGCTCTTGACCATCTGTTTCACATGGAATTCCGACCATTGCTGGTCCTGGGCACGGGCACCGACTAGGTTTTCTGCTGTTGTGCCAATTGTACGATTGAAGAATCGAGAATAGTCATTAACGTTGGAGTTTTTCGGCCGTTCCCAAGTATCAAATGCCTCATCAATCAAGAGCATGCCCATTCGATTGGCAATGTCTTTCATGGCACGAGCGGCTGGGTTATGGGTCACCCGAACCGCATTGACACCCATCCCTTTGAGAATTTCAAACTGGCGTTCAATGGCATCATAATAGGCACGAGCTCCTAAACCGCCCTGGTCATGGTGCATGGAAACCCCTTGTAACTTGAGCTTCTCACCATTTAACTTAAAGCCAGAAACATTGTCGAATTCAATATAACGGAAACCTGTCTCCTGATCCCGACTCTGTACTACTGTTGCACCATCAAGAATTTCCGTCCGTACGATATAAAGATGAGGGTTGCTGACAGACCAAAGTTTGAGGTTATTAATATCAAACTCCGTGCGAATCTTGCTACTGGTTTGGCTAGAAATAGTCGTCAAACTGCTAGTTTTCTCAGCTACCTTTGTTCCGACCTTGCCATCTGCCAACCGCTCAAAGAGGCTGGTTCTCACTGTAACAGCCGCAGACTGACTACCAGCATTTTCTAATGCGGTCACAACTTCTACCCGACTAGCTGTACCTTGACCAGTCTTCGACTCCTTGAGGTTGGGACTGGTCACAACCACTCCGTACTCCGCCAAATGAACCTTAGGTGTCATATTGAGATGGACAGAACGGTAGATCCCGCTTCCTGAATACCAACGTGAACTTGGAACAGGGTTAACAACCTTGACAGCAATGATATTTTCTTCATTTGCCCGAACATGGCCTGTCAAATCAAAGGTAAATGGACTGTATCCATTTGGATGCACACCCAAGGAAGTCCCGTTAATGAAGACCTCGGTCTCCATGTAGGCACCATCAAACTGCAATTCAACACGACCTGCCGCAACCTCTTCTGATACGGTAAATGCCTTGCGGTACCAGCCAGTTCCTCCTGGCTTGTAGCCACTCTCAGCCTCACCCGATTGGGTATAGTCCTGAATCAAACTAAAGTCGTGTGGCAAATCCAAAACCTGCCAGCTTGAATCATCAAACTGCTTGGCAGATGCACCAGCAGTCTCCCCCAAGCTAAATTTCCAGGCTTGGTCGAAATTGACCTGTTGGTCCACCTGGTTATAATGGTGGATGGTCGTCCAGCTAGCTGGCGCCACAACCTGATCTTGGGATTGAGCTGTTGCTTCTCGAGTCTCACCACCCTCACTCTCATTCGCTTGAGGAAGGTCCGCTGCAGGTGCCAACATCGGCTCTGCAGCCACTGCTTCAAGCTCTGTCACAGACTCTGAGCCATCATCTTGCCCCACCTCTCCCCCTTCGGAAAGAACTGCAGGTGTTTCTTCCACAGCTTCTTCCTCTGGAATGACCGGCAATTCTTCTGTCTCATCGGTCACCAATTCTAAGGATGGATCACTCGCCTCTACTGTATTGGCCTGAACCATCTGACTGCCGAACAACATACAACCCACAACAACAGAAGCTGTACCAACACTTAGCCTCCGAATTGAGTAGCTGTATCGCTTGTCAAACAAGTCTTTTGAACTACGTTTCATCTAGTCCTCCTTTACTATTTTTCGCTTATGTAAGCGCTTGTAAACTTGTATCAAGCATATTATACCTCTTTTTTTCTTGTATTTCAATATATTAATATTTTCAAAACCAAACATAATAGAAAACAAAAAAAAGAACCTGAAAACAGGTTCTTTCTGAATTGTTAACACGAACTTCGTTCGCTTCATTTCCAACCTCCAACAGTCTATCCCCAGACTGTGCTGAAACGAACTTCGTTCGCTTCATTTCCAACCTCCAACAGTCTATCCCCAGACTGTTGGAGCGAGCTAAAATCCTAGTGCAAAATATAGATTGTCTTGCGACAAGTCGCTGTGACAATCTCCTTTTCGCTTTTGAGTTTCATGGCTCAAACCTTTCACAGTCCACTGGACTGTGAAACTCATACGGATTTTTTGCGTTCTCGTATCTTGAGCAGTCGAACACAGCCTAAAAACTCGGAAAAGAACAGGAAAACAAAAAAAGCCTGAAAACAGGCTCTTTCTGAATTGTTGACACGAACTATGTTCGCTTCATCTCCAACCTCCAACAGTCTATTCCTAGACTGTTGGAGCGAGCTAAAATCCTAGCGAAGAAGAAAAACTGCCAATGTCCGAAGACATGGCAGTTTCCTATTTTTCAGCCGTTTGTGACAGCTTTTGTATCCTATCTTAACGACGGAGTCCGAGTGAGTGAATCAATTCACGGTAACGGTTTACGTCTGTGCGGCGTAGGTATGCCAACAAGTTACGACGGCGACCGATTTTTTTCATCAAACCACGGTAAGTTGCGTGGTCTTTTTTGTGTTGTTTGATGTGGTCGTTAAGGTGGTTGATTTCCCAAGTAAGTACTGCTACTTGTACTTCAACTGAACCTGTGTCACCTTCATGACGAGCATATTGTGCCATGATTTCATTTTTTTTCTCTTTTGAGATTGCCATAATCGTTCTCCTTTATTTTTGAGCCAAATCCGAGTGACAGGTTGGCGACCTGCAACCAAGAAAAGGCTAGATTTGTCCTTTTGGACCTCATTTATTCTATCAAGGAATATCTCTTTTGTCAACTAATTTGAGAAATAGCTGAGCTGCTCTGCAATTTTCAAAAAAAGCCAGCCGGAGCTGACTTTCTGCTTGTATATCACATGTATTCAGTCTTTTCTGCTTTTGGCAAGATAAGATTGAGGATAATACCTACAATGGCTGAGAGGGCTGTACCTGAAAGGGTAATGGCACCGATGTTGAGAACTGCACCACCAAGACCCAATACCAGCATTGAGCTTGCAATAATCAGGTTGCGGACTTGACCGAAATCAACACGGCTTTCAATCAAAACTTTCAAACCGTTTGAGGCGATAACACCGTAAAGTAAGATAGACATACCACCAAGAACGGCACTTGGAATAGTTGAGATAAGAGCTGTAAATTTACCCAAGAATGAGAAAGCAATGGCAATCAGGGCTGCGTTGCGGATAACGGATACTGACGCGATGCGAGTCATACCGATAACTCCTGTATTTTCACCGTAGGTCGTATTGGCAGGTCCACCGATAAAGGCAGATACAGCAGTCGCCACACCATCACCAATCAAGGTACGGCTGAGGCCTGGATCTTTCAAGAACTGGCGGCCACAGATTTGGCTGAGAACGGTGTGGTCACCGATATGCTCAGCTACTGTTACAACAGCAATTGGTAAGATAGCAATCATTTCTGGACCGAAGTAGAAATTGTACGACTTGAAGGCACCTGTTTCAAATGGTAGGTAGAAACCTGGCAATTCAAACCAAGCCGCTTCCAAAACGGGTGTGAAGTCAACCAAACCAAGACAGAGGGCAATTACGTAACCACCGACAATGGCAATCAAGAAGGGAACAATCTTGGCGAAGCCTTTCCCTTTGGTATTGACAAAAGCCGCAATCAAGAAGGTTGCAATCGCCACGACGACGTTTTTCCAGTCGCCGTCTGCGACGAAGCCTGCTGAAGTCACGGCAGAGTTGGCAAGACCCAGACCGATGACGATAATCATTGGACCGATGACAATCGGTGGCAAGAGGCTGTCAATCCACTTAGTACCGATAACTTTGACAAGTGCAGCGATCAACACGTAAATCAAGCCGACGAAGAGAATACCAGTCTGAGCTGCCGACACATCACCACCCATTTCCTTGATAGCAAGGGCCATAGCTGAGATATAGGCAAAGGAAGAACCTAGGTAAACCGGCACCTTAAACTGTGTCGCTACTTGGTAAATCAAGGTCCCGACACCTGATGCGAAGAGGGCAACCGATACGGGCATACCGAGAATCAGCGGCACTAAAATCGTCGCACCGAACATGGCGAACACGTGCTGGAAACTCAGCAAAATCCCTTGAAGCGGTGCTGGTTTCTCATGGACATCAAACAAAAGATTGGCTTTTGTACTCATAAATCTCCCATTCTGGGTACACAAAAAGACCCAGACTTTCTAAATATACATAGTCATAGGCCCTTAATAATTTTTCCTGTTGTCTTTCTCACCTCACGGGATGAGTTTAAAAACCTACGCTTTTGGTATTGTAACATAAGCCCTTACTTTTAGCAAGGAATTTTAAAAAAATTATTTTTTAGGAAAATGGCAGAGCGGGGATAAGAACTCCATTGCTTATTCGAGTTCATCTGCCAGCTCTTTTTCCACCTGCTTCTGACGGTACTTATTCGCCCAAGATAGTATGTTCAGCAATAGCAAACAAAGACAGGTAACAGAGACGAGGAATATCAAAATCACCACCCAAAAATGCCAATCCCAGATGCCACTATAATGCTGTCCATAGGTCTGGTAGTTGGTCCAAGCCATTACAATCGTTGTCCCAGCAATCACCCCTCCTAAGTAAAGGTAAGCCTGCCAAGTAGCTCCTCTTTCCATATCAAGCCCTTTCTTCCAATAGCCATAAAAGAGATAGACTGAAACAACCAACATGGCAATCAGTTCAAAAACATAGGTATCAAACGGCCATTTTAATACCAGACTTTTGATGAGAAATGAGAGAGGCAAAAGAATATTCATTGTCCTGCCCACCCAGGCAAAGACTTGGTTTTCTTCCTGTTGAACACGTTCATCAGTCACAATTTTTTTCATCAGTTGGTTCCTCCCAAAATAATTGATCTAAACTTTTTCCTAAGCAGTGGCAAATCGATAGACAAAGACTTAGACTAGGATTGTATTTCCCTGCCTCAATCAGACCGATGGTCTGGCGGGTCACTCCAATAGCCTCTGCCAGATCCCCTTGGGTCATATCTTTTTCCACACGCGCTAACTTTAACCGAATATTTTTCATGCCATAGCCATCCTCCTGTACATTTTTATAACTTTATTATACACTATATTTTTATTTTTGCAATATATATCTTACATTTTGTTTGATTTTTTTAACAAAAAAGAAGACAAAACTGCCTCCTTAAAATATCTATGCACCTCTCCGCTTATTCCACACTCTTAATCCGTTTCTTAATCTTCTGACCAAACTCCATCATCCTGCGCTTTTCTTCTGGCCAGATTTTAGTCACGCGATCCACGGCTATGATAAAGATGACAATGACTGCATAATCTTTGGCACTATCAATCACACCTAGGTTTTCCAAAATCGTCAAGAGCAGGTAAAAGCTAAACAAGATGGTCCGTTTGGGCAGAGCCATCAGGAATTCAATGCCAGCCTTATAGCCCAGATATATCTGCCGATTAAGCCCCTTGGTACGTTCTAACTGACGATTGAGAAAGGCACGAATGCGACTATAAAACCAGTCAGAAGTAAAAAATAGAGACTGTATAGCTATGGCAATTAGGGATAAATTATTGGCATGCTTCTCCGTCATACCAGACACTCTGGCAATGATGTAGGTCCAATCCCCATTATCAATCCATATCCAAATCGAAAGATAAACAACTGCACCTGCCACCACAATCAAGGGCAGGGCACGAAAAATTTTTTCAATATTTCTCATAATTCCACACCAAAGACTTCTAATTGCTTTAACTCGGCAGCTGTTAATCTACGATATTTTCCAATCGCTAGTTCGGAATCCAACCATAAAGGCCCCATTGATAATCGTTGCAAGTCTGTCACCGTCTTTTCACAGGCCTGCACCATGCGTTTGACTTGGTGAAATTTCCCTTCTCGGATGGTGATATCAACGAGCGAGGTCTGCTTAGCTTCATCTGTAGAGAGGATGGTCAACTGGGCTGGCTGACAGGTAAAGTCTTTCAGCTCCATTCCTGCCGCAAATCGTTCGGCATCCTCTTGGGTCATAATTCCGTCAACCTGTGCACGGTAGAGTTTATCAACATGTTTTTTCGGAGAAAGCATGGCATGAGCCAGCTGACCGTTGTTGGTCAAGAGGAGCAAGCCATGGGTATCGATGTCCAAGCGCCCAACTGGAAAAACTTCCTTCTGGCGAGCTGTATCATCTAGCAGGTCCAAGACAGTCCGATGGCGGTCATCCTCGGTTGCTGAAATAACTCCTTTGGGTTTGTTCAATACATAATAAACAAAGGTTTCATGGCTTAAGACCTGACCTGCTACTGCAATTTGGTCCGTCTTTTCGTCAACCTGTTGCTTTGGGGAGGTTTCTACTTGTCCGTTGACTGTGACTTGCTTGTTTTTCAGGACTTTCTTGACTTCTGTCCGACTGCCAACACCACAATCCACTAAAAATTTATCTAATCGCATACGAGTTTCTTTTCCATTTTGATATAGTCTGCTTGCTGTTCTCTTTCTGTAAATCCAAGAGTATGAAAGAGGGTTTGAGCTGCTTGATGAAAGGTGGCAACTGTCAGTGTAATACTAGCTGGCTGAACATGTTCCACTACATAGTCTTCAATCGTCTGGTAGAAAGCTCTGCCATTTCCCTGACCTGTCAAAGACGGTTTCATGCCCAAACGAATGTCAACTGTCTCGCCATCTTGATCAATACAGAAATAGCCCATGAGGGCGGCATTGCGAATGACTGCAAAAAAGCGGTCCCCACGCGCCTCTGGTGAAATCATCTCAGCATAAGTCTCGGGGTCTGCACTAATCGTATAGGCATCCAAAGGTGGTTGATAGCGCCATTGGTTAGCAATTTCCAATGCCAGATCCTGAGGCAGGGGCATGATGTAAAAATAATCCATTCTTCGGAAATTTTTTGCCAAATTTTTAATCCGACGGTTTTGGGTGGCGTAATGATCTGTCTGATAGACATAATCCGCATAGCCCAACTGATAGGAGGGAATCATATCCTTAAAAATCAACTGAACATCCTCGGGAAAACGAAGTATTAATTCATTTAAGCGGTTGTTTTCTAACATAGGAATATTATACCAAAAGAGGCTGGGCTCAAGCCCAGCGACTACTACTCAGAGTTCGTGTCAACATCTCAGCGCAGTGGTTGATTGGCAGATTTGTTCGTGTATTACACTCCAAATCTGACCATTACGACTGTTGCGAACAAAGTTCGCTTCATCTCCAACCTCAAACTGTCTCCCAGACAGTTTTGTAGCGAACTCTGTTCGCTCTATCTCCAGCCCCCAAAGGTTCCCCGAACCTTTGGAGCTGTGCGGGGGTGGGAGTTCAAAAGGTCTGGGAGACCTTTTGAAGTGGGAGATAAAAGCTGACGATAGCCAGCTCACATAACTCACAGTCTGGGGATAGACTGTTTCAGCTCAACAACTTAAAACAAAAAATTGTTGACGAACTCTTTTTTAGACCAGTCGAGTTCTTTCTCACTCCCACTTCTTCAGTTGTTTATAAATCAAGCCAGCGCTTATCAAGGCACAGCCGATGGCGTAGATACCAAAGGCTCCTGTTGGGGTTGGGTTGAGTTTTTCCAGATAGGTCGGCAAGATGGCAGATGTGGCACCGCCGATATTGCAGCCCATAAGGACGATTGTCATGACCGCATTGAGCAAGGCCTTAGGTGCTCGGTCTGTTACCTGACTAAAGACAATGGTTAGAATGATGCTGTAGAAAAATCCTGACACCATACCACCGAGGCCCAGTACCCAGAGATTATCCGCAAAGGTAATGCCGACAACCGCGAGTCCAAAGACCACGTAGGAAACCGCTAAAAGCCAGCCCTTCAAACGACCAACCAAGCTACTAAAGAGGGTTCCCGCCACAATCCCCATGACCTGCATAAGACTGAGAATGAGACTGGCTTGCTGAGCAGTACCAATGCCCTTGGCTAAAACAATCTGAGGAATGCGAATGGTCAGAAAGGTATTGACATTGATCACAAAGAAGGCTAAGAATGCCAGATAAATTCCCATCATCCACATGGTCTTGTCCAACTTGACCTTGGGTGCGTTCTCCTCAACCTTCACCTCCATGCGAGCCAGCAATTCCTCCTTGGGAACAAAGAGAAGGAAGAGGGCCAAGATGACCAAGGCAAAAAGGTAGACCAAGAAGGCAGGTTGCCAACCAAACTGGGTCAACCAACCGACAAGGAGGGTAAGCCCTGCGCTTCCCAAAACCTCTGCTGAACCACGCAAGCCCATCATCTGCACCCGCTCCTGACCGGTGAAAAAATTACCGATGATGTTAATAGCACGCGCATTGATCAAGCCAATCCCCAAACCAAGCAAGATTCGAGCCAATAAAATCAGAGGATAAGCAGTTAGAAACACGGGCAAAGCTCCGCCGATGGCCATAAGCAAAAGCCCTGCAATGATAATGTTTCGTTCAGACAAGAAACGGACAACTAGACCATTTGCCAATAGAGTAACCATAATAGCAAAGGAGGTCACCGTAATCAAATTTTCCACCTGGGCCGCTGCAATTCCCTGCTGGGCAAAATGCTCAATCATCTGCGGAATAGCTGGCGAGACAGCAAATGTCGAAACCAGCATGGTGGATAAGGCCAGCAAACTGGCTTTCTCTAAAATTCTTTTCATTTTTCTCCCTTTCAACGTTCGTCTTTTACTAGTATAGCAGATTTGAGACAGAATAGATAGGTGACTGAGACTTTTATTCTCTCCCATTTCATGCTATACTTATCTTAACTATATCCAAAGGAGAGAATCATGTCTGTTATTGAACGATTGACAAAACCTGCCCATTTGATTGACATGGATGACATCATCCGTGAAGGGCATCCAACCCTACGCCAAGTCGCTGAAGAAGTTGTATTTCCCCTATCTGACCAGGAAATTATTTTAGGTGAAAAAATGATGCAATTCCTCAAACATTCTCAGGATCCTGTCATGGCTGAAAAAATGAAACTCCGTGGCGGAGTTGGTCTAGCAGCACCTCAGATTGACGTTTCCAAACGCATCATTGCTGTCTTAGTCCCAAATCCAGAAGATGAGGAAGGCAATCCACCTGCCCAAGCCTACTCTCTACAAGAGGTCATGTACAACCCTAAAATCGTGGCACACTCTGTCCAAGAAGCGGCTATGGAAGGGGGCGAAGGCTGCCTATCTGTTGACCGCGAAGTCCAAGGCTACGTAGTCCGCCACGCGCGCGTGACTGTTGATTACATGGATAAAAACGGAGAAAAGCACCGCATTAAACTCAAAGGATTTAATGCCATCGTGGTCCAACACGAAATCGACCACCTCAACGGTGTCATGTTCTACGACCGCATTGACCCAGAACACCCATTTGCTGTTAAAGAAGGCATGCTGGTGATTGAATAAACATAAGAAACTGACTGAATTTATTTTCAGCCAGTTTTTCTTTTTTTATGAAAATAGCAGAGCGAACTGCCTAAAAATTTCCTGCCCATCCAAAATCAGGTCTTGAAAGAGTAGGTAGTCCAGCAGAGCCAGCAAACCAGCTAGCAGGATGAAGACGACCAAGCGATTTGAAAACCGAACTTGTAAGAGATGATTGAGACTGACTAGCACAATTTCCAATACCAGCAAGCCAAGCACCGTCCACAAGAGATAAGGACCATTGGGTAGGAACCAAGCCCAGAGTTCCTGTCCCCTCAAGAGTTCAAGAAAAATCCCCCTCTCCGAATGCGAAAGCAAGACAAGGCCATCTTCCAGATAACCAATTCCTCCGATCAGGCTATTGACCAGGAAAAGACTAACTAGAAAGAGCACTGTAAATCCTAGCGCCTGGCCCAGTCCCAGCAACCACTTGGTGACTAGGACCTTGCGCAAATCCACAGGCTGGGTCTGATAGAGACGCCAGTTTTTCCCTGCAACCTCCACCGCCTTCCCCCTACTGCCAAGCCAAACCGCCAGCAAAAGCACCAACAAATAGGCCGGACCATCAAAGAGAGAGCGCAGACTGCCGATACCTGACAGATCTCTGGAGCGGTCCCAAGAAGGATCGTCTACTGGAAGCAAGGCATCATTGGTATCAAAACGATTTTCCAAGCTAGGCAAAACGACATCCTTGCCCCGCTTGGTCGCAGGTACCCCAGCCTCCATCAGCTGCTGCCAGTAATACTGACTGACCTGATTGCGAGTCTGGTAACGGCGAAGATTATCCACCGTCTGGCTGGCTCCAATATCACCATGGGCAAAAGCCTTCTCCTCTCTAGCCCATAGATAGACCTGCTCTGCCTCTAGCAAAGCAAGGTGACTGGCCGGCAGAGCCTGAGGTTTTTCCTGATATACCTGCCATTGCTTGACATAGAGGTCCTTATAGACACGATATTCTTGTAAGAGACCAAGCCTCAGCTCCAACTCCTCCTGATAGCTCGCGTCCCCTTTGACCAACTGCCTCAGACGGTTGATTTCCGACTGCAAACTCTCCACATAGGCACCATCCTGCTCATAGGACTGGGCAACCAACTCCATCGAAACCCTCTCCTCCTGGGCAACCTCTTGCTTTTCTAGTCCCGTCAGTAGGGAAAATAGCAGAGCTAGGAGCAAGTTTCCTAAGACGAGCCCTTTCCAAGAATTGAGCCGACTAAGGATGAGAATATCAAAAGACCAAACCTTGTCTAAAGGACCTGTGTCTAACTCCTTCTGATGCCCCACGGTCAGGACCAGCCTTTTCCTCTCTGTCAGCAGATAATAAGCCACAAAAAGTCCAATGGTCAGCAGGAGCAAGACATCCACCTCTACCAAGACCTGTGAAAATGCAGCTGTGTCTAAAAAACCAGGAAAGGCAAGCAAGGGCAGAATTTGACCTGACCAACCAGCTACTGCACCTGCCTGATAGGAAAGCCCCAGGGCTAACAGTAACCCAGTCACCACAAAAGTCAGCCGACTGGCTAACAAGTGGTCCAAAAACCCAAAAAGTAGGCGAACAGCTAGAAGCAAGACCAGCCAAAAACCAAGCAAGATAAGTCCGTAAAGCCAAGAACCTATCAACTGACTCTGACCCAAAATCTCAACAGGAGCTTGAAAACTAGATACAGCCAACTGACCTGTCAGCCCATCATAGACCAGGATAAAGAGTAAACCTATCCCCACAGCCAGCAAAAGCGAAAGCAAGGAAGCAACCAAACGCCTGACCCCCTGCAAACTCAGACTATCCCATTGCCGCAACTGCCAAACTTGATGAGCAAGTGTCTTTTCCGACAGCTGATTGGCAAGCAGAAAACCAAGCACCAAAAATACAGGAAGAAAACCAAACAAACTTTCTAAGTAGGCTTGAACAATACGGCCTGTTGACCAGGCTTGATTTTCAGGACCATCTACTAATTGATGTTCAAGCAACCAGTCATTCCATCTGGCCAAACGCTCGACTTCCGTTTGTGTTAAGGAATTCCGAGTTTGAAAAAGCTGCCGATTGCGACTGATAAAATAGTCCAAATCCTGATACATGAGTTTGCGGTAGTTGGGGATAGCTTCAAACTTCCCCTCATCTAAGGCCTGACCGACACTTTCTATATCGGATTTCAAGCCCACCATCCGCGGTGCTTCTTCTGACCCCTCCTCAATTTTTATATCTGCCAAGACACTAGCCAATTCGCTCAGTTCTTCTTTATAGGTTTCCACATAGACCGCTTGGCGGGCTTGCCTTTGTGAAATGGGAAGGTAGGCCAGACCTATAAAACCTAGTAAGAGCAGGCAATAGAGAGGCGACCTGAGAATTTTCTTGATTTCAAAGTTCAGCCTCATGTCCCCTCACCACCTTCCTCTACATAGAGATCTCGATAGAGGGATTCCATATAGTCGCTAGCTTTTGTAAGGCCAGCCACCTGCTGGATTGGAATACAATCCAAACAGTCTAGTAAATCTCGCTCGGGCAAGAAGATTTCCACCAGACCCTGCTCTGCCTTTTTCCACAAGAGTTGCGGATAATCCCGTAAAAATTCCTGAACCTGCTTGGAGTTTTCCACAGCAAGATGGTAATCATAATCCGCCGTCAACTCCACTTCTGTGGCAATCAACTTGCTGGCCTTGAGGAAATAAACCTGATTGGTCAGCTTCTCAATCTCCGACAAATGGTGGGAAGACAGCAAAATGGCAACACCTTCTGCCTGTAAATTCAGAAGAAATTCCCGTTGCTGGATGATATTGGTCGGGTCCAAGCCGATATGGGGTTCATCCAGCAACAAGAGCTTGGGCTTGGGAAGGACAGCCATGGCAAAGAGCAGCTTCTGCTTCATACCCATGGAATAACCAGCCACTCGCTTTTTGACATAGTAGCCCATCCCCAATTCTTCCACCAACGCATCCACTTCCTTTTTCCCCAACTTGTGGGTGGCAGCCACATAGGTCAGATGGTCATAACCCGTCAACTGTGGATAAAGAGCTTGAGCATCCAACATGACAGACATATCCTGAAAAATCGCTCGGTCACTATTGGGCCGACCATTGATGGTTACCGACCCACGGTCAGCGGTATCTGTATTGCTGATGATATTCAACAGAGTGGATTTCCCCACACCATTGGGACCTACTAGGGCCACCAAGTCCCCCGCTTGCAACTCAAAGGACACATAGGACAAGACCTGGTGGGCACCGTATCGCTTACAGACATCGACTACTTTTAGCATAGAAACTCCTTTCTTTGGGCAAATAGCAGAGCAGAGAAGATTATATCAACTAAGTATATTATGGCATTTTTTAATATGTATATCAAGAACTTATACAAAAAGAAAATAGCAAAAAACGATCCTTTGGATCGTTTCCACATCATTCTTTTTAAAAGCCAAGCACAAATGCACAGCAAGCTAGCTACTACGAAAGAATGTATAGACAAAAAATGCCAAACTAAGGCCCCAAAGACAGTAACTTAGCCATTTAAAAGCCCCTCTTTTCTCCAAGCTATACCGCCACATACAAAGCCATCCCAAGAAAAAGCTCCCCAAACTAACAATTGCCATATCCTGCTCCGTATTTCTGTATATTGTTATATTGATTATACCATATTTTCCCCTAGAGAAAAGAAAAACTTGTCCACATGGGGACAAGTTTTAGGAATTTCTTCGACCAAAGAGAGCCACCAACAATACCGCTCCAAAGACTGACGGTACCAGGGCCATACCAGCAAATTGTGGACCCCAATCACCAAAGAGTAACTGTCCAATCCACGAACCAGCAAGCCCAAGGATAATATTCCCCAGACAACCACGACGGTCATCTGACGAAGTAAGAGCACCTGCAATCAAGCCAATAATGGCTCCTGCGATAATACTTGATAACATAGTTTTTCCTTTCTATTGACAAAAAGACTGGTTGCCCAGTCTTATGCATATCATTAGATAGCCCACTCACCGTCGCGGAAGATTGGTACACGGGTTCCATCTTCACGGATACCGTCAATATTCATCTTATTAGAGCCAATCATGAAGTCCACATGGACATCTGAACGGTTAAGACCAGCTTCTTTCAGCTCTTCCTGGCTCATTTCTGTACCACCTTCGATAGAGAAGGCATAGGCTTGACCAATCGCCAAGTGGTTTGAGGCATTTTCATCAAAGAGAGTGTTGAAGAAAGTCACACCTGATTGAGAAATCGGGCTCTTGTCTGGCACAAGGGCAACTTCACCGAGACCGCGTGCACCGGCATTGTCAAAGACCAATTTCTTCATGACTTCATCGCCTTTTTCAGCCGTTACATCCACGATTTCACCATCTTTGAAGGTTACTTTAATGCCTTCGATGATGTTACCATTGTAGCTGAGTGGTTTTGTAGACGTTACATAGCCGTCTGCTACACGGTAGTCAGGTGCTGTGAAGACCTCTTCTGTTGGCATGTTGGCAATAAAGTGCTCACCTTGGGCATTGACCGAACCAGCCGCTTCCCACAAGTGATTCTTCGGCATACCAAGAACGAGGTCAGTTCCTGGTGCTGTGTAGTGCAATTTGACAAACTGCTCGTCGTTAAGGACCTTAGCCTTAGCCACCAAGCGTGCTTCGTGCTCTTCCCAAGCCTTGATTGGATCTTCTTCGTAGATACGGCAAGTCTTGAAGATTTGATCCCAAAGGAGGTCCACTGCCTCTTCGTCAGACGCTGCATTTGGAAAGACTTTTTTAGCCCATTCCAAACCAGAGGCCGCACCAAGTGTCCAACTAACCTTGTTAGCTTGTGTTGCTTGACGCATTGGCTGCAAAGCTTGACTGAGTGCACGAGCGTTGCGAGACAATTTCTCTGGATCAACACCGTCGTAAGCTCCTGGATCTTCAGACAAGACAACCAAACGGCTTGCCTTGCGCTCTAGGAGGTAGTTCATTTCAGTAACACGTTGTGGATGAACTTGTTCCAAGAGCTCCACATCTACATTGACCAAACGTTCACGCGCAATCACATCGTCCAACCAGTTGACCAAGACTTCAGCCGCACCGTGCGCATAAGCTTCCTTCACAATCAAACGAGCCAATTCAGCCTGTTCCACACCGATAGTCAATTGAACCGTGTGACCCGGCTGCACATTGATACCTGTTGAAACCAAAAGTTTAGCATATTTAGCGAGATTTTCTTTAAAATTTGGTAATACCATTTTTTTCTCCTTTGTACTTTGAAATACCCTATTATTGTATCATATTTTGAAGCTGGGCTGACAAAAAAACTTCCCACAGAGCAGGAAGTTTCAGATTCTATCCGACAGTCTTACACTCACCAAGATAAACTGGCAAGGGATATTTTCAACTGCCGACGCAATAAAGCAAACTGTAAGTTTTATGTATTCAATGAAAATTGAAAATAGCCTAGGAAGCGAAGTCGAAGGTAGAACTGAAGTTCACCAAGACAAGCTGACAACGGATATTTTCAATTTTCGAAGAATACTAGTTACCAAAAACCTTTACACGGTCAAAATCCGCCATGTATTCTTTATCTGCTGCTGGAGCTGCAATGCTACCGAATGGCGCTTGGGCACGGAGTTTCCAGTTAGCTGGGATATCGTATTTTTCAGCAACTTGTGCATCAACCAGTGGGTTGTAGTGTTGTACGTTCATGCCGATATTTTTCTCAGCGAAAGCCAACCACACCGCGTACAAGTTGATACCGTGAGCTTGTTCAGACCAGATTGGGAAGTTTTCAGCGTAAAGTGGGAAGCTTTCTTGCAAGCCTTTCACCACATCTTGGTCTTCGAAGAACAAGATAGTACCAGCACCAGCCGCAAAGCCTGCCAAACGACCTTTTGTGCCTTCAAAAGCTTCTGCTGGCGTTACTTTTTCTAATTCGCTGTAGGCAATTTCATTCCAAAAAGCGTCTGATTCAGCACCGAAAAGCACAACGGCACGGCTTGATTGTGAGTTGAAAGCTGATGGAGATTCTTTCATAGCTTTTTCTACAAGCGCTACTACTTCTTCGTTTGATACTGGCAGGTCTTTACCGAGTGCATAGATAGAACGACGAGTTTCTTGAAGTTTTGCAAAGTTTGACATATGTTTTCCTCTTTTCTTAATTATTACTACCTAGTAGTATTTATCACTATGTAGAGATTATATACCTGTACAGGAAAATAGTCAAGAGTCTTGACTTATTTTTTATAAAAAAATCACTGCTTCCAAAAGAAACAGTGATCAGATCTAAAATAATTCATCAAAGAGACTCAGCTGGTTATCCTCTGGCATTTTACCAAGGATGCCCATTTCATCCATTTTTTCGACCAGTGTACCTGACAATCCACCACGCTTACGGAGTTCTGTCTTGGAGAGGAATTCTCCCTCAGCACGCGCCGCCACAACTTGCTTGGCTACGTTTTCTCCTAGACCATCCATAGCGACGAATGGTGGGATAAGTGTGTCTTCTTCAATCAAGAAGTCAGTCGCATGAGACTTGTAAAGATCCAATTTACCGAACTTGAAGCCACGTTCCAGCATCTCGTTGACCAATTCAAGCGTGGTGTAGAGGTCCTGTTCGACGTTTGAGGCTTCATTGTTCTTCTTCTTGAGAGCAATTTCTTCCATCTTGGCCTTGACTTTATCTAAACCACCTGACATGGTCGCCAAATCAAAGGCCTTGGCACGAATAGAGAAATAAGCACAGTAGTAGTAAAGTGGGTGATGAACCTTGAAATAAGCAACCCGCAGGGCCATCATAACATAGGCAGCCGCGTGGGCTTTAGGGAACATGTACTTGATTTTTCCACAGGACTCGATATACCAATCTGGCACATTGTTATCCTTCATAGTTTGGATGTAGTTATTGCGTTCATCCTCTGAAATCTTGAGCCACATGCCCTTCCGCACCCGCTCCATGATATTAAAGGCCATCTTAGGCGGTAAACCTGCGTGCATGAGATAAACCATGATGTCATCCCGACAACCGATAACTGTGGATAGGTCGGCAATTCCTGCCTTAATCAAGTCCTGGGCATTGCCCAACCATACGTCTGTACCATGGGATAGACCAGACAGCTGCAAGAGTTCTGCAAAGGTGGTCGGTTTGGTTTCCTCCACCATCCCCCGTACAAAGTTGGTTCCGAATTCAGGAATACCCAACATACCTGTCGGCGTCCCAATCTGCTCTGGGGTAACTCCCAGAATTTCCGTACCAGAAAAGAGGGCCATCACTCCCTTGTCATCAGCAGGAATGGTCTGCGGATCAATGCCTGACAAATCCTGCAACTTGCGAACCATGGTCGGATCATCGTGACCCAGGACATCGAGTTTCAGGACGTTCTCATCAATATCGTGGAAGTTAAAGTGGGTGGTCTGCCAGTTGGCTGTCACATCATCGGCAGGATACTGAACAGGCGTAAAGTCATAGACATCCATGTAGTCAGGGAATACGATAATTCCCCCTGGGTGCTGACCAGTCGTCCGTTTGACACCAGCAGCACCAGCAGCCAAGCGTTCTACTTCCACATCACGGTAGAATTTGCCATAATCCCGCTCATAGCCTCGGACAAAACCATAGGCAGTCTTAGCAGCTACCGTACCAACCGTTCCTGCACGGAAGGCATTTTCTTCACCAAAAATATCCCGAACATCCAAATGGGCAGAGGGTTGGTCATCTCCTGAGAAGTTCAAATCAATATCGGGAACCTTATCTCCATCGAAACCAAGGAAGGTCTCGAAAGGAATGTCCTGGCCATCTTTTTTATACTTGGTCCCACACTTTTCACAATCCTTATCTGGCAGGTCAAAACCTGAACCATAGGAACCGTCTGTGATAAATTCACTGTGTTGACAATTTGGACAGACATAGTGAGGAGGCATAGGGTTTACTTCGGTAATCCCAATCATTGTCGCAACAAAACTGGATCCGACAGACCCCCGTGAACCAACTAGGTAGCCCCGCTCATTTGACCGTTGCACCAACATCTGTGAAGCCAGGTAAATCACGGCAAATCCATTACCCAAAATGGACGTCAATTCCTTCTCAATCCGCAGATCGATAATATCCGGTAGAGGATTGCCATAAATCTCAAAGGCTTTTTGATAGGTCAATTCTGCGACCGTTTCCTCAGCCTTTTCGATATAAGGCGTGTAGAGGTCGGTCTTAACCACCTGAACATCTTCAAAACGGTCGAGCATGGCATTTGGATTGGTAATGACAATCTCACGAGCCAGACTTTCTCCCAAAAAGGCAAACTCATCTAGCATCTCACTAGTCGTTCTAAAGTGGGCTTTTGGCAAGGGAGCTGGCTGGGCATTTTCGCCACTTCCAATAGTCCAGTTGATGGTCGCTCCCTGTCCCAAGGCCCGCACAATAATTTCACGGTAGATTTCTTCTTCTGGGTCAATGTAGTGGACATTTCCTGTCGCTAGAACAGGCAGACCTGCTTTGCGACCTACTTCAATCAACTGCTTTATGGTTTCTTCAATTTCTGCCATGTTTTTGAACTGCTCACGCGCAATCATTGGTGCATAAAGAGCAGGTGGCATGACCTCGATAAAGTCATAGTAGGCAGCAACCTTTACTGCATCATCCATCCCTTTTGACAAGAGGGTATCAAAGACTTCCCCCTCCTGACAGGCCGTTCCTAGCAAAAGACCTTCTCGGTGTTCATTTAAGAGTGTTCTCGGAATACGTGGCACCCCTTCAAAATACTTGGTATTGGAAAGAGAAACCAGTTTAAAGATATTTTTCAAGCCGACCTGATTGGTGACATAAAGTGTTGCATGCTTTACCCTAGCTTTTTTATAGGAATCTTCCGCAATCAGGCGGCTGTTCAATTCCTGGAGATGGGTCAAACCGTGTTTTTCCTTGGCTTCTTTTAGAAAGATGAAGAGCAGGCGTCCTGTCGCCTCCGCATCATAGTTGGCCATGTGGTGGTGCTCAAGAGCAACCCCAAAGCGCTTGGTCAACGGCCCCAAACCATGTCGCTTGTATTCAGGATAGAGGTTTCGGGCAAATTCCAAGGTATCGATAACTGGCTGGCTAATGGTCGCAAGACCTGCTCGCTCATAGTTGACATCCATGAAACCAACGTCAAAGCTGGCATTGTGGGCAACCAAAATCGCATCTTGGCAAAAATCCTGAAATTCACGCAGAACTTGTTCCAAAGGCTTGGAACCACGCACATGTTCATCTGTAATCCCTGTCAAATCCGTCGTAAATTGGCTTAACGGATGACCTGGGTCAATAAATTCATCAAATTCTGCGATGATATTGCCCTTGTGCATCTTCGATGCCGCAATCTGAATCAAGGAGTTATTGACCGCAGAAAGACCGGTTGTTTCCACGTCAAAGACCACATAGGTCGCATCAGACAGATCCATTTCTTGCTCGTTATAAACAATTGGAACCGAATCCTCTACGATGTTGGCTTCCATACCAAAAAGAGCCTTGATCCCCGCTTTGCGGGCTGCATGGTAACCATGAGGAAAGGATTGAACATTGCCATGGTCAGTAATGGCCACCGCCTTGTGTCCCCAAGCCGCAGCACGTGCCACCAAATCCTCGACCGCAGGAAGAGCATCCATAGTGGACATGTTGGTATGGGCGTGAAACTCGACACGCTTCTCCCCTTCGGGCATCAGATCCTTTCGAATCTCTCGCTTGACCTCTTGAACCTCTTGGACATTCATGGTCAAATCGCGCGTGAAGTTATTCATCTCTACATTTCCACGCACCCGCAACCAGGCTCCTTTTTTGACCATGCTGAACTTTTGCGCTTCCTCCTCATTCTTAGCCCATTTTTGCAGGGTGAAAGAAGACGAATAGTCCGTCATCTTGAAATTAATGATGATCCGCCCAGTCCGCGTCGTCTTCTGCTCAGACTCAAAAACTAGTCCCTCAAAGACGATACGGTTTTCTTCCGTATCCACATCAATCATCTGAGTCACTTCGGCCTTGTCTAGGCTGACCTTGGCAGGACGATTTTTCTTAAACTCTGGGACAAATGGCTGAGCTGCCTCTGGAGGAGGGGCCATTTGTGCCAGTTGCTCCATAGCCGCCAGGTTGTCTTGATTGGCCTGCTGATAGATTTCCTCATTTTGCGCATGAAAATCTGCCACCATACTTGCAGTCATATCCTGACAAACTCGAATATCTACCTTGAGATTAGAAAAGCCAAAACGTGCATATTGCTCCACCAAATTTGGCAGGTGGTTCTTCCGAAAATGAGGAGTGTCTATGGTTTCTGGACCCTTAATCCATAGTACGCCCTCCTGGTATTCCACTTCCAAATCCTGGAAGAGCGAGCGAAAACCTGCACTCTGACACAGCTCTTCCTTAAAAGCCAACTTATAATAGGCTTCAACAAGATCGGCAGGATACTCTGTCGTATCCGTCACAATTGCAAAGCGAGCCCGATTCCCTGTCTTTTCAAACTCTGTCAGCAAACGCGCCTGAAATAGCTGGTAATCAACCGCAGACAGCGGAGCCTGAAAGCGAAAGAGGAAGTCCCAAACCTTGCTGAGTTTGTGGACACGGACAGACTCAATTTTAGCTACCGAAAAAACCGCTGACTGTTTGAGTTCAGCAGGCAAACCAATTTGCTCCATTAAGAGTTGAAATGTATCTGACATAGTTTTTCCTTTGAAGTATAGTACACCTATTTTACCATATTCTGTCTCTTTATTCGAGAACAAAAAGACCCGCAAGGCGGGTCTCACTTTTTATACTTGTAGTAAAATCTGCAAGGTTTCAAGGAGTTGGTCCACATGAACTTCAACAGTATCACCTGTTCCCTTGATTTTCACTTCGACAATGCCATCAGCTGCTTTCTTACCAACAGTCACTCGTACCGGCAAGCCAATCAAGTCACTGTCAGAGAACTTAACGCCGACACGCTCGTTACGGTCGTCAGTTAATACTTCATAGCCTGCACCAACCAAACTTGCTTCGATAGACTGAGTCAATTCCATTGCCGCTTCATCTTTGACATTGACTGGAATCAAATGCACATCAAATGGTGCCAATTCTTTAGGGAAGTTGATTCCCCAAGCGTACCGGTATTCGCCTTTTGGTGTCTTGTTAACAAAGAGGCGAGCGTGTTGCTCAAGAACGGCTGACAAGAGGCGACTAACACCGATTCCGTAGCATCCCATGATAATCGGCATAGAACGACCATTCTCATCTAAGATGTTGGCATTCATGCTGTCTGAATAGCGTGTACCGAGTTTGAAGATGTGACCAATCTCGATACCACGGGCAAAGTTGAGAACCCCGTGTCCATCTGGAGAAGGTTCACCTTCCTTGACTTCACGAATGTCCACATACTCAGTCACTTGGAAATCACGTCCCGCATTGGCACCTGTGTAGTGGAAACCGTCTTCGTTGGCACCGACTACAGCATTTTTCACATCTTGCACCTTGCGGTCTGCAATAATCTTGATGTTTTCTGGCAAGCCGACTGGTCCAAGGGAACCAAAACCTGCACCGAAGATGTTTTCAGCATCCGCTGGGCTAGCAGCATCAAAGAAATCTGCGCCAAGGTGGTTTTTCAATTTGACATCGTTCACTTGGTCATTGCCAACAAGGAGGGCAACAACTGGCTCACCGTCTGCCATAAAGAGCATAGTTTTGATAGTTTGCTCTTCAGCGACATTCAAGAAGGCAGCAACTTCGTCGATGGTTTTGGCATCTGGCGTCGCTACTTTAACCAAGTCTTCTTCGACGACAACTGCTGTACTTGGTTTGTACTCGCTAGTTGCCATTTCTAGGTTGGCAGCGTAGCCTGATTCACTAGAGTAGGCGATGGTATCTTCACCAGACACAGACCAAGCCAAGAGTTCCGCCTTGATTGCTTCAAGAACATCCTCTGGGATTTCTTCAAAAGAAGCAACTGACTTGTCCAAGACAACCCAACGGTCCAGGTCAGTACGGTCTGGTGTAATAGCCATAAACTCCTGGCTATCCTTACCACCCATGGCACCACCGTCACCGATGATAGCTTTGAACTCCAAGCCTGCACGAGTGAAAATAGCCTCATAGGCACGCTTGTAATCATCGTAGGTCTGGTCCAAGCTCTCGTAGCTAGCATGGAAGCTATAGCCATCTTTCATGATGAACTCACGACCACGGAGAAGACCATTACGAGGGCGTTTTTCATCACGGTATTTCGGCTGGATTTGGTAGATGTTGAGCGGCAACTGTTTGTAAGACTGGACCGCATCACGCGCCAAAAGGGTTACTGTTTCTTCGTGGGTTGGACCCAAGATAAAGTCAGAACCTTCGCGGTTTTTGAGCTTGTAGAGGTCGTCTCCATATGTTTCGTAACGACCTGACTCACGCCAAATGTCCGCTGACAAGAGAGCTGGTGCCAAAAATTCAATAGCATCAATCTTATCAAACTCCTCACGCATGATATTTTTTGCTTTTTCAATCACACGGTTAGCCAATGGCAAGTAGCTGTAGATACCAGCAGAAATCTGACGGACATAACCCGCACGCAACATCAAAGCGTGGCTAATTACCGACGCATCCGAAGGCATCTCCCGTAAAGTAGGGATAATCATTTTAGACTGTTTCATGTTGATGATACAGAGAGCGACCAAAAAGCGACCGAATTTTAGGAAACGTCCTGAAATCCTGATTTCAGAAGTCGTTTATCTAAATTCCGAGCTTTTCGCTCGAGTTCAAATCTGAAAACTCTCTGTTCCTTTCTTTTTCGTATTTTTCAGAACATCCTGCGTTTAGCACGCATTCAATTCCTTTCGTAGTTTAACTGGATTAGGA
This sequence comes from Streptococcus suis, assembly GCF_016775005.1. GTDB lineage: Bacteria > Bacillota > Bacilli > Lactobacillales > Streptococcaceae > Streptococcus > Streptococcus suivaginalis. The sequence continues at coordinate 250,816 of NZ_JAEUXI010000003.1, read as the reverse complement.
ATCACAGAAGTCACTTATCAAAACCCTCGCTGACGCTCGAGTTCAAATCTGAAAACTCTCTGTTTCTTTCCATCTTTTTTATCAGGAAAACACAGGTTGGGCCTGTGTTTACACTTTCATTCGTCTCTAGAAGAAGACGCGCATAATATCATTCCATGTCACGACTAGCATGAGAACGACCATGATGGCAACTCCTGCTAGAGTGATGTAAGATTCCGTCTCTTGTTTGAGCGGTTTTTTGCGAATGGCTTCTAGGATATTCATTACAATTTTACCGCCATCTAGGGCTGGAATAGGAATCAAGTTAAAGATTCCGAGGTTAATGGACAGGGCAGCCATCAATTGCAGGACGTTTGCCCACCCGCTTTCGGCAGCCTGGGCACTAACGCTGTAAATCGCAACTGGTCCACCCAACTGTTTAACATCAAAATTAGCAATCAGGTTCTTCAGGGCTGTCACAATCAGAAGTGCAGTTGCTCCCGCCTCTTGGAAACCTCCGATAATCTTATCAAAAAATCCTGTTTTCAAGGCTGGAGAAACCCCAATACGGTAACTACCATCAACCTCTTGGGCAAGGACCGTCACTATTTTTGTCTGACCATCCTGCTCTACTTCTAACTCCAAACTTGGTGCGGTCGTGGCATCCGAAACAGCTGCATCAATCTGCTCCACAATCGCATAGTAATCAGTAGTCAACTGTCCATTGATCGATACAATTCGATCCCCTGTCTCAATTCCAGCTGCCTGGACAGCCCCACCATCAACAACCGTAATGGCATTACTGGTCGTATCGGCAACCCCACCTTGCATAAACATCAAGAGGATAAAAGTCAAGATACCCAAGATAAAGTTGTTAAGAGGACCTGCAAAGTTGGTCAAGAGGCGCCCCCAAACACTGGCATTTTGATACTGGACATCTAACGGAGCAATCCGCAACTCTGTCCCATCTTCTTCCACAATCGTAGCATCATGCTCGACAGAGTAGGTCTCTTCCTCCCCTGCCACCAAGCCAGTAATAGTCAACTTCTCTTCAAAATCAAAGTGGGTCACATTGATCGGCAAGGCTTGCGGATCAATCGGCTTATCTGACAGATTGATTCGGGTTACGATTCCTGAAGTGTTGCGGCTCAGACTAGCAGGACTACCTGTCTTAATTTCAGTCTTATCTTCGCCCCAACCCGCCATTCGAACATAGCCTCCCAAGGGCAAAATCCGAATCGTATAGAGGGTTCCATCTTGTCCACGATGCGAAAAGATTTTGGGTCCCATTCCGATTGCAAATTCACGAACCAGGATACCTGCCTTTTTGGCAAAGTAAAAATGACCCCATTCGTGGATGACCACAATCACCCCAAAAATAAATAGAAACGCTAGAATTCCCTTCATAAACTCTCCTTAGAACAAACCGAAGAGGTGCATGATTGGGAAGACAAAGATCATCCCATCAAAACGGTCCAAAATACCACCGTGTCCTGGAATGAGTTTCCCAGAATCTTTGACTCCAAAACGACGCTTGATAGCTGATTCGACCAAATCTCCAAATTGGGAGAAAACAGAGAAAATCGCAACCAAAAGCAACATGGTCGGAATTGGGAAGATGCCACGGATGGTCTTGTCAAAAATCAAAAATATTCCCGCCACAAGAACAGCTGATAAGATTCCTCCTACAAAACCTTCAACAGTTTTATTCGGAGACACTCTTGGCACTAATCGTCGGCGACCAAACTGACGACCAATCATATAAGCACCAATATCTGTTGCCCAGACAATCAGCAAGGCATAAAAAACCTTGTTGAGTCCATCCATTCGCGCCAAAATCAGATTATGGAAACCAATACCAACATAGAAACTGGAAGCAATAGGAAAGACAACTTCCGAGTAGTTGTAGGAACCAAAGTTGATAACGATGGAGCCTAGTAAAAGGAAGACAACCAAGGCAAAGGCAGTATAATTACCATCTGTCGGCAAAAAGGACAGGTAATTTTCCAAGGGCAAGGTCAGGACCAAGGTCGCTAGCATAGCCAAGACACCTTCAAGTGAATTAGGAGCTAAACCATGCATCTTGATCAACTCAGCCACTGCAATCATTGCCAAGAGAGCAACAAAAAGCTGAAAGGCAACTCCACCCACCCATAAAAAGGGAACAAAGACCGCAAAGGCCGCCGCTCCAAAAATGACACGTTTTTGCAAATCGTTCTTCATCATATATCCTCGCTACACACCACCAAAACGGCGATGGCGTCTATTGTATTCTTTTATCGCCTCTGTCAAGGCTTCTTGGTCAAAATCTGGCCAAGCGACATCTGTAAAGTAGAGCTCGCTATAAGCAGTCTGCCAAGGTAAAAAATTACTGAGTCGAATTTCTCCACTCGTGCGGATGACCAAATCAGGATCCCGCAAATTCGGATTCAAGAAATGCGTGTAGAGATAATCCGAAATCAAGTTTTCATCAATATCCCCAGGATTCAATTTGGCATCCAGGACATCCTGGGAGATGGCTTTAACCGCATCGGTCAATTCAGCACGTCCACCATAGTTCAAGGCAAAGTTCAAAATCAACCCTGTATTGCGTTTGGTCGTCTCTTCAGCCTTGTAAAGAGCATCCAAGGTTGCCTGTGGCAGGCGACTGTGGTCTCCGATCATCTGAATTTTCACATTGTTGGCGTGCAGCTCTGGGACATATTTGTCATAGAACTCTACCGGCAGGTTCATGATGAAGGAGACTTCTTTTTCTGGTCGAGACCAATTCTCTGTCGAGAAAGCATAGACTGTCAGCACTTTGACGCCTAAATCAGAAGCTGCCTTGGTCACCTTTTGAAGGGCATCCATTCCCGCCTTGTGGCCCATGACCCTCGGCTGCATCCTTTTTTTCGCCCACCGTCCATTTCCATCCATAATGATGGCAATATGTTTGGGGACTTCGATGGCTGTTTCAATGGTTATTTTTTTCTTAAAACCGAAGTTAAACATATCCTTGTTCCTTTGTATATTAAATCAGTCTATTATACCATATTTTCAGGCAAATGAAAAAGAGGGACCTTTAGGATTCCCTCTTTCTAGCTATTTTTTGCAGGAGCAGCTTATTCAGCCTCAGTTGCTGCCGCTTCTGTGCTTGCAACTTCTTCTACTGCTGGGCTCAAATCTTCTGCTGTCACGTTCGCTGCCTCTGCTACGCGTTGGCGGATAGCACCACGTTCAAAGGTCAAATAAACCCCATCTACATCCAAGACAACTTTTTTCTCATCAATTTCATCGACAATACCAAATAGACCACCAATTGTGACGATTTCATCACCTTTTTTGATTTGGTTGAGCGCATCTTGGCGTTGTTTTTGTTGCTTGCGCTGGCTGTACATCATAAAGGCCAACATGGCAACCATAGCTAGTGGTAAAATTAATCCTTCCATTGGAACACCTCGTTCATTTTTTTACTTTGCTGACTATTATAACAAATCTGAAAAAAAGAACAAGCAGAAAACTGCTTGCCTTTTCTGTTTTATTTTGCGCTCCATACACTCTCAAGGATGTTGGTCTGTTCACGACCAGGTCCTACTGAGAAGGTTGAGATACGAACGCCGACCAATTCGCTGATACGACGAACATAGTTACGAGCCGCTTCTGGCAATTCATCCAAGCTACGTACACCTGTGATGTCTTCAGACCAACCTGGCATTTCTTCATAGATTGGTTTGCAACGTTTGAGTTGCTCCAAGCTTGCTGGGTAGTGGTCAATACGCTCACCATCCAAGTCATAAGCCACGCAGATTTTCAATGTTTCAAGACCTGACAAGACGTCAATCGAGTTGAGGGACAAGTTGGTAATACCTGACACACGGCGGCTATGGCGCATGACCACTGAGTCAAACCAACCAACGCGACGTGGACGGCCAGTTGTCGTACCGTACTCCTTACCGATTTCTCGGATACGGTCTCCGATTTCATCGTGCAATTCCGTTGGGAATGGTCCGTCACCAACACGGCTAGTGTAGGCTTTACATACGCCGACAACCTTGTCAATCTTGCTTGGGCCGACACCGCTACCGATGGTCACACCACCCGCAACTGGGTTTGAAGAAGTAACGAACGGGTAAGTACCTTGGTCAATATCCAACATAACCCCTTGGGCACCTTCAAACAAGACACGTTTACCTTGATCGAGGGCATCGTTCAAGATAACAGAGGTATCTGTTACATATTTCTTGATTTCTTGACCGTAAGCGTAGTATTCTTCAAAGATTTCGTCAAACTCAATCGGAGTTGACTCATACATTTTCTCAAACAAACGGTTTTTCTCAGCCAAGTTTGTTCTCAAACGCTCCGCAAAAATCTCCTTGTCCAAAAGGTCTGCAATACGGATACCAACACGAGCTGCCTTATCCATGTAAGCAGGACCGATACCCTTGTTAGTTGTGCCAATCTTGTTCTCACCTTTAGATTCTTCTTGCAACTGGTCCAATTTGATGTGGTAAGGCAAGATGACGTGTGCACGGTCTGAAATCCGCAAATTATCTGTTGTCACACCTGAATCATGGAGATAGTTGATTTCCTTGACCAAAGATTTTGGATTGACAACCACACCATTACCGATGACAGAAATCTTTTCTGGGAAGAAGATTCCTGACGGAATCAAGTGCAACTTGTATTTTGTTCCATCAATGACAATCGTGTGACCTGCATTGTCACCACCTTGGTAACGAGCAATCACTTCTGCATTAGCTGACAAGAAATCGGTAATCTTGCCCTTACCTTCGTCACCCCACTGGGTTCCTACAACAACTACTGATGTCATAAACTTCTCTACTTTTCTGGACTGTCCTCAGCCCAGCCTTTCTTCAACTCCTGGCAGGAATCTCACCTGCAAGTTTGTCTTACACTCTATTTTACAAAAAAACGAACATTTTTTCAAGAATTCTTCCATATTTCAAATAAAGCGAACATTTACATAAATTAGATACATACAAAAACCATTATCCGACCTTTCTCTCAGTTTGTCCCAGTATATTCTAGGATTCGATCGATATTTCCGAAGAGAAGATGATGATTTTTCTTCATTCCAAAGGAAAAACGTAGCAGAAATTTGTATTTGTTCCCCAAACTAGATAAAATTGGAAGTAGATTTTTAGAGAAACAAAAAAGGATTGCTTATGTTACAAAATTTATCCCCAAACAGCCCCATCCTCCAAGCCACCTTTGGTTTGGAACGGGAATCCTTACGCATCAATGCTGACAACCACGTAGCTCAAACACCCCACCCTGAGAGCTTGGGCTCACGCAGTTTTCATCCTTATATCCAGACGGATTACAGCGAGCCACAGCTGGAGTTGATTACACCAGTGGCTCATTCGACCAAGGAAGCCCGCCGTTTCCTCGGAGCTATTACCGATGTAGCTGTGCGGTCCATGGACAAGAGCGAGTACCTTTGGCCCCTGTCTATGCCACCTGTCATCTCAGAAGATGAGATTCAGATTGCCCAGCTGGAGAGCGACTACGAGTACCAATACCGTGTCGGCTTGGCAGACCGCTACGGCAAGCTACTCCAATCCATGTCTGGCATTCACTATAACTTTGAGCTAGGTAAAGACCTGACCCAACAACTCTTTGCAGTCAGTGGGTATGACGACCTTACCAGCTTTAAAAATACCCTCTATCTCAAACTGGCTCAGAATTTCTTACGCTACCGTTGGCTCTTGACCTACCTCTACGGAGCTAGCAGTCTGGCTGAGAAGGGATTTTTAGCAGATGAGATTGGCTGCGTGCGGTCCATTCGCAATTCCAACTACGGCTATGTCAACGCACCCGATGTCCACATCTCCTTCTCTTCCCTGGACCAATACGTGACCGACATCGAGCAGGCCGTGGCTAGCGGTCAACTGTCCGCTGAAAAGGAATTTTACTCCGCTGTCCGCCTCCGTGGAGCTAAGACCAGTCGAGAATTCTTAACCAAAGGCATTACCTATCTGGAATTCCGCAACTTCGACCTCAACCCCTTTAAGCCACTGGCTATTAGCCAAGAAACGCTGGACACCACCCACCTCTTTGCACTAGCTCTGCTCTGGCTCGATGACATAGAGCAGGTCGACAAGGAACTGGCTCAGGCGGCAGACCTCAACAACCGCATCGCCCTCAGCCACCCACACACTCCCCTACCAGCAGAGGCAGACGCCAGCCCTATCCTGACCGCCATGACAGAGATCGTCGCCCACTTTGGACTGGACGACTACTACAGCCAGCTCATCGCTCAAGTGGAGGCAGCCATTCAAGACCCATGTTTGACCCTCTCTGGAAAAATAGCAGAGCAGGTTGAAGACGGGTCGCTGGAACACTTTGGCCAGCAACAAGGACATGCCTTCCATGACTATGCTTGGACAGCCCCTTACGCCCTCAAGGGCTATGAAAACATGGAACTCTCCACCCAGATGATTCTCTTCGACGCCATTCAGCTGGGCTTGAATGTGGAGATTTTGGATGAAGAAGACCAATTTCTCAAACTCTGGCATGGTGACCATATCGAGTACATCAAAAATGGTAATATGACCTCCAAGGACAACTACGTCATCCCTCTCGCCATGGCCAACAAGGTCGTGACCAAGAAGATTTTGGACCAGGCTGGTTTTTCAGTGCCTGCGGGAGCGGAATTTGCTAACAAGGAAGATGCCCTGCGGTATTACGGGCAGGTAGCCAGCTCTGCTATTGTTGTCAAACCAAAATCCACCAACTTCGGCCTCGGCATCTCTATCTTCCAGGAGCCAGCCAGCCTTGCGGACTATGAAAAAGCCCTGGACATCGCCTTTTCGGAAGACAGCCATGTGCTCGTGGAGGAGTTCGTGGCGGGAACCGAGTACCGCTTCTTCATCTTGGACGGCAAGTGCGAGGCTGTCCTGCTCCGCGTCGCAGCCAATGTCGTAGGGGACGGCAGCTCAACCATCCGTGAATTAGTGGACCAAAAAAACCAAGACCCACTGCGAGGGCGTGACCACCGTTCGCCGCTGGAAATCATTAACTTGGGCGACATCGAACTGCTTATGTTGGAGCAACAGGGCTACACGCCTGATACAGTTTTGCCAGAGGGCGTTCAAGCCTTTCTGCGTGGCAATTCTAATATCTCAACAGGTGGCGACTCCATCGATATGACCGACCAGATGGACGAGTCCTACAAGCAACTGGCCGCCGATATGGCGACTGCTATGGGAGCTTGGGCCTGTGGTGTGGACTTGATTATCCCCGACCGCACCAAGCCAGCCAGCAAAGAAGATCCTAACTGTACCTGCATCGAACTCAACTTCAACCCTGCCATGTATCTGCACACCTATACTTACGCAGGACCTGGGCAGAGCATTACACCGAAAATCTTGCGGAAATTGTTTCCAGAACTATAGCTTTCAACCAAGAACCTTAACGGTTTCTTGGTTTTTTCTTTTCGAGGGTAGGCAGAAAGCTTCGTTTTTTGAATAAAAATGTGAAAACGGATTCTTTTTTCGTCCATCCGATTCATTTTTTGTTACAATATATGTATATAGCAACAAAAGCGTTTTAAGCAAGTTCAATGAAAAGGAGTTTAGTATGAAATTGCGAAGCTATTCCCTTCTTACAGGTTTGGGCTCTGCCGCAGTCACCGCCGGTCTCTTAATCAGCCTGTCTGTTGCTCCCTTGTCCATCCACGCTACGGAAGTAGCCATCGAGAACTATCCGACCCTAGCTGTGACCAATGCTGAGGTGACCATTCAAGGCTACCTTGTCGCACCACTTAACAGTAGCGGGACAGCCTTCGAAGCTACGAACAAAACCAACATCGGACTAGGAGCTAGCCCAACGACCGCTGCCGCCGATACCATTCCTGTACAATTACGGGAACCTTTGCGCAGTCAATTCAACCTGGTTGACCATCCTGAGTTGATTGGTAAGTTGGTTCGCATCACCGGAACAAGCGAGCGCTACATGGGCAGGCCCGGTATCAAGTCAACGACCAGTATCCAAGTATTGGACGAGGCAAGCCCATCAGTTGAAACCCCAGCTGAACCGACTGGTTCAACCGAAACTCCCCCAGCTACAGAAAACGCCCAGCTGACCACTACACCCATTTCGACCGTTCGAGCAGGTAACTTAGGCACCAGCTATACCATTTCTGGAAAAATTATCAGCGCGGTAAATGCTTGGGGTGGCCATGGTTTTTACCTTCAGGGATCCGATGGAGCCGGAATTTACATCTATCCAGGAGCAGCCTTAAGCTACCAGACAGGCGATACCGTTCAACTGACAGGAACCCTTGGAGAATACAAGAGCGAACGTCAATTAACTGCAGTCAGCCAGCACCAGCCTGTGACCGAATCAATTGAGACTCCTGTCCTTGAGACCACCATCGCCCAATTGCCCAACCAACAACAGGCAACCATGGTTAGCCTAAAAGGGGTAACCGTTGGACAAATCCAAAGCGACAACTATCAAAATTCGACCTTCTCTGTAACAGATGCCGATGGACAGACCATTGAAGTCCGTCTCGATAGCCGATCCGGCATCAAGACCGCTGATCTGCTTACCCACATCAACCAGGGAGACAAGATCAACCTCACTGCTGTTTTATCTACTTTTAATGGTAAATTGCAATTAAAACCATTTGCCCTGTCGCATTTTGAAGTGGTTGAAAAAGCCAGCACACAACCAAGCCAAACCGAAGAAGTGACGGTCGGGCAAATCCAAGGAGCTAGCCACAGATCTCCTCTGGTTGATAAAAATGTGAGCCTAAAAAATGCCGTAGTGACCTATGTCGTCTCCAACACTACCTTCTATGTCCAAGACCATACACCAGACAGCGATCCAAAAACATCAGACGGCATCCTCATCTACACGGATTCCCTCAAAACAAACGTAAAAGTCGGTGACCAGGTGAGTCTTTCTGGACGAGTTGAAGAATACCTGGGCAGAGGATATGCGGAACGCGAGGACACCGATTTAACCATCACACAAATTCGAGCTACTGAAGTAACTGTGGATGGGACTGCACCTATACCAGCACCTATCGTCCTTGGTCTTGATCGCATCATCCCAGCCGATATTATCGATAACGACGGATTTGCACAATTTGATCCAGAACAAGATGCACTCGATTTCTGGGAATCACTTGAAGGCATGGTTGTCGCCGTTGATGATGCAAAAATCCTCGGCCCACTTAAAAACAAGGAAATCTACGTTACACCAGCTGCTGGCCAGCTGACTCTAAATAAGGTTGGCGGTGTTAACCTTCGACCTGACGGAAATAACACCAACATTATTCCCCTCCTTTTGAAAAACGGTAAACAAATTGTCAAATCAGGGGACTATTTTACCGGTCGTATTGCTGGACCAGTTACCTACTCTTACACCAATTATAAGGTCTATGTAGATGACAGTACCTTACCACCCCTTCATGAGGGAACGACACAACCTGAAACAACTACCATTCTTCCTAGCGAGGACAAGCTGACCATCGCTTCTTATAACATTGAAAACTTCTCTGCTAACAGTAAGTCAACATCAGACGCTAAAGTCCAACGAATTGCTAAATCCTTTGTTGCAGACCTGCATTCTCCAGATATCATCGGATTGATTGAAGTGCAGGACAACAACGGTGCTACAAACGATGGCACAACGGATGCCAGCCAGAGTGCCGCACGCTTGATTGCCGCTATTCAGGCAGCTGGAGGCCCAGCCTATACCTATGTGGATATTGCTCCTGAAAACAACAAAGACGGCGGACAAGAGGGAGGCAATATTCGTGTCGGCTTCCTTTATAACGCCAACCGCGTCAGCCTTTCCGATAAACCAATTGGTACTGCAACACAGGCAGTAGTTTGGGAAAACGGCGAACTCAACCTCAGTCTTGGCCGCATCGACCCAACCAACAGCGCTTGGGCTGCTGTCCGCAAAACACTTGCAGCTGAATTTGTCTTCAAAGGCGAGAAAGTCGTTGTCCTTGCCAACCATCTCAATTCAAAACGCGGCGACAACGGCCTCTACGGAAAAATTCAACCGGTTAGCCTCCAGTCAGAGGCAAAACGCCATGCCCTAGCTCAGATTCTTTCTGACTTTACCAAGACAGGTCTAGCTCAAAATCCGAGTGCCAATGTTGTTATGTTAGGCGACTTCAACGATTTTGAATTTACCCAAACAGTTGGCATATTAGAAGCAGGAGGAATGGCAAACCTGGTCAGCCTTCATGATGCAGCAGACCGCTTCTCCTATTTCTACAACGGCAATAATCAATCACTAGATAACATTTTGGTCTCTACCAATCTCCTTGATCGCTATGCCTTTGACATGGTCCATGTCAATTCAGCCTTTATGGAGGAACATGGCAGAGCTTCTGACCATGATCCACTCTTGGTACAGCTAGATTTGGCAAAATCTGTAACGACTACACCAACCGAACCAAATACAGACCAACCTACCGACACAGCACCTACAAACACTGGTGAAACAAACAAGGGTCAAAACGGAAAAAATCAGACTGAAACCGAAAAAGAAACCAAGGGATCAGCTACTGTTTCTTCAGAAACCAACCCAGCACCAATAAAAACGAGCCGGAAAAAAATCCTACCTCGTACAGGACAGGAAGGGAGCTTTGTTTTGATTTCGCTAGGACTTCTTACCTTGGCACTCAACCTATTCAAAAAACGCAACCGCTCCTAATAGAGTTTAAGCCTGAAAGCCTGACTTTCAGGCTTATTTTCTTCCCCCTCCCTCTCTACTTGTGCTATAATAATCCTTATGGATAAAATTATTAAAACACTATCAAAAAGCGGGCATTTCCGTGCCTTTGTGCTAGATAGCACAGAAACCGTGAAAACAGCCCAAGAAAAACACGACACTATGGCGTCGTCCACCGTTGCTCTAGGCCGCACCCTCATCGCCAATCAGATCTTGGCTGCCAATGAAAAAGGCGATACAAAAATCACCCTTAAAATCTTGGCTAGCGGTGCTGTTGGGGCTATCATCTCCGTTGCCAATACCAAAGGTCAGGTCAAGGGCTACATTCAAAATCCAGACTTAGATTACAAACGGACAGCGACTGGCGAAGTCATCGTTGGGCCTCTTGTGGGCAATGGGCAATTCCTAGTCATCACAGACTACGGAACCGGTCATCCTTACAACTCCATGACGCCATTGATTTCTGGCGAAATCGGTGAAGACTTTGCTTATTTCTTAACAGACAGCCAGCAGACACCTTCTGCAGTGGGACTGAACGTGTTATTAGACGAAAAAGATAAGGTCAAGGTGGCTGGCGGATTCTTGTTGCAAGTTTTACCAGGTGCGACTGAGGCTGAAATTGCCCGTTTCGAGAAACGCATCCAAGAAATGCCTGCCATTTCGAGCTTGCTGGCTTCTGAAAACCACATAGAGGCTCTGCTATCCGCCATTTATGGCGACGACGACTTCAAACGCCTGTCAGAAGAGGAAATCGGCTTTGTCTGCGACTGCTCTAAGGACCGCTTCCTCGATGCTCTAGCCAGCTTGCCAAAAACAGACCTGCAAGAGATGAAAGACGAGGACAAGGGCGTGGACATCACCTGTCAATTCTGCCAGACCCATTACCACTTTGACGAAAACGATTTGGAGGAACTCATCAATGGCTAATCTCAACACCCCTTTCATGATTGGTGATGTGGAAATCCCCAATCGCTGCGTACTGGCCCCAATGGCTGGCGTGACCAACTCGGCCTTCCGCACCATTGCCAAGGAAATGGGCGCAGGCCTGGTCGTTATGGAAATGATTTCTGAAAAAGGCCTTCTCTACAACAACGAGAAGACCCTCCATATGCTCCATATTGACGACAACGAATACCCCATGTCTATCCAGCTTTTCGGTGGCGATGCAGAAGGACTGAAACGAGCTGCCGACTTCATCCAGAAGAACACCAAGGCCAACATCGTGGACATCAACATGGGTTGCCCTGTCAACAAGGTCATCAAGAATGAGGCCGGTGCCAAGTGGCTCAAGGACCCCGACAAGATTTACCACATCATCAAGGAAGTGACCTCGGTACTCGATATTCCCTTGACCGTTAAGATGCGGACCGGTTGGAACAATACCGACCTAGCGGTCGAAAATGCCCTGGCCGCAGAAAGTGGCGGAGTGGCTGCCCTGGCCATGCACGGACGGACCCGTGAGCAGATGTACACAGGAACGGTTGACCTGGAAACCTTGACCAAGGTAGCTGGCAGCCTGACCAAGATTCCCTTCATCGCAAACGGCGACATCCGTAATGTAGAAGATGCCCGTCAACGAATCGAGGAAGTCGGTGCCGATGCCGTCATGGTCGGACGGACTGCCATGGGCAATCCTTACATCTTCAACCAAATCAACCACTATCTTGAAACAGGAGAAGTCCTGCCCGACCTCTCCTTCGATGATAAACTCAATGTCGCCTTCGACCACCTGACCCGATTGACCAATCTCAAAGGTGAGTCCGTTGCCGTCCGCGAATTCCGTGGCCTTGCTCCCCACTATCTCCGTGGCTCAGCAGGTGCTGCCAAGATCCGTGGCGCCGTTGCCAAGGCAGAAACCATTGAGCAGGTCCAAGAACTCTTTGACCAAGCCAGAGAAGCCTATCAAGAACGGATTGCTAAATAATATTAAAAACTCCAGTATCAGCTGGAGTTTTCTTTGTTTTATGAACTTTCTTTCAAACGGTAGGTCTTTCTAGGCTTCCGCTTAGGCAGGCGCTCTTCCCCCACTTCTTCCACAAAATCTCCATATTTGGCAAGGAAATTGTTGTGGAGTATTTTTTTGTCAGGAGAAATCAGATTGACCAAGTCCGTCGCAGCATAGATGGTAAAAGGTTGCTGCAGGAGATTGAGAAAAGTAGGATTCCACTTCATTCGCCCCTGAATCCGCTGGATAGAGGTCATAACAATCTCATAATGGTCAAAGGCAAAATCCTCTGCCATCAAAACCTGGCCCTCATAGAAGCACTGCGCTGTCTTAAAATCTACATCAATCACAATCGGCTCCCGTCCATCTGGACCTGGCTTGACCAAGTCCAAGGCCTGACTAGGCAGGTAAACCAAGTGTGCAATGGTCATCATCCAGCCCCGCGGATCCCGTTCTGGATTGGAAACCGTCAAGAGCTGCTCGATGTGATTCCGCGGCAAATCCAGTCCTGCTTCTTTTTTTATCTCACGCTGGCAGGTCTGGTAGGCATCCTCGCCTCTGGCAATAAAACCACCTACCAAGGAGAGTTTGTGTTGACAAGGATGGGCAGCCCGCCGAATCAAGAGGAGCTTGATTCGACCCTGGACAAAACTATAAACCACCATATCAGCCGTTACACTAGGCTTTTCAAAACGCGGCAAATCCTGTTGTTGGTACCAGTCCAAAAATTCTTCTTCTGTCCCATATTTTTCATAATATTCCTTGTCTGATAGACCTTCTGGCCTAACCATCCTACGCCACCTGCCCCTCTTTTATAGACTTAGACCACTGGTACCAACCGACCGCACTGTTCAGGGCATAAACCCAGTACATGGCTTGCATGTGAAGAGAAGTCCCCCACCAGAGATAGATAGAAAATAGATTAGTCGCAATCCAGAAAATCCACTGTTCACGGTAAAGATAGGTCATCAAAAATTGACCCGTCCAGTTGGTCCCATCTGTGATAGAGTCACGGAATGGACGAGCCGAACCAACCGATTGATAAATCAAGCCAAAACTTGCCCAAACCAGTAAAGTGAAGCCCAGCCATTTGATCCAGCCCTTCAAGTCCAACTTACGGGCCTCAAACTCCGTCTTCTCCTCTTCCGCCACTCCATTAACACGGGCAGTCAACCAAAAATAAAGACCAACTGGCTGCATGACAATGAAAAAGATGGCTGTCATTACTTCTCCATAAAACATATTTTGATAGGAGAGGGCAAAGTAAATCACACTATTCAGAAAACCAAAAAAGTAGTTACTTGCACGACCTTCTGCCACCATAATCACGCAGACAATGCCCGTCCAGGAGGTAAAAAGCCCAACCCAGTCATGATTGGCAGCACCATTGGTAAACTCTAAGACAAAAGGCACACTCGACAGGACCAGTAAGTAAGACCATTGAAAGAGCGTCCGCCCTAAAAACAGGTCTGCAACAACCGCCTGCAAGACCCCAAGTAGCCCCATTTTCCTTGCCCTGCTTGCAATCGCAGCCATATTTTCTGGAACCTGTGTCATAGCTGTCTTCATCCCTTCGATACGCTGAAGCAATTGATTCATATCTTCCTCCTAATATTCCTGATAAATACCATCGATCAACTGAATGGCCTTGGCATAGTTTTCTGCATAATCCCCACCGATATAAGCCAACTGGGTTTGCGGATGGTTTTTGGCAACCAAATCCTTCAAATGCTCGGTGAAGGCATTGCGAATGTCAGCGTCAGCCATGGTCATATCCCGAAAACCATCATCAACATAAGAACCCGTCGGCAAGACAAAGATAATCAAATCCCATTTTTCATTCTTCACCGTATCCGCACAAAGCGAGTGGAAGGAACTAGAAGTTTCACCGATGTAGTAGTCGTAGTAGGCTTCTGTGACAGTCGCGTTGGTATCTGCAATCACCAATCCCCTGTTGGTCTCCGAATCAATCAAATCAGAGGTTTGCCGGTATTGGCCTGTCAGGAGATAGTTGTAGTCCTTTCCTGTCAACTCATCGTCACGGACATTGTAGCGTTGCTGGTAGTAGCGGGCATATTCCAACGAAACGGGACAGGAATAATAGCGGCCTAGATCTCGCACTAGCGTGGTTTTTCCATTTGAAGCTGAGCCGACCACCAAGACATTCTTAGAAAAGTGACGTCGGAAGGGCTTGGCGATGGAATTCCAATACTTGGCAGGATTTTCCCGAATCAGTGTCGCAGAAATCCCAAAATTTCTCTCCGTAAAGGAAGCTAGATAGCCCCGTGACCGCAATTCCTCTGCATACTCTTTTTCTGAAACATAGAAGACCAAATCCTCATCTTCCCGAGGAGAAACCAAGGCCTCCAAGGCTTCTAACCAAGGGGTCCAACCCTCTGGATAAGGCGGCATGCCAGTCTCATCCAACTTAAAAACAGAAACTAAGGCTTCGTCGTTAAAGGTTTCACGGATATAGCGGAAGCGCTTCTGCAAGCCCAAACCAATCTGATGTCCACGGTCCTGATCATAGCCCGAAACGATGACCACCGCTCGGTCATTTTCTCGTTTGGCACGCTGAATCAAGTCAATGTGCCCCTTGTGCATTGGCGCAAAAGTCCCAAAGATAACTGCAACTGTTTTTTTCATAGATAACCTTTTTATATTTTTTTATATTTTCTATCATACCCCTTTTTCCATAACCAGTCAAGACCTATTTATTATTTTTTATAAAAAGGTGTAGTAAAAAGAAACAGGTTTCCCTGTTTCTCTCGAGTCTATTCGTTCACACTCTCAAACTTGAGCTGGTTGGCCTTGACACCCACTTTCAGGGTCATACCTGCACCAACATCTTCGCGCAAGAGCATTTCCGCCATCGGATCTTCCAATTTTGTTTGGAGCAAACGACGGAGTGGACGGGCACCCATTTCTGGATCATAGCCTTCCTTGGCCAGCAATTTAAGAGCTGATGGTTGGAGTTTCAGAAGGATTCCCTTGCTCGCGGCAACCGCAATCAATGGCTTCACCATCACTTTGACAACATCCAACATATCCGACTCTGTCAAACTGTGGAAGACTACTTTTTCATCAATACGGTTGATAAATTCAGGGCGATAAGCCTTTTTCAACTCTTCGAAGATCCGTTTTTCCACTTCCTTGTGGTCCTTGGACAAATCAACTGCTCCAAACCCAACGGTCTTATCATCACGAAGAGCGGTTGCTCCTAAGTTAGAAGTCATAATAATCACCGTGTTGGAGAAATCAACCTTGCGACCCTTGCTATCGGTCAAGACACCATCATCCAAGACCTGCAAAAGCACGTTAAAAATATCTGGATGGGCTTTTTCTACCTCATCAAAGAGCAGAACAGAATAGGGTTTATTACGAACTTTCTCTGTCAGCTCGCCACCTTCTTCATAGCCAACATAACCAGGAGGCGCTCCATTTAGGCGACTAGCCGCAAATTTCTCCATGTACTCACTCATGTCAAAACGAATAAGAGCCGATTCATCATCAAAGAGAACTTCTGCCAAAGCCTTGGCCAACTCTGTCTTACCGACACCAGTTGGACCCAAGAACATGAAGGAGCCAATCGGTCTGCGTCCTGTCCGAATACCTGACTGATTACGGCGAATGGCACGACTGATGGCAGAAATCGCCTCATCCTGTCCAATCACACGCTTGTGCAACTCCTCTTCCAGATGGAGGTATTTCTTGGCGTCCGAACGACTCAATTTAGACACAGGGATCCCTGATAGGACACTCAGAGTAGATAAAATATCTTCTTCCGTCACTTCTAGCTGATACTGGTTGCCCTCCTCCTGAGCAACCTGCGCCTTGACCATCAGTTGGCTGACCTTCTTATATTTTCCAGCCATCAGCGCCTGATCCAGGGCGGTCAGATCACCTTCTGGCGCTTGACCCTTGGCACGATTTTGCACCTTGGCAGAGGCTTCATCTAACAAGTCAATGGCCGAATCTGGCAGGTTTTTACTGGTCAAATACCGCTTGGCATACCGCACCGCTGTTGCCAAAGCCTGATCTGAAATCGAGACCTTGTGATGAGCTTCATAGGAGGATTTCAACCCCTCTAAAATCTTGATACTGTCTTCCACACTCGGCTCTTCAATCAAAACCTTTGCAAAACGACGCACCAAGGCCGCATCTTTTTCAATATGCTTTTGGTACTCATCCTGAGTCGTTGCCCCTACTGTCCGCAAAGTCCCACGAGACAGGGCAGGCTTAAGGATATTGGCCGCATCCAAAGTCGAATCAATCCCTGAACCAGACCCCATAATCGTGTGCAGCTCGTCGATAAACAAAATCACCTGACCATCTTCTTCGATATCATTGATGATATTGTTCATCCGCTCCTCAAAATCCCCACGAAAACGGGTTCCAGCAATCACATTCATCAAATCCAGCTCAAGAACCCGCATATTGACAAGGCTGGCTGGCACTTGACCATCGGCAATTCGCTGGGCCAAGCCCAAAGCTAGCGCAGTTTTTCCGACACCCGCATCCCCAACCAAGACTGGATTGTTCTTGGTTTTTCGTGAGAGAATCTGGACCATACGAGCAATTTCGTCATCTCGACCAATCACAGGTTCCAATTGACCAGAACGAGCCAAGAGCGTCAAATCCCGGGTATAATCTTCCAGTCCACCACTTTGTGGCTGAGGCATGCCCATCAT
This sequence comes from Streptococcus suis, assembly GCF_016775005.1. Classification (GTDB taxonomy): domain Bacteria; phylum Bacillota; class Bacilli; order Lactobacillales; family Streptococcaceae; genus Streptococcus; species Streptococcus suivaginalis. The sequence goes on along the minus strand of NZ_JAEUXI010000003.1, from coordinate 233,500 downwards.
GTTTCCAACATTGGCTTGCTTGGGTTTTCCGCCCTTCAAGATACTCCGGATGGCTTTGAGATGGTCCTTGGTAAAACCTGCCTTACCTTCCAAATTTTTCCGTAAATCAATAAAGCGGGTCTTATCACCACTATCTTCAAAATGAAAACCAACCCTGTCCAAGATTTGCGATGCAATCGAGCGCTTGTCCAAGAGAATGGCCATAAACAGATGCTCTGTCCCTAGTTCCTTTGCCTTGACAATCTCTGCAATTTTTTCCGCTAGAATATTGACCTCGACCATGCGGCTGGAAGACGGCAGAAAATCAAACCTCTCCAACTCTTCTTGATAGACTTTTTCTGTCACCACAAAAGTGGCTTGCTCATAATCAGAGATAGAAGCAGGATATTCTGCCAAAACAGAGCCTGCAATCGTATCTGGATTGATCACAAAAGCCAGCAATAAGTGCCAAGTCTCCAAATACTCGCTCCGGTAACGTTGGGCAATCAACTGAGCATCTTCAAATACTCCTTGTAAACCTTTTGAAATCTTTTTTCCCATTTAATCCTCTTTCCTATCTAAGCGGCGCAATACCTGACGCATCATCCGCGCCCGAATACCGTCTGCATCTCGCCCCAAAACATCATCTGACCCAGTAGCCAAAAAGAGGTTGCCCTCTCGCTCTGTCATCAAACCCTCATCAAACAGCAACTGCAATATATCGGAATAGACCGTCGCAGACAACTGCTCCCCCATATTGTTTAACAAATCATGGACCAGTTCGTGCTTATCCGAAAAGGTAATCCGACCAATGCGAATATAGCCACCGCCACCACGCTTGCTTTCCACAATATAACCACGGCTGGCTGTAAAACGGGTTTTTATCACGTAGTTAATCTGACTTGGCACCACTTCAAACCGACTGGCCAATTCACTCCGGCGCAACTCTGCCACATTGACCTGTTCCAAGATGGCTTTGATATGCTCTTCGATATAATCCGATGTATTTTTCATCGCCATAGTATCGCCTCTTTCTTTGACTATCTTTGACCATTATTATACCCTAAAATAACAAATTTTGAAAGCAAAAGCCCAGCCTCATCCGTAGCAGAATTTTGAAATCTGCTTTGTTTTTTTCTATAATAAAAGAAAAAAATAGAAAGGACTAGGGCTTCCGTATTTGGTTGATCTGAATACGGGCTACGGACTGGGCCAAAAAGATAAACGAGAACTAGTCGTCGTTCTGTTTCCTATTTTGTCTGTGTCCGCTGGACGCCCTTTATATCTTATACCATGAACTTTCAAGACTATATTCAAGACTTTACAAGTGTGACCGTGGAGCAGGCACAGAGTCTCCTAACTGCTCAAGAGGGGGCTGTTCTCTTCATCGGACGAGCAACCTGCCCTTACTGCAACCGCTTTGCGCCAAAACTCCATAAGGTCGCCCAAGACAAGCAAGTGACCGTCCACTTCCTCGACTCCAGCCAAGTCAACCCTCAACTCCAAGCACTTCGCGACCACTACCAAGTTCCTAACGTCCCAGGCCTCTTGGTCGCTAAACCAACTGGGGTTCAAGTCCGCTGCGACTCCAGCATGACCGAAGAAGAAATTGTGGCTTTTATTCAAGACTAATGCATAACAGACAAAAAGCACCGGCCTTGTGGCCGGTGCTTTTTAAGGAGATTATGAAAAATATTTAGGATTGATATTAGTATAACTGAATCAAGCACATCCCACATCCGCCCTAAGACCGATTTTACAAAAAGAACTCCCTTTCGGAAGTTCTGCTATATATGATTATTTACCAAGAGCTGCTGCCATAGTCGCTGCAACTTCTGCTTCAAAGTCGTTTGAAGCTTTCTCGATACCTTCACCCACTTCGAAACGAGCAAATTCTACAACTGAAGCGTTCACTGAGTTCAAGTAAGCTTCAACTGTTTTGCTGTCGTCCATGATGTAAACTTGTGCAAGAAGTGTGTAAGCTTGGTCAACTTGAGTGTTGTCAAGCATGAAGCGGTCCATTTTACCTGGGATGATTTTGTCCCAGATTTTTTCTGGTTTGCCTTCAGCTGCCAATTCAGCTTTGATAGCTTCTTCAGCTGCTGCAATCACTTCGTCAGTCAATTGAGCTTTTGAACCATATTGCAAGAGTGGCAATGCTGGTTTGTCAACCATTGCACGGCTTTCGTTGTCTTGTTCGATTTTGTGGTTGATTTGTGCCAACTCATCTTTAACGAATTGCTCATCCAATTCAGTGTAAGAAAGAACAGTTGGTTTCATCGCAGCGATGTGCATTGAGATTTGTTTTGCAAGAGTCTCATCTCCACCGTCGATAACTGAGATAACACCGATACGGCCGCCATTGTGTTGGTATGCACCGAATGCTTGAGCATCTGTTTTTTCAACCAAAGCAAAGCGACGGAATGAGATTTTCTCACCGATTGTTGCAGTTGCGTTTACGTATGCTTCTTCAAGCGTTTCACCTGAAGGCATAACCAATTTAAGAGCTGCTTCGTTGTCAGCTGGTTTACCTTCTGCAATTACTTTAGCAGTAGTGTTTACCAATTCAACGAATTGAGCGTTTTTCGCAACGAAGTCTGTTTCAGCGTTCACTTCAACAACTGCTGCTACGTTACCATCAACGTAAACACCAGTCAAACCTTCAGCTGCTACACGATCAGCTTTCTTAGCTGCCTTAGCCATACCTTTTTCGCGAAGCAATTCGATCGCTTTTTCGATATCGCCTTCTACTTCAACCAATGCTTTTTTCGCGTCCATAACGCCAGCACCTGATTTTTCACGCAATTCTTTAACGAGAGCTGCTGTAATTTCTGCCATGTCTATTCTCCTTGTTTGTATTTATAAAATAGAGGAGCGGGCTCAGCCCTGCCCCTCTAGGATTGTTTTTTTGATGTTTGGAATTGTACACGAGCTAAAATCCTATAGATTTTAAATCGCCTTCGTTACTTAATTGTACTCGGACTAAAAAGCTAGGATTTAGACAAATCTCCTTGCAGTTCTCAAACTGCTACGTCCATTTTCTAAAATCTAACGCTTTTCTTAACGTCCTCGTTACTTAGATTATTTACCTTCTACAACTTCAACCAATTCTTCGATTGATTCTGTAGATGCTGGCTCAGCTGCCAATTCAGCTTCAACTGCTGCTACGCTGTCTTCACCTTGGTTACCTTCGATGATAGCATCAGCCATTTTAGCTGTGATCAATTTAACAGCGCGGATAGCGTCATCGTTAGCTGGGATGATAACATCGATATCATCTGGATCTGTGTTTGTGTCAACCATCGCTACAACTGGGATTCCCAATTTTTTAGCTTCTTTAACAGCGATTTGCTCTTTGTGTGGGTCAACGACGAACATTACGTCTGGAATGCGTGGCATGTCAGCGATACCGCCCAAGAATTTTTCAAGACGAGCACGTTGTTTGTTCAACAATGCTACTTCTTTCTTAGGAAGCACTTCGAAAGTTCCATCTTCTTCCATGCGGTTGATTTCTTTCAAACGAGCGATACGTTTTTGGATTGTACCCCAGTTTGTAAGAGTTCCACCCAACCAACGGTGGTTGATGAAGTATTGACCAGCGCGGATAGCTTCGTCTTTAACAGCTTCAGCAGCTTGTTTTTTAGTACCTACGAACAAGATAACTGCGTCGTTTGCTGCAGCGTCACGGATGAATTCGTAAGCTTGGTCAGCCAATTTTACAGTTTGTTGCAAGTCGATAACGTGGATACCGTTACGCTCTGTGAAGATGTACTTAGCCATCTTAGGGTTCCAGCGACGAGTTTGGTGACCGAAGTGTACACCAGCCTCAAGAAGTTGTTTCATTGAAATTACTGCCATGAGTATTTCTCCTTTTTGTTTTTTCTCCTCTCCCGAACTTCGACTTGCAGCCCAACCTTTCGGCAACAAGACCACAATTGGTCCGAGATGAGTATTTGTTGCCATAGCAACTCTATTATGATACCAAAAAAAAAGATTTTTGACAAGGAATTCCCCCTTGACTTTCAGCTTTTTTTTCGGTAGAATATTCTTTGTTATGGCGGTATAGCCAAGTGGTAAGGCACGGCTCTGCAAAAGCTTGATCGTCGGTTCAAATCCGTCTACCGCCTCTAAAAACCTGATTTTCAGGATTTAGCCAAATGAAAAGCCCGAGAAATCGGGCTTTTTTTGCTAGTCTAATCGATTCAAGTGCAAAAAACTCCCCAAAGTTCAAAGCTTTGGGGAGTCTTTTCGGTTACAATTCCGCAATTTGGCTCAAGTTGACTTCTGCAACTGTGTCGTTACCAAACATAGAAATGATCATCTTCACTTTGTTGTTATCAATCTCAGTGATTTTACCTGTGTAGTCTGTGAAGGCACCGTCAATGATGCGAACAGTGTCACCAACTTTGACATCAATATCAAACTCTTGAACAGTTTGACCCATTGATACCAAGATTTGACGGATTTCTTCTTCCAAGAGTGGCGTTGGTTTGGAACGGTTACCGTGCGATCCAACGAAACCTGTTACGTTAGGTGTGTTACGGACCACGAACCAAGCTTCGTCCGTCATGACCATCTCAACCAATACATAACCTGGGAAGCGGTTTTCTTCCACTTCTTTTTTCTCGCCGTTTTTCTCCACTTGAACCGTCTGAGTTGGGATTTCCACGCGCAAAATGTTTTCCAACATGTTATAGGTGTGGGCACGTTGGAGAAGGTTTTCCTTCACCTTGTTTTCATAACCTGAGTAGGTTTGGAGTACAAACCAGCCTTTGTCAAAACTATCGTACATAGCTTATTTCCTTTCATAAAAAAAAGCCCGAAGGCTTTCGCTTTTCCTTATTATATCACTAGCTTTTTGAAAAATGCAAGTGGTTTATGAGAAAAGATCAATCAATGACAACAAGCCTCTTGATAAGAGGAGGTCAAAGAGATACACAAGCGCCACAAAAAAGGCTGTGTATTGAAGTACAGATGAGAAATCCAACCAGCTCTGCTTACCGCTTGGCCAAGTGGTTTCTTTTAAAATTCGAAAGGTATCTGCAAAAAATTTCACAACAAACTCCTATCTTGTTTCCTTATGTGGCTGGTATTGCCCACAATGCTTACAATATTTATTTACTTCCAACCGTACTGGTCTTGGATTGCTCGATAATTGAATTGAATAGTTACGAGACCCACAAACTGTACAGGCTAAACTTGCTTTTTTAAGTGCCATAAGCCCTCCATCCAAACTATTGTAACACGTTTAAAAGGTTTTGACAACTACTGGAACCATCCGAGCACCGTATCAATCAAGGTCTTTGCCCGTTCTGGTAGCTTGGCATCCACAATATTCTGCTTGGCTTGTTCCAATAAGTTTTGTGTCTGCTGACTGACCTCAGCAATTTGATCCTGCAAGGCAGTATCTTCTGTCGTCTGACTCACATCTTCAGCGACGGAGACAATGCCATTTTGTACATAGGCATTCTCAACACTAAACTGCGTGCCAGCCGTATTGGGTAGGATCGCTCCTGCAACGGTACGAAAGACCTGAGGGGCCATCCAGGAGTTGCTATCATCAATATAGTGGCTTTCGTCTGTAACCTCAAAGCCAACCCATTGACTAATCACCAAATCTGGCGTGTATCCAATCACCCACTGGTCATTGATTAATCCTCCATCAAAACCAGTCTCTGTTGTTCCAGTTTTTCCGGCGATATTATATCCGTAAACATCCGCATTAACTCCTGTACCATTGGTAAAGGTACCGAGCATCATGGAGGTCATCTTATCGGCAACAGATTTGTCAATCACTCGGGTCGAGGATTCCTTATGTTGGCCCAAGACCTTTCCATTGGCCGACTCAATGCGGGTAATCAGATGGGCATCCTTCATCACACCCCCATTTGCAAAGGTCGCATAGGCTTGCGCCATTTCCAGCGGATTGGTGGACACACCGCTACCGATAGACATGCCGAGAACTTTTTCCACAGAATCCATCTCAAGCCCAAACTTCTTACCATATTCAAATGCCTTGTTCAATCCTAAAGTGTTGACAATCGCAGCGACCGGTAGGTTGTAAGAAAGCGCTAAAGCTTGATACATAGGAACGGTTTCCGAAGTTGTACGATCATAGTTATGGAGTGTATAACCACCATAGGTCTCCGTGTGGTTGTCAATCTCACGATCAATCGCCCACCCCGCTGCAACAGCTGGCGAATAGGCGACCAGTGGCTTAATGGTCGAACCTGGGCTTCGAGTGGACTGGGTCGCAAAGTTAAAACTGCGGAAGGATTGACCTTCGGAAGAATTAACGCGGCCAACCAAGGCACGAACCCCACCCGTTGTAGGATCCAAAGCAACACTTGCCGATTGGGCAGAGCTACCATCGACAGCTGCCGTTGGAAAGAGGCTTTCATCATCATAGATGACCTGCATGCTGGCCTGGGAAGCTTGGTCCATCTCAGTATAGATACGATAACCATTATTGATGATATCTGACTCCGTCAGACCATAGCGTTCAATCGCTTCAGCAATGACAGCATCAAAGTAAGAAGGATAATTATAATTGCTCTGCTTGCCTGCGTAGGTGTCATTGAGCTGACTGGCTAAATCAACCTGAAAACCAGCATCTGCCGTTGCCTGATCAATCGCCCCTGCATCTACCATAGCCTGCAAGATCGTATTACGACGATTGGTCGCATTTTCAAGTGAATAATAAGGGTTGTAAATTTCCGGTCCCTTCAACATCCCTGCCAATAGGGCAGCTTGTTCTAAGGTCAGCTGGCTGGCAGAAATACCAAAATACTTTTGACTGGCGTCTTCTACACCCCAGACCCCATTCCCAAAATAGGCATTGTTGAGGTACATGGTGAGAATTTCTTCCTTGCTGTATTTTTTATTGATTTCCAGGGCTAGGAAGTATTCTCTAGCCTTACGGCTAATTGACTGTTCTTGGGTCAAGAAGGCATTTTTGGCCAACTGCTGGGTAATGGTGGAACCACCGCCAGACCGCCCCAGCGTCAGAACCGCCAAGATAGTCCGCATGTAATTGATTCCTGAGTTTTCGTAAAAAGTCCGGTCCTCTGTGGCTATAACCGCCTCTTCCATGACATCGGAAATGGCGTCCAATTCAACATAAGTCCCTTTTTGTCCCGACAAGGTTCCGGCTTCCACACCGTCCTTGTCATAAATGACCGTCGTAGCTTTCAGGGCAGCCTGCAGGTCCCCAACATTTGCCGTCTTAGCCAAATAAAACAAGTAACTACCAACCGTCAATATCCCCATTCCGACAATAATGAGAAGGATCTTAGTTAGCTGGTAGCGACGCCAGAACTTGCGGATAGGTTCTGGTATGCGCGAAGGCTTCTTTGGTTTGGGATCCTGACCACCACGGCTCTTGCGTCGGCTCAATCCCTCTTGTTCTAGACTGTCTTGTCCAGACTGGTCTGGTTTATCCATTTTTTCTTTTTCATCTAATCCCTTTAACTGGATGGTTTCTTGTAAATCCTGGTCCATCATCTCTTCCTTTCTATGTGAATTTTGTACCATTATACACCATTTCGTAAAAACTAGCAGAAAAAAGCCTGCGATAACTTGTGACAACAGACAGGGAATTTTTTCCAAAAATATGATAAAATAGGGTCATTCTGAACAAAGAAGAGGATTCCCATGACACAAGTATATGACATTACCATCATCGGTGGCGGACCAGTCGGTCTCTTCGCCGCCTTCTACGCCCATCTCCGTCAAGCCAAGGTCAAAATCATTGACTCCCTGCCCCAACTGGGTGGCCAACCTGCCATTCTCTATCCTGAGAAGGCTATTTTAGACATTCCGGCCTTTCCAAGCCTGACAGGACAAGAGTTGACCGACAACCTCCTCGCCCAGCTGGCTCCATTTGACACCACCATCTGCCTCAATGAAACCCTGACTGCTATTGAACCTGGAGAAACCATTACCCTAAGGACCAACAAGGGCAGCCACCAGACCAAGACCTTGATAATCGCTATGGGTGGCGGTGCCTTCAAGCCACGTCCGCTGGAGATTGACGGTGCTGACAGCTTTGACAACGTCCACTACCACGTATCCAATATCCATCAGTATGCCGACAAGGACATCGTCGTCTTGGGTGGCGGTGACTCTGCGGTCGATTGGTCCCTGGCCTTTGAAAAAATCGCCAAGACCACTCACATCGTCCACCGTCGTGACAACTTCCGAGCCCTTGAGCACAGCGTGGAAGAGCTCAAGCAGTCCAGCGTCAACATCCACACACCTTTTGTTCCTAAAGGGCTTTCTGGGGAAAATAGCAGAGCTGCTGAGATTCATTTTGACAAGGTGAAGAGCGAGGAAAAGCTCAGCCTGTCTTTCGACCACCTCTTTGTCAACTACGGTTTCAAATCATCTGTCGGTACGCTGAAAGAATGGGGCTTGGAACTTAATCGACATCGCATCGTGGTCAATAGCAAGCAAGAAACCTCTGTCCCTGGCATCTATGCTATCGGTGACTGTTGCTTCTACGAGGGTAAGGTTGACCTGATTGCGACTGGACTAGGCGAAGCCCCAACCGCCGTCAACAATGCCATGAACTACCTCAATCCAAATGAAAAAGTGCAACCCAAGCACTCGACCAGCCTATAAGATGAAAATTGATATTCGTATTCCCCAAGCCTTTCCACAACTGACTGTCAAGGAAGTCTTGGAAGATTATTTTCTCATTCCCAGAAAAATCCGCCACTTCCTCCGTACCAAGAAACATGTCCGTGTCAACGGAGAGCTGATAAACTGGCAGAGTCCGATTGCCGCAGGCGACCTGCTAGAATTGACCTTTGACCAGGAAGATTATCCTGAAAAAAGCATCCCTCTGGGGCAGGCGGACTCGGTGGAGGAACTCTATCAAGATGAGCATTTGATTATCGTCAACAAGCCCGAAGGCATGAAAACCCACGGCAATGAGCCTACGGAAATCGCCCTGCTCAACCATGTATCTGCCTATGTTGGTCAGACCTGCTATGTGGTCCACAGGCTGGATATGGAAACCAGCGGAGCCATTCTCTTTGCTAAAAATCCCTTTATCCTGCCCATTCTCAATCGGCTTTTGGAAGACAAGGTCATCTACCGTGACTACCTGGCCCTCTGCCAAGGGCAGCTAAGAAAGACAGACTGGACTATCACTGATAAAATCGGACGGGACCGACACGACCGCAGAAAGCGGGTGGTCGACAACCGCAAAGGGCAGACTGCTCTTACCCAGATCCATCTCTTGAAGACCCTTGGCAAAAATAGTCTGGTTTCCTGTCGCCTTCAGACAGGGCGGACCCATCAGATTCGGGTCCACCTAGCCCACCATGGCCATGCCCTAATCGGTGACCCACTTTACAGTCGAGTCGCAGCACCTCGCCTCATGCTCCACGCCCAAAAACTCAGCTTAACCCACCCGCTGACACTTGAAGAAATCAGCGTGGAAGCACAATCGGAGAGTTTTGAGAAGGTTTTGAAACACATGAAATAAATAGCGGTACCCTTAGAGTTCTATATCCCTATTTCACTGGACTAATCCAGTGATTTTTTTATGTTTCCACTAACCAAAAAATCCAGACAAGTTGACCCTGTCTGGACTTAAAACACTATTCTGGCACAACAACCTTCAAACGAATATCTGTCGGCTGTAGTACTTTTTGAACTTGCACAAGGAAAGCAAGACCATTGTCTGATGGGGCATACTGAAAAGTCAGATTGATAACTTTTTCTGTAAAGTCATCCCCGTAGCTGTCCACGTACTGCTTGCTTTCGATAAAGTGAATGTAGTTGTTCAGCTTTTCTTGGAGTTTGAGAAGATGGTCTTGTTCATCTTTTACGAACCAATGATTAGGATCTGCAAGAAGGAATTCTAAAGCTCCGTCAACAACTCCTATCGCATCAATCGTATCGGTAACTAATTGGATGGCGTACTTATCCCAAAGAGGAGAAGGATAGTCTGAATATCCCCATTTTTCTACATCGTATATTGAAGCTCGAATTTCTAACTCCATCTGTTTAATAAATTCAGCCTTAGCTGACTCAAAATTATCAAATACTCCAGGATTACCATCAAGACTACCTCTTTCCCCACTAGTTTGAATGAAGTACTTCCCGTCCTCTTCAAATACGTGAATCGCAAACGGAACACGATTGTTTCTGTCAAAGAGGACCACACGGATTGTTTCCCAACCTTTTTCTTCAATAATTTTTTCTATTTCAGCTTTTTCTTTTGTAATTCTATCTATCACGGCAATATCTCCCTTATTAGACCTAAATCAATATAAAACTGGACCGAACAACCAAATTGAATCTGAGTTCCTTCACCGGCTCCGAATACAGTATCGATACTCCCGATGTAGTTGCTCGCAAGATTGGACAATTCCTTTCTTCTTCTGGCAAGTTGAGTATCAAACTCTATTTTACTAGAATCAGGTAGATTATCATATGCTTTCTGTATATTTTCCATTGTAATATCTGTCGTAATTTCGTATTGATGATATGCTTGATAACTTTCTGGATAGGGCAGTCCTCGGGTGTCATAATCAAGAATATCTCCATCAATCACTGGGCTTGTAAAGGCCCCATGCGGACTACCGTAGCGGTCAATTACATCTCCCGCTCTCAAAGTAGCTTCTGTCTTATCAGCACTACCGTCAGCTCTAAGTACAAATCCATCCTCAGGCGGCCAATTAATGGTTCCGTCTGCTTTCAAATAATCCAACGACCTAACAGGAACGGGGTTCCCGTTAAAGTCTGTTGATTTAGACAGATAGGCAGTTTCCCCATTTCCTAAGGTGATTACCTCAAATTTATTGCCGTTCCCATCTAAGCTATAGTTTAAAGTCTTCTGCGACACGACATCAATCCGTATGCCCTTAGGTATCTCAACACCACCCACAAAGTCGCCCTTGCCTGCTCCGACAATGGTGCCGCCGTACTTGGACAGGTCTTCCAAGAGGTTTTGGCGGCTGATTTTCAGGCCATTCTGGGCAGTTGTGTATTCTTGGATACGGATATTGCCTGCCTCATCAAAGCCAATCGCATCCACTCGGATTTTCTGTTCAACGCCATCAACCGTCATCTTGATCGTGATGTTGTTCTCGACCTTGCTGGCGATTTTACCAAACTCAACCGTTTGTAAATCCACAAAGTCCTGACCCTGACGAGCGTTGAGTTGAACCTGCGGTCATAGCAGAGCTACTCAACTTGTTGCAAAATGGATGCGAGAGATAACAACTCCAACCTCATTCCCACTCCTAGGCTCCGCTTTAGACCAAGTCTAACCTAACTGTTTATGCACACATGAAGAATATTTCTGCCCTTCTATTATACTAAAAATCCAGACAAGATGACCCTGTCTGGACTTAAAACTCTACTCTGACACAACAACCTTCAAACGAATATCTGTCGGCTGTAGTACTTTTTGAACTTGCACAAGGAAAGCAAGACCATTGTCTGATGGGACATACTGAAAAGTCAGATTGATAACTTTTTCTGTAAAGTCATCCCCATATCCTTCCTGACTATCGATCCTATCAATGACCTTCTGACAATGCTCAATGTAGGATTGGAGACCAGATAGGCTACGTTGAGTATGAAGATTATGACTCATAATAGTATTCCTTACGCGTTTATACGTTGCAAGCTTTTCACGACTATTGGTAATACAACTAAGCAAATACTCATCACTCATTACTGTTACCCTCCAATTTTTGCTCGATAATAGACTTCTGTTCCAGACTTGGTAAGGTATCATCGGGAAGGATGGTCTCAACCCGAGTTGCGTAGGCAGAGGCAAAACCGAAAACAACCACAATAATCGCAACCGAATAAACTAGAAAAACCCTTTTTAGAAAGGCACTAGAAACTGAGTAGCCCTTTGTCGAATACTGCTTCAGCTCAGGTTGTTTTTTCTCTAAGATATTTTTGGGTAAAAAATAGGGTCTAAAAGCTGTCATGGCCACAGATAAAAACACTGTAATCCCTAGAGAATTGTATACTTGTGTTCTTGCACCAATCGCTGTAATATAAAGCATACTTGAAAACAAGACAAGCCCAAAAACAATAAACAGAATCAAGGATACCTGAGCATCCTTCTTCAGTTGTAAGAACTCTTCTACTGTCATTTTTTCTTTTTGCATCCTACTCTCCTATTCTATTTCTTTGGTAATTTTCAACTTGACCCTATCTGGGTTTACAAGTTAATAACTTAAGCATCAAAAAAATTATGTAATTTGGGATTTTGGAATCCATTACTTAGCCATAAACCAAAAGTAAATTAAGACGATTTAAACAAAACCTACTCTCCCAAACTTTCTTTATATCGCTTGGACTTTTTACCATACCAGTCTTCAATGCTATATCCTGAGAGAATACGATAGTCTTCCATATATTTATTAATATAAAATCCTTGAATACAACTAAACACTATTGCTACGATAAAGTAGAAAAGTAATATAGGCCCACCAATCCCAAAAATCATGACTAAACTTCTTAGAAAATCATTCTCATAAATCCCTTTACCCTGATTGGGTAAAAAGAGGCGAAGTACAACAAAGGGAAAGACGATTAAGCCACCATATTTCCTCCCTAAGACGACAAACTTCTCTAACACGTCATTCAATGGATTAGAAACAGATTGATTTCCATATAAGCCATTCAAAACCTCTTTCTTAAACCATAGATATCTTTCTGCGATTACAAAGATTATGATAGATAGGTTTAGAATGACTGCAATTAGGGAACCAAAAAACATAGCTGAACCAATCGCACATAGTACAAATACTTGATAATTAAGTAAACTCACCATCAAGAACATATTCCAATTGAAATAGTAATACGACAAAATTCGATTGTGGCGTATCTTTCTAACATCCATTAGGTAATGAACGATTACTAATAAGCCAAGCCATACGGGGATTGAAAATAGGATTTTCGCCTCCACAAATAATATATTTCCAACTTCTTTATCCGAATACGGTCCGATAAATGATATTAGAAATATAAAAAATTCAACTGTCAAAAAACCTATTATTTTCTTTCCATAACCATTTTTCTCTATGTCCTCCATTGAAGTCTGAATGTACTGATCCGTTACCAACCCCATGCTCTCTTCTAAAGAGGCATTCCATATTGATTTTTTCATGTTTTCTCATCCTTATCAGATTATCATACTTGTCTATTACACCGAAAATCCAGACAAGATAATCCTGTCTGGGTTGGTTTATGGCAACATCTGATAGGATGAGCTCTTAGTTATATCTCTTTTTCTTAATTCCTTTCCGTTCACCAGACTTTCCTCGATGGAATTGGCAATTGACTGATCTGCTTGACGAAAGGCTTCTGCCACCATGTTCAAGTAGCCATCCAACTGCTCAACTGTCGAAACAATCTCTTGACTCACTGACTTAAGCCGACTAGTAGTGGAAGCCACCTTTTCTTTCGAAGCATCATCAGAATCGAAAAAGTCTGCGCTATCAGCGATCATCCCAGACATATCCTCATAGCTGGATTTGATGCTCAAAATCTGGTTAGGGTTGATACTCTTTTGACTAGTCATTGTTGTACTCCTCTGGCTTCTTGGCATAGGTCGCGATGTCCTCGAACTTAGTAATCCGGTGGTCTTCACCGTCGAACGTCGAAATCCCATCTAGGTAGGCTTGATCATAGAACTTCAAACCGCTATTCATAAACAACTCTTCTGTCGCTATGATTCCCTCTTGATTGACGATTGTATTATCCACAACCTCATAGAGCGTATAAGCTTCCGCATCTTCCTGGTCAAGAATGACAGCCGCATGGACATCCACATCCCTCAGATTGATCGAGCCATCATAGAGCTCGGTCTTTCTTGACCCATCACCTATAAACAACAACTGAGATTCTCCTTCTACATAAGTACTCAAGTTAAAGTATTCTCGGTTGGTTAGTTGTGGCTTTGTATAGGGTGCTTCGCCCTCGACCAGGCCTGTATCCAGATTAAGTAGAAGCCCCTTTTCTATACCATCCTTCCCAACGGAAATGTAGGTATAGTTGGACTCGCCAATCTGAAAGAGATTGTCAAATCTCCCTGCACCATAGACCTTGTAGTTCTCATCCTGCAGATAGGCCAGACTGACCTCCAAAAGGTCAATCCGCTTTTTCGTTAGACTCGGTGTTCTCAGGTCGTAGACATCCAAATAATGGTATTCCTCTTCCCCCATTTCCTTGATTGTTGGTCCAAAGTTGCGGTCAAGTTTCTTAATGACATTGCGAATCAGGTAGTTTTTATTGGCGGCTGGATCATCGAAACCGTCACTTCCCGCTTGTTCCACCTCATCCTGATTGGTCACCTTCCAGTCAATGACGATGCCATTCCCATCTGCCACAAAACGATAATCTTCCACCTCTAAGACTGGGGTAATATCATAATCTTCAAAGAGTTTATCCTCCTCAGGCTTTACGGCATGTGCTTCTGTACAGGCTGACAGGAGGAAACAAAGAGAAAGTAGCCCTATTACTTTGTGAAAAAACTTGCTTTTTTCCATCAATTACTCCTCCTTTTCATCATCTATTATCTCCATAGTGGTTTTCCATATAGGTATTTAAAGCATCCAAGTTATCTTCTCAATGTCATCAGGTACCACTGAAGCACCGCTCGTATTCAGTAGCATTAAAAATAAAATAAAAACGACAACGATCCCAAGTAGCTCTCCCATTAAAAAATAATATGCGCCAACAAATAGTAATGTGAATAAAAATAAGATTGGAAATACCATCCTTTTTAAATAGTTAAGTCTTGAGGACTTAGAAAAATCTATACGAACAGTCTTCACATCAGCAATATTCACTACTTGTTGCTTACTCCATACCAGTCTCGCTAAAAATAGTAGCAAGCATCCCCCTAGCACAATTGAAATAGCAAAAAACTGGTTTTCAATTGTATGTCCTAAAGGAAAACGTGTAAAAATGATAGCAACTAGCGATGAAACTAGATAAGGAGAAATACTCGGCTGTTTTTTACCAACAAAAGATTTTGGTCCTTGTAATCGATAAGCCCTCATAGGAAACCACCAAACGCTTGCAGGGACAAGCCAAGTCCAGATATGTGTATCTAAATCCAAGAGATAGTACTCATTCCCGATTTGAAGCTGACGATAGCGAAGATTTCCAATTTTTGTAATAATGTAGTTTTGTTCTAATTCCCCCATATAAAATCTCCAATATTTTTAAATGTGTTGCCGATATCAGAAAACGTCCTATCCAAACCTTGTCCAAAATCTTGAGCAACACTTCTCATACCCATAAAATCAGAATTATATAGCCATGATGATATTGCCCCAGCTGCTACACCAATACCAATAGCGGCCCAGCCCCACTAGTGTTGCACTAGCAATCAAACCTATAGAATAAAGACCTAAGGTAATTCCTTGTCCAACCACTACCGATGTAACAGTCGTCATAACTGAACTTGCAATTGCCTGTCCAGGGCTATCTCCTTGCACCATACCGATCACTGAACCAATAGTTGCCCCAAAGACTGTTGATCCTATTGCATCACCGACAGTATTAATTGCACCTGTATAACTAGCGCGAATTGCATCATTAGCCGAACGGGCAATCGGTCCTGCCGCATCATCAAAAATTGTCCCTAGTGAGTAACCTATTTTTGACGCCAATCCATTCTCCTTAGTAAGCAAGTAAGATAATCCACCTAAACTTACATCAGTTACTGCCCCATGAGTCGCATCCTCGATTTTTTCCGCGACTGTCATTTGATTTTCTTTTTGTTTTTCAAACCGAATTATTGCATCTTGCAGATGTTCCGGGATTTTTGCTTGTGGATATTTTTCAAGGTATTTTTCAACCGCTTGAATATCTTCATCTGTTAGACTAAATCCTTTTTGAGCTTTTTCAAAAACCGATTGGAATTTTGCATTAACTAATTCATAATCCGCCTCCCTCTCCTCCAACTTCCTGAAATCCGCAGGACTAGAAGTATCTCTCATCCGCTTCACACGGTCGTTCCACTTCTGATTAACCGCTGAAACCCACATTGGACTTAGACCGCTTGGAAAACTTCCTGAAAAGTTACTCATGTCACTGCCAACTTGGGAAATCCCTTGACTAAGCTGTGTTTCTAGGTCTCCTATACCCGAAAAGAAACCGCTCGACCGCCCATCAAAGGCATACAAGGCTTGAAGTTGGCGTCGAACCTTGTTCTTACGGTCTATAACCTGGTTGAGCTGACGCATCATGGAATGGGCATGCCACTCATAATCGGGATAGTCACGAGCCATCTCCAAAGCTCGATCAATCGACCGATCCAGACGCATGCCAACCGACTCTAAACGAGCTAACTCTGCTTCCAATACATCCGAATCAAGACTTTTCCCTTCCAGGTATTCGGTAGCCCGATAGTCAGAAGGGAGACGCTTCACTGCCTCGCTCAAAGATTCCTCGTAGAGAATCGCTGCTTTAAGCAGAGGCAAAAGAGTGCTCGCCGCATAGTCTTTGGCATTATCATAAGCCTGACCAGATAGACCCTCTGCTCCTATAAAAGAGCCCAGAGCCTGCATCGCCGACTCATACGCTCCCATCCGAGAAGCCGATACTCGACCGTTGGAAGTCGCCTGATTGTCCGAGCTAGGTAGATTCATCTTAACCATTCGGTTTCTCCTTTACTTTTTCTTCACTGACTCTTGATTGACTGTAGTAATTCTGTTTCTCCTTTTTATCGAACCAGTAAATGAAGAATCTTCTTATCCATCAAGGAAGAACAATACTCTTACATTATGCCAAAAATCCAGACAAGGTAATCTTGTCTGGATAGAAATTGCTTTGGAAGACTATATTCTATAACTTTTGATCATATATACTTATTATAACTAATTGTATTTCAAAATTTTCAAATATCAATTTAAGCACAGATGAAATAAAGAATAATACTTGAATCAGTCTAAAATACTATCTAAACTTAATTTTTTATACCCAGACTCTCTAACCAAGTCATAATACTGGTCAGAAAATACTTGTTCGTGTGAATTAACATAACCGAAATAAATAACATTTGCAATATCTTCATGATTAAAGAAAAGATATTCACCATCATTTCCCATTCCTTCCGGATAAGGGACTGCAGCGTAATCAAAATATCCGATTTCTCCATTATCATCATATAGAGATGCGCGGCTGACAATCATTAACGGAAACTCACCCATTTGAGTAAGTACTATTGTACCGATTGGTAAGATATGTTCTGGTTTGTTCATCATTATTCCTCTTTCGTTTTTCTAATAAGTTTTAAATAAATAATATGCTTAATAATAAGATTCCATAGAACGTTAGGTAGCAACGAAACAAAAACACTCGTCACTAAAAGTGTCACAATGGGACCATAATTTGTGTCTGAAAAATTCTCAGGATTTAGGTAAACATAGTAAGATAGAGGGATACATAGTAAGACACTAAAAGAAGCTAAATATGTGGTTACATAGGGAGGGATTTTTCTTCCTGAAATATTTTTCTTTATTGAAAAGTCAAACATTTTTTCAAAGTATTCATGTTGATTCTTTAAACTTGGTTCTACTTGAACAATAGGGTCTCGTCTTCTTATAGCAAGCATCAAAGTTTCAAATGCTAAAAATAAAACAATACCTAAAATTATTGGTGCGTACTTATCTACATCTTTGTATAAAATTTTTGTCCCCTGAAATAGATTTCTGCTAAAGAATAGCAAACCTGCCACCAGTATTGGAGAAAGTATAGAAGATAGTACCAATAGTCTGAATGTCAGCTCTTGTTGTTTACTAATTGAGCCTTCAGCAGCTTTCCGCCATCTAACTTTACCAGTCCACAAATCATATTCAGCGGAGTATCCATCTCCACTCAATCCAGTTCCCATACCATTATCAACAGGGAATAACAAAGTTCTTAAGATCATTACCATGGCCAGCTCCATCCTCTTTTTTTAGGTGACACATTTCTATCCATATTATCATTTACCATACTACCAATCCAACTCCCTGCTATACCACCAAGGATTCCTCCAGCAACTGAACCAATAGCCGCTCCAACTCCCGGAATTGGAATCAACACTTGTCCGATAGCTGCACCTGCTACTCTGCCAGCTACACTACCTACAGCAGATGTGGTACCTTCAATTACTACTTTCCGTGTTGTTAAAGATATGCTTTGCTCGTCGCTATAACCTTCGTTCTTATACTTATCAAATGATTGTTTTGCACTAATAGCCGTTCCCAACCACCCTGCAACCTTTAATCCTTTAGATGCAATATTCAGTGTCTTACCAGTAACTTCCCCTATCTTTCCAAATTGATTCAGACTTTTACTGATATTAGTTTCTCTCATCATATTCAAATCTCTATTTAAGCGACCATGCTCAAACGATGGAAATTTTGATGTGATCTTTTTTAGAGCCTTACTTTTTTTCAAAAATTTCCCCACACCTTTTATATCCTCAATGCGAGCCCCACTTTTAGAAAACGTCCTTGCTTCAAACATTTCACTTGTCCATTTATTTTTATGCTTATTCCAATATCTTACAGATGCAGAAACAAACAGGCCGTTTTTCGCAAATTCGACAGCATTCTCTATTGTATTAATAGCCTCTTTATTTTGATCAGAAAAAATTACATTTGAGACTATTTCATTCTCAGATTTAGACACCTTTTGGTTGGCTAGATACCCCTGTACGTAATCTGGCAACTCTACCCCAGGAAAACGATTCTGATAAGATTCAATTATCTTGAGATCTTCTTCAGTTAATGATGAACCATTTTTCAATTTCTTCTCAACCGCTGAAAATTCAGTAATTACCTCCTCCCTCTTCTCCCACTGACTATTCACAGTCTTAGCCCATGAGAGGTTGGACTTGTTATAACTTGGAAATCCCTGACTTGCGGAAAACCCACTAAAGTTAACACTGACTTGATTCAATCCGCTCATCAAGGCCACTTCAAGACTACCAATATCACTAAAGGTATGAGCAGAGACCGCATTAAATCGATGGAGCCTATCTAACTTCGTTTGAAGTTTGGTGATACGGCGACGAATATTCCCCATTAGTATAGAGTGCTCTGCTGCCATCGGAGACAACTCTCG
This sequence comes from Streptococcus suis, assembly GCF_016775005.1. Lineage (GTDB taxonomy): Bacteria > Bacillota > Bacilli > Lactobacillales > Streptococcaceae > Streptococcus > Streptococcus suivaginalis. The sequence continues at coordinate 214,417 of NZ_JAEUXI010000003.1, read as the reverse complement.
AAGCAAAATATCGTAGGTCCGTCTTGCAGCTCGATAGCTAGCTTCTAATTGTTGGATCTGTCGTTCTAAATTATCACTATCAAGGCTCTCACCTTTACAAATAGAGCTATACTGACGCTGTAATTGAGAGGTATTCTCACTGACACTCTCTGAATAAAGTATCATAGCCTGAACCAAGGGAATCAAGACTTGACTGGCATAACTCTTGGCACTTGTATAGGCCGCACCTTCCAAGCCCGACTCAACCAAAAACCTCTCTAAAGCGCCGATTGCCCCCTGTAAGGTGGAGATGCGCGCACTAACGATAGAGGAGCTAGAGGAAGCCTGACTTGCCAGACTACCTACTTCAACCTTAACCATGACTAATCTCCTTTCTGCTATCTTCTTCTAGTCGAATTTCTTCACGAATGCAAGCAACTCGTGTTTCATCTAAGTCCGATAAGAGACGATTCTCTTCCTGTTTCAAGAATGAACGCTGTTCATCCATCTCACCATGGAATTTAGAAAGACTAATGCGCACATCATCTATCAATTCGTTAGTTTCCTTACTATCAGTAGGGGAAGAGGCAAGATCCAAGGTTTCCCTCAAATAATACATGACTTCCCCCATTGATTCCGTTACTTCTTCTTCAAATTGTTCCTGTTTTTTTCGCACTTCGTCTAGTTGTTCAATATCCCTCTCCAACTTTTTTTGTCTTTCAAGCAACAGTTGAACTTTCTCTTCTTGTTTTTCCACCATATCCTAGCACCTTAATCCGTCAGTAAGCGACGTCCACCACCTGAATAAGCCCCTTGACCACCACCTGAAGGAACCAACTGATCCAAGGAACGACTAATGGATTGATCAACCGCCTCAAATTCGGCAGCCATGGATTGGACTAAAGAGACAAACTCAACCAACTTATGAGAAACCTGAGTACTATAGTCCTTTTCGCGCGAAATATGAGTCGAAGCATCATTATTACCATTGTAGCTAGAAACTCCATCTTTTGTTGCCATGCCAATACCAGATATATTCGATGCACTTGTGGCTATTCCTGTCGCTACTTGTGAAGCAATTTGGCTATTACTCTGAATCATTCTTCCCCCTCCTTACTAATTTTGAGCTTAATAGAATCTCTTCTATTGTGCAAGTATATTTCATCTATCGCAACTTTTGCTTCCTTACTATTATAAGTTTTTTCCAAGAAGTTTTGATCCATTAAACGCATACCCAATAATACATACTGAGCTTCCGTTCGTATTTTCTTAAGAATAGAATCATTACTTACCCCAAGTACTTGATGTTGTCCGCCAATCAATAAATAAAGTTTTACTTTATGAGAAAGCTCAAACAAGCGATTCCATTCATCAGCCGTCACACCCGTGGAGTGGATAAAGTCTGATATTGATGGAATGAGAATCATCCACGGTCTCAAACTTGATATATCTTCGTTGAGGCGTTCTTCCATTTCGAAAAGAAGTTGCTGGCAATAAGTTTTCAAGGTGATTTCATCACTGATATATTGACTAACTTGTTCTCTGTAAGACACAAAATTCTCACTGGAATCAACCAACATAACTTTGAACTCTTTCATTAACTGCGTCACCGACCTCAAGACATGATGGATGAGTACCACTTGGTTCTCCTCAGTATCAGATACCATCAATACATGTTTCAATTTATTCAGTGGTAAACGTACTGCTTCCACATTCTCAAAGTCTAGTCCGATTGGTAGCTCACCACCTGCGACAGCTTCTTGCACGCTTGCTAGTCCCGCAAACTCTTCAAAGCTCAGACTCTCAGGCATGACTGGTATGCCTTCTGGTAGTGCACCCGTCCAAGAAGCAGCCATGGTTTTTGCCTCATCCTGTACAGCCTGCACCAGACCAAAGGAGTCCTTGGCATAGGTTGGAAGGGCTACTTGGAAGACCTCAACCTCATCCAAATGAACCAAGCCTCGACCAGGAACCTCTTCCATCACATGTTGGTGACGACCGACAATGGTACGAGATTCGACGTCATCCGTCAATTTCAATGCCAAACGTGTTTTCAGACTGGCTTGTAAAGCTGGGCGAAGAGCCCCACTGCGACCAGCTGTGAGGACCAGGTAGATTCCGAGGCTGGCTCCTTCACGTGCCAGAGTTTGTAAGAGAGTTTCCATTTCAGCTCCAAGGCTTGCCTCTTTCAAACCATCAAAATTATCCAAAACCAAGAAGAGAACAGGAAGCTCGTCTCCACTCGCCTGTCGATAGAGGGTGAGATTTGGGACGGCATAGCGACTAAAGGCCGCCTTGCGCTGAGCCAACTCGTCCTTAATCCGACGCATGAACTTGGTCAACTTCTCTGTATCCTCCGCCATCAATAGATCCGCAGTATGAGGCAGATCTCTCAACGGCAAGAGTCCGTTGGTACCGAAGTCCAAGAGATAGAAGTATAGCTCCTCCGGTGTCAGTTGGCGTGCCAAGTCCATCACTAGGGTTTGAACAAAGGTCGATTTCCCCATACCCGGACTAGAGAAAAGGGCGATGTGTCCATCCTTTTCAAAGTCATGTTCCAAGACTTCTTGGCTCTGGCGACTTGGAATATCCACCATCCCCAAGCGTGCAACCAGACCACTTGCCTCTCCCCACAAGTCCTTGAAACCTTTTGGTCGGAGATCTTGCAGGAAGATTTCCTTAGATAGCGGAGGCAACCATGGTTGCAGCAGGGCCTTGATGGACAAGCGCTCTGTCAAGGTTTTCAGCTTACTTACGATAGCCTGAAGCTCACTCGGAACCTCCTTGATGGACTCTGCCTGATCCAAACCTGACAGGTCTTGGTTGAGAATCTCATATTGACCGATGTCATTGATGGCATAGATGGTATGGTCCTCAATCCCCTGCTCATCCTTATCTGGCTGGTAATCAGCCCCAGACCAGGCAGACTGGAAGAGTTCATACACTTCATTGTTTCCGACCTGCAGATAGCCACGACCCACCTGGGTAATCTCAGCCGCATCTGGCGTCTTAAGCATCTCCATGGAGTCACTCCGATCTGCCACCTTGAGCGCCAGCTTGAAGCGGGAGTTGGACCAGATCTGGTCATCCACCACACCAGATGGCTTCTGAGTGGCTAGGATTAGGTGAATACCCAAACTCCGACCGATACGAGCGGTTGAGACCAGCTCCTTCATAAAGTCAGGTTGGTTGGTCTTGAGCTCCGCAAACTCATCGGAGATCAAGAAGAGATGAGGCATGGGCTCACTCACCTCACCCAGCTTGTACTTCTTCTGGTATTGATTGATATGGTTGACATCATTCTCCGCAAAGAGACGTTGACGGCGCTTCAGCTCCGCATTGATGGACACCAAGGCCCGCATAGACTGGGCGCCATCCAAGTTGGTGATGGTCCCAAGTAAGTGAGGCAGGTCCTTGAAGAGGTTGGCCATGCCCCCACCCTTGTAGTCGATGAGAAGGAAGGCCACATCATGCGGATGGAAATTGACCGCAAGGCTTAAGATATAAGACTGGATGACCTCTGACTTACCAGAACCAGTGGTACCTGCCACCAAACCGTGCGGACCGTGAGCCTTTTCATGTAAGTTCAGATAGACAATATCCTCCTTGCCACGCAGACCCAGTGGCACCGCCAAACTCTTATAAGGCGCATGCTTTTCCCAACGACTGACAACACCCAAGTCCTCAAAGGTCTCAGCCCCATACATCTCCATAAAGGTCACCGTTTCAGGGATAGAAGACTTGAGGTTCTGTAGGTGGTTTAGCGGAGCTAAGCGGCGCACCAAGGTCTCCTTATCATAGCCAACTGGAAAGTGGTCCAAGGCAAAGTCAATCTCACGCAACTGACCTTCCTCCATGACCAGCTGACCAGTGTTTCGATCCTTGATGTTAATGATGGTCTTGATATTCTCAGACAGAGAAGACAGCACATCCTGCACAAAGACCAGGCTACAGCCCAATTCCGTCGGATCCTCTGTGAAGAACTCCATGATGACATGGTCCAAAATCAACTTCTCATCCGTCACCAAGACCACATAGTGAGGACTGAAGAGGGTCGACTCCCGATTAGACTTGTCTTCCTTTTGAGCCCTGCGCAGTTTCAAAATCTGATTGAGCGAGTTGAGCACCTGATCATGGGTCCTCTGGTTATAGACGAAGCCACGCACATTCATGTCCTGCAAGGTCGCATGAGGCAAGAACCGCATCCAATCCCACTGCTCCTTCTCCTCCTCTGGCATAATGGTAATAAACTGCACATCATGATAGGAATGGAAAAGTGCTATTTGGTTGACCATGAGCTGGAGTTGCTCAATCACCAAGGCCCGCGGACCAATATAGCCGACAGGACCATGGGACAGATTGGCCACAATGGGCATATCTGAAATGGTCTTGTTTTGTTCATAGAGTTGAAAACCCTCCAATTCCAAGGGATCCCGCTTGCCCGACCGTTCCGTCTGAGCATAGGACAGGTCATAAGACACCGGAACCTCACCCAGACCCAAGCGATAATACAAGAAATCAAAATGAAGAGGCGTCTTCTCATAGATTCGATGGTGGTAGCTATCTGCCAGATCCACCAAGGTCTCAATAGCAGGATAATGGTAGAGCTGACCATCTTTCTGCGACTTGGTCAGACCAGCCAACTCCTTGGCCTTATCAGCCAGATAGTCATGATAGAGCCCCTCTCGGTCTCTCAGCTCTTTCTGATAATCCTTTCTCCCCTTTATATAGCCAGCGATAGACATCCCCAACGTCACAATCGACATGGCGATAGTCGCAAGCACGTAGAGACCACGAGGTTGGAAAATCATGATAACCAATGTAATCCCCACCATCATAAGAGGAGGTAAGATTAGTTTCAACAAACTGTCAGACGGTTTTGATGGTGCATTCGAAGGCGCATTGATAGCCACCCTGTCTTCTGAACTCCGATAGATAATCCGTGGAGAACGATGGTAATCTGGATAATCCTCATAAAAAGCATAGCGCGATGCAGACTTACGAGCCAACTCATCACTAGCCTCTACTGGACCCGCAACCAGGACCTCATCTGCATAAAATTTGAAAAAAGTATCCTCAAAAGCAAGCTCGTCTCCAAGAGCCAGCTCCATTTCCCCTTTCTCCATCAAAAGGTTATTGATATAGATGGAGCCCGCCAAACGATAAAGCATCCATGACTGGTCACTGCGTTTGAGCAAGAGATGACAACATGACCCTGCAAGGACAAAACTATTTCCCGCATGCTGGCCGATCGTTAATTCCTGCTTATCAAGAGGGTCTAGGATCACCTGCTCCGACGGAAGAAGATAGACCACGCCCCCCGCCAAAGACATACCAGATACAAGCTTTCCTTCCACTCCATCATAGTCATAGCAAACTTGTGCTTCATCTAACCAAATCGTCAAGGGAGCATCCAGTGAGGAGACAAAAACCTGCGCCTTTTCTGTGCCTTGAAAAAGAATCTTTTTCCCAGCAGACACATCCGCCACATAGCGAAAACCATCTTTATAAAAAACTACTGTCTCTGCCATTGCTTATTCCCCGCTCGAGCTTGATGGACTCGTTGATGATGGCTCTGTAGAAGAGGTTGAACTAGACATCGAACTTGTACCTGTTTCCACCTGTGACCCATCTTCATTCAAAATCGTAGTTCGTGTATCCCAATACTTTTGATACTCCGCTTTCAACTCATCCAAGGTTGTTTCCCGCTCTTCTCCCGACAAAGTCGTATTTTCACGAACCTGTTCCATTTGCTGGTAAAGAGCATACAAAATCAAATCCGAATCATCCAAACGCTTGGCCAAATCCAAAGCTTCTTGGCTATTACCACGACCAATTTCAATCCAGTAGTCCAAGTATTGCTCATCTGATTTGAGCGTTACATTATTTAAGATAACAGAACGTTGTTCATTACTCAAATCAAACCCTTGGATGTAGGCATAGGCAAGAGTGTATTTTTGAGTGTAGGGAAGATTAGAAACCTCTACCCGCTCCAGCTCACTAATCACCCCAGGATAGTCCACCTTGATGAAGGCCGTATCCGCATCCAGCATTTTTTCCTTGAAAGGATTGTGCATGAAAACTAGATAAATCAGCGGCAAGACCAATAATCCTGCCAGGGCAGAAAGCCAGATAGTCGCATAGCGATAGAGACGGTGCTTAGAGCGAGAAACCCTTGTCAAAGTCGCCTTCTCCTCCTCCAACTTATCCTGAAAATAGCCCTGCAAAAGTCCTTCCAAACTATCCATATCCTCTGCCTTGCGAATGGTATCTAAGAACTCCGGTACAGGAACCACATCCAGCGCACCATTGTAAAGGTCCATAAAATCATGCTCTGTAAATAAGGCAAGGATATAAGATTTTAATTGCTTCAACAAATCCGTAGCATCCAAGGTCTGGGGCACCATCTTCTCCGGGATAGCCCGATAGGCTAGTTTGGCCCGACCATCCTTAGTAATAAAGACAGATGACGGATGCACGAAAAAGGTGATTGGCAATTTCAAAGCCTGCTTCAATTCTAAAACATTGAGAGAAAGTCGTAGTTTTTCAGAGACCTCTTTCTCTTTCATGTCCTCAAAGGTTTGCCCAAATGCATCCAGATGATAGGTGAAATGAACTGTATCTTCATCCACCGTCATTTCCTGTTGTAAAAATTGAGGGTGGTGCAAATCCAACAAGAGCAGGTCAGATAGCTCTTGAGTTGCCACATCAGACCGTTTTACATCAAGGTGCCACTCTTTATCCCCCTTTAAAAAGACAAATTCCTGTCCACCAAAGACAAATGTTTCTTCTTTCACCCTAAACCTCCAAAACCTCTACAATATCTCCCGTTGTCACAGGATAATCGGCTAATACTTTCCCTTCGTCCAAAATGAACCCCTTATTAACAACATGGAGTTGGTATTTTTTTCTAGCATTCTCTTTTTCGAAGATGCCATCCAACTCCTTGATTAATCTCCTAACCTCAATGTGAGTCGGAATCCGTAAGTCCCTGATTCGTCCCCCATCATGTAAGGTAACATTGATATGCGTCTCCATCTCATCTCCTCCAATAGACCACTAGAAGATTATTCCTGGCCTACTTCATCCTTACCCATCAAATAGGTTGCTAAACTTGCAAGCAATAGAATGCCAACTACAATAGAAGCAAAAAACAGGCCAGAGAGAAGCCCTGCTGGAGCTCCCTCTGTCCCACTATCTACCTTGGTTGTCATCACCTTATGGGTCCGAGTATCAAACAAGGTCCCCACTTGCAAAATATCCGTACTTGGTTTCTCACCAGTTTGGAATAGGCTATTTAGCTGATGCTCTAATAAGACTTGATCAGCTTCTTTTTTGGCAGTCAATTCTGCTTGATCTGGTGCCAAAAACAAAGATTGGACCAGTAAATCCTGACTACCTATTTTCTTTTCTTTTTCTACTTCGATGCGTGAACTATCAATTTGAAGACTATTATCTCCAAGTTCGGACGCTTCTATCCCAACCGGAAGAAAGAGAACCAAGCAACTAAGAACAAGTGCTATCTTTTTCATTTAATCCTCTTTTTTATTTAGGAATTTTTCCACATCAACAAAAGCACTCAAGCCAGCAAAACCAAGCCCCAATACGAGCGCCGTAGCAATCACTGTCAGACTGGCAGCTTCACCATCAAAGTATCCAGATAAACTATTTTCTAAAACAGAAAGAGGGTTGATGGCTTTTAACACGGCAGGTAAGCCTGTCAAACTAGCAGTTGTCCCAATGGCATTGGATAGGTAAATAAAGCTGATCACTATGAAGAAACTAATCCCCATGCCAAGTCCTTTGGCATTTTTTATCAATAGATACTGACCTTGTGCTAGTAATAGGCTAAACAAGGTAATCATCAGCACCCAAGTCGGGATCAACTCGCTATCAATCTGCAATTGTTGACTTGATACAACCCCGATCAATCCACCGACCAGAAGAGATAGAACGCTGAGCACAGTCACCGTTACTAAATCTGTATCCTCTAGACGGCTGACTTTAAACTTATCTTTCACAGCTTTAATCACACGATGAGTACCAAAAACATAAGCTGCAAACAGGGCCACCATCTCCAAAAGTAAAATCCAGGTGAAAGGTCTGTAGGTGTTGACTGTTGCTTTTACAGATGAAGACGATTCTGTCAATGGTGCGGACAAGAAATCCAAAATCACTTCATTTGGAACACCATTGTCATAGGTATTGCTTAAGACAGAAGTAAAGGTTTTGACAAAGTCGCCATTTTCAGCCAATTCTGATTCAAATCTCTCCATCAAGGAAGTTGCCTCTGAAGAAAGGCGATTTCCACTTTCTTGCGCTGCTTGCACATCATCTGTAAAGGTTGTAAAAATGGTATTAACATTGGTTGCCTCTTCGACGTTTTGAGTTGATAGTGTCTTGACTTCATCAGTAATCGAAAGTGAGGCATCCAGTTCTGTAGCAAGAGCTGCTAGTTCTGTATCATGTGTTCCTTGAAGTGAGGCCTGCTGCTCTTGCCCTTCTGCAATCGCCTGAGCCCGTGCCTTGATGTCTTCTAAAAATGCTAATTGATTGGCAATCTGTTGTGCTAAATCAGAATTTGTTGTGCTAATATTTTGAAGTTGGTCTGTTAATTCTTGTCTCTGACCCTCTAACTCAGCTAGTTTATCCTTTAGAGCTTGATCTTGCGCACGCGCTTCTGAATAGGACTGCAGATTTGCTATGATAGAGTCCGTAACTAAAGATGTTAATAAAGATTTTGCATCTTGATGAAAGAAGCTAGACGTCAAACTGCTGCGTTCACCAGTAGTAGGATCCGCAGGATAGTAGTGATTGAACAGATTATTAACCTGATTATATTTTGCAATAATTTCACTAACCTTTGCAGCATAGGCTGCTTCTGCCTTGCGGTAATTTTCCTGATTGTTCAAAAAACTTTCCCAATCAAATCCCGCCGTTGTAATCTCCAAATTATTCACACGGACTCCAACAGTCCCCGTTACCACCTCAGTGCTTGTAACTGGCGCATCAGTAGAGGTACTTGTTGATGGAGGGGTCGCTGAATCTGTTGAGCTTGAATCCGTCGTTGAAGAATCGGATACTGGGGCAGTAACTACTGTTGTTGAGACAATTGTCGAACTCTTTTCATATTGCAGGGTGACAAGCACAACATTGTCCTTTTGTAGCTCCACAACTTCGCTTGGATTGGTATAAGTGGATCCATTTAGTTCCCAAGATACCAGGTCAAACCCCGATGGGATATCTAAAGAAAGAGTTGCTTGAGTCGTTGGTGTTGGCACTGTAAAATCTGCAGCTGCTTGAAGATGAGGTTCTAATTCAGACGCTAATCTCTGTAGCTCCGTCAAATCATTAGATGGCGTAAATCCTTCTCCAAATAGGGCTTGCGCGGATGCTGTATCAAATTGAATCTTACCTGTAGCTTGCGAATCTAGCTTGTTTAAGTCAGAAGCCAGGTCTGCAGGGTTCAAACTTGGCAATCCTGCCAATTGATTCAATACCATCTGATCTAAGCTAGCTTTATAGGACGCTAGAGAAACGGGCAGGTCTGTGCTCTTACTCAAAAACGCTTCGAGGTCAATCGTTTCTAAATTCTCACCGTAGTAATTACTGAGGTGTGTCTCAGCAAAACTAGCAATGGCAGCCTCATGTTCTGCTAATTTTGTACTTTCCGCTTCAATGGCGACCTGTAAATCTGCAATAGCCTGATCTAGTTTTGCAACCAGACCTGTATAGCCACTTGCTGAACCGGTTTCATCTGTTGCAGCTGCCCCTAATTGACCCGAAAGTGCTTCTTGAGTCGTCTTGATGGCTGTAAACAGCTGCTCTGTTTCAGCATTGAGCACCGAGCTATTCATCTCTAACAGTGCAGCTGTAAATTCTTCCTGGGATAATTTACCTTGATTTCGTTGCTCAATCAAACCAGCTAAATTATCTTTCAAGCCTGTTTGTGCTGTATTCAGACTATCATAGACTGTTACATTGCCAGAAAGTGCTTCTTTTAAGAGATTGTTAGCTGCCAATGTCGAATCTGCCGTTGTGACCAAATTAGGGAACAGTGTCTGAAAATCAACGGCTGTTTGATAAAGATTACTTCGAAAGACAGCGATATTGTTCACCTTTGTATCTGACAAGGTTTGAACATTTCGTTGCGCTTGGTAAAGGTTGCCAAGAATGCTAGCCATATACATATCAATCAATTGACTTTGCAGGTCAGCGATAATTCCTTTTGCCACCTTAACCGCTTCATTCTCAACTTGCAAGTTACCATTTGCATTGATTTTGTAGGTAATTGTCGCTTTATCCACATTGGTATTGTTGATATCCAAGATTTTTGTTGAAAAATCGCTTGGGATGGTCACCACCAATTGGTAAAGCCCTTCTTTTAATCCCTTATCAGCCGTACCACGACTGACAGTTGACCAGTTATGGGCAGTATTTTTTTCGATGTTTTTTGCATAACTAGCACCAAGATTATATTCCGTACCATTTAGGGTTACAGTATTGTCTTCATTGACTAGGGCAACATCCAGCTTAATCGTTTGTTGCCCTGCTTCTTGCTCTTTCTTGGAAATACTCGTGTTGTTTTGAACGGCAATATTTAATCCAATGATAGATAGAAGCAAAAGTAAGACCAGCAAAGCATTTCTCCCATACTTCAAAATGCGCTGTTTATCCATTTTTCATATCTCCTTCATCTCGATAAAAAATAGGAAGGCTGGCGCCTTCCTAGCATTTGAACTTCGTCAACCCTTAGCCATTGATTTGCGCTGCAATGTCTGCATCTGTTTGCTCGATAATGTCAGCTACTTTATTCAATTGGGCATTGATATCTCGAAGCAACTCAGAAAATTCAACAATTTTTGGCTTAAGCGCTTCAAATTGAGCATCAAAACTGTCAAAAGCTGTACCTTCCCAGTTTTCACGAATAACAGATTGCTCATTTGACAAAGATGACAAAATAGCATCGATATTATCTGAACCTTCTGTATAGCGAATCGCTGAAGTACGGAGTTCGTCTGGTGTTAATTTAATGCGTGACATAGTGTTCCCCTTTTTTCTATTTATAGGTTCATTGTACATCAATCATAGGTGAAACACAATATATATGCTACTTTATTTATCTATTTTTTATGTGTATTTTGTCCGCTTTTTTCGATCTAGGTAGTGAATCTTTTGATTAGCCTCCAAAAAACAAAAAAAGCCGAAAACTCAGCTTTTTCTTTCTGCACGAATAAAGGTAAAGTAGGTCTGACCTACATCTATTTCAAGATCAGATTTGAAAGGTTATTCAAAAATATTTCCCAACTCTACATCAACTCGGTTTTCTTTAACGTTGATGTCTGTCACGGCTAGAAGGGATTTATAATTGGCTACGTTGCGGTCTCCTTTTTGGTTTTCAGCAAATACTGCTACACCGGCAAGGGTTGAGTCAAATTCGGACAGGAGGCTAATCATACCATTGATGGTCCCTCCGTTTTTCAAGAAGTCATCCACAATCAGCACCCGGCTGCCTGCCTTCAGACTACGTTTGGATAAGAACATTTTCTCGATCCGGTCGCTTGAGCCAGATACGTAGTTGACAGAAACGGTTGAACCTTCTGTGATTTTCAAATCACGACGGACAATGACAAAGGGAACATTCAAAACATTGGCAACGGCATTGGCCAAAGGAACACCCTTGGTCGCAACCGTCATAACCGCATCAATTTTCTCATCCTTAAAGGCGTTGGCAATGATACGGCCAACGTTTTTCAAGGTTTGAGGTGTAGACAGCAAGTCAGATGAATAGATATAACCACCTGGAAGGATACGGTTACTTTCAGCCATCTGCTGGCGAAGGTCTTCTGCGATGGCGAGGGACTCTTCTCGTGAAATCGAAGGCGTGAAAATAACCCCACCACTAGCACCTGTAATGGTTTCAATCTGACCGATTGAGCTTTCCTCAAAGGCCTTTTTGATGATGGCAATATCTTCTGAAATAGAAGATTTTGCTGACTCATACTTTTCAGCAAAGGTATTCAAGCTAGTCAATTTGTAAGGATGATTGATTAGATAGTTTGAGATAACAACCATCCGTTCACTGCGTCTCAATTTCATTCGTCCTCTCCTTTTTAGGCTTTTTCCTATTATAACACAAGAAAAATAAAAAGCGAACCATTTTTAGTAAAACAGTTCACTTTTTTCGTTTTTTCTTTTATTTTCAGGCATACCAAGTTGGAACCAAGTGATTAAAGTCCGCATACCATTCTGAGATGGTGGCCGCCTGTTCCTGCATCAAGGGAACTTGATCAGGATCGACTTGCTCTGCCCAAGAAAGAGCGCCTAGACTATTTACTGTTACATAAAGAGCCATGAGTCTCCAAAATTCCTCTGGAATAGCTCCGTCAAAATAGGCATCTACCTGACCACGCGCAAAGGCTGGAGACAAATCTACCGTGAAAATCAAACGGTTGAATTCTTCCCAGGGATCTCCTATGTCGTAGCGATCAAAGTCTAAGATTTTTAGCTTTCCATCTCTTCCCAGTAGAAAATTCCCTGTATGAAAATCACCATGATGGTAGGCAATCGGTCGCCCTTCAAGCAAGTGACGATTGGCCTGAACAAAGTCTATCATGGCTTGACCATTTGGATAGGAATGACTGGCTACCTGGTAGGCCTTGATTTTACTGTCAATCTTAGTCTGATAAAAACTGTTCCAGTCCCGTTGACTTTGGTCGATCGGTAGGGCATGCAAGGTTCGCAAAAACTTCCCTGACTGACAGCCCAAATCATACAAGACAGAATCAGACAGATCGGAAGCCACTTCATTCATGTCCTGACCTTCCACCCATTCATAGAGGGTGTAGACTGACAAGTCATCCGCCCAAAAACTTAGTGGCTCTGCCACAGGCAAGTCTTTCTCAAACAAGCTTTGAACCAATCGAAACTCTAATCGCTTAGCCTCATAGGTTGGCCGCTCTGCTATTCTCAACAGACCAAAGCGGCCATCTTCTAGCTGGACCTTGTACTTTTGGTCCGTGGACCAGCCTTTGGTGAGGGGCTGTCGAGACACTATCCTAACTACCATTAGTCGATATTGGGCTTATAGAAGGCGCGGTTATCCATGGCAAAGATACGGTTGGTCATCTCGCCTGGGCCGACCTTGTCCAAGGCCGATAGCATCATCATCATTTCCGCATCGATGTTGTCAATCATGTGGAGGATTTCCGCCTCCATAATCTGCGGACGGACAGGGCTACCATACTCCAAGAGGCCGTGGTGGCTGAGGATAACATGGCGCAGAACAGTCACTTCTTCCTTGCTATCGTCGATGCCCAATTCCACCAAAACCTTGGTAATCTCTTCATCAATCAAGGAAATGTGCCCAATCAAATTGCCACGGACAGTGTAGCCTGTGTTATCAGGTCCTGTCAGTTCAATCACCTTGGCTAGGTCATGCAGCATGATTCCTGCAAAGAGCAGGCTCTTATTGAGCTGGGGATAGATGTCACCAATTTTATCAGCCAAACGAACCATGGTCGCCGTATGGAAGGACAAACCTGAATAGAAGGCATGGTGATTGGTCTTGGCCGCTGGATAGGAATAAAACTCCTTCTCGTACTTGCTGTAAAGAGCACGGACAATCCGCTGCCATGTGGCATTTTCGATGCGGAAAATCATCTGGCTCAGATAGTCCTTAGTGTCTTTAACATCCACAGGCGGTTTTTCCTTAAAATCAGCGGGATCGCTCGGCTCACCCAGCATAGGCAAACGCAGAACCAGTTGATTGACCTGAGGGGTGTTGTTGTAAACTTCACGGCGTCCCTGCATGTGAACAACTGTTCCAGCAGTAAAATCCTTGATTTTCCCTGGCTGGGCATCCCATACCTTGCCTTCAATCTCACCAGTATCATCCTGGAAGGTCAGAGCTAGGTAGTCTTTTCCAGCCCGTGTTTGTCGGACTTCTGCTGACTTGATTAGATAGAATCCTTCGAAGAATTCATCTTTTTTCATTTGGTTAATTTTCATTGTCTTCCTCATCTAGGGGTGGCAGACCAAGTAAACCCTTGGTTTGGTCATCTTCGTACAAGTCAATGGTACGAAGACTACGCTCGATAGCGTTGGTGCGAGTGGTTAGGAGTTTGTCAATATTGCTGCTAGCCTGATTGAGTTGTTTCTGAGCCTTAAGCAAGAGGTCAGAAAACTTGCCAAATTCCAGCTTGACATTGCCCAAGACCTTAGAAATATCATCGGCTGACCGTTGAATATTGAGGGTCTTAAAGCCGACGGAGAGGGAATTGAGCAGGGCAGAAAGTGTGGTCGGTCCTGCTACCACGATATTTTCCTGTCGGCGTAGGTCATCAAAGAAAATGGGATTGCGGACCACTTCTGAATACAGCCCTTCGGTTGGCAAGAACAACACGCCAAAGTTAGTCGTTTCAGGCGGATTGAGGTACTTGCACTGAATATCCTTGGCAAAACGTTTGATAGCAGCCAAGAGATTTTTCCGATGGAGGTCAATCTGATCCTTGTCCCCACTTTCGTAAGCATCTTCCAAGCGGTAGTAATCCGCCAGCGGAAACTTGGAATCGATTGGCAAGTAGATATAGTCGCCTTCAGTCCGTCCTGGTAGCTTGACCGCATACTCCACGCGCTCATTAGAGCCTGAAACCGTGGCAAACTCTCGCTCATATTGGCTAGGTGTCAAAATATCCTCGATAATCTGTCCCAGCTGCAATTCACCCATGATGCCACGGGTTTTGGTGCCAGACAGCACCTTGTTAAGACTACCCACATCACGCGCCACCGTCTGCATTTCACCCAGACCACGATTGACCGATTCCAATTGCTTGGACACCGTTTCAAAGGAGGCTTGTAGGCGGGTTTGCAGGGTTTTCTCCAGCTTTTCCTCGACCGTCTGCCGCATTTCTTCCAGGCGTTTTTCATTGGACTCCTGAATGGCCTGCAAACGGCGGTCGGTGGCATCTCGTGTTTCCAAGTGGCTCTTATTCAGCTCTTGACGGATGTCGGTTAGCTGTTGGTAAAGCTCCGTGCGGAGTCTTTCCACTTCCTGATGAATAGCCTGTTGCTGTTTGAGAGTTGCATTTTCTAGTTGATAGCTGAGCTGATCAGACAAGTTGTCTGCTGCGTCTTCTGCCTGATCTTGCAAAAGTAGGGCCAAGCTCTGCCATTTTCCATAAAGAAAAACCAAGGCAAGCAAGACCAGTATCAGCAAAATAAGTAATACAATATCCATCTAATTCTTGTCCTTACTGTAGATAAGGACCACGTAGCCCTTATCCAGTTGAATGTCTATATCTCTATCTATAAATTCGTTAGAAGCATAGCATTTTTTAAAAAAATAATTGCTGGCATCCAACGGGTACTTGGCATGACGAATGGTCAGGCGGCTTTGGTCCGAAGGCATAAAGGAAATGTACTTCATACCAGCAATCGGTGACAAACGGTGCTGACCTGCAGGTCGAAAACGGACGATGTTCTGACTGTCCACCAATTCAATCTGCTCCATATAGGTTGCCAAGACAGGCTCTGCAGCCAGAAAGAGATTAGCCATCATGTGGTCCATGCGACCACCCAAGGCTCCATATATGCGAACCTGGGCCTGCGGATAGGCCTTGAAGATTTCCTTTAAAGCCAGCTCCAAATCTGTATCATCTTTTTCAGCAGGAGCTTGCAAAAAACGCTCTGCTTGATCCTTTATCCGCCCCAACTCTTCAGATGTCACCGAATCAAAATCACCCATGGCCCAGTCAAGAGGCAGGGAATGGTCCAGAAGACGAAGAGAGCCAGCATCGACTCCCACGTAAAGATCCGCGGGCTCAGGCAAGAGAGTAAGCGGCCCTCCTGCTACCAAGGTCACCTTAGTCATGAAGGGCAGCTCTCAATTTGGCAACGTTGGCATCCAAGTCTCCTTTGAAGAGGAAGGAACCTGCCACAAAAACATTGGCACCAGCATTTTTGGCTGAATGAATGGTCTTATCGTCAATTCCACCGTCCACTTCGATGTCAAAGTTCAAGCCCTTGGCTTCACGGAGTTTGACCAAGGCCTCAATCTTCTCAGCCACTTCTGGAATGTAGGCTTGTCCACCAAAACCTGGGTTGACCGTCATGAGCAGCACCTGATCCACCAAGTTGAGCACAGGCTCAATGGTTACAAGTGGTGTACCTGGATTGATGACCACCCCCACCTTCATACCAGCAGCACGGATTTTCTGCAAGGTCCCATGCAGGTGAACCGTTGCTTCTGCATGAATGGTTAAAATATCTGCACCCGCACGGGCAAAGGTCTCAATATGATTTTCAGGATTGGACACCATGAGATGGCAATCGAAAACCAGCTTGCTATGAGGACGCATAGCCGCAACCACATCCGCCCCAAAGCTGATATTTGGCACGAAATGACCGTCCATGACATCAATGTGCACATACTCCACACCTGTCTTTTCTAGACGCTTGAGCTCTTTTTCAAAATTTGCATAATCTGCCGCCAAAATAGACGGTGCAATCTTATAATGTGACATACAGAACCAACTTTCTATTTGAATTTCTTACTTACCTTGGTATAGGTTTCGCGCTGATTTTGGATCTCGCTGAGGAATTGGAGATAATTGTCAAAGCGACTTTGGGAAATGGCAGAGCTGGCAACAGCTTCCTTGACCGCACAATCCGGCTCATGGGTGTGGGTACAGGTCCTAAATTTGCAGTTCTGGCTACTTTCCGCAATCTCTGGGAAACAATCTGTCAGAGCCTCCGCCTCCTTGACTTCATAGTCTAGGGATGAAAAACCTGGCGTATCCGCAATTTTCCCACCGAAGACATTGTAGAAACTGACCGCACGAGTGGTATGGCGACCACGCCCCAGACTATCTGAAATAGCCCCTGTTTCCAAGGCTAATTCTGGTGCAATGCGATTGAGAAGGGTTGATTTGCCGACCCCTGTTTGCCCCATAAAGACCGTCACCTTATCCTGCAATAATGGTGTCAATTCCTCCAAACTATAGACAAAGGAATAGCCAATTTTCTCATAGATAGCCTTGAAGGCATCCATTTCCGTCCGATCTTCTACCAAGTCCATCTTAGAGATATAAATAATGGGATCCATATCCTTCTGTTCCAAAAGCACTAGGAAACGATCTAGTAGATTGGCATTAAAATCAGGCTCTTTGGCGGACATGATAACCACCGCCTGATCGATATTGACGATAGGAGGCCGAACCAAACTATTCTTCCGCTCATGAATCTTTAAAATATAGCCTTCTGAGTTTTCCTCCGCAGAAAAGTCCACAAAATCACCCACGTAGGGCGTTTGGCCTTTCTTACGAAAATTTCCTCTGGCTCTGGTTTGATAAACAATTCCATTCGCCTCAACATAGTAAAAACCAGCCAAGGCCTTGATAATTCTTCCTTGCAATGAAGACTCCTTTGTGTGTACTTGCTACTATTATAACAAAAATTTCCTTGAAATTATGATGTCGTGCATGATATCTTGCTCCATCAGAAAAATTCATCTTTCAAAGACCAAAACAACTGTTCCCTCTAGCCAAGTCAAGAAAAAAATAGTATAATAAAAAACAAGCGGAGGTGGTGGAACGGCAGACACGCATGCTTCAGGCGCATGTGCCCATCGGGTGTGAGGGTTCAAATCCCTTCCTCCGCATTATTTATAAAGGATAACCCCAAGTCAAAGTTGATGACTTGGGGTCATTTTTATATCTTCTCACTCAATTTCCCATCACGTATTTCCAAAACCACATCAAACATGTCTAGGATAGTTGGGTCTGATTCATGCAAGATGGTGATGATAAGTTTGTCCTCCAACTGCAAAAGGTGGGTCAAGACCTGTTTGGTCAAGGCAGGGTCTAAATGGGCGGTCGGTTCATCCAAGAGCAAGATGTCCTTGCCGCTCATCAAGGCACGGAGCAGACACAGGGTATTTTTCTCGCCACCACTCAAGAGACTGGGATCGCTTGTTGTACGCAAGGTGTCCTGTAAACTCGTTGGCAAGCTCCTTAACAAGCCAAGCATGACATCTCTTCCCTTCTCATAGGTTCCAAAAACAGACACATTGTTTTCAAAATCGGTATGGTAAAGATGCTCAAACTGGCTAAGATAGAAGGCGGTAGCTGCTTCCATTTCATGTGAAACATCATGTTCCAAATAGGAAACACTTCCCATGTCCAGAGCCAGTTCCCCTGCCAACACTCGTAGAAAAGTCGATTTCCCGCTAGCTGACGGGCCAATGATGGCATACTTTTTCCCCTTGTCAAACCGATAGGAAAAATCTGCTACCGCTAATTCTCCCACACGATAGGCCACATCCCTGACTTCCAAAGCTGTCACCTTGGGATAGCTCGGCACTTGCTCAGACAAGACCTGACCAGCAAGATAATCTTCTAAATTAGCGACCGTTTCCTTGGTCGAATGGATATAATTGACATCCAAAAGGATGTATTTCATGGGATAGATGAAATTTTCAACATAGCTAAAAGTCGCAATGGCAGCACCGATGGTCAACTTTTTTTGTAGCAAGAGGTAGCCGACCAAGCCAAAAGCCGTTAATTGCACCAAAAACATGGAAAATCCATTGACGACATTGGCCAGGGTCTTAAATTGCCCAAAGCGAAAACGGGCCTGTTCACTTTCTACTACTGACCGATGGTGGACACGACTGATGGAGCCGAAAGTTTCGGTATTAACACGATTCTTAGCAGAAAAGAGGTCAGTCACCACCTGAAAATACCCTTCCAAACTCTGTAAAAATGCCCGCTGACGCTGAGAAAGAGGACCAGAAATCCACTTGGGAATGAAGACTGCTAAAGCAGAAGATAGAATAATACCTACCGCAACCAACGGATGAACAAAGAGAAAGAGGGAAACTGCATAGATGAGCATGCTCAAACTAGAGCGGATAATGTCCATGAAAGGACTCAGATAACTCTCCTCAATGGTTTCCAAATCGTTGTCAAAAATGGACAGATAGGCAGAGACATTCTTCTCTGAAAATTTGGATAAAGGCTGTGATAACAAGCGGTTTGCCAGGCCTTTTTTAGCCGTGACATAGAAACCCTGAGACACCTTCCACTCATAAACCTGGGAAATGTACTGAAAAACTGAATTAGCAATAATGGTCAAGGCATAGGCCAACAAGAGCCAGACAAGCCCTGTCCAGCCTATCTGAAAAATATGATCAAAAAGATACTTATTTAACTCAGGCAAGACGACATTGGTCAAACTATATAAGATATGGAAAATCAACTGAATGGCAATCACTGTTCTCAATTGATAGATGATCTTTTTCATAACTCCTCCTCTTATTGTCTGGTTTGTATGGCCAACACTAGTAGATACAAGCATGGACAGGCGACTGGAACTAAATCTCAACTCTAAACATCGTCACCACTTATTTATTTTACCACACTCCCATTATATTTGTTTGATTTTTCACAAAAAACCAAGTCACATCTGACTTGGTTTTTACGTACCCTGCATACTTAGGATTGGCCTTACGGCTGGTTAGGCCTGTCTTTTCCTGGACCAGTTGGTAGCTGGCTTGAACTTCTTCTGGAATGTCGATGGGAGTGAGAAAGAACTCAATTGGTCAAAAAAGAGTTCGTCTTCTCACCCCCGCACAGTTGATTAGGTCAGATTTGGAGTATGAAATACGAACAAATCTGCCAATCAACCACTGCGCTGAGGTGTTGACACGAACTCTGAGAAGTGAGGCTGGACTTGAGCCCAGCCTCCTTGGTCCGTAGCCCTCTTCATCATCTCGCAGGCGGGGAATTTCACCTAAAAGCAGGCTGAGGTAGCGGTCCATGTCCCACATGCCAAAGGGAGCATTATCAAACTGAAGCTGATCCTCTTCCTCCCTGACAGTCACTTGGTAGCTGGCGTAGTTGAGCAAGAGCTTACCCGCTGCGTACTTCTTCATCGTTGCCCACATCCGACGCTGCATGGTGGCATCTTGCATGAGCAGAATGGACTGAAAATCAATGCCCCTCTCAGCCAGCAAGTCCAGTTTATATGTGCAGTCTTTTAGTTTACTTTTAGTACTAGGCAACGAGCCGCAGGCATAACTGAAGTTAGGCAAGGCGAGTTAACGAAGTAATAAAAGTCAACTAAATAACGATAACATTGTTGCCGCAGTTGATGGACTAGGTTTCTAGCAAATCAGCTGACAGGCCATACTTCTGCTCCAAGTAGGCTTGAAAAATCTCTGCCTCGGTCAAGCCAATTGGATCCAGCTGGGGAAAATGGTCCCGCACCTGTTGGCGAAGTCCGTCGGTCGTGTGACCTGCTCCACCTACGATGACGTAGGTTTTAGCAAGCTTATTCCGAATAGCCTCTGCCAGTTGGTCGCCACCTGCTAGAATGGAGCCGACAAAAAAGGCTAGAACATCTACCTGTTCTAGTCCTTGCTCTGCTTGGAGAGCTTGTTTTGTCAAGGAGGACAGATTCCGCGGTCCACAAAACTGGGCTAATCGATTGACTGCCTGCGATAGTTTCATGCTAAACCTGCTTCCTGGAGGCTGTCAGATAAACGTGCGAAGTCAGCCATGGAAAGTGCTTCTCCACGGACACTGGCTTCCAGCTCTGCCATGCCAAGTGCCTGCGTCAGCCTGTCCTTGACCTCTTCGGACTTACCGAAATGGTTGGTCAGGTTGTTCCACAGGGTCTTGCGGCGGTGTACAAAGCTGGCCTTGGACACCCGGAAGAAGAAATCTTCGTCTTTGACGCTCACAAGGGGTTGCTCGCGGCGAACCATTTTGAGAATGGCGGAGTCCACGTTTGGCGCGGGCACAAAGACGGTGCGAGGCACGATGAAAGCCACCTTGGCAGTCATGTAGTACTGGACCGCAATGGACAGGCTGCCGTAGGCCTTGGTGTTTGGCTCGGCAGAAATGCGATCGGCCACCTCCCGCTGCATCATGACCACGAACTCGCTGAAGGGAATCTTGCTCTCAATCAGATGCATGAGGATTGGGGTGGTGATGTAGTAAGGCAGATTGGCCACGACCTTGATAGGTAGGTCAGGATTTTTGAAATTCTGAATCTGGGTCTGCAGGTCGGTTTTCAAGATGTCTTGGTTGACCACGGTCACATTGTCAAAGCGGCCCAAGGTGTCCGCCAAAATCGGAATCAGGCGGTCGTCAATCTCAAAAGCCATGACCTCAGCAGCATTCTCCGCCAAAAACTCGGTCAAGGCCCCGATGCCAGGTCCAATCTCGATGACATTGACATTCTGGTCAATCTCTGCCGTGTCCACAATCTTCTGTAAAATATTGGTATCGGTCAAAAAGTTCTGACCGAAGGATTTCTTAAAGGTAAACCCGTGGCGTTCAAGGACGGCACGAGTAACGTTTTTGTCTGCGATTCTCATGTGTGTTCTTTCTAAATAATTCTGTAGGTAGCCATCAATTCTCTAACTTCGTTCGCCCCAATATCATCATCTGCTTCTTCAAAAGCAGTAATGGATTGCATAAATGCTTGTTCAGCTAAATCAGTTATTCTGTTTGTAGCATAGATTTCCCCCAAGCCTCGATAGGCACAAGCTTGGGCAATGAGGTCGTCTGTCATTAAAGCATTCTCTAAACTTCGTTTCATAAAATGCAAAGCTGAGTCTAGCTCTCCTAATTGCAATCGTAAATAGCCTTGTTCATAGTCATTAACCGACCATTTCAATTTGTCTTCTGAAAATTCAGTTGCTAGCAATGTAGCCTCTTCCTCGATTAACTCCAAAGCCTTCTTAAAGTCTCCTTGACTCCGATAGACCATGGCTAGCTGATGTAGTCCAATATGTTCTTGTTCAGCGTTCTGTTCCTTTCGAGCTAATTGAACATAGCGTTGGCAGGCTAGTAAGGCTTTATCAAAGTTTTCTTTCTCAAGATAAAGGTAGGCAAATAGATTGAGACCAGCATAATCCAAACAAGTTTCAACTCGATACTCTTTCTCAAGTAATTGCTTAGCCTCTAACACCTTGCCTTCAAAAAAGAATTCCCATGCCTTGTCTATAGTATTACTCATATCTTTCCTCACTTATTCTCCACCTTCCACTCGCCGTCTTCAAACCAGTAAAAATTCTCCGTCAGCTGTGGCTGTTCAAAGATTTCCAGCATGGATTCAAAACCGTCTGCCAGCTGAACATTCCTCAGCTCCGCACGGTCAATCCAGAAGACCTCGCCCTCATCTGAAGATTGGATAGAGCCTGAAAAAAGACTGGTTTTGTAGCAAAATACTAGATAGCGATAGTGGTCAGTAGGGTCTGTCCAGTTTTGAATGCCACAGAGTTCGGGATTGGATACCATCAAGCCCGTTTCTTCCTTGATTTCGCGAATGACGGAGGAAATAATACTCTCTCCACATTCGACATGGCCACCTGGAAAAGTCACTCCAGGCCACTTTTCAGACTTCCTATCCTGGACTAATACCTGCTGACCGTCTGTAATCATGCACATATTGGTTAGGATAACGTGTTCCATCCTGCTCATACTCCCTCACTTCAATAATTTATTCGTTATACCTTTCACCTATCCAACTAGGAAACTCTCCTAAAAAAATTGCTTCTCCTTGGAGGAACGTTCCATCATCAGCCTGCAATTCATCTGCAACGATACATTTATCTACCGATGTCAGCCACAGATTTCTTGTATTTATAAGAATAGACTGATCCAGATTTCGATACCATCTTGGATTCTTAAAAAATCGTTCATAGCAATCTTGGTCATAAAACACAATCAACTGCGAACTCCACAACTCTGGTAGGCACAAAATTGATACGACCTTACAAAAGCGGAGCTCTTCTGGTTTGCCAGCTATAAACCGCTCCGTCAACATCTCCCACTCCTGACAAAACTGTCTTTTGATTGCTGGTCTAGTTTTCGTTGATTGTATGAACGGGCTACTTGGCACATGGAAATGATCGTATAGAGCATCTTCCGAGCACATCGACCAAGAAATATGACTCATAGCTTTCAATAGATTCTGAAGCTTACGATATTGACCCCGCTCTTTTTTCAACCGCTTCATTTCTTACTCCCTTCAACGAAAGTCCCCATCGCCTCCTCCACTTCCGCCAGACCAATCCCAAAGAGTTCTAAGCGTTTGAGTAGTTGCTTGCCGTTGCAGTAGCCGATGCGCAAGCGTTCTCCTAGATACTCTCTCCGCTTGCGGCTGTCCCCACCCATAAGCAAGCCTAGGCGCATTAGGTCTGACTTGGTGATGTCAAAGTTATTTTCATCATCGTAGTAACCACGCACGCCTGCGAGGGCTTTTTCCAAGTCCTCAAAGTTGGCGTGCTCAATGCCCAAGGACCGCCCTTTTGTTTTGGACTGGGGCCTGGCCTCGTCCCGCTGTAAAAAGGCGTGTTTGACCGTGGGAATAGCCTGCATAATCATCTTCCGAATCCGCTCCCCATTGTAGTCTGGGTCAGTAAAGACAATGACGCCACGCAGGTCATGGAGTTTCTCGATGCGTTCCAAGTCATCGTCTGATATGGCAGAGCCTCTGGTTTCGTAGGTATCCACCTCATAAAATCGTTTTAGGTTTGCTGTATCATCCTTGCCTTCAACAACGAGGACTTCCTGTATCTTAATTTTCTGAGTCAATTCTGAACAACCTCTTTGCATTCTCGTAGGTCGCTTTCGCCACTTCTTCGACCGACTGGTTGCGAAGCTGGGCCAGCATGTCCACCACATATCTGGTGTAGCCGGTGCGATTTTCCCGACCACGCTTAGGAACTGGGGCCAGGTAGGGCGCATCCGTCTCGACCAGGATTTTTTCTAGGGGCAATGCTTGCGCCGCTTCCTGAAGTTCGACGGCTTTTTTGAAAGTCACTACTCCCGAGAAGGAAATGTGCATGCCCAGGTCCATGAAGGCCTGAGCCTCCTCCAGCGTACCAGAGAAGGAATGCATGATGCCTCCACGCGGACCGACGCCGACTTCCTTGATGATCTGGTAAGTATCTTCCAAAGCATCGCGAGTATGAACCACGAAGGGCAAATCCAACTGCTTGGCCAACTCCATCTGTCGCTTGAAAACACGAGCCTGAGTATCCTTATCCGCCGTCATCCAGTAGTAGTCCAGCCCAATCTCCCCCAGGGCAATGACCTTGGGATGTTTGAGTGCCTCAAGCAAGTAGCTTTCTACTTCCTCATCATAGGTGCCAGCCTCTGTCGGATGCCAGCCCAGTGTCAGATAAATTTCAGGGTGCTGGTCAGCAAGCTCCATAGCCTTGTCAATGGTTGCTCGGTCAAAACCGACCACATTGTGGAGGGTGACCCCCATTTCCTTGGCAAAATCTAATTCCTCTTGAACCCGACCGTCAAACTGCTCTACGTTGAGGTGGGTGTGTGTATCAAAAATTTGTAGTGTCATACCCTTATTGTACCACAAGTCCCATGGAGGACCTAATCTTGTATGCGCCAGACAAGTATGGTACAATGAGCCTACTTAGGAGGTACTTCATGATTCGACTCTTAGCCATTGATTTAGATGGCACCTTACTGACTTCTGAAAAGACGATTCACCCTCAGGACAAGGCTGCTATTCAAGCTGCCAGCCAACTGGGAGTGACCATCTTATTGGCAACGGGCAGACCCATTTCAGGGATCAGGGATTACTTTGAACAACTTGATATCCCCGAGCAGCCTTATGCTATTGGCAACAATGGCTGCTTGACCTTGGCAACCAAAGACTGGTCCATCCTAGACTATCACTCGGTACCTGCCGAGCAACTTTCCTCTCTCTACGCTCTTTTAGAAGACTTTCCAGACCTGAATCTGGTCCTCTTCACCCCTCACGCCAACTATGCCTTGGGCAAGTATCTCAATGCAGCTGCCATCCGAGATGCTCAGGTTGAATCATCTGTCCTCTATCATAGCCGGTTGGATGACTTTCTAGCCCTACAATTACCCGTCCTTGTTCCGATTTTCATGGGCGAAACCGAGCGGCTGACCGCCTTCCAAAAACGCTACGAAGCTAACCTATCTCAGCACTACCATCCCGTACGTAGCTTAGACCATGCTTTTGAAATACTGCCCAAGGGTGTCAATAAGGGAAGTACTGTCTTAGCCCTTGCCCACAAACTTCAGATTGAGCCAGAGCAGATTATGGCCATTGGCGATGGCAACAATGACACTGAACTTCTCACCATGGCAGGGCTTGGAATCGCTATGGGCAACGCAACAGCAGCCATCCAAAGCCTAGCAGATTTTACAACCACCACCAACGACCAGGCAGGCGTTGCCAAGGCCATTGAACGCTTTATCCTTTCCCAATAGCAACAAAAAAACCAACAGACTCGAGTTTCTGTTGGTTTCATTTGTTTCATCTTATGCCACTGCAAGCACTTTGCGTCCTTTACGACGACGAGCTGCTAATACGCGACGGCCGTTTTTAGTTGACATACGGTTACGGAATCCGTGTTTACGAGCACGACGGATTTTACTTGGTTGAAAAGTACGTTTCACGATGAATACCTCCTCTTAGATTCTTGTATTCGTTTAGCCGGCTAGTTTTGATCAGTTACTAAACATACCAGGCTATTTTACCGAAAATCGGTTGCTTTGTCAAGCTATTCTTTCATCAAGTTATGAAATTCAATATGAAAGCGATTCCTAATCGCGTTGACTATCCACATCTACGACAACATAGCGATTTGGTTCGCTACCTTCTGAGTAGCTGGTCAAACCTTCCATTTTCGAAATGATGCGGTGGATAATCTTCCGCTCGCTGCTAGACATTGGGTCTGTGTGGTAGGCTTCGCCTTCCAACAAGACACGCTCTGCTAATTTTTGGGCGTAGCCCTGCAAGACTTCTGCACGGTGCTCAACGTAGTCATTCACGTTGATAGAAATGTAAAAATTGCGCTCGTAACGGTTGAACAAATAGTTCTGCGCCAAGAGTTGCAAGGATTTCAGAACCTTACCAT
Organism: Streptococcus suis; assembly: GCF_016775005.1. Classification (GTDB taxonomy): domain Bacteria; phylum Bacillota; class Bacilli; order Lactobacillales; family Streptococcaceae; genus Streptococcus; species Streptococcus suivaginalis. Next base: position 188,508 of record NZ_JAEUXI010000003.1, on the reverse strand, counting down.
GGTAGCCAATCACACGCCCTGGTTCATTGGTGTCAATCTGCAAATTGATCGAACGACGGTTGTGACTACTGTCGATAGTGGTTTCCACATCCATATCATCCAAAATGGATTGGATGTAGGCTGTCACCTGCTCCACCACTTCTTCAATCTGGTAACTTTCCTGAACTGGAATATCTAAATCAGCAAATTCTTGTTGAACTGCTGCTGGCTCAGTTATTTCCTCTGCTGGCACGGTTTCTGAACTAGTTTGGGCTGCAATCACATCATCTTGAATGATTTCGATACGACCTGTTTCTTCCAAAATCGTCTTCGCATCTTTTTCATTTTTCAAAATCTGAGCCTTGATGCGGTCATCCAGTACCTCACCAGACTTCTCAAATTCTTTCACAGCTGCAACCACCTTCCCAAGGTCAATCGTTGCTTCTGAAACACTTTTTACCGGTTCATTGAGCTCGTTAATCTCTGAAGGGACGCCACGAACCGCTTTTTGATTGGCTTTGACAACCGTTGTTTCATTGATCACATCGATATCAACAACAGCTGGCTTCTTCCCAAAGCCAAAGAAACCCTTTTTCTCGCGAGCGATGACGGTGATATGTGCTTTTTTACGTGGAATATCCAATTCCTGCAAACCATTCTGTATGGCTTCTTCTACACTTGATCCTGTAAATTTCATCTTCTTCTCTCCTAATCTCCTATTTCTTTTTCCCAGCTTTTTTCTTAGCCCGTCGAATCCGCGCCTGCCGTTCTTTTTCTTCATCAATCTTGGCTTGACGCTCTGCGATGATTTTAAATGGATTGTTTAATAACAGGGTTTGGAAGACCTGATAGGCATTTGAAACGGTCCAGTAAAGGGCGACACCACTTGCGGCATTGATAGCAAAGAAAAAAATTACCAAGGGCATGGTGTACATCATCACCGTCAAAGCCCCATTTTTTTCCAGCGCAGCTTTATTGGTAAGCCAACTGCTGGCAAATGTCAGGGCAGCAGCCAGTAGTGGTAGGATAAAATAAGGATCCGTTTCGCCAAGGTTCAACCAGAGAAATTGCCCTACTTTCAATGCTTCAACACTAGTCAAGGCATTGTAAAGAATCATCAAAATCGGCAACTGAATAAAGAGAGGCATCATGGACGATCGCATGCTGACACCGTGTTCCTTGTAAAGTGCTCGTGTCGCTTCTGTCAAGGCCTGACGGCTATCTAAGTCTGTCCCTGGATACTGCTCTTGGAGGGCACGTAGTTGTGGTTGAAGGTCCTGCATTTTCCGATTGGATTCCATTTGGATTTGGAAGAGGGGTAAGAGCAGGGTCCGAATCAAAATGGTAAAGAGGATAATCCCGATACCAATTTGGCCATTGATGGACAAAAATTGAATCATGCTGGCAAACCAGTAAATAAGCTGGTCCCAGATTCCTGTTGACTGGCTGGTCACTTCACCTGTCCCACATGCTGACAAAAATAAAAGGACAAAGGCAGAGAGGCTAGCCCACTTAACTTTCTTTTTCAAGAGTTTCACCTTCCTGGAATAGATTGGCTAGTTTTAAAACATGAAGCAGGTTTTGGTAGACTTCTTGGTAACTCAATTCTTCCACACCCTTTCGTGCAATGATGACAAAGTCTTCTGATTGAAGAAAGGGTTTGAGTTCCTGTAACACATGGCGCAGACGGCGCTTGATTTGATTGCGAGTGACTGCATTTCCAAGTTTTTTGCTAACCGATAGACCGACCCGAAAATGGTCCCGGTCCTGTGGCAGATGATAGACAACAAATTTACGGTTGGCTACATTTTTACCTTTGTTAAAAATCTCCTTGAAATCACGCTCTCGTTTAACACGGTAGGTTTTTCTCAAAACTGAACTCCATCTTTCAAAATTACTTCTATTATACCATAAAATTCAAAAAAGCCAATAAACATCACGTTTAGAGGCTTTTTGGAGCTAGTAATTGCTCTTTTGCTTGTTGAATTTGCCAATGAATCGATTCAAATCCAGTTCCACCTAGCGAATTTCTTCGTGAGACTGCAGTCTTAGACTCTAAGGCTGTATAAATATCCGGTCCAATAATCGATGAAATTTCCTGATAATGTTTCAATGGAACATCCTGAAGATAGTGTCCTGCCTTACTACATTCCAAGACCAGTTTTCCAACAATCTCATGCGCTTGGCGGAAGGGCATTCCCTTGTTTGCTAGATAGTCTGCCAATTCAGTTGCATTTGAAAAATCCTTCTCTGTTGATTGAGCCATCCTTTCCTTATGAACCGTCATCGATTGCAACATCCCTGCCAAAATATCGATAGATACTAAAATCGTTTCTGCCGTGTCAAACATTCCCTCTTTGTCTTCCTGCAAATCCTTATTATAGGTTAAAGGCAGGGATTTCATGACCGTCAATAGGCCAACTAAGTTCCCATAAACTCTACCTGTTTTCCCCCGAATCAGCTCAGCCATATCTGGATTTTTCTTCTGAGGCATGATGGAAGAACCTGTTGAAAAGGTATCGGATAGGGTGACAAATTGGTATTCATGTGAACACCAGTTAATGATCTCTTCACACAAGCGCGACATGTGCATCATGAGGATACTGGCATTCGACAGAAATTCCAGGATAAAATCACGGTCAGACACAGCATCGAGAGAATTACTATAGGGCTTGGCAAATCCCATTAAATCCGACGTCATCTGACGATCAATCGGAAAGGTCGTCCCTGCTAAAGCCGCCGCACCAAGTGGGGATAAATCTGTATGCAACATATTGAATGCAAAGCGCTCACTGTCTCGGCTGAACATGTTGTAATAGGCCAACAAGTGCTGAGCAAAGCTGATAGGCTGGGCATGTTGCAAGTGGGTATAGCCAGGCATGATTGTTTCCACATGCTCCTGTGCAAGGTCTAGTAAAACCTGACGTAGGTTGGTCAATTTATCTACAGCTTGAAAGAGGGTGTCCTTCAGATAGAGGTGCATATCCGTCGCTACCTGATCATTACGAGAACGGGCTGTGTGGAGTTTACCTGCAACTGGACCTATTTTCTCCGTCAATAGACTTTCGATATTCATGTGAATATCTTCGTTTCGAATATCAAACACTAACTTGCCAGCCTCGTAGTCTGCCAACAATTCTTCCAGACCAGTTTGAATAGCCTGGGCTTCTTCAAGCTTGATAATCCCTGTGGCTCCGAGCATCTTGACATGGGCTAAAGAACCCTGAATATCATACTTGGCCAGTTTTTGATCAAAGCGGATGGAAGCCCCGAATTCTTCAACCCATTCTTCTAGACTGGCTTCAAAGCGACCACCCCATAATTTCTTTGCTTCCATAATCTCCTACTTTCTAGCTCTTTTTATGAATTTCCGCATTGACCTTGGTTGGCAAGCCCCAAAGCTTGATGAAACCAACTGCTGCATCTTGGTCAAAAGTATCTGCACTGGTATAGGTTGCCAAATCTTCGTCATAAAGGGAATTTGGAGATTTCCGAGCAACCACTTTGGCTGACCCCTTATACAATTTCACTTTTGCGGTGCCATTAACAACTGCCTGGGTCTGAGCAAGATAGGCCTTCAAGGCATCTGTTGCTGGATTAAACCACAAACCATTGTAAATCAAGTTAGAGAGTTCATTTGAAATAATCGGTTTGAAATGCGATACTTCCCGCACCAGGGTCAAATCTTCAATTTCCTTGTGGGCTGTCAGAAGGGTAATAGCACCTGGACACTCATAAATTTCACGCGACTTGATTCCGACCAAACGATTTTCCACGTGGTCAATCCGACCCACACCATGCTTACCAGCAATGACATTGAGTTTTTGAATGAGATTAGCCAGACTTAACTCTTCACCATTTACAGCAACGGGAACACCTGCTTTAAACTCAATATCGACATACTCAGGAGTATCTGGCGCATTTTCTGGAGAAGTAGTGATGCCAAAAGCATCTTCTGGCGCTTCATTCCATGGATTTTCTAAAACTCCACACTCATTGGCACGACCCCAAAGGTTTTGGTCGACTGAGTAAGGACTGTCCAGGTCAGCTGGGACTGGTACACCATTTTCCTTGGCGAAGATAATTTCCTCTTCACGCGCCCACTTCCACTCACGAACAGGAGCCACAACTTTCAAACTTGGATCCAGGGCTGCAATGGCTACCTCAAACCGCACCTGGTCATTTCCCTTACCAGTACAACCGTGGGCGATGGTGGTTGCTCCTGTCTGATGAGCCATTTCCACCAACTTTTTAGAAATCAAGGGACGACTGAGAGCCGATACCAGCGGATATTTTTGCTCATAGTAGGCATGGGCTTGTAGGGCTGGTAGGACATATTCTTGGGCGAATTCTTCTTTTACATCCAATACATGGGACTCGATAGCACCGATTGACAAGGCCTTATCATGAATAAAGTCAAGGTCCTTGCCCTCTCCAACATCCATACAAACCGCAATGACATCATAGTCTTTTTTCAACCAAGCAATCGCAACTGAAGTATCAAGACCACCTGAATAAGCTAAGATTAATTTTTCTTTTGACATATCTATTCCCTCTTTTTTTCATTCGTTTGATTGAAACGTAGTCATAGTATACTGCATATTTATTCAAATTTCAAGAGAAAATTGTATTTTTATTCTTTTTTATTTAAATAACTAAAAAAGCTGACTCTAGTCAGCTTTTTGATTCAGTAATTCTTGTATGGTCGCAATGTCCAAACGTTTCATGGTCATCACAGCCGCATTGACTGCCTTGACCTTTTCTGGGCTAGCCGTATCGTATGCCTCCATCAAAATACGCGGCACAATTTGCCAGGAAATCCCAAACTGGTCCTTGGCCCAACCGCAAATCTCCGCTTCTGGAACTGCCGAGACCTTCTCATACCAACTTTCTGCTTCTTCCTGACTGTCTACATAGACCATGAGCGAGAAGGCTTCGTTGAAAGAGGCCTCGCCACCGTAACCGTGGTCCATAGCGATCATTTTTTGGTCTCCGATAAACAGCTCCGCATAATTTAACTTGGCAGCAGCCACCGCAGCCTCTTCGCCATAGTAAGACAAGCGACCAAGACGAGCTTGAGGCAGCTTATCCTTGTAGTAGTCCAACATAGGCTCGGCTAAACCGACCTGGTCCTGGAGAAAAGCAGGCAGATATCAAATTGATAGGGCTTGTCCAAGTCCGGTGCATAGGACAATTGCCAAGACAAACCGAAGCGGTCTTCCAACCAGACATAGTAAGGGCTGAAGGGATATTCTGCCAAAGGCATAAGCACACGACCACCGTCTGATAGGGCTTCATAAAGGCGGGTCAGCTCTGCCTTGTCAGCCACCGACACCATGAGGGACATGGACTCATTGAGCTTGAAATAAGGCCCCGCGCTAATCGCCGCCAGGGTCATATCGCCCAGTTGGAATTGGACCAAATCCGCATCACCTGATGGAGTATCCGTAATGGTATAGGTCCAGTCAATCTTGCCACCGAAAAGGTCCACATAAAAGGCCACAGCCTCTTTTGCCTCTGTATCATACCAGAGATGAGGGATAATGGCTTGCATAAAATTCTCCTTTTCTATCGTCACCCTATTATATCACAGATTTGTCCGTACAAGCGCACAAGAAAACTGCCTATGCTATAATAGAAGGATAGAAAAGGAGCAAAACATGGAAATCTGGAACGCCTACACAGCTGACTGCCAACTGACCGACCACACCCTCACGCGCGGTCAAGCCATTCCCAACGGTCTCTACCACCTAGTCGTCGAGTGCATCATCCGCCACCGTGACGGCAGCACCCTCTTTATGCAACGCGACAGCACCAAGCCCTCCTACCCTGACTATTATGAAGCGACAGCAGGAGGATCGGCCTTGTTTGGGGAAATAGCAGAGCAGGCCATTTTACGTGAAGTCCGCGAAGAGACAGGCATTGAACTGACAACTAACCAGCTCCGCCACCATACACACTTTATCGCCCATGATGATCAGTGTATCTTCCACTGCTACTGGGCTGAAACCGACTGGGACAAATCTGCCATCCAACTCCAAGCCGAAGAAACCAGCCACTACATCTGGGTTCCACAAGAAAAACTGAAAGATTTTCTGGAAACAGAGCTAGTCATTCCAAGGCAGAAGGACTATGTGGAGAGGTTATTTTTAGAACAGGAAAAGCCCTAAAGCCAAGACCAGACTGACTGCCAGATGAGAAAGAAAATGGTTAAGATGATTTTCCCCAAAAATCAGGCGACCTCCTAAAACGCGTACCCCGCAAGCTAAAGCCAACCCCAACAGAAAACCCCAACTGGTCTGCCAGCCCAACAAACTGAGCAACACTGGGCAGGCATACAAAGCTAGTAACCACTTGGGCATCTGCTTGCGATAAACCCAAGCAGACACAGGCAACAGCCCCAAATAAAGCACAATCAAGCATTTAACAACAATGACCATATATAACTCCTTTCCCATCAATGTATCATGAGGGGGTAAGGCACTGTCAAGAGGAGATTATGAAAACAGGATAAGTTATGCAACAATTTGGTATCAAACGTGATACGCTTCGTTTCTACATCGAACAAGAACTCTTACAACCTCAGCTGGTTAACGGTAACTACTACTGGAACGAAGAAGAAATCAACAACCTAGAAAATATACTAGGACTTCACCAGTTAGGCCTATCTGTGAAAGCTATTATCCGTATCAAAGAACTTCACGACACCAAATGCGGCAGTCTCGAACAGCTAAAAGAAAACAAACAGGTCATACTGGACGAAATTGTCGACCGTGAAAAACAAATCCTCCTGCTCCAAGAACATAAGGAAAATTTAGAAAACCTACTCCTGCAGATTGAGGAAAAATTACAGAATTTATAACAAAATCCCCGCCGACACAGGACTGCGGGGATTCATTTATTTCAATCCAGCAACTAGACTTTCAATATCAGCTGGTCGGGTTCGGCAACAACCTCCAACCACTTTAGCTCCTAGCTTATGCCAAGCAAGAGTATTGTCCAATAGGGAATGGCTATCATCAGCCTTTTCCTTCCAAGCTTGAGTGGCTCCATCATAAACCTCCCCTGAATTTGGATAGGTGACAAATGGTTTATCCGTTTTTTCTCTCAACTGACTGAGAAAGGCTGGGTAAAGAGACGGTGCTGTACAGTTAAGACCAACTGCTAAAACCTGCTCGCTGCTGTTAATCAGCTCTGCTATTTTCTCAATTGATGTTCCGTCAGAAATCGACTGACTGTCCTGCGAGGTGAAGCTGATATAGGCTTCGACATTTGGGAAATCATCTGCCAGCAACTCTACCAAGGCTTGTGTTTCGAGAAAATTGGGAATGGTCTCCAAGGCCAAGAGCTCTGCCCCCTGTTCTAAGAGGAGCTCTATCCGACGACGGTGGAAAGTCTTCAATTCCGCTAAACTGATGTTGCCATAATCACCTGTGTACTCTGAACCATTGGCTAGATAGGCCGCGTATGGACCAACGTCACCTGAAATAAGGGGATAGGTTCGTTGTCCTTTTTCAACCTCCGACAAGTCAGCCCAAACCTCGTCTCGAGCCTCCTTAGCCAAATCAACTGTCAGACGAATCAACTTTTCAGCCTCAGCCTGTGACAAACCAGCTTCCGCCAAACCTTCAAAAGTCGCTTGATAGGTTGATGTCGTGACCAAATCTGCTCCAGCACGAATATAGTCCTTGTGAATGTCCTTGATTAGCTGGGGATTCTCCAACAGATACTTGGCAGACCAGAGCTTACCTGATACATCATGACCTCGAAATTCCAATTCCGTCCCAAGAGCACCATGTAAAATAACAAACTCTTGATTGTCTAATAATTCCTTAAAACGACTCATTCTAGAACCCCCTACCACTTTTTAAAACGAATATAGTGATAAATATAGCAACCAATCATAAAGGGTACACCAAAGTAGAGGCCGGCACGCTGAGAAGGATCCCAGCCAATTCCGATGATGGAAATAACCAGCAAAACAACTGTAATCCATGGCAAAGTCGGTGAAAATGGTGTCTTGTATTCCAATTCATCTACACTATTGTTTTTCAAAAATTCACGTCGGAAACCGATTTGTGCAAGCGGAATAGCCAACCAAGCAATGACAACTGCAAAACCAGCGATAGAAACCAAGGCCAAGAAAATGGTCTCTTCTGCATAAATTGATGCAATCAAGGCAACGACAACACCAATCATGGACAAAATCATCCCACGCATTGGAACACCATGCTTGTTGATTTTTACCAATTCCTTGCTAATCATGCCTTCATTGGCCAAGGACCAAAGCATACGACTTGAAGCGTAGAGACCTGAAGTGGACGCAGATAAAATAGCCGTCAAAATGATGAAGTTCATAATGTCAGCAGCGTAAGGAAAACCAATTTTGTCTAGGACAAGTACAAATGGTGCTTCTGTCACACCTGCTTCTGACATGGGAAGCAAAGCTGCTAAGACCACGATAGTCAAAACAAAGAAGATAACCAAGAGACCGATGGTCGATTTAATAGCTTGTGGCACAGCTTTCTTAGGATTATCTGTCTCCCCTGCGGCAATTCCAATCATTTCCACACCTGAAAAGGCATAGTTAACAGATAGCATGACCGAAATAAAACCAACCAAACCGTTAGGAAGTAAGCCTTGGGCTGTAATATTATTGAAGAGCGGCGCAGCATTGGTCCCCTCAAAAGGCAAGATGCCAAAAATCGCCAAGGTTCCTAAAATGATGAATGCCATAATGGCATAGACTTTGACAGAGGAAAGTGCGTCTTCTGCTCGAGCAAACCAGCCGACAGACAGCGTGTTCAAACCAAAGACAATGACCGCGAAAATCGTTGCAAAAATCCAAATTGGTACACTAGGAAACCAACGTTGCATAAGCTGAGCTGCTCCTACGAACTGTGATGCCAAAGCAACGACCCAACAAAGCCAATACATCCATGCCACCATAAAACCAGTACCAGGACTGATAAACTTAGTAGCATAGGTATGGAAGGAGCCTGTTACTGGCATGGCTACAGAAAGCTCCCCTAGAGAGAACATGACCAAATAAACCATAACAGCCCCAAAAAGATAAGCAGCAACAGCGCCGAAAGGTCCAGCCTGTGCAATGGTATAGCCTGAACTCAAGAACAAACCTGTACCAATTACCCCACCGATGGACAGCATCTGCAAATGACGGCTGTTCATTTCTCGGTTAAAGGTGCCTTGATTTTCAAAATTATGATTTTCCATAAACTCTCCTAAATAGTAATGATTTATTTATGATAACACAGTTTTTCAGAAAATCGTTATACCGTTTTCAACGCAAGTGTTATAGCTTCAAACTATGATAAATCCCCGCTATCACAGGACAGCGGGGATTATTTATCTTACAAACTCTTCAACATATTATCAATATGCTGGATAGATTTTTCACGGCCGAGCAGGTAAATGGTATTTGGCAACTCTGGTCCGTGCATTTCGCCTGAAACGGCGATACGGATAGGCATGAAGAGGTTTTTGCCCTTGATGCCTGTTTCTTTTTGAACAGCCTTGATTTGTGGGAAGATGTTATCTGGTTGGAAATCTTCGTCCGTCATGGCCTCCAATTTTTCCTTGAGGGCATTGAGGACAGTCGGTACCGTTTCACCTGCCATGACTTCTTTTTCCTCGTCTGTCAATTCTGGGAAATCAGAGAAGAAAAGGTCTGTCAAACCAACGATCTGATCTGCAGATGACATTTGTGGCTTGTAAAGTTCCACCAATTTTTCTGCCTTGTCTGTCAAGCGACCCGCTTCTTCCAAGAAAGGTTTGGCAAGGTTGAAAATAGTTTCTAAATCAGCATTTTTGATGTATTCATTGCTCATCCAGTCCATTTTCTTCTGGTCAAATGCTGCTGGTGACTTGCTGAGACGATTTTCATCGAAGAGTTGGATAAATTGCTCACGGGAGAAGATTTCCTCTTCACCACCAGGGTTCCAACCCAAGAGACCGATAAAGTTGAAAACAGCTTCAGGCATGTACCCTTTACGACGGTAATCTTCGATAAACTGAAGGGTGTTGGTATCACGTTTGGACAGTTTTTTACCAGTCTCAGAGTTGATAATCAAGGTCATGTGACCAAACTCTGGTGCTTCCCAACCAAGTGCTTCGTAGACCATGAGTTGCTTCGGTGTATTGGCAATGTGGTCGTCTCCGCGGATAACGTGCGAGATGTTCATGAGATAATCATCCACCACCACGGCAAAGTTGTAGGTTGGATAGCCATCACGTTTCTGGATAACCCAGTCACCACCGATATTGACACCTTCGAACTCGATTTCGCCCTTAACCATGTCATTCCACTTGTAAATTCCAGTTTCATTGACGGCCAAGCGAACAGTTGGGACAATGCCAGCTGCCTCACGCTCTGCAACGTAGGCTGCTTTTTCATCTTCAGACATACCCAGGTATTCGTTGATGTAGCGAGGTGTTTCGCCCGCAGCTTCTTGACGCTCACGCTCCGCTGCCAATTCTTCTTCTGTCACATAAGACTTGTAGGCCTTGCCTTCTGCCAAGAGCTGATCAACATACTTTTGGTAAATATCCAAACGCTCTGATTGACGGTACTGCTCATGAGTTTCTGGGCTCTCATCCCAGTCAATACCCAACCAACGCAGGTTTTCAAGCTGAGAACGCTCGCCGTCTTCCACATGGCGCTTGCGGTCTGTGTCTTCGATACGAATAAGGAAAGTACCGCCATGATGACGGGCAAAAAGATAGTTAAACAATGCTGTACGAGCATTTCCGATATGCAAAAGTCCCGTTGGACTTGGTGCGTAACGCACACGAATTGGTTTAGTCATGTTTCTCTCCTGTAAAATTTCAATCAAGAACATTATAGCATAGAACACAACAAGAAGATAGAAAAAATCAGCCTAGATAGACTGATTTTGAGGTGTTTTTTGGTTACTAGACAGCCAGTAGAGGACATAGAGGACCAACAAGCCAGTTGCCGCTAGGAAAAGTCCGCTAATCTGATCGACAGCTAAGACTAAGACCAGACCTGATACCAATAGTCGAGTAAAGGCCTGACCTAGCATAAAATAGGTCGATACCGCTCCGCCAATGGTCGCCAACTGTTCCTCTGGCATGGAATTGACAAACTTGGCATTAAACTTGGGACCGCTAGCTCCAGAACTAATTCCCATTGTAGTAAGGAAGAAGAAAATAATTGGCAGTTGATGAAGCAACATTCCCACAAATACTCCTAGTAGAGAGAAGGTGGCTGCTATTTCAAGCGTCACCATGCTGGTCTTTTTGAAAAGGGTAAAGACCAAGGTCGAACCCAAGATGTTGCCGACAAAGAAGATCAGAATTGTCAGGGCAAGGGTGGTCTCAACATTGAGAAAAACAAGGCTTGAGTCTTCGCTAATCAGCAGGACCAGAATAGGATAGAGAATCGCTCCACAGGCGTTGATTATGGGGCTGGTAATCAGGACCAGGCGAAACTCGGGGATCTTGCGCAGCTCCACGATGGCTTGCTTGAAAGAAGCTAGAATGCCCGGACCCTTGGTTGCCTGCTCGGTCTGACTCGGTTGCTCTGCTATTTTTAAAGGCTGCTCCGTCAGGAGTTTACGAAAGGCCGGCGTCAGCAGCTGCATGATGAGGAGAGCAGCCAAAAAGGTGCCAGCGTTGAGAAAGGCCAGGTTTTGGTAGGAGAGGAGGCCGACCAAGAGGGCAGAGAGGGCCTGAAAGGCGATGTTGAGGAGACTGGTAACGGTCTGGCGAAAGGCCGAGTACTGCTCCCGCTCTTCTTTGGGCGCTACGCGTAATCCCAGAGGTGTATAGAGGCCGTTTTCATAGAAGCCAGCGAAGTCTGCAAAGACATTGAAGCTTGCAGCCACCACGACAATCCAGAGGGATGGCACAAAGCCCATGCAGAATCCGAGGATGAGGTAGAGGGCCACACGGAAGAGGAGGGTCAGCTTGATAGTACTGATTTTGTTGACCGTCTTGTCTGCCAGATAGCCTGTAAAGAGGCCCATAAAGCTAGGGAAGATTTCCGAGAAGGTCACAATCGCCAGTGCCAGACGGCTGTTGGGCACCAGTAAAACATAGTTCATCAAGGCCAGATAATAGACAACATCACCAAAATTGGACAGCATATCCGCCGTCAGTACCCATAGGTAGGTAGCATTTTTCAAAATCTTTTTCATGATAATCCCTTTCTTTGTTTTATTTTCAGAATATTCAGATATTTTATCTTACAGAGGAGCCTGGAAAGACTTTCCTCTTCATCCTTTATATAGAATAAATGGTTAAGCTTGAGAAGGCTAGGTCACCAGTTACCAAAAGAATCTTTTCTTTTGGCTCAGATGCATAATTATTAGTGGTTGACAAGGCGCTGTCTACTTGTACAACAGCTTGCCAGTTAGCAGGCAGATACAGATCAACTGACGCGAAGGCCGCATCGATATGAAATTCAGCCGTATCGCCCAGAATAATCGCCTGATCAAAGTAAACCATACTGGAGCCAAAGGCCACCTCCACACTATCGTAGGTAAAATTTTCCTCATGAATATAGCGAGTAGAGGAGCCAAAAGCTATTTCCCTACCCTTGTCGCCAATCACCCCTGTACCAACTCCATGAGTTGGTCTGCGCTTCTTCGGTTTAAAAATCAGTTTCAAACCAAGGCACAGCAGGACAAGTGACAGAACCATATTCCAGGTCCCAAATTCCACCCATTCATAGGCAGAGTTCACTGCTATAAAAGCTAGACCAAAACAAAAGATACTGGCAAGCCAATCCAGCTTCACCAAGCGGTGAAAACCAGTCACAAAAGTTAAAACAAACCAGACAGTGGTCCAAAAGGGCATGGCCAAATGCAAACCTAGTGAATCCCTAAACAGAACCAAGCCTGCCAAGACCAGCAGAGCAATTCCTAAACCATATTTTTTCATCGTCCTACCTCATTTCCTGTAACTTCTCTTTTAATAAATGGTAATAATGCCGCGACACATGGACCTCCTTGTGGGTCTTATAAAAGGAAATCCGGCTAGTCCCTGAAAAGGACTTGTCCAGCGAGTAGATGGCCTTGCTATTGGCAATGGTTGACTTGGAAACCCGGCAAAAATGAGCAGGGAGACAATCTTCCAGTTCATAGAGCTTCATCTTGACTTCATAGGCGTCATCTCTAGTATGCCCCATCAGCTTAGTCCCATCGGTTTCAAAAAAGAGTAGGTCTTCTAGTTTCAAGAAATACTCACTAGTGCCCTTGTAAAAAACCAGGCTAGGACGACTCAGGCGACTCAGTGCTTGCTGGATTTGTTCCAACTCTGGTCCTAACTGATTGCTTCTGATAATCACTTCGACTTGTTCTAAGCTGTCATCTAATTCAATCCGAACTTTCATAAGACCTCCCTTTCATTTGATATACCTATTATATCAGGCTATGGTGTGAAGACAAGGGCTTTTTAGTAAGTGGTAAAAAATGCCTGGTAAGTGGTGACGAAAGATAAGTAAAAAAACCAGCCGAAGCTGGTTCCATCTTAGAAAATCGCATCAAGAAGTGATGTACTTCCACCACCGCCATCGCCACCTGTGACAATATGGCTGCCGATGACTTGGGCAAATGTTTCAATATTCAAGCTTTGCACATAGATTTCCCCATAGCCTGAGAAGGTATTGACAATCCCTTCACCAGTACCAATAGACTGAAGGAAGCCGTTTTCTAGATGAATATCATAATTGAGGTCACGGCTCCATGCAACGACATGAGCATTATCAATGGTAATGCTTCCACCTGTTAGCTCAATTTTCTTGATGGAACCAAAGGCATTGGCCAAAAGAGTACCCTCACCCTCTGTTGTCATGACAAAGAGTCCACCTTGGCCACCAAAGAAGGCACGGCCAACACTTTGACGCTCCATTTTATACTGGGCAGAACCATCCAAAGCCAGGAAGGCTCCGTCATTAAGACGGTACTGTTTGGCACCTAGTTCAAGGGCAATAACTTGACCGGGCACAGATGGAGCCAGAGCGATTTTGCCATCATTCCCATTTGAAATGGCTTGGGTAAGGAACATGGACTCACCCGATACCATGGAACGACCGATGGCTCCCATCAACTTACCAAGTCCTGAACCACCACGGGCGTTGAGCTTAGTATTTAAGGTCACGCTCGGTGTATGGTAAACCATGCTTCCCTGTTGGATGTAAGCAGACTCGCCCGCTTCCAAAGCAATTTCAACCAAAGGAAATTGCATATTGCTATCAATTGTGTATTTCATACGGTTGTCTGACATAAGAGGTCCTCACTTTTTGTATTATTGTTATAACACAATTTTAAACCATCTACCAATCTTTGTCAAGGATTTTTTAGCGAAGTATTTTGCTTCATAAAAAAACTGGTTTTCCCCAGTTTTACTATCGAACTTCTGTCATACGACCCGTATCCACATCATAAACCGCACCAAAAATTTCAACGTCGTCAGGTATGAGCGGAGATTGTTTCAAGAGAGCAATATCCTCCCGCACGCTTTCTTCAATGTCTGTAAAAGGAAGAAAGTCCTGACCAGCCACATCCACTCCCAAATCCCGTTTGAGTTGGATTGCAAAGTCCTCATTGGTAAAGGTCTGGGCACCGCAGTCTGTATGGTGGAGCACCACGATTTCCCTTGTTCCGAGCTGCTGCTGGGAAATGACTAGCGAGCGAATCATGTCCTCCGTCACGCGCCCGCCTGCATTCCGCAAAATGTGGGCATCACCCAGAGCCAAGCCCAAGGCCTGCGCCACGTGAAGCCGTGAGTCCATACAGGTCACGATAGCCACCTTGGTCTTTGGACGAAGAGGCAAATGGTAATCACCATGCAGGTCAACATAGGCCTTGTTGGCCTTCATAAAGTTTTGAAAATAAGACATAGGACCTCCTTGTCTGATGAGAATTTCTGAAATTTTCAGAAATAGGTTAGACCTAGCGTATCACATTCCCGACCATTTGTCGCAAAAAGAGGAGCGACTAGCTGTCACTCCCGAATGATTTCATCAGTTGAACACTTTCTGCAAGACTTCGCCAATGGTAGTCACGCCGATAACCGTGATTTCCTTGGGGACCTTGATACCTGTCAGGGAATTTTTGGGGGCATAGACCTTGGTAAAGCCCAATTTGGCGGCCTCGTTAATCCGTTGTTCAATCCGATTGACGCGGCGGATTTCACCTGTCAGACCGATTTCGCCTATAAAGCACTCTTGTGGGTTGGTTGGCTTATCCTTGTAACTGGAGGCAAGGGCAACTGCGACCGCTAGGTCAATAGCTGGCTCATCCAGTTTGACACCGCCTGCTGACTTAAGGTAGGCATCTTGGTTTTGGAGGAGCAGGCCTGCCCGTTTTTCCAAAACCGCCATAATCAAGCTGGCACGGTTGAAATCCAAGCCTGTAGTGGTCCGCTTGGCATTGCCAAACATGGTCGGCGTCACCAGGGCCTGCACTTCGGCAAGGATAGGGCGGGTGCCCTCCATGGTCACGACAATCGCAGAGCCAGTCGCCCCGTCCAGACGCTCTTCTAGAAAGACCTCGCTCGGATTGAGGACTTCGACCAAACCCTGCGACTGCATCTCAAAAATGCCGATTTCGTTGGTGGAGCCAAAGCGGTTTTTGACCGCCCGCAAGATACGAAAGGTGTGCTGTCGCTCGCCCTCAAAATAGAGAACAGTATCCACCATATGCTCCAAGGTCCGCGGTCCAGCCAGGGTTCCTTCCTTGGTCATGTGGCCGACGATGAATGTTGCGATGTTGTTGGTCTTGGCAATCTGCATGAGTTCATTGGTTACTTCACGGACCTGACTGACAGAGCCTTGCACGCTGGAGATGTCAGGGCTCATAATGGTCTGGATAGAGTCGATAATCAGGAAATCTGGCTGAATCTTCTCAATCTCGGTCCGAATGCTCTGCATATTGGTCTCCGCATAGAGATAGAACTCGCTATCGATGTCGCCCAAACGCTCCGCCCGCAACTTAATCTGCTGGGCAGATTCTTCCCCCGACACATAGAGGACCGTGCCAATAGTAGAAAGCTGGGTAGATACCTGTAAAAGCAGGGTGGATTTGCCAATCCCTGGATCGCCTCCGATCAGGACCAGACTTCCTGGCACCACACCGCCACCGAGGACGCGGTTGAACTCTTCCATGTTGGTCTTAGTACGAGCCACTTGAATGGAGGAAACTTCATTGAGTTTCATGGGACGGGTCTTCTCACCTGTCAGACTGACCCGCTCGTTCTTGACTTCAGCGACTTCCACTTCCTCGATAAAGCTAGACCAGGAGCCACAGTTAGGGCAACGGCCCAGATACTTGGGGGAGTGGTACTCGCAGGATTGACAGACAAAGGTTGTTTTTTTCTTAGCGATGATGATTTCCTCCTATTTCCCCGTCGAGCCAAATCCGCCCGTCCGAACACCGTCAGCCTGGTCGCCGTCAGCCAAGAGGAAGGGTGCGAAAACAGCCTGTACGATCCGCTCGCCGGCTTCCACCACGACAGTTTCCTCTGTGATGTTTCGCATCTGAGCAAAGATATGACCTTCATTAGCTGGATTGCCATAGTAATCGCCGTCGATAACCCCAACCGAGTTAATCAGGACCAATCCCTTCTTGCGAGGGTTAGACGAACGGTCGTAGAGATAGAGGACCTCATTGGCCTGCATATAGGCCTTGACACCCGTTGGAACCAGCTTAATCTCACCTGGCTCCAAGCTGACCGTCTCCGCAGCTTTCAAGTCGTAACCTGCTGCGTGGGCTGTCTCACGTTTTGGCAATAAATTTTCATCAGTAAACTGGCTGACCAGTTCGAATCCACGGATTTTCATAAGAACTCCTTACATCATTTTCTTCTTTTTATTCATTCGCATTTTTCGTCACAAATGCAAAAAGTGTTGTTAAGGGAAAGGCGTACTCGTCATCAAAGCGGGCTGCACGTAGCCACAAGTCTTGGTCAACCTTACGGAGATAGACACTGCGAGGGAAGGCGAATTCTTCTTCCAACTGAGGCGATAGCAGGCAAATGGCTCCGTCTGGTGATTTTCCTTGGGACAGAATATTATCTTGACTAACTTCCTGTTTCAACAAGGCCAGCCGAAGATAAACTCCCAGATGAGCTGGTGGTAATTGATAACCAATCTCCACGGCTCTCTCCTCTATCTGAGGAGCAGTTGCTTCCCGATCAAATCCCATATCAGCTAGACTGACAATCTCAACTAAACACTTCTGTTTCTCCACCACTTCTTGATAAGTTGGATGAGCTAGGTAGGTCTTGAAATAGGCATTTACCAAAATCCCCTTGTCATCTAAGTAGGCAAGGATTTCTTCTTTTTTTAGGGGAAATAATTCAACTCGAACGCTCAGTCTTTTCATAGGTCTATTATACACTAATTCATCAAAGGCTGCGATTTTCAGCAAAAAAACACCTGACCTACAGGTGCTACAAATATAAACTAGCTCAAGCAGTTCAAACCTCTTCCGAGCCAAAAATCTCCCAATACTCCTCGACTTCTTGCTCCAACTGTTCAACCATCTCTAGCAAGTCTGCGGCTCGAAGAATAGCAAGCCCCTGGTCCACCATCCCTCTATCCTGCTGAAAGATGCCCATACGGACATTGGCCATGCCTACATAATCAATCCGCATACTTTCCTGAGCCATGGTGTAAACTCTCTCCATTACTGAAACACAAAGTTGATACTCCCCATTTTTCAGCAAAACGGTCGATAGATTATAGAGAAAAGCAAACTGACTAACCTGTACATCTCTGAAGTCCTTATACTTGTCCAAGGAAAGCAAGATTTTATCCACAAAGCCTTTCAAATGAGATACAGGAATGATAGGAAGTACCAACCCCAACTTACGAAAATCAGCTAAATACCAAGTATCTGACTTCTCCAATTCCTTCCAGAGTGCTTGTCCCAACTGTCTGGTACGCTCCCTATCTCCTGTTTGATAAATAGATAAGATTAAGCGTAGTTGCTGTTCTATCCGCTGAACCCGTATATCTTCTTGCCTCTTCAAATACTGCTCTACTTGGTACAAAAAATCCTGACAGTCTGATTCAGAAAAAAATTGTCCTCTCAGATTTTCAAAGCGATGGATGATAGAAGAACGCTCCGAAGGCTGATAGGCATGGCAGATATAGTCAAACTCTGCAAAGGTCATATCCAACTGACGAAGAATATGGGAAAAGTGAGCAATGGTCGGGTATTCTTTGTTGTTTTCAATTTTTGATAGGGTTGTCCGTGACAAAGCCTTCCCACAAACTTCCTGCTGGCTAAGCCCTTTTGATTTGCGAATCTCTTTTAAGACTGTTCCAAAATCCCACCTCATCATAACCTCCTAAAACTGTGAGAAATGTTTACGTTTTCATCAATCACATTTACTACATGATACCATAATAGTAAATAAAAACAAACAAAATGATAGGAGGTCCTCTTATGAAAACTTGGAAAAACTATCTCTTGCTTTTAGCTTACCTAGCAATCCTCATGGTTCCACACCTCCTAGGCGGTGGCTAGTGGTCATGGTCGTTACCAATTATCAACAAATAAATAAGATACCACCATCTCACCACTCTGGAAAGGAGGAAAATGACTGGAAACTAAGGAAAATTATCATGAAAAAGTTTGCTAAATTAGGTTTTGCCTTGAGAATTGCTTGTAGTTTAATGGTATCCACAGTCGCCTTTGCAGATTTTGTCGATGGTGGTGAATGGCATTATGGAGTTGGATGGACAGGAACCTACGGGTATTCCAACTACCATCATCCAACACGTTCTCATACCGCTACTGTAAAAAATGGGCAACATGAAAACCGTCAACGCCAAGGCGCAGGTATTTGGGCAAAAGCATCTATTACCAAAATCCCACCAACTGGCATGGAATATTTCTATGGTTTTTGATATGCACTGAAATTAGTTTTCCACAGACCATGAAATTAAGAGAAAAACGATTACCATGCTCAGAAATGTTTGATAGTAGGGTAATCGGGAACAACTGTTACTCATCAATTGCTAAATGACTGATAGTCAAATTCAAAAAGATAGTTAGTTTCCGACCAGCTCTATTGGTGTGCTGGTCGGAAAACGTTTATAAGGAGGTGTTCAGATGAAAAGGCTAAACCATTTCTGTATGATTCTACTTCTGTGTTGTGTCAGTTTTATCGTTGTAAATCTACACTATACAAAGGAAATCAATCGCATACGTGAATTAGGAACGACTGACTATTCATTTCAATTTTATTTACGCGATAGTGCCGTTCCTTCACAGGATTTACTGCATTTTTTTGAAAAAATTGCTGATAAATACAACGTTTCAATTGTCAAAACAGATAGCAACACCGAGGTAATAAAAGCAGGTGTTTTTTCTCATGAGACCTTTCCTTATAAAGATTTTGGAATCCAGCAACTTACTTTTAACGAAGACGGAAGTGGATCTTATACAAATATACAATCCTCCGACAAACTAGGGCATATCCCAACATTTTTGCAGGCCAAGACGATACGGCTCATCACTTTAAAAAACTATTTTCAAGATACATCCCATACACTAAATGGTCAGTATACCGTCACATCAACAAAATCCATAAACGACACTGAAATCGTACAGGAATTAAGTCATTTTTTCAATATTGATTCTTCTACACTATTGACTCCAACCTTTGAAACAGCAGTAGAATTAATAAACAGAGACTTGCTACTAGTAGCACTCATCTGCTGTATCGCATTTTTACTCCTTTCATTAACTTCTGTTTACCAACCAATTTTAGATATCAAACATATCGGCGTTGAAAAAATACTTGGATACAGTAACTTAGAGATTTTCTATCGCTATGTAAAACAAAATATACTAATCATAGGAATCGGTAGTATCATTCTAAATAGTTTATCGTTTCTGTTTTTTGACTACATGCCTCAAGGTTTTACAACTATGATGCTGTTAGCGCATTTTATCCTCCTTCAAGTCTATCTACTCATCAACATTTTAGTCATCACAATTATCCAACGCATTAATGCCGCATCTATCATAAAAGGATTTGTTTCCTTCAAAACAGGATTCTATATCAATAATTTCTTCAAATGCTGTCTCACACTTCTTATCACTATATTGATGATTGGTGTCGGAAATAGCATTTATGAGGAACACCAAGAATTGAACTATCAAGAACAATGGGAAAAACAGGGAGATTTCCTAACACTCGAAACCGTAAAATCAGGAAATCAACTCTGGCAAGATAGCCTGTCTGGTTCCGACAAAGCTCATCAATATTATTACTCCTTATATAAGAATTTGACAGAAAATCTTCCAACTTACTATATTCGTTCTAGTATCATAAACCCTGGCAATTTCTCACATCTTAAAGAATTTGAACATTCAACATTGGCTAATGACATCCCTGTTCTATACGCCAACAAAACCTATCTAGAAAGTATAGGATTTCCGATTCCACATACAAGTAAACAATTGACTGTACTCTTTCCAGCATCAATGAAAGAGAATGAAGAGTCTAACAAAAATCTAGCAAAATTGATTGGTTTTCTGTCACTGAAATATGAAGAACAAGTGGCAAAAACAGTCAGCGAGGTAGATGTTGAATACATTTATTATGACGGCGACTGGACATTCTTCCCATACAATGAAACCTTATCCAACAATTTCACTAATCCAATGATTAGCCTGGTCAATGACAATGATATGTCGTGGGAAGATAAAGCACATCTATCAAATACTGGACTAAGTAGCCCAATCAAAATTGCAAATTCCCCTCAACATCAACAAAAAATCGAACAAATTCTTCAGAAATTACCTGATGATAGCTATTTCAAGTTCTCGTCAATAAAATCTATTCAACAAGGACGTGTAGATAGTTTCCGAGACGCTAGTCGTAACTTCGTCACCCTGTTTGCGATTATCTGCTTACTGAGCATTGTTGTTTCCTATTTTATTGTAAAAAGTATGTTTCTTTGGAGAAAATCTCATATCATCACTATGAAATTTTTAGGATGGTCACTTTTTGACCGCTACAAACCTATTCTAATCGGACTAACTCTACTATATTTGCTACCTCTTCCAGTTATTTTGATAGCTGGTAAGTCACTATTTCCTCTTGCACTTTTTTTACTATTTGCCATTGCTGATGGGGGTATTTTCCTATTTACATCACTGCGCATGGAGCAAAAAAATCTTGTACAATACTTGAAAGGAGAGAACCTATGATTCATTTAGAACATATCTTTAAAAAGATTGGTCAAAAACATATCCTACATGATTTTTCCCTCAACATTGAACAAGGTGAACTAGTCGCAATTGTTGGAAAAAGTGGTAGCGGAAAAACAACATTACTAAACATCATTGGCTTGCTTGACGGTGAATACGAAGGAAATTACCTCCTATTTGGTCATTCAAACGTACCTGTAAACACTAGGACATCTCAAAAAATAATTCGGGAACAAATTTCCTATCTATTCCAAAATTTTGCTCTAATTGAGAACGAAAGCGTCGAGTATAATCTCCTGATGGCATTAAAATATACCAGATTATCAAAAAAGGAAAAGGAAGAGTCCATAAAAAATATACTAGAAAAAATCGGACTAGCAAACACGCTAAAACAAAAAATTTCCGAGCTGTCTGGAGGAGAACAACAGCGAATTGCTATCGCTCGTGCTCTACTCAAACCAAGCAATCTTATCTTGGCAGATGAGCCAACGGGATCATTAGATCAGGAAAATAGGGACTTAATCCTGCAATTTCTCATAGAAATGAATAATAGTGGAAAAACAGTAATTATCGTCACACATGATCCATATATTGCCGATAAGTGTCAGCGGATTGTTCGTTTATGATTTAGATAGTTTCTACACCCTTTGCGAATAAGCTTTCCGCTAAGAACCTACATTCACAAGTGAGGTACTTCCACACCCAGAAGCAGGTCGTCTATGGCCTGACCCGAATACGGCATTGACTCTGCCGAGGTTATCATATTCAAGAACAATTTAGATACAACAAGAAAAGGTCTGAAAACCAGCTCATCTGGTTTTCAGACCTTTTCTATCTTCCCTATTCAAACACAAACTGGTTGTGGTAGAGTTCGGCGTAGAAGCCGTTAAGTTTAAGAAGCTGGCTGTGGTTGCCTTGCTCGATGACTTTTCCGTCTTTGAGAACGATGATTTCGTCCGCAAGTCTGGATCTATTTCTCTGGTATAACCCAAAACAGATAGTAAGTAATAAAGACTGTCAGCAAGCCAAGTCCAATTTTGACAAATAGTACAGGAGCCAACCAAATGGAAATCCCCATGAGTATGTAGATTTGCCAGATAATTTGTTTTTTCCGTTTACGGGAAATGGCTTTGGTTTCAGCATAATCCGCTACGTAAAATTGATAAATTTTTGTATTGCGTAGCCATTTTTCAAAATTTTTAGAGCTTCTAGCAAAACAAAATCCAGCCAAAAGTAAAAGAGGCGTTGTTGGAATTATAGGTAGAACAATCCCAATCATGCCAATAGCAAGACTAACAAAACCAGCTACTAGATAAACAATTTTTTTCATAATACTATTATACCAAAAGAGTTCGTGATTTTTTGAACATTTTCTGTATATTTCAGGAAAGCGCTTGCTTTCCACCCTGTAAACTGGTATGATAAGGATATTACATTTAGAAAAGAGAGAAGATGCTATGAAACTTCTAGGACTTGTCGGAACCAACTCCGCTCGCTCAACCAACCGCAAACTCTTGCAGTACATCAAACAGCATTTTGCTGACAAGGCAGATATTGAATTGGTTGAAATCAAGGACCTTCCAGTCTTCAATAAACCGGCTAATCGTGAACTGCCAGAAAGTGTTAAAGAATTAGTTGCAAAGATTGAAAGTGCTGATGGTGTCATCATCGGTACACCTGAGTATGACCACTCGATCCCCGCTGTTCTTATGAATGCACTAGCTTGGGTATCATATGGAGTCTACCCTTTGCTTAACAAGCCGGTTATGATTACAGGTGCCTCATACGGAACGCTCGGTTCTTCCCGTGCTCAATTGCAACTACGCCAAATTCTCAATGCTCCTGAACTCAAAGCTACTGTTTTACCAGATGAGTTCTTACTATCTAATTCCATGAAAGCCTTTGATACAAACGGTGAGCTCATTGATTTAGAAATCAGTCAAAAACTGGATGCCATCTTTGATGACTTCCGTCTCTTTGTCAAGATGACAAGTAAACTGTCTAGCGCCAAAGAGTTACTTCAAAAAGAAGCTGAAAACTTTGACTGGGAAAACTTGTAAGAGAGGAGAACAATCATGAAATTTGTCGGAATCGTCGGGTCTAATGCAGACCAATCTTATAACCGCATGCTATTGCAATTTATTCAACGCCACTTTAAAGTAAAATTTGAATTAGAACTTTTGGAAATCAAAGATGTCCCAATGTTCAATCAGGACGAAGACCAGTCTAATAGCTTTGCGATCCAATACCTTTACAACAAAATCACACGTGCTGATGGTGTCATCATTGCTACACCTGAGCACAACCACACCATCACACCTGCTCTTAAGAGTACTCTAGAGTGGCTCAGTTTCAATTTACATCCATTTGAAAATAAACCAGTTATGATTATCGGGGCTTCTTACTACGACCAAGGAACGTCTCGTGCTCAAGTACACTTGAGAAAAATTTTGGACGCTCCAGGTGTCAATGCCTACACGTTACCAGGTAATGAATTCCTCCTTGGTAAAGCGAAAGAAGCTTTTGATGATAAAGGGAACATTATCAATGAAGGGACTGTGAAATTCTTGGAAAGCTGTCTAGACAACTTTATCAAGTATGTCGGCGTTGTATCTAAATTGAAACAACCCAAGCCAATTGCACCCGAAGATTTAGACTGTACCCATCCAATCGCAACGACCATCACAGGTGTGGACCCAGATGACCCAGATTGGCTAGAAAAGGCTTCTAAATTGGTTAACGCAGTTGAGGGAGACACCTATGTTAAGCTGGACAATGGTCTGTTGACCGTTAACCAACTCAATATGTTCCTCAATGCGATGCCATTTGAATTGACCTATGCAGATGATAATAACCAGTTCCTCTACTACAACAATAGTCACCAAGAACCTGAAACCATGTTGGGTAAACGGGTACTTGCTCAAGTAGGAAATCGCCTGTCAACTGTCCACGGTACGCTACCTCCTGCCCGCATGAAGAATGTCGAATGGGTTGTTGGAACCTTACGTAATGGTAACCAAGAGTACGTTCGAACAATCGTCCCAGGCACACCACCTGAAATTATCAATACTCATAACTACCAAGCTATGTACTATCCTGACGGGTCCTACGCTGGCATCAATGAAATTATCTTTAATTTTAAGCCATGGTTAGATTGGTATCTTGAAACCACTGGACAACGCTTGGTGGGGGGTGCAGGAAACACCGCATCTCCTACCCATGTTGATGCAACCTCTGGCGCTTCAGATACAGGTAGTACCCCTACAGCTTCCACACCGACAGATGCCAATTCTGGTGCATCTGCTCACTAACAAATAAAAACTAGTGGGAAGGGGCTCCCTTTCCACTATATTTTTCAATAAATTTTTGATGATTATGTCACAAGGAGGCCCCATGTCCCCATTTCAAGAAAAAATTTCGGTTGCAGTTTCAAAAAAAGAATCCCTTTTTGATGAAAGTCTAAGCCGTTACGCCTTACGCTCCATGTATGCCGGAGCTTATTTGACCATGTCAACAGCTGTTGGTATTATTGGAGCTGATGTCATCTCCAGTCAATTCCCAAGTCTATCGCGTTTTGTTTTTACCTTTATCTTTGCTATCGGACTGATTTTTGTTCTTATTTTTGGTGGCGAATTAGCTACATCTAATATGATGTATCTAACGACTGGTGCCTATTATAAGCAAATTACTTGGAAAAAAGTAACGCTGATGTTACTTTACTGCACCTTCTTCAACTTTGTAGGTGCTACCATTCTGGCTTGGCTTTTCAATCAGTCCTTCTCCTACCTTAACTTATCTAACGAAAGTTTTGTTGTCAACGCTGTCACCATCAAACTAGGAAAATCCGACTGGAGTAACTTCTTTGAGGGAATTACTGCCAATATGTTTGTGAATATGGCTATCCTTGGGTATATGCTACTCAAGGAACAATCCGCCAAATTCTTTGTTATTGTATCTGCTATTTTTATGTTTGTTTTCCTTATCAACGAACACTTAGTTGCTAATTTCGCATCATTCATGCTCTTAGCCTTTAATGCTGCTCGTACTAATGTAGATACCTTTACCATCGTAAATATTCTTCGTCAGTGGATTGTTGTTTTCTTTGGAAATTGGCTTGGAGCCGGCCTCTTTATTGGAATTGCTTATGCTTGGCTCAATCAGACCAAAACCAACCATCTTGAACAGTAATGATACTACAAAAACAGCCAAGATAAACCACATCCTAAAAGTTTAAGGATTGTGGCCTGCTTATCTTGGCTGTTATTTTTTACTATTCAAACACAAACTGATTGTGGTAGAGTTCGGCATAGAAGCCGCCCTGTTTAAGGAGCTGGCTGTGGTTGCCTTGTTCGATAACTTTTCCGTCTTTGAGGACGATGATTTCATCCGCGTTGAGAATGGTTTTGAGGCGGTGGGCAATGACGAAGCTGGTCCGTCCTGCGATAATGGCCTCCATAGCCTTTTGAATTTTGGCTTCCGTTACGGTATCAACGTTAGACGTTGCTTCGTCCAAAATCAAGACCTGTGGATCTGTCAAGAGCGTACGGGCAATAGAAATCAGCTGTTTCTGACCTGTCGAGAAGACATTCTCATCATCGGTCACAAAGGTTTCATATCCCTCTGGCAAGCTCATGATAAAGTCATGAATATGGGTGGCACGAGCTGCGGTTTCCACCATTTCTTGCGAAATACTCTCATCGCCAAAGCGGATATTGTCCGCAATAGTACCAGAGAAGAGCACCGACTCCTGCAAGACAATACCGACCTTATCCCGTAGACTATCCAAATCATATTCCCGAATATCGCGACCGTCAAAGGCCACGCTACCACCATTGACATCGTAGAAGCGGTTGATCAAGTTCATAATGGTAGTCTTACCAGATCCCGTCGGACCAACGACCGCCACCATTTTGCCCTTAGGAGCCGAAATAGACACCTTGTCCAAGACCTTTTGACCTGGCAGGTAGCCAAAGTCGATGTCCTTGATTTCAACACCTTCTTTTAATTCGGTAAATAGCGGAGCGTTTTGAGGGCGGACTTCCTCAGGCTCATCAAACATTTCCTGAATACGATGAGCACCTGTGAAAGCCAACTGCAATTCTGCCCAGCTAGATGCAATCTGCATGATAGGCTGGTAATACTGTTGCGAATACTGAACAAAAGTCACGACCAGACCAAGTGCGGCAGCTGTTTCCAGCGAGTTATCATTTAGTACAATGCTGGAGCCTGCAAAGATAACAATGGCAGTATTAACCAAGCTCATTCCGTTCATAAATGGAAAGAGAATCCCACCAAACAGACGGCCCTTGAAAGTTGTGCGACGAACTTCTTCATTGAGCTCCAAGAAACCATCAATAGTCTCTTCCTGCACACCCTGTACAATAATCGCTTTTTGTCCCGAAATCTTCTCATCCATGTAGGCATTGAGTTTAGACACGGCAGCCTGTTGCTTGTCAGTATATTTCCGTGACAGGCGAATGATAATCACTAGGGCAATCAAGGCAACTGGCGTGGATGCCACAGTTACCAAAGCCAAGCGAGCATCCTGACGGAACATCATGATAACCATACCGATGTAAAGAGCGATATTGGTCACTACCTGAGTCAAGGACTGGTTAAAAGCATTTTGGATATTGTCCAAATCACTGGTAAAACGAGAAAGAATATCCCCATCCTTGTGGCTGTCAAAGAAGGCAACTGTCAAGCGTTCCAACTTACCAAACAGACCTTTTCGCATCCGGTTGGTTGAATGAGCAACGATGCGTGTAAAGAGCAGGGTATAAATCAGGGTCGACACCACCGTCGCCACATAGGCCAAAAAGAGATTGAGCATAACCCCATTAAAATCAGCTAGGTCAGGCTTGAAATCTGACTGACCCATTTGCATCGAAGCAAAATAATCCTGACCAATTTTCCCCATCTCTGCAATCGCATTACCCAGGAAAACAGGCGTCTGAACCTGCAAATAAGTCGCCGTCACAATGGCTAGAAAAATCACAGCAAAGGACAGCTTATAGCGTTTAAAATAAAACCAGAAAAAACGTAAAGTTTTCATTTATTCTTCCTTCCCTTTCTGTGTTTCGTAGATTTCGCGGTAGACGTCATTTGTCGCTACCAGCTCAGCGTGAGTGCCTTGACCAATCAAGCGACCTTCATCAAGAACCAAGATCTTATCAGCTTTGACAACAGAAGAAATCTTCTGGGCAACGATGACCGTCGTTGTCCCCTTCAAGTCATGGTTGAGGGCTTCTTGGACCAACTTCTCAGACTTGGCATCCAGGGCTGAGGTCGAGTCATCCAAGACCAAGACCTTAGGCTCTCCGATCACCCCACGAGCAATTGACATCCGCTGCTTTTGACCACCAGAGAAGTTATTTCCACGTTCTTCTACTTGACTCTCATAGGTATCATCCAAGCGGTCGATAAATTCTTTGGCTTGGGCAATACCTGCGGCCCGCTCCAAGCGTTGCAAATCAGCACCAGGTGCCCCTTGACGCAAATTGTCCGCAATGGTCCCCGAGAAGAGAATAGCTTTTTGCAAGACAATCGATACCGTGTCACGCAGGGTGTTCTTGCTGACTTCTTTCAAGTCCCGACCACCAATAGATACTGTTCCTTCCTGTGGATCAAACAAACGCGGAATCAGCTGGGCAAGGGTAGATTTACCCGCACCCGTTGCACCAACCACACCAACCATTTGACCAGGCTCAATCTCAAAGGAGATATTTTTCAAAGTTGGTTCGGTATCATGCGGATAGGTAAAGCTAACATTATCAAAGACAATCCGACCTGTCAGGTCTTCATCTGCCACATCCTTGAAGGTCATCGCTGGTTCTGTATTCAAGACCTCACTGATACGCTTAATGGAAATCGCTGCACGAGAAGCCTGCATCCCCATAAAGCTAGCCATAATAATAGCAAACATAATTTGCATGAGGTAACTCATAAAGGAAGTAAAGCCACCAACTGCCTCCATATTGGTTTCCAGCATACCAGATACCAAGTAGAGCGATGCAAAAATCGCCATGTAGGAAATAAACATCATCAGAGGTTGCAAGATAGAGAAACCGTAGCCGATGAAAAGGTTGAGGTCCAAGAGTTCATTGGATACATCCTTAAATTTCTTGTACTGGTTTTTCTCCTGCACAAAGGACTTGACCACCCGGATCCCACGCAGGTTCTCCTTGGCAATGCTGTTCATCTTGTCCATGAGGGACTGGAATTTCCCAAAACGAGGCCCCATTTGCCCCATGACAACCGCCATGATGACCATGATTAAGACCACCATGAGAATAATCATCCACCAGAGTTCTGGCATGGTCCGTACCGCCATGATGAAGGCTCCGATAAAGAGGAGGGGAACCCGTAGCAAGATGGTAAAGAGCATCATGGTCAAGTTTTGAATCTGGGTCACATCGTTGGTCATCCGAACGACCAAGTTCCCCGCATTGAATTCTTCAACGTTAGCATAAGAAAAGCTCTGAATCTTGCGAAAGGTTTGCTCACGAATATCCGCAGATACCCCTTGTGAAATTTTCGCTGCAGCAATGGTATTAGCCAGACCAGCCAAAAGACCAATCCCCGCAATCACCAAGAGCAACTGGCCCACACGGACAATCTCTTCCTTGTCATTAGCCAAGACCGCTGCCAAGACATCCTTTAAGTAGTTGGGCTGCAAGAGGGTCGTAATAACGACAATCGATGTCAAGGTGATACAAGCCAAGGCATACCATTTATAGCGTAGAATTGCTTGTTTAAACATGGTCATTCTCCTTATAATTTCGAATGTTTTCTTTTAATTGATCGGCAACCTGCTTAATCAGTTGAAATTCTTCCTTCTGAATCCCCTGAAAAAGCGAGCGGTGCATTTCCTCATGAAAGGCTTTTAGGTGACAAATCTTGCTCTGACCTTTCTCTGTCAAGACCACCTGCTTGTAGCGTCTGTCAACCTGAGATGGCAAAACCTGAATAAAGCCGTTTTTCTCCATTCGCTTGACCAGGTTGCTGGTCACGGATTTGGAAATGCGAAGTTCGGTCTCGATGTCTTTGACAAAGGTTTCAATATCCGACCGTTCTGCTATGAAAAGCAAGGCCCAGCCCTGTGGACCTGCCAGGTGTTCCACATCGTATTCCTTGGCAATGGTTTCACTGATTTGTTCAATCTGATTTAATAGATTCCGAAAATCTGCAATGGTATGTCCCATGATAGATCCTTCCCAATCATTTTATTAGCATGAGAACTATTATAGTTCCCTGGAGAACTATTGTCAAGTTTCTGCTCTGCCATTTTCCAAAAAAAAACATCTATGGTATAATGGAGAAAATATTATTACAGGGGAAGCATATGAGTCAACAAACCATCGCTGTCCTAGGGCCTGGCTCTTGGGGAACAGCCCTCGCACAGGTACTCAATGACAACGGCCATCAGGTCCGTATTTGGGGAAACATTCCTGAACAAATTGACGAAATCAATGAACAGCATACCAATAAACGGTATTTCAAAGATATCGTCCTAGACGAGAAGATTAAAGGCTACAAGGATTTGGCAGAAACCTTAGACGGTGTGGATGCCGTTCTCTTCGTTGTACCGACCAAGGTGACCCGTCTGGTTGCCAAGCAAGTGGCCCAAGCTCTCAAGCACAAGGTCGTTGTGATGCACGCTTCTAAAGGTCTGGAACCTGATAGTCACAAGCGCTTGTCAGAGGTCTTGGAAGAAGAGATTCCTGCTGAACTCCGATCAGAAATCGTTGTGGTTTCAGGACCAAGCCATGCAGAAGAAACCATTGTCCGCGATTTAACCTTGATTTCTGCTGCATCGAAAGATTTGGAAACTGCAACCTACGTCCAAAATCTCTTTAGCAACCGCTACTTCCGCCTCTACACCAACAATGATGTCATCGGTGTGGAAACAGCGGGTGCTTTGAAAAACATCATCGCAGTTGGTGCAGGTGCCCTTCACGGACTCGGATTTGGCGACAATGCCAAGGCAGCTATCATTGCTCGTGGATTGACAGAAATTACCCGACTCGGTGTAGCCATGGGGGCCAATCCCTTGACTTACAGCGGTCTATCTGGCGTCGGCGACTTGATTGTTACAGGCACTTCTGTACACTCTCGTAACTGGCGAGCCGGCGATTTGCTTGGCAAAGGAGAGAAACTCGAAGACATCGAAGCCAATATGGGCATGGTTATCGAAGGGATTTCCACTACCAAAGCAGCCTACGAATTGGCACAAGAATTGGGTGTTTACATGCCTATTACCCAGGCCATCTACAGCGTGATTTACCAAGGGGCAAGTATCCAAGATGCTATCCAAGAAATCATGTCTGGTGAATTCCGCCAGGAAAACGAATGGTCATAAAGAATAAGGAGAATCCATCATGACAAAAAAAGTTAGAAAAGCCGTTATCCCTGCAGCAGGTTTGGGAACACGTTTCCTTCCAGCAACTAAAGCCCTTGCCAAAGAGATGTTGCCAATCGTTGACAAGCCAACCCTCCAATTCATCTTTGAAGAAGCCCTTCGTTCTGGTATCGAAGATATCTTGGTCGTAACCAATAAATCAAAGCGTTCCATCGAAGACCATTTCGACTCAAACTTTGAATTGGAACATAACCTACGTGAAAAAGGAAAAAATGACCTCTTGAAACTGGTGGATGATGCAACTGCCATTCGCCTTCACTTCATTCGCCAAAGCTATCCAAAAGGATTGGGAGATGCTGTCTTGCAAGCCAAAGCCTTTGTTGGAAATGAACCTTTTGTCGTGATGCTAGGCGATGACCTCATGGATATCACCGATGAGTCTGTTAAGCCAATCACCAGACAGCTGATTGAAGACTATGAAGCAACACATGCTTCTACCATCGCAGTGATGCCCGTTCCACATGAAGAAGTTTCATCATATGGTGTCATCGCACCTCATGGTGAAGGAGTCAACGGCCTTTACAGTGTTGAAACCTTTGTAGAAAAACCAAAACCAGAAGATGCACCATCTGACCTTGCCATTATTGGTCGCTACCTTTTGACACCTGAAATCTTTGATATCTTGGAAAATCAAGAACCAGGTGCCGGCAATGAAATCCAGTTGACAGATGCCATTGATACCCTCAACAAGACACAGCGCGTATTTGCTCGTGAATTTACTGGCAAACGTTATGATGTCGGAGATAAATTTGGCTTCATGAAAACTTCGATTGACTACGCATTGACCCATCCACAGGTCAAAGATGATGTCAAAGACTACATCATTGAGCTCGCTCAACAACTCCAAGACGCAGAATAATCAAACCAATAAGAAAACAAGGACAGGCTATTCCCCTGAGCTAAGCAGGGAAATAACCTGTCCTTTCTTAATGTATTTCCAAACGAGAATCCAACAACAATAAGGCTTCTTCAAGCATTGTCAACAGACGATTACACTGCTCCAAAGCCAATTCAGGATGACGCTCCTGCCAATGGCTAATGTAATACAGCAAGCAACCCGACAGAGGCGACTGGACCAAGCGCGCTTCTATCTTAAAATCCATGCGGTGGTAGCCAAGTAGCGGATGCAATTGAAAAATCAGCTCTTGCTCTTTCAACTGACAGCTGATGCCCCATCTCCTGCACTCTTCCTCTGGCAACTGCCTATAGATTTCTAACAAACTAATTGGAGCTGAAGGAGTGAATCGGCTAGCCTGTGTATAAAACAAATCTCCACGGTCTCTCAATTCACCACTTCTTACTTTTCTGCGGTAACCATACCAGTGTCCCTCGCTTCCCAGATAAGCAAGAAAAGATACAAGTGCCAACAAAAAATATCCCAAGTCAGACCCTCCCATGTCCTATTGGCTAGAGCCTTGACTCCTCGAAGTACTTATCCACAAGGCTGTTCTAGCTTCTCCATTCACTATACAGCCTTTTCTGTAAAAAAGCAATTATTTGTATGCTCTGGGCAATCCACAAAAAAAGACCGACTGAAACGATCCTTTTAAAACAAAAATCCTACAAATAAGAGACCAAAAAACAAAAGTAGATAGCCCACAAGGGCCCATCCTGTCTGCTGGGCAGTAAAGGTTTGTTTTTCCAGTCTTGGCGGCAGACAAACCACTGCCAAACAGCCACCGATAGCCCCACCAATATGACCTGCCATACTAATAGCTGGATTAAAGAGCCCCAAGGCTAGGTTGATCATGAGCAAAGCTGTATAACGCTGCCCCAGGAGCTGAAGATAGGCACTTCTACTGTAATAACGTAAGAAGGCCATAGCAGCAAACAATCCAAATAAGGAAGTGGAGGCGCCTGCACCAACAACTCCAGGAGTAAAGAAGTAAACAAAGACATTTCCCATGATTCCCGAAAGAAGGTAGAGCAAGAAAAACCTCCGACTGCCAAATAAAGGCTCTAACTGATATCCCAAGGCATAGAGAGTGAAGCTGTTAAACAAGAAATGCTCCCAACCAATGTGGACAAAGATAGGAGAAATCAAGCGCCACAACTGAGTCGGGTCATAACGCACCACCTGACCGTACATTCCACCGAATTCAAAAATCGTATAGGCTGTAGTGGTCTGCCCAAATCGAAACACTTGTATCAAAAGAAAAACAAGAGCCGTGACTGCCAACAAGGCATTGGTCACAGGATAGCGCTTATCAAAAAAGTTCTTCAAAAATCAACAACTCCTTTACTGGAATATCAAATACATCTGGTTCAAAATCATAGACTTGAAAGTCTGCCAAGGTCGATACCGTCTCCCCCTGATAATCTGCTAGGTAGCGATCATAAAAACCGCCTCCATAACCCACTCGAAAACCCGCTTGATTCCAAGCTAAACCAGGAACATGGATCAACTTAACCACAGACTTATCCACAGGTTGTGAATAAGTCCCAGGTTCCCAAACTCCAAACCTAGATTTCACCAAATCATCAGGATTATATTCTACAAAATCCATACGCCCTTGTGAATAGGTCTTAGGGATGAAAATCTGCTTGCCGTCCTTTTGAACCTGCTCAATCAGGTAAGAAGTGTCAAACTCATGGGGCATGGAAAGGTAGGTCCCAAGCGACTTTGAGCACTTATAGGTGTCAGATGAAAGGAGCCTTTCTGTTAGTTGCTGACTCCATCTTGCTCGCTGGCTACTAGTCAGGGCTTTCAATCTCCGCAAGACCTCTTGCCGAATTTCTTTTTTATCCACAGGAACTCCTTTCTTTTCAGAAAAAGACTGGAAACCCCAGTCTAGTTTGCTTTCATTTTCAAAAAATCACTCAACTTATCCACAGCAAAGGGAAGCACTTCCTCTTTGGGACTGAGACGTGGATTGTGAAGGGGATAAGGCGTATCCACACCCAACCAGAACATAACACCCGGAACCTTGTTAAGCAGGTAGCCGAAGTCCTCTCCCGTCATGGCAGGTGGACAATCAATCATCTCCACACCATCAACGCCGTCAAAGTAGGTCATGAGCTCGTCAGCCAGCTGGGGATTGTTCTCCACAGGCAGATAGCCGCTTGGATTGAGCTCGATCTCCAAGTCCACTCCAAAGGACAAGGCAATTCCCTCTGCTACTTCCCGCACTCGCTTTTGCACCAAGAGGCTCATGCTCTGGGTCAAGGCCCGAATGGTCCCGTGCAAAAAGGCTGTTTCAGCAATGACATTGTTTGTCGTGCCCGCGTGCATGGAGCCGAAGGTCACCACAGCTCCCTCGATTGGGTCGACATTTCGACTGACCACTGACTGAACCTGGGTCACAAAGTAGCTGGCTGCAACCAAAGCGTCATTGGCGGTATGGGGAAATGCTGCGTGGCCCCCCTTTCCTGTAAACCGTATCTTGACTTCACAGGTCCCAGCAAAGAGGGTCTCACGGTTGGTGGCCATTTGACCGACTTTCAGGTCTGGTCGGACATGGAGCCCATAAAATTCATCTGGCAACCAATCCCCAAAAACACCCGCTTCATACATAAGCATGCCACCTGCTAGATTTTCCT
Organism: Streptococcus suis; assembly: GCF_016775005.1. Classification (GTDB taxonomy): domain Bacteria; phylum Bacillota; class Bacilli; order Lactobacillales; family Streptococcaceae; genus Streptococcus; species Streptococcus suivaginalis. The sequence goes on along the minus strand of NZ_JAEUXI010000003.1, from coordinate 154,353 downwards.
CCGCAGGCTGAAACAAGAAGAGAAGATTATTTTTCGGTTGCTGCTCTGCCATTTTCTCCAAAAGCCCCAAGGCAATGGTCATGTGGAAATCATGTCCGCAAGCGTGCATCCGGTCTGGGTGGAGGGACTTGAAGTCCAGGCCCGTTTCCTCCACGATCGGCAGGCCGTCAATATCTGCCCGCCAGCCGATGGTCTTTTCAGGAGCAGAACCTGTCAGATAGACCAGGATACCTGTCTTCCATGTACGAAACTGGGCAAAAGAGCAATCTTCCAGCAAGTTCTCAATGGTATCCATAAGAAAGGCGTGGGTCTTGAACTCCTCCATGCCCAGCTCTGGAATCTGGTGGAGGGCTCGGCGTATCGCGATTAAATCTAGCATAGCTACCTCTTAGAGTGTCCGCAAAGCCTCTTCCAAGGCTGTTTTTTGTTGGGTTTGAGCGTCGATTTCCTTGATGATGCGGGCTGGCACACCTGCCACCACAACATTTTCAGGGACGTCTTGGGTCACAATTGCACCCGCTGCGACAACAGAGCCACTACCGATTTGTACGCCCTCGATAACAACGGCATTGGCACCGACCAAAACATTGTCACCAACACGCACTGGCTCAGCCGAAGCTGGCTCGATAACACCTGCAAGAACCGCACCTGCACCGATATGACTGTTTTTACCAACCGTCGCACGACCACCTAGGATAGCACCCATGTCAATCATGGTACCTGGGCCGATTTCCGCACCGATATTGATCACCGCACCCATCATGATAACGGCATTATCACCGATTGTCACTTGGTCACGGATAATGGCACCTGGCTCGATACGGGCATTGATATTACGCTTGTCCAGCAAAGGTACAGCCGAATTGCGGCCGTCTTGCTCAACCACATAGTCTACATTTTCAGTCAAGTTTGCCAAGAGTGGCTCGACATCCTTCCAGTCACCGAAGAGGACATTGCCAAGCTTTGTCACTTCAGCAGGAACAGGACCAGCCAATTCACCTTCAAAAGTTACTTTAACAGTTGTCTTCTTCACAGCATTACCGATAAAGGCAATGATTTCTTGTGCAGTCATTTTTTGTGCAGTCATAATATTTTCCAATCTATAAAAGTATTTTTACCATTATACCAAATTTTCAGAAAATTTGGTATAAAGAAAGAGAGTCTATGAAAAAACTCTCTTTTTTATGTAACCATCAATTATTGAAGTAATTCTTCCACTTGTGAACGAGCAGAATCCATTGCGGATTTTAATTGGTCACGGACAGTCGTCACCGTTGTCAACAGCATATCTTTGACATCAGCTGGAATCTCTGTTTCGTCTCCACCGATCACTGCAAACTGTTGGTCCAAAAGGGCATACTGCTCTTCTAGTGATACAACCAATTGATCTCTCGTCTCCAATAAGGTGCCTTGTTGCTCTTCTGGGAGTTGGGCAATCAACTCTTCGAAATCCGCAATATAAGAATCCATCAAGGATTTAAAGGCAGCTTTAAAATCACCAATGGTCGCAATGTTTTGAATTTCCTCATCAGTAAGGTAGGTCACCGTTGACTCTTTGAGCACTGTTTTGGAAGATTCAGTTGTCGAGGATGCAACGGTAGATGAGCTAGATGCTTCTGATGAAGATGCACTTGTTGACTCTTTGCTTGTCGTAGAGCAAGCAGTCAATCCAAGCAGCACCAAGCCAGTAGCACAGAGCGAAAAGAGTTTCTTTTTCATAATTTATTCCTCCTATTTACTTATATATTAGTATAAAAAGGATCAAAAGTCAAAGCTATTCATCTAATTTTTAGATAAATTTCTGCCCCTTCACACAAGCAACACTATAGTCTGCCACAAGCCCGTCAGTATCTAGATGAATGCCGTGTAGAACCCCTCCGTAAACAGCTCCACCGTCGATTCCCATTTTTCCATCTGGACTGGTCCAAATCTGACTGATACGGAGTTTGGTCTGATAAAGATTGTAAACAGGGGTATGTCCAAAGACAATGGTTTTACCTGTGGTATTTTCCGCTTCATGAAAGGCAGTTCGCAACCAAACCTTGTCATGCTCACTAGTCTCTCGCCAGTCTGTCAAGGTCAGATCAATGCCCGCATGGACAAAAATATAGCGCTCGGTCTCCAGATGATAGGGGCAAGACTTGAGAAAGTCAATCATATCCGCATATTGCTCCATCACCGCATTTGCATCCACCAGACCATCCACAGGGGCATCCAAGGGACGGCCCAGTAGAGAATTGATGGTTGTATCGCCACCATTTCTCCGATAGTGGTCATAGCGTTCCAAAGGATTCCGCAACCAGGCCAACAACATCCGTTCATGATTACCTGTTAAACAAATCGCTCCCTTTTCACGCACCAGCTGCCAGACCAGCTCTAGACAGCCCTTTGAATTTTCACCACGGTCAATCACATCACCAAGAAAAATAAGCTGTTGTCTCTCTTCATCCCATTTTTTTAAAATATCGAGCAGCAATTCAAATTTACCGTGAATATCACCTACTACAAAAAATTCTATTTTCATCCGATCTCCTATTTCTACTGCACTATTGTACCATAAGAAATTGGATAGACAAAAATCCCTTGTTTACTAGCTACAATCAATGATTTGTTGACTGGTAAACAAGAGAAATGGTGGCCATAGTTATGCAAATAACTGAACGATACTATTTTCCTGTAATTCTGGCATCTTATCCACTGCTACATGAAGCGTCCCTGGCAGAGAGCCTTCTGAGGACCCATCTAAAGCAATCGTGATATGACCCAAGGCAGAAAGATTTTGTTCCACTACAGATCCAACTGCTGTGATTGGATAAGCTCTTCCATCAATAACCAGTTGACCTCCAACTCGGATAGAACCTGACAAATCCTTATTACTTATCTTGTAGCAGTAGTCTGCCAAATCTGCAGGAGCCTCCATGCCAAATAGAATCAGCATATTTGCTTCCGTAATCATACTTGGAGCCTGTTCCCCAACACTTACAATAGTTGCTTCAAAAATTTTTGTCATCCTTCTATCCTATCCTAATTTATTATTTCTATCTAACTATACAATCCAAAACTTGCTAACCACGCCACAATGACACGTGGAACCCCGTTTAGGAAACGTGAGTAAAGCACTGCTGGCACCCCAACTTCAACGGTTTCAGACTCCGCTTCTGACAAACCAAGTGCAACTGGAATGAAATCACAGCCATTCTGGGTATTAATGGCGAAGAGTGCTGGCAAAGCCATTTGCGGTGGGATATTGCCTTTTCCGATCTCAACACCAATCAAGGTTCCAATAATTTGACTAATAACAGCACCTGGCCCCAGGAGCGGAGATAAGAATGGAAGCGAGCAAATGAAACCAATCAAAATCAAACCCCAAATATTTCCTGCTAGCGGAACCATTAACTTGGCCAACCAGTTCCCTACGCCAGAACCTTGAATAATCCCAATCAACAGCGAAACAAAGGCCATGAAAGGTAAAATGGTATGCAACATCGTTTGGATGGCATCTCGTGCAGCCTGGTTAAAGGTTGCAACGACCTTACCAGCTCCCATACCAATCCGCGCAATAAAGCTTGATTCAGCTCGCTGTTCTGTAATTTTTTTGCTAGTGTCGTAAGTTGGTTTTTTCTCCTCTGCAACACTTGTTACAGTCACCTCATCCGAATCATCCGCTAAACGAATCTGATCCACTCCAACATTTGAAACATAAATATCTTCATTGATGTATTGGGCTAGCGGACCACTTTTGCCTGTTGGAATCACATTGATCGTCGGAATTCCTTTCTTAGGATAGATACCACAACGAAGCGTTCCACCGCAATCAACAATAGCAAGTGCGATTTCTTCATCTGGAATCGATGTTTTAAATCCATTTACAGCTTCCATACCTGTCAACTCAGCGATTTTATCTACAATAGCTGGTTTCTCTCCACCACCAGTAATATAAATAAACTTGTGTTTCTCTGCCGTTGGAGTAATGACCAACGGACCACCGTATCCACCACTACCTTTTACCACTTTAATGCTTTTATATGCCATAACTGTTTCCTCTTTCTATCAAAGTGTCTTGCTAAGCGTAATGCCTTGTTGTTTTGATACATAAGCCGTCATAAAGTCTGTCACCCAACCACCTACGAAGTTCATCACTAAACCAACCAACAGGTAGCGAATGGCTAAATCCATTGTATTGAGTCCCAAGGTTTGAATCCCAGAAGCAATCCCCATCCACACAAATAGTTCACCCGGGTTAATGTGGGGAAAAACACCATTTGAAGTGTGGCAGAATTGCATCTGTGCTGCAACAAATCCTGGCTTGTAATACTCAGGTAAGAAGCGCCCCATACTGATAGACATGGGGTTTCCTAAGATAAATGCAGAGACAAATGGCAAAATCATATAGCGACTAACTGGATTTTTAGCAGAGGCTTGAGCTAACTTGTTCACCTTCTCCTCTCCTAAAAGGGCAATCAAGGTATTCATTGCCACCAAGAGCATGAGAACAACAGGTACAATCCCTGTCATCCAGCTGATAAAGGTCTCTCCACCCAGCTTAAAAAGATTCATAAATCCTTCGGCAAATTGCACAATATAGTCCATAGTAAACTCCTTCTCTATTTTTTAAATTGTAATTTTAACCTTGTGGACAAGAGTTTCAATTGGTTGCCCACACTTAACACTGGTGCAAGTTTCGGAACATCCTCATAGTTTCCTGCTTCAATTCTAAGGAATAGCTCCCTCGCATCTTCGATTGCAATTTGTAACAGCTTATTCTCCTTTCTAACCAGTGGGTTGTAAGTATCTAGGTAATGGATATCTTGACCGACATAGGATGGCATTGACTTAAAGCGCGCTGCGACTGTCACCCCCTGCATCCGCTTGGCATCAACTACCTTGCCGTTTCTATCGACGGCAAACATTACAATTGTCCCAGCTTTAATCTTCCCTGATCGGCGCCCAATCGCTACTCGACCTTTCTGACGCAACTCAGAATAGGCGACATTAAAATGCTTCAACTGTTTGAGACCTAAGTAGATTTGCAAAACGTAGGCAGCAATCACAACAGCTCCAAAAATATAAACTGAATCCATTTTTCCTCCTATTCTTATTAGCTAATCAGCTATTTTTTTACCACAGTTTTCTAGTCCCAAACGTTGTTTGATACGCAAGGTTTCTTTCATTCGGAAAGTATTATCAAATATATTAAACAGTAGATCTTGATTGAAGTCATCCAGTTCAGAAGGAACAAATAGTAAGATAAAATCACGAATAGGAGTGCCTATACGACTTTCTAACTGCAGCTGGTCTTGTTCCAACACAACGATGCAGATTTGTTCCAAACTAACATCCGTCAAATGCGGAAAAGCATAGCCATTATCTGAAATAGCTGGATGAGCCTGTTCTTTTTGTTTTAACTTTTCAACGACCTCCTGTGGGATCAGCCCCTTCTCCACTAGCTGATCTAGTAGAATCCTTAGATTCGCTTCATAGCTTTTGGTTTCATCAAATCGAACGGTTTCAACTTGGCAATACATTTGTATTTTTCGTCCTAATACCGTCCGTTCCAAGGCCTCTCGCTCTGCTTGATTTTCCTTGGTAACCAAAGACAATGATAAAAAGGGCTGAAATAATTCTTGACTGTACAAAAGATTGTCTGTAAAAATCAAATCATAGGTACGATTCAACTCTTCATAAGGCGGATGGTTCACAAAATCTAGAAAGTCCAACTGAATATCACTGTTAAAAATTTGACGAATTTGGTGGTCAACAAGATAGCTGAATGACTGACCTGATTGTGTAATCACCGCTACTTTAGCAATCAATGGCTTACTCTTTCGAGCCAGTAACAATTCCATCCAAGCTGCCAACAGAACAACTTCCTTGTCAGAAATGTTCAAACCAGTCCGTTCCACTATACGATCTACAAAAAACTGTGAAACCACCTTAGAGAACGAACTCTGAATCAGCTGTTCTCTCAAACTAATTTCTGTGAATTGCCACTTCATAACGCTACGATTGAGCATGTAAACCAGGTGACGTTGCAAGATGAGAGCACTCTCTCCGATATCAAGACTAATCCCAAATTCTTGAACTGTGAGCGATAAAACATCCTCTGCCATGGTCAAAATATCAGGCCGACCGATCTCCGATGCTAGCAACCCAATCTGCATTGGAAAAGTCAAAAAGGCTCTTTCAGCAGCTGTCACATCTCTGCCTAGAAAATAGGCTAATATCTCGTAAAAAATCGATGGCAAGTCCAACTTATCCTGGCTAGTAAACCAAGTCAAGACATTGTCTTTTAAAGCATGTTCTCTCCTCAACACAGTAATGTTAAGTGTAGCTAGAAAGGTTCGCTCTACATCAATCGGAAAGTGTTGGCTTTCCATAAAATCCATATAAGTATCTAGAAGCTCCTGTGGCAACCCATTCTCATGTTCTAGATAGTCCATGATTTCATACAGGTAAAGAAGTCGCTTATGCAACTCCTCTCCTACAATCTTAATGCCGACACCTGATTTAGATTCTAACTGCAAGCAGTAGGTTTGAAGCACCTCTTTCATCCGATTGATATCTCGACTGAGGCTACGCCGACTAATGCCCAGAGCTTCTGCTATACTATCAGCTGAAAGATAGTCATCTGTCTCCAGAAGCATTTTGAAAAAAATGGCCTGCCTTTTGTGGAAAGAGTTCAAGTCCGTTGACAACAACAAATCCTCAGTTACCAAGGTCTTAAAAGCGGTATCATCAAAGATATGCAGACTTAATTTTCCACCTTGTTCCTGAATGGAAAAGATATGGTCATAGCTATACAAAAGCCCCTCAATCAACAGCTTTACAGAATGCTTGGAAAGGTTCAATCTCTCTTCCAAGTTCTCGTAGCTGACACCAGCATGAGATGATAAATAGTACAATAAGGCTTTCTTGTTTAGCTCTAAACTCATTTCTTCTTCCTAACCTCTGGTTTTTCCTCCGGACACGTTTGTCGTTACACCAGTAATGTAACTTGATCTATCTGAAAGATAGTAGCAAACCAAGTCTGCCACCTCGCTCAGTCGCCCACTTCTTCCAAGCGGGATCGTACTTGTATTTCCATAGCCTGCCCGTAGTTCTTCAACTGTTTTTCCGCGCGTATAAGCTAACGCTTCTTCATAAGCTATCGTGCGAAGACCTGTCGCCTCCATAATCCCTGGGGCAATCCCCACTACACGAATTCCATGTTTGGCCAATTCCTTAGCCCATGACCGAGTCAGCGAGTATACGGCACCTTTAGTTGCTGCATAGATACTCTGTCCCTCACTACCCTCTAATCCTGCTTCTGATGCCATATTGACAATAACACCAGCTTGTTTAGTTGCCAATACCCGTGCTACTTCTTGACTGACAAAAAATAGTCCTTTGAAATTGATTCCAACCATTCGATCGAATTTGTCTTCATCTAGTTCATATGGGCCTGCTTCCGTCTTAATATCCATCAACAAGCTCGGAATATTTATCCCCGCGTTATTCACTAGACCATCGATGGTTCCAAAGTGTTCTACTACCTTGGATACAGCCTCTTTTACAGCTTGATGATTAGCCACATTTGTTTCTACAAACAACAAGTTTTCATGAGACAGGTCTGAATTTCGAATATCCAAATTCGCAACCAAGGCCCCTTGTTCAAGCAAGCCCTCTACAATTGCTAGACCAATACCTGAACTTCCTCCTGTGACAACATAGACCTTATCTTTGATTCCTAACCAATCTGTCATCATCTGTCCTCCTTTTTTATTACATTCTCAGTATAAAATGAAAACGATTTAAAGTTAAGGACAGGTTTTTTTCCATGGATAAAAAATACTGTCTAGAAGTCTCTTGTCTTCTAGTATAGCAAATTTTTATTGACTGCAGAATCTTACTGAAAAAAATCAGAAAAAGAAAACAGCCCCCTTTGGGAGCTGCTCCTATCTAGTTCAATAATTGAAATTATCCTACAAACGTGCGTTCAATTCTGCACCGAGTTCTTCAAATCCTGGCTTGCCAAGAAGAGCGAACATATTTTTCTTGTAAGCTTCTACACCTGGTTGGTCAAATGGGTTGATCGCATTGAGGTAACCAGAGATAGCAATCGCCAACTCGAAGAAGTAGAAGGTGTAACCAAGTGTGAACTCATCTTGTTGTGGAAGGGTCACAAACATGTTTGGTACGCCACCATCTGTGTGTGCAAGAAGTACGCCGTCCGTTGCTTTTTTGTTTACAAAGTCAACGTCCTTACCTTGCAAGTAGCCAAGACCGTCAAGGTCTTCTGCCATTTCAGGAATCAAAATATTTTTTCTTGGTTTGTCAACACGTACCACTGTCTCAAAGATGTTGCGGTTTCCTTCTTGGATAAATTGTCCAAGAGAATGCAAGTCTGTTGAGAAGTTAGCAGATGTTGGGTTGATACCTTTTTGGTCCTTACCTTCTGACTCACCTGCCAATTGTTTCCACCACTCACTGAAGTATTGCAGTGATGGCTCGTAGTTAGCCAAAATTTCTGTTACATAACCTTTTCTGTAAAGGATGTTGCGAACAGCTGCATATTGGTATGCTTGGTTTTCAGCAATTTTATCTGAAGTGTAAGTCGTACGAGCTGCATTTGCACCTTCCATAAGGGCATCAATGTCTGCACCAGCTGCCGCGATTGGCAAAAGACCAACTGCAGTCAAGACTGAGAAACGGCCACCGACATCATCTGGAACAACAAAGGTTTCCCAACCATTTGCGTCCGCTTCAACCTTAACAGCACCTTTTGCCTTGTCAGTTGTAGCATAGATACGCTTGTTAGCTTCTTCTTGACCGTATTTCTTCACAAGCAATTCTTTGAAGACGCGGAAAGCAATGGCAGGCTCAGTTGTTGTACCTGATTTAGAAATTACGTTAACTGAGAAATCCTTATCTGCCACATAGTCTACCAAGTCAGCAAGGTAGCTTGATGAGATCGAGTTTCCAGCGTAAAGGATTTGTGGAGCTTTACGCTCTTCACGTGTTTGCAAGTTTACAAAGGCATTGCTCAAGAAATCAATAGCTGCTTTAGCACCAAGGTAAGAACCACCGATACCGATAACTACCAAAACTTCACTTTCATTTTGGATTTTAGCTGCTGCTTCCTTGATACGAGCAAACTCTTCTTTGTCGTAGTTTTCTGGCAAATCCAACCAGCCGATAAAGTCGCTACCAGGACCTGTTCCTTGACGGAGCATTTGGTCTGCAAGGGTAACTTGTGGTTGCATGTAGTCTACTTCTTGAGCTCCAACGAATTGGCCCAAGACTTTTGAATAGTCAAATGTAATATGTGTCATCTTTTTCCTCCATTTGTGTACCATAATATGATAACGCTTTATCATATTTTTTTCAAGGGATTTGTGAATTTTCATTCATTTTCATGAAATGGTTTGCGTGAACAGAATTTTTGCAATCATTTTTCCGGTCTGAATTTGCTCTTGGTAATCCTCCAAGGTCTCCCCCGCTTCTGTCACCGTAATCAGCTGTGGCAAGCACTTGGATAAAAGATAGAGGGGCAATAAGGTGACATACCATATCAGCATAACCTCAAAGATAAAGCGTGCATTATTGCCACGTTTGATATACCGTTGGCGGTACTCCTCCTTCAAGGAAGGGTGTGGAATGAAAATGTGGACATTCTTTTTCCCAGCCAGCCACATGGCCCACAACATGCGAGGCAAAAAATTGAGGGCAACCAAGACGATTTTCCCAGCCTGCTCCCACTCAAAGGCCTTTTCTACATAAGTCTGCCGGTATTGTTTATCCTTAATTGGTCGTTTGGTGGATTTGCGTTCTTCTTTTGTTAGATGGCTGACGCTACTATTGTCATATTTTATATCGGACATTTCAAGATCGACCACCTTGCTCCATTTCTTTGCAAGGGTCGTCTTCCCCATACCTGGAAAAGCAAATAAAAACATAGGCTTTCCTCCTTTGTACCCATCATGCTACCATAGGTTTCCAAAACATTTCTTAAGAATTGGTATTTTACACTATCTTTTCAGAAAAGCAATACTTTTCCCCAAAAATACATCCTCAGACGGATAGATCGGCCAGAACTGCCCCTATTTTGCCCCTATTTCTAAAAACAAGACAATGAAAACCCTCTGAAAGCTTGATTTCAAAGGGTTTTTAGACTGTACGCAAAAAGAGCACACACCCGACTTCGCTTAGGGCTGCTGGATTCCTCCCCTGACCCGCTTCACGCACGAATGTTGCTCCGTTTATTATTATAACACAAATTTACTAGAGTGCAAGTGGGGACTGAGTGAGATAGATGATTTGTCTAATCACTCTTGGGCTTTCAAAGCTCGTTTTTCAGTCTTCTGCCTTTCTCGGCGCTGTCTAAAAAAATCTTGCATGATCTGGGCACAAGCCTCTTCCAAGATCCCCGTTTCAACCTCCACACGGTGATTGAGCCGCTGGTCTGTCAAAATATCATAGAGACTGCCCGCCGCTCCAAATTTTTGGTTGGCAGCCCCATAGACCACCTGGGGAATACGGGCCAGCCCAATGGCACCACTACACATGACACAGGGTTCTATTGTGACAAAAAGGGTCGTATCCAGCAAACGCCAATTTCCCACGGTTTGATTGGCTTCTTGAATGGCCATGACTTCGGCATGCATGATAGCCTGATTGAGTTCCTCGCGCGCATTGTGCCCACGACCAATAATCTGTCCCTCCTTAACAATGACACAGCCGATAGGAATTTCTTCCTTGTCCAGTGATTTTTCAGCCTCTGCTAAGGCCTGACTCATAAAGTATTCTTTTTCTTCTTGTGTGTAATTCATAGGTCTATTATAGCAAAAAACAGCCCCAAGGGGCTGTTTCTATATTGTTTATTACAATTCGCCAACCAATTTCACTACGTTTTCTACTGTGAAGCCGTAGTTGTCAATAACTGTTTGAGCTGGAGCTGATGCACCAAATGTGTCGATACCGAGAACTTTACCGTCAAGACCGACATACTTATACCAACCTTGAGTCGCACCCATTTCAATCGCCAAACGACGACGGATAGCATTCGGAAGGATTTCTTCCTTATAAGCTGCATCTTGGGCATCAAATAGCTCAGTTGATGGTACAGAAACCACACGCACTTTTGTACCAGCAGCTTCTAGTTCTTTAGCAGCTTTAACAGCCAAGTTAACCTCTGAACCAGATGCTAGAAGGATAGTATCAAAGTCTTCTGCTTCGTAAACCACATAGGCACCTTTGGCAACCTTGTTAAAGTCAGTTCCTTCTTCAACTGTCAAGTTTTGACGAGTCAGGACAAGAGCTGACGGTGTAGACTTGCTGGTCAATGACAAGTACCAAGCTGCCTGTGTTTCACGCGCATCTGCTGGACGGAAGACATTGAGGTTTGGCATAGCACGAAGTCCTGCCAAGTGCTCGATTGGCTCGTGAGTTGGACCATCTTCGCCAACCGCGATAGAGTCGTGAGTGAAGACGTAAGTAACAGGAAGACCTTGAAGGGCTGACAAACGAACCGCTGCTTTGACATAGTCTGAGAAGACGAAGAAGGTACCACCGTAAACACGAAGTCCGCCGTGGGCTGCCATACCATTCAAGATAGTTCCCATGGCAAATTCACGAACACCAAACTGGATGTTGCGGTTGAGTGGATTTACTGAATCTTGCAGACCATCTTCCTTGATATAGGTCATGTTAGAGTGTGCCAAGTCTGCTGAACCACCGAGGAAGGTTGGCAAGACCTTAGCCGCTGCGTTGAGGGCATCTTGTGAGGAGTTACGAGTTGCTTGTGAGAAACCATTTTCATACACTGGGAAATCAGCTTCTGTCAACTCCGCCAATTCGCGACCTTCCAAGATAGCTGTTACTTCTGCAGCCAATTCTGGATGAGCTTGCTTGTAGTCTTCTACCAATTTCACCCAAGCATCGTAGGCTGCGGCACCGCGGTCTGCTACATTAGCTTTGAAGTCCGCATACACTTCTGCTGGGATTTCAAATGGTGCATAGTTCCAGTCAAGTGCTTTGCGAGTTGCTTCTGTTTCTTCTGGACCAAGTGGCGCACCGTGGGCTGCATTGCTTCCTGCCTTGTTTGGTGAACCGTGACCAATCACAGTCTTAACCTCGATCAAGGACGGTTTGCCAGCTGCTTTAGCTTTTTCAATAGCCGCAAAGATGGCATCTACATCGGTACCATCTGTTACCAAATCTGTGTGCCAACCGTAGGCATCGTAACGGGCACGAACGTTTTCTGTAAAGGCATCCTTGGTTTCACCATCCAAGTTGATGTCATTTGAATCGTACAATACAATCAGTTTGTCTAGTTTTTGCAAGCCTGCATAAGACGCAGCTTCTCCAGACACACCTTCCATCAAGTCGCCATCACCACAGATTACGTAAGTATAGTGGTCAAAGATTGGGAAACCATCACGGTTGTACTTAGCTGCAAGGAAACGCTCTGCTTGGGCAAAACCTGTCGCAGTTGAGATCCCTTGTCCAAGAGGGCCTGTAGTCGCATCTACACCTGCTGTATGACCGTACTCTGGGTGACCTGGTGTTTTTGAACCCCACTGACGGAAGTTCTTAATCTCGTCCATGCTTACTTCTTCAAAACCTGAAAGGTGAAGCAATCCATAAAGGAGCATTGAGCCGTGACCAGCAGACAAAATAAAGCGGTCGCGGTTGATCCAGTTTGGTTGTGCTGGATTAATGCGGAGCTCCTTGGTAAAGAGGCTGTAAGCCATTGGTGCTGCCCCCATAACAATACCTGGGTGACCAGATTTTGATTTTTCAATGGCGTCAATACCAAGGAAACGAATTGCGTTTACTGAAAGTTGTGACATCTTATTCTCCTTTTATAAAAGTCATAGGTACATTATACCATAAAGCGTTTTCGCTTGTCAGTTTCAAAAGGCAGGACTTGCGTCCCGCCCCTCTTGTCATCTTATAGCAAGGCCTTGAATTGAATATTTGAATCTTCCAAGAAGCAATCATCAAAGCCACGTGGGTGGTGATATTCAATACGGTCCTTGTCCATCGGATAAGTGTACTTGCCACCAACTTCCCAGATGAATGGATGGAAATCATATTGCAAGCGTTCCTTACGCATTTTCCAGAGTTGCAAGATTTCATCCGTTGATGCCATGAAGTTAGACCAGATGTCATAGTGAACAGGGATGATTACCTTAGCACGCAAGTTTTCTGCCATACGGAGAAGGTCGATTGATGTCATCTTGTCTTGGATACCGATTGGGTTGTCACCATAGTTGTTGATAGCAACGTCGATGTTGAAGTCGCGGCCGTGTTTTGCAAAGTAGTTTGAGAAGTGGGAGTCTGCACCGTGGTAGATGGTTCCGCCAGGTGTTTCAAAGACATAGTTAACTGCCTTTCGAGCCATGAGTTCATCTGTCACAGGAAGTCCTGCTAATTTACCACCATTTTCGTCATAACCTTCGATGGGAAGTGTCACCAAGCAAGTACGGTCGAAGGATTCTACAGCGTGGACCTTGATGTCTTTGAATTCAAAGCTGTCACCTGGTGCGATGCGGATAATACGGTCAGCAGGCACACCCCATTTTTCCCAGATGTCGCCACTTTCAACTGGACCGACAAATTTGACGTGGTCCAACTTTGGATTGTTGATGATGGCAGCGGCTGTGCTGATGTCCATGTGGTCACTGTGGACGTGCGATACTAGGTAGTAGTCCAATTCATTGATGGCAAATGGGTCGATAACCATTGGCTGCACACGCAAGTTTGGTTGCAATTTGCGAACACCTGCCATGTTAGCCATTTGGTGTCCCCAAACCATATCTTTCACTTTTTTAGTTGACTTGCCGCGCGATGACCAAAGATCCATGACCACGTTCGCACCACCTGGTGTTTTAATCCAGACACCACAGTTTCCAAGCCACCACATAGCAAAGTTGCCTTCGGGCACTACTTCTTCTTCAATTTCTTCATTGAGCCAAGTTCCCCATTCTGGGAAGGTTGAAAGAATCCATGATTCTCTTGTAATATCTTGAACTTTAGCCATTTTTCATTCCTCCTATAAGGCTGATTGTATTTCTATGTTTCTAGTATATGCGCAACAGGTCACAAAAAAAAGACCAAATAAAACACAGGCTTGTGTTCACATTTGGACTTTTGCACGCAGATGGCTAATACAAATCCGTTTCCAGATCGGAACTAGCTAAGCTTGCCAATAATTCATTGGCAATCAGATTTTGCAAACGCTGCTTCAATTCCAAGGCTTCCTGGCCATTTTCAACATATGACGCTAGGAGTTTGTCCAATTCCATGGCAAAACCTTTTTGGCTGTCTGTCAGACTGCGGTATTTGGCAAAATGAATCAAACGCAAGACATCATCAAAATCCAGAATCGGATGAACCTGAATCACAGGCAAATCCGTATCCGTCACTTCATTGGTCGAAATCAAGAAGTCCACCTCCAACAGGTCTTCCACACTCTTAAATTGCTCTGTTGTAAAAACGGCAGAGATGGTTTTTTCAGGTAGGTGGTGCTGGCATTGTTTCATCAACAATTTCTGCACAGAAACTCCCTCATCACAGATAAGAAAGACAGTCGGACTGGTCAGCTTTCGACTACTGCTTCGACGAAGGGCTCCACCCAAATGCACCGTCAGATAAGCAATATCCTCATCTGTCAACTGGATTTGCCAGGCTTCCTCCAAGATATGACTAGAAGACTTTGTCAATCGAAAGAGGGTGTCATACTTATAGCGAATCTGGTCAACCAAGGGATTTCGCGATAAGATTCCATAGGTTTTTCGAAACAGCATGGCCTTACAGTGAGCCAGCAAATCATGAGCTAGCTCCTCTTTTTTCTCCAAATCAAAATCTGAATGTAGCTCAAAATGACGGATAAAGGCATCGACCACCTTCTTCAAATCCGCAAAATCCTGACTAGTAACATGGGCATCCCGGTCCTTGCGATAAGACAAGAGCAAGACGGCAATCAGCGACACTTCAATCTCGTCTAAATCAAGACCAAACTGCTCTTCTAGGGACTGGCTAATTTTTTGAGCAACACCGTACTCAATCCGTTCATAAACCAAGGCAAATTCTCGGACAATCGCATCCTTTTCCTCCTGTTCTAAACTCATATTGCGATAGGTGAGCAGCATATAAGGAAGAATTTTAAGCATCAGTTCAATTTCAGAACGATTGATTTTCTTACCAAGGTCTTTTTCAATACCATATACCTGGCGGGACAAAAACTGGGCCAAATCTTTTGAAAAAAGGGACTGGCAACCACTGAAAAGACTAACCTTGTCTTCCAAAATGCTGACAAAACTCTTGCTCGCTTCTGTGAACAAACTATAGAGTAAGGAGTGGATATATTGGATTTTTGTCAAGGGATGACAGGCCAGATCGTAGCCTTGTGACTTAGAAACATAAAGGGTCATCTGATACTGTTCCTTACTCAATCGACTGCGGATTTCATTAAGGTCATTGAGAACGGTATTTCGTGAAACCTCTGTCAGATCCATTAATTTTTCCAAGGTAATCCGTTCGCGTGCGATACAAATATAAAGGAGCATCAACTGCATGCGCTCATCCATATTCATAATGTAGCTATAGGAATCAATGGTCGAAAGTAAATAACGGCAAACTTGCCGTTGGCTATCTGACAAGCGGATTCCAATGCGAGGCAGGCTCTCTATTGGCTCGACATGATCTGGAAAGGCAGCGTTAATCTTTTCCAGATGGTAGTAAATTTTCCGTCTGGATTGCTGCAACTCCTTTGAAATTTTCATGATTGTTTCTGACTCTTGCAGTCCAATCAAATACCGTAACAAGGCACAGCTACTTTGATCTAGAAACACCCCTACTCCTCCTTTCATATCTTATTCTATCTTACCATAATTGAAGTGGAGATTCTAACAATTATATAAATAGGTATGTATTTTTGCGCATCAATAGATGCTCTTAATAATTTCTACCCGTGTGATCAAATCTCCGTGCATATTGTCAATCCGTAGGGCGACATTTTTCAGATAGACACAGGCACCAATGGCGATCGTTTTTTCCTCTTCATTCAGTTTGCGAGTGACAAATTCGCGCAGAGTCTCACTACCTTGGCTAGGAATTTTGACACGGGCAATAATATTGGCAACCTTGACCTTTTGACTGGCACGCATGATGATGTTATTGGAATCATCAAACTGAGTAAAGAGGTATTTTCGCACCGCAAATAAGATGGCAACCGACACGATTCCAATCAAGTAATCCATACTGGAGCCGTGTTCCACAATCAATTGGCGAGCAATGGCAACCAGGAGTACCTCAATCACCGTGCTAGGGGATTGTTTGCAGAGCATTTTGATAAATTCAACCCCAACTGCCAGGGTCATGGCTTTACTCAAAAAGCTCTGAATAAAAGCATCTGCCTGTATCTCACCTGTGAAGGACTGAAGGAGGTCAGCTAGTAGCAAGCCCGACAAGGCAAGAAGGGCAAGACCTAAAATGGCAGACAAGATCAACTCAAGATAGTAGGCAATCTCTGTCAGACTGTCTTGTAAAAATTTTCTCATATCCTCTCCTTTCAAAAAAAGAAGAATGAGGAACCTATTCTTCTCTCATTCTTCCATCAGCTTTTCTAGCTTGGAATAGTCTCTCCATTTACTGCTAATAAGAAACTAAAGGACAGCTGGAGTGATTAGTGTTCATCACCCTTCTGTCCGTAGTAGGCATTTGGACCATGTTTACGGAGGTAGTGCTTGTCCATAATATAGCTTGGTGCTGGCTCGACCCGTGGATTGATTTGTTCGGTGTAGCGGTTCATCCGAGCCACTTCCTCAAGGACAACGCTATGGTAAACTGCCTGAGCAGGATCCTTGCCCCAAGTGAATGGTCCGTGGTTGCGAACAACAATGCCTGGAACAGCAACTGGGTCAATGCCTCGACGCTCGAATTCCTCGATGATAACTGCACCTGTTTCTTTTTCATAGGCCGAGTTTACTTCCTCAGCTGTCAAAGAACGGGCACACGGTACTGGGCCGTAGAAATAGTCCGCATGAGTTGTCCCATAGAATGGAATGTCACGACCAGCCTGAGCCCAACCCACTGCCTCTGTCGAATGCGTATGCACAACAGCATGGACATTTGGCCAAGCCTTGTATAGGGCAACGTGGGTCGCCAAATCAGACGAAGGATTCAGATCTCCCTCCATCACATTGCCATCCAAGTCGGTCACCACCATATTTTCTGGGGACAATTTTTCATAGTCCACACCAGAGGGCTTGATGACGATGCGACCAAGTTCACGGCAGACTTCTGATACATTGCCCCAGGTAAATTTGACGAGTCCATGAGCAGGTAGAGCGACGTTGGCTTCATAGACCCGTTGGCGCATTTCCTGTAAATCTTTTGGCATTAGTTCAACCCCGCTTTCTCAATCAATGGATAGAGGAAATCTTGCGCCTCTTTAATCGCTGCTCGTGTTTCCTCAACTGTTTCGCAGTTTTCAGACCACATCTCAATCAAGAATGGACCTTGGTAATTGGTCTTTTTCAAGACTGCAAACATATTGTCCCAGTCCACACAGCCCTGACCGAATGGGACATCACGGAATTGACCCTTGGAGTTTTCGGTTACCGCATAGGTATCTTTCAAGTGAAGAGCTGCAATGGAACGGTGTCCCAGGTAAAATTCGCTGTAAATGTCATTGTGCCAAGCAGACACGTTTCCCGTATCTGGATAGACAAAGAGATATGGCGAGTCGATCTCTTTTTCAACAGCTAGGTATTTTTCAATGGAGTTGATAAATGGATCATCCATGATCTCAATGGCCAACATGACCTGAGCCTGTTCTGCCCAGTCGCAAGCCTGACGAAGATTCTTGATAAAACGCTCTCTGGTTTCAGGCGATTTTTCTTCATAGTAAACGTCATAGCCAGCCAACTGGATGACACGAACGCCCAAATCCTGAGCTAGTTCGATACACTGTTTCATGGTTTCTAGGGACTTAGCTTCAAGAGCAGGGTCATTGGAGCCAAGCGGGTAGCGACGGTGACCAGAGAAGCAAATAGTTGGAATACGAACACCTGTTTCATAGATGGCCTTGACCATCTCCAAACGCTCTTCCTTGGTCCACTCCAAACGAGCCAAACGTGCATCGCTCTCATCCACCGACATTTCCACAAAGTCGAAACCTAATTCTTTGGCAAACTCCAAGCGTTCCTTCCATGTGAAGTGCTTGGGCGTTGCCTTTTCATATATTCCGATTGGTCGTGCCATAGGCCTTACCCCCAGATACGACGGATTTCGTCTTTAAATTCACGCGCCGCAGCTGCTGGATCTGCCGCTTCTGTGATACCGCGACCTGCGATAAAGGTGAAGACATCTACACCCTCAAACAATTTAAGTGTATCAACATCCAAACCACCTGTTACAGAAACACGGAAGCCCATGTCAACCAATTTTTTTACTTTATTGAGGTCTTTTTCACCCCAAGTTTCGCCAGCAAGGAGGGCGTCACGTGATTGGTGGTAGATCGCTTGGGAAATACCTGCATCCAACCAGAGTTGAGCCTGTTCATAAGTCCAATCACCGTAAAGCTCGATTTGGATTTCACCCTTGTCACCACGAACTTCCTTGATGGCCTTCAAAGCTGCTTCCATAGTTGGAATAGTTGCAGAACAGATACAAGTCATCCAGTCCGCACCACGAACGGCATTGTTTTTAGCAACCGTACCACCAGCATCCGCACACTTGGTATCCGCAACGATAATCTTGTCTGGGAAAAGGCTACGAAGCACTTCTACCAACTCGCTACCAACTTGGAGCAAGCAAACTGTTCCTGCTTCAATAACATCCACTTCGTGACCAACGGAGACAGCCGCTTTAATCGCTCCTTGCAAGTCTGAATGGTCAAGGGCAACCTGTAAATTTGGGATATGTTTTGTCATCTTTTCTTCCTCCTAGCTATCCAAGTCTAAACCTTCTAAGTACGGGCTATTTTTTGATTCTTCCACCATTGCCAAGACTTCCTCCGGTGTCTGACAAGCTACCAGACGCTCAATGGAATTTTCCAATTCAAAGAGAGCAATAATTTGTGGAATGGCTACTGACGTGTGAATCTTTGGATCTGTCGCAGCCAAGGTCAACAGAACGGAAACCTCCTTACCGTCTGAAAAGGCTACTGGTTTTGTTAAGGTAATCAAGGCAAAGGAATCCTTCAAGACACCGACACCCGCTTGGGCATGAGGCATAGCCATGCCGGGCATGAGCACATAGTAGGGACCATATTCTTCGGTCGAAGCAATAATGGCATCATAGTATTCTTCTGTCGCAGCACCACTTTCAATCAGCGGTTCAACAGCCTTGTGAACAGCCTCCTGCCAGGTTTCCGCCGTCAATCCCAAGCGAATGGAATTGTTTTCTGTAAATGATTTTTGTAAATTCATACTCGTTCCTCCCTATTTGAAAGGGGATGGGAAGAAATCCCGTCCCCTATTCATTACAATACTTGACTAAGTTTAGTCTTGATTTCGTTGTCGTCCATAAGGTTGTCAAGACCAACCAAATGACCTTTCGTACGACCTTCCAATTCTGCAATTAAGTGATTGGATGCAACCACAATATCGTATCCTGCTGCCAAACCTTTTGCTTCACCTACTGAGCAAGAAGCTGATTGGAAATCTGTTACCCCGAGTTGACGAAGAGCGTTTTCAACCTTCATCTTGATAACCATGGATGAACCCATGCCATTACCACAAGCTGTTAATACCTTTACCATATTGTTTTCTCCTGTGTTTTTATAAAATATATTTTGTTTTTTTAATGAACCAAGTAATAAATAAAGTTTTGTTCTGTTGATTTTCGAAGAGTGTTAGTCTGCTTGCGCCTCACCGCGATAGTAAGCTTCCTTATCTTTTGCTTTAGCAAATTGCAACTGTGGAATTGCCAGCAAGAATAGGCAGACAAGAACGAAACCAGCAATACCAAGGTACTTGAAGCTATATGCAAATGGCAACCAAGGGATTTCGAAGTCGATATTTCCGTGGTAACCACCGCTCAATTCAAGCAAGCCGACGCAGACTGCACCAAGGGCAACTTGAAGAACACCTGAGAGGAAGGAAAGAATTGCTGCTGCTTTCCAACCACCACGTTTGTCTGCGTAAACCGCGATAGCGGCATTGTCAAAGAATACTGGTACGAAACCGGTGATGATGAGGATTGGGCTCTTGAAGACAATCAAGAGAACGATGGTAATCAATTGACCAATCAAACCGAAGGCAAATCCTGAAAGAACTGCGTTAGATGAGCCGAAGCCGTAAGAAGCTGCAACGTCCACCGCTGGGAATGAACCAGGGAGCAACTTGCTTGAGATACCTTGGAAGGCATTTGTCAATTCTGCTACGAACATGCGGACACCTTGCATCAAGATGAAGAGATAAACTGAGAAAGTGAAAGCTGTTTGAACAACGTACATGAAGAAGGCTTGTTTTGCTGGGTTATATGGTGTGCCTGAAGTGATGACTTCTGGGTTTGCCATGATTTCTGGACCCAAGATGAACAAAATTACACCGAAGAAGACCAACATCAAGGTTGCAGATGCAACAACTGTATCATGGAAGATGTTGAGGAAGCTAGGCAACTTCAAGTTATCCAAGTTGTCTTCTTTTTTACCAAGTTTTGGAGCAATCTTATCTACAAACCAGATAGCAAATTGTTGTTGGTGACCGATGGCAAATCCTCCACCACCTGTCAAGCGTTGCGTTGCTTCAACGGTCATGTTTGAGCTGACTGCCCAGTAGATACCGCAGATGATACCGATAGCTGCTGTACCAAATTCATTACGGAGCCCTGGAATCAAGAAAAGCACCATCAAGGAAATAGTTGCAGCCTGTTGAACCATGATGTGACCAGTGATGAACAGAGTCCGTACTTTTGTGACCTTACGAAGTGCCACCAAGAGGATATTGACACCAAAACCGATCAAGAGAGCTGTCGTTGCTGCTGATACGAAATCAGGAAACTCTTCCGCAATTTTTCCGTTTGCTGCTGCAAGACCGAAGTAAGGGTCAATAACCGCCGCATCGATTTGGAACTTGTAGTTCAAGGCTGCCAAGATTGGACGGAAGGTTGTTACCAAACCACCTGCAGCTACGTTCAAAATCATGTAGCCGACCGTTGCTTTGATAAACCCTGCAAAGACATCATGAGGCTTTTTCTTTAAGAGGGCATAACCCACCAATACCAAAAGACCTACGAAGAAAGCTGGATTCTGCAAGATGTTTTGCGAGAACCAGTTTAATGGGGTTTGAAGAAAATCCATTTTTCATTCTCCTTTTTGAAATGATTTTTATGGCTTTATTATAATTCTTGAAAGCGCAAACAAAAAGACCAAATAAAACACAGGCTTGTGTTCACTCTTGGACCATTTCCCGAACAAAGCCCATTTTCAGCATCAGCCCTACTTTTTCTCCTCCTTCCTCTACCCCAAGAAAAAAACAGACCGCTCCCTCTAGCGGTCTGCCACTCTATGATCATAGAAAGAATAGAAGCCTAACGTGTCGCCTGATAAACCAGTTCGGACTGATGGTTTTTGAGAAACTCAACCATCTCTGAATCAGGAATCTGGCGACAATAAAGATTAGCCCGTATCGTCACATCCTCTTCTCGACATGTTGACAAGACAATGTAGCGGTCCGTTGATTGGATAGTAATGGATGGGTTTCGTGTCACCGCATCACGACTCACCATAGCCAACTGGGTTACAAATTGCTTATCATCTTCAAAACTTGTACGATAAAAAGCAGTCGTCTCCGGAACGATAATCAAAAAGGCCGCTTGGTAATAATAGGTTCGTTCAGGTGTTTGAATGACAATGTAAGGATGTTGATCAAAATATTCCTGGTTATCATAGAAATTGACATCATTAAACATCCGATGGTCTGGAACAGTTGCCCCCCTAGCATGCCCAAACAACCAGGTCAATTGGTCGCTGAAATCGCTCTTGTTTTCCATATCCATGAAGACAGTCCCCATATAGGGATCATATCCCCCATCAAAGGTCTTTGATAGATAGGTCGCATTGTCCCCCGTTTGCACCACAGGTTCATCCAACATGGTTCCTGGTGCATAGATATAGGCGATCGTCTCTGGGTTGATAGCCTGTAGACTTGCAAACTGACTGGCCAGGTTGGCTTTTTCTTCCTCTGAAACCTGATAAGAAGGAGGCTGCTCTGCCTGACTGCTGGACTTGGTCACCGATGACTGAGTTATCTCTACCTGACTTGTTTGCGTGCTTAGTAAGGTAAAGGAGATAAAAGCAAGGGACACAAGGGCCAACAGACCTAGCAGTAGGGGTAGGACTTTAGATCTCTTCATCGTAGTAGGCTCCTATTATGAATGAAAATAAAGTTGCCAAGAGCTGGCAACCTTATTTATCAGAATGGGTGATGGGCAACTTATTTCGCTACGCTTGTTTTAGGCAATACTTTTGCAGCTGGTGCTTCAGTTGGAACTTCCACATCCGTTGCAATACCATATACATAGCCCTTACCGTCCTTATCAATCGCACCCTTCAGGTTCAATGCCTCTTTAGTAGGTGCTGTTGTAGGAACCGCTGTAATCAACACTTCGCCATCCACAACAGTCGCTTCATATTTCAACTCAGCAGTATGATCTGATGCAGTTGGTGCTTCAGCTGGAACTTGTACATAAACAGACTCACCTGCCGCCAATGACGCTTCAATGTCCAAAGTTGGAAGTACTTCAGCTGTCGGCGCTTCAATAGCGGAATGATTGTTTGGATCGATGGTTGTGCCAGGTTCCAAAGCAAATACAGGACTAGCCAAGACTGTTAAAAGAGCAAGACCAGACAAGGTAACAAGTGACTTTTTCATAGTATTCTCCTTTCTTACTAAAGAAAAAAATGATATCGAAAACGTTTCCAACTCTATTATACGGAAAATTATTTCGAAAATCAAAAAATTGTATGTTCATATGTGAAATTAAAAAACAGCTCCGATTAAATCGAAGCTGTTGGAGGAAATCCTATTCTTCCCGTTTTTTCTGTTTGAGCAAGACAGCTGAAGCTGCGAGGCCAGCTAAGCCCAGATAGATGGCCGCTGCATTAGCCTGCTCACCTGTACTTGGCAGAACAGATGAAGACTGGCTCTCAGTCTCTGAAACAGGGGCACTGGTTGGAAGCGGACTAGCTGCTTGTTTAGAATCAGAAGGTGTTTCCACATGCCCCTCTGGTAAAACAGGAGCTGTTGGAGCCGTATCCGGAACCAGATCCAAGTGTCCTTCTGGCAAAGCCTCCGCTAAAGGCGCCTCATCTGGGACCCAGGTCACTAGTTCAGACTCCAAGCGAATCACCGTTGCAGTCAATGGCGCAAGTACAACTGCATCATCTGTCAATGTCACACCTACCAAATCAGTCAGCGCTGCTATTCCAGCCCGTTCACCATCGACCAGCACTTGACCCTTCAGCAATTCTTTGTAACTATCAGAAAGAACAAAGCTGCGCTCCTTGCTGTCTGCGTTAACAAAGACAGCATAGCGGTCCCCATTGCTTGCAATGGTTTGATAGGCAATGACCACATCATTTTTGGCAATACCATTTTGACCTGGAATTGAAATCAAGCTAACCTTCTGTTCAACTTCTTCTTTTGTTCCCAAACGGAAGGCATCTGTTGATTTACGCAAGGCAATCAATCCTTTTGTAAAGGCCTGAGTACGGGTATTCTCTGGATAGAGCGCCTCATCTGTCGCTTTGGTCCAGTCAAACTTGTTGACCGCATCCGATGAATCGTAAGAATCATGAATGTAGTATGGATAGTCAAATGGCGTTCCATCTGCATTGGTCAACAAATGCGCCTTGTTTGGTACCTTGTCCTCTGTAACCGGCTCCTTGTAATCAGGATGGCGGAACTGTTTGGTCCGTCCATACTCCTGACCAGAATGGATAAACGGTGTCCCTTGAGCAGTCAAAACTAGCAAGTTACCCAAACGTTGACGTTGGTGAATTTCAGTATAGTTTTCAGCAACTGATGGATCCTTCTTGATGGACTGAGCGATAATATCAAAGAGGGTCAAGTTATCATGCGCAGCAATATACTGGATCACATCGCCTGGATCATCTGCCAAGAAGTTGCCTGGTTGTGCCTTGATGTTATTAAAGACAGACTCAACACTCTTAGCACCACCTGTGATAAAGGCTGGCTGACCTTCGTTTGGATAACCAGATTTAAGTGTGTTACGAATCTCATCTGAGAATACCGCAACCGTATCTGTTGAGCTCATCCAATCTTGGTCCGCTGGCTGAACAGGCTGATTGGCATCACCTGTAAAGGTTCTCCATCCTTCACCAAGCATAATAATGTTTGGATTAAGTTTTTGAGCCTCAGTAAAGGCCAGCTCAATTGCTTCGGCATCATGGTCACCCATCATATCGAAGCGGAAACCATCTACCTTAAACTCATCCACAAGATACTTGATGGAATCAACTAAGACACGACGGCTCATGTAGTGAGTAGTTCCCAGACGACCACCACCAAAGCTTGATTTAGCCGTACCATCTGCCTCCATGAAGTGATAATAGTTTGGTTCTAAATCTTCAAATAAGAAGGTCTTAGAAGTGTGGTTATAGACCACATCCAAAATCACACCCATGCCTTGTTTGTGGATTTCATTGACCAGGTTTTTGAATTCCTCGATGCGTTTCATTGGATCGGTCGGATCTGTAGAATACATACCTGTAAAGGCAAAGTAGCTCTGTGGATCATAACCCCAGTTATAGTTGCTGTTGCTAGAAGCATACTCACTCATCCGCTCTGCATTTTTCAATTCATTGACATAATAGTAGCTCATAACTGGGAGCAGCTGAATATGGGTCACACCCAAGTCCTTAAGGTAGCTGAGACGCTCTGCAAAGGATGCAAAGGTGCCGAACTGAGCTGTCAATTCATCGGAAATAGCAGGATCTGATGTGAAGTCACGGACATGTGCTTCATAGATAATCGCATCTTCACGCTGATTGAAGTTAGGAATTGTGGCATAGCCCAAGCCACTTGGACCAACTTCTGATGGATCCACAATCGCAGCTTTTGCAATACGATAAGATGGATCTGTATCTGCCAAATCACTATTCCACTCCGCTAAAGACTTAGCATATGGATCTAAAACAAGAACAGCTTGATCCCCACGAGTAATTTCATAATGGTAGTAGTAACCACGATAGTCCGCGATACCAAGACCTGATTGACCGTTTAATTCGAGGTCCCATTGTCCTTTATCGCCCTTGGTCATGGCCAATTTACCGATCACCTTAGACTGGTCATCCTTATCATAAAGAACAACTGCTACACTGTCTGCGCTTGGAGACCAGAGAGTCATATCAACAACACTACCAGCCTGACGCACACGCGCACCAAGTTCTCCATCATAAGCATAGAGCTCATCCTTCAATTGCCAGCTCATAGTTGTTGTGAAGCTATCATTGCCATATTTGAGGGTATAGCCCGCATTTTCTTGGTTGAAATCCCCGAGGACTCTCACCTTGTTGCTAGTAAGGTCCAAGACAAGGTCCGTCACAACAACTGTCTGACCATTCTTATCTGTTACAGATAATTTCTCCAAGATGCTATCCTTATCCGCACCTTCCAGCGTTGTAAAGGCTGCTTCTAAAGCTGTTAGGCTAACATGAGAAACACCTGTTACACGGACATTGTTGACAAAATAAGGGTTGGTGTAAATAGTCGCATCATCATCCTTGAGGAAGATTTGTGTCTGATTTTTCAAATCTGTAAAGCTATAATCTTTCTGCTGAATCTTCACATCATCTCCTGACTTGCTTTCATCCAATAGCAGGAAGCCAATGGAACTTGGTAAATCTGTCAATTTGACATCAATATAGGCACCGTACTTGCCTTGGTTTTCAAAATCAATACCATTTGGCCAGTCACCCAAGGTAACATCAGTCACATCACCCCAGATCCAGAGACCTTTTTGGTCATAATTGCCATCTGTACGGAAGTAATTGATACGGATGTAGCCTTCTTTAAGCGGTTGATAGAGGCTGAGTTGGTAGTTTTCATCAAACCAAGCTTCATTCATCTTGGTACTAATCCGTTCTATGGTCTTGTCACCCGTGATATTCTCGCCAGAAGTATTATTAATCAACAGACTAATCTTGCTGGCCGTTTCATCTTTCATCTTGATGTCCAAATAATAGCCATAGTCATCCTGTTTAGCAGTACTGAAATTGGTTGCACCCGTTGGCCAAGCACCAACATCTGACGATGGTTTTTCGACATCATCCCATGTCCATAGACCTAGACTAGATAAATTATCAGATGGTAAGGTTTTGAAGTGAACACGGAAGTAGCATGCTTCAATTGGCTCTTCAGTCGCTCCTTGCACACTTGCATTGACGATGTCACCTGCTTGAGTCTGAAGGAGCATGGTGCCACCTTGACCGATAGTTGGAAGTTCGACTTGAACAACCCATTTACCGTCTTTCTCAATAGCTTGATACGTTTTTCCTGTGTAGGCATCTGTGACCACTACATCCTTACCAGATACTTCAAGCGCCATTTCCTTGCTCTCGGTATTGGTTGAGAAGACAAGATAGGCAGCTTGATCTTGGTAACTGCGTTTGCTGATAAGCCAACCTTGGCTATCATTTCCAGCAAGGGTGCTTGTATCACCACGTGAGAGCAATGTTGAATTGGCATTACGGAAAGCCAACAATTTCTGATAGTGGTCTGCGATGTCGCTAGTCTCTACCTTGCTCCAATCGAAATCGTACCGGTTGTCATAAACTGGCCAGTTGTTTTGTCCAGATTGACCTAATTCTTCACCGTAGTAGATGACTGGCTGACCTTTAGCAGTAATCAAAAGACTAGCAGCCAATTTCAGTTTATCCAGATTTCCTTCTTTTTCTGCGCCACCGAGACTGTAAAGGAAACCATCTTCGTCATGACTGCCCAAGAATTGACCCAGAGAAGCTGCACTAGTCAGAACCTTGCTACGTTCTTCCAGCTCTTTTCCAGCTGCTTTCAGTTGACCATTGACCAGATATTTAGCAATATCCTTGAAGCCAAAGTCCAACAAGCTGTCCATAGTACCGATTCCCAAGTCACCCTTGGTATCTTTATAGTTAGCTCCCCAAGTTTCCCCAATCAAGTGGAAGTCAGGATCTCTATCCACCAATTCATTTTTGAAATGCTGCCAGGTTGTATCATCAACGTGTTTGACTGTATCGACACGGAAACCATAGATTGAATTACCTTTAGCAGTTGTTGAGCGTTCCAACCAAGATGCCTGCCAAGCAACCAACTGATTGCGAACAGCTGCTTCTTCTGTCTTGAAGTCTGGTAAACCAGATAATGAGCCTAATTGGTCATCTCCCTGCTTGTCTTCTTCCTTAGTCCGTACCATACCTGCAAAGGTTTCTTCTGTACCATAGCCAGCGTGGTTAAGCACCACGTCAACAACAATGTTTATACCTTTTTCCGCTGCGGCATCAATCAATTCATGGAAATCAGCTAAACTTCCCAAATGCGGATTAAGTTTCTCAAAATTGGATGCCCAATAACCATGGTAAGCATAGTACTCTCCATCTGTTACGCTACCGACATTCTGTGGAATATTTTCCACAATTGGTGTCAACCAGATAGAGTCCACACCCAATTCTTTCAGATAGTCCAGCTTAGCTGTCACTCCTTTGAAGTCACCACCTTGGTAAAGACCACGTGGGTTGGAGGCCGTTCCTTCTACCAGCTTGTCATTGCTGGTGTCTCCATTATAGAAACGGTCTGTCATCATGAAGTAGATGACTTGCTCGTCCCAGTCTTTTTCACCATCTGCCTTGATACGCTCTGTAATGGTCACATCTAGTCTGGTTTCGTAATAACCGTTGTCCTTGTCATAGACCTTTACAGGAAGACTATAGGTCCCTGGCGCTGTGCTAGACGTCGCTTTAATGGTCACACGATTGAGCTCAGTAGAGATTGGCACAAGACCTCCGCCGATGGCACTTGTATCGACTTCCATTTTGACAATCTCAGCATTTTCAGGGTTGGTGACAGTTACAGATACCAAGCCACTTTCATTGTAGTTGAATGGCGCTTTGCTACTAGCCTCAAGGGTCACATTTTTTGTACCCGGAGTCGCTTTGCTGGTATCAAGTTCTACCTTCTCTTCGATAAAATATGGATTTGTATAGACTTTGTCGTCACCGTTTCGAAGGAAAATTTGGCTATGCCGTTTACGGTCTGCAAAGGCTAAATCAATGGTTTTATTGCCTGCCAAATCTGGATTATTCTGATTGATTAGTAGAAATCCAAGCTTAGAATCCAAACCATTCGATAGAGGAATGTCAACATAAGCACCATATTTGCCAAGTTTAAAGTCCACGGCACCTGTTGGCCAGCCATCACTCGCTTCAGTCGTATCCCCCCAAGTCCATACGCCCCAACCTTCATAATTGTTGTCTTCACGGGTGTAATTGATGCGGAGAACATTTTCATCTTTGAGAGGCTCATAGCTAGACACGCTGTAGTCACTAGCGATCCAGGCTTCATTCTGTTCCGGAACAAGAAGCTCCACTTTTTGGTCCGATTCTGTTATTTTTTCCCCATTCTTGAGGACCAGATAGCCAATCGTTCCTGGTGTCTCAGATTTTTTAATATCAACGTAATGGCCGTAGTCATCTACCTGACTGCTTGAAAAATTCGCTGTATCCCTTGGCCATTGATTACCATCGGACGGCTCTGCCACTCCTCCCCAAGTCCAAAGTCCTTGACTTTCTGGTGCTGTTTCATCTACATTTTCAAAGTGCAGACGAATGCTACCTTCTTCGATGGGGGTTTCTGCTGAAGAAGTATTTTCTTCTGTAGCTGTTACAGGCTCAACTGACTCAGTTGCTGTCGGAAGAACTGCTTCTTCTGAAACAGCTGGCTGGCTTACCCCTTCTTCAACAGCTAAGGGGCTAATAGACGAAGCTGTATCAAGACTGTCTCCTGCCTGATTAGATTCTGTCGCTCCTGTATCTGTTGCTGCCACCGTGGTTGTGTCCAACTCATTTGCTTCTACCTGATAGGCTGGTCCTGCAAAAAAGAGACTGCTCGCAATACCGATGGATGCAACGCCAACGGACAAGGTGCGAATGCCAAAATGGAGGCGTTTTTCTCCCATTTTCTGTTTCATAGTTTCCTCCCTGTTTATATCTTTATACTATATAGTATAAAAGAGAAATCATTTTTTGCAAACGTTTTCTTAAATGTTACCGATAACATTTTTACATTAAAAAAAGAGAAACCTAAAGCGTGGTTTCTCTTTGAATCAATTTGGCTGGGAAAAACAGGGAGGTCGGTTCATCTTGCTGGCTCTGGATGGCTTGCAAGAGTTGTTCGAGGCAGGCCTGCCCCATTTGACTGAGCGGCTGCTCCATAGTGGTCAAACTAGGTCTAGAAACCTTATCTAGGAAAAATCCATCAAAACCAATCACCCCAACCTCCTCAGGAATCCGTTTCCCTCTTGCTTCCAACCCTCGAACCAAGCCCAGCGCAAGGCGGTCCGACCCACAAATGAAGGCTGTTTTGACATCGCTAGAAAGCTCCAGACCATCCAACAAGGCTTGGCTAACACGGGATCGATTTTCTAACTTATAGAGCTGAGGAGGACATCCCAAGTCCTCCATGGCAGCCACATAGCCCGCCTGCCTAGAATGAGCAAAAGACTCTTCCAAATCCAGTCCAACATAGATTAGCTGGCCATACCCCTGCTGATGGGCAAACAAACTTGCCTGATAGGTAGCTGTGCGATTATCCGTATCCACGAAGGAGAAACCTGCCTTATTTTCCCCGAAAAGAACCAAGGGCTTAGTCAGAGAAGCCAGCCATTCATAGTCAGACTGACGGGCTCCCATCACGATATAGCCATCACACTGATCCGACAGGGCCTCCTTTGCCGTTGCCAGGTGCATGCTGTATTGATTGGTCTGAGCAGCCTGGGCAATTCCTGCCAAAAGCGCAGCATAATAGGGTTCCACCAGCGCCATCTCTTCTAAAATCATCACCTGAATAATCCGGGTCCGCTTTTGCGCCAAGGCTTGAGCCTGAATATTGGGACGGTAATTCAAGTCCTTCATCGCCTGTTCGACCAATTCCCTCAAGGATTGGCTCACTTTTTCTGGATGATTCAATACCCTAGACACCGTCATTTTGGACACATTTGCCCGACGGGCAACTTCTGCAAGACTAACCATCCTCATCCTCCTTGTTCATTTTTACGCAAACGTTTTCTCTATTATAACCCAAAAAAGACCTGCTGAAAAGTTAAAAAAGACCAAGGCTTAACCTTGGTCTGTACTTTCTTGACGAATCCGAGCCAAGAACTGCTTGGTCCGTTCTTCTTTTGGGTGGTCAAAAATCTGCTCAGGACTGCCGACTTCCACAATCCGACCCTGGTCCATCAGAATGACCTTGTCTGCCACAGCACGCGCAAAGCCCATCTCATGCGTTACAACCAGCATGGTCATACCTTCCTTAGCCAATTCCACCATGACTTCCAGCACTTCTCCGATTAACTCCGGGTCCAAAGCCGAAGTCGGCTCATCAAAGTAAATCACTTCTGGATTGGTAGCAATGGCACGTGCAATACCGACCCGTTGCTGTTGGCCGCCTGAAAGCTGACTTGGATAGGCCTGGTATTTATCTCCCAACCCCACCTTGTCCAAGGCAGAGCGACCAATTCGCAAGGCTTCTTCCTTATTCAATTTTCGTCCGACAATCAAGCCTTCTGTGACATTCTCAAGCGCTGTTTTATTGGCAAAAAGATTATAGTGCTGGAAAACAAAGCCAGTCCGTTTACGAATGGCTGCAATAGCTTTCTTTGACATCTTAGCCAAATCATAGCTTTCGCCTCCAAAGGTCAAACGGCCGCTATCTGCTTCTTCTAAGAAATTCAAGGACCGCAAGAGACTGGTTTTCCCAGAGCCAGATGGCCCCAGAATTACTACTACTTGTCCACTTTCAAGCCCCATATCCAAATCATAAATCACCTGCTGTCCCTTGAAGGACAAATTTAGTTGTTCAACTTGTAGCATCTTGTCCTCCTAATAGGTAGCCAGTTTCTTTTCACCATAAGCCTGCAACTTGGTCAGAATGGTCGAGAAGAAGAGGTAAATCAAGGCAACTTCACAATAGAGTGCAAAGGGTTCATAGGTCCTTGCTGCAATCTGCTGGGTGGCCATAAACATTTCTAAGACCGTGATATTGGCTGCCAAGGATGTATCTTTCACCAAGCCAATCAAAGTATTGGAAAGAGGGGGAAAGGCGACACGAAAGGCCTGTGGCAATATAATCCGCCGCATGGTTTGGCCAAAGCTCAAACCAACCGTATATCCCGCTTCCAACTGTCCCTTGGGCACTGCCTCAATGGAGGCACGAATGGTTTCCGCAGCATAGGCTCCCGTGTTGATAGAAAAGACCAGAACCGCAGAGGGAAAGGCATCAATCACCAGTCCCAAACTCGGTAAACCATAGAAAATCACATAGAGTTGGACCAAAAGTGGGGTCCCTCGAATGATCCAAATATAGAATCGTGCCAGCTGCTTCAAGACTGGAACTCCAGCAATTTGCACCAAGGCAGTCCCAATTGCAATCAGAAGACCAATAGAAAATGACAGAATCGTTAGGGGAATCGTCACCAACAATCCTGGTACAAGAATTTGGACAAATGAGTCCACTAACAACTGCCATAATCTATCTGTCATCGTTTCTCCTTATTCTGCTGCTGTCGAAACATCTTCGCCGAAATATTTCTCAGCAATTTCTGTCAATTTTCCTTCCGCAGCCAAATCAGCCAAGGCTTGGTCGATCGCTGCAACCAATTCTTCATTGCCTTTTACAACTGGAAAGGCGGTTGTCTGCACATCCTCAGTTAGAGCAACGACCTGGATCGCTGCATCTGGATGCTGCTTCAAGTAATCTAAATATACAACATTGTCATTGATGGTTGCATCTACACGACCCGCCGTCAACAATTCAACAGCCTGTTGGAAACCATCTACCCCAACCACTTCTGCTCCATAGCTTTCAGCAACCGTTGCCCAGTTACTGGTTAAACTATTGGCAGATTTTTTTCCTGAAAGATCTTCAAACTGCGTGATATCCTGGTTGGAAGACTGAGTCACCAAGGCACCGTAAATGTAGGTGTATGGTTTAGAAAAATCATACTTTTCCTTGCGCTCATCGGTGATGCTCACCTGGTTTGCTACTGTGTCAAATCGAGCTGCATCCAAGCCTGCGATCATGCCATCCCACTCTGTCTCAACAAACTCAACTTCAAGCCCCAATTTTGCTGCGACAGCTTCTGCAACTTCAACATCGTAACCGACAAGCTTTCCACTCTCATCATGGTAAGAATAAGGAGCATAGGCACCTTCTGTACCAATCTGAATGACACCTTCTGCTTGAATTTGCTCATAAAGGGTTTGATCTGAACTGGTGCTCGTCGATGAGCTGGTGCTGCAAGCTGCCAAGGCAAAACTTGCAAGGACGAAACTAGTGAACAATGCCATTTTTTTCATATTTTCTACCTCATGCTGTAACATAGTGTGCTGCGTTGAAAAACCATCTTGTTCTTTCATGAAACAAAACACATTCTTTCAACTTATCATTTAGATATCTTATCATGACCAGCTCGACTTGACCAATATAAATTCTTTATCAAGGTCATTGAAAAAAACTATGGCATAGAAAAGGGAGTGGGAAAGAACTCGACTAGGTCAAAAAAGAGTTCCCCTCACTTCCAAACAGTAGGTTCGGGCTAAAATAGTCCACTGGACTATTTTACTCCCACCCCCGTACAGCTCCAACTGTCTGGGAGACAGTTGGAGGTTGGAAATAAGGCGAACTCTGTTCGCATCAGTCGTAGAGGCCAGATTTGGAGTGCAAAACACGAACAAATCTGCCAATCAACCACTGCGCTGAGATATTGAAACGAACTCTGAGAAGTGGAGCTGGGCTTGAGCCCAGCCTCTAATAATTAGCTTGCAAACTCGATTGGAACTGTAATCGTTTGGCCTTGAATCAGGCTTTTAACAGAGGCTTGCTCAAGTGTTGAATAAGTCTGAGCCATATAAGTCGTATCAGCCTGGACCAATTGTCCTGCTCCAATCATGGTAACTGATGCAAGGGCTGCAGATAAACCAATTTTTACTGAATTCATAATTAATACCTCCTTCTCTCGTTTTCTTAAGGATAGTATAGCTCTTCTTCCTTTCATAAAACTTAAAGGAACAATCCGTTTTAAACATCCACTGGTGCGTAAATATAGGAAATCTGCGCCCCTTCATTGGCTGGATTGAACCAACCACGGTAATTGGCCACCGTCATATTACCCGCATAGTTTGATTCCAGAACCTGTACTTGACCATCACTGCTAACATCTGTCACGACTGCCACATGCCCGTAACCACCATCGGTCCACACCATAATGGCCCCTACTTTCGGTGTCGTTCCAACCTCAAATCCTGCAGCAGCGGCACTGGCTGCCCAGTCGCCACCATTGCCCCAGTTATTGCCTGCCCAAGTGGCTACTTCCTTAGCTCCCCAAGTACACTGCCCAACGGGATAAGTATTGGCTGTATAAGTGACCGTTACTTCTGATACCAGGTTGGTTGCAAGAGCTGCTTGGGCTGCAGCTTCTGCCGCTGCCTTGGCCTCTGCTGCCGCTTTTGCAGCGGCTTTTTCTTCAGCTTGCTGGGTCAGCTGGGCTACTGTTGGGCTATCCGTGCTACTGGTATCCGCTTGGACAGTCAAGCTGGCTAGACCTAGGGTAAAACTGGCGGTTGCAGCCAGCATCCCCATTTTGATTTTTTGTTGTAATAATTGTGTCTTCATCTGTTTTCTTTCCTTTACCTTTTTGTCATGCATTCTATCCTAAAGGAGAAAACTTGCAGGAAACTTAAGGAAATGTAACAATTGTTACAGCAAACTTGCAGGTCAATAACAAATACATTTTAAAACGATCCCAGACGGTCTTTTTCAAAAAAAGCCCTCTTTTTTCCGAGTTATTTCTATGCTATACTGATAAAAAATGGAGGTCAATGATGAAAGATATCGTTTTAATTCACGGAACCTGGTGTGACGGCTCCGTCTGGGGAGATTTTGCCCATAAATTAGAAAAAATGGGCTTGCGGGTCCACACCCCTAGCCTGCGCTACCACGACCTACCTTATGATGAAGTCATGGAAAAGGTCGGTGCCGTCAGCCTGACAGACTATGCTGATGACCTGGTGGCCTTGGTCGAAAGCCTGGATGAGCCACCGCTGCTCTTGGGGCATTCTCTGGGTTGCCTCTTGGCCCAAATGGTCGCAGAACGTACTCAGGTGGCTGGCATGATTCTCATGGGACCCGCTCCTACAGCTGACATCTTCGCTCTCTACCCAACCATGATTCGTTGTTTTATCCGCCACTTCTTACGCTGGGGATTTTGGAAAAAGCCCATGCCACCTTATAAAGACGAATTCTTCCGCTACTGCCTTAACGTTCAGGAGCTTTCCCTCAAAGAAGAGATCTTCAAGACCCTGGTGCCCGAGTCTGGCAAGGTTTATACTCAGATGGCATTTCCTTTCTTTGACAAAAGCAGAGCAGGCTACGTGGATTTTAGTAAGATTACAGGACCTGTTCTGGTCATCACAGGTAGCGAGGACAAGATGACCGTTTCTGCCATTGCCCAAAAAACAGCTAAAAACTACCAAGATTCTGTCCTGGTTTCTCTGACAGGAGCAGACCATATGTATGAATCCGGCAAATTCCAAGACAAAACCCTCTCTGTTATTCACGCTTGGTTGAGCGAGAAAAGTTATCTATAAACAGCCAAAAACGACCTCCAATACGGAAGTCGTTTTCATATTATTTACATTTATTTCACAACAATATTCACCAATTTAGTTGGCTCCAACAGTCTACGGATAGGCTGTTGGAGGTTGGAAATGGACAAACAAACGAGGCAATCGTTACTTGGTAACGATATTGACGAGTTTGTTTGCAACAACAATCACCTTCACCACTGTTTGACCAGCGATTTCAGCTTGGACTTTTTCGTCTGCAAGGGCAACTTTTTCAAGTTCAGCTGGTGCTAGATCTTTGGCTACGGTCAAGCGAGCTTTTACTTTGCCCTTGATTTGGACAACGATTTCCACTTCGCTTTCTACCAGCTTGCTTTCGTCATATGTTGGCCATGTGACATAGCTGATTGACTGACCTGTATTTGCCAGACCCTGCCAGAGTTCTTCTGCCAAGTGTGGTGCAAATGGAGCAATCAATTGGACAAAGCCTTTGGCGTATTCGACGTAGAGCTTGTCTTCCTTGTTGGCCGCATTGACAAAAATCATGAGCTGGGCGATAGCCGTGTTGAATTTCAGGTCTTCAATATGCTCTGTCACCGTCTTCACAGTTTCATTGTAGACCTTATCAAGCGCTCCGCTATTTTCCGCCACAAGCTCCTTGGTCGTCAAGAGGCGATAAACACGGTCAAGGAACTTACGGCTGCCTTCGAGGCCTTCTTCTGACCAGGCGATTGAGGCGTCAAGTGGGCCCATGAACATTTCATAAACGCGGAGGGTGTCCGCACCGAATTGCTCGACCACATCATCTGGGTTAACCACGTTTTTAAGTGACTTAGACATCTTAGCAGGTGCCTGTTCCAACTCCTCACCAGTTTCGATGTGGAAGAAAGAACCATCACGTTTTTCAACCTTATCAGTAGCAACGAGGGCTCCTCGGCTATCACGGTAGCTAGTTCCCAAAATCATCCCTTGGTTAAAGAGTTTTTGGAATGGCTCTTTGGTCGGTACAACGCCAAGGTCATAGAGGAACTTGTGCCAGAAACGAGCATAGAGCAGGTGAAGGACCGCGTGCTCGGCACCACCGATGTAGATGTCCACTGGCAACCAAGCTTTGAGAAGCTCCTCGTCTGCCAATTTCTCATCGTTGTGTGGGTCGATATAGCGGAGGTAGTACCAGCTAGAACCCGCCCATTGTGGCATGGTGTTGGTCTCACGGCGACCTTTTACGCCGTCTTCACGCACCACTTCCAACCAATCTGTCAAGTTAGCAAGAGGGGACTCCCCTGTACCTGAAGGCTTGATGTCTGAGGTTTTTGGCAATACCAGAGGTAACTCATTTTCTGGGACTGCTGTGGAAGTGCCATCTTCCCAGTGGATGATTGGAATCGGCTCACCCCAATAACGTTGACGGCTGAAGAGCCAGTCACGGAGGCGGTAAGAAATCTTCTCCTGACCGAGACCATTTTCTTCCAACCAAGCCACCATTTGGGCAATAGCTTCTTCCTTATTCAGACCGTCTAGGAAGTCCGAGTTGATGTGGGCACCATCTTCTGTGTAAGGTGCTTCTTCTACATTGCCACCTTCCAAAACTGGAATAATGTCCAAACCAAACTGTTTGGCAAATTCCCAGTCACGCTCATCGTGGGCAGGAACAGCCATGATAGCACCTGTTCCGTAGCTTGCAAGGACATAATCAGCAATCCAGATTGGAATTTCCTTGTTGTTCACAGGGTTGATTGCGTAGGCACCTGTCCAAACACCTGTCTTATCTTTTGCCAAGTCTGTACGGGCAAGGTCTGATTTGAGAGAAGCTTGGCGTTTGTACTCTGCCACAGCTTCTGCCTGCTCAGGCGATGTAATGCTATCAACCAAGTCATGCTCAGGGGCAAGGACAGCATAGGTAGCTCCAAAGAGGGTATCTGGACGAGTTGTGAAAACAGTGAAGTCCTTGTCTGTGTCCTTGATTTTGAAGGTCACATTGGCACCAGTTGACTTGCCGATCCAGTTGCGTTGCATATCCTTAATCGACTCTGGCCAATCAACCTCTTCTAGGTCATTGAGCAAGCGTTCTGCATAGGCTGTGATTTTCAGCATCCATTGACGCATTGGCTTGCGGACAACTGGGTAGCCACCACGTTCAGATGTTCCGTCAGGAAGGACCTCTTCGTTGGCGATAGCTGTTCCCAATTCCTCTACCCAGTTAACAGGCACTTCTGCCTCGTAGGCCAGGCCTTTTTCATACAACTTAGTGAAAATCCACTGGGTCCACTTGTAGTAGTTAGGATCTGTTGTATTAACCTCACGGTCCCAGTCGTAAGAAAAGCCAAGGGCGTTAATCTGACGCTTGAAGTTGGCAATGTTTTCTGCTGTAAAGTCAGCTGGGTCATTTCCCGTGTCCATAGCGTATTGCTCCGCTGGCAGACCAAAGGCATCCCAACCCATTGGGTGAAGGACGTTGTAGCCTTGGGCACGCTTGTAACGGCTGAGAATGTCCGTCGCAGTATAGCCCTCAGGGTGACCAACGTGCAAGCCCGCACCAGACGGATAAGGGAACATATCTAGGGCATAAAAGTTTGGCTTTTCCGCATCTGTTCCCGTTTTAAAAGTATGATTTTTTGCCCAAAATTCCTGCCATTTGGGCTCGATTTCCTTGTGATTGTAGAAGCTCATGTCATTTCTCCATGTCAATAAATTATCTTTACTATTATATCACGTTTTGGGGGAATTGGGAAAGACAAAAACAGCCAGTTTTCACTAGCTGTTTTCCCATTTTTACCAAATAATCACACGGTCTTCCTTAGCCCGCCACATACCGTCGCCTTCTTGAACGCCAAATGTTTCATGGAACTCATCGAAGTTTGGCAACTGGATGTTGGTGCGTAGGTGACCTGGTGCGTGGACATCGACACTCGCCAACATCTGCATGTACTCAGGACGAGCCTTCATCCGCCAGATGCGAGCAAAGTTAGTGAAGAATTCCTCTGCGGAGAAGTCTTCCTCTGACTTGGCTGCCTCTAGGGCTGCTGCAATCCCACCAAGGTCGGCAATGTTTTCTGACACGGTCAACTTACCATTGATTTTTGCACCGTAGGAATCCTGACCCTCAAACTGGTCGATGACCTGCTGAGTACGGGCTTCAAAGGCAGCATAGTCTTCTTCTGTCCACCAGTTGTTGAGACTACCGTTCTCATCAAAGGAAGCACCGTTTGAGTCAAAGGCATGGGAAATCTCGTGGGCAATAACCGCACCGATACCGCCGTAGTTAGCTGATGAAGACTGTTCTAGCGAGTAGAATGGCGCCTGCAAAATCGCCGCCGGGAAGACAATCAAGTTTTTCTGTGGGTTATAGTAGGCGTTGACCATGTGGGCTGGCATACCCCATTCCTTAATATCCACAGGCTTGTTCCACTTGCTCCAACCATGAGCAATGTCAATCTTGTTTAGTTCGATGGCATTTTCCACCAAGGACTTGCTTGGGTCAACAATTTTCTTATAGTAACGCTCTGGCAAGGCTTCTGGGTAGCCGATGTAAGGCTTGATAACATTGAGTTTGACAATGGCCTTGTCACGCGTTTCCTGAGCCAACCAGTCTGCCGTTTCCAAACGAGACTTGTAAACCTCAATCATCTTGGCAACTTTTGCTTCCACATCCGCCTTAGCCTCTGGTGAGAATTTCTCCCCAGCATACCAAAGACCGAGGGCTTGGTTAAAGTAGCCTTGTGCCAAGTTATAGGCTGCTTTTTCTTGATTTTGAGCCTGCGGTGTACCAGAAAGAGCACGGCTGTAGGCTCCTGCTAGAATACGGATTTCATCCGACAGGAAGGCTGTATAAGCTCCTGCCGCTTTCAAAATCAAGGTCGCCTTCAAAAGCTCCCAATTATCCGCACTGTAAATTTCCTTAGCAGCCTGCCAGAAGCGTTCCTCAGGCACGATAATCTTGTCTGGCGTTTGCCCTAAAATCACTGTAAAGAAATCATCCAAAGGCAACTCTGGTGCCAAGGCAGTAAAATCTGCCCACTCATACGGATGGTAGAGTTTGGCATATTCAGCCCCCTCTTCATTTGACAAGACATACTTGGCAATCTTAGCATCCAGTTCCAAACGTTTGTCTAATAGGTCCTTGATTTCCTCATCGCTGAAACCGAACTTAGGCAAGAGAGCTTCTTGACTCTCTCTCCACATTTTAAGCAATTCCGCTCCTTTTTCATGACCTTCTTCATAGTAGGTCGTATCTGGCAAGATAATGCCTAGAGAATCTGCCCACAGAACATTGGTTGTCGCATCCATAAAGTCAGGTGCCACACCAAAAGGCATGAGGTTTGGCTTGCCTGCCAACTCATATTCTGCCAGCTTGCTGGTAAATTCTTCGAAAGAGTTGAGAGCCTTGTACTCCGCAATCAAGGCTTGTACTGGTTCTGCACCCAAACGGTCACGGGTTTCATAGTCGGCTACTTGTTTGTGAAAGGCCACAAAGTTTTGCAAAACGCTATCTTCTGGGACGTTTTCTCCCGCTAACCAAGCATTGGTCGTGTCAATCATGAGCTTTTCAATCTCATCCGCCAAATCAGAGAAACCACCTGTTCTTGGCTTATCGTCTGGAATCACGGCTGTTTTTGCCCATTCGCCATTGACGTATTCGTAAAAATCATCTTGTAAACGTGTCATAAAAGCCTCCTTTTCTTTCTTCTATGGTATCAAAAAAGTCTGACAATTTCATTTGCCAAACTAGGTTTTTAGGGTATTTTTTAGGAAAAAGCTGACGCAGACTGTCAAAAGACCCATGACCGAACAGGCCCCAGACATGGTCAGATCAAGCCAGCTGGCAAGCCCAAAGCCTAGACAAATCATCAGAGTGGCGCAGCATTGCCCCAAAACTAAAAACTGGAAGAAATGCCGAGACCAAGGCAAGGCCGCCATACTGGGTGCTACTAGAAAAACAATGACCGCCATAGAGCCGACCGCCTCAAAGGAGAAAACCGTTGTCAAAGAAACCAGAAAAAGAAGGCTCCATTCCAGTCTTTGGGTGGCAATCCCCTGTAGTCTCGCCTGCTCCTTATCCAACAGATACAGCTTGAGTGCTTGAAAGTTGAGGAGAAAGAAGACCAGTAAGACCAGCAGGAGACCGACAGACTTGACCAAGGCTAGCGGTAGAGATAGACCAAAGAGGTCCAGCCGGTTGAGCGGAGCAAAGAGCACCTCGCCCATCAGGACCATGTCCAAGTCCAGATGGACATTACGGGCAAAAAGGGAGATAAGGATAACAGCTAGGGCGAAGAAAAAGGTAAAGAGCAAGCCCGTCGCCGCATCCTGAGCTAGCTTGCGACTGTGTAGCCCCTCAATAGCTAGGACTGTCAGTAAGCCAAAGACCGCCGCCCCAAACAAGAGCAGGGGAGAATCTAGGTTTTGACTGACAAAAAAGCCCAACACAATGCCCAAGAGAACTGAGTGGGACAAGGCATCTGCCAACATGGCCTGATTACGCACCACCAAGACAGGCCCAATCAAGCCACAAGAAGAACCAACAGCCAGTAAAATCAAGAAGACCTCAAGCATGCACATTCTCCTTTCTGATATAGGTCACATAGGCAAAGGCCACTAGGGACGATACACTCAAACAAACGATGATGGTAGGTCCAGTCGATAGCCCCTTCACAACCGAACTCAAATAGGTTCCGACAAAGGCTGAAAAGCTGGCAATTCCAGCCGCCAAAGCTAAGGTTTGGCTATAGGATTTTCCCAGGAGCAAGCCAAAGACGGCTGGTGCTATCAAGAAACTACTCATCAGGATAGCACCGACCACCTTCAAGCCAACCGCAATCAAACTCAGCAGCAAAAACAGGGTCAGGCGGTCAATCTTTTCCACAGGAATCCCCACTAGCTTGGCAAATTGTCTGTCAAACAGATAGAGTTTAAGCGACTGGTAATACCAGCCAAATAAGAACAGGCCAAGCAAAGCAACCAAGCAAATGAGCAGAACATCGTCCAACTGCATAAAGGCGGCCTGACCAAAGACATAGTTTTCCAAACCTGCCTGGGCTGCTCCTTGAAAGGCAACATTGCCCTGAACATACTGCTTGAGAACCAAGCCCAGTCCAAAGAAGGCCGCTGAAACCAGAGCCAAGGCATTGACCCTACTGGTCCGCCCCCTTCGGCAGAGCCAGCCAACCAATCCGTAGGACAGATAGCCTGAACCCACCGCTCCAAGCAACAGAAGCAGGGGCTGGCGTGATTGAAAGACCATATAGGACAGGATAATGCCAGGATAGGCCGCATGTCCCAAGCTATCTCCGATTAAACTCTGCCTGGTCAAAACACTGATGGTTCCGATCTGACTAGCCGCCAGAGCCAAAACCAGAGTTCCCATAGCCACTGTCCAAAAAGAGTAATCCCGCAGGAGTTCAAGCATGACCAAGCCCCTCCTTTAGAAAGAAGGCTGGTTCCTGGCCATAGGCAAGCTGATAGGCTTGCAGCAGATCCACCTGATCCATTGGTCCCTCCGCTACCAAGCGACCATTAAGCCAGATGACATGGTCAAAGTACTTTTCCAAGGTCAGGAGGTCATGGTGGATGACCAGAGAGGTCTTTCCTGCCTGCTGAAACTTCTTCAAACAGTCCATGATAATTTGCTCCGTCGCCTGATCAATTCCCGCCAAGGGCTCATCCATCATATAGAGTTCAGCTTCCTGAGCCAAGGCTCTGGCTAGAAAGACCCGTTGCCGTTGACCTCCTGACAACTGATCAATCTGCCGATTACGTAACTCACTGATCTTCATCTCTTCCAAGGCCTGCTCTGCCTTTTCCTTATCACAAGAACTTGGTCGGCGGAAGAAACCACTGGTGTGGGCAAAGCGCCCCATCAGGACAATATCAAGGACCCTTGCCGGAAACTGCCAATTGACCTGACTGGCTTGGGGAATATAGGCAACCTTTTTCTGAATGACTTGGTCCAACTGCTGCGACTGACCCAGCAGCGAGACCTTGCCAGTCACCCCTTTTTCTAAGCCCAAGATAGCCTTGAACAAACTGGATTTCCCTGCACCATTTGGTCCGACCAAGGCTGCACGACAACCCTTGGGTAGCTGAAAACTGACCTGATCTAGAGCCTTGACTTGTCTAGCACCATAGTGCAAGGACAGGTTCTCCACTCTCAGAATTTCTTCCATTTTCCCAACCTTCCTACTGCAAATGCTCCACAATCAACTTGATATTGTGCTTGTACATCTCAATAAATGTCGCTCCGTCTTCCCCTTCTGGCGCTAGGGAATCCGAGAACAACTCCTTGCCCTCACCTGTTACAACAGCCACCTGACCACCCTTGGCCTTGACAGCTTCCTGCAATTTTTCCATCCGTTCAGGACTGGTCGTTGACTCTGTAAAGATAGCCTTAATACCATGTTCTAGAATCATATTGACCGTTTCAATCATATCGCTGTTGGCTACTTCCGACTCGGTGCTAATACCCTGCGGTGCATAGAGGGTAAAGTCATAGCTGGCTGCGAAGTAGTTAAAGGCATCATGAGGGGTTACTAGGTAACGGCTCTCAGTAGGCAGGACGCTCAACTCTTTTTCAATCCACGCATGCAAGTCATCCAACTGAGCCAGATAAGAATCGGTATTCTTCTGAATCAGCTCTGCTTTTTCCGGAAGAAGCTTTTGCAACTCCTCTGAAGCCACCGCTACCGCTGACTTATAGAGCGGAATAGAAAACCAGAAGTGGGGGTCCACAATCTGCTCGCCGTCCTCATCCATAGTTGTCAAATCCGACTGGGCAAAGTTCTTAGACACTGCCACACCCGTCTTTTCCAAGGCCTCCACCATCTTGCCCTCAAAGTGCAAGCCGTGGTAGAGAACAAGATCTGCTTTCTGCAGTTTGGACAGATCGCTGGTCTTGGCAACATAGAGGTGCGGATCCTCTCCCGCTGGAATCAGCAGGTCACGCTCCACCTCATCTCCAGCTAACTGATAGACCATATCACTAAGGAAAGAGGTTGTGACCGCCACTCGCGGCTTGCTGGAAGCCTCTGGGCTTTGCGTTGAACGACAAGCTCCTAGCCCGATTAGGGACAATAGCAGAGCGAAACTAAGAAGTAGTTTTTTCATATAGGTTCTCCTTTTTAAATAATTAGGTATACTTAACTTTGGTTTTAATATATACTAAAAAAATTATTCTGTCAATGAATTTCCTAATTTTTTGGTATAATATTTATAATTAGAAAGCGAGAGACTATGACACCAAACAAAGAAGACTACCTGAAAACCCTCTATGAATTAGGGCAAAGTCAAAATAAGATTACCAATAAATTGATTGCAGAAAAGATGAATTTTTCTGCCCCAGCCGTCTCAGAAATGATTAAAAAGATGCTAGCAGAAGGCTTGATTGAAAAGGACAAGACAAGCGGTTATCTCCTCAGCCAAGCCGCCTTGGAGATGGTCGCTAACCTCTACCGCAAGCACCGCCTGATCGAAGTCTTTTTGGTCGAGCAGCTGGGCTATTCCCCTGAACAAGTCCATGAAGAAGCTGAAATTTTAGAACACACCGTTTCAGACCATTTTATCAACCGACTGGATAAACTCCTGGACTATCCCCAGACCTGCCCACACGGCGGCAGCATTCCAAAAGAAGGACAGGCCTTGATTGAACGCTACCAGACACGGCTAGCCCAACTGACAGAAACAGGCACCTACCAACTGGTTCGTATCCATGATTTCTACCAGCTCCTCCAATACTTGGAGCAACATGAGTTAGCCCTCGGCGACCAACTGCTTGTGACAGACTTCGACCACTTTGCTCAAACCATTACTATCCAGTACAAGGACAAAGAACTGGCTATTCCTACAACCATCGCCCATGAATTATTCGTAGAAAAAACCAATCGCCCAGCCTAAACAAGCTGAGCGATTTTTCATTTTAAAACTCAAAATTAGTCATCATCTCTTCTTCCAATTGTGGAAAATTGACCTAGCTGCAAAAAACGCCTGACCGAGGATATAGAGGAGCCCGAGCAAGAGCCCAATATAAAAACAGGCTAAAAGGACGGAAGGATTGTAGGTGAAGGGCTGCAGGACAAATACTATGACTGCTACCAAACCCCACCGCATGCCCCAGGTCATCTTTCTCTGGATAATCCACTCCAGCCAATCTTCTCTAGTTGAACTTCTGGTTTCCAGATAGTCTTGATTAAGGTCTTGAAAAAATTTTCTCATCTTCCTGCCCCCCTTTCTCCTCTAAATCAACTGCTATTTAGCACATCTCCTTTAAGTATAGCACATTGGATGACACCAACCAATGCCTAGTAAAAAACCAACCTACTTGGGCTGGTCTTCTTGGAGTCGCTCTTTAAGGCGACGACGGTACAAAATCTGCGAAGGGATAAAATAGAGAAAGCTCGCTAAGATAATCCATCGCTTGTCGATTCCACTAAAGTAAATCACCAAAATCAAGGTGAAAGCCACCGTTAGGTAGAAAAAATGATTGGTCAGTAAGTTTTTCATGGCAAACCTCCACGTCTAATTCTCCTTTAGTATATCAAAATAGACATAAAAAGTATAGACGACTAGCGATTTTTCGTATCCAAAACAATGGTCACCGGCCCATCATTGACCAGACTGACCGCCATATCCGCCCCAAAAATACCCACTTCAACAGGCACAAAGGCTGACAAGGCTTGGTTAAAAGCATCATAAAGTTGGCTGGCTAGGGCAGGAGCTGCCGCTCCTGTAAAGGCAGGGCGATTGCCTTTTTTGGTGTCCGCAAAAAGGGTAAATTGGGAAATGGATAAAATCTTGCCCCCTATATCTTGAACGGACTTGTTCATCTTGCCTGCTTCATCTGAAAAAATCCGCATATTGACGATTTTTCGAACAGCATAGTCCAGGT
The DNA here is from genome assembly GCF_016775005.1 of Streptococcus suis. Taxonomy (GTDB): domain Bacteria; phylum Bacillota; class Bacilli; order Lactobacillales; family Streptococcaceae; genus Streptococcus; species Streptococcus suivaginalis. The sequence goes on along the minus strand of NZ_JAEUXI010000003.1, from coordinate 109,648 downwards.
CTTCCTGGCTGTCATCTGGCCCCACACCGACTAGGAGCAAAAGCCCTTGTTCAATCTGCCCATGGATACTTCCGTCGATGGTCACACTGGCCTGTGATACACGTTGTAATACAATTTTCATCTTATCCGTTGGTCCTTTTCACTGAGTAAACTTCTGGCACTGATTTAATCTTGTCCACCAGACTGGTCAAGGTTGCCAGGTTGGAAATACCAAAAGAAACGTGGATAGTTGCAAACTTCATATCCTTGGTTGGCTGAGCATTGACCGAAGAAATGTTCTTGCTGGCATTGGTCAAAACCTTGAGGACATCGTTGAGGAGACCTGAACGGTTGAGCCCGTAGATGTCAATGTTTGCCATGTATTCCTTGGTCGAATTTTCATCCTCCCAACCGACATCAATCAGGCGGACATCATAGTTTTCTTGACTCTTGAGGTTCATACAGTCTACACGGTGAACGGCTACCCCACGCCCCTTGGTGATGTAGCCGACAATTTCATCGCCAGGTACTGGATTACAACATTTGGCAATCCGTATCAGCAAGCCTGATGCCCCCTCAATGACCACGCCACCTTCGTGACGGATTTTCAGACTATCTTTGTTGTCGTGTTTGACTTCGCCACCGTTGACCAATTCATCCGCGACAGCTTTGGCCTTAGCCCGCTCAGCTTCGCGACGCTCTTTTTCTGTCAGACGGTTAAAGATTGATATGGCAGAAACTTCTCCAAAACCAACTGCCGCAAAAAGGGATTCGTCGGTCTTATAGCTGGTCTTTTGCAGGACCTCATCCATGTGGCGACGGTCCAGGTATTGGTTGGGAACGTAGCCATTTTCTTGGAGTAGGTTCTGAAGCATCTCACGCCCTTTTGAAACAGACAATTCCTTGTCCTGGTTCTTGAAGAACTGCTTGATTTTATTGCGGGCCTTGTGGGTTTTAACCAAGTTGACCCAGTCACGACTTGGACCGAAAGAGTTGGCAGAGGTGATGATTTCCACCTGATCGCCTGTCTTAAGCTTGGTCGTAAGAGGAACCATACGACCGTTGACCTTGGCACCTGTCGCCCGCTCACCGACCTTGGTATGAATTTCATAGGCGAAGTCAATCGGTACGGAGTCCTTAGGCAATTCACGCACCGCGCCATCTGGTGTAAAAACGTAAATACGCTCTGTAAAAATATCGTCCTTGACAGAATTTACAAAGGTTTGCGCATCCCCAGCTCCTTCTTGGAGTTCAATCAGGTTGTTAATCCAGCGCAACTCCTTTTCACTAGCAGTTGCCTTGCCACCACGCTTGTAAGCCCAGTGAGCTGCCACCCCGTACTCTGCTACCTGATGCATTTCCACTGTCCGAATCTGGAACTCAATCGGTCCCTTTGGCCCATAAACTGTCGTATGGATGGACTGATAGCCATTGGCTTTGGGACTGGCAATGTAGTCCTTGAATCGACCAGGCATGGGCTTCCATAGTTCATGGATATAGCCCAACATGGCATAGACATCGCTTGGGGTATTCATTAAGCACCGAATGGCAATCAAATCATAGAGTTGATCAAACCGCTTTTTCTTATCGTGCATTTTGCGATAGATAGAGTAAATGTGCTTGGGTCTACCGTAAATCTGACCATGTAGATGGCGCTCTTCTGTATAATCTCTTAGCTTATCAACAACTTCATTGACCAACTCTTCCCGTTCACGACGCTTCTCGCTCATCATTCGAGTAATCTTGTAGAATTCAATCTCATTGAGATAGCGGAAAGACATGTCTTCCAATTCCCATTTGATAGAAGAAATACCTAGACGGTGGGCAAGCGGTGCATAGATTTCCATTGTTTCACGTGAAATACGTTCCTGCTTGTCCTTGCGCAAGTGCTTAAGAGTCCGCATGTTATGCAAACGGTCGGCTAATTTGACCAGAATTACCCGCATATCTTGAGACATAGCAATCAGCATATTTCGGTGGTTTTCAGCCAACTGCTCCTCATGAGACTTATACTCAACCTTACCCAGTTTGGTAACACCGCCGACAATATGGCGAACCTCTGGACCAAATTCAGCCTCCATATCATCCAAGGTTACATCCGTATCCTCAACCACATCATGTAAGAAACCACAGGCAACCGTCACAGCATCCAGCTTGAGTCCTGCTAAAATACCTGCTACCTGGATCGGGTGTACAATATAGGGTTCGCCCGATTTACGAAATTGGGACTTGTGTGCCTCTGTCGCAAAATCCAAGGCTTTTTCAACAAAACGAACATCCTCGGCTGGAAGATAGGTGGCCGTTAGCGCAACAACCTCTTCCCCCGTAAAATTAACTTCTTTCATCTTCTTCCCTCATCAGAAACTGTTTCCTTTTATTGTACCACTTTAGGGGCAAAAGAAAAAGGGAAGCGCCGCTTCCTCCCACTTGCTCAGCCTGAAAAATGCCTGATAGTGCTTGATTCTCCTAGCCTTACCTCGCGCATCGTTCGGTTTTTGCTTGTCTTTCTGAAAGTTTTCCATCTGTTTTCTTGGATATTTAAGAAAAAACCTTGCTGATTCCGTTTTCAACCGGTATAATATTCTTGAGATAATATCAAATGGAGGTTCTCATGAAATTTCGTTTTAGTAAGTGTGCCCTAGCCCTCAGCCTAGCTTTACTGGCTAGCACCAACACCGCCCTTGTCTCTGCTGAAGAAACCAACACAGAGACCCCAGTCGTAAATGCTGAAACAGGACAAACAGAGACGAGCAGCTCCGTAGTCGCAACTGGGACTGAAACCGCTCCTTCTGAAACAGTTGTTTCAACAGCGATTGAGTCTGCCCCAGCTACTGAAAATCCAGCTAGCACCGAAACAACGACTGAAACTAGCACCCCAGCTAGCCTTGTAGCAACTAGCGACGAGACAACAACTAGCCCTACAACTGAAACACGCGTAGCCGCGACGGAAACAACAACTCCTGTCGAAGGCCAATCTGTCGATGTCCGTATCCTCGCAACAACGGACCTCCATACCAACTTGGTCAACTACGACTATTACCAAGACAAGCCTGTGGAAACCCTCGGTTTGGCCAAAACTGCCGTGCTCATTGAAACAGCCAAGGCTGAAAATCCAAACGTCATCCTTGTGGATAACGGTGACACCATCCAAGGAACACCTCTTGGAAATTACAAGTCTCTTATTGATCCGATTGAAGAAGGCGAACAACACCCTATGTACACTGCCTTGGATACGCTAGGCTTCGATGCCGGCACCCTCGGCAACCATGAATTCAACTACGGTCTAGACTATCTCCGTAAGGTGATTACAACAGCTGGCATGCCCCTTCTCAATGCCAATGTCCTCGACCCTACAACCAAAGACTTCTTATACCAGCCCTATACCATCATTGACAAGACCTTTACAGATACGACTGGCAAGGCTGTCAGCCTGAAAGTTGGTATCACAGGAATCGTTCCGCCACAAATCCTCAACTGGGACAAGGCCTACTTGGAAGGCAAGGTCATCGTGCGCGATGCGGTTGAAGCAGTCCGTGACATTGTTCCTGTTATTCGTGAAAATGGCGCAGACATCGTTTTGGTTCTTTCTCACTCGGGTATCGGTGATGACCAGTATGAAGTCGGCGAAGAAAATGTCGGTTACCAAATCGCCAGCCTGTCAGGAGTTGATGCGGTGATCACAGGTCACTCCCACGCAGAATTTCCAGGAACAGCTGAAAAACCAAGCTTCTACGCTAAATATGCTGGCGTGGACGACACAAATGGTAAAATCAACGGCACTCCTGTCACCATGGCTGGTAAATACGGTGACCACCTTGGTGTCATCGACCTCAACCTGACCTATACTGATGGCAAATGGACAACGACTTCTAGCAAGGCAGCCATCCGCAAGATTGACACCAAGTCATCTGTGGCCGACAGCCGTATCATTGACCTTGCTAAAGAAGCTCACACAGAAACCATCAACTATGTCCGCCAGCAAGTCGGTGAAACAACTGCACCAATCAACAGCTTCTTCGCCTTGGTACAAGACGACCCATCTGTTCAAATCGTCAACAATGCCCAAATCTGGTATGCCAAACAGCAACTAGCAGGAACCCCTGAGGCTAACCTACCAATCCTTTCTGCAGCAGCCCCATTTAAGGCTGGAACCCGTGGCGATGCAACAGCCTACACAGACATTCCTGCTGGCCCAATCGCTATCAAGAACGTAGCAGACCTCTACCTCTACGATAATGTCGCGGCTATTTTGAAGGTCAACGGTGCCCAACTAAAAGAATGGTTGGAAATGTCTGCAGGTCAGTTCAATCAAGTAGATCCAAGCTCTACTGAGCCACAAAATCTCATCAATACCGACTATCGTACCTACAACTTCGACGTCATTGACGGCGTAACCTACCAATACGACATCACCCAGCCAAACAAGTACGACCGCAGCGGTAAGGTGGTTAACGAAACTGCCAGCCGTGTTCGCAACCTTCAGTACAATGGACAGGCTGTTACAGATGAGCAAGAGTTCATCGTGGTGACCAACAACTACCGTGCAAATGGTACCTTCCCAGGTGTCAAAAACGCCTCTGTCAACTACTTACTCAATCTGGAAAACCGCCAAGCGATCATCAACTACATCATCGCTGAAAAGGTCATCAACCCAACAACAGACAATAACTGGACCTTTACCGATAGCATCAAGGGCTTAGACCTCCGCTTCTTGACGGCAGATCGTGCAAAAGACTTGGTAGTTAATCAAGAAGGTCTTGTTTACCTCCAAGCCTCTTCTGAAAATGAAGGTTTCGGTGAGTTCCGCTTTATCTATACCGAGCCAAAAGTAGTGACACCTCCAACTGGTCAAACAGATACCAATACGAACACAGCAACTGGTCAAACTGGCGTTCAAATCACACTTCCGTCTGGTCAGGTTATTACTCTTCCAGCTGAAAAAACAGCAGCGCCCGCACCAAAACACAAGCTGGCGACTACTACCTCAGCAGCAAGCAAAGCTTTACCAGCTACTGGTCAAGCCACTTCACTCCTTAGCCTAATCGGCTTCAGCCTGATTGGTTTTGTTGGTGCATTCCGCAAGAAAAAAGAAAACTAAACATAGATAAAAGTCGAGAGTTTGGGTCACCCAAGCTCTTGTCTTTTGAAAGGACAACCATGTTTGACACCTTCCCTACTCTACAAGCCGCCTCCTTCCAACTGCGGAAAATCGAGGAAACAGACCTTGATGACTTGTGGGAAATCTACTCCAATCTCATTCACTTTCAGATGACCCCTAACACTTCCACGCAAAACAAAGAAACCCTCCGCAAACGCATTGGGCATTTTCAGAGGGATTTTGATAAGAAAAAGCGTTTGTTCTTGGGGCTGGAACACCAAGGGAAATTGATTGGCGTTTTGGAAGTTTTTGACTACAAGAAACGGGCTGCGTCGGTGACCATTGGCTATCGGCTTCACCATGCCTTCTGGAATCGTGGTCTGGCCAGCCAAGCGGTCAGTCTGCTCTGCCATTTCCTACTAGACGAATGCCAAATAAAAACAATCACCGCCTTTGTCCTGCCGGAAAATCAAGCTTCTCAGCAAGTGCTCCTGAAAAATGACTTTCAACAGGTCGGGCAAGTCGAGGAGGTCTGGAAGGGCTTGGGACAGGTCAGCCTCTTGCAGTTTGAACGAAAACAGTAAAAACCAGGGAAATCCTGGTTTTCTTATGCAAAATAGCTCCAAATCACCGCAATGAGAATAGCCGGTAGCATATTGGCCACGCGAATCTTTTTGTCCCAAATGATATTAACGCCGACACAGAAGATGAGGGCGGAGCCGATAAAGGAGAGATTGGCAAGGGCCTGATCCGTCATCAAAGGCTCAATCAAGCGCGCCAAAAGAGTCACAGAGCCTTGAAAAATCAAGACCGGTACTGCTGAAAAGCCAGCCCCTTTGCCCAAGCTGGCCGTCATGATAAAGATGATGATAAAGTCCAGAATGCTCTTAATGGCGAGAAGGGTATAATCCCCCGTCAAGCCGTCTTGGATAGAGCCGATAATGGCCATGGCACCGATACAGACCGTCAGGGATGCGGTTAGAAAAGCATCTAAAAACTGTGAATCCTGACCATTGCCAGACTTTTCACGCAGCCAGATACCCAAGCGCTCAAACCAGCCTTCGATATGAAGCACTTCTCCTAAGAAAGTACCGAAAGCCAAACTGAGTACAAAGAGCATGGTATTCTGGGTAACCAGTTGACCATTTTCCACTCTTAAAAGACCTGTCAGCGTTCCTGAAATCCCTAAAAAGAGAATAGCAACACCACTCGCCATCGTCAACCCCGATTGATGGCGTTCTTTTAGTAAATGTCCAAACCAAGACCCTAGCAAACCTGCTAGGGCAATGGCCAAGGTATTGATAATCGTACCTAAGGCAAACATGGACTACCTCAACAATTCCGTCGCGTAGCTAATGGCAGAAAGAGCATAAAGTGGAGCCGTTTCCGCTCGTAAGATACGTGGACCTAGGCCTGTCTTGACCGCTCCTGCTCCTTCAAATGCAGCTACTTCCTCAGGCGACACGCCTCCTTCTGGACCGACGATGACAAGGACTGATTGGCCAGCTTCTAAGCCAGATAAGATTTTCACCAGGTTGGCTTGTTCGCCTTCTTTGGCAGCCTCTTCGTAGGCTAAGATAATCTGGTCAAATCCTGCTAGTTGGGCTAGGAAATCCGATTTTTTCTCAAATAAACGAACAGCTGGAATGCGATTGCGTTTGCTTTGCTCCGCTGCTCCTTGGGCAATTTTTTCTAACTTTTCTACTTTTTTGGCTAACTTTTTACCGTCCCATTTGACCACAGACCAATCCGCTGGGAAGGCCCAGAGGGCTGCCATGCCTAACTCTGTTGCCTTTTGGGCGACAAATTCGAGCTTGTCGCCCTTGGGAAAGCCCATAGCAATGGTAACGGAAACAGGTAATTCAACATTGTCTGTTAGTTCTTCGATGATTTCAACAGATTGGCTCTGGCTGTCCACTACCCGCGCCAAGCGTTTGATGCCGTCATCAAAGACCAGGACAATCTGGTCGTCTGCCTGCAAACGCATAACAGAAAACATATGCTTAGCAGTGTCCTTATCCTTAATCTGGAAAATGCCCTGCGGTGCTCTGCCATTGACAAAATACTGCTGCATCCTAGCCTCCAATCACACCTGAGCGGTCAGCGGTTTTCTTGAAGATACAGCAATTCCACTCACCCTGAATCATGTGGGTCTCAAGGAAGAAGCCAGCCGCCTCCGCAGATGCTCGCACCATGTCCCACTTGTCCGCAATGATACCGCTCATAATCAAGTAACCCTCGTCCTTGACCAGACGGTAGGCATCCTCGGTCAGATGGATGAGAATATCCGCCAAGATATTGGCAACGATGACTTCCGCTTCAATGTCAACGCCACGAAGCAGGTCGCCTGCCGCGACATGGATGTTACCCGTATGGGCATTGAGGTCAATGTTTTCCTGGGCCACACGCACCGCCACTTCATCCAAGTCATAGGCATAAATCTCCTTAGCACCCAAGAGAGAACTTGCAATGGAGAGGACGCCTGAGCCTGTGCCGACGTCAATGACCGTTTCGCCACCACGCAAGACCTGAGAAAGAGCAAAGAGGCTCATCTTGGTCGTCGGGTGGGTGCCCGTACCGAAAGCCATGCCTGGATCCAGGCGGATAATCTTCTCACCAGCAGTCGCCTCATAGTCGGTCCAAGATGGCACAATGGTCAAATCGTGGGTAATGCGGGCTGGCTCATAGTATTTCTTCCAGTTGTCCGCCCAGTCTTCCTCTGCCAACTCCTGACTTTCTAGGCTGACCTGACCAGTTTCCAAGCCAAAGCCGGTCAAATCCGCCAAGCGAGTCGCCAAGTCTGCCTTAACTTCCTCAATATCCACAGAGTCAGGATAATAGGCCGTAATCGCAATCATATCCGACTGCTCCACCTCGGGATAGAGTTCACCGAAACGGTCCTCCTGTCCCACATAGTCAGCCGAGTCGCTAATTGCCACCCCCTGACTGCCCGTTTCAATCATCAGATTTGAAACTGCTTCTTCTGCATCACGATGAACGTGAATGGTTAATTCTTGCCATGAGTTCATGTTTGTTTCCTTTTGTAAATTTCATTTTCCCAAACGCTTCAATACAGTTTACTTAATTACAAGCCAACTTATAACTAATCTGATTGAGCATTTTCTTGATTATAGATACTTTCCCATATCGTTTTCAGATCGTCTTGCTCTGTTGTATGCACCAAATTGTTATCGTTACTTCTATTGACAACCTTACCAGAAAGTATAGATATGGCTATTGCAAGAATAAATAGTATTACAGGCACTAATAAGAGATTAACGAGATTAACGAGATTAACGAGATTAACGAGATTATCAAGATTAAATATATCACCTAGTCTTAAATCAAAAAATTGAACATTTCTGGACAATTTTTCATTGCTGTTGGCAAAAAATAGTCCCTGTATCATCAATAAAGTAAATAAAGTTGAGCAGCCTACCAGCCAACCTGTCACCCAAGCTCCATTTGCCTCTGACTTTGAATTTTGAGATTGAGTTGAATTTGCCATTTGTATCCTTCCTCCCCATTTTTTAAGCAATTTCCTATAATTCTCATAAGTTTCTTCTACCAAACGACTATACCGCTTATTTTTATTTTCCCTATTAAACCAAAACAAATAATCTTTTGCCCCCATAGTACTTCTATAATCAAAATGATACTTGAGTAAAAACATAGCAAACAATCGAACAAACTGAGAGTTCATCGTATTCAACTTTTTAGACTTTTGGACAGTTGCCTCAGACTTCTCAAATAACGATAATCCTCCTACCTTAATTTGTCCGTTTGTAGTAGAAGATTTATCATCCTCCACTGTAACAACTTCACTATTCAAAATATACTTATCCAAATGAACAATCATAATATTACTAAACCATGTAAAAGAATATTCCTCCACCTTTTCAAAATTCGGAAAAATCCTAAGAGCTGTTCTCACTGTCTGTGCATCATCTAATGTCAACTCATATTTTGAAGCAACTGCAAACAATTTTTCACGCCAACCAGACTTTGTATCTAAGGAATCACTCAGTGTTTGATTGGAAACCCAAAATGCCATAATTGCCCCTAGGATAGCTGCTGTAATCTCTTTCATCACGTTTCCCTCTTCACCATATTACTTCACTTCTCCTAATACCTCGGATATGGGTAAAACTCCCCTTCCACCAAGTCTGCTCTGCCTTTTTCAAAAGCCTCACCGTCCCAAGAAATTACAAATTCTTGGGCTTCTGGGTCCGCCAAAAAGTCCATGAGGTCATCTAAACCTTGGTCGGCAGTGTCCTTGAGAAAACCTGCGAAGTAGGTCAGAAACTCTGCTGAAAAGCCCTTCTTGGCGTCAAATGGCAGAGCGACCAAGTAGTCTTCCTCGTCAAAGCGAGACTTGTCCTGGTTGTAGAAAAGGACATACTCCTCTAGGAAAATATCCTCCGCAGAGGCATTACCTTCATCGTCCACCGTTTCAATCCCAGCCGCGTTCTGTGCTTCCAAGATGAAAGCCAACTCAACTGCGTGGTTTTTCTTGTCCCAATTAAGCTCGTAATCGTAAGTAAAATGTTTGTCCAGTGCCGCTTCCAGCACATCTAAAAAGCCATGTTTTGCCATTCTATTTCCTCTTTTCTATAAATTCCAATAAATTTATTTCTCGACCGTATTTGACGGAAGCCTGCTTGTCTTTCTCCAAAATGGACTTGGTTAAATCTAGTTGATTCACCGCCGCCAAGGCTACAGCATAGTGAATAACATCAGCTAATTCTTCTGCCAGACGAGCAGAGCTGTCGTCTTCGCCATCCATCATCTTGCGGCCTGCACGTTGATTCAGTAGCTCTGCCACTTCACCAACTTCTTCCACTAATTTCATAAAGAGACTTTGCTCCGGAACTGTCGTCCCATAGTGGTCACGCAAGTATTCTTCCAAAACACTCACCGTCAACTCCGCCATCTTCGTTTCTCTCCAAATCCTAAAATTGTAGTATAATGATTATACCATAAATGCACTGAAAGGAAGCCTATGCCAGCCAATCTCGCCCTTCGTATGCGGCCCAAATCCATTGATGATGTCATCGGTCAAGAACACCTAGTCGGTCCTGGAAAGATTATCCGTCGCATGATTGATGCCAATATGCTGTCATCCATGATTCTCTACGGTCCGCCGGGGATTGGCAAGACCTCGATTGCGTCCGCCATTGCTGGTACGACCAAGTATGCCTTTCGGACCTTTAATGCCACGACCGACAACCAAAAACGCCTGCAGGAAATCGCTGAAGAAGCCAAGTTTTCTGGTGGCCTGGTCCTCATGCTCGATGAGATTCATCGCCTCAACAAGACCAAACAGGACTTTCTGCTTCCTCTTTTGGAAAATGGCAATATCATCATGATTGGGGCAACGACTGAAAATCCCTTCTTCTCAATTTTACCTGCCATTCGCAGTCGGGTACAGATTTTTGAATTGCAGCCTTTGCAAACCAGCCACATCCGACAAGCCTTGGAACTGGCTCTGACAGACAGCGAACGCGGTTTTGATTTTCCTGTTACCATTGAGCCTGAGGCTCTGGACTTCCTAGCTAATGCTACCAACGGTGACCTTCGTGCTGCTTACAATTCGCTAGAACTGGCTGTGCTATCGACCAAGGAAAGTGACGACGGTAGTCGCCACATTGATCTAGACGCTGTGGAAAATAGCCTGCAAAAGTCCTACATCAGCATGGACAAGAACGGCGATGCCCACTACGACATTCTCTCAGCCCTGCAAAAAGCTATTCGAGGCAGCGATGTCAATGCCAGCCTCCACTACGCCGCCCGTTTGATTGAGGCGGAAGACCTGCCTAGTCTGGCTCGTCGCTTGACGGTCATTGCCTATGAAGACATCGGCTTGGCCAATCCAGAGGCTCAGATTCATACGGTGACTGCCCTTGAAGCTGCCCAGAAAATCGGATTTCCAGAGGCACGCATTTTGATTGCCAATGTAGTAGTCGATTTGGCTCTTTCTCCCAAGTCCAATTCTGCCTATCTAGCTATGGATGCAGCTCTGGCTGATTTACGGAAAAACGGTCATCTACCTATTCCAAATCACCTGCGAGACGGCCATTATGCTGGTAGTAAGGAGCTGGGAAATGCCATTGGCTACCAGTATCCGCATGCCTATCCTGAAAAATGGGTGGACCAACAATACCTGCCCGATAAGTTACTGAATGCAGACTACTTCACCGCCAACAACACCGGAAAATACGAGCGTGCCTTGGGCATGACCCAAGAAAAAATCAAACAACTGAAAGGGAAAAGTTAGCCTCAAAAGCTAGCGCAACTAGTTTTTTGCGACACCGCTTACATTTTTTGCCGATTTTCTCTTGATTTTTCCAAAAAATATGGTAATATTAAATCATAAATAAGAACTGCTGTGGTATACGAATTCATACCTATGTGTTGACCGACTATTTTTGTATTACTAGGGAGACAAAGATCTTTTGACAGTATGCAGGCTGGTTCACCCAGAAGCAACTAAGTCAGAAACACGTCACCCACCTGCTTTTAGCGTGCGGGATCAATACAATCTTTGAATAACCGGTACCAATACAGCATTTTTATTTTGCCCTTCCTTAGCTCAGCTGGCAGAGCAGCGGACTCTTAATCCGTGGGTCGTAGGTTCGATCCCTACAGGGAGGATTTTCATATATCTCCGAAGCCTTGTCCTGCAAGGCTTTTTGCATGTCAAAATGTCTATTTGGTCATCTTTGATCAAAAAACACCAGCTGCCCAGGCAAAGAGGACAACTGGTTATTATTGTTTGCTTTTAGCTCAAATTATCTGGGAGATAAATGAATACCCATCATTTCTCCAACCTCTCCCAAATAACTACCTTTCCTTGTTTGAGCGACCTTTGCACATCAATGATGCGTTGGTTGGAAGAGCCTCTAAATTGCAACATGAGGTTGCGTTTGCTTTTGTCATAGCGGCCATCTACGAGAATATCCAAATGACTGAGTAGCTCTAGCTTGTCTGGCGTTTCCTGCATCAATTCTTCCCATGTGTAGCCTGTCCAGGACCAGATATCCTTGTCTGGCAATTCCTCCCGAACTAGCTTGACGAGTGGGAGGACCGTACCTGTGTTCAGAAAGGGCTCGCCACCCAAGAGGGTCAGACCCTGTACATAGGGCTGAGCCAAGTCTGCTAAGATGCGATCTTCCAGCTCCTTGGTGTAGGGAATCCCGGCCTTGAAGGACCAGGTGGCAACGTTGTAGCAACCGGGGCAGTGAAAGAGGCAGCCGCTGACATAGAGGGAGCACCGCACGCCTTCGCCGTCCACAAAATTAAAGGCCTTGTAGTCCATAATCCGTCCCTGACTGAGCTCCTCACTCTTCCACTCGCCTGGTTTGGGATTGTTCCAGCTCTTTTCCGTCATAGCTACCTCCTTCTGTTAGCCAATCCAGTAACGCTCTACTCCTTCGCGGACATCTTCTAGGCTACCGCCACAGGATATAATCGTGCGGCGACTGGCTTGATTGTCTGTCGAGCAGGTCACGAGGACCTTGGAAATATTTTTGGTTGCAGCTTCCTGCAAACCGAGTCGCAGTTGTTCCTTGGCATAGCCCTTTCCACGCTCGGTCGGGCGAATGGAATAGCCAATATGACCGCCTTTATTGAGCAGGAAATCGTTGAGCCGTAGGCGTAAACTAAGAAAACCAAGGGCTCGACCTGTTTGGTCAAATGATACATATTGAATGGAAGGAACAAAACCGTCTGGTAGGTTTAGGCCTGCTTCATAATCTTGGTTTCGCAAAATCCAGTCTTCAAAGTCCACATCTTTGGAGATAAAGCCTCCGTCCATAGCAGAGCCTGCTGCTTCAAACTCGGCCAACATATCCAAAATCGTTTCCTTATCTGCCACAGTTGGTCTTCTTAGTTCCATACTAGCCTCCATATTGTCTCTTGAAAAATTCGCTGATAATGTCAATATCCAGGCCCAAGTCTTGCACAATTTCTGCCTTGTGGAAATCGTCATAGTTGTCTTTGCCGCTCCAGACAAAAGAGTTGGTCACAATCTGATAGACCTTGTCTGGCTCGACTGCTCTGCCATTAACCATAAAACCCTCACCGTCTGGGATAATGCCCCACATCTGAGGGTGGAGGCCGGTCTGCAAGCTAGTCACCAAATCACTGCCCTTGATAGCAACCAGCAGGACACGTTTGGAAAAGGGCAAGACCTTAACTAAGTCTGAGTAGTAAATCGGTCCTGCCGACAAGGAAGCCCGAATGCCGAAGCCGTTGATAACCGCACCGTCCGCCTGCAAACCCAACTGACCGCCCCGCTCAAACAGGGCCTGACAAATGACAGGAGCTAGACTGGATACCCCTTGACGAATGCTGTCTCGTTCTCCATCTAGCGCCTGAGGTAAAGTCGCTATCGGTTTGGAAAAAGCTGCGTCACGTTCCGATTTCATCTGGTCGATAATGGCCTTGACCGCCCTGTCTTCTTGGGTCAGTTTTTCCACCTCAATCAAGTCATAGGCCAGGACTTCATGTCGCCCGTCTGCAAAACACCGCAGGGATAGATGACCGACAAAGCGACCGTATTGACCTGCTTGGCAAATGCTGACGCTCCCTACTTGAGTTGGTTCTTTCAAGATTGTGTGGGTATGTCCACCCAAAATCACATTGACTTCTGGGAAATCCTTGGCCAAATTCACATCTTCATCATAGCCTAGGTGACTGAGTACGACCAGATGAGCCGATGAATTCTGGCTCACAATCTGGTCCACCAATCGCCGCAGAGCTTGTTTATGGTCTTCAAAAATCACATTCTCCGACGGTGAAGCAACCTCCTGGGTTTCCAGAGTCGTCAAACCGAGGACATAGAGGTTTTTCCCATTCATATCAAATTCAAGGACATCCTCAAGCGGCACCAATTCATCAGCCGCCTCCTCGTCACGGTAGCAGAGATTAGAAGACACAATTGGAAACTGGGCAAAGTCATCCAAGCGACTGAGCAACTCATCTCCATGGTCAAATTCATGATTCCCCAAGGTCATGGCCTGGCAACCAATTTGATTCATTAGCTCGATTTCCTTAACCCCTCGGTACATATTGAAAAAGATGTTGCCCGAAAAAAGATCGCCGCTGTCAAAGACAAAGGTCGGAACCCTTTTTTGCTCATTACGAGCTCGAATATCCGCAATCAGTTGCGCCTTCTTTGGAAAATTCTCCATGTAGGAATGCATATCATTAGTATGGAGAATGCTGATATCTGTAAAATCCATATTATTTTTTCTTATTCTTGGCTTGCTTGAGCAATTCCTGCACACGCGCCTTCTTGTCCTGTTTCACATTGGAATTCTTCTCATGATAGCGTGCCACCAAGGCCTTGCCCTTGTCGTCTAATTGGTATTTTCCCATTATTTTCTCCTTTTTATGTAGTCGTTCAGTTTACTTTTAGTACTAGGCAACGAGCTGTAGGCAGTACTGGCGTACGGCAAAGCGAGTTAACGACGTAATAAAAGATAAACTGGATGACGATGAAATAGCAGAGCTATTAATTGTTTCCACTATTATAACAAACTTCCGTAGTTCCTCAAAACTACGGAAGCCCTCATGTCCATTCTTTATAAACTAGACCCGTTCATGTGTTTGACACGGGAAATAATTTCCTTGTGGCGACCCTTGACCATGGGTCTGGCCTGCGGATTGCCTAAGTAACCACAGGTCCGCTTGACCACGTCAACTGTTTTAGGATCGCTATTGCCACAGTTTGGGCACTTGAAACCACGCTCTGTCGGCTCGAAGTCCCCCTCAAAATCACAGGCGTAGCAATGATCAATCGGAGTATTGGTCCCCAGATAGCCCACACGGTCATAGGCATAGTTCCAAACAGCCTCCAAGGCCTTTGGATTTTGTTGCAAGACAGGGTACTCACAGTAGTGGATAAAGCCACCGCTGGCACCTGCCTCCACATAGACCTTTTCAAAGTCCAGTTTTTCAAAGGGAGTCGGATTTTTCCGTACATCATAGTGGAAAGAGTTGGTGTAATACTGTTTGTCGGTGATGTTTTCAACCAGACCAAACTTCTCCGTATCCAAGCGGCAGAAACGATCCGTCAGGCTCTCAGACGGGGTCGAATAAACAGAGAAATGATAGCCGTATTGGTCCGACCAAGCCTCTGTCAATTCCTTCATCCGCTTGATAATGGCAATCGTAAAGTCCTTGGCTTCTGGATTTTCCTCCCACTGCCCACCGTAGAAAACTGTCGCCACTTCATAGAGTCCTATATAACCCAGCGAAATGGTCGCTCTGCGATTTTTGAAAACCTCATCCACCGCATCGGTCTTGGCCAGTCGCTTGCCGAATGCCCCATACTGATACAAAATCGGTGCATTGGCAGGTATCGCCTCTTTTACTCGTTCCACACGATAAACCAAGGCATCCTTGGCAATGGCCATACGTTCTGCAAAGATTTCCCAGAACTTATCCATATCTCCTGCAGACTCCATAGCAATCCGTGGCAGATTGACAGTCACGACACCTAGGTTCATACGACCAGATGTCACATCCTGCCCATTTTCATCTTTCCAACCTTGAAGGAAAGAGCGGCAGCCCATTGGCACCTTGAAGGAACCTGTCAACTCAACAATCTTGTCATAAGATAGCATATCTGGATACATCCGCTTGGTTGCACATTCTACTGCCAGCTGCTTGATATCATAGTTTGGCGAATCAGGCTCCAAGTTCAAGCCCCGCTTGACTGTGAAAATCAACTTTGGAAAAATAGCTGTTCGACCTTCTCGCCCCAGGCCCTTGATACGAATATTGAGAATGGCCTTTTGAATTTCCCGTTCAAACCAGGAAGTTCCGAGGCCAAAACCAAGCGAGGTAAAAGGTGTTTGTCCATTGGAAGTAAAGAGGGTGTTAATCTCATACTCCAAAGACTGCATGGCATCGTAGATATCCTTTTGAGTCTTGGCACGCGCATAATCTTCCTGCTTGTCTGGCAAAACCCAGTCCGTTGCTTCCTTCAAATGTTTCTGATAATTGAGTTCCGCATAGGGAGCTAGCACCTCATCGATGCGATCAGCTGAGCAACCTCCGTACTGACTAGAGGATACATTGGCGATAATCTGCGAAATCTGTGCCGTAGCCGTCTGAATCGACTTGGGACTCTCCACATCCGCATTCCCAATCTTAAAGCCCTGAGCCAACATCCCCTTGAAATCAATCAAGCAACAGTTGGTCATGGGAGTATAAGGGCTGTAATCCAAATCATGATAATGTATATCGCCTTTTTGGTGGGCATTGGCCACATGGGCAGGCAAGAGTTTGAGGCCAATGGATTTTCCAACGATCCCCGCTGTCAAATCCCGCTGGGTATTGAACACATCCGCATCTTTATTGGCATTTTCATTGACCAAGGCTTGATCCTTGCTCAGCAACTTGTGAATTTCAAAGTTAATATCGGTCGCCTGATGTCGACGAAAATCTCGCTGGGTTCGGTACTGGATATACCGCTCTGCCAGCTCATACAAATGAGCCTTGAGCAACTCCTGCTCCACAATGGTTTGGATTTCATAAATCTGGATATCGCCTGTAAAACGGCGTCCAATCTCTTGCAAGCTTGCCTCTAAAACCAGCTGCAAACCAGCCTCTGACACTGGATGTTCTAACTCCTGATTGGCCCGCGAAAGAGCAGAAAAAATCTTTTGCTCATCAAAGGACACCGTCCGACCATCTCGTTTCAAGACAACCAAATCCAAGGTTTCTAAGTCGTTTTCTCGCACATTCATCTGACTGGCCTCCATTTTTCACTGGTTATAGTGTAACATTTCACAAACAATTAATCAATATATTGTGGAATTTTTTTTAAAAATGTTTGACATGCACTATATATAGTTTCATAATGCAAAAAAATGACTGCATTTGCAATCATTTTCAATTATTTTTTTCATATAAACGGAACTGCGTCAAATTCAAATCCAACTCCGAATAAGAGGAGTCCAAGGTAGCCTGAACCTCCTCCAAAACCGGTATATCCTTGTTGACCAAGATATACTTAGCATTGGTCCGGTTCAAATCATAGACAAGGGTTGACTTGCTCAACTCCGTTTCCAAATAAGGTTCAGCGGTGATAACCGTTGCCGATGAAAAGCGCTGGGCAGATAGATACAGAAGGGCACTATCATCCCAAGCAAAGATAAGGTCGCTCTGGCTAGTGTTTTCCTGAATGTACCGCGCCACCTCTTGTCTCTCTTCACGAACATAATCCTGAGTAATGTACTGGTAAAACGGCTGCCCGATGAAAAATCCAACGACTAGAAGGGGCAGATAGAAGGACCAGCCAAGGTAAGAAAAGTCTTCTCTCTCCTCCTCTTCCTTAAGACTCATGGCAATTAAAATGAGGCCATAAGGTACCAAAACCGTCGCCTGACTCCAGTCACCATTGGCATTATAGACGATGAAAACAGTCTGCAAAAGCATGGTCAGTAGGACAAATACGCGAATAAAGGCATTTGAGGCACGATTGGGGAGGAAAAGAGATTGGAAAATTCCTCTAAAAATACCTGAAACTAGCAAAAAGATAGCCAGATAGAGCGATGACTGCAACTGGAAGCTAAAGTCAAAGTTAAAGAGGAAGGTCTGTTGGATAGCCAAACCCAAAATCTGTTCAATAAAGGTATAGTAGCCGACAGAGTATAGGACCAAAAGGAAGCCAAAAATAGAAGCTAAGGTTTGATAAATCCCCCTTGCAAGCTGACGGTGACGGGTATTGAAGACCAAAAGGACCAACTGAGACACCACCCAGAGGATAATGGCCTTGGGATAAATCAAGAAAACCAAGGCTGCATCAATTCCAAATAGGATAAAGCTCTCATCCTTTACAGCCCTTTCGAAATACCGCACCAAGAACCATACCGAGGTCAAGACAAACGGCAAGGCATACAAAGGAGCCGTAATCCCACCTATGTTCAGGGCCCCAATCAACAGGTAGAACCAGCTAAGCAACTGATTCGCAACCTCTCTTGAACGCGCAAAATAGGCTAAAATCTTATGAAGATAAATCCCTGCAATGACCAGACAGAGAAATTGGAGAAGCGCCAAACCGATGCTGGTTTGAAAAAAGCTCCCCAAGTAGGTCAATAGATAAAACAGAATCCCGCTAGTCCCAAAGAAATCACTGTAAGGAACTTGGCCAGCTTGCATGGCTACACCAGCATACAGATTCTGGCTTTGAAGATTAGACGCTAAAAAGGTCAAAAAGGGATTGGCAACACTCAAAAGACTCAACAATAAGCTCCAAAAAAGTGGCAACCAAACTGCGACCTTGTAATCTTTGGGGTTGAAGTCCGTAGGTTCTTCAACAGCACGGCTTGCCCTTTTTCTTCTTTCTGTACGTGACAAATGGCTATCTTCTGAATGAGAAGCAATGAATTCCGTCATAGTTTTCTCCTTGCTATAATCTCAATCATTATATCAAAAAGACTGCTCCTTGTCACTCTTCTCCCTGATTTCCCTTACCTGGGCCAATTGTTCCAACTGGCGAAAGCTATACCATCCCGTCACCTTTGGCTGGGACTCAGTTTGATAGGGTATTCTTGTTTCCATACTTATCTATTCGAAAAAAGGATGACATTCGCCATCCAACTTCTTATTTTTTTTGATCCAAGAGCCATTTTCGAACTTCTGAGATAAAATAGAGAGAACCCGTCACAAACAGTCTGCCTTGCCCCTCTTTGAGCCAGGTTGCTAACCAACCTTGGTAGTCCTCAGCCCAGGCCCCCTGCCACTGCAAATCCTCTTTTTTTACAGCCCCATCATATGAAAAACTTGTTAAAACAAGCGTCGCCTCCGGCAATTCTCTTTCTAAACAAGCTAGCATCTCTTGAAAATCCTTGCGTTTCAAAGCCGAAAAAAGAATCGTCTGAGGACCATCCTCCTCTTTGATAAAAGCCACTAAGCTCTCAATAGCCGGCAGATTATGGGCACCATCTAGATAAATTGCAGGTTCTGACACTAACAATTCCAAGCGCCCCATCCAGCTTGTCTCTGCCAAAGCTAACGCAATACATTCTCTCTTCCATTCTTTCCCCAACAAAGGCAAGAGCAAACGACTGGCCTCCACAGCAAGTGCTGCGTTCTTGCGCTGATGATCCCCCTGCAAACCAAGTTGATCCAAATGGATTTCTACACCCTCTGACCAGAATAAATCTTCATTCCAACCAAAATCACGACCAAATTGATAGACTTCCGTTTCCTTAGCGCTAGCAACTTGCAGACATACCTGCTGGGCTTCTAGCGGCAAATCACCCAGGAGGACTAGACGATGTGGTTTGATAATCCCTGCTTTTTGATAAGCAATATCTTCTATCGTCTCGCCCAACAAGTCCTGATGATCCAGACCGATTGAAGTAATCAAACTCATTAGCGGATCAATGACATTGGTCGAATCATGCAGACCACCAATACCCACCTCAATCAGCGCTAGGTCCAAATCCTGGTCTTGAAAATAGAGAAACATGACCAGAACCATTACTTCAAAATATCGAAAGCCCTCATAGACCTGCGCGACTGCTACCTCTAAATCATGCACTTGCCTAACCAATTCCCAAAATCGAGGAGTAGGAATCGGCTCTGATTGTATCAAGATACGGTCCTCGATGGTCACCATGTGGGGGGAGACAAACCGCCCCACACAGAGTCCATGACTTTCTAGGATTTTTTGCAAGAAAGCAAGGGTCGACCCTTTTCCGTTGGTCCCAGCCACATGGACAAGTGGCACCTTCTCCTGCGGATTGCCCAAGAGTTCCAAGGCATAGCGCATCTTTTCTTCTTTAAAGCGGAAAACCTGACCTTGTTTTCCATCTAACCATTCTTTCACCTGCCACCTCCATCCTACTATACTAGCAAGTTGCGGGTAATTTTGCAAAAGAAAGGTCAACTAGGAAATCCACCAATCCTTCCAATTGGTCAATACAGCTGTCAGACTAGATAAGAATACAAACATGAGAAGCAAACTCCTTTTCTTTTTGCCACTAGTGTACTGTTTCCATAACAAAAAGAACAGGACATAAATGTCCTGTTACTGGGTCTCCTCTTTCCAATCTTCTTCCAATTGCTTTACTAAATGCGAATTCCCAATCAACTGGGCAAAAGCAATGGCTTCTTGATAATAATGAAAGGCTTGCTCTTCTGATTTTTCCACATGTCGGGCGTATTTCCAGCGCAACATGGACAAGATAGCTTTTTTCTGAAAATCCTGGGTGGCTTGCATGATACGATCAATCGCTTCAAATAGATCCGGCATCGGATGATGGACATGCCAATTTCCCAAAAGACCAACAATCGCAAACAAGAGGTCTCGCAAAACAAACAAATCGGCCTTGGCCAAATGATTTTGCTGCGTCAGCAAGGTCTTAATCAGTGCCAAGAGTTGCTCTTTGGCGTTTGAATAATCTGGATGATAGCGCACATGTTCCACAAACAGTCGGATAATCAGCAAGTCATTGAGGCTAAATCGATCCTTGATCTGAATTTGATGAAAATATTCAGCAATGATGCCATGCCCAAAATCACTGGTCTTGGTCTCGATCACATCATAGGTGGATTGGAGGGCATCCAAGGCGACCTGTTCATCCTCAGGCAAGTCATCATAGTAGTCCTCATACACCGTCTGAAGCAAGTCCGCCCGCTGTTGCAGCAAGTCTGGATGACCATAAGTCGGTGTCCGCAGCAAGTCATACTTGATTTGGAGATAGGCGGCAGGCAAGGGTTTGTAGTCAGGCATCAACTGATAGAGACTGACTCCCAAGCGCTTGGCAATACTATTCATCTTAGATAGGGTTGGCTTGGATTTTCCAGCCTCAATCCTTCCTAATTGACGGACAGAGATTTCTTTTTCATCCTCGCACAGCTGTTCCATGGTCAAGCCCTTTTCACGCCGCAATTGCCGCAAGCGTCTTCCGAATCCCTTGTCGTCCATAGCACTACTCCAAAACCTTTTTCTCTTTAATATTATACTAAAGTAATCCAGTATCGACAAGATGATTTTCTGAAATTTACACAAAAAACGATTGCTTTCGCAACCGTTTCTGTTTAGCCTTCTTCTTCGATGAAACTGTTGAAAACTTCTTCAATCATATCCCACTCTGCAGTCGCATCTTCTGGGATTGGTTGAAGGTCGCCTTCCGTACCATTTTCATTTTCAATGAATGAGTAAGCTTGAATTTCAATCTCGCCGTTCTCATCTTCGTCTGCTCCAGCAGGAACAAGCAAGACATAGTTTTTACCAAATTCTTCTTGGCCATCGATAGTCAAAAGAATCTCGAACAGGGTTTCATTTCCTTGGTCGTCAACGAGGGTAATCATTTCGCGCTCGTCGTGGTTGTGATCGTGGTCATGGTCATGATGATGTGACATGGTATTCTCCTTAAAATGTTCTATCTAAATAATTTTGTAAAATCAGCTGGGCAGCCAATTTATCAATAACTTTTTTGCGCTTATTGCGGCTGACATCTGCCTGTTCAATCAGCATACGCTCGGCAGCCACTGTAGTCAAACGTTCATCCTGGTAATCAACTGGGAGTTGAAACTCCTTTTCAACCAAGGAACCGTAGGCTTGACTGGCCTCCACTCGGGGACCACTTGTATTGTTCATGTTCTTGGGCAAGCCAATAACAAATTTTTCTACCTTGTATTGTTCAACCAGCTCGCGCAGTCTGTCCAATCCAAAGACACCCTTTTCTTCATCGATTGCGATGATTTCCAGACCTTGGGCGGTAAATCCAAGTGGGTCTGAAATGGCAACACCAACTGTCTTTGAACCGACATCTAATCCCATAATCCTCATTAGAGGTCAATCCCGTTGTTCTTCAAGTAGAAGCGAACCAATTCTTCTACGATTTCATCGCGCTCATACTTACGGATTTGATTACGAGCGTCATTGTAGCGTGGTATGTAAGCTGGGTCTCCACTCAATACATAGCCAACAATCTGGTTGATTGGATTATACCCTTTCTCGTCTAACGAGCGATACACATTGGTCAAGGTTTCACTGATTTCTTGTTTATTGGTATCATCTAAACGGAAACGGACAGTTTCTTCTGTAAATCCCATACACACACCTTCTTTCTTCTTTATTATATTCTATTCATTATAGCATAAAAGCGCTTAAAACTCAATAAGAACGCAGAAAAGAACCCTTTAAAACAGAGTTCTTTCCATCCATCTTATAGAGCTGCCCTCATTCTTGCCTGGGCGTTTTCAACATTCCGAACAGAGCGAGGAAGAAAAGCGCGAATATCGTCTTCTTTATAACCAACCTGCAGGCGTTTCTCGTCAATTAAGATTGGGCTTTTTAAGATACGCGGATTTTCAGTAATCAAATCGATCACTTCACTGACGCTTAATTCTTCAATATCGCATTCCAAACTTTTGGCATAACGGTTTTTTGAAGAAACGATTGAAGCAATCCCATTTTCTGTTTTTGTTAAGATATTCAAAATTTCTTCCTTGGTAATGGATTCCTTACCGAGGTTGTGCTCATTATAAGATAGCTGGTGAGCATTCAGCCAATTTTTTGCTTTTTTGCAACTTGTACAACTAGAAACAGTATAAATTTTAATCATGTAGGCACTCCTTTGCTACATCGTCCTATACACATTATAGCCCATTATACCACATTCTAACTCAGTCTGAAGACCTATTTTTCGATTTCTTTAGATTTTTTAGGAGAATTTCCTCTTTTTCAACCGTTTTCCTAAAAAATGAGAGAAAAAAGTTTAGGTTTCCCCAAACTTCTTCCTTAGTCTTCCAATTCGATGCCACCGTCCAAGTCCAAAACAACATCTTCAACGCTGTCGATAGCTGGAGCAGTGTCTTCTTGAACTTCCGCTTGGTCATCTTCAATCAAGCCATAATGCACACGAATCTTGCGATCAATTTCTTCAAAAATAGCTGGATTTTCTGCCAAGAACTTCTTAGCATTTTCAGAACCTTGACCAATCTTATCACCGTTGTAAGAGTACCAAGCTCCTGCTTTCTGTATGATGCCAAGATTGCTACCAATTTCAATCAACTCACCAGTTTGTGAAATCCCCTGACCGTACATGATTTCCACGACAGCTTCCTTAAATGGAGGAGCTACCTTGTTCTTCACAATCTTAACCTTGGTTTCTTTACCGACGTTTTGATCTTTCTGGTCACCAGTACCCTTGATTTGTGTATTACCACGAACATCCATACGAACTGATGCATAGAATTTCAGCGCACGGCCACCAGGTGTTGTTTCAGGGTTACCAAACATAACACCCACTTTTTCACGCAACTGGTTGATAAAGATTGCAATGGTTTTGGTTTTGTTAATAGAAGCCGATAACTTACGCATAGCCTGACTCATCATCCGAGCCTGCAAACCAACGTGACTATCACCGATATCACCATCGATTTCTGCACGTGGGACTAGGGCAGCAACAGAGTCCACAACAACCAAGTCAACTGCACCAGAGTCGATCAACTTGCCTGCAATTTCAAGACCTTGCTCACCAGAGTCTGGCTGTGACAAGAGCAACTCGTCAATGTTGACACCAAGAGCTGCCGCATAAGCCGGATCCAAGGCATGCTCCGCATCGATAAAAGCAGCAATTCCACCTTCTTTTTGCGCCTGTGCAACCGCATGAAGAGCAACGGTTGTTTTACCTGATGACTCAGGGCCATAAATTTCAATGATACGGCCTTTAGGATAGCCACCAGCACCCAAGGCAATATCAATGGACAAGCTACCTGAACTCATTACTTGCACTTTTTGCTCAGCCCGCTCACCAAGGCGCATAATGGCACCTTTACCAAAATCCTTTTCAATTGTTTTTAAGGCATCATCGAGCGCTTTTTTACGCTCATCACCAAATTTTTTCGTAATATCTTCTAATTTTTTACCAGGTTTTTTTGCCATTTCTTTCTCCTCTTTTGTAATCAATCCATTATAGCAAAGTTTTACTGTTTCACAAAGTTTTTCGCACGAAATCAAGGGCCTGCATCACTGCCAATTGACGAATGTGACTCCAGGAATACCCTCCCAGGTCCACCTCCATTTGGGCAATCCCAGAGGTACTTGCCAGAGCAAGACAAACCTTGGCAATGACGTTGTCCTCTGTCGATTCAGGCTTGATACGCACCGACACAGACAACCCCAAATCCGCTTGCAAATCCTGCCGAATGCGACCAGCTTCTTCCCAGCACCTGCCCGAACCTGTTCCCTGCTGACCGATGACTTTCCCACCGCTAAAATAAGCCTGATTTTCCAGAGCCAGGCTCAATTCAGCCTGCAAGAGGCCACCTGTACCTTGCTCCACGATGGCTATGCTTTCTTGTTTCGCCACCAACCGATCCGCTACCGTTTGTACCAGGCTATTTTCTTCACCATAGGCATAGAAGTAATCTGCCAGTTTGTCACGTTGCAAGATTTCTTCTTCCAACTGATTCAGACGTTGATCTGCAACTTCTTGGCTGGTTGCCTTGGTAGATAATCGAAGCGTGACTTCTCCAACTTTTGCATACGGAGCAAGAGTCGGGTCTGTTTGCTTGTCAATCAAATCTGCCAAAACAGTCACCAACTGACTTTCCCCTATTCCAAAAAAGCGTAGGACACGAGAGTAGAGTTGTTGACTTGACTGAATAAGCAAGGGCTGTAAACTTCTTGTAAACATAGCCTTGAGTTCGCTAGGCGGACCCGGTAAGACAACATAGGACACCCCATTTTGCTCAATCATGCCTCCAACTGCCAAACCAGTTGGATTTTGCAAGGCAAAGCTTCCCTCAATAATCTGTGCCTGACGTTCATTGTTAGGCGTACGGACACGACCTGGCCGACTGGCAAAAAAGCGGTCTAATTTTTCCATAGCCTCATCATCAAAAACCAAGTTTCTACCTAAGAAGGCCGCCAAGGTCTGCTTGGTCAAGTCATCTTCCGTTGGACCCAGACCTCCACACAAGATAACCAAATCACTGCGTTGGCTAGCCACCTCCAGAACAGACAAAAGCCTGCTTGCATTATCCCCTACAGCTGTGTGGAAGTAAACATCAATTCCAAGCT
The DNA here is from genome assembly GCF_016775005.1 of Streptococcus suis. GTDB lineage: Bacteria > Bacillota > Bacilli > Lactobacillales > Streptococcaceae > Streptococcus > Streptococcus suivaginalis. The sequence continues at coordinate 84,515 of NZ_JAEUXI010000003.1, read as the reverse complement.
CTGCACATTTCTCCGAAAGGAACTGGGCGTTTGTATTAACGATTTGACCTGTCAAAATCTCTGTCCCAACTGCGATTAGTTCTGCTTTCATATTCCTCCTCTGATAAAGATACAGTTACCTGCTCATTTATTCATTCGTAAATCCGTCACAATCTGGTTCATTGTATCATAAAATGTCAAAAATCTCTTGAATTTTCAAGAGATTTTGATAAATAATAGAGTCTATTTCTTCGATTCCAGCCTATCCCTTTCATCGATGAAAACGAGTGAGGTAAACAAAGGTTATCGCAATAATTAGAACGAGACAGTGCATGGCATACACGACTGAATACTCCGAAGCATAATTTACACCTGTCATGCCTAGCCACTCATAAACTAGGGTAGGTACCAGCAGATAGGCTACAACAAATGGAAATTTTTTCTTGAACCAGTTCATAAATCTCACCTCTTTTTTGTATATTATTATACAATAAAACTGTAGCGATTAGTAAATTTGTACACTTTATTCATATTTTGGAGGCATTATGCGTTGGGATTTTGGAAGTATTTATAAAATGATTAGAGAGTCCAAGGGACTGACACAGGAACAAGTCTGTGGAAATGTTCTTTCACGAACAACTCTTGCTAAAATTAAGAACAATCAATCCATGCCTAAGTTTGAAAATATGATTTTCTTACTGGATCAAATCAATATGAGCTTAGAAGAATTTCGGTATATCTGTAACCTGTATCAACCCAGCTTACGACAGACTATTTTCAATAGAATATATCATTACAGCTCGTCATCAAACCGTTCTAATCTAAAGGATATTCGTGAACAATGCGAAAAACATCTAAAGACGCATCACGATATACCTATCGAATATATCCTTGACATGGTAACGGTTGGGATTGCTGTCCGCGAACATGGTTTTTTTACAGCCGTCCCAAGAACAGCAAATTGTTACTCAGAAAATGTGGAGTATGCTTGAAAAGTAAGATACTTGGTATGAGCGTGACCTAAAGATGCTCAATGCTATTTTGTTTCACTTTCCTCTAGAGCAATTGCCAGACATTACCAATAAGATTATAGACAGCCTTAAAAAATATACGGATTATTCTCAAATCTCTGATACCAAACACAGCTTGTTGAGCAACCTAGCCACCATCTACCTTTATAACCATCGCCTAAAGGAATGCGAAAAAATTACTTGCCTTGCATATGATTTTGCCAAACAAACCAAACGTTATGACCGACTTGGCTTTTCTTCCATTCGACTGGGAATCTGTCAGAACAATCAGGAATTAATTGATCAAGGATTGACAATTCTTGAATTAACTCAGGAAGAAACTTTATTAGAAACCATGCGTATCGAGTTGGAAAAATTCTACAAAAAATGAGCTGGATTATTCCGCTCATTTTATTTATATTGACAATTTACCTCATGCTCATTCAGCAAACCCGCCGCCTGTAAATAAGAATAAACACAGACAGGACCGACAAATTTGAAGCCTCGTTTTTTCAAATCTTTGGACAGGCGTTCGGACAGGGCATTCTTGGTCGGCAAATCTCGGAAGGACTTGACAGGATTGTCAATCGGTGTAAAGCCAACCCAATCCCAGAGATAATGATCAAAGCTCCCAAACTCCTCCTGTACTCGAAGAAAGGCCTGAGCATTGGTACGGGTTGCATACAGCTTAGCTTTGTGACGAATGATGTATGGGTTAGCCAGCAGTCTATCCAACTCACTGTCTGTCATAGCTGCAACCTTTTGAACATCGAAGTTGAAAAAGGCAGAGCGGAAAGCCTGGCGTTTGTTGAGGACAATTTCCCAAGAAAGTCCAGCTTGATAGGACTCCAAGCAGAGCAACTCAAACAGAGCCCACTCATCATGAAGCGGCTTGCCCCATTCTTCATCATGGTAAGCAATATATAAGGGATTATTGGGATTGACCCAAGCACAACGGGACATAGAAACTCCTTATCGGGAATAACTAAGATGCACTAGAGACCTACTAAAAGTTGCAGTAAAAACAAAGAAAGTCACTACTTGCTTCGTTTCACCTAACTCCTTAGTATCTGGACACGACATGAGCCACAAAAATCGATATTATTTTTGTGGCGAGTTAGTAAGGTAACTAGGCAAGTCGCAAATAGCGATTGCCGTAGTGGGAGCAGGAAAGAATTCTACAGATAAAAAAGAATTCGTCTTCCTGCCCCCGCACAGTTGATTAGGTCAGATTTGAAGTGTGAAACACGAACAAATCTGCCAATCAACCACTGCGCTGAGATGTTGACTCAAACTTTGAGTAACAAAACAAAACTTTTTAACCATCATATTAGTACGTTAATTGAACACGGACTAAGGACTGTGAGAAACATAACCCTAAATCCTAAATATCACCGAATAACGCAGTTGACATCTGGCAAGAGGCGTCGTTAAAACTCGCCTCTTACCTAGCTGTCATTGCGGAGGCCTCACAACGAAATTTCTAGCAAAATTTCTGTTCGCCCGTCTATTTTCTCTTTGTCCTTTACGTCCTTTGTATCTTATTACTTGAACACGGCTACGATACTTTGCAAAAAGATAAAGACTTCCTAGATGCCAAAGCATCTGCGTCAGCTTTCCTATTTTGCTTTGTATCGTTTAACGCCTTAGTATCCTATCACTTCATCAACATTTTGAGGGCTGACTTGATGTAGTTTTCTGCGGTGTCGTTGGTACCGTCGAAGAATTTCTTGATTTTCTTGAGTTCGGCTGGACGGTAGCCAAGAGCTTCCATAGCCTCCATAGCTTCATCGAGGGCGATATTTTCACTGGATGGTGCTACTTGTTGAACAGGACCCGCTTCTTCACTCATGACAAACTTGCCTTCCAGGTCCAAAATCATTTGCTGGGCTGTTTTTTTGCCTATTTTTGGAAACTTGGTCAGATAGGTAATATTCTTCTGCTCAATAGCCCGCACCAGACCGTCGTTATCATCAACTGCAATAATCGCTAGAGCTGTTGTCGGACCGATGCCTGAAACAGAAATCAGGCTGAGAAAAACAGATTTTTCAGCTTCTGTCATAAATCCGTAAAGCAAATGAGCATCTTCACGAATCACTTGATGCGTATAGACAGTCACTTCTTGGTGGACCTGCCCAGAGTAAGCGTAGGGATTGGCCACCTGCAAGAGATAACCTACTCCATGCGTTTCTACTACAATATACTTTGCAGTGATTTTTGTTAAAATTCCTTTGATATAGTCGTACATATACTTCCTTTACTAGTGTGTCAACTCTTTGTCAACTATGTTAATACTTGCCTAGTTCACGTAGACTCGTATGATTTTCCTGAATGCGACGGAACATCTTCTCCATATCCGATTTGCTAAAATGAACTAAAACTGGACGGCCGTGCGGGCAGTTATAAGGATTTTGACAATGCGATAATTGCCGCAATAAGTCGCGTGCTGAATAGTCATCCAAAGCATGGTTGGCCTTGATTGACCGTTTACAGGACATCATGATAGCCAACTCTGCCCGATACTGCTTGATGGACACCTGATCGGTCAAGAGCAACATATCGCACATCTCATAAATACCTGACTCAATCTCCTCTTCCTTCATCCAGATAGGATGCTCCCGCAAGATAAACTGGTTGACACCATACTCTTCCAAGTTGACACCAACTTGACGGAGGGCGTCCATTTTGTGAATCAGATTCATGGCATCATTTTGAGGGAATTCAAAGATATACGGTACTAATAACTGCTGGGCGGAGTTATCTACCTGACCAATCTTTTCCCGATAATATTCATATTTGACCCGCTCCTGTGCGGCGTGTTGGTCAATGATGTACAATCCTGTCTTCCCTTGTGCAAACAGGTAAGTCCCGTGCATCTGCCCAAAGTATTCCAATTCTGGAAAGGTTGAGGTTTCCTCTTGGTCTAGTTTATCTGCTAATTTAGCCAATTCTTTTGAAGACAGGTGGGGATGGTCGAGATCTTCCAGTTCCTCTTCTAATCTCTGCGCAAATTTGATGTTGACAGACTTGTCAACTTCTTTTGTCTTTTCTGTCAAGCCGGTGTCTTCTTCCAAGGGTTTGATTTCCTCGGAAACTACTTCTGGTTTTAAGTAGAAATCCTGCTTAAGGGTATCATAGTAAAGATTACTTTCCTTGAGAGGCAAGGTTCCCTGCTCTACCTTGACCTTTACCCTCGGACGGGTGCTAGACTGGGCAAGGTTTTCAAGAGCGTCAGGAATCAGGTCCTGTTCCTTAAGAGCCTTGAAAATAGCCTCGCGAATCAGGGTCATGAGTTCCTTTTCCTTGGAGATGCGGACCTCTTGCTTAGTCGGATGGACATTGACATCAGCAAGATAGGGGTCAATCTCAATGGAAATCACAGCCAGCGGAAAACGACCTACCATGAGCTTGCTGCCGTAGCCTTCCAAAATAGCACGATTGAGCAAGAAATTCTTGATGTAGCGACCATTGATGAAAATGGAAATATAGTTGCGGTTGGCACGAGTCAATTCTGGCAAGGAAACATAACCCGATACACGAAAATCCAGGTCTTCCGCCTCAATCTCCACCATTTTTTTGGCAGAAGCGATGCCGTAAATGCCTGAAATAGCTTGACGAAGTTTACCTGTTCCTGCCGTACGCATCAATTCTCGCCCTTCGTTAACTAGGATAAAGGAAATTTCAGGATGGGCCAGGCTCAGTCTGTTGATGATGTCTGCGATATGCGATAACTCCGCTTGTTGACTGCGGACATACTTGAGACGGGCTGGTGTATTGTAAAACAGGTCCGAAACGATCATCTGGGTGCCGACTGGGCGGCTGATCGGCTCCTCCGACTCGATCACTCCGCCTTTGGAAACCAGACGCAAACCATGAGCGTGCTGGTCTGTCGCCGTTTCAATGGTCATGTGACTGACAGAGGCAATCGACGGCAGGGCTTCACCACGAAAACCCAAAGTCCGAATGCGGAAAAGGTCTGCCTGATTTTTAATCTTACTGGTCGCATGACGTCGCAGGGCCAATGCCACTTGGTCAGGAGCAATCCCCTCTCCGTTGTCTGTGATTTGAATGGATTTGAGTCCAGCTTCTTCAATGCGAATCTCAATCTGGCTCGCACCTGCATCAATCGAGTTCTCCACCAACTCCTTGACCACGCTGGCTGGACGTTCAATCACCTCGCCCGCCGCAATCTGGTTGGCTAAAATCTCTGGTAATTCAATAATTTGTGACATGATATTCTTCCTGTATGTTTAATAGTCCTATTATACCACAAAGCAAAAGCAGTCCCTATTCGGACTGCTGCTTGTTTTTCCAAAGAAAGTAGAGGTTGATCGAACAGGCGATGATAATGACCACCGACCACAAGAGGTTGAACATCGACGTCCGCTGGACATTATAAGCCAAGTACAAGAGGTTGTAGCCGATAGCCACGCTATATAAAATGGTTAATAATAGTTTCATAAACACTCCTATCTTTCTAGCCATTATACCACAGATTGCCCTCCGCCTACAATTTTCCATTGATCTCCTCGATGTGTCGCTCCATTTTCCGATAATTTAGAAGAAATAGCAGAGCGTATATCAAGACAAAGATAAACCAGAAGAAGAAAAGAGCACCTAGTTTCACAGGAAACCAACCTGCCAAAATACTCAACGGTGTGAAGCCTAAAGCTGTGATGCAAAAATGTGTCGCAGTCATTCGCAAAAGGCTCCAATCCTGTTCAAAAATCTTGTCTGCCAGCTGAAACAAGAGACCGATTGCCGCCCAAGTCAGCACACAGATGAGCATAACGGTTACCTGATTAAAATTGCTTAGGTAGTAAACCCCCATGGTTGAAAAGGGATTGAGCGGAAGATAAGCTCCTTGTCCGAAGACGGCAGATGTGATGATAGAGATAATGGTTCCAATTGTAACGCCTAAACTGACTGATAAGATGTATTTTTTCATAGTCCTAACCTTTCTTTGATGGATTTTAAATAACGTCGAGACGAATAGGTGACAGAGCCGTTTTTCATGACCAATTTGACCAGACCATTGGCTGTCAACTTGAGGTGGTCCAATTGCTTGATGTGAATGATTTCCGACTGGGAAATTTGTAAGAAATTGACCGGCAACTCCTCCTTAACCTGATACAAGCGTAGGTTGGAAGTAAAGGAATCTCCCACCGTTTCCACCTGTAAGATTTTGTCTTCCAAGTAGATCCTGACAATCTCATCATGTTCCAAAAGATAGACCTGCTCTCCTTTTTTGACCGTCAACCTGGAAGCCTGCTTGTCTAGATTTTGAACATAGGTCACCAACTGCGTAATCTGCTCAGACATGGTTTGAGCCTCAATAGTCACTAAGTCTTCCAAAATCTCTGGTGAAATAGCTAGTTTTACTTTCATCTTCTCTCCCTTCTCTTTCTGACCCTATTAAACACCATTTCTTTACTGGTTTCAAGGGCTTTTGACTATGTGGTCATATTCCTAAGCTAAACGGCAAAAAAGCCAGAACAGCTGTCCTGACTTTCATTGTCTTATAATTTTTTCTTCAACTCCGCAACTGCCATCATGACTTCCATTGGGGTCATATTGTAGATGTCCAGTTTTGCCAGTTCATCGAGGACTGGGTGAGAAGGCGTGTCTGCGAAGAGGTCAAGTTGACCTGACGGCTCTTCCACTACTGTCGGAACTGGGTGAGTTGGTGCAGTAGGGGCTTGGTTTTCAAGCGTCTGCAAAATCCTATCCGCCCGCTGCAATAGTTCCTCTGGCATTCCCGCAATCTTAGCCACATGAATCCCGTAGGACTTGTCAGCTGGGCCTTGTGCAATCTTGTGAAGGAAGGTGACTTGGCCGTCTTTCTCCAAGGTCGATACATGGACATTCTCTAAGTGTTCCAAGGTCTGGCTAAGGTCTGTCAACTCATGGTAGTGGGTAGCAAAGAGAGTCTTGGCACCAATCTTGTCGTGGATGTACTCGATGATAGACTGGGCCAGAGCCATACCGTCATAGGTGGCCGTTCCCCGTCCAAGTTCGTCAAAGAGGATGAGCGAACGATCTGTCGCCAGACGGACCGCCTTATTGGCCTCCATCATCTCGACCATAAAGGTGGACTGTCCGCTGACCAAGTCGTCTGCTGCCCCAATACGGGTGAAAATAGCATCGAAAATCGGCAATGCAGCCTGATCCGCAGGCACATAGGAGCCCATCTGCGCCAGAATGACGATAACCGCCAACTGCCGCATATAGGTAGACTTACCGCTCATGTTTGGACCAGTAATCAGTTGCATATGCGTATCAGTATCTAAATGAATAGAGTTTGGAATGTAGGTCTGCTTGCCCATGACCTTCTCCACCACTGCATGACGTCCACGGTCGATGGTCAATTCTCTTTGATCTGTAAAGCGTGGACAAACCAAATGTTGCTGCTCCGCCACAACTGCAAAAGCCTGCAAAACGTCGATGGTTGCAATGGTCCGAGCCAACTTCTGCAAGCGACCGATATACTTCTCAACCTCTTGGCGAATCCGCATGAAAATCTCGTACTCCAAATTAGCAGACTTATCACGCGCCTCCAACATCTGCCCTTCGATCTTAGCCAACTCTTCCGTTCCATAGCGCTCCGAGTTTTTCAAGGTCGCCTTACGGAAGAAATGACTAGGCACATTGCCCAGATTGGAATTGGTCACATGGAAATAGTAACCGTCTTTTTTATTGTAATCAATCTTAAGATTGTTGATACCAGACGCTTCACGCTCCTTGGCCTCAATCTCCGCAATCCAACCCGCTCCCTCACGCATGACCAGACGGTACTGATCCAGCGTTTCGTCAAAGCCCGTACGGATGATGTTTCCATCTGTGATGGTCCCTTGGGCTTCTGGGTCAATAGCAGAGCTGATGAGAGCATGCAGTTCTGGGATTGGGTCCAATCCAACCACCAGATTGCCTAGAGCAGGCTCATTGATTTGTAGCAAGATATTCTTGATTGCTGGGATATTTCCCAAAGTCTGGGAGAGCTGCAAGAGATCTTTGGGCATGGTTTTTCCAAAAGACACCCGACTGGCCAAGCGTTCGATGTCATAGACACCCTTCAAAGCCTCGACCAAGTCACTCCGTTCAAAGAAGTAATCCAGAAAAACCTGAACGACAGCCTGACGATTCTCAATCCGCTTAAGGTCAATCAAGGGACGATCAATCCATGTCCGCAATAGTCGCATACCCATGGCTGTCTTTGTTTCGTCTAGCAACCAGTACAAACTACCATGCTTCTTACCTGTCCGACCGTTTTCAAGCAGGTCCAGACTGGACTTGGTTGCATAGTCCATTTGCAGATAGTCCTTGATTTCATAATGGACCACCTTCTGCAAGTGGCTCAAATCCCGCATCTGTGTCCGGTGCAGGTAGCTGAGGAGTTTCCCAGCCGCAGCCTTTTCCAAGTCTGTCAAGGAGTTATCAATCAGCTGGACATCCTCTGTCACCTCATCTTCAAAAGACAGCAACAAGTTCATCTGATTGGAGAAGACCTGCTCTTCTTCCTCCGACAGAGCATAGCCGATGACCAATTCACGTGCTCGTAAATTGCGGATTTCACCGCAAAGACTAGTAAAATCATCCAAACTAGTCACGAAAAATTGACCTGTTGACACATCCATATAAGAAAGTGCGAACTGCACTCCCTGACGGTCAATCGCAACTAAATAGTTACTGTCTGCTCCCATTTTGGACGAGTCTGTTACCGTACCAGGAGTAATGACCTGCACCACTTCCCGCTTGACCACGCCGACTGCCTGCTTAGGATCTTCCATCTGCTCAGCAATCGCCACCTTGTGACCCAACTCTACCAGAGTATCAATGTACTGCTGGGCCGCGTGATACGGTACCCCCGCCATAGGAATCGGATTCTCCGCATTCTTATTCCGACTGGTCAGGGACAGTTCCAAAATCTGCGCCGCTTCTACCGCATCTTCATAAAATAACTCATAAAAGTCTCCCATACGGAAAAGCAAAAAAGCATCTGGATACTGTGCTTTTATATCCAGATACTGCTGCATGCCTGGGGAAATTTTCTCTACTGCCATAGCCTACCCTCTTCCCCCATCAATATAAACACTGATTTCATCTTCTACCTGCTGAGCAGCTGCCTCATCACGACAGATAACCAACAGCGTATCTGCTCCCGCCAAGGTCCCCAATATATGGGCAGGCTTTTCAGCATCGATAATGTTTGCCATCAGGGCAGCCTCTCCCACTTCGCAGTGCAAGACAAGGATAAAGCTGGCGCGTTCAAGCTTGACGGCATACTGGGCCAAGCGTTGTCCAAAAACAGTCACTTCTTCTTTCTCTGGCAAGGCATAGTAAGCCTGACCGTCCTCATAGAGCTTAATCAGCCCCAGTTCTCGCAAGTCGCGCGAAAGGGTCGTTTGAGTCACTCGAATCCCTTCAGCCTCTAACCCTAATTGAATGTCTGCCTGGCGACCAATCTTTTGCTCTGTAATCATTTTCTTAATTCGTTGGTGACGAATTCGCTTGCTCATTTTTCTACCTCTTGCTGTCTATTTATAGTGCCATTATATCATTTTTTACGCTATCTGTTGACATTTTGTGGTAGAATAGAAGAATGAAATTGGAGGAAGAATTATGAATCAAAAACAAGTAGTTGCTGAACGTTTGGCAGCTGTTTTACCCAATCTAGAATTAGAAACCATTTATTCTCTACTGGAAACACCAAAATCATCAGAAATGGGCGACTTAGCCTTTCCCGCCTTCTCCTTGGCAAAAATCGAACGTAAGGCACCACAAGCCATTGCAACAGATATCGTCGAAAAACTGGACACCTCTGGTTTTGAAAAAGTCCTTGCAACTGGTCCTTATGTCAACTTCTTCTTCGATAAAGCAGCAATCTCTCATCAGGTTTTGACCCAAGTCATCACTGAAAAAGAGCAGTACGGTCAAGCCAACATCGGTCAAGGCCATAATGTTACCATCGACATGTCTAGTCCAAACATTGCTAAGCCTTTCTCGGTTGGGCATTTACGTTCAACCGTTATCGGAGATGCCCTTGCCAACATCCATGCAAAGCTAGGCTACAATCCTATCCGTATCAACCACTTGGGAGACTGGGGCAAGCAATTTGGTATGTTGATCGTTGCTTACAAACTCTGGGGTGATAAGGCCGCCGTCGAAGCTAATCCAATCGCTGAGTTGCTCAAACTGTATGTTCGAATCAATGCTGAAGCTGAAGAAAAGCCTGAATTGGATGAAGAAGCACGCCAATGGTTCAAAAAATTGGAAGATGGTGACCAAGAAGCCTTGGAATTGTGGCAATGGTTCCGTGATGAAAGCTTGGTCGAATTTAACCGCATCTACGACAAGCTAGGTGTCCAATTCGACAGTTTCAATGGCGAAGCCTTCTATAACGACAAGATGGATGAAGGCATCCAAATCCTAGAAGAAAAAGGACTCCTTAAAGAATCAAAAGGCGCACAAATCGTTGACCTTGAGAGCTACAATCTTCCACCAGCTCTCATCCGAAAAACAGACGGTGCGACTCTTTATATCACGCGCGATATGGCGACAGCTATGTACCGCAAACGAACCTATGACTTCGTGAAAAGCCTCTATGTCGTTGGCCAAGAGCAAATCAATCACTTCAAACAACTGAAGGCCGTTTTGAAAGAAATGGATTACGACTGGAGCGACGATATGACACATATCACCTTCGGTTTGGTAACCAAGGATAAGAAAAAGCTCTCTACTCGTAAAGGAAACATCATCCTGCTCGAGCCAACTCTTGACGAAGCCATTTCACGTGCCCTCACTCAAATCGAGGCCAAAAACCCTGACCTTGAAAACAAGGAAGAAGTGGCGCACGCAGTTGGTGTCGGCGCTGTTAAGTTTTACGATCTTAAAACCGACCGTGACAACGGCTACGACTTTGACCTGGAAGCCATGGTTTCCTTTGAAGGTGAGACAGGTCCTTATGTGCAATACGCATACGCCCGCATCCAGTCTATCCTGCGCAAAGCAAACTTTATTCCAAGCGCAGAAAATGACTACAAACTAGCCGACGCAGAAAGCTGGGAAATCATCAAACACATCCAAAACTTCTCAACTGTTGTAGAACGTGCTGGCAATAAGTTTGATCCATCACTCATCGCTAAATATGCTATTAACCTGGCACAAGCCTTCAACAAGTACTACGCACACACTCGTATCTTGGATGAAAGCCCTGAACGCGATAGTCGACTGGCTTTGGCTTATGCAACTGGCCTTGTCCTCAAGGAATCTCTTCGTCTCCTAGGTGTGCAAGCTCCTGAAAAAATGTAAGAAAAAAGCTGAGTAATCAGCTTTTTTTCTATGCAATCAATTACACCTAGGCAACAAAAAAACTGACCTATGGTCAGTTTTTTTGAGGGAATGATAGGAAAGGAACTCTAACGAATACCTTTATATCCGGAACCATTTTTAGGAAAACCGGTTTTTCACGTTTTTTATAAAAAAGATTCCATTCATGTATTTGTTTTGAACAACAAATACTGACTATAGTTAGTATACACTTTTACAAAAAATTGGTCAAGAAATAGCACTATAACGACAAAAATAGCTCTAGGACAGCTTTTCTGCTATCTTCACATTTTCGCGTCGGTAGATTGTCGTCAGATCTAACAACATAGATTCAACCTCTGATGTCAACTGTTCAGCAGTCATTCTCCAAGCCCAGTTTCCTCCCAAGGTATTTGGTAAATTCATTCTCGCAGTACCGTCCAAATGCAGTAAATCCTGCATGGTTACTACTGTCATAAAGGCTGGGGAGCCAAAGAGAAGTCGGAAGAGAGCATGGTTAACCGTTTCACCTTCTGTTCGATTGCTATAACGGTCCAGAAATGCGCGTGATGCTGGACTAGTGTCTGATTGGTACCAACCTAAAATTGTGTCGTTATCATGGGTACCTGTATAGGCCACAACATTGTTACGGTGATTGTGCGGCATTTCGATACTGTCCCCTTCTGGATCAAATGCAAACTGGAGCACTTTCATACCAGGGAAGCCGGTTGTTTCACGCAACTGAATAACCTTATCCGTTACAGAACCCAAATCTTCAGCGATAATGTTCAAATCACCCAACTCCCGCTTGATGGTCTCAAATAACTCAAAGCCAGGCGCTTCTACACGATAGCCATTGACAGCTGTCTCTTCGCCTGCTGGAATTTCCCAGAAAGAGGCAAAGCCGATAAAGTGGTCGATACGTACCATGTCATAAATCTTGAAGGATTCTCGCAAGCGAGCCACCCACCAAGTAAAGCCGTCCTGCTTCATAGCTTCCCAATCATAGATAGGATTGCCCCAAAGCTGGCCGATTTCTGAAAAGGCATCTGGTGGGCATCCTGCAACCACACTTGGCTTGCCTTCTTCATCCGTCTTAAAGAAGTGTGGGTTGGCCCACATATCAGCTGAATCAGCTGCGATATAGATTGGCATATCTCCAACAAACTCGATCCCTTTGGCATTGGCGTAAGCCTTCAAAGCATGCCACTGGCTGAAGAACAAAAACTGGGTGATGCGGTGATAATCCATCTGGTCCGCCAAAAGATGACGGTAATACTCTAGAGTATCGTGGTATCGCAGGCGAGCCCCCTGATCTTCCCACTCCGTCCAAGGTTTGAGGTCAAAATGCTCCTTGATCGCCATGTACTCCGCAAAAGTATGCAACCAAAAACCATTTTCCTCTGCAAAAGACCAATAGTCAGCCGGCAGTCCTTCCGCCTTCATCCTCTGCACTGCCTTTTCTAAAATAGGGCGACGATTCTCAAACAATTTGGCATAATCGACCTCTACCTCATTTTGGCCAAAGTCCACACCAACCAAATCTTCATTGGAAATCCAACCTTTTTCAATCAAGGCATCCAAATCAATAAAATGTGTGTTTCCTGCAAAAGCAGAAAAGGACTGATACGGCGAGTCTCCGTAACTTGTTGGCCCCAAAGGCAAAATTTGCCAATACCGTTGCTTGGTTCGTTCTAAAAAATCTACAAATTGATAAGCAACCTGACCAAGGCTTCCGATTCCGTAACCTCCTGGCAAGGATGAGATGTGCATTAATACGCCACTTTGTCTCTTTTTCATAGGCATTCTCCTTTTGTATTTGCGCACAAGAAAGCGCAAACGTTTCCGCTTTTTCATTATATAATGACAGCGCTAACAAATCAAGGAAAAATTGCCATTTTTTCCTGAAAATAAAACGAAAGGATAACTTTCTTCTATATATTACACCTAAATTAGTATCTCCTTAAAAATTTTTTTAAAAATTTTTTTAAAAACGCTTGCAAGCGGATACATTTTGGTGTATAATGATGTCAAGTTAAGAAAACGTTTGCGTTAGTGAACGAAGATCATCAAATTTTATTCTTGGAGGAAATCCCATGAAACACAAATTGCTCAAGAGCGCTGCTCTTCTTGCTGCATCTACTGCTGTTCTTGCTGCATGCTCTTCTTCATCATCTAGCTCATCTGAGTCAACTACAGAAGAGGCTCAAACATTAACGATTTACGTTGATGAAGGCTACAAAGATTATGTTGAGGCTGCTGCAACAACATTTGAAGAAGAAAATGGCGTTGATGTAACCGTTAAAACTGGTGACGCCTTGACTGGTTTGGACAATTTATCACTTGACAACCAATCTGGTTCAGCTCCAGACGTTATGATGGCACCATACGACCGAGTAGGTAGCCTTGGTGCAGAAGGTCAATTGAACGAAGTAACACTTGCTGAAACAAGCATGGTTGATGAAACAACAACTGCTCTTGTTACAAACGACGGTAAAGTCTACGGTTCACCAGCAGTTATCGAAACTCTTGTTCTCTACTACAACAAAGACTTGATTGCAGAAGCTCCTAAGACTTTTGCTGAATTGGAAACATTGGCAAAAGATAGCAAGTACGCTTTTGAGGGCGAAAGTGGTAAAACAACTGCCTTCCTTGCTGACTGGACAAACTTCTACTACACTTACGGTCTCCTAGCTGGTTACGGTGGTTATGTATTTGGTGAAAACGGTACAGATCCATCTGATATCGGTCTTGCAAACGAAGGTGCAGTTCAAGCGATTGAATATGCAAAAACTTGGTATGAAAAATGGCCTCAAGGTCTCCAAGACGGTACAGCTGCTAACAACTTGATCAACACTCAATTTACAGAAGGTAAAGCTGCTGCTATCATCGAAGGTCCATGGAAAGCTGCGTCTTACAAAGATGCAGGCGTGAACTACGGTGTTGCAATGATTCCTACTCTTCCAAACGGAAATGCTTATGAAGCATTCGGTGGTGGTAAGGCTTGGGTTATCCCAACAGGTTCACAAAACCCTGAAATGGCTCAAAAATTCGTTGACTACTTGACTTCAACAGAACAACAACAAGCATTGTACGACGCAACAAACGAAGTTCCTGCTAACACAGAAGCTCGTAAATATGCAGTAAGCAAAAACGATGAGTTGACAACAGCTGTTATCGATCAATTTGCAAACGCACAACCAATGCCAAACATTTCTGAAATGAGCACAGTTTGGGAACCAGCTGGTAACATGCTCTTCGAAGCAGCTAGCGGTGCGAAAGACGCTAAAACTGCTGCTAGCGACGCAGTTGCATTGATCAAAGATACCATTGCACAAAAATACGGTGAATAATACTCACTAATATCACAGATGATTGCCAATCATCTGGAGATTCATCGAGTAAAAATGGTAAATGAAGCGGGGCTGGATAGGACCAGTCCCCTTTATTTATAAGACAGATTTTGCTATAATAGACAGAGGAAGTTTCCGAACAATTCTGTTGACTAGCGCTGATTTGGCAAGACTTTCTTGAAGTTTTTTTCCAGATCATTTCAAAAAAAGGAGTTTTATGATGACAAAACAAAATCCAGGTAAGGCCCTGCTCCTGTCCCTTATTCCCGGACTTGGACAAATCTATAACAAACAGAAGGCCAAAGGGTTCATTTTCTTGGGTGTCACCATCGCATTCCTTCTCTACTTTGTAACGATTGCTTCAGGTGAGCTGGGCAATTTGATTACCTTGGGAGACATGCGTGGCCGTGACAATTCCCTCTTTATGTTGATCCGTGGTTCCTTCCACTTGATTATCACCGTCGTGTACCTCGCTTTCTATGCTTTGAATTTGAAAGATGCACACGATACAGCCAAGCGTTGGAATAACGGCTTCCCAGTTGCTACTAGCTTTAACGACATGGTCAAAGGTATCTATGAGAATGGCTTCCCATATCTTTTGATTATCCCTTCTTACATTGCCATGACCTTTGCGATTATCTTCCCTGTTGTCGTAACGCTCTTTATCGCCTTTACCAACTACGATTTCCAACATCTTCCTCCTGGAAAACTCTTGGATTGGATTGGTTTGACCAACTTTACCAATATCTGGAAATTGAGCACTTTCCGTGCAGCCTTTGGCTCTGTCCTTTCTTGGACAATCATCTGGGCCTTGTCTGCTTCAACCGCTCAAATTGTCATCGGTATTTTAACGGCTATTATTGCCAACCAGCCATTTATCAAGGGCAAACGCATCTTCGGTGTTATCTTCTTGCTCCCTTGGGCTGTACCAGCCTTCGTAACTATCTTGACTTTCAGTAACATGTTTAACGATAGTGTCGGCGCGATTAACACACAAGTCTTGCCGTTTTTGAGTAAGTTCTTGCCATTTATCGATAACTTCCTCATCCCTTGGAAGACAGATCCATTCTGGACAAAAGTTGCCCTCATCATGATGCAGGCTTGGCTTGGTTTCCCTTATATTTACGTATTGACCTTGGGTATTTTGCAGTCTATTCCAAACGACTTGTATGAGGCAGCTTATATCGATGGTGCGGGACCGATTCAAAAATTCCGTAGCATCACCTTGCCAATGATTTTGGCAGTAGCTGCACCAACTCTTATCAGTCAATACACCTTCAACTTCAACAACTTCTCTATCATCTACCTCTTCAACAACGGTGGACCTGGTAGCGTCGGTGGGGGAGCTGGTTCAACTGATATCTTGATTTCATGGATTTATAAATTGACAACAGGTACTGCACCTCAGTATTCAATGGCTGCAGCGGTAACCTTGATTATCTCTATGATTGTCATCAGTATCTCTATGATTGCCTTTAAGAAATTAAATGCCTTTGAAATGGAGGACGTGTAAGATGAAATTATCTGTGAAATTTAGACGTCGTCTCAACCAGACCTTGACCTATCTTTACTTGATTACCCTCTCAGTCATCATCATCTACCCACTCTTGATTACAATTTTGTCAGCCTTCAAGACAGGGAATGTGGTGGCCTTCAAGTTAGATAGTTCTGTTAACTTTACTCTTGAAAACTTCAGCAAACTTTTTAGCGAAACTCTTTACGGCACTTGGTACCTAAATACCTTGATTATTGCCCTCGTGACCATGGCGGTTCAAACCAGCATTGTGGTCTTGGCCGGTTATGCTTATAGCCGATATAACTTCTTGGCTCGTAAGCAAAGTTTGGTCTTCTTCTTGATTATTCAAATGGTGCCAACCATGGCGGCTCTTACTGCCTTCTTCGTTATGGCCCTCATGCTCAACGCGCTCAACCAAAGCTGGTTCCTCATCTTCCTCTATGTCGGTGGTGGTATCCCAATGAACGCTTGGCTCATGAAAGGTTACTTCGATACGGTGCCAATTTCCCTCGATGAATCTGCAAAACTAGATGGTGCTGGTCACTTCAGACGTTTCTGGCAAATCGTTCTTCCTCTTGTTCGCCCAATGATTGCGGTACAGGCGCTTTGGGCTTTCATGGGACCATTTGGAGATTACATCCTATCAAAATTCTTGCTTCGTGAAAAAGAATTCTATACAGTTGCTGTTGGTTTGCAAACCTTCATTAGTGATGTGAAAAACTTGAAGATTGCTTATTTCTCAGCAGGTGCGATTCTGATTGCCCTTCCGATCTGTATCTTGTTCTTCTTCCTACAAAAGAACTTTGTATCTGGTTTAACAAGTGGTGGCGACAAGGGGTAACCTTGTCCCACCTTTTCCCTTTTCCTACTCTTAATATGTTGTTTTTACTGTTGTATAAGAGTAGCGCCCCACATGATTGAGAAAGGTGCTTATGTTCCCTTACCCCTTTTCCTACTTTGCTAGTATCTTCCAGCCTCGAAAGATGTTTGCCAATCGCCGGCTAATGACTGTCTGGCAAGGGCTATTTACGACTATTTTTCTAATCGCTCTCTTGGTCATTCCTGCCTCCTTGCAACCTCTTTCTTGGGACACCTATCCTATGGAAAATTTTGTTCAGGGTGTCTATACACCACTAACAGAAGAAGTTGTCGCTGACCTTAAGGAGCATGCCCAACTCACCAATCAGGAATTAACCTATACAGGACAAGGTGTGACAGATAGTGTCACATTCGGGGAGCAAGTCAGCACTGCTAGTGGTTTTACCTACCAATTCGGCAAACAGAAGGTAATCATTCGTAGTGGCACAGATGTTCTGGCAGAATTGCCCTACCAAGTGTTCACAGCCAGCAGTTTCGATAGTAAGGAAAACCTGACAGCTAGCCTCTCAAAGGCTTGGTTTCAAGAATATCCTTTACTAATTAGTCTGTCCATCACCCTGCTATCTGCCTCGATATTGGCTACCAATTTCCTCTTCATCCTTGTCGGAGCGAGCGTATTCCTCTATCTGACCAAAAAATCACGTTTTTTCCATATCGGTTCTTTCCGAGAAGCTTACAATCTCAGCCTAAACTGCCTTGGTTTGCCAACCTTATTGGCTTGTTTAGTGGGGATTTTCGGACAAGCTGTCACGACCGTCTTAACCCTGCAAAACATTTGTTTTGTTCTGGTATTGATTTGGGTCTTTTTCAAAACAAAATTCAGAGATCAAGTTTAGGAGGTTTTTATGCGCGCAACAATTAAAGATGTTGCCAAATTGGCGGGAGTCTCCCCTTCTACCGTAACACGGGTCATTCAAAACAGCCCTGCTATCAGCCAAAAAACAAAGGACCATGTCCGCAAGGCCATGCAGGAACTCAATTACCACCCCAACCTCAATGCCAGGAGTCTGGTATCTAGTTATACTCAGGTCATCGGCCTTGTCTTGCCAGATGATTCGGATATTTTCTACCAGAACCCCTTCTTCCCAACTGCCTTGCGAGGAATCTCTCAGGTCGCTGCAGATTACAACTACGCCATCCAGATCAGTACTGGTAAGGACGAAGAGCAGCGCCTAGAAGCTATTTCTCAAATGGTCTACGGTAAGCGTGTTGACGGGCTGATTTTTCTCTATTCCAAGCCGGATGATCCTCTTGTACAACTGGCGATTCAGCATAACTTCCCCTTCTTAATTCTAGGGAAGGCTTCTTCTCCGTTTGTTTCCTTGGTCGATAATGACAATATTCAAGCAGGATTCGAGGCGACGACCTACTTCATCAACAAAGGTTTTCAAAATATCGCATTTGTGGCAGGTAACAAAGAATTAGTTGTATCACAAGACCGTTATCAAGGCTATAAAAATGCCCTCAAGGCCCACAATATCCCCTTGGATGAAAACAAGGTCAAGTTTACCTCTGGTTTCTTGTTGGAAGATAGCGCCTATAAAATCACACGGAAGCTCATCAAGCAAAAACCGGATGCTATTGTGACCACCGATACCTCTGTTGCAGAAGGGATTGTCCAATATCTCACAGAAATCGGCGTAAAACTGCCCATTATTTCCTTTGACTCTGTCAAACCAAAACTAGCAATCGATGCCTACGTCGATGTCCATGCCATTAAATTGGGCCGGGTAGCCTTTAATACTCTCCACCAAATCATCAACGATAGCAAAGAAAATAAGCAAGTCTGCTACCGTCGTGTGATTCCACATACTATTACTGAACTCTAACTTAGAAAGGAGCCTTTTGGCTCATGGCACTTCGTGTATTTCAAGCATATCTAGAGGATGTTGCAAGCATCCGTTTGGTGATGGAAAAGCGTTTCGACTCTGATTCCATGTCCTTCTCTTTGGAAAATTCCAAATCACATGTGGATCTCTTTATCCACTCCCGATTGGAAGATGACCAGCAGGTTATTTACTATCTGACCAGCCTTCACGCCCTCAATCTTCAAGAGAATTATACTCTCTACGACCAAGACCGCAATGCTGTGGAATTGGGCTATGGGGCTATTGTCCGCTCTGCTTTATTTGAAAAGACCTTTACTTATTCAGGCAATGACCTAGGGGCTAGCTATACTGCCCAAGAAACCTCCTTCAAGTTCTGGGGGCCGATTTCCAAGGCTGTCTTTGTCGTGGTAGAGGGCCAGCCCCATGCCATGACCCTGACAGAAAAAGGCGTCTGGCAGGCGCAGGTGGCAGGGGATTTGGAAGGCAAGTCCTACCACTATCTCCACAAGGTCAACGGCCAATGGCTGTCTGTCCACGACCCTTATGCTCTATCTTCCAAAGTCAATTCTGGTGATTCCTACATCATCGATCTCAAAAAACTGGCTAAACCAAGTCGGGCAAAAACACAGCTTCCGATGTCCCAAGCCATTGTTTATGAAATGAGCGTCCGTGACTTTTCACAACAAAGAGAGGCTGGATTCCAACACCGCAGTCAATTTGCTGGCTTGACCGAATCACCTGTCCTAGACGGTATGAAACTGGGCATGGACTATATCAAACAGCTGGGTGTAACTCATATCCAACTCCTGCCTCTTTATGACTTTGGTAGTGTGGATGAAAATAAACCCCAAGCTGTTTACAACTGGGGCTATGACCCTGTTCAGTACAATGTTCCTGAGGGATCTTTCTCCAGCCAGCCAAACGATCCCTATGCCCGCATTCGCGAATTGCAAGCTGCCATTCAGGCCTATCATGATGCGGATATTTCTGTCATCATGGATGTGGTTTACAACCACGTGTATCATGCAGAAGAATATGCCTTTGAACGCATTGTTCCCGGCTATTTCTACCGTTACAACCAAGACGGTTTCCGGACGGACGGAACCTTCTGTGGCAACGATGTCGCCAGCGAACGCAGCATGGTCCGCAACTATATCAAGCAGTCCCTCCGTCAATGGACCAGCCTCTATGGTTTTGACGGCTTCCGCTTTGACCTCATGGGTATCCTGGATATCCAGACCATGAATGAGATTGCGGCGGAACTCAAAGAACTTCACCCAAACATCTACCTCTACGGTGAAGGTTGGAAAATGGGGACTGGTTTGGACTTTGACCTGCTGGCTCATCAGTATAATGCTGGTCAAATGGAAGACCTTGGTTTCTTCAATGATGACTACCGCGATACCTTCAAGAAGCTCCTGCTCAACCCGCAGCGTTTGGTAGAGAAGAACTTGCATGAGAAAATCCAGCATCTGCTGGGAGGCAGTCATTACAGCCACTTCCTGTCTCCTGAGCAGTCTGTCAACTATCTGGAGTGCCATGATAATGCGACTGTCTTTGATTATCTCCATATTGAAAACCCTGACTGGACACCGCAGCAGCAAAAACGGGCTGCCAGCTTTGGTCTGCAACTTGTCTTGATTTCGCAAGGTTTGGCCTTTATCCATGCTGGACAGGAGTTCTTCCGGACAAAAGATGAGATTGACAATACCTACAATGTCACCGATGCCATTAACCGCCTGGACTGGACCCGTGCTGTTCATTATCAAGAGCATATCCAGTTCATCCGCGCCTTGATTGCTCTTCGCAAGCAATACCCTGAACTCAGTCAAGCCAGCTATGACACGATTGGTCAGACCTGTGATTTCTATTGGTTGACGGAATTTGTCCTACGCTACCAAGTGAAGACGGAAGTGGGTGTTCTCCAATTTATCATCAACTTTGCTACAAGCGATTTTACCTATGAAAAAGAAGAAGACAAGGCTGTCCTCTTCAATTACCCTGCTGTAGATGATCCAGACCAACAAATCCTGACCATTGCCGGACAAAGTATTTGTGTCTTAAATGGCTAAAATAGGACTTGAGACGGAGGAAATGGAGAGCGAGATTGGTTATACTATAGTCAATCCTAAATATTTTTCATAATCTCCTTAAAAACTCACCGATTACTCGGTGAGTTTTTTGCGTCTATGCTTTTTCTTCCATGAGGGCTATAATCTTATGACCGATTCGTTCAATATCATTTTGAAGGCCACGGAGTTCGAAGTTATCAATCACAGGAAAGCCAAATCGCTCGGCATATTGCTTGGCTGTCAAGCAATATTGGTTGTTGAAATTGCGATTGCCCGATCCCACAACTCCCAGACAGAGCTCTGCATTGTCCCCAAAAGCGATAAAATCACCCAAGGGATTGGTCAGAATCTCCACATCTCCGTTATCAACACCATTTCCACCTTCCAGATAGGTGGGAAGAAAGGCGACAAAAGGAGCATCCAGCTGGTAAAAGGGAATGTCCTGCTTGACCAGGTCCTTGACATGAACGGGCTCCACCTGCCAGTCGGTCTGGAATTGGAAAAAGCCTTTCAGGCGTTTGACAAAACTCTCTGTATTGCCACTCAAACTAATATAGACGAGGTAAATGGTCGGTTTCATAAGTCTCCTCTCCAAAGAAAAACACTACATATAGAATACGAATACTATTGTACTCCTATATGTAGTGTTTTGTCAATTAGTCACTTTCCACAAAATGTCCGATGATGTTGACATTATCTGCAACAGAAACAAAGGCTTTAGGGTCGGCCTTTTTCATAATCTGCTTGAAATCATTGAACTCTGCACGAGTGATGATGGTAATGAGAATCGTCTTTTGCTCATGGTTATAAGCACCCTCAGCACCGTTGATAATGGTCACACCGCGATTGAGCTTCTTATGGATTTTCTTAATGACTCGTTCAGGATGATTGGTAATAATCATGGCCTGCATCCGTTTTTGTTTCACGAAAATCGCATCTGTCATGCGACTGGAGATAAACAGCGCAACCATTGAATATAGGGCATATTGCCAGCCAAAGGTCATCCCTGCAATCAACATAATCATAATGTTGACAATCAAGGAAATGGAGCCAACTTGACGTCCCGTCTTCTTGCGAATAATAATAGAAACAATATCAGTACCACCACTGGATACATTGTTCCTAAGCGCAAAGCCAATCCCAGTTCCCAGCATGAGACCACCGAAAATAGCATTGACTAACGGATCCGTCGTCAGGGTAACTGGCGGCATAAATTGGATAAAGAAAGAACTGAAGGATACCGTAATAAAGGTAAAGATAGTAAATTTATAACCAATTTTATACCAAGCTAAGATAAGCAAGGGGATGTTCAGACCGTAATAGACCACCGCAATCGGTACATTCCAACCAGCGTAAGAAGCTGCTAAAGCAGAAACAATCTGAGCCAATCCTGTTACGCCTGAGGAATACACCTGTCCTGGCCGAAAAAAGAAATTGACCGCAATACTAGATAGGAGTCCATAAATAATGGACCCCGATATCCGTTCCGCATAGCGTTCTTTGGAGATTCCTGATAGAATCGACCAGAACTTGTTCTTTTTAGCCATCCTCAAAAAAACAACTCGTTGTTTTCTGAAAAATCTATTCATTTTCAAGTTCAATCTGTAATGCTAATTCCTCTAATTGAGCTGATGCAACTGTACTTGGCGCCTGGGTCATCGGATCAGATGCCTTGTTATTCTTCGGAAAGGCGATAACTTCACGAATATTATCCTCACCAGCCAATAACATAACAAAGCGGTCCAAACCGATAGCCAATCCACCGTGTGGTGGGAAGCCGTAGTCCATAGCTTCAAGCAAGAAACCAAACTGCTCATGCGCATCTTCAGCTGAGAAACCAAGAGCCTTGAACATCCGTTCTTGCATGTCTTTTTGGTTGATACGAAGGCTACCGCCACCCAATTCATAACCATTCAAAACAATATCGTAGGCAACTGCACGTACCTGCGCCAAATCACCATCCAAATGATGAGCTGTTTCTTCCGTCGGCAAAGTGAATGGGTGGTGGGCACTCATGTAGCGACCTTCCTCTTCAGACCACTCGAACATTGGCCAGTCTACAATCCAGAGGAAGTTGAATTTGCTTTCGTCAATCAAACCTTGCTCTTTTGCCAAGCGGTTACGCAAAGCTCCCAGGGTATTGTTGGCTACTTCCAATTCATCCGCCACAAAGAGGACCAGGTCCTTATCTTCAAGTTGTAAACTTGCTGTCAAGTTTGCTGTAATGTCTGTCAAGAACTTAGCAACTGGACCCGCTAATTCTCCCTTGTCTACTTTAACCCAAGCAAGTCCCTTGGCACCAAATTGTTTGGCGTATTCTGTTAATTTATCAATGTCTTTACGGGAGTAACTATCCGCTGAACCTTTGACCACAATGGCTTTGACAACTGGTGCTTCTGAGAAGACTTTGAAGTCAACTTCCTTGACAAGTTCTGTCAAGTCTTGTAAAAGCATCTCAAAACGAGTATCTGGTTTATCTGAACCGTAGAAGTTCATAGCATGATTATAGGCCATACGAGGAAATGGCAAGGTCACATCAATTCCTTTGGTATCTTTCAAGACCTTAGCAATCAAGCCTTCTACAATGTCTTGGATTTCAACTTCATTCAAGAACGAGGTTTCCAAGTCCACCTGTGTAAACTCAGGTTGACGGTCCCCACGCAAGTCCTCATCACGGAAACACTTAACGATTTGGTAGTAACGGTCAAAACCAGCGTTCATCAAGAGCTGTTTGGTAATCTGTGGGCTCTGTGGAAGGGCATAGAAATGACCTTTGGACACACGAGATGGCACCAAGTAGTCACGCGCACCTTCTGGTGTTGACTTGGTCAACATTGGCGTCTCCACATCAATAAATTCCAAGTCATCCAGATAATTGCGAATGCTGTGGGTTACAGCCGCACGTAATTTGAAGTTGTTGAGCATTTCTGGACGGCGAAGATCCAAATAACGGTAACGAAGACGGGTATCATCGCTGGCTTCAATGCCATCCTTAATTTCAAATGGAGTTGTCTTAGCCGTGTTCAAAACTGTCAAGCTGTTTACTTGTAGCTCAACCGCTCCTGTTGGAATGGCGTCATTGGCCTGCTCACGCGCTACAACAGTTCCTGTCACCTCAATAACAAATTCAGAGCGAAGCCCCTCTGCTTTTGCCATCAATTCTGCATCTACTGACTCAGGATTAATCACCAACTGCATAATCCCTTCACGGTCACGTAAATCGATGAAAATCAGACCGCCTAAATCACGGCGACGCCCAACCCAACCTTTCAAAGTTATGTCTTGTCCGATGTGCTCTGTCCGAACACGTCCTGCATACATAGAACGTTTCATTTTCTTCCTCTTTTACTCTTTAATATACTCATTCATTCTATCATAAAACGGTTGATTTTTGGGGGAATTTGGCAAGAAAATTACAAAACCAGCCTTATAAAGCTGGTTTTACATACAACATATCTAAATGAGGAATGCCGTCCTCCAGATAGACTTCCGAAACTGGCTCAAAGCCCAGTGATTGATAAAAATTTTCTAGGTAGGCTTGGGCTCCTATCTTAATCTGACTTTCTTGCAAGTCTTGGACAATATAGTCAATCGCCTCTTGCATCATAGGCCTCCCCAATCCTCTTCCGCGGTGGCTGGCCCTGATGACTACCCGCCCAATCGATGCCTCCTCATAGCTTAGTCCAGCTGGCAAGATACGGAGATAGGCGATCATTTCTCCTGCTTCTTCGGCAAAAAGGTGGTAGGAGGCTGGGTCTTTGCCGTCTATTTCTGGATAGGGGCAGGCTTGCTCCACCACAAAGACATCTGTTCTCAAGGCTAGGATAGCGTATAGCTGGTCCAAGGTCAGTTGGTCAAAGCTACGTAAGCTCCACTTCATTTCTTTCTCCTTATGGCAAGATGTTGCCGGCACTTTTGTAAATCTCGTACCATTCTGGTCGAGTGAGGGTAATCTGGCTGGCCTGGGCAATCTTTCTCAGGCGATCTGGATTCATAGAGCCAACAATGGTTTGAATTTTAGATGGATGTCTCAAAATCCAAGCTACGACAATGGTTTCATGTGAAACATGGTACCGCTCTGCTATTTCCCCAAGAGTCTGATTAAGGGATGCATAGTCAGGGTGGTTGGCGAAAATCCCCTGCTGCAAGTCAATCAGGAAGGGAGACCAGGCCTGAATGGTAATCTTCTTTAGTTGACAGTAGTCGATGAGGCCGCCATCCCGCATGGTCGCCGCATCATCTTTCATATTGACGTGAAGCCCCGCATCAATCAGAGGCGTGTGGGCAGGCGATAGTTGAAGTTGGTTGACCGCTAGGGGCTGGTCCAGATAAGACTGGAGCAACTCCATTTGGTATATGTTCTGGTTGCTGACTCCAAAGTGTCGGACTTTGCCTGCTTGCTTCAAGAGACGGAAGGCTTCTGCCACTTCCTCTGCTTCCATAAGGGCATCTGGTCGGTGGAGGGCCAAAACATCCAGATAGTCCGTTCCCAGCCGCTTGAGAATGCCGTCCACAGACTCCAAAATGTGATCCTTGGAAAAATCAAAATAGCCCTTACGAATGCCGCATTTTGACTGGAGAATCATATCCTCACGCTTGAGTCCTGCCAACTTAGCTCCCTGAGAAAAGCGAATTTCTGACTCACCGCCGCCATAAATATCGGCATGGTCAAAGAAGTTAATTCCCTGCTCCACCACGGTTTCTAATACCTTAGCCGTTTCTTGCTCGCTTAAGCTGGCCATTCGCATACAGCCCAGACCAATCCGCGATACTTCCAAACCTGTCTGTCCTAATTTTTGCATGTGATTGCCTCCTATTCTGACTTCATTATATACGAAAAAAGAGATTGTTGCCAATCTCTTACAAGGTTTTTTTCTTTTGTGCCAGCTTGCTGATATTGATTTCAATGTCTTCATTAATTGCCAAAAGACGGTCAATGACTTGCTTGTCTGTTAGAGAAGCATCCAAATCAACATTGTAGGATAATTCCAACGTGTTGGATTTTTTTACGTTTTTAATGCCAACTAGCTCGACATACTTGCAGGCATTGACGAAAGTCGCTTCGAATAAAAGCTCGTAATCCAAATCTCGGGGAACACGTATGGTAATTTGCCGTCTTGTTTGACTCACCCTTGCAAAGCTTGTATTCTCCAATATCAAGAGTACAAAACAGACAAAGACTGTAAAAATTGCAGCTAAGACCAAAAAACCCATGCCACAAGCTAAGCCAATTCCTGTCGCAATAAACACTGATAAGAGCTCCTTAGCTCCACCTGCTGCGGAACGAAAACGAATCATCCCAAAAGTTCCTGCGATCGCAACACTGGTTCCCAAATTGCCATTGACCATAAAAATAATCATCGCCATCAACATCGGCAACATGGTCAAGGTAATGACAAACTCCTTTGAATAAAGGGTCTTGTGTTTGTAAACAAGCGCTAGCAAAATCCCCAATGCCAAACTAACCACTAAACTGAGAGCTAATTGAATGGGATCTGCTACCCCTGAAGCACTGTCAAAAACACTCTTAAACAACTGCTCTTTCAACTAATTTCTCCTCTGCTAACTCTTCTACCAATTTTGTGTGTGCTGTTCCATATTTTGAAAATGAAACTCTTTCCAAGCCATACTTATCGATGATGGCCTGTAACCAGGTTGGGTAGACTTCTGGAACCTTGATTTCCATAATAACCTGATTTTCATCCAACAATGGGTAACCATACTTTCCTGCAAACAAGCTAACATCGTATGGACGATATAGAATATTTTGATCAATCGTCACGCGCACCTTCTTATCCTCAATGCCCTTCATAGAAAAACGATCATAGTAGATATACATCATTGGCTCAATTTTTCCATAGCGTGCTCGCAATTCTGCCATTGTTTCCAATAGTGTCGGATTGGTAATCGTTTCATCCACAATCGAATGATGAATAAAATCCAAAACCGATTTTGGACGAGAAGTCAACCGATCCTTCAATCCTACGCCATTTTCTTTTTTCTTAATTTCTAAAAATACCTGACTATCTTCTGTCGGATAGGCATCATAGGTCCGCATCCGAATTTTTTCTCGTTTCCACAATCTCTCTGCAGAATCTTGGATCATTTGATAGCTTGGGGTATCAAAATAAATATTGGAAATGGTAGAGGTTGGATAGTCATCTTCCACTAAATGATTTTTGAAATCATCTAAAACTGCTGCAAGCTGCTTACAGTCTAAAATATACTTGGTTTCAATTCGTTTAAATTTGGTTTCTACTTTCTTCGACATACTATTCTCCTTTTTCTACATTTGTCGTTTTATTGTGTTAAGTGAAGAGTGGTTTCCCACTCCTTGTAACATTTATCTATTGCCAACTTTTTTTGATTCCACTTTTTTCTTCATAATTTGACCAGTTATTCCGTTAATCTTGTAATCAAATTCGGAGTTATTCGCAACAGCCTCAATTTTGTACATCCCTTTTTCAAGGTCAACTTCTTTGAAGCGAACTTGACTGGCTGATAAACCTAGATCCTTTAAAGCGATGGATTTTGCTGCTTCTACTGATTTGAGCAACAGATACGGTTTGGTGCAGACCAACTGATGTTGCGACTAGTGCTGTCAATGTTAGTAATTTTAAGTGTTTCATATAGAACTCCAAGATGTTATTTCTACATTTGTAGTAAGTGTTTTTTTAGAATAGAGTGGTTTCCCACTCCACTTTCTACATCTGTAGTATAATTATATTCTACACTTGTCGTTTTATAAAGTCAAGTCTTATGCTTCAAATTTTTTTGTCTGTTCAATTTCAATAAAAAAGATCAGTAGTTTCCTACTAATCTTCTACAAAAAAGCATCTCAAACCAAACTAGTCCTCCACATCCTCTGTTTCAGTATCTTCCACATCATCCGTATCAGGTTCTTCAACTGGGGGAATAGGTGTTGGGGTTGGGGTTGGGGTGGACTGACTACTTGTTGAAGCAGGAGTAGATACTGTTGTTTGGGATTGATTACTTGTTGTTACAGTTTGAGTAGTAGAAGCAATTGTCGGCTGACTACTCATTTCTGAAACTGTTTGACTCGCTTGGCTACTACTGGTTGAGGTTGAGGTGGAAGAAGATGAAGACTCTGCTACTATCTTTAGTGTCTCTTTTTCTATTTGTGTTATTGACCTACTAGCCTTATCCACTTGAACACGGTATAGAGTCTCTTCATGGGAAAATTCAATTAGGTAATAATCTCCTTGGTCACTAGCTTGGACATCAGTCACAGCTGACGCTTCGAGAGATTGGTCCCTTAGGGATATTTGAATGGCATCCTCTTGTGTAAAGGTTGCTTCCTGTGCTTTATGTAATGGTGTTTCACTCATGGCCACTACAAATATCGAACCCGAGAAAATCAAGGCACAGCTAGTGACAAAAGTGACAAGAATAGCAAGAGAAGGCTTTGGTAAGCGGCTATCCATAATACCGATAATCCGACGCTTGAGATTGAACTTATTTGAGTAAAAACAGCTAGACAACAAAATCGGTTGCTGACTCTTATGAATCATGGTAATTATCGTCTCCCCATAGAAGGAGCGATAAGCCTGGTCTCTTTCATGTAGGACACTATGATCACAGTAGCTCTCTGCAGCCTCTTGAACCTCCTTACAGGCAAAGGCCACAATCGGATTAAACCAATGGGCAGCTTTTACCAGTAGCACCAAGAGATTGACATAGATATCCCGGTGACGGTAATGAGTTAGTTCATGCTCAAAGATCAAATCAAGCTCTTCGTCCGTATAATCTATTGCAGGAAGAAGAATGATTGGATTGCGCAATCCAAAGAGCATCGGACTTGAGACCTGCGGATAATGGAAAAGTCGAATCGACTTCTGAATTCCAAATTCTGCCTTAATAGCTTGGAAATTAGCTAAAATACGAGCATCCGCAATTGGATTTCCCCATCGTTTCAACAAATTCCGAAATTTTACATAGGCAAAGATTGCACGACCAATCACCACTAGGAACCCCGCCAACCAAACAAGCAAAAACAGTTCTACCCATGGTAACCCCAAGAAAAGTTCCCAAAGGCTTGGTTGACTGGCAGCAACTTCTGTCCCTGTTTGGCTAACACCTCTTGCTGCGCTTGTCGCTAGATTCTGACCATGTTCAATCGTGACCAATCCTTGTCCAAATCGTGGACGGAAAGGAAAAATCAAGCTAACCAATAGAACCAACCAGGTCAAGTAACGAACCCGAGCTGACACACGATTTTTCAGTACGATAAAAAGCCCACTAAACAATAAAATCAAAAATGATTTATATAAACTGATCAGCAAAAAAGATAGTAGTGCCGACGCCATAATAATCCCCCAATTATTCTTTTTCCTATTTGTTCAACAATCCCCTTAGCTCATCCAACTCATCTTCTGACAAGGCATTCGATGAGAAGAGAGTCTTCACCAATCCTCCTAAGGAGTTACCTTGGTAACGATCTAAAAAGTTTGATGTTTCAACAGCCATGTATTCTTCCTCAGAAATAATCGCTGTATAGTGGCGCTCGCGCCCATTTCGCTCACTCTTCAAAAAACCCTTTTCTGTCAGACGAGCCAAAATCGTCAGTAGGGTTTGTGGTTTCCAGTGATTATCCTCTCCTAAATGACCGATAATCTGTGCTGAGGTTACTGGGTTGGGTAAATGCCAAATGACGCGCAATACATTAAATTCCGCATCTGGCAATCGTTTCAATTCATTCATTTGTGAAATCCTCTTTTCTTTTTATTATTCTACACTTGTCGTTTTTCTTTGTCAACAGAAATAACCTGCTTCCAGAAAAAGAAAAGAAGAAAGCCCAGTTGTTCAGCTTCCTTCATTCCTTAATTAAATCCATAAATCCGTTTGGCAATCTTATAAACGGCGTTGGAGATCTTACGACCTGGATAGCCATAGAGATTGGTCAACTGACCGAGTAAACCTTTGCGAACAATCTTGAAGAGGGCTGGATTATTGTCCCGAATGTAATGCCAGAGTTCCTGCTTCTTCATCATATGCTCAGCTGTGCCACCACGGTTGAGCAGGGCACAGGAGATAATGGTGGTAATCTCCACATGATTGAGCAGATAGCTCCGCAAGTCAGGATTGGTCAACTGGTCCAGCTCCAACTGGTCCACCAAGATTTTATTGACTTTGATCTGCTGATCAATCCGTTTGATCATGACAGATTCGTTGACAGATTGGTCATTTCGGCCGATAAAGTAGCGGTAAAAATCCACCGGCAGATAGTACATGGTCTGAACTGCCTGTAAAGGTGTAAAGACAAAAATGTTATCCACATAGAAGGTATGCTCTGGCAGGACCAGACCCACTTCTCGTAGTAAGTCTGTCCTGTAAATAAGAGAATGCATCATCATGTACTGGCCCTTAGAGAAGGCACCCACATCCTCCCAGCCAAAAAGACGATTTTCAGGGAGGACATCCTGATAGGACATGGATTTTTTCCGCGACTGACCTTCTTTTTCATAGACAAAGTTGGAAATGAAGGCATCGACAGGCGTATTTTCTACTTCCAAGGCCTGTAGTTTTTCCAAAATCTTCAGATAGGCTCTGCTATCGACCCAATCGTCTGAATCCACGACCTTGAAATAACGTCCCTTGGCCTCACGAATCCCTGTGTTGACCGCTCCGCCATGTCCCTTATTATCCTGATAAATGGCACGCACATTTGGGTAGCGGGCCGCCAAATCCTCGGCAATAGCCTGGGTCTGATCGCTCGATCCGTCATTGATAACCAAAATCTCGACCGCATCCCCGCCGATGACCAGCGAGTGAACGCAGTAGTGCAGGTAATCTTGGGCGTTGTAGCTGGGAATAACAATGGTTAGTAGGGTCATCTTTCTCTCCGTCTTGGCACAATTTGTTACTATTTTATCACATTTTTTAAAATAAGGCTCAGCTTCTTTTGAGGAAAACTACTTATGCACAGCCTGTGGATAAGTCTGTGAACAAGCAGAATAAATCCCGTCAATCCAAACCTTTCCTTCCCTTTTTACTGCTTATTTAAGAGATGTTTGCCTGTAATTCCCAGAAAAATAGTGAAACTTTTCCACAGTTTTCCAAAAAAAGTCTTGAAAAAAGACCCGTCTGGGTCTTTTTCTCTTATTTCGCAAATGTAGCCGCTTGTTCTCCAGCCTGACGTCCAAATACGATAATATCTGCAACTGCATTGCCTCCAATTCGGTTTTTACCATGGACACCGCCTGTGACTTCACCAGCAGCGTACAAACCAGGAATCGCTTGTCCGTCTGCTTTCAACACTTGGGTATTGGTGTTGATTTTCACACCTCCCATGGTGTGGTGAACACCAGGTGCGACTTTGATAGCATGATAGGCTCCTGTATTCAAGGCATGGTCCATACCAGAACTTCGGCCAAATGCTGGGTCATTCTTGTCTGTCACAGCTTGATTCCAGCTATCCAAGGTAGCTTGTAGCGTAGCAGCTGGAAGATCGATTTCTTTAGCTAATTCTTCTACGGTCGCAGCTGTTTTTACCAGCCCTTTGCTTTCATACTGTGCGATGGCTTTCACACGATCCTTGAGGGCATCGTCAAAAATGACATAGGCATAGTTGGGGTCTAGGGAGTTAATGGCCGCGGAAACCTTATCTCGCGTTTCTAGTTCATTCACGAAGCGCTCACCTTTGGCATTGACCAATATGGCCCCTTCGCCACGTACGGCTTCTGTAATCAGGTAGGAAGTTTCTTGCTCAACAGTTGGGTGAATCTGGATTTGTTCCATATCAACGGTTGCTGCCCCTTTATCCTCCGCAAGAGCAATACCATCACCTGTTGACCCTTCCTGGTTAGTCGTCACGTAACCTTCCAAGGCTGGATTGAGTTTGGCAACCATGTCTAGGTCTGCCCCGAAGCCACCTGTTGCCAAAACGACTGACTTAGCTGTGATAGTTTTGCTTTTACCAGCAATCTCCACTTCAACACCTGTCACGCTACCTGCTTCTTCTTGTAGATCTGTTACTTCAGCATTGACGAAAATCGGTACTTCTCTCTCAACAAGATTGTAGTAGAGGCCGTTCACCAAGTAGCCTCCAACTGCTGAGCCATCTGCTGGTCGGTGGGTCCGTTTTTCGCTCATACCTCCAGTTGTCGTAATATTACTGAGAGTAATCCCAAGCCCATCCAGCCAATCAATAGCAGCGGCAGAATTGTCCACTAGGTAGCGAAGCAATTCTGGGTCATTTGTTCCACCGCCACCTTTGAGGGTTTCTTCGTAGAATTTGTCGTTGCTATCCGCAATACCTTCTGCTTCTTGGAACTTGGTCTGAGAAGCATTCATCCCTGCAGAGGATTTGGCTGTATTGCCCCCGATAACGGGCATTTTTTCCAAAATCACAACATCTGCACCAGCATCCTTAGCCGAAATAGCCGCTGCCATACCTGCACCGCCAGAGCCCACTACAATGACATCGTAACTATCCTTGAGTTCCGAAGGATCTGTATAAACCTTTTCTGATGCACCAGAAACCGTTTCTTCCTTACTGGATGAAGAAGTCGAAGTTGAGGACTGGGAACTGGATTGATCGGACTGAGTCTGGCTACAAGCAGCTAGAAAGACAATTCCAATAAAGCTGAGAAGCAAGCCCAACCAGTATCTTTTTTTCATAAAAAGACCTCCTGTTATATTATTATGTAACTTGATTGTACAGAATTTAGAGGCGATTTTCAAGCAGTTTTGTTTACTTTTTCACAAAAATAATCAAAATAGTAGGAGCAACAAAAAAACCAGCCTGAGATAGACTGGTTTGAAAAAACAGATATAAATCTTAGAGCATTTTGTTGTAGAATTCTACGACAAGAGCTTCGTTGATTTCTGGGTTGATTTCGTCGCGTTCTGGCAAGCGAGTCAATGAACCTTCTAATTTTTCAGCATCGAATGATACGAAAGCTGGACGTCCAAGAGTTGCTTCAACAGCTTCAAGGATAGCTGGAACTTTGATTGACTTCTCACGAACTGAGATCACTTGACCAACTTCAACGCGGAATGATGGGATATCAACGCGTTTGCCGTCAACAAGGATATGACCGTGGTTTACGAATTGACGTGCTTGACGACGAGTAGTTGCCAAACCAAGACGGTAAACGACGTTATCCAAACGACGCTCCAAAAGAAGCATGAAGTTGAAACCAAGAGTACCTTGCTTGATTTTAGTAGCTTGTACGAACAAGTTACGGAATTGTTTTTCACCCAAACCGTAAGAGAAACGCAATTTTTGTTTCTCAGCCAATTGCAAACCGTATTCTGACAATTTAGAACGGTTGTTTGGTCCGTGTTGACCTGGTACGTAGTTACGACGTGCCAATTCTTTACCTGTACCTGTCAATGACAAGCCAAGACGACGAGCTTGTTTCCAAGATGGTCCTGTATAACGTGACATAGTTATGTCCTCCTAAAATAAAATATAAAAATTATTTGTAGGAAATAACGTTTTAAGCAAACCTGATTCGTGCAGGAGGCCTTCATCGAAACAGCAACGATTACTCTTCTTGCTGACCTTCTGTTGACGAGCTTCATTTTGCTCTGCTGTTATTTCGCACAAAGATTAGTATAGCACAAAAAAAAGGCTCTGTAAAGCCTTTTAGTCATTCATTTTTTCAAATCCGAGAAAGTAAAATATCGTAGCAAACTCACTAGCCGTAGTCGTTTCGATATCCGCTAACATTTCCAAATCACCTTCTCCAACAATTTGTGAAATCATGTTAAAATCAGCAATCGCAGGGTCGATGTCAATGACCAGACGCCACACTCTTTCCCTAGGAAAATGGCTTGCCACCTCAACTCCATCAACTGTTTCCAGCTCTGCCAATTCAGGAAGGGAGTACTCATAAAATAACTCCTCTAACATATCTCCAGCTTCTTTTGGACTCGATGCTCCTATTTCACCGAGATAGGCATCAGTTAGTTCCACCTCGTAATAGACCTTGAATCGATGAAGAGCATCCTGCTCATGAGTCATACTGAAATAAGTCCAAGCATTATCTGCTTCATCTGATACCAATCTATAAATATCAGTTCTTTGCTGACCTGAAGGAGCAACCGAATTGTTGTTTACTACACATCCTACCAAGAACATGCAGCTAACCAGTAGGAGAACTACCCGTTTTAAACACTTCATCATGTCATCACATTAGTCTAAATAATGAATCAAAATCTTTTCTGTCAAAATGTCCGAGTAAGTATAAGATTCCACAAAGGTATTGTTTGGATCTTCAAACTCAACGATAAAGAGGGATTGATATACCTCCACAATACGCCCCTGCTTATTCTTCTCACGCTTACGACCATTTTCAAGGGTCAACTCAACAATTTGTCCCTCATGGTCTTTAATATCTTGTTTGATTTGCTTCATTTTAGCAACATCTGTAAATGCATCACTCATTCTCTATCCATCCTCTCTCTTGGAAATACTTGCAAATTTATTGTATTCTTTTTGGAACATGAGTTCCACGGTACCACGCGCACCGGAACGGTTTTTCTCGATGATCACTTCAACCGTATTGTTAGGAATGCCACCATCTTCTTGCTCACCACGCTCATAGTAATCATCACGATACAAGAAGGCAACGATATCCGCATCCTGCTCAATAGACCCAGACTCACGAATATCGGACAAGACGGGACGCTTGTCCTGACGTTGTTCCACACCACGCGACAACTGACTAAGAGCGATAACTGGCACTTTCAATTCCTTAGCCAAAATCTTCAACTGACGGGAAATCTCCGAAACCTCTTGTTGACGATTTTCCCGACCAGTACCTGTAATCAACTGGAGATAGTCAATCAAAATCAAACCAAGGTTTCCAGTCTCCTGAGCCAACTTGCGTGAACGCGAACGAATCTCTGTAATCTTGATACCAGGCGTATCGTCGATATAAATACTCGCACGCGCCAGATTGGCCTGGGCAATGGTCAACTTCTTCCATTCTTCATCCGACAACTGACCAGTACGAATAGAACGCGAATTGATAACCCCTTCTGCCGCCAACATACGGTCCACTAAGCTCTCCGCACCCATCTCCAGAGAGAAGATGGCAACTGTCAAGCCCAGCTTGGTCCCGATATTCTGAGCAATATTGAGGGCGAAGGCCGTCTTACCAACGGCTGGGCGAGCCGCCAAGATGATCAATTCTTCTTCATGCAGACCCGTTGTCATGGCATCAAGAGCAGGATACCCCGTCGCAATCCCTGTGATATCCGATGTCTGCCGCGACCGGATTTCTAGATTTTCAAAGTTGGTATTGAGGACATCATCAATCCGCTTAAAGCCGCTTCGACTAGCCCCCTCACTAACATCGATTAAGGCCTTCTCTGCCTGGGCGATAATCTCATCTGACTCATCCGCACCTTCATAAGCAGAATTGACCGCATCTGTCAACCGCTCAATCAGTTTCCGGAGGTTTGATTTCTCCGCGACAATCTTGGCATAATATTCCGCATTGGCGGATGTCGGTACAGAGTTGATGACTTCTGCCAAATAAGCCAAGCCACCAATACTCTCCAAATCACCATGATTGGCCAAATAGTTGCGCATAGTCGTCGCATCAATGGCCTCATTGCGGTCAGACAGGGCAATCATGGCCTTGAAAATCAGCTTATGGGCATGTTTGAAGAAATCCTCAGCCTCAATGTATTCTCGAACGAAGACCAACTTGCCTTCGTCAATGAAAATGGCACCTAAGACCGACTGCTCCGCTAAAATATCCTGGGGCTGAACCCGTAATTCATCAATTTCTGCCAAGTTCTCACCTCCTCCATCCTCTCCATTGAACTGACTGTATTAGGCTTCTTTTACGCTCAAACGAATCTCACCAGTGATGTCCTGGTAGATTTTAACAGGGACTTCAATCAAGCCCAAGGCACGAATTGGATGATCCAATTGAATGTGACGCTTGTCAATCTTGATTCCAAATTGTTTTCCTAACTCTTCAGCAATTTTCTTGCTGGTAATCGAACCAAATGTCCGTCCATCTGGACCAACCTTTTCCACAAATTGCACCAAGGTCGCTTCATCAGCCAATTTTGCCTTAATCGCTTCTGCCTCAGCCACCATCTCAGCGTGGGCTTTTTCTTTGGATTTCTCTTGGCCACGCAATTCGCTAATAGCTTGGTTGGTTGCTTCTTTTGCAAGGTTTTTCTTGATCAAAAAGTTTTGGGCATAGCCTGTCGGCACCTCCTTGATTTCACCTTTTTTTCCCTTACCTTTTACATCTGCTAAGAAAATAACTTTCATCTGCTTTACCTAACTTTCTTTTAATAGTTCTTGTATCTTATCGATAATGCTAGCCTGAATCTCAGTCATGGACTGATCGTAGATTTGAGCAGCAGCCAAGTTAAAGTGACCGCCCCCTCCCATCTCTTCCATGATACGCTGAACATTAACCTTGCTACGGCTTCTAGCGGATACAGCGATATAGCCCTTGCTATTTTTCGTCACCACAAAGACCGCCTCAATACCAGACATGCCCAAGATAGTATCTGCCGCCTTGCTGGTTACGACACTATCATAGGTTCGCTTTTCATCCCCACAAGCTACAACGATATGGGGCGTCACCTTTTGACCGCGCAAGATTAACTCATTGATTTGCTTATACTCTTCGTAATCCGTTGCCGCAATCTGTTGAATTTCCAGATTATCACTACCCCTGCTACGGAGATAGCTAGCCACGTCAAAAGTCCTGCTGGTCACCCTCGAAGTAAAATTGTGGGTATCCAACATCATCCCCGCCATCAGCAAACTAGACTGAAGACGATTGAGTTTATGGTGCTTGTCATTTTGAAACTGGATCAATTCTGTCACCAACTCGCTGGCTGAACTAGCGCCACTCTCAATATAGGTCAAAATAGCATTTGTTGGGAAGTCTGAGTCTCTTCGGTGATGGTCCACCACAACCACTTGACTAAATTCTTCGTAGAGTTCCTTGGAAAGGGTCAAACTAGTTTTCGAATGATCAACCATAATCAAGAGAGACTGATGGGTCACCTTCTTCATCGCTTCTTCAACAGTTAGGAGGTTAGAACAGTTTTCATCCGATAGTTTTTTAATGGCACGAGCAATGTCTGGTGCCATTTCATTGGGATTATAGACCGTATAGGCATTGTTCATGATATTTTGAGCGAAATACTGCATCCCTACAGCCGAACCCAAAGCATCCAAATCCAGATTTTTATGTCCTACGACAAATACGCTATCCACAGACTTAAGCTTGTCAGACACCGCCGTCATCATGGCACGGGTACGGGTACGCGTCCGTTTAACAGAAGAAGCTGAGCCCCCACCAAAGAAGATCGGTTGCTTGCTTTCATCATTTTCCTTGATAACAGCTTGGTCACCTCCACGAACCTCAGCCATGTTGAGGTTTTGAAGAGCAACCTGGCCAATCTGATGATGGTTCCCATCGCCATAAGCCAAGCCCATACTAAGGGTCAAGGCAAGTTCCAAATTTTTAGCTTTTTCACGAAACTTATCAATTACAGAAAACTTGCTTTCAATCAAACTTTCCAAGACACCATAGTCCGTGAAGAAATAGAACCGGTCCATGGTTCCCCGACGGTAGTAAATGTCATACTCATGACAGAAATCCGATACAAATTGAGCCAAGAAGGAATTGACCTGGCTAATCTGCGAATCGGTAAAATTATCCTCAAGTTCATCATAATTATCGACAGAGATAATACCGATAACTGGACGACTTCCAATCAAATGGGTCGTTGCCTTGTACTCAGTTGATGCATCAAAAAAGTAAAAGAGCCCCTGTTCAAAGTCCACATTGACAGCGTACCGTTTACCGGAAAAATTAGCATAAATCCGATCTTGATCCAGGCCAACATCAATAATTTCACGCAGTTTCTTCTGATCAAAGGTCCCATTTTCCTGAGCAAAAATGAGTTCTGCATAGGGATTAAACCACTCTACCTGGTTACTGTCCATCCTCACCTTGATCACACCAACGGGCATCTTATCCAAAAGTTGCATCAAGCCTGAATTGGCTTGATTGTTTAAGTATTCAATTTGCTCAATTTCACTGAACTCGTAAGAATGCTTTTGGTAGATAAACAAAACAATCAGGAGTAGGAGGGTGACAAAGAGAGCGAGTAGCATCAAGCTAGACGCAGGAAAAAGACTACTGATAGTTGCCAATAGTCCAAACAGTATGACACCGATCATCACAAAATGAAGTGTTACAAACCGAAATTTTTTCATTATAAACCTCTTCCTGCCATTCTACCACAAATAGTCCTAAATTGCTAGCTTTCTCCAACCTATCAGAAGAAAAGAACAGCCTTAGCGACTGTCCTTTGATTTGTTTTTAGAAATAGAACGACTGCGTCCTTCCAAGTAGACCATGAGAATGGAGATGTCCGCTGGATTGACACCGGAAATCCGACTAGCCTGGCCAATGGTTTCTGGTGAAATCAGCTTGAATTTCTGACGAGCCTCCGTCGCTATGGAATCAATGTCATCCCAGTCAATGTCGGCTGGAATACGCTTTTCTTCCATGCGTTTCATCTTCTCCACCTGATCCAAGGCCTTGGCAATGTAGCCCTCGTACTTGACCTCTGTTTCAATCAATTCAATGGTCTTGGCATCCAAGTCCTCTGCCGCAGGGCCGATAAAGGCCACCGCATCTGCGTAAGTCACATCTGGACGGCGCATGAATTCCTTGGCGGTCAAAGCGTCTGTCAAGGGCTTGAAGCCCATAGCAACAACTTTTTCATTAGTTTCCTTGATTGGCTTGAGTTTGATAGATTCCAAGCGTTTCATTTCATTGTCAAATTGATTTTTGTGAATCTGGAAAACCTGCCAGCGTTCATCATCTACCAAGCCAACCTGACGACCGATTTCTGTCAGACGCATATCGGCATTGTCATGACGCAGAATCAAGCGGTATTCTGCCCGACTGGTTAAGAGGCGATAAGGCTCCACCGTTCCCTTGGTCACCAGGTCATCAATCATAACACCAATGTAGCCGTCGCTTCGTTTCAAAATCAACTCAGACTTACCCTGTACCTTAAGGGCGGCATTGATACCAGCGATAATTCCCTGACCTGCCGCTTCTTCATAACCTGATGTTCCGTTGGTCTGACCTGCTGTAAAGAGCCCCGAAATCTTCTTAGTTTCCAGCGTCGCCCGCAATTGATGAGGCATAACCATATCGTACTCAATGGCATAGCCCGTCCGCATCATCTGAGCATTTTCCAAGCCTTTGATGGAGTGGATCAAGTCCTGCTGCACATCTTCTGGCAGACTGGTTGACAGCCCTTGTACATAGATTTCATCGGTATTACGACCTTCTGGCTCTAAGAAAAGCTGGTGGCGTTCCTTGTCGGCAAAACGCACAATCTTATCCTCGATTGACGGACAATAACGGGGTCCAATCCCCTTGACAATCCCTGAAAACATAGGGGCTCGGTGAAGATTGCCGTTGATAATCTCATGGCTGGTCGCATTGGTATAGGTCAGCCAGCAAGGAATTTGGTCCTGCAAATAATCCTCGTCCTTGGACAAGAATGAAAAGTGATTTGGCTTTTCATCGCCTGGCTGAATCTCAGTTTCTTCGTAGTTAATAGTGCGAGCATTGACACGCGGTGGCGTCCCTGTCTTGAAACGACCGATTTCAAGTCCTAATTCTTTCAGATTATCCGCCAGCGTGATGGAAGCTAAACTGTTGTTTGGCCCTGACGAATACTTGAGATCACCAATGATAATCTCGCCACGCAAGGCTGTACCTGTCGTCACCACAACTGCCTTAGCGGAGAATTTCTGGTTGGTAGCCGTGCGGACACCGATAACCTTGCCGTCTTCCACCAAAATCTCATCAATCATGGTTTGGCGCAGGGTCAGATTTTCCTGACGCTCGACCGTCCGCTTCATCTCCGCTGCGTACTCTGCCTTGTCCGCCTGAGCCCGCAAGGCACGAACAGCTGGCCCCTTCCCCATATTGAGCATCTTCATCTGGATGTAGGTTTTATCAATGTTGCGGCCCATTTCGCCACCCAGAGCATCGATTTCCCTTACCACAATCCCCTTGGCAGAACCACCAATAGAGGGATTACATGGCATAAAAGCCACCATATCCAAGTTTATCGTCGCAAGCAGGGTCTTACAGCCCATCCGACTAGCTGCCAATCCCGCCTCTACACCCGCATGCCCCGCACCGATTACGATGACATCGTAGTTTTCTGCAAATGTGTGTGTCATGTTTATTTCTCCTTTATATTCATGATGTGTTTGACTTGTCCATTCCAGTTTGGCAATTCTTGAGCCAGAAAGGCTGGTACGACATTTAGGTTGACAAGTTTGTCAAGTTCAATCCATTCACAAGCTTGTTTCAAGTTATCTTCAATCATCTCCTTAGGCATTTCTCCAATAGAATCGACAATAAAATGAAACTCGATGTTGTGAAAATCTATGTCTTCATGTGTAAACTGATTTTCAACGACAAAGGCTAGTTGGTTGACACAGCTGTCAACCCCTAATTCTTCTTTAACTTCCCGAACAACCGCATCTTGTGCAGTTTCGTTGACTGCAATCGCACCACCAATAGTATAATAACGCCCCTTAGCGTCCTTGGTGAGAAATATTTTCCCATCTTTTATAATCAATGCAGTGGCACGAACACCGAAGACCTGATTGTCAAGTCTGGTCCTAAAATCCATTCTTCCTTCTCTTTTCTAAAATTTCTTCGAGATATGGAACTAAATTTTTCTTGTTTTCATCGCGACTAGTAAACCATAGAAAATCAGTATGCTCTTCTGAATCGAGAAGAATTGTTTTGGGCTGTTCAGGAAGTGTTACTTCATAGACCAGCCTCGTAAACACCGTCTGTTTCTCTTCATCAAACTGACTATCTTCATGGATAATTGTCAGATTTTCCTTGGCTATCAAAATGCCTGTTTCTTCATAGCATTCTCGAACGGCAGCATCACGAGGCAATTCATTCTCCTCAACACAACCACCTGGAATATCCCAATATCGAGGAAAGACATTGGGTTTACCACGCTTGATCTGCGAACGCTGAATCAGCAAGTGGCTGTCTGCAACAGTCAGTAAAACATGGGCAATCAGTCTGACAGGCATGATTCCTCCTAATCTCACAAAAAATAGCCAAAACTCTCGAAAACTGCAGGACAAAAAAGCCTACAATTCCCATGAGCTTTGACCATCATAGTTCTTGTTAGAAATATTGTATCAAATTGTCCTGACAAGTCAAGTTAAACAATCTTTACATAGCTGTCAATTAGATGTACTGACAAGCAACCCCATCTTTGTAGGCCATATCGATCATGCCACCGCCCAGACACTCTTGACCGTCATAGAAAACAACGGCTTGTCCTGGGGTGATAGCCCGTTGCGGTTCAGCAAAAACAACTTCTGCCTTGTCGCCTTTTACCTTGACAGTTACTTGACTGTCTGGTTGACGATAGCGAAACTTAGCCGTGCATTCCAACGTGAATTCTTCAGGCATATCACGTGTAAAGTGTACTTGACTAGCCTGTAAAGAAGTTGACATCAAGGACTCATGATAGAAGCCTTGACCGACATAGAGGATATTTTTTGACAGGTTTTTTCCGACAACAAACCAAGGTTCATTGTCCCCACCGATTTGTCCTCCGATACCAAGCCCGCCCCGCTGACCAATGGTATAGTACATAAGGCCTGTATGTTCTCCCATGTCACGACCGTCAACCGTCATCATCCGGCCGGGCTGGGCTGGCAAATACTGCCCTAAAAATTCTTTGAAGTTCTTTTCACCGATAAAGCAGATGCCTGTCGAATCTTTCTTCTTAGCTGTCGCCAAGCCTGCTCGCTCTGCTATTTCCCTTACCTGAGGCTTTTGTAAATGGCCGAGCGGAAACATGGTTTTCTGCAGCTGTTCCTGTGAGAGTTGGCTAAGGAAATAGGTCTGGTCCTTGCCATTGTCTGCCCCACGTAGCATGTGAACGGTGCCGTCCTCGTCGCGTGACACCTGAGCATAGTGGCCCGTCGCCACATAGTCCGCCCCCAAGTTCATAGCGTAATCCAAGAAGGCCTTGAACTTGATTTCCTTGTTACACATAACATCTGGATTGGGGGTGCGGCCTGCTCGATACTCAGCTAAGAAATACTCAAATACGCGGTCCCAATACTCTTTTTCAAAGTTGACAGAGTAGTAAGGAATGCCGATTTGGTCTGCCACTGCAGCCACGTCCTTATAGTCTTCTGTTGCTGTACAGAAGCCATTTTCGTCCGTGTCGTCCCAGTTTTTCATGAAGATACCGATGACATCGTAACCCTGCTCCTTGAGCAAGAGGGCCGTAACCGATGAATCCACACCGCCACTCATACCGACAACAACACGGGTTTTAGAATTGTCAATTGACATAATCTTCTCCCATCTTTTCGTAGAAATAACGATTTGAAGGTCGTATTCCAAAATTTGATTATCCAAAAACGATTGACGATTTTGAACAACTTGTATTATACCATACAAAAAGGGTAAGCGATAGAATTTTAACATAAGAAAACACATTCATCTAGGCATATTCTCTAACTGGAAAATTTGATATAATAGTACCAAGAAAAACGTGAGGATTACTATGACAAACTTAAAATTTCAATCGGTTTTTGACATCATTGGACCGGTTATGATTGGACCGTCTTCTAGTCACACAGCTGGTGCGGTCCGCATTGGAAAAATTGTGTCTTCAATTTTCGGCGATGAGCCGACAGAGGTGGAATTTCAACTCTACAATTCCTTTGCCAAGACCTATCGTGGTCACGGTACGGATGTAGCCTTGGTAGCAGGTATTCTGGGCATGGATACGGATGATCCCCGCATTCCTGACTCTCTTGATATTGCAAGAGAACGAGGCATTAAGGTTTACTGGCGTGTCAACAAGGACAGCAATACCCCACATCCCAATACCACCAGAATCATCATAAAAAACGATAAAAAATCCATCTCAGCCACAGGCGTTTCCATCGGTGGGGGAAACATTCAAGTAACAGAGCTCAACGGTTTTTCTGT
Organism: Streptococcus suis; assembly: GCF_016775005.1. Taxonomy (GTDB): domain Bacteria; phylum Bacillota; class Bacilli; order Lactobacillales; family Streptococcaceae; genus Streptococcus; species Streptococcus suivaginalis. The sequence goes on along the minus strand of NZ_JAEUXI010000003.1, from coordinate 41,529 downwards.
CAATCTCAATATGAATACGCCAACTATTATTATTGTTCACCAAGATGTCCCTGGTATGATTGCGAAAGTGACCGATGTCCTTTCTAAGTATGACATCAATATCGCCCAAATGAACGTGACACGTGAAAAAGCTGGCGAAAAAGCCATTATGATTATCGAAGTGGATGCTCGCCAATGTGAAAATTCTATTGCAGAAATTGAAAAAATTCCACATCTGCACAATGTAACCTTCTTCAACTAGAAAGAGAAAGACATGTTTTATACTATCGAAGAATTAGTTCAGCAAGCAGACAACTTTTCTGGTAATGTAGCTGAACTCATGATCGCTACTGAAATTGAATTGACTGGTCGTAACCGCGAAGAGATATTGACAATTATGTCAAGAAACTTGACAGTTATGAAAGCCTCCATCGTAGATGGACTTACTGAAAGCAAATCCGTATCTGGTTTAACAGGAGGCGATGCTGCCAAGTTAGATGCCTATATGAAATCTGGTAAAACCCTGTCAGATTCCGCCGTCCTATCCGCAGCAAGAAACGCTATGGCTGTCAACGAATTGAACGCCAAAATGGGCTTAGTCTGTGCCACTCCGACAGCAGGATCAGCTGGTTGTTTACCGGCCGTTCTTGGAGTAGCCATTGACAAGTTAAACTTGACCGAAAACCAACAACTTGACTTCCTCTTTACAGCAGGAGCCTTTGGGCTGGTCATTGCCAACAACGCCTCCATCTCAGGTGCAGAAGGAGGCTGTCAAGCAGAAGTCGGATCTGCCTCTGCTATGTCTGCCGCAGCGTTAACTCTTGCAGCAGGTGGAACCCCCTACCAAGCTAGCCAAGCCATCTGCTTTGTCATCAAAAATATGCTGGGTCTGATTTGCGATCCCGTCGCTGGTCTGGTAGAAGTCCCTTGTGTCAAACGTAATGCAATGGGAGCAAGCTACGCCATGGTAGCTGCCGATATGGCACTAGCAGGTATCGAATCCAAAATCCCCGTTGACGAAGTCATCAATGCCATGTACCAAGTGGGCTCCGCCCTCCCAACTGCCTTCCGTGAAACTGCTGAAGGTGGACTTGCAGCAACACCAACGGGGCGTCGCCTCGCACAAGAAATTTTCGGAGAAAGTTGACAATCCTGTCAAGACAAAAGGACCATTACGGTCCTTTTCTTATTGTTTTGTAAAGCTGATTTTATCCAAGGTAGTATCATTGGTGTCAACTTCTGTCAATGTCAAGGTTGAGCCACTCAAGCTGTAAGTATCTGCTTCGCCATCAATGTAGGCGATTTTCTTCTCAAGATCCAGAACGACCAATTCGCTATCTTGTTCTCCATCATTGTCAACTTCAACTAAACTACCTTGATTTCCTTTGATGGTCAGGGTATAGCTATCATTTCCGACCGTAGCCGTATAAGTACCATCTAACTCTGAGCTCTCAACCAGGGTAATGCCATAGTTTGCTGCAACTTGCTCAGCTGTAACTACTGTTGCAGTCGCTGAAGAAGCTGCTGTCGTACTGCTCGCCGTTGTTGTGTTAGAGCTTGCAACAACTGACTGGGCTGTCGTAACTTGATTGTCATCATCGTTATCTGATAGACCTAGACTCTGCTCAACTTGAGTTTCTAAAGCATCCAAACGGTTTTCATAGACCTCAGCTACGACAAATCCTCCTGTTACTAAGAGCAGAGCTCCTGCTGATAGTAAGATGATTGATTTTTTACTCATCTTACTTACTTTTGTTTTTAAACTGGTTAGGAGAGATGCTTTTTCTTCCGTTTGTACTTCTTGCTCGATAATTTGCTTGTTTTCGTTTTGGTTTTCCATTTGTGTTTCCTCTTTTTTACTATTTTCTTCAGCTCTTTGCTGATAAGTCTATTATAGAGGACAATTCTCAACACTTTAGGTAAAGTTTCTAAACAGTTTCTAAACAAATTCGAAAGAATTTATGCATTGAGTCGGTAACCTGCTCCCCAAACCGTTTCAATCAAATCTGCTCCCAGCTTATCCCTCAATCGATTGATATGGACCGTTACTGTTGCACTATCCCCTACATAGTCATAGCCCCAGATTGTCTCAAACAGTTGATCTTTTGAAAAGACCCGGTTGGGATGTTGAGCTAGGTGGGCAAGTAATTCAAACTCCCTATTGGGCAACTTGATCGGCTGCCCTGCTTTTTCTACCTTCCAACTCTCCAAATAAATCACCAAATCACCAACCCACAGTTCCTTCTCCTCTTTGGTAGGTTGTAGGCGTTGGTAGCGGGTCAAATGAGCTTTCACACGCGCAACCAACTCCATAGGATCAAAGGGTTTGCTGATATAGTCATCTGCTCCTAAGCCTAAACCTCTGACGACATCCATAGTTTCTTGCTTAGATGTTACCATCAGGATGGGAAAATCTACTTGGTTGCGGAGGTCGCGGCAAATATCATAGCCTGTTTTATTGGGTAGCATAACATCTAAGAGCAAGAGATTGTAAGTTTCGGTTCGAATCTGCTCTTCGACTAGAGCACCATCTGCTACGACATCAACTTGATAGCCTTGCATTTCCAAATAATCTCGCTCAAGCTGTGCAATTTCGATATCATCTTCAGCAATCAATATACGTGTCATTTCTTATCCTTTCTTAGGCAGACGAATGGTAAAGATCAAGCCAGCCTTATTTTCAACGACGATTGTGCCACCTAGACGATGCACAATATTGTTTACAATAGAGAGCCCCAAACCATGTCCATCCACTTGTTGACGGGCCTGATCTACCCTATAAAATTCTGTAAAGAGTTTGTCTAGTTGATCCTTAGATACTCCTTGGCCGTTATCAGCAAATGTCCAGACTACTTGATTGCCATCTCTAGCGCCTCTAATGGTCAACAAGAGCGGACTAGTATTGGCATATTTTCGTGCATTATCTACCAGATTATCCAAAATCCGTCTAAACTGGACTGGGTCCATTTCTACTGGTAATTCTTCTGCCACTTCTAGACGGAAATCAATCGCTTCATCTGCCAATTCTGCCTTCTTCTCACTGATATAAGCTTCAAAAAACTCCCATAAATCGACTTCTACTGTATCAAATGGCAATTTATCGGTCTCTAGTTGAGAGAAAACGAACAATTTTTCCAACAATTTCTCCATGACCAATGATTTCTGATAGATAATGGTCAGGTAATTCTGCCGTTTTTCTTCTGTGTTGGCAACTCCGTCTAAAATTCCCTTGGCATAGCCTTTAATCGATGTGAGAGGTGTCCGTAAATCATGAGAAATATCCGCTACCATCTGGGTCCGATTTTGTTCGTACAGACGATTTTTCTCTTGAGCCTCCAACAAACTTGTCTGCATTTGGTTGAAACCTTCTGTCAATTCTTCAAATTCTCGATCACCGCTATAATCTAGATTTTCCTGGTAATTTCCTTTTCGAATCCGCTCAACCCCCTTGTGGAGTTCATCCATCGGTTTCATAATTGCCTGCAGAATGCGTTTTGTAACCATCAGGTTCAAAAGTAAGATAACCACAATGCCAGTACCACCCATCAACACAATTTGTAACAGGAAGGTCTGGAATTCCGTAGCATCCTGCTGGTCCTCCGTATCCTCAATCACTGCATAGAGAGAAACAAGCTGTCCCTGTGTTTCCAATTGCCTACTGATTACAATTTCCTCATCAATGTAGGTCAAATGAGTGGTCTCACTAATTGCAACAGCTGTAACATCCTCTACATCTTCCTGGATATTGGAAAACAAGATAAAACCATCGCTCTCCACGTAGAGCTGAGCCCCTCCACTTGCTAATTTCTCCGCCAGACTGACATAATCTGTCCCCGAAAACTCTTCAATACTGGTTTGGCTCATCGCTGTTTTCTGACTTGTGGACAATAAACTACTCCGATTCAGATAGATGTTATTGACAACAAAGACACTGATGGCTAACATGGCAAGCAGAGAAATCCCTAACATCAGCATATTGAGACGAAAAATCCGTTTTTGTAAATTCATGTGCCACTTTCTTCCTTAATTTTTCAACATTATAAGCAAAATCCACCTATTTGTAAAGTTTTCTTGCTTCAAAAAAGCTAGGACAGGCAATTGCCTGTCCTAGCTATCTCATCCTAGAATATCTCATACATACTTCTGGTTAGCTTAATACCAACCATTTGCCAACCAGAAAGTCTTGGCTGCAGACCAAGAACCGTAGCGGTTTGCTACATAAGCATCTGCCACACGTTCTTGGTTTTCTGGTGAATAGTCACCATTCAAATAGGTATTGGTCAACTGATAGCGACCATAATAAATTCCGTTCTGTGCAGTATAGCTACCGCCAGATTCCTTTTGGGCAATCCATTCTTTGGCAGCTGCATCTTCTGCACTTAAATTAGAAGAATAGCTGGTAGTCGTTGCAACAGTTGTTTCACTACTTGTTTCAGTAGTAGCTGTCTGTGTGGTTGCTTCCGATTCACCGATTTCTAGCACTTGACCAACGAAGATCAGGTTTTTATCCGCGATCTTATTTTCCTCTACCAAAGCTTCAACACTGGTTTGGTACTGAAGAGCAATTTTAGAAAGCGTATCGCCTGCTTGAACTGTATAGGTTTCTGCACTAACAAGACCTGCTGTTGCTAAAGATAGGGTTGCAACCGCTCCTGTTAGAATGGGTTTTAGGTTTGATTTTAGTGAAAAATTCATCATAAAAAGTTTCCTTTCTTTCAACTGCTCCTATCATACGCCTCCTTTATTACCTTTGGATGTAGAATTTGTAACAAATGTTACAGTTGAATTGGAATTGGACTAAAAAAACGCTTTACAAAGCGCTTTTTTAACTTTTTAAAATGAATAAGACCGCACTGATTCCGAGCATAACTAAAATAGCGAGACTATCTAAGTAGGTCCATTTGAGAACGCGATACTTGGTTCTTCCCTCTCCTCCTTGGTAGCCACGGGCTTCCATTGCCGTTGCTAAAGCGTAGGCACGTTTAAAACTAGACGCAAATAGTGGAATCAAAATCGGAATCACAGATTTGACCTTTTGAATCAAATTGCCTTCTCCAAAATCAACACCACGCGCCCGCTGCGCATTCATGATGCGTGTTGTATCATCCATCAAGGTCGGTACAAAACGCAAACTCATGGACAGCATCAAGCCAATTTCATGGACCGGTACCTTGAATCTTGCCAAAGGTGCCAAGCCTGACTCAATGCCATCTGCCAAACTCAAGGGCGTAGTTGTCAAGGTCAAGAGTGTTGAAAAAATGATAATTAATACGAACCGTGCAAAGATGATGGCTGCCTGAGTCACGCCGTGTTCGGTCAATTGGAAAATCCAAAATTGCCAGTAAATCCTGCCACCACCTGTAAAGAACAATTGAAAGAAAGTGGTAAAGAGGATAATACCAATCATAGGCTTCAAGCCATTCAAGAAAAAGGAAAACTTGATGGAAGACAAACCAATCAGACCGAAGACAAAACCGATTAAAACTAGATTGGTGACCAAATTATTGGCCCAAAAAATCACCAACAAAAAGAGAAACATAGCCAAGAGTTTACTACGAGGATCCAGGCGATGCAGGAGAGAATTGCCTGGAATATAGCGCCCCAAAATGAGTTTATCCACCTGACACCACCTCCCTAAATTCGTCTATTGTAATCGGCAATTGTTCAAAAACAAACCCCCGACGTTCTAAATTAGCCGCAAATTTTGTAATTTTTGGAACACCTAATTTGATAGACTCCAAGAATTCAACCTGCTGAAAAACCTCTTTCGGCTGACCAGATACCACCAATTTCCCCTTGTCCATCACATAGACATAATCAGCGAAATCAGCGACATCATCCATCACATGCGTCACCAAAATAATGGTCATCCCTTCTTGATGCAATTGTTTGAAAATCGCCATCAACTCACGTCTTCCCAAGGGATCTAAACCAGCTGTTGGTTCATCCAAGACCAAATAGTCCGGTTCCATAGCCAAAATTCCTGCAATCGCGACCCGACGCATCTGCCCGCCTGACAATTCAAAGGGACTTCTCTCAAACAGTTCTTTCCCAATACCAACCAAAGCCAGTTTTTCTGCTGCAATAGCCTGAGCTTCTTCTTCAGAAATACCAAAATTCTGTGGTCCAAATGCTACATCCTTCAAAACTGTTTCATCAAAGACTTGACTTTCTGGAAATTGGAAAACCAAACCAACCTTTTTCCGAATATGCTTAATATCCTTGGTTTTTGATCCAGCAAGGATTTCCACACCATCTACCAATACACTACCACTTGTTGGCACATGCAAGCCATTTAATAGCTGTAGAATAGTAGATTTTCCTGATCCTGTGTGCCCAATCAAGGCAGTATAGGAACCCTCTTTGATTTCCAAATCCACACCAAATAGGGCACGACCTTCAAATGGCGTCCCTACTTGGTAGGTATAGCTTACATCTTGGAGATTAATTCCCATACTTCTTCTTCCAATTCTTCTTCCGTAAAATAGCCTGATGGTAGAGCAAGGCCTGCCTGCCGCATTTTTTCTGCTAACTGGACTGAGAAAGGTGCTTCCAATCCAAGTTGATTCAGGTCAGATCGTAAAAATAGTTGACCAGGGCTACTGATGGACTCAATTTGCCCTTTTTTCATCACAATAACCCGGTCACTCAAGGCAACCTCATCTAGATCATGCGTGATGGACAGTACCGTAATCTTGTACTTTTCTTTAATTCTTTGAACAACCTTTATCAGCTCTAGGCGACCTTCAGGATCCAGCATGCTGGTTGCTTCATCCAAAATCATAATAGCTGGACGCAAGGCAACAACTCCAGCAATGGCGACCCGTTGTTTTTGACCACCGGATAGCCTAGCAGGTTCCTTGGTTTTAAATTCAGACATCCCAACCAATTCCAGGGCTTCTTGAACTCTTTCGCGCATTTCTTCGAGGGGAATACCTTGGTTTTCCAAACCAAAAGCAACATCATCCTCAACAGTTGCCCCTACAAATTGGTTGTCAGGATTTTGAAAGACCATTCCAATCTGCCGACGCTTTTCCCAAACATTGTCTGGGGTCAATAAATCGCCTGAAATATAGATTTCACCTTGATTGGCTTCCAAAAGCCCATCAATCAAGCGTACCGTCGTTGATTTCCCTGATCCATTGTGACCAATAATCGACAACCATTCCCCTTGTTTCACGTGAAACGAGACCTTATCCAATGTCCAAAATGGGGCATCTTCTTCATATTTGTAGGATAAATCTTTTACTTGAATTATTTCTGTCATTACTTAAACGTGTCCTTAAATAAGAAAGACGCTCCTTTGAAATAGTCATAACCCGAATACAAGGTAAAGAAGAGGGCTACATACAGAGTGATTTGTCCCAATAACTGCCACTGCAAGAGGAGGAAAATAATCGCAAACATTTGCGAAAATGTCTTAATTTTACCAGGCATAGCTGCTGCCAAAACCGTCCCACCATTTTCCACTAAAAGCAGACGCAGACCTGTCACTGCCAACTCACGGCAGATGATAATCGCAACCACCCAGGCTGGAGCTAGGGATAGTTCCACCAACATGATAAAGGCAGTCATCACTAAAATCTTATCCGCCATCGGATCAGCAAACTTACCGAAATTCGTTACAACCTGCCATTTCCGTGCCAGGTAGCCATCTAGATAATCTGTCGCACTTGCCAAAGCAAAGAGAAGGGCAGCAAAGGCCATCCCAGCTCCTGACTGCCACAGGGTAAGACTAATAATAAAAATTGGGATAATTGCAATGCGACCTAAGGTAAGGGCATTGGGAATATTTTCTTTTTTCATGTAAATTCCTTTATTCTAGGGTCAAAACCAGACTAGCAGCTGTGTCATTCAATGAGGAGGTGTCAACCTTCTGACCTGCAATTGTCACCTCAACACCGTCCACAACACCTAAAATAAGTTCTGCTGCTGTGCTTCCTTGGTAAATAGTTGCTTCTACCTTGGGATTCTCTGGACTCAACGTCACCCCACCAGCGATATCTGAATTGGAAAGACTAACCCAGCTAGTTGCATCTGTAACGGATAGTGTGACTGTTACCGCTGTTTCTTGATGAGGTACTGTCACATAGAGGACTTGGCCACCTCCTGAACTGGTCAAACTTGTCGTTGAACTAGTTGTAGTCGAACTAGATGTCGCACTGGTTGAACTGGAACTGTTCGAAGGAGAACTTGATGCTGTTGAGGAGCTTGAAGATGACACCACATATGAAGAGGAAGTCTGTTGATTCACCAACAATTGCATCTGATAACGTTGATAGACGACATACGTCACAAAAATCAAAATCATCAAAGCAGACAAAAGCAGATAAACCAGCGGTAAAAAGGACTTGCCTTTTCGCTTAGTTTTCTGACGTCTCCGCCATTTGTGTTCAATATCCACTTCTTCACCAGCCTCGAAATACTGGACAAGACTTTGGTGTTCAAAAGCATCTACCAAGACATCTGCATCCAAGTCCAAAACATCTGCATAAGAGCGCAAGACAGAAATCGTCGTCTCTTCGTCCGGCAGATAATCAAAATCATTGTATTCTAAAGCCTGCAAATAATTGGAGTGAATTTTTGTCATTCGTTGAACTTCCGCCAAAGACCAGTCACGACTTTCCCGAGCAGAACGCAATACTTCACCGATACTTTTTTGCCTCATAGTAACCTCGCACATTCTCTAGTTTCAATACAATATTGTAACAAAAATCCCCAAAAAATTCGATGATTGGTACCTAACTTTTTGGAAAAATCGTGAAATCTGCAAGGCTAGCCTCTTTAAGAAAGTCCCTACCAATTTTCCTGACCATTTCCAAATCAATTTCTGCTAAAATCCTTGGAAAATCAATGGAATCCACTGAAAAAGGGGACTGTTCAGACAGATAGGTTCCGAGAAATTCAACCGAGTTCACCGACTGCAAAAATTGTCCCAACCACTCTCTCTTGATTAATTCTAGATGCTCTTGGCTGAAATCCGCACTTTTTTCAAACGAAAACAAAGTTTTACGAATCGCAGAAGCCAGAGAAATCGGCTCCGCCGTATCCCCACTGATCACCAAATAGTGATAAGAAGGATGGACATCAACATAGAATTGAAAAGAAGAATCGATTTTCCTCTCACGGTACCAAGCTTGGTAGCGCTCTGACGTCCACCCAATAAGAAGAGCCAAAAAGAGACGCAGGCCCAGTCGATAGGTCGGTAACTCTTGAATAGATTGTGGCGCCAAACTTCGCATACCAAAAGCCAACTTCGGTGTCGCCACATCCAACTCTATATGACTATGCGCGACTGGGTCTTTTGTTTCAAAATGATGAAGTTGACAACCATTGGCTAGGGAAGACTGAGCAGGCATCTCATAAGTTCTTAAAAATGTTTCAATATCATTGACATCCATATCTCCGATGCAAACCAAGTTCATCTTGTTAGGCTGGTAAAAATAACTGTAAACTTCTTGTAAAGTTTGCACATCGATTTCTTGAATGGAGTCAACGGTTCCCGCAATATCGACTGCTAAAGGACTTTCAGGAAACAGGCTTGCTACGATACCAAGATGCAATCGATGATCAGGATCATCCAGATACATCTCAATTTCCTGCTCGATGACTGCCAGCTCCCTTTCAACTGTCTCTTGTGTAAAACCTGGTGTCAATACCAGTTGCAATAAAAGGGCAAGAGATTCCTTGGTCTCACCCGTTGTAGAATAAAAATAGCTGGTCTGTGTCTGACTGGTAAAGGCATTCACTTGGCTACTGAAGAGGGCAAACTCCTTCACCATGTCTCTCTTATCTGGCATGTCAAATAGACTATGCTCCAAAAAATGGGCCATCCCTTTAGGAATAACTTTTCCATTTTCCTTGACAAGTTTGTCAACCGAACCAAACTGACAGGTCAGAATCCCGTAGGATTCCTGTATTCCCTTTTTAGGCAATAACCAGACTGTCAATCCGTTGTCAAGTTCGAAACTACTTATTTTCTCCTGTGTAAAGGATAGAGTAATTTGTTTGGTTTTCATGAATCTACCCCTTCTAAAAAGTAAATGGCTTGTAAACGAATTGGTTGCGCCAAGTTGACAATATCCTCAATCGTCACAGCCTCTATGGAAGCAATCCAGTCCTTCAAATCAACCGATTCCAGCTGAAAGAGTTCCTTTCGATACAAGAGTTCCATTTCATGATCTTGACTATCACGACCAAGCTTGGCTGCTGCAATCAATAATTTTTTCGTCATACTAAGCTCTTCTTCCCCAATCTTCCCCTTTTTAATGGCGAGTAAAGATTGGTGGACTGCCTTCATCACGGGCAAACGATTGGAACGATCGATTCCTGCTGTAACTTTCAATAAACCTGTAAAGATTGACAGAGAACTGTCAATGCTATAAGCTAGCCCTTTTTTCTCACGAATATCCATAAATAGCTTGCTATGAGACATGCCACCAAACAAACCATTGAAAACAAGTAGGACCGGGTACTGGTCATCTCTGTAAACCACCTGTAAAGGGTAAGCCAATTCTAAAATTGATTGATTGACTTCCTTACGTTCCACCCGCTCCTTAATAATAACAGATCGTTCTTGTCTAAAGGTCGGGGAAAGTTTTGGATTTCGGTAGCCAAAATCCATCGCTTCCACAAAATCAATCATACGTTGACGATCAAACTGACCTGTAAAGAAAAAGTCAATGCGATCGGATCGAAGCATATTGCGATAGGCCTGATAAGTCGACTGGGAACTGGTCACTGCTACCAAGTCAGGAGTTGCGTAAGACGGTAATTTGATTTCTTCCTCTGTATAAAAAAGATCTCGAATTCCTCGATCAGCCAGATAAAAACTATCTTCCTCTTCCGACAATAGAAAAGATAAGAGGTTCTTCTTTTCAATCTCAAAGAGATGAGAATCAAATTCCTTCCTCTTCTTCAAGGGTCTAAAAAGACTGGCACGAAGCAGCTCCAATAGTTCCTCTGTGACATCACATTTGTCTGGTAAAAAGTCTGACTGAACATAGGTCAAATTGAGATCAACGAGATGGTTATTTCCCATCTTAGATACCTGAGTTTGAAGCTGACTTCCGTATAATTTTGCCAACTGCCTTCTTAGTTGCAGGGGATTTGGAAAATCTTGGTTAGCCTGTTCCAACATATTGGCTACTAATACCCTATCCGCAATACTAGAAGACTGTAAAGGTGCTGTAAAGCGAACCTTGATTGTATTAGTTGTAAACTGTTTACTTTCGATAAAATGAAGATAAACACCTTCTTGAATTTTCATCTTTACTCTCTTTCTTTTGCTTGCCCTCCATTATACCATTTTATGGTATAATATTCTGAAACGAGGTAAGAGAATATATGGAATACAAACTTTTTGATGACTACATCACCCTACAATCTTTATTAAAAACAATAGGCTTGTTGCACTCTGGAGGAGCTATCAAATCCTTCTTGGCTGAAAAACAAGTCTTGGTCAATGGCCAGGAAGAAAACCGTCGTGGTAAAAAATTAAGAGTCGGAGACCTTGTAGAACTACCAGAACAGGCTAAAACAATCACCTTGGTGGCTCCAAGTCCAGAAGAAATACAAGAACATGAGAATGATCTTGCTGAAAAAGCGCGCGTAGCAGCGATTGTAAAGGAAATGAACAAGCAAAACAAATTGCAAAAGCAGGAAAAGGTTGGAAAAAAACAAGCAAGGGCTCCAAGGCAAACTAAACATACCTCAGAACAAACTGACAGAAGACCTGTCCGCTTCCCAGGTACCTAATATGTGGCTAAAATCTCTACAACTGCAGCATTTTCGCAACTATGAACAACTGACCATTGATTTCCATCAGGGGCTAAATGTCTTTTTGGGGCAAAATGCCCAAGGTAAGACCAATATCCTAGAAGCAATCTATTTTCTAGCACTCACACGCAGTCACCGGACAAGAACAGACAAGGATCTCCTTCAATTCAATCAGTCCACCCTCAGTTTACAAGGAGTCTTAGAACGCACTAGTGGAACCATCCCTCTAGACATTCATTTGACAGAGAAGGGCCGCATCACTAAAGTCAATCATCTCAAACAATCTAAACTTTCCGATTACATCGGCCATATGAACGTTGTCTTGTTTGCACCAGAAGATTTACAGCTAATTAAAGGAGCTCCAGCCCTTCGAAGAAAATTTATGGATGTAGAACTGGGCCAAATCAAACCTATCTATCTATCTGACTTGACCAACTACAACCATACGCTCAAGCAACGGAACGCCTATCTAAAATCAACAGAAAAAGTTGATGAGAACTTTCTTTCCGTCTTAGATCAACAGCTTGCAGAATATGGCAGTCGTGTCATTCTCCATCGACTCGAATTTCTAAAGAAATTAGAAGAGTTTGGTAGTCAAAAGGTTTATGAACTTTCCAACCATATTGAACAATTGACCATTCAATACCAGGCTAGCTTTAACTTTACAGACACTGACAATTTGATTGACACTTTTTTGACAGAATTGTCAAATTGTCGTAAAAGGGACCTTTTCAAAAAAAATACAGGTGTGGGGCCTCATCGGGATGATATTGCCTTTTTCATCAACGATATGAATGCCCACTATGGCAGTCAAGGTCAACACCGCAGTCTCGTCCTCTCTCTTAAATTAGCAGAGATTGAACTAATGAAAGAAATCACCAGAGAGTACCCTATCTTACTATTGGACGACGTGATGAGTGAGTTGGACAATGAGCGCCAGTTGAAATTGCTCGAAACCATTTCTGATACCATTCAAACCTTTATCACAACTACCTCACTAGACCATCTAGTCAATCTCCCAGAAAGTTTAAAAATCTTTCATATTCAGGCTGGAAACATCTCTGATACACAAGAATAACTCTTTACACTTTTGTAAATTTTGTTTACAAAAGTGTAAAAGACCCTGTCAACCAGGGTCTTTTTTTATTGTATCATTACTGAACTGAATAGTTTGGAGCTTCGTTTGTGATTTGAACATCGTGTGGATGGCTTTCTTTCAAACCAGCACCTGACATTTCGATGAATTGTGCATTTTCATGCAATTCAGTCAAGTTACCAGCACCTACATAGCCCATACCTGAGCGAAGTCCACCAACCATTTGGAAAATCATATCTGCAACAGAACCTTTATAGGCTACACGTCCTTCAATTCCTTCTGGAACAAGCTTATTAGCTTCATTGACAGAGGCTTGGAAATAACGGTCTTTTGAACCTTGTTTCATGGCTGCGATAGAGCCCATACCACGATATGTCTTGAACTTACGACCTTGGAAGATTTCTGTCTCACCTGGTGCTTCATCTGTACCAGCAAACATAGAACCAAGCATAACGGCATGACCACCCGCAGCAAGTGCCTTGACAATATCTCCCGAATACTTGATACCACCGTCAGCAATAATGGTTTTTCCATATTCACGCGCAACACCAGCTGCATCATAGATAGCTGTCACTTGTGGTACACCGACACCTGCGATGACACGTGTTGTACAGATTGAACCTGGGCCAATACCGACCTTGACAACATCAACACCAGCTTCATAAAGAGCACGAGCTCCTTCAGCTGTGGCAATGTTGCCGGCAATCAAGGTACGAGTTGGGAAGTGGTCACGGATTTCTTTGATCTTACGAAGAACGCCAGCTGAGTGACCGTGAGCTGTATCGATTACAATCGCGTCTGCACCCGCTTCAAAAAGGGCTTCTGCACGTTCAAAAGTATCAGATGTGACACCAACAGCACCCGCAACCAAAAGACGACCAAATTCATCCTTTGCAGCATTTGGGAACTCAATCACTTTCTCAATATCTTTGATAGTAATCAAGCCTGACAAACGACCATTTTCATCAACCAATGGCAATTTTTCAATACGATGCTTGTGAAGAATAGCCTCAGCTGTCGCCAAGTCTGTTCCAACTGGTGCTGTTACCAATTCATCACTTGTCATGTTGGTAGAAATTGGCTGTGAATAGTCGGAAATGAAACGCATATCACGGTTGGTAATGATACCAACCAATTTACGATTTTCCAATGTTTCAACGATTGGCACACCGGAAATACGATAAGTAGCCATCAATTTCTCAGCTTCAGCAATGGTGTGTTCTGGGGTTAAGAAGAATGGATCGATAATAACTCCATTTTCAGAACGTTTTACCTTACGCACCTCATCTGCCTGCTCCGCGATAGACATATTCTTATGGATGACGCCCAAACCACCTGCACGCGCCATAGCGATAGCCATTTTGCTATCTGTTACTGTATCCATGGCAGCAGAAATAATCGGAAGATTAAGGGTCAAATTTGGTGCTAACTGCGTTTTCAAATCAATATCATGTGGCAATACATGACTTTCAGCCGGAATAAGTAATACATCGTCGAAGGTAAAGCCTTTTTTCAAAAATTTAGTGTCCCAGTTTGACATTTTCTTCCTCTTTTCTCTATTAGTGATTGTTTTTTATTTTATTTATGATAACATTTTGAAATCATTTGTCAATGATTATTCGCTTTAATCTCTTCTTAGATAAAAATTCAGAAAATTCATTCCTACTTTCTTTTAGAAAATCGAACGTTTGGTTTTTACTTACTTTTAAAAAACATGAAAAAAGCAACGTTTTTTCAACATTGCTCTTTGATTGTTAATCTATTTGAAATAGTTGATTCCCATAGCCCCTTTGACTTGATCAAGGGTAGTAGCTGCGACTTGACGGGCCTTGCGACTGCCTTCTTCTAGCATGGCATAGACCTGTCCCATATCCTGTGCAAACTCCAAGCGGCGTTCACGGATTGGTCCCAGTTCCCGTTCTAAAATATCAAGAAGATAGCGTTTAGTTTTCACATCGCCCAAGCCACCACGCTGGTAATGCTCCTTCATAGCCTCAATCTCAGCTTTATCTTCTTCGCGTCCGAAAACATCAAGATAGTGGAAAACCATATTTCCTTCAATCTTACCTGGGTCTTCTACACGAATGTGGTTAGGATCTGTGTACATGGACATGACTTTCTTTTTGAGTGTATCCATGTCATCTGCCAAGTAAATCCCATTTCCAAGTGACTTAGACATCTTAGCATTGCCGTCCAAACCTGGCAAGCGACCAGCTGCTTCATTTTCAGGATAGATACCCTCTGGCTCCACCAAAATATCCGTCTGATAAGCATGGTTAAAGCTACGAACGATTTCACGGGTCTGCTCAATCATCGGTTTCTGGTCATTTCCAACAGGGACAAAATTTGCCTTAAAGGCTGTAATGTCCGCCGCTTGTGATACAGGATAGACCAAGAAACCAGCTGGAATTCCTTCGCCAAATCCCTTCTGAGCAATCTCCGTCTTAACCGTTGGATTGCGTTCTAGACGTGCAACAGATACCAAGTTCATGTAGTACATGGTCAACTCTGCCAATTCAGGAATTTGACTCTGGATGAAAATCGTTGTCTTAGCTGGATCAAGTCCTGCCGCTAGATAATCTAGTGCTACGTTTCCAACGGATTCAACAATCTTTTGCGGTTCCTTTGCATGATCTGTCAACGCTTGTTGGTCTGCTAAAAAGACAAAAAGTTCATGTTGACCTGCATCCTGTAATAAAACACGATTTTTCAACGAACCAACATAATGTCCAATATGTAATTTGCCTGTTGGACGGTCTCCCGTCAAAATAATTGGTTTGGTCATTCCTTCACCTCATCTGATAATTTTCATAAAAAAAGCCCCGCACAGAAACTGTGCAAGGGCGTCAAGGACACGGTACCACCTTACTTAGGAGAACATACTCCCATCTCTATGCACATAAGGCCTGCTAGCCGAATCCTTATTGGTTCGAATTCATTACAAAATCAGTCCATTCACTAATCACCATTACCTGTTTGCAGCGACCACAAGCTCTCTAAAAATGGAAGATTACCTACTCTTCTGATTGAATACAATTATACCGCTTAAAAATTAGAAAGTCAATACTTCCAAGCCTTGACGAGACTGTCTGAATCAGCGATAATAGAGATTGAGTTTATAAGAAAAAAAGGTGAGGTATTGCGACCTATGCAACAAAAACTAAAAGACTTTGCACTTGTGACAGCTGGTTCCATTATCATGGCTATTGGGTTCAATAGTCTATTTTTAGGAAATAATATCGTATCCGGTGGTGTTGGAGGTTTGGCTATTGCCCTCAACAAACTCTTGGGCTGGAACCCTTCTGACTTTGTCCTGTACTGCAACATTCCCCTCTTGATACTTTGTTGGGTCTTTTTAGGAAAATCTGTTTTCATAAAAACCGTTTACGGTTCCTTGGTTTATCCATTTTGTATCAAGTTGACAGCTGGTTTACCAACCTTGACAGACAATATCTTTCTCGCAGCTATTTTCGGAGGCATCATTATCGGATTTGGACTCGGATTGGTCTTCCTTGGGAATTCTTCCACAGGAGGAACAGGGATTGTCATCCAATTGCTCCACAAATATACACCTCTTCCGCTCAGTCTCGCTATGTCAATCAGCGATGGAATTGTTGTCGGACTTGGTTTTATTGCCTTTGATCCAGATACCGTCATGTACTCGATTTTGGCACTAATGACCATTACCTATGTTATCAACCGTATGATGTCAGGTACAGAATCTTCTCGAAACATCATGATTATTTCAGAAAACTTTCCTGAAATTAAAAAATACATTACCGAAACAGCAGATCGCGGGGTGACCGAACTCCCTGTTGTCGGTGGGTTTACAGGTAAGGAAAAACGCATGCTGATGACCACTATTTCCATCCATGAATTTCAGAAGATTGAAACAGCAGTTTTAAACATTGATCAAACTGCCTTTATGGTGGTCATGCCTGCCAGCCAAGTTCGTGGCCGTGGCTTTAGCTTACAAAAAAACTACGATCAAGACATTTTAATTCCAATGTAATTCATTGAAAATTCACCCACTTTCTAGTAAAATGAATCCAATAGATAGAATATAGGAGAAACTATGCTTACAGTATCAGACGTGTCGCTCCGCTTTAGCGACCGCAAATTATTTGACGATGTCAACATTAAGTTTACAGCTGGAAACACCTACGGCTTGATTGGTGCCAATGGCGCTGGTAAATCAACTTTCTTGAAAATTCTTGCAGGCGACATTGAACCATCAACAGGCCATATCTCACTCGGTCCAGATGAACGCCTATCTGTATTGCGTCAGAACCACTTTGACTATGAAGATGAGCGCGTAATTGACGTCGTTATCATGGGAAATGAGCAACTTTACAGCATCATGAAAGAGAAAGATGCCATTTACATGAAGGAAGATTTTTCTGATGAAGATGGTGTTCGTGCCGCTGAATTAGAAGGTGAGTTTGCTGAACTTGGTGGTTGGGAAGCTGAAAGTGAAGCTTCACAATTACTCCAAAACCTCAACATTTCAGAAGACCTCCACTACCAAAACATGAGCGAATTAACCAACGGTGAGAAGGTTAAGGTCCTCTTGGCTAAGGCACTTTTTGGTAAACCAGATGTTCTTCTTTTGGACGAGCCAACCAACGGTCTAGACATTCAATCCATCAACTGGCTCGAAGATTTCTTGATTGATTTCGAAAATACCGTTATTGTCGTATCCCACGACCGCCACTTCCTCAACAAAGTATGTACCCACATGGCCGACCTTGACTTTGGAAAAATCAAGATTTTCGTTGGTAACTACGACTTCTGGAAACAATCAAGTGAATTGGCTGCCCGTCTGCAAGCAGACCGTAACGCAAAAGCAGAAGAAAAAATCAAAGAATTGCAAGAATTCGTTGCCCGTTTCTCTGCCAATGCTTCAAAATCCAAACAAGCTACCTCTCGTAAAAAGATGTTGGATAAGATTGAGTTGGAAGAAATCATTCCTTCAAGCCGTAAGTATCCATTTATCAACTTCAAGGCAGAACGTGAGATCGGTAACGACCTCTTAACAGTTGAAAACTTGAAAGTTGTCATTGATGGCGAAACAATCTTAGACAATATCAACTTTATCCTACGTCCAGGTGATAAGACTGCTCTCATTGGTCAAAACGACATCCAAACAACTGCCCTCATTCGTGCTCTTATGGGAGATATCGAATACGAAGGAACTGTCAAGTGGGGTGTCACTACTAGTCAGTCCTACTTACCAAAAGACAACACTCGTGACTTCGATAGCAATGAATCCATCCTTGATTGGCTTCGTAATTTTGCCAGCAAGGAAGAAGATGACAATACCTTCTTGCGCGGTTTCTTGGGCCGTATGCTCTTCTCTGGCGATGAGGTTAACAAACCTGTCAACGTCTTGTCAGGGGGAGAAAAGGTGCGCGTGATGTTATCAAAACTCATGCTCCTCAAGTCAAATGTCTTGGTCTTAGATGATCCAACCAATCACTTGGACTTGGAATCCATTTCCAGTCTGAACGATGGTTTGAAAGCCTTCAAAGAGTCTATCATCTTTGCTAGCCATGACCACGAATTTATCCAAACACTTGCTAACCACATCATCGTTATTTCAAAAAATGGCGTCATCGACCGTATTGATGAAACCTATGATGAATTCCTAGAAAATGCAGAAGTACAAGCAAAGGTACAGGAATTGTGGAAGGCCTAAATAAGATAGAACCAAGGCGAGTCAGCTCGCCTTTTCTTATAAACTATGAAAAAATTTTTTAAAAAATACCCAACCTTCTTTCCTTATTTCCTTTCATTTTTCCTACCTGCAACTATTATGGTAGCTATTTTAGCAAGCAAGGGAATCTGGTGGGGAAGTGATACGACAATTTTAGCAAGTGATGGCTTCCATCAGTATGTCATTTTCCATCAGGCCCTTCGGAATGCTCTACATGGAGATGGTTCTTTATTCTACACCTTTACAAGTGGACTCGGTCTAAATTTCTATGCCCTCTCCTCGTATTATCTAGGTTCTTTCCTCTCTCCTCTTGTTTTTTTCTTCGACGTGGAGACTATGCCAGATGCCATCTACCTGTTAACCATTGTCAAGTTTGGCTTGATAGGACTGTCAACCTACTTTAGTCTAAAACAGTGTTTTAAAAACCTTCTGACCAATCTCTTGCTACTGCTGTCAACTAGCTTTTCCTTGATGAGTTTTGCGACTAGTCAGTTAGAAATTTCTGTTTGGTTGGATGTCTTTATTCTGGCACCATTGATTTTGTTGGGCTTGCACTGGTTGATTCAAGGAAAGGGAAGAAAGCTCTACTATCTTGCCCTCACCTGCCTTTTTGTTCAAAACTACTACTTTGGCTATATGATGGCACTCTTTCTCTGCTTATGGTTCCTAGCTCAAGTTAGCTGGCAGCCAAGCCAGTGGAAGAAAAATTGTCTAGACTTTACCCTGGTCTCACTCTTAGCTGCCCTAACTAGTCTCATCATGTTGTTACCAACCTACCTAGATTTAAAAACACACGGCGAGACATTTACAGAGTTGTCAAGAACGTTTACAGAAAACTCCTGGTATCTTGACATCATTGCCAAGAATCTAGTGGGCGCCTTTGATACCACAAAATTTGGCTCCATTCCAATGATCTCTGTTGGACTTTTTCCTGTAATTGCAGCCCTTTGTTTCTTTACAATCTCTACAATCCCAAGTCGGGTTAAACTCGCTTATGCAGGTGTATTTGCTGTCCTCATCGCTAGTTTCTATTTGCAATTCTTAGACTTACTATGGCAGGGAATGCACGCGCCAAATATGTTTCTTCATCGCTATGCTTGGCTCTTTTCTCTCTTACTAATCTTTACTGCAGCTGCGGCCTTAAACAGGGCTTCTGATATTTCGAAATCAGCTGTCTATGCTATTTTTGGCTTCTTATTAGCAGGTATCGGAGCAACCTATTTATTCAGAGAACACTATGCATTTTTAGAGACTGTCAACTTCCTTTACACCCTTGAATTTCTTTTCGCCTATGCAGTCCTTTTCTGGGTCTTGGTCCATCGAAAACTTTCTTTCCAGCTATTTGCTCTGTCTAGCTTACTCTTTAGTCTTTTAGAAATCTCTCTCCACTCCTACTATCAAGTGACTGGACTAGCCAATGAATGGCATTTTCCGAGCCGTTCCAATTATGAAGAGCAGTTGACAGACATTGACAATCTTGTCAACTATACAAAAGAAGAGCAAGAAGAATTCTATCGAATGGAAAGACTGTCGCCACAAACTGGTAATGATAGCATGAAATTCAACTATAACGGGATTTCGCAGTTTTCTTCTATACGAAACCGATCCTCCAGCTCTGTTCTGGACAAATTGGGCTTCCGTTCAGATGGAACCAATCTGAACCTCCGTTACCAAAATAATACCATCATTGCAGACAGTCTCTTTGGTATTCGTTACAATTTAGATGAAACAAATCCTGAGAAGTTTGGCTTTCTTTTCGAAAAAAGTACGGACACCATTAGCCTCTATGAAAATCAATATGCACAAGGACTTGCCATTCTTACAGAGGGTGTTTACACTGATTTTGATTTGACCAAAATGACCTTGGATAACCAAACCAACTTCCTTAATCAGCTGACTGGACTTGATCTCCGTTACTTCTATCCTGTCTCTATCCTAGCTTCTAGCAATACAGAGGTATTAGAAAATCGTGTGACTGTCAATCAAGTTGATGGACAAGAAATGGCTTCAGCTACCTATACACTCCATGTGCCTGCGAATAGCCAAGTCTATCTCAATTTGCCACACCTAACCTTTACCAACAGCAACTCAGAATCCATCCAAATTTCTGTTGCTAGCACCAGTCTGCAGTATGGGATTGACAATAGCTTCTCCTTCTTTAACGTAGGCTATTTCCAAGAAGAGCAAGAAATCACAGTCACCCTCTCCTTCCCTCAAAATAGCCAGGTTTCTTATGACCAACCTCAATTTTTCCAACTACATACCCAGAACTTTCTTGAAGCTGTCCAAGTTTTACAAGAAAAGGACATTACAACAACAGTTTCAGGTAATCAGGTAGATATCTCCTATACGAGTCAAGAAGAGGCATCCGTCCTCTT
Organism: Streptococcus suis; assembly: GCF_016775005.1. Taxonomy (GTDB): domain Bacteria; phylum Bacillota; class Bacilli; order Lactobacillales; family Streptococcaceae; genus Streptococcus; species Streptococcus suivaginalis. The sequence goes on along the minus strand of NZ_JAEUXI010000003.1, from coordinate 20,582 downwards.
GACCCTGCCTTATGATAAGGGTTGGTCTGCTACACTGGATGGTCAACCTGTCACAATCAAAAAAGCACAAGGTGGCTTTATGAAAATAGATGTCCCTGCTGGCCAAGGCAAACTCCAACTGACCTTCATACCTCAAGGATTTTTCCTGGGACTAGGACTCTCTATTCTGGGACTGCTTGTGTTTATTCTCTATGAATGGCGGAGAAGAACAAGGAAACAGGAACTTTTAAAGCCTCAGACCTAGTCTTCTCATCCCCATGTTTCAACAAAAAAAGAGGTCGAATGATTCGACCTCTTTTCAATCTCCACTGCTGAAAAAGAAAAAGCACCTCACGGTGCACTACTCCGCCAACAGGGCTCGAACCTGTGACATCATGATTAACAGTCATGCGCTCTACCGACTGAGCTATGGCGGATGATACAGTCCGTACGGGATTCGAACCCGTGTTACCGCCGTGAAAAGGCGGTGTCTTAACCCCTTGACCAACGGACCATAATCAGAACAATATCTAGTATAATCTATTCAAAATTCTTTGTCAACACTTTTTTTCATTTTTCTCAACTTGACATCCAAAGTTCTTTGATGTACAATGAAAGAGTTGTCGGTTCCATAGCTCAGCTGGATAGAGCATTCGCCTTCTAAGCGAACGGTCGCAGGTTCGAATCCTGCTGGAATCAAAAAAAGAGTCTTCATTTTGAAGGCTCTTTTCGTTTTTCCATCCATAATTGATAGTTGATAAAGAGGGCAGGTACTAAGAGAAAATAAAGGGCCGCTTCATTAAAACGAGTAGAAAGCTGGGTCGATACCATGACGCCACAAATAAAAGAAAGAATTGTATAAAAAATAGCCAAGCCCTGTTTCAGATTAGTTGTATTCTTTTCCATAACTCCTTTAAACCAAAGGTAAGAAGCATTTTTTACATTTCCAGTCATCATAACATTGGCATAGGGATGTCCTCTTAGGTGTCGAAAACTTTCAACCTGAATAGAAGCTGCAAAAGCAAGGATGGCAATCGTAAAAAGTGGGGGAAAGAGATGTGTCAACAAACAATCTAATAATAGCAAACCTGTTATGACCAGGCTAGATGAAAAATGCCAAGGCCACTTACGTTCTATGAAAGCCCTCTTCATCAGATAAGTAAACCATTGTCCCAGACAGAAAAAAATAATGGGTACCAAAAAACTAAAGGCCTGGTAGAGATTTCCTAAGGCCAGATGATAGGCTAAGTAGATAACATTTCCTGATTGCACACCAGCAAATCGCCCTTCTTGGGTCAAGTAAGTAAAGGTATTCAGATAGCCACTCATAAAGGTCAAACTCAGGGCAATCCGCAATCCTTCATAGACTCGATATGTTTTTTTCATTTTCTAAACTCTTCCTTGTTTCACGTGAAACCTTACTTATGGTAAGGACTTCCTTGTTGAATCATAAATGCTCGATAAATCTGCTCCACCAAAACAAGTTTCATCAACTGATGGGGCAGGGTCAGTTTTCCAAAGCTCAGCAACAAATTCGCTCTGCTTTTTACAGAAGGATCCAAACCAAGGCTACCTCCAATCACAAAACTAATGGTAGAGTAGCCTTGCAAGGCAGCACTGGCCAACTGTTTACTAAAATCCTCTGAGGGAAATTGTTTTCCTTCGATAGCTAAGACAACAACAAAATCCCGTTCTCCAATTTTAGGAAGAATCCGGTCTGCTTCTTTTTTCAGAATAGCCTGATTTTCTGCTGAACTTGCCTTATCCGGTGTCTTTTCATCAGCTAACTCAATTAGTTCTAGCTGGGCAAAGCGAGAAATTCGTTTACTGTACTCAGCCAAGCCATCTTTCAAATATTTTTCTTTTAGTTTTCCAACACTAATCACTTTTACTTTCATATATCTAGTGTACCACAAACTCAGAGTACTGGACTGATAAATATTAAACTGCTTGTCCACAAAAGTTATCCACAGCTTGTGGATTGCATTTTTGAGCGTTTAAGTTATAATTAAGAAAACGGTTATATGATTAAGAAAAACTTAAGAAATATGGAGGAGTACTTATATGAAAAAATACCTCAAATATATCATTTTATTCCTATTTGGTTTTGGTGGTGGCTTGGCTGGTGCCTTAACGCTTGGTCTTTTCCAGGGGAATTCATCTAATCAACAGTCTGGAACGACCCAGGTCAGCACGGTCAGCTATGATAATGAAACCTCTGTCACTCAGGCTGTGGAAAACGTACAAGATGCTGTTGTATCGGTTATCAACTACCGACAGGCAAGTGCCTCAACATTTTCTTCTATTTTTGGAACTAATACAGCAAGTTCAGATGAATTACAAGTTGCTGGTGAAGGTTCTGGTGTCATCTATAAAAAAGATGGAGATACTGCCTATATCGTAACCAATACTCACGTAATTGATGGGGCTGAAAAAATTGAAATCTTGCTGGCCTCTGGCGAAAAAATCCAAGGGGAGTTGGTCGGATCGGATACCTATTCTGACCTAGCCGTTATCAAAATTTCTTCTGAAAAAGTGACAACAGTAGCAACCTTTGCAGATTCTGATACCATTAAAGTTGGAGAAGTGGCAATTGCTATCGGTAGCCCGCTCGGCAGTGTCTATGCCAACTCTGTGACACAGGGAATTGTCTCTAGTCTAAGTCGTACGGTCACTTCGCAAACTGATGATGGTCAAACCATTTCGACAAATGCAATCCAAACCGATACAGCCATAAACCCTGGTAACTCTGGGGGTCCTTTAGTCAATATTCAAGGACAGGTTATCGGAATCAACTCAAGCAAAATTACATCTAGTTCAACTTCTGGACTTGGGGTCTCTGTCGAAGGGATGGGATTTGCGATTCCATCAAATGATGTGGTCACTATTATCAATCAACTGGAAAGTGCTGGCAAGGTCACACGTCCGGCTCTCGGTGTTCATATGTTTAACTTGACAGATCTCTCAACTAGTCAGCTAGCAAGTGCTGGTCTCGACAATCTCTCCATTACATCAGGAGTTGTTATCGTTTCTACACAAGCAGGACTTCCTGCTGATGGGGTATTGAAGCAATATGATGTCATTACAGAGATCAATGACCAAGCAATTGAAAATAAGAGTGATTTACAAAGCGCCCTTTATAAACACAGCATTGGCGATAGCATAGAAGTGACTTTCTATCGTAACAATCAAAAACAAACTGTTTCCATCAAGTTGACACACTCAACAGAAGACTTGACAGAATAGTCAAGACCAACTCTACTTTACACTATTGTAAAGTAGAGTTTTTTTTGCTAGAATTAGCCTTATGGAAGAATTACTCTATCTATCTCCAACTGATATTATTCCCAATCCCTATCAACCACGCCAACAATTTGATCCTGACAAGCTTCAGGAATTGGCCCAGTCTATTCAGATGAACGGGATTATTCAACCCTTGATTGTTCGAAAATCGGCTATCCATGGCTATGAATTGCTGGCTGGTGAAAGACGGTTGCGAGCCAGTAAACTAGCTGGCTTAGAGACAGTTCCTGTTATTGTCAAGGAGCTGACAGATAAGGAGTTGCTCAATCAAGCCATTATCGAAAATCTCCAGCGCTCAGATCTCAACCCTATCGAGGAAGCCCATTCCTATCAACGGCTCATTGAGCGAGGTATGACCCACGACGAGATTGCTGGACAAATGGGAAAATCACGGCCCTATATCAGCAATATCCTCAGACTCTTGCAGCTCAGTCCAGCCAGTCAAGAAGCAGTCGAAAGTGGCAGGCTAAGCCAGGGACATGCTCGACTTCTCATCGGATTGTCTGAAAAGGAGCAGCAAGACTGGATTGAGACAATTGAAAAACAGGAAATGAGTGTTCGAAAACTAGAAAGTATCTTGGCTCCTCGAAAGAAAAAAGGAGTAGCTAAACAAGATCTGTTCAAACAAGAAATCGAAAACCAACTACGCAAGCGTTTTGGAACTCTGGTTCAGATTCACCAAAAAGCAAATGGGCAAGGAAAGCTATCCATCCACTTTTCAAACCTAGAAGAATTAGAAAGACTTATCAACAACTTAAAATAACCCTGTGAGTGGAAATTTTTCATCGACAGGCTTGTACACAGACAAAAGAAGCAGAAAAGGCTGGTCTTACCAGTCTTTTTTGTATTTTCCACATATTGTGGAAAACTTTTTTAAACAATGTGAATTAGTTTTTTTGTCTGTGGAAAACTTTTGGGATTTATGGTACACTAGGGGAAAGCATTTCTCATCGAAAGGAGGCAGTCATGACGAAAGAAGAAGAATTTTGGTCTATTTTTATTGAATTAGCTAAGGAAAATATTCCAAAAAACATCTATGAATTCTATATTGTTGGTGCAAGCCTGGCCCAAATCACCGATCAAGAAGTAATGATTCAACTTCCAAAAGAATTCAAACAACGCTATTGGGAAAAATCAAAGAACTTTAAAGAATTGATTGATGCTGCCAGCTACGAAGTCTATGGCAGAGATTTTCAACTCGGTTTTAAAATTCTCGAAAAGCTGGACTCAACAACGGACACACAGCCAGCCCCTCTGAAACAAGAAGTAACAGTAGCTAGAGTCGTTCAAGAAGAATTGATACCACCAGCTGTTCAGCAAGGACATCCTGATATCAAATCTCAATATACTTTTGATAATTTTGTCCAGGGTGACAATAACATGCTCTCTAAAGCTGCAGCCTTGGCCGTAGCAGATAACCTTGGAGGCTATTATAATCCACTCTTTATCTATGGGGGCCCAGGATTAGGAAAAACCCACCTCCTCAATGCAATTGGTAATCGTGTACTTGAAGCTAATCCTCACGCGCGTGTTAAATATGTTACTTCCGAGACCTTCCTCAGTGACTATGTCGAGCACAATCGTCTGGATAAACTCAAGGACTTTGAGAACATGTACCGCAATCTTGACCTGCTCCTAATTGACGATATCCAGACCCTAAAAAATAAAAAGGCGACACAGGAAGAATTCTTTAATACTTTCAATACCCTGCACGGGAAAAATAGCCAGATTGTTCTAACCAGTGACCGCAATCCTAAAAACTTGGATAACCTAGAAGAACGACTAGTCTCTCGTTTTAGCTGGGGCTTGACCAATGAAATCTACCCACCTGATTTAGAAACTCGGATTGCTATTTTACAGAGTAAAATCCAAGACAGTCCTTATGTCTTTCCGATGGAAACCTTGAAATACATCGCAGGATCCTTTGAATCCAATGTCCGAGACCTAGAAGGAGCACTGAAAGATATTGACTTACTGGCTAAAATAAAGAATTTGGATGAAATCAGCGTGGAAGTGGCAGCAGAAGCAATTCGATCGCGCAACCAGTCCAATCCTCGCAATACAGTCATTCCAATTGAAAAAATCCAAACAGAAGTCGGTAATTTCTACGGAGTCAGCCTAAAGGAAATCCAGGGAGCAAAACGTGTGCAGCATATTGTGCACGCGCGTCAGGTAGCCATGTATTTGGCACGTGAAATGACAGACAATTCCCTTCCAAAAATTGGTCGAGCTTTTGGCAATCGTGACCATACAACCGTCATGCATGCCTACAATAAGATTCGCAACATGCTGGTGGACAGTGATAATCTAGAAATTGAAATCACCAATATCAAAAATAAAATTCGCTAGCTGTGGATAAGTTTTTATTTTCTTCCACAGTTTTCCACAAGTTGTGAACAAGCTAGTTTTTCAGACTTGACAAGGGTTGAACCTATTTTTCCACACTATACACAAGACCTACTACTACTACTAATCTTATTATTAATAAATATAAAGGAGAATCCATGATTCAATTCGCTATCAATAAGACAGTTTTTCTGCAAGCATTGAATATTACCAAAAGAGCCATCAGCAGTAAAAATGCAATCCCTGTTCTTTCAACTGTAAAAATCGATGTTACAACTGACGGTATCAGCCTTACAGGTTCAAATGGTCAGATTTCAATTGAAAATTATATTTCCGTTCAAGATGAAAATGCAGGACTTTTGGTTAGCCAAACAGGCTCCATTCTTTTAGAGGCTGCCTTTTTCATCAATGTCATTTCTAGTCTTCCAGATATTGTTGTTGATTTTACTGAGATTGAACAAAAGCAAGTTGTGTTAACCAGTGGTAAATCAGAAATCACTTTGAAAGGAAAAGAAGCAGAACTCTATCCACGTTTGCAAGAAGTTCCAGCAACAACGCCTTTGGTATTGGAAACCAAGTTATTGAAACAAACCATCAATGAAACAGCCTTCGCAGCATCGACTCAAGAGAGTCGCCCAATCTTGACTGGGGTTCATTTTGTTCTTTCAAACCATACAGAATTAAAAACAGTTGCAACAGACTCCCACCGTATGAGCCAGCGTAAACTCCAACTTGAAAAAGCAGGAGATAATTTCAACGTTGTTATTCCAAGCCGTTCCCTCAGAGAATTTACCTCAGTCTTTACAGATGAAGTGGAAACTGTTGAAGTCTTCTTCTCTAATAACCAACTCTTGTTCAGAAGCGAGCATATCAGCTTCTATACACGTTTGCTTGAAGGAACCTACCCTGATACTGACCGGTTGATTCCAGCAGAATTTAATACCAGCGCAGTATTTGACACCGCAAATCTCCGACATGCAATGGAGCGTGCCCGTCTCTTGTCAAATGCAACACAAAATGGAACAGTGAAGTTGGAAATCAAAGACGGTAGCGTAACAGCTTACGTTCACTCACCTGAAGTCGGAAAGGTAAATGAAGAATTGGATGCCCTAGAAGTGACTGGGCAGGATCTTGTCATTAGTTTCAACCCAAGTTACTTGATCGATTCACTGAAAGCTGTTGCTAGCGAGCAGGTAAAAGTTAGCTTCATTTCTCCGGTCCGTCCGTTCACAGTTGTGCCAAATAAAGAAGACGAATCCTTTATTCAATTGATTACGCCAGTTCGGACCAACTAAAATCTTAAAAAACGTTCTTCTAAGGACGTTTTTTTATGTTATACTAGAAAAAAATCTTAAAAAAGAGTATTGTATGAAGCTATTTATTTTAGCCAATCCTCAGGCAGGGAGTCAGGGAGCACAGTCGCTTATCCAAGAGGTAAGTGATACCTATCCACAGCTAGTCCCTACTATTTTTTTGACCAGGGGAGTGGATGATGAGTACAGTCAGATTCAGGCTATCTTGGCGGAGTTCGAACCAGACCAGGATGCTTTGTTGATTTTGGGAGGAGATGGAACCCTATCAAAAGCCTTAACGGCCCTGCCGGAGAACATCCCTTTTGCCTATTTTCCGACAGGATCTGGAAATGATTTTGCTCGTGCCCTTGCTATCAAAGATATCCATCAAGTGATGGAGGCGCTGATAGAAAAGCGCACAACCCCTATCACAGTTCTCAAATCGAATTTTGGAGTTGTCGTCAATAGTCTGGATTTAGGATTTGCTGCCCAGGTTATCGCCTATTCAGAAGGATCGAGGACCAAAAGATGGTTAAAGACAGTTGGTTTAGGGAAACTAGCCTATCTCTTGTTTGGTCTAAGAAGTTTATTTGGTCAATCCCCTCTGTCAGTCCAAGTGGAGTTGGACGGGGAGCAGATGCGTTTAGACCGCCTATTCTTTCTATCCTTGGCCAACAATCCCTATTTTGGAGGGGGAATCATGATTTGGCCGGACGCTAGTCCCTTTCAAGCTCAGTTGCACCTGGTTTGGTTTGCTACTGGTTCTCTCTTTTATCGAATAACGGCGCTATTGGAAATGATTTTTCATCGTCATAAATCGTCTAAGATTATCCAACACTGCATAGCCAAGGAAGTCACTGTCATAGCAGATGAAGTAATAGCCATCCAAATAGATGGTGAGGTAGTAGAAGCTAGAGAGATTGTTTTAAACTGTCAAGAACGAAGGATATACCGATAAGGAGAAAGTATGTATCAATTAGGATCATTTGTCGAAATGAAAAAGCCTCATGCCTGTGTCATCAAATCGACCGGCAAGAAGGCCAATAAATGGGAGGTTATCCGTCTAGGAGCGGATATCAAAATCCGTTGTACCAACTGTGACCATGTAGTCATGATGAGCCGGCATGATTTTAAACGAAAAATGCAACAAGTGCTGCCTAGTGAAACCTAGTTGACAGTTTGCAACTGCTGGTTGCGAATATTTCCTAAAAAGTGCTAGTCAACTGTTCCTTTCTAAACTATAATAGACTTATAAAAAAGAGGAGGACATGAACATGAATCAGTTGGCACAGCAAATTCGAGTTTTACGCACAACCAATAACCTATCCCAAGATGAGTTGGCAGAGAAACTCTATATTTCCCGTCAGGCTGTTTCAAAGTGGGAAAATGGTGAAGCAACGCCAGACATCGACAAACTGGTCCAGCTGGCAGAAATCTTTGGTGTCAGTCTGGATTATCTGGTTTTAGGAAAAGAGCCTGAGAAGGAAATTGTGGTGGAACAGCGAGGAAAAATGAATGTTTGGGAATACTTGAACGAAGAATCCAAACGACCTCTTACAAGAGGAGATATTATCTCTCTCATTTTTGTTGCAGTTGTTGTTTTAGGTTCATTTTTCATTATGCATTATTTTTAACGAAGCTTGCCAAACAGCAAGCTTTTTCTCTACTTTTCTGCTATAATAGTCATGATTGAATTTTTAATTGGAGAGTAAAAAAACATGGCTTTAACAGCAGGAATCGTCGGTTTGCCAAACGTTGGTAAATCAACCCTATTTAACGCAATTACCAAGGCAGGAGCAGAAGCTGCAAACTACCCTTTCGCGACCATTGATCCAAACGTCGGCATGGTAGAAGTGCCTGATGAGCGTTTGCAGAAGTTGACAGAACTCATCACTCCTAAAAAAACAGTCCCGACGACTTTTGAATTTACCGATATTGCTGGTATCGTAAAAGGTGCCTCTAAAGGTGAAGGGCTTGGAAATAAATTCTTGGCCAATATCCGTGAAGTTGACGCTATTGTTCATGTGGTGCGTGCCTTTGACGATGAAAATGTCATGCGTGAACAAGGCCGTGAAGACGCCTTTGTGGACCCAATCGCAGATATTGATACCATTAACCTGGAATTGATTTTGGCGGACCTAGAGAGCATCAACAAGCGTTATGCGCGTGTAGAAAAAATGGCCCGTACGCAAAAAGACAAGGATTCTGTCGCAGAATTTTCAGTTCTTGAAAAAATCAAACCTGTCCTAGAAGACGGAAAATCTGCTCGTACAGTTGACTTCACAGATGAAGAACAAAAAATCGTTAAACAACTCTTCCTCTTGACCACCAAGCCAGTCCTCTATGTTGCCAACGTCGATGAAGACAAGGTAGCAGATCCTGACTCTATCAGCTATGTGCAGCAAATCCGTGACTTTGCAGCAACAGAAAATGCAGAAGTGGTAGTGATTTCTGCGCGTGCGGAAGAAGAAATTTCAGAACTCGATGATGAAGACAAGGGTGAGTTTTTGGAAGCCCTTGGATTAACAGAATCTGGCGTGGACAAATTAACACGTGCAGCCTATCACTTGCTTGGACTTGGCACCTACTTTACAGCAGGGGAGAAGGAAGTTCGTGCTTGGACCTTCAAGCGCGGTATGAAAGCCCCTCAATGTGCTGGTATCATCCACTCAGACTTCGAAAAAGGCTTTATCCGTGCCGTCACCATGTCCTATAATGATTTGATGACCTACGGCTCTGAGAAGGCAGTCAAGGAAGCAGGACGCCTCCGTGAAGAAGGAAAAGAATACGTCGTTCAAGACGGGGACATCATGGAATTCCGCTTTAATGTATAATAGACAATCAGGTTGGAAAGTATTTTCCAGCCTTTTGGTATTTCTAGTCGTTTAGTTTGCTTTTAGTACTAGGCAACGAACCGTAGGCAGTACTAGAGTACGGCAAGGTGAGTTAACGAAGTAATAAAAGATAAACTAAGTGACGATAAGGAGAAAAAATGACACGATTGATCATCGGCCTGGGCAATCCCGGGGACCGCTATTTTGAAACTAAGCACAATGTCGGCTTTATGTTGCTGGATAAGATTGCCAAGCGTGAAAATGTGACCTTTAACCACGACAAGATTTTCCAAGCGGACATTGCCACAACCTTTATTGACGGTGAGAAAATCTTTCTGGTTAAACCAACCACCTTCATGAATGAATCAGGCAAGGCTGTCCATGCCCTGATGACCTATTATGGTCTAGATGAAACCGATATTCTGGTGGCTTACGATGACTTGGACATGGCTGTTGGGAAAATCCGTTTCCGTCAAAAAGGCTCAGCAGGTGGTCACAATGGGATCAAATCCATTGTCAAGCATATTGGGACACAGGAGTTTGACCGCATTAAGATTGGCATTGGCCGTCCAAAAGGAAAAATGAGTGTTGTCAACCACGTCCTATCAGGTTTTGACACAGAAGACCGTATCGAAATTGATCTAGCTTTAGAAAAACTTGACAAGGCTGTCAACTTTTATCTAGAAGAAGATGATTTTGATACCATTATGAGAAAGTTTAACGGATAATGAACCTATTAGATTTACTAGGTCAAAATAAGACCATTCAAACCTGGCAGGCAAACCTGAATAAATCGACCAGGCAACTTGTCATGGGCTTGTCAGGCAGTAGCAAGGCCCTGACCATTGCCTCTGCCTATGACTCCCTTTCAGAAAAAATCTTACTGGTAACAGCCAGTCAAAATGAAGCTGAAAAACTGGCAGGAGATTTGGCAGCCATTTTAGGTAATGAGGTGGTTTACAACTTCTTTACAGATGATAGTCCCCTTGCTGAATTTGTTTTTGCTTCAAAGGACAGAACACAAGCCCGAATTGATAGTCTAAACTTTCTACTAGATCCAACAGCAAGTGGGATTCTAGTTGCTAGCATGGCAGCCTGTCGGATTCTACTTCCCAGTCCAAGTGCTTTTCGCCAAGCCAAACTAGATTTGTCCATTGGACAAGAAATAGAAGTTGACAAACTTGTCAACCAGTTGACAGCCATTGGTTATAAAAAGGTATCACGTGTACTGAGTGCAGGAGAATTCAGCCAACGTGGTGACATTTTAGATATTTTTGATATCAATGAAGAGCTTCCCTATCGATTGGAATTCTTTGGAGATGAAATTGACGGTATTCGGACCTTTGATGTCGACAGTCAAAAATCCTTAGAGAGCTGTGATCAGGTGAGGATTTCCCCCGCTTCTGAGATGATTTTCTCAGCAGAAGACTTTTTGCGTGCAAGTGAGAAGCTAGAAAATGCAATCGAAAATTCTCAGTCAGAAGAACAAATCTCTTACTTAAAGGAAGTCTTAGCAGATGTAAAAATATCTTACCGTCACCCTGACCTAGCACGATTTTTATCCTTCTTTTATGAGCAAGAATGGACCTTGTTGGACTATTTACCAGCAGGCTCTCCTGTTTTCTTAGATGATTTCCATAAGATTGCGGATCGACACGCTCAGTTTGATAAGGAAGTTGCTGGTATCTTGACAGATGATTTACAAAAGGGTAAAGCAGTGTCAAGTCTTAATTACTTCGCCTCCTCTTATCAACCGCTTCGGAAATATAAACCAGCGACCTTCTTTTCTACCTTTCAAAAGGGCTTAGGAAACCTGCGTTTTGACGCTATTCACTCTTTTAACCAACATCCTATGCAGGAATTTTTTAATCAAATTCCCCTTTTGAAAGATGAATTAGCCCGCTATGCCAAGTCAAATTATACGGTTATTATCCAGGCAGAATCACAGACATCTTTACAGGCTTTACAGAAAACGTTACAGGAATATGCCATTCAGTTACCTGTCTATGCACCGCATGAATTGGTTGCGGGTCAGCAACAAGTAACCATTGGCTCCCTGGCTAGCGGCTTTCATTTCCTAGATGAAAAACTAGTCCTTATCACAGAACGCGAAATTTTCCATAAGAAAATCAAGCGGAAGGTCAGAAGGAAAAATATTTCCAATGCCGAGCGATTGAAGGACTACACAGAGCTGGCTGTTGGGGATTACGTTGTCCACCATGTACACGGAATTGGTCAGTATCTGGGGATTGAAACCATTGTCGTATCCGGTATTCACAGGGATTATCTGACCATTCAGTACCAAAATTCTGATAGGATTTCCCTCCCTGTTGACCAGATTGACCTGCTGTCCAAGTATTTGGCATCAGACGGAAAAACTCCTAAAGTCAACAAGCTTAATGATGGCCGTTTCCAAAAGACCAAGCAGAAGGTGCAGAAGCAGGTGGAGGACATTGCTGATGACCTGATAAAACTCTATGCCGAACGTAGTCAGCTCAAGGGCTTTGCCTATTCTCCAGACGATGCCAACCAGACAGAGTTTGATGATGCCTTCGCCTATGTGGAAACCGATGATCAGATCCGTTCCATTCAGGAAATCAAGAAAGATATGGAGAAGGATTCTCCTATGGATCGTCTCTTAGTCGGAGATGTCGGATTCGGTAAGACTGAGGTAGCTATGCGGGCAGCTTTCAAGGCAGTCAACGACGGCAAGCAGGTGGCCATTTTGGTACCTACCACTGTCTTGGCCCAGCAGCACTTTGCCAATTTTCAAGAACGCTTTGCAGATTTTCCAGTCAATGTCGATGTGATGAGTCGGTTTAAGACGAAGGCAGAGCAGGCTGCGACCTTAGAAAGACTGAAAAAGGGTCAGGTGGATATCCTGATCGGGACCCACAGACTCCTGTCACAAGATGTTGTCTTCGCAGACCTAGGTTTACTGGTTATTGACGAAGAGCAACGCTTTGGGGTCAAACATAAGGAACGATTGAAGGAACTCAAGAAGAAAATCGATGTCTTAACCTTGACAGCGACACCGATTCCACGCACCCTTCAAATGTCCATGCTTGGTATCCGCGACTTGTCTGTTATTGAAACTCCGCCAACCAATCGCTATCCTGTTCAAACCTATGTTATGGAAACCAATACAGGTGTCATTCGTGATGCAGTTTTGAGAGAATTGGACCGAGGTGGACAGGTTTACTACCTTTACAACAAAGTTGACACCATTGAACAGAAGGTTTCTGAGTTGAAGGAGTTAGTCCCAGAAGCCTCTATTGGTTATGTTCACGGACAAATGTCAGAAATCCAGTTGGAAAATACCCTCTTTGCCTTTATTGAAGGGGAATACGATGTCTTAGTGACCACCACCATTATCGAAACAGGTGTCGATATTCCAAATGCCAACACCCTCTTTATCGAAAATGCTGACCATATGGGTCTGTCAACCCTCTATCAATTACGAGGTCGTGTCGGTCGTTCCAATCGGATTGCCTATGCCTACCTCATGTATCGCCCAGACAAGTCCTTGACAGAAGTGGCGGAAAAACGTTTGGAAGCCATTAAGGGCTTTACAGAACTAGGCTCAGGTTTTAAGATTGCCATGCAAGATTTGTCCATTCGCGGTGCGGGAAATATTCTGGGAGCTGCCCAGTCTGGTTTTATTGATTCGGTTGGATATGAACTCTACTCTCAGTTGTTAGAACAAGCTATTCTTGATAAACAAGGCAAGAGTCAGAAACGGCAGAAGAGCAATACAGAGATCAATTTGGCAATTGATGCCTACTTACCGAGTGATTATATTACAGACCAGCGTCAGAAGATTGAAATTTACAAACGAATCAAGCAAATTGACACTCGTGTAAACTATCAAGAATTGCAAGATGAATTGATGGACCGCTTCGGAGAATACCCAGATGTGGTGGCCTATTTACTTGAAATCGGCTTACTAAAAACCTTTCTTGATCAAACTTTTACCCAGTTGGTTGAACGAAAAGACCATCAGGTTACAGTGCGATTTGAAGCAATGGCTGGTCAACATTTCTTGACACAAGACTATTTTGAAGCTCTTTCTGCGACTCAATTGAAAGCCCGCATTGCTGAAAATAAGGGGCAATTAGAAGTCATTTTTACTGTAAGAGGGAAAAAGGATTTTGAGATTCTGGAAGAATTGATGCTATTTGCCGAAAAACTAGTTGAAATCAAGCAGAGAAAAGCGGGATAATTCCCGCATTTTCACTAAAACATGATAAAATAAAGAGATGAGGTGAAATCATGAGATTAGACAAATATTTGAAAGTTTCCCGTATCATTAAACGGAGAACAGTTGCAAAGGAAGTTGCAGATAAGGGCCGGATCAAAATTAATGGCATTTTGGCTAAATCTTCAACAGATGTCAAGCTAGAGGACCAGATCGAAATCCGATTTGGGAACAAATTATTGACTGTAAAGGTTCTTGAAATGAAGGACAGTACCAAGAAAGAAGATGCACTGAAAATGTATGAAATAATCAGTGAGACAAGGATAGAAACTGATGAAGAAGTCGAAAATCGTTCAAATCAATAATTCTTATATCCAGAACCAACGTGAGAAAAGCAAGCTGACCTTGGCAGAAAAGCGTCAGAAAAATCGCTTTATGGCCTCCATTTTGATTTTAGTGGTCTTTTTGTTCATTTTGCCAACCTATAACCTAGTTCAAAGCTACCAAACTTTGAAAGACAGGGAGAGCCAGTTGGTAGAATTGGAAAACCAGTATCAAAATCTTGTGGCTGAGCAAGAAGAGCGCGCAGCTTTGGTCAAACAATTAGAAAATGAAGACTTTGCAGCCAAATATGTCCGCGCGAAATACCAATGGTCTAAGGAAGGGGAATTTATCTATAATATTCCAGGGATACTACCGCAATGATGTCATCTATCTTTGAAACAGTTGAAAAGTTCTTGCAATATTCTGATGATAAACTAGAAGAGTTATCTGAAAAAAATAAGGAATTAAAACTGGCACAAGAAGAGCCAGACGAAAACTAATGAAGAAGTATGGAAAGGAGGGGACATGCAGTTCGTTTTATTGCTATTGCTATTGCCAGTGCTGTGGAATGCTACCAAGGTAGATAGCACAGAACTTCCATTTCAACTAAGCAACCAAGCCCGCTATCAGTTGAATTATAAGTCGTATAATACGGATTTTCAAACTGTCCCATCCAATCCAAATGTCTTTGCTACAATCTCGACATTTTCCGACCAGGCCTTGACCGAAAAAGTGGGAACGATTGAACCCAATCAAGTCTTTAGCATTGTCGGAGTCAGTGTCAATGACCAGCAAGTCTTGGTTTTTCAATTAGAAGACCAGACCTACATTGCAGCAGATCCGACGCTGATTTATGATGATTGCATACTTTCGAACCAAGATGTGGATCAAACTTATTGGACAAAGGCAGATGCGGTTTTCTATACCAGCCCGATTGCCAATCAAGCCCAAGTGAGTCAAAAGCAGAAAAAGGCCTATCAAGCTGTTCAAGTGGATCAATTAGCAGAAACACATTGGGGACACTTTGCTCATGTAGAAGGACTAGGCTGGATTGCCATGGAAGATTTGTCTGTAACAGACAATCGCATGGAAGCTGTTCAGCAGTTATTAAAAGAAAAGTATAACAAAGATACTCTTTCAATCTACGTTCAGCAGCTTGAGACAGGTCAAACAGCTGGAGTGAATGAAGATAAACTCATGTATGCTGCATCCACTAGTAAATTAACGACCCTTTATTATGCTCAAGAAGTCATTAATGCTGGAGAATTTCAACTAAATCAACCTTTAACCTACACCAAGGAAACATTGGAATTCTATGGAGCATTTGATGCTTTTGGAAGTGGTTCTCTTCCAAAAACAGCTAATAATAAAGTGTATAGTGTCGAGGATTTGATTAATCGGACAGCCAAAGAATCCGATAATGTAGCTAGCAATATTCTTGCTTATTACACAAGCCATCAGTTTGATGCGACGTTTACCGCTACCATTGAAGGCATTGTTGGCCAAAAATGGGACATGGAAGAACGACTCGCTTCTGCAAAAATGGCTGGAAAAATGATGGAAAAACTCTATGAACAAAATGGCTATGTTTTGGAAAGTCTGAAAGAAACCAAGTTCGATAACCAACGGATTTCTAAAGATATTCCCGTTCCAGTTGCCCATAAGATTGGAGATGCCTATGATTTTAGACATGATGTGGCAGTCGTTTATACAGACAGTCCCTTCATTCTTTCTATCTTTACAGAAAAATCTACCTATGACACGATTTCACAAATCGCAAAAGATGTGTATGAGATTCTAAAATGATAAAAAAACAATTTTTAAAAGTGACACAAGATGGTCACTTTTTTGATAAACACAAACGCGTCCTCTTGGCAATTTCAGGAGGAAAAGACTCTATGAACCTCCTTCAGCTTCTCTATCATTATCGCAAGGACTTAGGAATTGAACTGGGGCTAGCTCATGTCAACTATAAACTCCGACCAAGTTCTGACCAGGAAGAAGCCTATCTCCAAAACTGGGCCCATCAACATGGACTGGCCTTTTACTGTCGGTCTTTTCAAGGTGTCTTTACAGAAGAACGGGGTCGAGATTTTCGTTACCAATTCTTTAAAGACATCATGGAGACAGAGGATTATAGCGCTTTGGTGACTGCCCACCATGCAGATGATCAGGCAGAAACCATTTTTATGAAATTGGTGAGAGGCAGCCGTATGATTCATCTGGCAGGCATGCAACCAGTCCAAGAGTTTCCACCAGGCCAGTTGATTCGCCCGCTCTTACACTTTAGAAAATCAGATTTAGAGGACTGCTTTCATTTTGAAGACCAATCTAACCAGTCACCAGCATTTTTTAGAAATCGAGTTCGAAACAACTACCTTCCCCAGTTGGAAAAAGAGAATCCCGCCATTTCGCAAGCCTTGATTGACGTAGGTCAAGAAAGTCATATTTTTAAACAGGCGCTGATCGATTTGACAAAGGAGATGGATGTGACAAATCTTGCGACTTTTTTGGGACAAAGCAGAGCAGTACAATATATTTTACTCCAGCTTTACTTGCAAGAGTTTCCTGACCTTCATCTTTCAAAAGCCCAGTTCAAAGAATTGCACCATATAATAGTAGAAAAGGCAAATGTTCACACCTATTTGAAAAATGGCTACTGGTTGAAAAAAGACTACAAGACCATGTCTATTCAAAAAATAGGACCTGAGACGGATAGTGCACCCCAAGACATTGTGATAAAATCAGATGGTATTTTTCATTGGGGACCCTATCTGGTCACTAAAAATCAGCCCCTTCCTGATGCTTGGAGTATTGCTTTACCATCAGAAAAGCCTATCCTATTACGGACCTGGCAACCAGGCGACCGAATTCTCTTAAATGGGATTCAAAAGAAAGTGAGTCGCTATTTTATAGACAATAAAATCCCATTTTCTGAACGTCGCAGGGCAGCTGTGATTGAACAAGATGGAAAAATTCTTGGAATTTCCAATAATGCTACTAGTGATTTGAGTAAATCTGCAAAAAATGGTATAATCAAAGCTACATTATACATAAAAATGAAAGAGTAGACTTATGCTGGAAAAAGACATTAAAAAAGTTCTGATTACGGAAGAAGAGATTGCTGCCAAGTGTAAAGAATTAGGAAAAGTTCTGACAGAAGACTATGCAGGAAAAAATCCAATTCTTGTTGGTATCTTGAAGGGCTCTATTCCTTTCATGGCAGAATTGATCAAACATATCGATACACATATCGAGACGGACTACATGGTAGTGTCTAGCTACCACGGTGGTACAGAAAGCAGCGGAACTGTAAAAATCATCAAAGATTTGGATAACAGCGTTGCTGGTCGCGATATTCTCTTTATCGAAGATATCATTGACACTGGCCGTACACTCAAAGAATTGAAAGAGTTGTTTGCGCTACGTCAAGCAAATTCAATTAAAATTGCGACTTTGATTGACAAACCTGAAGGCCGTGTAGTGGAAATTGAAGCGGATTATTCAGGCTTTACAGTTCCAAAAGAGTTTTTAGTTGGATTTGGATTGGATTACAATGAAAACTATCGTAACCTTCCTTATGTCGGAGTATTGAAAGAGGAAGTCTATTCAAATTAATAGAAGGTTTTTGCTAATTTATGAACAAACAGCCCAATAAAGGATTTATTAGAAATCCTTTTCTCATTATTCTCATCATTGCGACACTGATTACAGGATTCCAATTCATGAATGCTGGCAGTCAGGTAGCAACTCAGGAAATTTCCTACTCAACCGTTCTAGAAGAATTAAAGAATGGAAATGTTACGGAACTCACCTACCAACCCAATAGCAGTATTATCGAAATCAAGGGTACTTATAAGAATGCAGTAGAAGCAAAAAGTGAGCTAGCTTCCTCTATCAAGCTCTTCCAGGTATCCGACACGCAAACCTATAAAAACTTTAGGTCAACGATTTTAGCTTCCGATTCAACCTTGTCAACCCTTCAAAGTCTAGCGGATGAACAAGGTGTAGATGTGACAATCAAACCAGAATCTTCTAATAGCTTGTGGTTAAATATCCTGCTGAACCTATTTCCGCTTGTCTTGTTCGGCGTCTTCTTCATGATGATGATGAACCAAGGTGGCGGAGGTGCACGTGGTGCCATGAATTTTGGCCGCAATAAAGCCAAAGCCTTGGAACAGAGCAATATCAAAGTTCGATTCTCAGATGTTGCAGGAGCGGAAGAAGAAAAACTAGAATTGGTAGAGGTTGTAGAGTTCCTGAAAGATCCAAAACGCTTTACCAAACTAGGTGCCCGGATTCCAGCCGGTGTCTTGCTAGAGGGCCCTCCAGGAACTGGTAAGACCCTTTTGGCAAAAGCTGTCGCTGGAGAAGCAGGAGTTCCATTCTTCTCTATTTCTGGTTCTGATTTTGTTGAAATGTTTGTCGGTGTCGGTGCTAGCCGTGTTCGTTCATTGTTTGAAGATGCGAAAAAAGCTGCGCCAGCAATCATCTTTATCGATGAAATCGATGCTGTCGGTCGCCAACGTGGTGTTGGAATGGGCGGCGGTAATGACGAACGTGAACAAACCCTCAACCAACTCTTGATTGAAATGGATGGTTTTGAAGGCAACGAAGGAATTATTGTTATTGCTGCAACCAACCGAAGTGATGTTCTCGATCCAGCTCTTTTACGTCCAGGACGATTTGACCGTAAGGTACTTGTCGGCCGTCCAGATGTGAAGGGCCGTGAAGCAATTCTGAAAGTTCATGCAAAGAATAAACCATTGGCAGACGATGTCGATTTGAAGTTGGTTGCCCAACAGACACCAGGTTTTGTTGGTGCTGATTTGGAAAACGTACTGAACGAAGCAGCACTTGTTGCAGCACGTCGCAATAAAGACAAGATTGATGCGGCAGATATTGATGAAGCAGAAGATCGTGTTATTGCAGGTCCTTCTAAGAAAGATCGCCAAGTTTCAGCCAAAGAACGAGAAATCGTGGCCTATCATGAAGCCGGTCATACAATTGTCGGGCTTGTCTTGTCAAATGCCCGCGAAGTCCATAAGGTAACAATTGTGCCACGTGGCCGTGCAGGTGGCTATATGATTGCACTTCCTAAAGAAGACCAAATGCTCCTATCTAAAGAAGATATGAAAGAGCAATTAGCAGGCCTGATGGGCGGGCGTGTCGCAGAGGAAATTATTTTCAATACTCAAACAACCGGTGCTTCAAATGACTTTGAACAAGCTACTCAAATGGCACGTGCTATGGTAGCTGAATACGGAATGAGTGAGAAAATGGGTCCGATGCAATACGAAGGTAGCCATGCCATGTTTGGTGGACAAACAACACAAAAATACATCTCAGAACAAACAGCCTACGAATTGGACACAGAAGTTCGCAATTTATTGACAGAAGCTCATAATAAAGCAGCTGAGATTATCCAAGATAACCGTGAGAAACACCAACTCATTGCGGAAGCCCTTCTTAAGTATGAAACATTGGATAGTGTACAGATTAAAGCCTTGTATGAAACAGGTCAGATGCCAACGGATAATGAATTAACCGAAGGTGAAGAAGTACACCCACTTTCTTACGATGAAATAAAAGAAAAACTAGACCAGTAAAGGTTTAGTTTTTTTGGTATTTAAGAGTAATCGGACATTTATGTCCTGTTCAGGAGATGACATAGGTAGTAGAATGAAAACAAAAATAGGAAGAGGTAGACAATATGTTTTCATCAGAGTACCGAAAAGTTAAGGGAATAGTTGATAAAACCCGCAGAGAGTATTATTTAAAAGGCTGGGAAGTAAGCGATTGGCACCAAGAGGGTATGCTCATATTCTATCAACTCATACAGGAGTACCCAGGTCTTAAGGACAGTCAGAACCTATACGGCTTCTTCAAAGTCCGGTTTCGGAACTATATAAAAGATAAACTCCGCCAACAAGCCAGCCAAAAACGGACCTTTGATCGTATGCAGCATGAAGAGATAGGAGATCTGAGCCATTGCTTACGCAGTCCAGGGCTCTTACAAGATGACTTATTGACACTACGAGATGGATTACGAAGCTATTATGACCAGCTATCCCCAACCCAACAAGCTAACTATATGAAACTAATCCGAGGCGAACGGTTCAAAGGCCGACAAGAGATGGTGAAAGCACTCAGAGAAGTCTTGAAAGATTTTAGATGACAAGGGGATGAAGAAAAAGGAAAAGAAAAAATAAAAAAAGTTTCAAAAAGATATTGACAAAGGTAGGTTAAGGTGATAGAATAATGGAGTTGTCTCGAGCGATCAGTTAACAGTGAAGAAACGAAATA